>NZ_LT594323.1:0-1351700 GCF_900089595.1 Micromonospora auratinigra | reverse complement strand
GGGGTCGACTCGATGTGGGAGACGGTCAAGGGCAACCCGCAGCCGCAGCGGGTGGACCTGCGCGACGAGCCCGTCGACGAGGCCGCCAAGCGCTTCTCCACCGAGGTCGGCATCGGCCAGTACGGCATCACGGTGCAGGACCACGCCAACGGGATGGCCACCTTCGCCGCCGGCGGCAAGCGCGCCGAGGCGCACTTCGTCCGGTCCGTCACCAAGGGCGATGACAAGATCTACACCGAGCAGCTCAAGCAGACCGACCTGGGGCTGGACAAGGAGGCCGTCGACCAGCTCGACTGGACGCTGCGCCGGGTCAAGGCGGCCAAGCTCGACAACGACTGGGACTCCGCCGGCAAGACCGGCACCTGGCAGGCGGGCCAGAGCACCACCCAGAACGTGCACACCTGGATGGTGGGCTGGACCGGCGCGCTGGCCGCCGCGGTCTGGCTGGGCACCACCGACGGCAAGCCGCTGCGGACCAGGGGCGGCAGCTACGAGGTGTACGGCTCCACCGGCCCCGGTCCGATCTGGCGGCAGTTCATGACGCAGGCGAGCGCCGCGCTGAAGCTCGACCCCGGCAAGTACCGCTTCGGTGAGCCGTCCTTCCCGGACGACACCCCGACCGCCACCGCCCCGGCCCCGTCCGCGCCCACCAGCGCGGCCCCGTCGCCGACCGTCCCGCCGACGCCGAGCGCCGAACCCACCAGCCCCAGCCCCAGCCCCACCCCCACCCGGCGACCCACTCCGCTGCCCACCCTCTCCCCGTCGCTGACCTCCCTGCCCACCGCCTCCCCCACCCGCACCAAGGGCCCCCGCTGACCCCGGTGGGATGATCCGGCGATGGAGCAGTCGGTGGAAGTGGCGGTCCGGGCGGCGTGGGCGGCGGTCGGAGGTGACCCCGCCGCGGCGGCGGCCGTGCGGCTGACCGGGCCGGCGGACACGTTGCCGGCCCGGCTGCCGGTCACCGGGCTGGCCGTGGGCTGCGTCGCGGCGGCCGGGCTCGCGGCGGCCGAGCTGGCCGGGGCCCGGGGGCGCGCCGTCACCGCGCCGCTCACCGTGGACAGCCGGGCCGTGGCGGTGGCCTTCACCAGCGAGCGGCACCTGCGCCTCGACGGCCGGTCGTTCGACGGCTTCGCGCCGCTGTCGCGGTTCTGGCCGACCGCCGACGGCTGGGTGCGTACCCACGCCAACTATCCGCACCACCGGGCCCGGCTGCTCACCGCGTGCGGCCTGGACCCGGCGCGCCCCGACGACGACGCGCTGACCGCGGCCGTCGCGCAGCGGATCCGCGCGCTGCCCGCCGCGACCGTCGAGGAGCGGGTGGTCGCCGTCGGCGGGCTGGCCGTCGCCGTCCGCACCCCGGCGGCCTGGGACGCGCACCCGCAGGGCGTGGCGGCGGCGACCACGCCCCTGGTCCGGCTCGGCACCGACGCCCCGACACCCCCGCGCACGCTGCCGGCGCCGCCGGACGGCCGGCCCGCCGCCGGGGTACGGGTGCTCGACCTGACCCGGGTGATCGCCGGACCGGTGGCCACCCGGTTCCTCGCGCTGCTCGGCGCCGACGTGCTGCGGGTCGACCCCCCGGGCCTGCCGGAGATCACCGCGCAGCACCTCGACACCGGTTCCGGCAAGCGGTCCACCCTGCTCGACCTGGCCCGCGACGCCGACCGGGAACGCTTCGAGGCCCTGCTCGCCGGGGCGGACGTGGTGGTCACCGGCTACCGACCGGGGGCCCTGGACCGGCTCGGTCACTCCCCCGAGGCGCTGCGCCGGCACCGGCCCGACCTGGTGGTGGCCCGGCTGGCGGCCTGGGGCGACGGTGGCCCGTGGGCCGGGCGGCGGGGCTTCGACAGCCTGGTCCAGGCGGCCACCGGCATCGCCGACACGCAACGCCACCCCGACGGCACCCCGGGCGTGCTGCCGGCCCAGGCTCTCGACCACGGCAGCGGCTACCTGCTGGCCGCCGGGGTGCTGCGGGCGCTGGCGCTGCGCACCCGGCACGGCGGGGCCCGCTCGGTCGGGGTGTCGCTGGCACGGGTCGCCCGCTGGCTGCGGGCGGAGCTGCCCCGGGAGGCGGGCGGTCCGGGCACGCCACCCGACCCCATGCCCTGGTGTGCCGAGCGGGACACCCCGCAGGGTCGGCTGCGGTACGCGCTGCCCCCGGTCACCCTGCCCGGTGGCCCGGTCACCTGGGACACCGGTCCGACCCGGTGGGGTGGCGACGACGCGACGTGGCGCAGCGCCTGAGCGGACCCGCTTCTCAAGAAGATGTCCGTGTGGTTACATCGACGCACATCGGTGGAGCGCTCTCCCGTCGGACGGGCGCCGGCGAGCGGAGAACCACGTGCGACTTCGATCGATCCTCGCGGCGGCACTGCTCGCCGTGGCGGCCGGGCTGACCGCCCCCACCCTGCACGCCACCCCGGCCCGGGCCGACACCCTGATCTGCGACCAGTACGGTTCGACCACGATCCAGAGCCGGTACGTGGTGCAGAACAACCGCTGGGGCAGCAGCGCCACCCAGTGCGTCAACGTCAGCGGCACCGGGTTCGCCGTCACCCGCCAGGACGGCTGGACCTCCGGCGGCGCGCCGCTGTCGTACCCCTCGATCTACCTGGGCTGCCACTACGGCAACTGCTCCCCCGGCACCAACCTGCCCCGCCAGCTGGCCCAGATCGGCAGCGCCCCGTCGTCCATCTCGTACAGCTACGTGGCGAACAGCGCCTTCGACGCCTCGTACGACATCTGGCTGGACCCGACCGCCAAGACCACCGGGGTCAACCAGATGGAGCTGATGATCTGGTTCAACCGGCAGGGCGGCGTGCAGCCGGTCGGCAGTGCCGTCGGGTGGACCACCATCGGCGGGCTCAGTTGGCAGGTCTGGCAGGGCTGGAACGGCGGCAACGACGTGGTCTCCTACGTGGCCGCCTCGCCGCTGGGCAGCTGGTCGTTCGACGTGATGGACTTCGTCCGCGACGTCGACGCCCGGACCCAGGTCACCACCAGCTGGTACCTGACCAGCGTCCAGGCCGGCTTCGAGCCGTGGCAGGGCGGCGTCGGCCTGGCGGTGAACAGCTTCTCCGCCGCGGTCAACGCCGGCGGCACGGGCGGCACCGGCGGCACGGGTCAGCAGCTCGTCGGGCAGGGCAGCGGGCGCTGCGTCGACGTCCCGGCCAACGTCGGCGCCGACGGCACGGCCGTGCAGCTCTGGGACTGCTGGAGCGGCGCGACCAACCAGCGGTGGAGCCGCGCCGGCAGCACCTTCGTCAACCCGGCCACCGGCAAGTGCCTGGACGTGGCGGGCGGCTCCACCGCCAACGGCGCGCGGGTGCAACTGTGGACCTGCAACGGCTCGGGCGCGCAGAACTGGCAGTTGAACGCGAACGGCACCGTCACCAACCCGCAGTCCGGCAAGTGCCTGGACGCGATCGGCCAGGGCACCGCCAACGGCACCGGCCTGCAGATCTACGCCTGTTACGGCGGTGGCGGCACCCAGCCCAACCAGGTCTGGTCGCTGCGCTGACCTGATCCGCCGCGGGGCCGGGCCGGGACATGATCGCCGTCACGGACCTCCGGCCCTGTCCGGCGGGACCTTCGCGACGGGATGCTGCGGGCGACGGATGAGGGTCAGCCGTCGCGGAGGCCGAGGTCGTCATGCGCGTGGTGTCGGAGTCCGGGTTGGCAGCGGCGCTCGGCCGGCTGCCGGGGATGCCGAGGGTGGTGGCCAGCGGCAACCAGGTGCCGCCCCGGCGGGCCCTGGCGGTGCTCGACGCGGTGCTGCCGGAGTACCGGCTGCACATGCTCAACGCCCCGCCCGGCATCCCCGACCGGCCCGGCGTGCACTACGAGACCTCGTTCGTCGGGGCCGGCATGCGCGGGCACCCGCGCCTGTCGTACGTGCCGAGCCGGCTGTCCCTGGTGCCGGCCCTGCTGCGCGGCCGGCTCGCGCCCGACGTGGTGCTGCTGCACACCACGGTGCCGCGCGGCGGCGCGGTCAGCCTCGGCGTCGAGGTGAACGTGCTGCCCGCCGCGGTCGAGGCGGTCCGGGCCCGGGGCGGCCTGGTGGTCGCCCAGGCCAACCGGCAGATGCCCTGGACGTACGGGGACGCCGAACTGCCGCTGGACGCGGTGGACCTGGTGCTGGAGGTCGACGAGCGGCTGCCCGCCGCGCCGGCCGGCACGCCGGACCCGGTGGCCGCCGCGATCGGGGCCCGGGTGGCGGCGCTGGTGCCCGACGGCGCGACCCTGCAGACGGGCATCGGCGGCATCCCGGACGCCACCCTGTCCGCCCTGGCCGACCGGCGTGACCTGCGGGTCTTCTCGGAAATGTTCAGCGACGGGGTGCTCGCCCTGGAGAAGGCCGGCTGCCTCGACCCGGACCGGCCGGTCACCGCCTCGTTCTGCTTCGGCTCGGACGAGCTGTACGACTGGGTCGACGGCAACGAGCGGGTGCGCATGCTGCGTACCGAGCGGACCAACGACCCGGCGACGATCGCCCGGCAGCCCGGGTTGGTGTCGGTGAACAGCGCCCTGGAGGTGGACCTGTTCGCCCAGGCCAACGCGAGCCGGATCGGCACCCGGGTGCACTCCGGCTTCGGCGGGCAGACCGACTTCATCGTCGGCGCGCTGCACTCCCCCGGCGGCCAGGCGGTGATCGCGTTGCGCTCCTGGCACCCGAGGGCCGACGTGTCGACCGTGGTGCCGCTGCTGTCGGGGCCGGTCACCTCGTTCCAGCACAGCGCGATCGTCACCGAGCAGGGCTGCGCGGCGGTGTGGGGCCGCGACGCCCTCGAGCAGGCGCAGCAACTGGTCGACCACGCCGCCCACCCGGACGCCCGCGAGTCGCTGCGCGCGGCCGGCCGCGACCTGGGCCTCGCGCTGCGCTGACGTGCGGCCGACCACGGACGGGCTCGCCCGGCTGGCGGCGCCGCCGCCCGGTCGGCAGGATGGGCCGGTGAGCACAGAGGTACGTGACGACGCCGACCCCGCCGCCCCGCACGGCGGTGAGCCGCACCAGGGCGGCGGTCTCGCCGGCCGGTTGAACTGGCTGCGCGCCGGGGTGCTGGGCGCCAACGACGGCATCGTGTCGGTGGCCGGCATCGTGGTGGGTGTGGCCGGGGCGACGCCGCAGCGGGGGCCGGTCTTCACCGCCGGTCTGGCCGGCCTGGTGGCCGGCGCGGTGTCGATGGCCCTCGGCGAGTACGTCTCGGTGAGCAGCCAACGCGACAGCGAGCGGGCGTTGCTGCGCCGGGAGCGCGCCGAGTTGCGGGAGATGCCCCAGGAGGAGCTGGCCGAGCTGGCGGCGATCTACGAGGCGAAGGGGCTGCGTCCGGAGACGGCGCGGCAGGTCGCGGTCGAGCTTGACCGCGCACGACGCGCTGGCCGCGCACGCCGAGGCCGAGCTGAAGGTGGACCCGGAGAACCTGGCCAGTCCGGGGCACGCGGCGTTCGCCTCCGCGGTGGCGTTCGTCGCGGGCGCGGTGCTGCCGCTGCTGGCGATGCTGCTGGCGCCGCAGGCCCTGCGGGTGCCCGTGACGGTGCTCGCGGTGCTGCTGGCGCTGGGTGTCGCCGGTGCGGTCAGCGCGCGCATCGGCGGCAGCAGTCCCCGGCTGGCGGTCACCCGGGTGGTGCTGGGCGGCGCGGCCGGCCTGGCCCTGACCTGGGGCATCGGCCACCTGTTCGGCACCGCCGTGGCCTGATCCGGGCCGAAAACGGGATGAGCCGGTTGCGGCACGCCGGCACCATGGACGCCGTGCTGCTCCTCGTCCCGTCCGACCCGCTGCGTCCACGCCGGCCGGACCCCCACTTCGCCCCCGAGGCGGAGGCCGCCCGGTCCGCCGGCGCGGCCGTCGCCCTGGTCGATCATGACCTGCTCGCCGCCGGCGGCGACCCGGCACGGGCGGTGGCCGGGGTACGCGGCCCGGGGCGGGCGGTGTACCGGGGCTGGATGCTCGCGTCCGACCGGTACGCGGCGCTGGCCGGCGCGTTGGCCGACCGGGGCGTCGAGGTGTGGACCACGCCGCGCGACTACCGCCGGGCCCACGAGCTGCCCGGCTGGTACCCGGCGCTGGCCGGCCTGACGCCGGCGTCGGTGTGGACGTCCGATGCCGGGCGCGAGGCGTTCGACGAGGCCCGGCATGCCCTCGGCCCCGGGCCGGCGGTGCTGCGCGACCACGTGAAGTCGGCCAAGCACCACTGGCACGAGGCCGCCTTCGTGCCGGAGCTGGCGGACGGCGAGCGGGCGTGGCGGGTGGCGACCCGGCTGCGCGAGCTGCGGGACACGGACTTCACCGGCGGTTTCGTGCTGCGCCGCTTCGAGCCGTTCATCGGCCCGGAGCTGCGTACCTGGTGGGTCGGGGGCAGGTGCGCGCTGGTCGGGGCGCATCCGGACACCCCGACCGCGGTGCCCGCCGGGGAGGACCTGGACCTCGCCGGCCTGGGACGGGCGCTGTCCGTTCTTGATCTGCCCTTCGTCACGGTGGACCTGGCTCGGCACCGTGACGGAGGGTGGCGGGTGGTGGAGCTCGGCGACGGCCAGGTCAGCGACCGGCCCGCCACGGTAGCTCCGGAGGAGCTGGTCGGCACGCTGCTCCCCACCATGGGCCGAGCCGCCCTCCGGGAGCGATCTTAGATCGAGATTCCTCGATGCTTCGTTACCGGATGGTAATGCGCCGGAGACCTGGTCGTGACATCCGCCGAACGGCGATCTTGGCCGACGACGCGGCTGATGATCTCGATCCGTTCGGCACGGACCGGCGGACCGGAAGGGCCACCACCGGATCGGCATCCCGGCCGAGGGCGGATACGCTCCATCAGCAAGGACCGGCAAATACCCGCTTTTCGGATACACCCTCGTCCACTGCGGACTGCGTTAGCCCTGATCAGGGGCTATAGAAGATCATGGGTTCTTAGGTTTTGCGATCGTGTGCCAAGAACGAACGGTGTCGGTTGCCCAGGTCACCCATTGCTCCCGGCCCGGGGCCGTGTGATTGTGCTCCCGGGTCGCCAACCCCCGGCGGCCCAGGCCGGTCGATCCGTCGACCCGGGGCCCCCGCCGGCAAGCCTCGGTCAGACCGTCGCCCGCCTCCTGGTTACACCGCGCCAGACGCCCCTACCGGGCTCCGTCCGGTGCGCCTAGGAACAGGAGCACACCCCCTTGAAGCTCTCTCCCCGCCTCGCCGCCCTCTCGGGTGCGGCCGCGGCCGGTCTGATCGCCGCAGGCACCGCCGCGGCCGTCCAGGCCGCCCCGCCCAGTGCCGCCCCCGACGCCGCCCAGGCCCGGACGCTCGCCGCGAAGTCGGCCAGCGCGCTGGTCGCCTCCCGTCCCTCGTACCTGCACGCGAGCGCCGACGAGGCGTTCGTGCAGAAGCAGGTCATCTCCTCCGAGGGCACCCAGTACGTCTCCTACGAGCGCACCTACAAGGGCCTGCCCGTCACCGGTGGTGACTTCGTGCTGGCCACCGACACGGCCGGCAACCTGAAGTACGCCTCCGTCGCGCAGCAGTCGGCCATCGGCAACCTCGTCACCACGCCGAAGCTGACCTCCGCCGCCGCCGAGAAGACCGCCCGCGCGCAGCTCAAGACGGTCACCAACGTCGAGGGCAGCAAGCTGGTCGTCTACACCGTCGAGGGCAAGCGCGCGCTGGCCTGGGAGACCACGGTCCGGGGCACCGACGCGCACGGTCCGAGCCGGCTCACCGTCGACGTGGACGCCCTCACCGGCAAGGTGCTCGGCACGCAGGAGCACATCGTGCACGGCAGCGGCACCGGCGCCTGGAACGGCCCGGTGACCCTGGGCACCACCCTGTCGGGCAGCACCTACTCGATGAAGGACCCGAGCAAGCCCACCCTGGTCTGCCAGGACGCGGCGACGAACACCACGTTCAGCGGCTCGGACGACGTCTGGGGCAACGGCGTCGCCACCAGCCGGGAGACCGGCTGCGTGGACGCGCTCTTCGCGGCGCAGACCGAGGACAAGATGCTCGCCAACTGGCTCGGCCGCAACGGCGCCAACGGCAGCGGCGGCTACTGGCCGATCCGGGTGGGTCTGAACGACCAGAACGCCTACTACGACGGCACCCAGGTCCAGATCGGCAAGAACACCGCCGGCGGCTGGATCGGCTCGCTGGACGTGGTCGCGCACGAGATCGGCCACGGCATCGACGACAACACCCCGGGTGGCATCTCCGGCAACGGCACCCAGGAGTTCGTCGCCGACACCTTCGGCGCGGCCACCGAGTGGTACGCCAACGAGCCGTCCACCTACGACGCTCCCGACTTCCTGGTCGGCGAGAAGGTCAACCTGGTGGGCAGCGGCCCGATCCGCAACATGTACAACCCGTCGGCGCTGGGCGACGCGAACTGCTACTCCAGCAGCATCCCGTCGACCGAGGTGCACGCCGCGGCCGGCCCGGGCAACCACTGGTTCTACCTGCTGGCCATGGGCACCAACCCGACCAACGGGCAGCCGACCAGCCCGACCTGCAACAGCAGCACGGTGACCGGTCTGGGCATCCAGAAGGCCATCAAGATCATGTACAACGCGATGCTGCTGAAGACCACCGGCTCGTCGTACCTGAAGTACCGCACCTGGACGCTGCAGGCCGCGAAGAACCTCTACGGCGCCACCGGCTGCACCGAGTTCAACACGGTCAAGGCCGCCTGGGACGCGGTCAGCGTGCCGGCCCAGTCCGGTGACCCGACCTGCTCGGGCGGCACCACCCCGACCCCGACCGCCACCAGCACCCCGCCGTCCGGCGGCTGCTCCGGCCAGAAGCTGGCCAACCCCGGCTTCGAGTCCGGCAACGTCAACTGGAGCGCCACCTCCGGCGTCATCACCAACTCCACCAGCCAGGCCGCCCACGGCGGCTCGTACAAGGCCTGGCTGGACGGCTACGGCTCGTCGCACACCGACACCCTGTCCCAGTCGGTGACGATCCCGGCCGGCTGCAAGGCCACCCTCTCCTTCTGGCTGCACATCGACACCGCGGAGTCGGGCAGCACGGCCTACGACAAGCTGACCGTCAAGGCCGGCAGCACCACCCTGGCCACCTACTCCAACGTGAACGCGGCCGCCGGCTACGTTCAGCGGTCCTTCGACGTCTCGTCGCTGGCCGGCACCACCGCCACCATCTCGTTCAGCGGCGTGGAGGACAGCTCCCTGCAGACCTCCTTCGTCGTCGACGACACGGCGGTCACCCTCTCCTGATCGACACAGCGAAGCGGCCGGTCGTCGTCCTCCCGACGGCCGGCCGCTTCGTCGTATCCGCCGGTCGGGACCCGACCGGCGACCGTCGTCGACGGATCAGGCCGGGCGGTCGACGCGCGCGGCCCGGTAACGGTCGAGCCGGGCGACCACGTCCTCCACCGCCCGGCTGAACTCCGCCATCTGCCGCGCCGACTGCTCCCGCAGGCCACCGAGTCGCGCGGCGAGCGCGTCGGCGTCGGCCCGGGCCGAAGCGCTGACCCGCGAGTCGAGCTCGGCCAGCGCGGCGTTGACCGCGACGACCAGATGCCCGCAGAGGCTGTCCCAGCCGGCCGAGGCCAGCGCCGGGTCGACCGTCACGGACTCCACCCGTCCACCCTGGACGGCCACCACCCGGACCCGGCCACCGGCCGCACTGCCCTCCGCGCGCAGCAGCCGGCGGGGGTCACTGTCGGCGTCCTCGACGGCCCGCGCCCGCATGGCCGACAACGCCTGCTGGGTCTGGGTGAGCAACTCGTCGAGGCTCGCGGCCGCGGAGAACGGATCGTTGGTCATAGCCGCGCTTTCTTCACGTCTTCCCGGAGCACCGTGACGATAGCAACCACACCCGACGGTTTCCGTGATCAAGCCGGCCGGGGCCGTCCGTCGGCCCGGGGAGCAGCCCGGACATCCCGCGGGCGGCGTGTCGCCACAGGAAGAGCCGGACGCCCGGCCGGGAATCCCGACCGGGCGTCCGTGTGCGCTCGTCGTCAGCGCAGGTCGAGCTTCTGGCCCGGGAAGATCAGGCCCGGGTCGGCGCCGACCACGCGCTTGTTGCGCTCGTACAGGGCGTGCCAGCCGCCGGCGAGGTCCTTCGCGTCGGCGATCATCGACAGGGTGTCGCCGCGCTTGACCACGTAGGTGTCCGTGCCACCGGTGCTCGGCGTGGTGGCGCGGTGGCTGCGGGTGGCCGGCCGGTCGCCGCGCGACGAGCGGTGCTCGCCGGCCTTCTTCGTCGACTTCTTCGGCGTCGACTTCTTCGCCGAGTCACCGTCCGACTTGGCCGAGTAGTGCTTGGTCGAGCCGCCCTTCTTGCCGCAGACCGGCCAGGCGCCGATGCCCTGCCCGTCCAGCACCTTCTCGGCGATGCGGATCTGCTCGCTGCGGCTGGCCAGGTCGGCCCGGCTGGCGTACTTCTGGCCGCCGTAGCCGTTCCAGGTGCTCTTGGAGAACTGCAGGCCGCCGTAGTAGCCGTTGCCGGTGTTGATGTGCCAGTTGCCGCCGGACTCGCACTGCGCGACGGCGTCCCAGTTGACGCTGGAGGCGCTGGCCGGGGCGACCGGGCCGAGGATCGCCGCGGCACCGGTGGCGGCGCCGACGACGAGCGTCCCGACGGCGATGCGCCGCTGGCTGGTCCGACGGTGGCGGGCGGTGTATTCAGTTGCCATGTGGATGTCCTCCACGCCGACGAGGTGAGCTGTCGGGTTCGGGCCGAGGAGCCCGGCCGCCGGATGGCGGCTTCACCCCGAGGTGTCGAGCACCGAGGAACGTGTGGGTCCCCCGCTCCCGCCTGAGGTCCAGGTACCGCCGGGCCGGCGGCGGAATTAGGCGTTACCGGCCCGTGGTGTCCGCGATCGCGAACGGAGACGACGTTAGGCACGGTTTCGGACGATCGCCCACTTCTTGTGAAGTTCTTCACCCCTCCGAGCGAAGGGCGCGACTCTCGAGTTGCGGGGTCGCCGTCAGTGCCCTACACGCGCCGCCGGCATCCGGTTGCGGTGGTACCGGGACGCTGCCAGGATCCCTGACCATGACCGAACGAATCGAGTCCACCGTCCTGCGGTGACCGTCCACGACGGGCGCGCGACGCCCGGAGACGGCCCACTCTCCCTCTTCGACCACGCCCTGGGCCTGCACGTCCGGCATCCCCACGGTCCGCTGCCCCACCGCGGCCGGCCGTACCCGGTGGACCCGGAATCCGGCGAGGATGCGCCCTACCTGCCGACCGCCGAGGTGGGCCGGCGACTGCACGACACGCTCGCCTGGTTCTTCGCTCAGCCCGAGCCGCGACCGCTGACCGAACTGCACCATCGGCTGCGGGTCCTGCCGGTCCGCCGGCGGATCGTCCGCACGTCCCACGAGGACCTGCCGGGCTCGCCCGACGAGCGCCGCGCCACCGGCCTGTGGTTGGCCCGGCACGCCCGCAACGCTCGGGTCGCCGCCGCCGGCCTGGTGCTGCTGCACACCACCGCCCGGCCCGGGGACGCGCCGGTGATCCGCACGTTGGGCCTGCTCGGTGAGCTGGCAGGGCTCGCCCTGACGGTGCTGGCCCGGCTGCCGGACCCGGTCGCGGACCTGACCTGGCTGGCCGAGCGCCTCGGCGGCCACGAACGGATGCAGGCCGTGCAACGGCTCTGCGAGCAGGACGATCCCGTGGCGGCCGGCTGGCTGCTCCGGCACGGCATCTCCGTGGCGGAGGACGGGCAGAGCAGTGACCTGGCCCGGCGGATCGCCGACGTCACCGACCTGGCCACCGTGCTGCGCGCCGGGCACCTGGACACCGACCGGGTACGCGCCGCCGCCCGGGTGCTGCTCACCATGGCCGTCCCCGGGTACGAGCCGGTCCGGGTGACCGACTGGCCGCCCGCGTGCCGCGCGGTGGCGGACCTCACCCGGCACCTGGCCGCCGGACCGGTCACCCTGGACGACGCCGCCTACGCGGTACGGCTGGCCGAGGAGCTGCTCAGCGGCCCGCTGGCCCTGCTGGACTGGCCACCGGGGCAGCGGGCGCAGCTCGTCGACGCACTCACCGCCGTCGCACGACGGGGTGCCGAGGGGCCCACCCCGGCCGTCGGGACGCGGACGGACTGGCGGCGCGACTGGCTGCGTACCGCTCTCGCCGGGCTGGTCGTCGATGACCGCGATCGGTCCGCGACGACGGGGCAGGCGGGTGGCGACCCGCCGCACGCGCCGCCACCCGCCGGCGAGCCGGACACCGCGCGGGGCGACACCACGCCGGACGCCGGGCGGGTCAGCGGCGCCCCGGGCCACCGCGACCGGCCACCGGACCGCGACGGGCCGGCACCGGACCGGCTCCGGTTGCGGGTGGTGGTGCCGGATCCGGCGCTCCCCGTCGAGGTGGAGCTGCGGCCACTCGTCAACGGCGAGCCGGTGGTGGCCCGGGCCTTCGACCGGGGCTGCCTCGCCGCGCCCGAGCGGCTGCTCGACCGGCTGCGCGCCGGAGCGGAACCGCGCGAGGTCCGACTGGCCGAGGCGGCCTGCACCGAGGGCTGCTGCGGGGCACTGTGGACGACTCTCGACCGGGCCGGCGACCGGGTCCGCTGGCACGGCTGGCGGGGCACCGAAGCGGCCGGGACGCTGCCGACGTTCCACTTCGACGCCGGGGCGTACGACGCGGAGCTGGACCGGGTGGCGGGCGACCACGGCTGGGAGTGGCCGGCCCGGACGCTGGCCCGGCTGCTGCGGCAGCGGCTGGTGGCCGAGTCGGACCTGCTCGGCCGCTGGGACTGCCGGCCGGGCTGGATCCAGGCCCCGACGTGCGAGCGGGACCGGGTCCAGCTCACCTTCACCCATCCGGACCGGGAGTTCCGGCTCGACCAGCCGTGGTTGCAGTTCCGGATCGACCTGCGGCCGGACGGCGATCCGGCCGCACAGGTCGAGTCGATCGTGGCGGAGCTGCGCCGGGTCGACCCGAAGCAGCGCGCGCGGATCGTGGGCGGCAGCCCGCAGGACGCCGAGGCGCTCGGCTTCCGCTGGCCCGACCCGCAGTGACCGGGGCGGGGAGCAGTGGCGCTCCCCGCCCCGCCGCTCACCAGGTCAGCCCGTAGCCCTGCGGGAAGAGCGGAACCTGCCCGTCACCGGCGTTGATCGGCTGCTGGCCGGCCGAGTTCATCCAGGTCATCGGCAGCTTGCCGGTCGGGGCGTAGCCGCCGAAGAGGACGTCGGCGACACCGCCGCCCTCGGTGCCGGGCAGCCAGGAGGCGAGCAGCGCGTGCCGGCCGGGCAGCTCGGCCGCGACGTCCATCGGCCGGCCGGAGACCAGCACCACGATCACCGGCACGCCGGCGCTGCGCAGCGTCGCGATGGCGCGCAGGTCGTCGCGGTCCAGGCTCATGCTGCCGGTCCGGTCCCCCTGGCCCTCGGCGTACGGCGTCTCGCCGACCACGGCGATCGCGGCCCGGTAGGTCCGGTCGACGCCGGTGCCGCGCTGGTGGTAGGTGACCGTGGTGGACGGCCCGACGGCGGCGCGGATGCCCTGCAGGATCGTGGTGCCCGGGGTGATCGGGCCGGACGAGCCCGGCCAGGAGATCGTCCAGCCGCCACTGGAGTTGCCGATGTTGTCGGCGCTCTTGCCGGCCATGAAGATCTTGTTGTTGTCCCGGGCCGGCGGCAGCACGCCGGCGTCGTTCTTCAGCAGCACCTGGGACTGCCGGACCGCCTGCCGGGCGAGGTCGCGGTGGGCGGCATTGCCCACCGTCGGGGTCCAGCTCCGGTCGGCGCACGGGCGCTCTCGCATCGACTGGTAACGATTACTGCCGGTTCCGGAACCGCCGCCCGGGGCCTCAGCCGAGCCGGTCGAGGAAGTCCCGGGACCGCCGCACCACCAGGGCGGCGGCGTCGGGGTCGTACGACGGCAGCGAGCGGTCGGTGAACAGGTGCGCCTCGCCCGGGTAGACGAAGAGCTCGCCCCGCTCGGGGCCGACGATGTCGACCAGCTCGCGGGCGGCGTCGACGTCGCCCTCCAGCCCGAAGAACGGGTCCCGCTCCATCCCGTGCACCTGCACGGCCACCCCGTCCGGCCAGGGGCCGATCGCCCACTCGCCGGTCACCGGCAGGCAGGCCTCGTAGAGCAGCGCGCCGCGCGCGCCGGGGCGGGTCTGGGCGAGGCGCTGCGCCTGGGCGGCACCCCAGGAGACCCCGGCGTACACCAGGTCCTTGGGCAGGTCGGCGACGACGGCGTCGGCGCGCTCGTCGAGCACCGCGCCGCCGATCCGCCGGGTCAGCGCGCTGCCCTCCTCGAGGGTGGCCGGCCGCTCGCCGTCGAAGAGGTCGGGGGTGTGCACGGTGTGCCCACCGGCGCGCAGCTCGTCGGCGAGGGCGCGCACGCCGTCGGTGAGACCCAGCAGGTGGTGGAAGAACACGATGTCGGTCATCTCTACACTCCGGTCATCGGACGACAGCGATCGAATGATCCAGAATCTTAGAACGGTCGAGAAATGTCGGTCAATAACCAGATCCCGGACTACGACCTCGACGACCTGCTCGTGGTCACCGCCCCCGACCAGTTGCGCGCGCTGGCCGACCCGCTGCGCGGCACCCTGCTGGAGCTGCTGCTGGAACGCGCCGCCACGGTCAACGAGCTGGCCGCCGCGGTCGACCGGCCCAAGAGCAGCGTCGCGTACCACGTGAACCTGCTCGTCGAGGCCGGGCTGCTCAAGGTGGTCCGCACCCGGCGGGTCCGCGCCATCGAGGAGCGCTTCTACGGCCGGGTCGCCCGCACCTACTACGTGGGCGCGCTGCACCGCCCGGAGGACAAGCGGATGGTGGCCGCCATCAACGGGATCACCACCGCGGCCGCCGAGTCGGCCGCCGCGCACGCCGCCGACGAACTGCGCTGCACGCTGGTGCACGCCCGCATCCCGATCGAGGACGTCCGCGCCTTCTGGAGCGAGGTGCAGGCCCTCGCGCGCCGCTTCGCCCAGATCCCCCGCGCCGGCGACCAGGTGTACGGCTTCGTCGCCGGCCTCTACCCCACCGACGCGCCCACCCTGCCCGACGCCGCGCAGGACTGACGCCGGGTCAGGGCGCGTCCAGCCCCAGCCCGGCCAGCTCGCCCCGCGACACCACCCCCAGCTTCGGGTACGCCTTGTAGAGGTGGTAGCCGACGGTGCGCGCGGAGAGGAAGAGCTGGGTCGCGATGTCCTTGTTCGACAGTCCCGCCGCCGCGAGCCGCACGATCCGCAGCTCCTGCGGGGTGAGCAGGGCCGCCGGGCCGTCCGGGCGCCGGGGAGTGGCCGTGCCGGTGGCGCCCAGCTCGGTCCGCGCCCGCGCCGCCCACGGCGCCGCACCGCAGCGCTCGAACCCGTCCAGCGCGGCCGACAGGTGCCCCCGCGCCTCGGCGGGACGGCGGGCGCGGCGCAGCCACTCGCCGTACAGCAACGCCGTGCGGGCCTCGTCGAACGCTCGGTTGAGCCCCCGGTGCGCGGCCAGCGCCGCCCGGTACGACTCCTCCGCCGTCCCGTCCGGCTCCAGCAGCGCCCGGCACCGCCGTACCACCGCGTCGACCCACGGCTGCCGGACGTGGCCGGCCCAGCGCCGGAACTGGGTGAACGCGTCGACCGCCAGCTCCGGCCGGCCGGCCCGCACCGCCGCCTCCACCAGGTCCGGAGTGCTGCGGGTGGCCGGGACGTGGAACCGCGCGCGCCCCTGCGCCAGCGGCGCCAGCCACTCCAGCGCCGGCTCCGCGCGGCCGTGCCCCAGCTCCAGCAGGCCCCGCGCGGCGTACACCCAGGGCACCTGCCAGGCCGGGTCGCCGCCCGCCACGGCGGCCAGCGCGCCGTCGGTGACCCGGCGGCACCCGTCCTCGTCACCGACCATCGCGGCCCGGTACGCCTGCGGCTCGCCGAGCCGGTCGACCCACTGCCGCTGGTCGGTGTCGCGGGCGATCGCCAGCCCCTCCTCCGCGGTGGCGGCCGCCTCGGCCGGCCGGCCGGCGAACTGCCAACCGCAGGCCAGGTAGAACAACGCCTGCGGCAGCCGGCCCACCCGGCCCCGCCGGCGCGCCCGGGCGACCTCCTCCCCGGCCACCTCGATGGTGGCCGCCTCCTGACCGAGGATCAGCCCCAGCCCGGCGACGAGGATCGCGGCGCCCGGCTCGTCCCCGGCCGCGCGCGCCGCCCCGACCAGGGCACCGGGTGCGGCCCAGTCCGTCCCGTCGGCGTCCTCCGCCACGCCGGCGACCGGGGCCGCCGCGTGGATCAGCAGCCCGGCCAGCGGCGTGAGGGGGTCGTCCGGTACCCGCGCCGGCCGCAACCGCGCCACCGACTCCACCAGCTCCCGCTCCCCCGCGTACCACCCGACGTGCAGCGCGTCGACCAGCAGCCGCAACGCCAGGTGCCGGTCGGTGCCGGCGACCCGGGCGGCGCCGCTCAGCAGCCGCGCGTGCGCCGACGGCAGCGCCCCCCGCCAGAAGTCGGCCGCCGCGCGGACCGCGGTCAGCCGGGCCGCCAGCACCGGGTCGTCCGGGTCGCCGCGCTCGGCCGCCACGGCGAGGGTGTCCGAGCGGTCCAGGTCGCCCGCCTCGGCCGCGGCCTCGGCGGCCAGGGTGAGCCGACGCAGCCGGGCGGCCGGCGCCGCCGAGAGCCCCGCGGCCCGCTCGTACGCGGCTGCCGCCGCCGCGTGCCCGGCCCGCTCCCCGGCCCACGCCGCGGTGCGCTCCAACTCGGCGGCCACCCGCTCGTCGGTGCCGGTGGTCGCCGAGGCCAGGTGCCACGCCCGGCGGTCGGCGTCGGCCGGCCCGTCCAGCGCGGCGGCCAGCACCTCGTGCACCGCGAGACGCCGGCCGGGCGGGGTGTCCTGCCAGACGGCCGCCCGGACCAGCGGGTGCCGGAACGCCACCGGCCGCTGCCCGGTCAGCAGCCCGGCGCGGACCGCGTCGTCCAGCTCGGCGCGGCCCGCGCCCAGCTTGCCGGCGGCGCGCAGCAGCACGCCCACCTCGCCGGTGTCGTCGGCGGCGGCCACCTCCAGCAGGGTCCGCACCCCCTCGGGCAGGGTCCGCACCCGCGCCTGGAACGCCTCGCGCAGCCGGTCGGGCAGCACGCCCGCGCCGGAGGCCGCCGCGGCCGGCAGCTCGATCAACGCCAGCGGGTTGCCGACCGCCTCGGCGAGCACCCGGTACCGCGCGCCGGCGTCCAGGTCGGCGGCGTGCGCGGCCAGCAGCGCCGCCGCGGCCGACGGGTCCAACCCGGCCAGCGCCAGCTCCGGTACGCCGGGCGCCGGAAAGCCGTCGGTACGGGCGGCGAAGAGCACGCCGACCGGCTCGGCGTCGAGCCGGCGCGCCGCGAACAGCAGCGCGTCGCCCGAGGCCCGGTCCAGCCACTGCGCGTCGTCCACCACGGCCAGCAGCGGACCGTCGTCGGCCACTTCGGACAGCAGCGACAGCACCGCGAGGCCGACCAGGAACCGGTCCGGCGCGCCGGCCGCCGCCAGCCCCAACGCGCCACGCAACGCCTCGGCCTGCACCGCCGGCACCGCGTCGAGCCGGTCCAGCACCGGGCGCAGCAGCAGGTGCAGGCCCGCGAAGGGCAGCTCCGCCTCCGACTCCACCCCGGCGGCCCGCAACACCCGCAGCCCGGCCAGGTCGGCGTGCGCGAGCAGCGCCGTCTTCCCGATGCCCGGCTCGCCGCGCACGACCAGCGCGCCGCTGCCGCCCCGACGCACGGTCGCCAGCAGCGCCCCGACGGCCGCCAGCTCCGCCTCCCGCCCGTACAGCATGACCGAGACGGTACCGAGGAGCGCCGACGGAAGTACTGATGCGTGACGGATTCCGCGACCGTCACCGCTGCATAGCGTCTTCACCAGCGACAACGACACGCGAGGAGACACCATGAAGGTCATCGACCGGTACCTGGAGATCTGGAACGAGACGGACCCGGCGCAGCGGCGGGTCCTGATCGACGAGGTGTGGGCCGAGGACGGCCGCTACACCGACCCGCTGGCGGTCGTCGAGGGACGGGACGCGTTCGACGCGATGATCGCCGCGGTGCAGGAGCAGTTCGCGGGGCTGCGGTTCACCCTCGGCCCGGTGGACGCGCACCACGACATCGCCCGGTTCACCTGGCTGCTCGGCCCGGAGGGCGGCGAGCCGCTGGTCGTCGGCTTCGACGTCGCCGTGCTCACCGCCGAGGGCGCCATCGCCGCCATCCACGGCTTCCTGGACAAGGTGCCGGCATGACCGTCCTGGAGGAGCGGACCGTCCGCGCGGTCGCCGCGCCGCGCGCCGAGACCGGCTGGGGCGCCCTGCTGGTGCTGCTGACCGGCACCTTCATCACGCTGCTGGACTTCTTCATCGTCAACGTGGCGATCCCGTCGATCCAGGTGGACCTGGGGGCCGGACCGTCGGCCGTGCAGTGGATGGTCGCCGGCTTCGGCCTGGCGCTGGCCGCCGGCCTGATCACCGGCGGCCGGCTGGGCGACCTGTACGGACGACGCCGGCTGTACGCCGTCGGCCTCGGCCTGTTCACCCTCGCCTCGGCGGCCTGCGGGCTGGCCCCGAACGCCGGCGTGCTGGTCGCCGGCCGGGTCGTGCAGGGGGTGGCCGCCGCGCTGCTGATGCCCCAGGTGCTCGCGATCATCAACACCGTCTACACCGGTGCCCGGCGGGCCCGGGCGTTCAGCGCCTACGGCGTCGCGGTCGGGCTGGGGGCGGTGTTCGGGCAGCTCATCGGCGGCCTGCTGATCCGCGCCGACATCGCCGGCCTGGGCTGGCGCAGCATCTTCCTGATCAACGTGCCGCTCGGCGCGGTCGCGGTGGCGGCCTGCCGGCGGCTGGTGCCCGAGTCGCGCTCGGCCACCGGGGCGCGACTGGACCTGGTCGGCACCGTGCTGGTCGGCCTCGGACTGGTCGCCGTGGTGTACCCGTTGGTGGCCGGCGAGTCGGCCGGCTGGTGCCTGGTCGCCGTGGCGCTGCTGGCCGCATTCGCCGGGCACCAGCGCCGGCTGGCGGCCCGGGGCGGGGCGCCGCTGGTGAGCCCCGGCCTGTTCGCCGCCCGCTCGTACACCGTGGGGGTGCTGGTCAGCCTCGCCTTCCAGCTCACCATGGCGTCGTTCTTCCTGGTGCTCGCGCTCTACCTGCAGGACGGGCGCGGGCTCTCCGCCCTCGCCTCCGGGCTGATCTTCGTGCCGCTCGGCGCGGCCTACCTGGTCACCTCGATGCGCTCCGGCCGGCTCGCCGCCCGCGGGGGCCGGCGGACGCTCACCGTCGGCACGCTGGTGCTCGCCACCGGGTACGGCCTGCTCGCCCTCGCCGCCGACGCGCCGATCGGCTGGCTGCTGCCGGGGCTCGCCGTGGCCGGGGCGGGGATGGGCTTCGTGGTGGCGCCGCTGCCCTCGATCGTGATGGCCGGGGTGCCGGCCGGGCACGCGGCGGCGGCCTCCGGTGTGCTGTCCGCGGCCCAGCAGGCCGGCAACGCGATCGGGGTGGCCCTGATCGGCAGCGTGTTCTACCGGGCGGTCGGCGCCGACGGGGTCCCGCAGGCGTTCGCGCTCAGCCTGGACGTCCTGGTGGCGCTGAGCGTCGCGGTGGCGGCCCTGGTGCGGTTGCTGCCCCGGCGTGCGGCCTGAACGAGCGCGGAGCCGGCCCGGTGTCCCCCGGGCCGGCTCCGTCGTGCGGCTACAGGCTGCGGGCGAGCCGGTCGGCCAGGATACGGGTGAACCTGGACGGGTCGGCCAGTTCGCCGCCCTCGGCCAGCAGCGCCATGCCGTACAGCAGCTCGGCGGTCTCGGTCAGCGCGGTCTGGTCGGCGCCCTGCTCGTGGGCCTTGCGCAGGCCGGTGACCAGCGGGTGGGTCGGGTTCAGCTCCAGGATCCGCTTCACCTGGGGCACCTCCTGGCCCATCGCCCGGTACATCTTCTCCAGCGTCGGCGTCATGTCGTGCGCGTCGCCGACCACGCAGGCCGGTGAGGTGGTGAGCCGGGTGGAGAGCCGGACCTCCTTGACGCTGTCGGTGAGCGCGCCGCTCATCCAGCTCAGCAGGTCGGCGTACTCCTGCCGCTCGGCCTCGGCCCGTTCCTTCTCCTCGTCGGTCTCCAGATCGACCTGGCCCTTGGCGACCGAGCGCAGCGTCTTCCCGTCGTACGCGCCGACCCGCTCGACCCAGACCTCGTCCACCGGGTCGGTGAGGATCAGCACCTCGTACCCCTTGGCCCGGAACGCCTCCAGGTGCGGGGAGTTCTCGATGGTGGCCCGGTTCTCGCCGGTGGCGTAGTAGATCTCGGTCTGGCCGTCCTTCATCCGCTCGACGTAGTCGCGCAGGGTGGTCAGCTCGGCCGGGTCGTGGGTGGAGGCGGCCCGGACCAGGTCGAGCAGGGCCTCGGTGTTGTCCGGGTCCTCCAGCAGACCCTCCTTGACCACCGGGCCGAACTCGCTCCAGAAGGTGCGGTACGCCTCGGCGGAGAGGTCCTTCAGCGTGGCCAGCACCTTCTTGACCAGCCGGCGGCGGACGGCCCGGATCTGCCGGTCCTGCTGGAGGATCTCCCGGGAGATGTTGAGCGACAGGTCGTGCGCGTCCACCACGCCCTTGACGAAGCGCAGGTAGTTGGGCATCAGCGCGTCGCAGTCGTCCATGATGAACACGCGCTTGACGTAGAGCTGCACGCCGCGGTGACCCTGCGGGGAGAAGAGGTCGAGCGGGGCGTGCGAGGGCACGAAGAGCAGCGCCTCGTACTCGAAGGTGCCCTCGCCCCGCATGTGGATCGTCTCCAGCGGGTCGGCCCAGTCGCGCGCGACGTGCCGGTAGAACTCCTTGTACTCGGCCTCGTCGACCTCGTCGCGGGAGCGGGCCCAGAGGGCCTTCATCGAGTTGAGCGTCTGCTCCTCGCGGGTGGTGGTGCCGTCCTCGCCCGGCTTGTCGACGGTCATCCGGATCGGCCAGGCGATGAAGTCGGAGTAGCGCTTGACGATCTCCCGGATCGTCCACTCGGCGGTGTAGTCGTGCAGGTTGTCCTCGGCGTCGGCCGGCTTGAGGTGCAGCGTCACCGTGGTGCCCTGCGGCGCGTCGTCGACCGCCTCCACCTGGTACGTGCCCTCGCCGGTGGACTCCCAGCGGGTGCCGCCGGACTGCCCGGCCCGACGGGTCAGCAGGGTGACCTTGTCGGCGACCATGAAGGTGGCGTAGAAGCCGACGCCGAACTGGCCGATCAGCTCCTGGGACGCGGCGGCGTCCTTCGACTCGCGCAGGGTGCGCAGCAGCTCGGCGGTGCCGGACTTGGCGATCGTGCCGATCAGGCCGACCACCTCGTCGCGGGACATGCCGATGCCGTTGTCCCGGACGGTCAGCGTCCGGGCATCCTTGTCGATCTCCAGCTCGATGTGCAGGTCGGCGGTGTCGACCTGCAGGTCCTTGTCGACCAGCGACTCCAGCCGCAGCTTGTCCAACGCGTCGGACGCGTTCGAGATCAGCTCCCGCAGGAAGACGTCCTTGTTCGAGTAGATCGAGTGGACCATCAGCTGGAGCAGCTGACGCGCCTCCGCCTGGAACTCCAACGTCTCAACCCGGTCGCTCACACCGACTCCCTTCCACTGCGCGGGCCTTCCGGCGGAAAGGATACGAGGCGTGACGGCGGCGGCACAGCCGGCCCACCGGTCACCGGCCGGGTCGCCGCGATCCGGCCGCCCGACGGTAGGCGGCCCGCACCGCCGAGACGACCTGACCCGCGCCGAGTTCGGCGCGCAGACCCAGCAGATATCCGGTCGGATGGGCCGCCGTGACCTGGTCGCGGCCCCCGAGCATGGTCGCGGTCGCGCCGAGCACGGTGGCGGCGACCGCTCCCGCGCCGGTCACCACGGGCGGCAGGTCCAGCGCGCCGCCGAGCATGGCCAGCGCCGCCGGCGGCACCAGGGTCTGCGTGGTGAGCAGTGCCCGGACCGGCTCGAGGCCGAGCTTCGACAGCTGCCGAGCGGTGGCGTCGATCCGCTGCGCGACCTCCCGGTCGACCAAGGCCGACAGGTGCGCGGCCCGCACCGCCGGATCGGCGACGGCGGCCAGTTCGGCCAGGGCGGGCGCCAGCGAGTCCAGGTAGGCGCGGTAGGCGAGCAGCTGCGGCTGCAGGTGCCGGCGGGCCTCGATGACCCGCCGTACCGGGACGTCGGCGAGGTTGCCGGGTACGGCGACCGACAGCGCGAGGACCGCGAAGGCCTGGGCCGGCTCGGGCTCGGCGGCCCCGGCCGGCGGCCCGTCGTCCAGCAGCGCGGCGGCGATGGCGTCGACCGTCCAGCCGCCGCTCGTCGCCAGGGTCACCGGCAGGTCGGTGACGGTGGCCATCCGGTTGGCGCGGGCGACGACGTCGGCGAGCACCGCGAGGTAGACGGCGGCGAGGTCCCGGTGCAGCCCGAAGTGGCTGAGCGGCAGTCGCCCGCCGTCGTCGGCCCGGCGTTCCAATCGCACCAGCAGGCCCTCGTGGGCCAGCCGGTCGGCCAGGTGCCAGGACATCTTCCCGGGGAACACCCCGGCCAACCGTCGGTCGCGCGGGCGGAAGCCTCCCGCGATTCCCCGGCTCTCGGCCACCGGGTCGATGTCGCGCCCCGACAGGCCGTACCGGGGCAGCAGCTCGGCCAGGTGGCGGTCGAGGAAGCCGAAGAAGAGCTCGTCGACCTTCTTGATCGGCGTGCCGGGGCCGTGCGCCCGCAGGGAGATGTCGACGATGCAGTCGAGGGCGTCGCGAAGCTGGCGGACCGTGTCCGAGTCGGGGCGCGCGGCGACGGTGCCGGGGCGCATCCGGGCGAGCTTCGGCCAGTAGAGGACGGCGCCCTTGAGCCATGCCTCGTCGGCGAAGTCGACATGCGGGTGATACAGGGCGATGTCGCTCACCGCCCCATTGTCGGACGGCAGGACAAGGCCATCTGGTCCAACCAGTTGACGGGTTGATGTGTCTGGGGCCACACTCCTGGCCATGGCCTTCGCCCCCGCGCCCCGCGCGTCCGTCTCCGACCACGTCTTCGGCCAGCTCCGCGACGCCATCGTCGGTGGCCGCTACCGGCCCGACGAGACGCTGCCCGGCGAGCGGGAGCTGGCGGCCACCTTCGAGGTCAACCGGCACGCCGTGCGGGAGGCGCTGCGCCGGCTCCAGCAGCTCGGCCTGGTGCGGGTCAGCCAGGGCGGCGCGACCCGGGTGCTGGACTGGCGGGTGCACGCCGGGCTGGACCTGGCGCTGTCGCTGGCCCGTAGCGCCGACGTACTGCCGGTGGCGACGCTGGTGCGCGACATGCTGGAGATGCGGGCCTGCATCGGGATCGACGCGGCCCGGCTCTGCGCCGAACGGGCCGAGCCGGCGCTCACCGCCGCGCTGGTCGCCACCGCCGAGGAGTACGCCTCCCTCGCCCCCGACCTGGCCCGGATGGCGGAGGCGAACATCGCCATCTGGCGGCTGGTCGTGCGCGGCAGCGGCAACACCGCCTACCTGCTGGCGTTCAACAGCCTGGTGGCCGGCACCTTCGCCGTCGGCGACGTCCCCCCGGACGCCCGCGCCGCCGAGCTGCTCGACGTCGCCGGCCACCGCCGCCTCGCCGCCGCCATCGAGGCCGGCGAGGGTACGACCGCCGCCCGGCACGCCCGGGCCCTGCTGACCGCGCCGGTCACCACCCCCACCCCCCGAAGGGAAGCGCGCGCATGATCCCCGCCGTGCTGTACGCCGTCCCGGCGTTCCTGCTGCTGATCATCATCGAGGCGGTCTCGTACCGCTTCCTGCCCGACGACGAGGAACGCGGCTACGAGCTGCGCGACACCACCACCAGCCTCTCGATGGGGCTGGGCAGCCAGATCATCGGATTCCCCTGGAAACTGCTCACCGCCGGCCTGTACGCGGCGCTGTGGCTGGTCGCGCCCTGGCACCTCTCCCCCGGCGACTGGTGGACCTGGGTGATCGTCTTCTTCGCCGACGACCTGGCCTACTACTGGTTCCACCGGCTGCACCACGAGGTGCGCGTGCTCTGGGCCAGCCACGTGGTGCACCACTCCAGCGTCTACTACAACCTCTCCACCGCGCTGCGGCAGAGCTGGACGCCGATGACCTCGCTGCCGTTCTGGCTGCCGCTGGCCCTGCTCGGCGTACCGCCGTGGATGATCTTCCTCCAGCAGTCGATCAGCCTGCTCTACCAGTTCTTCCTGCACACCGAGCGGGTCGGCGTCCTGCCCCGGCCGATCGAGCTGTTCTTCAACACCCCGTCGCACCACCGGGTGCACCACGGCTCCAACACCGAGTACCTGGACCGCAACTACGGCGGCATCCTGATCGTCTGGGACCGGCTCTTCGGCACCTTCGCGCCGGAACGCGCCACCGCCCGGTACGGGCTGACGAAGAACATCACCACCTACAACCCGTTGCGGGTCGCCACCCACGAGTTCGCCGCGATCTGGGGTGACGTGCGCCGGGCCACCTCGTGGCGACACCGGCTCGGCTACGTCTTCGGCCGCCCCGGCTGGCAGCCGGTGCCCCGGTGAGGCGCGCCCTCCTCGCCCTGTTCGGGGTCGCCGCGGCGGTCGAGCTGGCCGGGGTGGTGACGCACTCGACCGCCGTGCAGTGGTCGGCCAAGCCCCTGCTGGCGCCGCTGCTGCTGGCGTACCTCTGGACCGTCCGGCGGCGCGTCGACGGGGTCGCGGTCGGCCTGGCCTTCGCCGCCGCGGGCGACGTCGCGCTGCTCGTGCCGGGGCGCACCGCGTTCCTGGTGGGCATGGGCTGCTTCCTGGTCACCCAGCTCGGTCTGCTCACCGCCTTCCTGCGGCACGGCCGGCCGCCGGTGCTCGCCGTGGCCGGGTACCTGCTCGCCTGGGCGGGCGCCAACCTGCTGCTCTGGGAGGCGCTCGGGCCGCTGCGGCTGCCCGTGCTCGGCTACAGCCTCGCGCTGTGCCTGATGGCCGCTTCGGCGACCGGGGTGTCCGGGCGCACGGCGCTCGGCGGGGCGCTCTTCCTCGGCTCCGACCTGCTGATCGGGGTCGGCGCGGCCGGCGTCGACCTGCCCGGACGGGACCTCGCGGTGATGGTCACCTACATCGCGGCGCTCTTCCTGATCACCACCGGCTGGGTGGCCGCCACGGCCGACCGCGCGGTCCCGGTGGCGACCCCGGCGGCCGGCGTCCCCGCTTAGGTCGGCGGCCGAGGGCACCCACGGGCGGCGGGCGCGACGCCGTCCGCACCGCCGCCCGTGGCAGGTCACCGGTCACCCGGTCAGCACTTCCACCAGGCGCCCCAGCCGCTGCCGGCATCGTCGCTGCACCAGTAGCCGGAGCCGCTGACGTAGACGCGGACGGTCCGGACGTTGCCGTACCTGACCCACGCGCCGTCCGGACCGTCGGCGAGGCCGTTGTGCGGCATCAGGGTCCAGCCACTCGTCGCCCAGGAGTGCCAGATGGTGCGGTTGGGCGCCACCCCGAAGTACTCGATCCGGCCGCTGTTGTACCAGTTGACCTCCATCACGTCGCTGCTGCACTTGAAGGTGCCGGTGTGGCCCCAGCGGTCCCGGTAGGTCCAACTGGTGCCGCACGACGTGGGTCGCCAGTGCCAGGTGATCGTCACGTCGGTGGCAGCGGCGGAGGATGTCGTGGTGGCCGGCTGCGGCGCGTCGACCGCTGCGGCCGGCCCGCCGCTCAGGACGGTGGCGAGCGCCGCGGTGATCGCGGTCGCCGCCCAGGTCAGAGACTTCATCGGTTCCTCTTCTCGATCGACGGACAGCCCGATCCTGACCATCGCCCCCGGGCGTGGGCAACGACCTTTGCCGATCACCGCAACGGCCCTTGACACCGGCGTCCCACCCTCTGGACGGCGCGGGCCACGCCGCCCCAGCTCACCGGCGAGACGTTCTCTTTCGCAAGAATCTGGAAACTCTTTCTTAGCATTGCTTCTTCCTTGCAAATATTGAAATGCTTTGCAGGGCCTCCTAGCGTGGACCCGGCCCCGCGGTTCGCGGGGCCGGGTCCGAGTGCGAAGGAAGACACGTGTCCAGCCGTACCCCGATGCACCTGGCCGTGGCGGTCGCCGCCGTCACCGCCCTCCTCCCGACGGTGCCCGCCGTCGCGGCCGACCGACCTCCCGGCGCGGCCACCACCAGCTCGTTCCTGGTCGGCGCCCAGCGGCCGTCGACGGCCCGGTCCACCGACCCGACCCGGCTCACCGACGACCTGGCCGCGGTCGGCCGGGCCACCGGCGCCCGGCTCACCGTCGACCGGGTCCTCGCCACCGGCGACCTGCTGGTCCACGCCGACCGTCCGTTGCCGCGCACCACCACCGAAGCGGTGCTCAGCCGGCTGCGCGCCCGCGCGGACGTCGCCTGGGCCACGCCCGCCGCCCGGCTCGCCCCCGACCAGACCCCCGACGACCCGAGCTTCGCCGCCCAGTGGGACCTGACCGACCCGGTCGGGGGCGTCTACGCCGAACCGGCCTGGGACAGCGGCGCGGACGGCAGCGGCGTCACGGTGGCCGTTCTCGACACCGGCGTCACCCACCACCGCGACCTCGCCGGCGCCCTGCTGCCCGGCTACGACTTCGTCAGCTCCGCCGCCGACGCCCGCGACGGCGACGGCCGCGACCCCGACGCCACCGACCCGGGCGACTGGGCCGAGGCCGGCGACTGCGGCCCCGCGTTCCGGGCCAGCAGCTGGCACGGCACCCACGTGGCCGGCACCATCGCCGCCACCCGGGACAACGCCACCGGCATCGCCGGACTCGCCCCGGGCGCGCGGATCCAGCCGGTACGGGTGCTCGCCCGCTGCGGCGGCAGCATCGCCGACCTGGTCGACGCGATCGTCTGGGCCTCCGGCGGGACGGTGCCCGGGGTGCCGGACGACCCGACACCGGCCCGGGTGCTCAACCTGAGCCTGGGCGCGCCCGGCGCCTGCGACCCGGCCACCCAGGCGGCGATCGACGGCGCACTGGCCCGAGGCGTGAGCGTGGTCGTCTCGGCCGGCAACGCCGGCGCGGACGCGGCGAACTTCACCCCGGCGAGCTGCGCCGGCGTCATCACGGTGGCGGCCAGCACCACCATGGGCGAGCGGGCCGGCTACTCCAACCGGGGGACGAGCGTCGCGCTGGCCGCCCCCGGCGGCGACCACGAGCACGGGGTGCTGTCGACGGTGGACACCGGCCGTACGACGCCCGAGGGCGACGGCTACGCCGAGTACGCCGGCACCAGCATGGCCGCCCCGCACGTCGCCGCCGCCGCGGCGCTGCTGCTCGGGCAGCGTCCCGACCTCGCCCCGGCCGAGCTGACCGGGCTGCTCACCGGCACCGCCCGGCCACCCGTCTCCCCCGCCGACTGCCGCTGCGGCGCGGGCGTGCTCGACGTCGACCTGGCGCTGCGCGCCGCCACCGGGCACCCCGGCGACACCACCCGGGTGCTGGTCCAGGTGGGCGTACGGCCGGGCGACCCGGAGATCGAGCAGCCGGGGGTGCACCTGGCCGGCACCCTGGACCGGCTCGGCACCGGACTGCCCGACTGGGACCCGGGGGCGTACCCGCTACGAAGGGTGGACACCACCGGCCCGTACCGGACGGTGCTGACCGTGCCGGCCGGGACGGAGCTGGAGTACAAGTACACGCTCGGCGACTGGGACCACGTCGAGCAGGCCTACACCGACAGCGACGCCGGCTGCGTCGACGTCGACAACCGGCGGCTGACCGCCGGCCCCGCCGGCACCACCCAGGTGGTCGCCGACCTGACCGGCAGCTTCCGCGGCGTCTGGCCCTGCCGGCGCTGACCACCGCACCGCCGCCGTCCCACCACCGTCCCCACCCCGATCCGCAACCGGAAGGACGATCATGCGACGCACCCTGCGTACCGTGCTCACCACGCTGAGCCTGCTCGCCGCCGCGCTGGCCGCGCCGGCCGCCGCGCACGCCTCTCCCCCGCCGCCGCAGGAACTGGGCGGGCTGGACCTGGGCGCGTACTGCCGCTCGCTCGGCGCCGCCGACGCGGTGCTGACCGGCGGCACCGCGTACGACTGGCACTGCCGGGCCGGTGACGGGCGGCAGAGCGCGCTGGCCTTCGACGCCGCCTGCCGCTGGACGTACCGGACCGACGCCGCGGTGGACCGGATCGGCAACTTCTACGACCCCACCTCGGTGCGCTGCTGGCGGGTCCGGGCCGACGTGATCACCCCGGACTTCACCCGCTGGTGCCAGGCCACCGGGCGCTCCGACGCCGTGCTGCTCGGCGGGACCGTCTACGACTGGCGGTGCGTCTCCTACAGCCGGGCCGGGGTCACCTACGCCGACGTCGACGTCCTCGCCGCGTGCCGGGAGACGACCTTCGGGTACGCGACCGTCGAGCGCTTCGTCAGCTTCGGCGACGCGCGCTCGTGGCAGTGCCGGGTCTGATCCCCGACGTACCCGCCGGCGCCGGACCCCGACCGGCGCCGGCGGGTATCCTGCCCCCGTGGCCAGGGAGAACGGGCGCAAGCTGATCGCCTCGAACAAGAAGGCCCGGCACGACTACACCGTCCTCAAGACGTACGAGGCGGGGATCGTGCTGGCCGGCACCGAGGTGAAGTCGCTGCGCGAGGGGCGGGTGTCGCTGGTCGACGCGTTCGCCCAGGAGCACGACGGCGAGCTCATGCTCCACGGGCTGCACATCGCCGAGTACGGCTTCGGCACCTGGACCAACCACGCGCCCCGGCGCACCCGCAAGCTGCTGCTCAACCGGGTGGAGATCGCCCGGATCCTGGAGAAGCTGCGCGAGGGTGGGTTCACCCTGGTGCCGCTGTCGATGTACTTCGCCAACGGCTGGGCCAAGGTCGAGCTGGGCCTGGCCAAGGGCAAGAAGTCGTACGACAAGCGGCAGGCGCTGGCCGAACGGGACGCGAACCGGGAGATCGCCCGCGAGCTGGGCCGCCGGCTCAAGGGGCGGACGCCCGCGCGCTGAGCGCCGATCGAAAGACAGTCGTAAATATTGATTCCCGGCGTTGGCGCGGACAGAATCAGCGCACCCGTGAACCTCCACCGCCGGGAGCCACCATGAACCGTCCCCGCCTGCCCCGGGCGGCCGCCCGGATGGCCGCGCTCGCGACCACCGTCGCCGGCGTGCTGCTCGCCCTCGCCCCGCCCGCCGCCGCTGCCGTGCCCACCGGCCGGTACGTGTCGCTGGGCGACTCGTACGCCGCCGGCCCGCTGATCCCCACCCAGATCGACCTGAACTGCCTGCGGTCCAACCGCAACTTCCCGTCGCTGGTCGCCGCGTCCGCCGGCTCCTCGTCGTTCGCCGACGTGAGCTGCTCCGGGGCCACCACCGCCGACATCCTCACCGGCGGCAGCGGCGAGCTCGGCATCGCGGTGCCGCCGCAGCTCAGCGCGGTGGACGCCGGCACCGCGCTGGTCACCGTCGAGATCGGCGGCAACGACATCGGCTTCTCCGGCATCATCAGCCAGTGCGCGCAGGCCAGCCTCAACAGCCCGCTCGGCTCGCCGTGCAAGAACACGTACACCGCCGGGGGCGTCGACCAGCTCCGGGCCCGCATCGACGCCACCGCGCCGAAGGTGGCCGGCGTGCTGCGGGCGGTCCGGGCGGCCGCGCCGGGCGCGCGGATCGTGGTGCTCGGCTACCCGGCGATCCTGCCGGACAGCGGCTACGGCTGCTGGCCGCTCGTCCCGATCGCCTACCAGGACGTGCCGTACCTGCGCGGGGTCGCGAAGGCGCTGAACGCGATGCTGGCGAGCACCGCCGCCGCCAACGACGCCACCTACGCCGACGTCTACACCCCGTCGATCGGTCACGACACCTGCAAGAGCAGCGGCACCCGCTGGGTCGAGGGGCTGATCCCGGAGAACTCGGCCGCCCCGTTCCACCCGAACGCCCGCGGTGAGGCCGGCATGGCCACCGCCCTGCTGGCCACGCTGAACAGCTGACCCGACCGGGACGGGGGCCACGTCGACGGGGCCCCCGTCCCGGCGTCGGTCAGCGGACGACC
The DNA here is from genome assembly GCF_900089595.1 of Micromonospora auratinigra. Taxonomy (GTDB): domain Bacteria; phylum Actinomycetota; class Actinomycetes; order Mycobacteriales; family Micromonosporaceae; genus Micromonospora; species Micromonospora auratinigra. The sequence goes on along the minus strand of NZ_LT594323.1, from coordinate 1,321,829 downwards.
CGGGCCAGCAGGGTGAACGCCCGGACCGGATCACCGGTGAGCTGCGCCCGGTCGGCCTCGGCGATCGACGTCGCCCAGTCCGCCGGCGCGGCACCGCGCACCACGGTGGCCTGCGCGGCGTCCCGTACGACGCCGAGGATCGCCTCGACCAGCGCGTCGTCGCGCTGTCCGGCGCGCAGCTCCCGGCCGAGGCGCGGCAGCACCGTGGGGGCGTCGCGCAGCGAGCCGTCGGCGTTGCGGCCGACCGCGCCGAGCGCCGCGCGCACCTGCGGGCGGTCGGCGGCCAGCCCGGCCCGGCCCGGGTGGGTACGCAGCCCCCAGCCGAACGGGAAGAGCGGCCGGTAGTCGGCGTCACCGACGTTGATCGGCACCTGGGCCTCGCTGCGCGGCCAGCTCACCGGCAGCCGCCCGGTGAAGGGTCGCCGGCCGAAGAGCACGTCGGCCACGCCCGCGCCCTCGCTGCCCGGCAGCCAGCTCGCCACCAGCGCGTCGATCTCGTCGAGCTGGTCGGTGAGCACCTGTGGCCGGCCCGAGACGACCAGCACCACGCAGGTGGGCAGCGCCGCGCAGACCCTGTCGACGACGGCCCGGTCGCCGGGTCGCAGGCGCAGCGACTTCTCCTCCTGCTGCGGCGTGGTGCACCAGCCACACTCCGGGCCGCCGACGTCGCCGTACCCCTCGGCGTACGGGGTCTCGCCGACCACCACCACACCGACCTGGGCGTCACCGGTGGGCGCGGAGGCGTCCGCGCTGTAGGTGACCTTCGCGTGCGGGGCGACCTCGCGGATGCCGTCCAGGACGGAGGTGCCGGGGATCGCGTCGCCGGAGACGCCCTGCCAGGTGATCGTCCAGCCACCCGCCTGGTTGCCGAGGTCGTCGGCGGTACGGCCGGCCACGTAGAGCGAGGCGTCGGCCGGCAGGGGCAGCACGTTGCCGCTGTTCTTCAGCAGCACCTGCGACTTCGCCACCGCCTCGCGGCCGATCGCCCGGTGCGCGGCGCTGCCCACCTGGTCGACGTTGCCCGCCGAGGCGTACGGGTGCTCGAAGAGGCCCAGCTCGAACTTCTTGGTCAGGATCCGCCGGACCGCGTCGTCGATCCGGGTGGTGGCGACCCGGCCGGCGGTCACCTCGGCCAGCAGCAGCTGCTCGAACTGCTCGGCGGTGTTCGGCTCCATGAACATGTCGCTGCCGGCGTTGACACCGACCCGCACCTTGTGGGCGGTCAGCCCGCCGTTGGTCGGGTCGGCCGGGTCCGGGATCTGGTGGATGCCCTCCCAGTCGGTGATGACGAAGCCGTCGAAGCCCAGTCGGCCCTTCAGCTGACCGGTGATCAGGTCCGGGTTGGCGTGCATCTTGGTCGGGTTGCCGAGTCCGTCGGAGGTCCAGTCCACGCTGGAGAAGGAGGGCATCACGCTGCCGACCCGGTGACGGCGCACCGCCGGGGCGTACGGGGCCAGGTCGAGGCGGGCGAACCGCTCCCGGTCGGTGACCGTGACGCCCTGGTCGATCGGGTACTTCTGCTCCCACCAGGGCCGGCCCTCGTTGGCGGCGGCCACGGCCTCGTCGTAGCGGGTGTCGCCGTCGCCGGCGTAGTGCTTGGCGGTGGCGAGCACCCGGTCGGCGTCGCCGAGCCGGCCCTGGAGACCGTCGACGACCGTCTCCATCGAGACCACCAGGGCGGGGTCCTCACCGAAGCTCTCGTAGCTGCGGCCCCAGCGCTCGTCCCGGGAGACGCAGAGGCAGGGCGCGAAGTTCCACGGGATGCCGGTGGCCCGCACCTCGGCGGCGGTGGCCCGCCCGACCCGCTCGACCAGGGCCGGGTCGCGGGTGGCCCCGAGGCCGACGTTGTGCGGGAACACCGTGGCCCCGTACACGTTGCCGTGCCCGTGCACGGCGTCGATGCCGTAGATCAACGGGATCTGCAGCCGGGTGCCCAGCGCCTGGTCCTGGAAGCCGTTGACCATCTCGACCCAGGCCGCCGGGGTGTTGCTGGCCGGGGTGGAGCCGCCGCCGGAGAGCAGCGAGCCGAGCTGCCAGCGGGCGACCGCGCCGGGGTCGTCGACGACGGCGGCCCGTTCCGCCTGGGTCATCTGGCCGATCTTCTCGGTCAGGGTCATCCGGCCGAGCAGGTCGGCGACGCGCCGCCGTACCGGCAGCCGGCGGTCCAGGTACGGCAGGCCGTGCGCGTCGACCACCACGGTCGGTCGGTCGGCGACGGTGGCCCCGGTGGCGGTGAGGGTGACCGGGACGGTCTCGGCGGTCTCCGCCACGGCGTCCCGGCCGAGGGTGACGGTGAACGACCGGTCGGCGCCGGAGTCGCTGCCGGCCGGGAAGGCCAGCGTGCCGGAGCCTTCGGCGTAGTCCCGGCCGGCGGTCGCGGTGCCGGCGCCGGTGGCCCAGCGCACGGCGACCGGAGCGGCGAGCGGACGTCCGTCCGAGGTGGAAATGATCACCCGGACCGGCACCCGGCTCCCCTCGGCGGCCGGGTAGACGAGGTGGTCGGTGGTGACGGTGACGCTCTGGTCGGCGGCGGCCAGGGCCGGCGGCGCCGGGAGCAGGGACCCGGCCAGGACGGCTGCCCCGGCGAGTGTCGCGTACCTGCGCATTGTCATGTGTCTGCCTCCCCACGGGACTCTTGTCCCGATCAGGGATACTTCCGAACGTGATCGGGCGGCGTCAATGTTTCCGGAGAGTTCCGGAACCGCTCCCGGGGAGCGCTCTCTTGACAGCGCAGGGGCTTCGTTCAAAGCTTCATCGAAGCCCATCTCTATGTGTTGTTCCCGTTCGGGTGATCCGTCCCCGCCCGCACGGGAACGACCGCACCCCGGAGGGAGAGACCGTGCGCAGCATCCGCACCATCGCCGCCCTGGCGCTGGCGGCCGTGGGTCTCACGACCGCGCTCACCACCGTCACCAGCACCCCCGCCCTGGCCGGCCCCGGCGCCGTGACCTGGTCGGACGACTTCACCGGAGCCGCCGGCACCGCACCCGACGCGGGTAAGTGGCGCTACGACACCGGCGGCAGCGGCTGGGGCAACAACGAGTTGCAGTACTACACCAGCAGCACCCGCAACGCCGCGCTCGACGGCAACGGCAACCTGGTCATCACCGCCCGCAAGGAGAACCCGTCCGGCTACGGCTGCTGGTACGGCAGCTGCCAGTACACCTCGGCCCGACTGCTCACCCGGGGCACCTTCGCCCAGGCGTACGGCCGGTTCGAGGCGCGCATCAAGATCCCCCGCGGGCAGGGCCTCTGGCCCGCCTTCTGGATGCTCGGCGACGACATCGGCACCAACCCGTGGCCCAACAGCGGTGAGATCGACATCATGGAGAACGTCGGCTACGAGCCGTCCACCGTGCACGGCACCATCCACGGGCCCGGCTACTCCGGCGCCGGCGGGCTGGGCGGCGCGGCCACGCTGCCGGGCGGGCAGGCCCTCGCCGACACGTTCCACACCTACGCCGTCGACTGGGCGCCCGACTCGATCACCTGGTACCTCGACGGGGTGGCGTACACCCGCAAGACCCCGGCCGACGTGGGCGGCAACAAGTGGGTCTTCGACCACCCGTTCTTCCTGCTGCTCAACGTCGCGGTGGGCGGCAACTGGCCCGGCTCGCCGGACGGCAGCACGGTCTTCCCGCAGACCATGGTGATCGACTACGTCCGGGTCCAGTCCTGGGACACCGGCGGCGGCAGCACCGGCGCGCCGATCGTCGGGTACGGCGGCAAGTGCGTCGACGTGGCCTCGGCGAACACCGCCAACGGCACCCCGATCCAGCTCTGGACCTGCAACGGCACCGGCGCCCAGCAGTGGAGCTGGCCCGCCGACGGCTCGGTACGCGCCCTCGGCAAGTGCCTGGACGTCGCCGCCGGCTCCACCGCCAACGGGGCCAAGGTCCAGCTCTACGACTGCAACGGCACCGGGGCCCAGAAGTGGGTGTTCACCGCCGCCGGGGACATCGTCAACCCGCAGGCCAACAAGTGCCTCGACGCCACCGGGGTGAGCTCCGCCGACGGCACCCGGCTGCAGCTCTGGGACTGCACCGGCGGCGCCAACCAGAAGTGGCGGCGCTGACGGCGTACCCACCGGGCCCGGCCCTCCCGTCGGGGGGCCGGACCCACGGGCGGCCGCCAGGACGCCGTCGCCCGGGTCGGCGGCCCCGCGCCACGGCGCGCCGTACGGGGCGGACCGGGGTACGGTCGGACGTCCCCGCTGCCACGGGACGCACGCCGTCGAGAGGAAGCCGTTCACATGACTCCGGTCCGGGCCGAGACCATCCGGACCGACCGGCTGGACCTGCTGCCCCTGCGGGTGTCGCACGCGACGGAGATGGCCGCCGTGCTGGCCGACCCGGCCCTGCACACCTTCATCGGCGGCACCCCGGCCGCTGAGGCGGCGCTGCGCGCCCGCTACGAACGGCTCGTCGCCGGATCGCCCGACCCGGCCGTCGCCTGGTGCAACTGGGTGATCCGGCTCCGCGACGAAGGGTGCCTGGTGGGCACGGTCCAGGCGACCGTCACCGGGCACGAGGCGGAGATCGCCTGGGTGGTCGGCACACCCTGGCAGGGCCGGGGCATCGCGGGCGAGGCAGCCCGGGGACTGGTCGGCTGGCTCGACGGACAGGGCACGTCCCGGGTCGTCGCGCACGTCCACCCCGAGCACCGGGCCTCCGCCGCCGTCGCCGCCAGGGCCGGCCTGACCCCCACCGACATCCGGCACGAGGGCGAGCTCCGCTGGACCCGGGCCACCGGAGACTGAGCCGTACCCTGGCGCCATGACGGAAGTCCTGCGCTACGCCGCCTTCACCACCGACCCGGCGGCCGGCAACCCGGCCGGCGTGGTCCTCGACGCGAACCACCTCACCGACCCGCAGATGCAGGCCATCGCGGCCGACGTCGGCTACTCCGAGACGGCGTTCCTCACCGCCACCGGCCCCGGCGAGTACGACGTGCGCTACTTCAGCCCGCAGGCCGAGGTGCCGTTCTGCGGCCACGCGACCATCGCCTCGGCGGTCGCGGTCGCCGAGCGGGGCGGCACCGGCGAGCTGACCTTCCGGACCCGGGCCGGGACCGTCGTGGTCGCGACGGCCCGGGACGGCGACGGACGCCCCACCGCGACCCTGACCAGCGTGCCGCCCTCGGACGCGCCGGTGGACCCGGCCGACCTCGCCGAGGCGCTCGCCGCCCTGGACTGGGCCCCCGCCGACCTCGACCCGGCGTTGCCGCCCCGGGTCGGGTACGCGGGCGCGCACCACCTGATCCTCGGGGCGGCGACGCGGGACCGGCTGGCCGCCCTGGACTACGACTTCGACCGGCTCGGCGACCTGATGCGGCGTCGCGACTGGACCACCGTCGCGCTGGTGTGGCGCGCCGGCGGCACCGAGTTCGACGTGCGCAATCCGTTCCCGGTCGGCGGGGTCGTCGAGGATCCGGCGACCGGTGCGGCCGCCGCCGCGCTCGGCGGCTACCTGCGTACCCATGGCCTGGTCGAACCGCCGACCACGCTGCGCCTGCGCCAGGGGACGGACCTGGGCCGGCCCGGGCTGCTGGTGGTCGACGTCCCGGCGGCCGGCGGCATCCGGGTGACCGGCAACGCCGTGGTCATGCCCGACCCGGCGCGGAGCTGAACCGGCCGGGGCCCGGCTCCCCCCAGGAGAGCCGGGCCCCGGACCCGTCGGTCAGTCGGTGCAGGACGGGGTGTCGAAGTGCCCCGGCGTGCTCGGGAACGCCGCCCCGGCCCCCTGGTCCGGGTTGTCGCGCGGATAGACGTAGGACAACTCGATGAAGGCCGAGGTGCCGGCCGTGGTGACATCACCCGGGCTGCGGCCGGCGCCGGCCGCCCAGGCCAGCCGGGTCAGGAAGTCCTGCATCGCCGGACTGTGCTGGCGGATGTCGTTGAACCCGCCGTAGGCCGCGTTGCAGTGGGTGAACAGGTTGTACGCGCCGTTCCAGTCGAACAGCCGGTCCCCGTTGTTCGGCCCGTTCTGCGTCACGTCGCCCTGGAGCACGTCGCGGTCCCAGCCGCCGTACATCCAGTCGGTGCCGTGGTGGTGCTGGTTGTCGGCGAGGACGTCGTTGTCCATGTTGGTCGCCTCGAACCAGCGGCACGGGTCGATCGTGCCGGCCGCCAGGTCCACCGGCCAGGCACCCGACGCGCAGTTGTCCGGGTAGGAGCCGCGCGGCCGGAAGTCCAGCAGGTCCGAGCCGAGCACCGCGGTCACCGCCGGGCCGCTGGTGGCCCCGGCACCACCGAACAGGTGGTCGACGTACTGGTCCCGGTCACCCCGGGCGGCGGCGCTGAACACCCCGTTCACCAGGCACTGCGGGTTGGCCGCGTCGAGCTGCGGGTCGCACCCCTTGCCGCCCCAGAGCACGTCCGCGCCCTCACCGCCGAACACCTCGTCACCGCCGCTGTCGCCGTTGGCGATGTCGTCGCCGAAGCCGCCGTGGATGTTGTCCGCACCGGCGCCACCCCGGATCAGGTCGCCGGCCCCGGCGGTCAGCCCCGGGTAGGGCATCGGCGCGGACGTGGCCGAGCCGATCCAGGCGTCCCCGTCGGTGTCGTGCAGCAGGTCCACCCGGCGGTCGTAACCGCCGGCCCGGAACCCGGTGTACGTCTCCTGCGGCACCGACGACAGGGTGGCGGTGAAGCCCAGCGCCGCCACGTCGTCGGCGTTGAGGTACTGGTTCACCACGCCGCCCCGGTCACCCAGGATGGCGTCCCGGCCGTCGTCACCGTAGAGGGTGTCGGCGCCCAGCTCACCGAAGAGGTCGTCGTCGCCGGCACCGCCCCGGACCAGGTCGTCGCCGTCCTGACCCCACACCCCGTCGTTGCCGCCGTCGCCGTAGAGCTGGTCGTTGCCGAACGCGCCGACCGGCTCACAGGTGGACTGGGCGGTGGTGCAGAACCGGGTGGACGGGCCGGGCAGCGCCGGATCGTGGGTACGGACCACCGTGGCGTCCGCCGGCACCGCGCCGGTCGGGTACCGCTCGGTGTAGACCCGCTCGGCCGGCTTGCCGCCGGCCGTGGTCACGGTCCGCAGCAGCGAGCCGTTGTCGCCGAGCACCACGTCGTCGCCGCCGTTGCCCTCGATCAGGTCGCCGGTGTCCCGGAACCCGGCGGCCGCGCTGCCGCCGATCAGGTCGTCCTGGCCGGCCGCCGCGCCCGCACCGACCAGCTCGGCCGCCGCCGACGCCTCGCCCGGCCAGCCCGGGTCGGGCAGCGGGCCGACCGTCGAGCGGCCCGCCGCGCCGAGAGCGGTGTCCCCGCGCAGCGTGTCCGCGCCGCCGTTGCCCTCCAGGTAGTCGCCGTCACCGTCGCCGGTCAGCGCGTCGTCGCCGTCCTGACCCCAGAGGGTGTCGACGCCGTCGCCGCCGCTGATCCGGTCACCGCCGTACCGGTTGGCGGTGGCCGCCGCCCGGTCCAGCAGCACCACGATCCGGGGGCCGAACGCGGTGCCGTCCGCGCCGAGCCGGACCGTCGGCGCGGTGGGCTGCTCACCGGCGAGCGGGCGCAGCACCGCGCCGTTGTCGCCGATCACCGCGTCGGACCCGGGTCCGCCGAACAGGGCGTCCGCGGTGTCCGGCTGGCCCGTCGTGGCCGCCCCGGTCCCGTCGTACGCGGTGCTGGAGCCGCCGACCAGATCGTCGTCGCCGGCGTCGCCCTCGACCCAGTCGGCGCCCGGGCCACCCTCGGCGAAGTCCGCGCCGGCGTCGGCGCGTACCCGGTCCGGGCCGCCCTGGCCGAGGAGCACGTCGTCGGCGTCGCCACCGGAGATCAGGTCACCGCCGCTGGTGCCGGCCGTCGGGGTGAACCCGAGGTCGAGCAGGGTGATCCGGCGCTGCGGGCCACCGCGGCCCTGGGTGATCCGGGTCGCGTCGGTGGTGGCCGGCGCGAAGCGGGCGTTGTCCCCGGCGATCAGGTCGGTGTCGCCGTCGCCGTAGAGCTGGTCGCCGCTGTCCGGGCGGCCGGTGCCGGCGGTCGGCTCCTGACCGGAGCCGCCGACGATCTCGTCCTTGCCGAGGCCACCGTGCACCAGGTCCGACCCGTTGTTGCCCTCGATCCGGTCGTCGCCGCCGTCGCCGTCGATCCGGTCCCCGCCGAGCCCGCCGTACGCGACGTCGCCGCCCTCGCCGCCGGAGATGACGTCCCCGGTGCCGGCCGCGGCCACGTCCCCGGCCAGGTCCAGCGGGTACGGCCCGACGTCGCCGATGCGCGGGGTGCCGTTGTCGCCGACGATCCGGTCCACGCCGTCCTCGCCGTAGAGGAAGTCCCGCCCGTCGGCGACCCCGGCCACCCGGCCGCCGCCGTACAGCACGTCGTCGTCGGGGCCGCCGAAGACCTGGTCACCGCCCTCGTTGCCCTCCTCGGTGTCCACCCCGGGCCCGCCGTACAGGCCGTCGTCGCCGGTGTTGCCGAAGAGCAGGTCCACGCCGTCGTCGCCGTGCAACTGGTCGACACCGGCCCCGCCCCAGGCCCGGTCGTTGCCGCCGCCCAGGTGCAGGACGTCGTCGCCGAGCTGACCGCAGGCGCGGTCGTCGCCGCCACCCAGGTCGGCCCGGTCGTCGCCGCTGCCGGCGGTGACCACCTCGACCCCGGCCCCGCCGAGGATGAGGTCCGCCGCGCCCTGGTCCACCGGGGTGGGCTGCGTCCCGGCCAGGTCGGCGTCGGCGCAGGTCTCGGCCGGCAGGCGCTGGTCGCCGAAGACGACCGCCCCGCCGTCGCCACCGATCACGTGGTCGCTGCCGAGGCCGCCGACAAGCAGTTTCTGCTGCGACCGGGTGCCGGCGGGCAACGGCTGGTGGCTCACCTGCCGGGCCGGGCCGTACCCGTCGGTGCCGTCCGGCTCGCCGACGGTGGACGGTTCGGCGATCACGTAGTCCTCGTCGGGTCCGCCGAACAGTTCGTCGGTGCCGTACCCGCCGACCAGCACGTCGTCGCCGCCGTAGCCGTACAGGTGGCCGGTCTGGTCGTTGGCGGAGTGCGAGACGACCAGGTCGGCGCCGGCGCTGCCGTACACGGTGTCCTGGCCGGAACCGGTGTCGACCTTGTTGGTCAGCCCGGCGTCGCCGCTGCCGGCGGCGTCCGGGCCGGACGGCACCGCGCTGCCCGCGGTGTGGATGGTGTCGTCGCCCTTGCCGCCGTTGAGGATGTCCTCGCCGGGGCCGCCGACGATGGTGTTCCTCCCGTTCGGCCGGTCGTCGAGGACCACGCCGAGCACGTCGTCGCCGCCGTTGCCGTAGACCGTGCTGGCACCGTGCCCGACGGTGACGTGGTCGGCCGCCCCGGCGGTCTCCTCGGTCGGGTCGGTCAGCTTCGTCCAGTCCACCAGGCCGTCGAGGGTGGTGTCGCCGACCGAGGTGTGCACGGTCGTGCCGCCGCTGCGGTCGACCGCGCCGAGGCCACTGTCGCCGGCCACCACGTCGTTGCCGTCGCCGGTCGTGACGGTGTCCTGGCCCGGTCCGCCGGCGACCCGGCTGACCTGCCCGGGCGCCTCCGCGGTGACGATCACGTCGTCGCCGCCGCGCCCGTCCACGTACGCCGGCCCGGTTCCGGTGCGGATCTGGTCCTTGCCGTCGGAGCCGAGGATCACCGCCGCCTTGTCGAACGCGGAGGTCTTCGTGCCGTCGCCGCCGGTGTCGCCGTCGCCGAGCAGCAGCACCGACAGCGACGTCCTGTCGGCGTCGGCGACCTGGTAGCCGCGCCCGTCGACGACCACCCGGGTGAGGTTCGGGTCGAGGAACTCCTGCTTGCGGCCCAGCGCCTCGATCGCGAAGCCGTCGAAGTCCGGGTCGGCGTCGGCGAAGTGCACCGCGTACACCTTCACCACGTCACCGGCGTAGGTGCCGGCGCCGTTGTCCCACGCCTTGTCCCCGCGCTGCTCCTTCTTGCCGAACTTGCCGGCGAAGACCACCAGGGTGTCCCCGGCCGTGCCGCCCAGCTCCGGTGGCCTGGGCTTGCAGTCGGGTTGGGCGCGGAAGTCCAGCAGGGTCGCGTCGACCAGGGTGAAGTCGAAGGTCTTGGAGAACAGGAACAGGTCGATGGTGATGTAGACCTTGAGGAACACCGAGAGCTGGCCGCTGGTGGTGAAGAGGCAGACCGGGTTGACCAGCAGCGCCTGGAGGAACTCGCTGGTGCGGAACTTGCCGTCGTTGTTCGGGTCGTTCCAGCTGAACCCGACGGTGAGCCGGATGCCGCCCTGGATGCCGGCCTTGACGATCAGCACGCTCACCTCGGCCCCGGCGGCGATCTCGCCGCGCAGGGTGACCACCGGGACGGGCGTACCCGTGCTGTCGGTGGTCTTGAAGTAGAGGCCGTCGAGCAGGCTGACGGCGTCGAGCGCGGTGCCGTCGGTGGCGGCCTCGACGGCGTGCCGGATGCCGGCGGTGTCCAGGCCGGCGATGAACCGGGCGGTCACCGAGGCGCTGCCGGCGAGGGTGACCAGCACCGGCGGCGGGGCGTAGACCGGGCCGAAGGACTGCCGCCAGCTGAAGCCGAGCGACAGCGGCCCGGAGTCGAAGCTGACCAACTCGACGTCCTGCCCCAGCAGCAACCCGAACAGCGAGCCCGGGTTGTCGAAGACCGGGAAGGCGAAACCGGTCTTCTGGGCGGTGGTCCGGCCCTTGTCGTCGGCGGTGAACAGCTTCCCGCCGGCGTTCGGCGACGCGCCGTCCACGGCCGCCTTGACGTCCACGGCCTTCGCCGGCTGGTAGCCGGTGGCCTTGTCGATCAGGCTCTCCGCCGAGGCCGGCGAGACCTCGGTGGTCAGCGCCTTGGCGGCGTCGACGTGGAACCCACCGAGCGGGATCGAACAGTTGGTGGCGCAGGTGGTGGGTATCCGGTTCACGAAGCTGATCACCTCGCGGACCGTGTCGACGAAGTCGAGCTTCGGCCCGCCGGCCAGGGTGCTGAACGTCTTGGCCAGCCAGACCAGGGTGATGTCGGGGCCGCCGGTGGCCTTCGACAGGTCCGACAGCACCGGGATCGGCGCGTACAGGGTGTCGATGACCGGCTGGAGCGGACCGGTGACCGCCTTGATCTTCTCCACCACCGGCTTGAGGATCTTGGAGAAGAAGGCTCCCGCGTCCAACGCGATGTCGGTGAAGGTGACCTGGAGCGGGGTGCTGACCGCGCCGCCGGTCGCGGTGAGCCCGCCCCGCTGGTGCGTCAGGCCCCACTTCAGGGTGAACCGGGCGCTGACGCCGGGCAGCGCGGAGACGTCACCGCCGGTGTCCACCGCCGCCGCCAACCGCCAGTCGATGTTCACTTCGGCGGTGAGGTCGGTGGCGATCAGCGAACCCAGGTCACCGAACTCGGCGAGGGTGAGCTTGTCGTCCGGCTTCGCGGTGCAGTTCTCGGTGACCGCGGGGTCGAAGCAGCTCTTCTCCCCCGCCGAGCCCTTCAGGTCGATGCCGAAGTACGCCTTCACCAGCGGCCCGCTGCCCTGCTTGGTCGCCTTCACCTGGATGAAGGCGAGCTGGGCGGCCAGGTCGCCGGTCAGGTCGAAGTTCGCGCCGATCTGCACCTCGGGCGCGGTGTCCCCGTCGTGGGTGGGGACGTAGAAGCCCTCGTCCCGGTCGAGGACCAGGTCCAGGTGCAGCTTCCACCCGAGCTTGGCCTGGATGCCGTCGGTGGCGCCCTTCTTCGCCTTCAGCGACAGGCCGGGGATGCCCAGGTCGAGCGGGACGTTGGCGGTGAGGCACGTGTCCGTGTCGCCGGCGTCCCGGCAGCCCTCGGCGGCCGAGGGCGTGCCACGGGAGGCGGTGAGCGTGATCCGGATCGACTGGAAGTCCTCCGGCTGGCAGGGGGCGGCCACGCCGCTGCGGCAGCCGACCACCGCGCTGACGCCCGGGTCCAGGTCGTGCAGCGCCGCGTTGAGGGCGGACTGCATGCCGGCGCTGTCCAGGGTGGCGTCGGCCAGGGCCGGGCCGATCGCGGCCTTGACGTCCGCCCGCAGCTTCGCGACGAACTTCTGGCCCTGTTGCAGGTCGTCGCCGACCAGCGGCAGCTTGCCGTCGAAGCTGGCCAGCCGCAGCGCCTCCTCCACCTTCGCCAGGTAGCCGTCGATGCCGACGTTGAAGTCGGTCAGCTTCAGCGACAGGTTGGCGAAACAGGAGCTCAGATCCGGGGTGTCGGTCGTCGGCGTGAGGTCCAGGCCCATGGTGAAGCTGAGCAGGTTCGTCGCGTCCGCTGGCGTGCAGTTGTTGACGAACAGCGGCGCGCGGGCACACACCGGCGTGGTCGCGCCGCCGACCCCACCGCCGCAGTCGACGCCGGTGGTGGTGAAGGTGGGGGTCACGCCGAACAGGTCGGTGACCGGCCCGTCGGCGGCGAGCCCGCCGAGGCCGACGCTGAGGTTGGCCTTCACCGTGGCGAAGTCCGGGTCCTTGCCGAGGTCGAGGGCGAGCGGGCCGACCCGGGCGGCGAGCGCCGCGTCGGTCACCCCGCCGCTGACGGTCACCTTGGCCGAGGAGGACTTGTCCAGCAGCGGCGCCGCGTTCAGTTTCAGCGGCAGCAGCAGGCCCAGCTTGGCCTGGGCGTCGACGTCCAGGGCGAACGAGCCGGAGCTGTCCAGGCTGACCAGGTCGCGGGCGCCGTCCCAGGAGAAGGCGAGCGGGCCGGCGGTGCGCACGTTGCGCTTCCAGTCCAGCCCGACCCGCAGGAACGGGCCACCGGCACGCTCGTCCAGGGCGAAGGTGACGCCGCTGCCGGCGCCGATGGCGCGGTTGAGCTGGTCGAGGGCGTCCTGGAGGGTGTCCGGCGGCGAGGCGAGCAGCGCGTCCAGCGCGTCGGCCAGCTCCGGCCGCAGCGCGTACGCGGTGCCGTCGGCGGGCTTCGGCGTACCGGCCGCGTCGACGCGTAGGGTCTGCCCGTCGATCCGGTCGAGCACCCGGTACGCCTTGCTGCCGATCACCACGGTCCGGCCGACCAGCCGCTCGTCGAAGGCCGCGTCACCGCTGCGGTTGCCGTCGTGCAGCCGGAAGTTCGCGCCGTCGGCGACGAAGGTGACGCCCTTGCCGACGCCGCTCTCGTCGGCGCCGAGCAGTTCCCGCGCGGAGCGGCCGAGCAGCGGGATCTCGGTGTTCAACGGGCCGCTGCCGACGCCCGGCTGGCCGAGCGCGGCGTTGACCAGCCGCAGGGCCTCGACCACGGCGGCGAAGAGCGCCTTGGGATCGTCGGGGTTGAAGTCGACGGCGAAGAGGCCGGCGAGGCTGCTGGTGTCCACCACCGGCTGCTCGCCGGCCTTCCAGCTCACGTCCACCCCGACGCCCGTGCCGAGCGCGCCGGTGGCGCCGGGCACGCTGACGGTGACCTTGCCGGTGGTCTTCACCGACGAGGAGACGGCCAGCAGGGTGCCCGGCTCGGACTGCAACCGGCGGAACAGCTCACCGAGGCTGACGTCCTGGGCCTGCCTGAAGCTGACCTGGAGCATCCGCTGGCCGGCGGTGGCCGGTCCCACCGCGAGGTCGCCGCCCAGCTTGACCTTGAGGAAGCCGGCGGTGGCGTAGAAGTCCACCCCGGTACTGATCGGGAAGTCGGCGGCGAAGAGCGGCGTGGCCGGGTCGGTGCGCAGCAGCACCCGGTCGGCGTTGGCCGCCGGGCTGCCCAGGTCGTCACGCAGGTCCAGCACGAGGGTGACGGCGGCGCTGTAGCGCGGCTTCACGGTGGCGAAGCTGGCCTGGGCGTTGGCCGCCCGCAGGCCGACCTTCTTGTCGCCGCCGGCCGGCCTGGTGAGCGTGCCGGCCAGCTCAACCGCGCCGATGTTGGGGCTGGAACCGCTGATCACCCAGACCGCGTCGCCGGCGGGCTGCCCGCCGATCCAGTTCTCGGCCAGGGTGACCGAGGTGGCGGTGTTGGCGGCGATGGTGCCGGCCGAGGTCCCGGCGACGACCCGCTGGCCGACCAGCTCCCCCGGGGTGAACCGGTGGTCGTCGGCGGCCAGGCTGAAGCCCTTGGCGGTGAAGGTGGCGCCCCGGCCGGAGACGGAGGCGGCCCCCGGGTCCAGCGGCACGGCCACCGTGGACTCGCGTTCCAGCTTCACCCGGAACACCAGCTTGTCACCGGCGAAGGAGAGGCCGTCCACCGGCAGGCCCTCGGCGGCGAGCAGCTTCACCAGCTCCTGGATCGAGCTGAACCGCGGTTGGCCGGCCTTGGCCGGGTCGTCGGTGGCCGGGTCGAAGGACGGGTCGTCCGGCTTGGGGTGGACGTACTTCGTGAGGAAGGCGGTCAGCTTCTCGTTGACCTTCACCGCGTCGGCGAAGGTGCCGCGCAGGAACGGCAGGCTCAGGTTGCCGGCCGGCCCGCTCTGCTGCACGCCGCCGAGCAGGGTGGCGAGCTGGGCCAGCCCGGAGGCCAGGTCCAGCGGGCTCATGTTGCGGAACTTGGCGATCGTCTCGTCGAGCCCGGTGGTGGTGACGGTCGGGCTGCCGACCGAGATGTCGGTCCAGTCGACCGTGACCGTCGCGGCCACCGCGGGCAGGGCGAACGGGGTGCCGGAGGTGGCCGCGCCCAGGTTGACCACGCCGTGCACCGAGCCGGGGCCCGGCTCGGACTCGGTGTCGGAGACCTTCCCGCCGCCGGAGCCGTCGAGCGCCACCTGGACCAGCCCGGCGAGCGAGCCGCTCGCGCCCAGCTCACCGGTGCCCGCACCGGCGGCGGTGTCGAAGGCGAGCCGGCCGTCGCCGTTCGGGTCGCTGAGGGTGACCTTGACGTGGGTACGCGCGGTCAGGGTGCTGCCGGCGGTGAGCGTGACGCCGAGGATGCCGACCGAGGCGGTGGCCTGGTCCAGGTCGGCGCGCAGCGACGCGGCCGCGTCGATGTCGATGCGCGGGGTGTCCCCGTCGCGGACCAGGTAGGTCTCCCCGGCGGCGGTGTGCCGGGCCCGCAGGTGCAGGGTGGCCCAGCCGGTGACGTCGACCGCCTTGGCCACGGTCACCCCGCCGACGGTCAGGTCCTTGCCGGTGACCGCCCGTTTCGTGGTCAGCAGCACGTCGAGCAGGTGATCGCCGCCGCTGGTGCTGACCGTGGAGGTGAGCCGGGTGCCGCCACCCAGGTCGACGTCGTCCTTCGTCAGGCCGGCGGCCAGCGCGTCGGAGGCCTTGCGGGTGAGCTTGTCGGTGTCCACCAGCGCGCCGGGGCTGACCCCCAGCAGCGGCAGCGGTTGGCCGAGCAGGCCGACCCGGGACAGGCCGCCCTCCGCCCAGGTG
This sequence comes from Micromonospora auratinigra, assembly GCF_900089595.1. GTDB lineage: Bacteria > Actinomycetota > Actinomycetes > Mycobacteriales > Micromonosporaceae > Micromonospora > Micromonospora auratinigra. Next base: position 1,306,622 of record NZ_LT594323.1, on the reverse strand, counting down.
GCGGTCTGCGACATCAGGTTCTTCAACGCCGTCTCCCACGCCTCGTCCGCGTGGGCGGGCGCCGCCGTCCAGACGAGGGCGAGCGCGGCGGTCACCACCGTCGCGGTCAGCGCGGCGAGCAGCCGCCGTAGAGCCACCATGAGCCACCTCTTCCTCGATGGCCGTCACCGACGGCGCTGGTCCCGCGCCAGCACACCAGCACCCAGGAGACTCACAGCTTCTGTGTCGAGATGGTGACACCGCGTCAGACTGATCGGTCGACGTCACTACGCCGGCCGGCGTGATCCGAGTCGGCGATCAGCCGGATCGGTACACCGTCGCGGACGGAACCCGCGCAGACGCGTAACAGATCGACGGCCCTGGACGCTGCTTGATCGACATGCCGTCGGGCCGGACCGGCGCCGCGGACGCGCGACTCAGAACGGGGCGTCGACCGCCAGCCGGCGGACCTGCGTCAGGTACGGGTCGAGCTCCCCCACCTCGAAGCGGCAGGTGCCGATCACGTGCCAGAACTGGCCGCCGGTCTCACCGTCCAACTTGTACCGGCCGTCCGGGCTGACCGCCGCCCAGCCCTCCGGCAGCCCGATCAGGGTGGCCCGCAACTGGGCGTGTTCCGGGTCGGCGACGTCCCAGAGCCGCACCGTGCCGTCGTCGCCGGCGCTGGCGAGCAGGCTGCTGTCCGGGCTGAACGCCACCGACCAGACCCGCCGGGTGTGCGCCGCCAGGGTGCCGTGCAGCCGACCCGTGCCCGGGTCCCAGAGCCGGATGATCAGGTCGTCCCCGGCGGTGGCCAGCAGCGCGCCGTTCGGGCTGAACGCGCAGGACCAGAGCCGGCCGGTGTGCTCGGTGAGCACGGTGCGCCGCTGTCCGGTACGGGCGTCCCAGACCACCGCCGTCCCGTCGTTGCCGGCGCTGGCGAGCAGCGTGCCGTCGGCGTTGAAACAGACCGCGTACACCCGGTCGGTGTGCTGCTCCAGGCTGAGCCGGCAGGTGGCGGTGGCCGCGTCCCAGAGCCGGACCAGCTGGTCGTCGGCGCCGGTGGCGATGGTCTCGCCGTCGGGGCTGAACGCGACGGCCCGCACCCGGCCCCGGTGCGGGGTGAGGGTGGCGAAGTGCCGGCCGGTCCGCCGATACCAGAGCCGGACCGTGTCGTCGTCGTTCGCGGTCGCCAGGGCGTCGCCGTCCGGGCTGAACGCGGCCGCCCACACGTGGTCGGTGTCGACGTTGAGCTCCCGCTCGTCGACGCCGGTGTCGGTGTTCCACAGGTGCACCCCGCCGTCACCGCTGGGCGCGGCGACCAGCGGCTCCCCCGGACAGAACACGGCGGACAGCAGCCGGTCGGCGGGGCTGGCGAGCTGCCGCACCAGCCGGCCGGTACGCGGCTCCCAGAGCCGGACCACGCCGTCGTTGCCGCAGGCCGCGAGGACCTCGCCGTCGTCGCGGAAGGAGAGCGCGGTGACCCGCCGGCCGTGCCCGCGCAGGGTGTGCTGGAGCTGCCCGCTGCGCACGTCCCAGAGCCGCGTGGTGCCGTCGTTGCTGCTGGTCGCCACCTGCGCCTGGTCGCGACGCCAGACCACCGGCCAGACCGAGCCCCGGTGCCGGGTCAGCTCGTGGCGCAACTGGCCGTCGGTGTCCCAGAGCTGGATCGCGCCGTCGCTGGCGGCGGTCGCCAGCAGCGAGCCGTCGTCGCTGAAGCGGACACTGTAGATCGCCCCGCGCTGCCGGCCGAGCACCCGCAGCGGCCGGCCGGTCTCCACCTCCCACAGCCGCAGCGCGCCGTGCGTGTCGCCGGTGGCCATCAGCATGCCGTCGGGGTGCACGTCGAGGGCGTACACGTCGGCCTCGTGCCCGCGCGGGCGGCGCAGCAGCTCGCCGTCGACGGCCCGGCGGATCCAGACCCGGCCGTGCTGGCCGACCGCGACCAGGCAGTGGCCGTCCGGGGTGTGCACCACCCGGTAGACCACCTCCGGCTCCCGGACCTCGAAGGCGAGCGTGCCGGAGGCGATGTCCCAGCCGCGCAGCACCCCGGCGCTGTCGGCGACCACGACCCGGCGGCCGTCCGGACTGAACGAGGTGCCCCAGATCGGCGCGGCGTGCCCCGGCCACTCGTGCCACAGCCGGGCGCTGCGGGTGTCGTAGAGGCGGACCACGCCGGCCGCGTCACCGACCACCAACCGGCCCCGCTCGCCGTCGGTGAGCAGCGGCCACACCCAGCCGGCGAAGACGTCCTCGATGACGTGCCGCACGTCGCCGTGGTCGGCGTCCCAGAGCCGGACGGTCAGGTCCGCCGCGCCGGTGACGAGCTGGTGCGAGGCGTCGTCGTAGCGCACCGCGTACACCCGGCCGCGGTGACCCTGCAGGGTACGCACCGGCAGGCCGGTGCCGGTGTCGCAGATCAGCACGCCACCGTCGTCGCTGCCGACCGCCAGCACCGCCCCGTCCGGGCTGTACGCGGCCGGCACCGGCAACCGGCCCACCTCGAAGCCGTACGCGACGCCGACCGCCGGCGGGGCGAGACCGGGCACCACCGGGCGGCCCGGCGCGACCACCGCGCCGCGCAGCTCAGGGGCGCGCAGATGGGCCGCGTCGACGCTCACGTCGATCAGGGCCGCCCGGTGCCAGCTGCTGCCGGCGATCCGGGTGCCGCGCAGGTCGGCCCGGAACAGCCGGGCCCCGGCCAGGTCCGCCCCGCGCAGGTCGGCGCCGGCCAGCCGGGTCCGGTCCAGCCGCGCGCCGCGCAGCCGGGCGTGCTCCAGCCGCGCCTCGGCCAGGTTGGCGGCGACCAGCCGGGTGTCGGTCAGGTCCGCCCCGGTCAGGTCGGCGCCGGCCAGCTCGCGGTGCGACAGGTCCTCACCGCGCAGCACCGCGCCGCGCAGGTCGGCCCGGTCCGGCAGCCGCAGCCGGGCGCTGAGCCGCAGCGCGTTGGCCCGGACCGTCTCGGGGGCGGCCTCGTCGCCGAGCACCCGGGACGTCCACGCGGTGCAGCGCGCCGGGTCGGCCAGGTCGCCGAGGAACTCCACGGTCAGCGCCGAGAGCGGCCGCACGGCCAGCGCGGCCGGCTCCTCGCCCCGGTTGAGCTGCTCGGCGACGCCCTCGGCGACCAGCCATTCGAGCACCGAGGTGTGGATGAAACCGAAGAGCCCGTCGTCGGTGCGCACCAGCAGGCTGCCGGCACCGACGGCGTGCACCGCCTGCGGCCCGGACAGCCGCGAGTCGGCCAGCCCGGCGAGCTGGCCGGCGGCCTCGGTCAGCTCGGCCAGGCGCAGGTACGCCTCGCCGCTCTCCCACAGTTGGAAGGCGAGCCGGCGTACCGCGTGCCACAGCTCGGGGCGGCGCAGGCTCACCGGCGCCCCCGGGATGCCCTGGGTCCGGCGTTCCTCGAAGTCCAGCCAGGACTCCAGGATCTCGCGGTAGAGCGCGGCGGCGCTGAACGTGCCGCCGGCCCCCGCCACCGAGGCCAGCCGCCCCTCGTCGAGGTTGGCGATGAAGCCCAGCATCCGCGGGTTGCGGGAGAGCCCGAGCAGGTCCTTCACCCCGGCGAGCAGGTCCAGCCGGGCCCGGGCGGCCCGCTCGTCGCCGCCGTAGCGGTGCCGCAGGAACGTCTCGACCTGGCCGGGGGTGAAGTCCTCGAGGGCCAGCACCCGGCGGTGCGGCAGCAGCCCGACCCGCTCGCCGAGCGCGGTCAGCACCTGCGAGTTGGTCTTGAAGTGCTGGGTCCGGCTGCTCACCACGATCTTGGCGTTGCCCTCGGCCGCCTGCAGCAGCGTCTCCAGGTGGTCGGCCGCCCGGTCGTACGTCACCCGGGCCACCAGCTCGTCGAAGCCGTCGAAGAGCAGCACGATCCGCCCCTGCCGGAGCATGTAGCGGAACGCCTTGAGGTCGATCACCTGCTCGCCGTGGTTGGCCAGGTGCGCGGCGACCAGCCCATCGACCGAGTGCGCCTTGTCCAGCGCCCGCAGCTCCACCAGGATCGGCACCAGGTCGGGGGCGGCGGTGGGCAGCCGGCGGGCCACCTCGCGCAGCGCGAACGTCTTGCCCCGGCCGAAGTCGCCGAGCACCAGCACGAACCGGCCGTCCGGCGCGGAGATCAGCTCCAGCAGCTCGTCGACCACGTCGTCGCGCACCCGCTGATCCGCGCCGACGAGATGGCGGTAGCGCTGCGGCACGTACTGCCCGGGCGGGTAGAGCCGGTCGGCCTGCAGCCGGGCGGTCTGCGCGGCCACGTACTCGCGCAGGTCGAGCAGGCCCTGGAACTCGCTGAGGTGCAGCACCCGCACGCCCCGCCGCTGCGCCTCCTCGGCCAGCCCGCGCGGCACCCGGTCGCCGTCGTAGACCAGCTCGGACGGGATGTCCGGGTCGGTGGCGTGCACCCGACGGGCGAAGGTGTCCAGGTCGGCGGCGGTCGGCGTGCCGAGGTGCCCGCCGACCCGCTGCTGGCGGACCACCCCGTCGGCCCGGTACGTGACGAAAAGGTGCGGCGGATCGGCCGGCACCCGACGGACCAGCACCCGGTCGTGGCGGGCCTCGCACACCTCGGCCAGCCGGTCGAGCAGGCGGTCCAGCGGGGCGGGCGGCAGCACGGCCGGCGCGGCGGCCGGGCCACCGGCCGCAGCGCCCTGGGCCGGCCCTTCCCCGGCGCTGGGCAGCCGCACACCGGGCACCTGCGCCGGACCCGCCGCGCCGAACGTGGCGGCGGTGCCGGCCCAGCTCACCGCCGTCGGCTCGCCCACCTCGTGCCGGTCGTCGCGGCCCAGCACCCAGCGGGTCATCCCGTCGGCCGCCAGCCGCAGCACCTGCGCCCGCCCGTCCCGGGAGGTGCCGGTCACCGGCACCACCGGATCGACCCGCGCGCCGGGCGCGGCGTCGGAGAGCAACAGGTTGAGCATCGGCCCGACCAGCCGGTGGAACGAGGCCCGGTCGCGCAGCGTCACCGCGTCGGCGACGGCCACCTCCTCGGCGTACGGGGTGCGCGAGCCGGGGGCGTGCGCCATCGCGCCCAACCGCAGCCAACCGGACTGCCGGTAGTGCCGCAGCCGCTGGGCGAACCAGGTGGACTGGGCCTCGCCGAGGAAGCCGTACCGGTCCTCCTCGCGGTGGGTGGCGGCGACGGTGGAGTTCAACCCCGCCACCACCACCCGCAGGTCGGGCACCGGGAACAGGGTCCACGGCTGTTCGCTGTCGAAGAGCCGGTCGTCGAGGCCCTGGTACAGCTCGTCGAAGAGCCGCGCGTAGTGCCGCCACTTCGGCCAGTACGGCGGCTGCGGGTCGACGTCGTCGGCCTCGCAGGTGGCGAAGTACGCCCGGCTGGCGGCCATCGTCACGTCACGCGGTCCGGGCACCACGACCAGCCGGTGCGGCTCCAGCCCGAGCAGCACCCGCAGCCCGGTGAGGAAGCTCAGCGCGTCGGAGAACTCGCGCGGGCTGCCCGACTCGGTCAGGTTGCCGGCCACCACCAGCAGGTCGGGCCGGGGCACCCCGTCGTTCATCAGCAGGGTGAGGTCGCCCATCAGGTGTTCCTGCAACTCGCCCGGGGTCACCGGGGCGCCCGGGGAGATGACGCCCCGGCCGAAGCGCGGCCCGGCCACCTGGAGCACGGTCACCGTGCCCCGGGCCACCGGCGCGGTGGCCGCGCCCGGCGGGAACGGCGGCGGGTTGATCGGCGTACGCCGGGCGCGGCGGGGCGCGGGCGGCCCGGCGACCGGGGCGGCGAGCACCCCCGCCGGGTCGGCCGGGTGGTGGGGGAAGGCGGGCTGCCGGGCCGGTTTGGCCCGCCCGGCGAGCGCCTCCCGGATCCGGTCGAGCACCCGGGCGCGGGCCTGCCCCGGATCGGTCACCCCGACCAGGTCGACGTAGGTGATGGTGGCGAGCAGCCCGTCGATCGGGCAGTCCTCCACCCGTACGGTGACCAGCTTGTTGCCGGTGCCGTCCGGGTCGGCGCGCAGCGCGGCCTGCCACTCCAGCTTGCCGTAGGTGGAGTGCAGGTAGCGCTCGGAGAGGATCGCGACGACCACGGTGGCCTCGCGCACGCCCCGGTCCATGAAGTCGATGAAGTTGGTGCCGGCGACGAAGTCCCACGCCTGCAGCAGGGTGCGGTAGCCGGCGGCCTCGAACTCCCAGGCGAGCCACGTCGCCCAGCGCTCGTCGGCCGGCGAGTAGCTGATGAAGAAGTCGAGGGGGCGGTCGGACCGGGTCGGGTGCGCGCCTACAGCCACCTCGCCATTATGGCCACTCACCGTCAATGGCGTGGACACCCTCGGCAGCCGCGCCGAGCCGGGCCGCGTCGCCGCCGATGTGCGAGGATCATGCCTCGTGGAGACCGCCGGCGAGCCGCCGTCCGCCGCACCCGACCGCTCCCGCTGGGGGCGGCTGCACGTGCTCGACTGGATCGCGATCGCGCTCGCGGTGGTCGGGCTCGCCTGCGTGCTGACCGGGCTGCTGCCCCGCGCCGACGCCGAGGCGACCGTGCGTCGGATCGTACCCATCCTGATCTTTTTGGGCACGGTGGTCGTGCTGGCCGAGCTGACCGCGGTGGCCGGGGTCTTCGACGCCCTGGCCGCGCGGGTGGCGATCACCGCGCGGGGCAGCTTCCCGGCGTTGTTCTGGCTCTGCGTCGGGTTCGCCTCGCTGACCACCGTCGCGCTGAACCTGGACACCACGGCGGTGCTGCTCACGCCGGTGATGATCGCGCTGGCCCGTCGGCTGGGGGTGCCACCGACGCCGCTGGCGATGACCACGGTCTGGCTGGCGAACACCGCGAGCCTGCTGCTGCCGGTGTCCAACCTGACCAACATCCTGGCCAGCGACCGGATCGGGCTGGACCCGCTGCCGTGGGCGGCGCGGATGTGGTGGCCGCAGCTGGTCGCCATCGTGATCACCATGGTGCTGCTGTGGTGGTGGTACTGGCGGCCGGCGCGGGCCGGCGCCGACCCGTTCGTCCCGCCGCCGCCCCACGTGCCGGCGGACCGCTGGCTCTACCGCACCGCGCTCGTCGCGTGCCTGCTCTTCGTCGGCGGGATCCTGGCCGGCGTCGAGATCGGGCTCGCCTCCGGGGTCGCGGCGGCGATCCTGGTCGCCGGGTTCGCGGTCCGGGCCCGCGACAGCCTCAGCGTCGCGCTGGTCCCGTGGCGGCTGCTGGTCTTCGTGACCGGCCTGTTCCTGGTGGTGCAGACCATCGGCCGGCACGGACTGGACACGGTGATGGGCGCCCTGATCGGTGGCGACCCGGGCGCGCAGGGCGCGCTGCGGGCCGGCGCCGTCGGCGCGCTCTTCGCCAACGTGGTCAACAACCTGCCCGCGTACGTGGCCGGCGAGGCGGTCATCGCCACCGACCACCACACCCAGCTGCTGGCCCTGCTGGTCGGCACGAACGTCGGTCCGCTCGCCACCCCGTGGGCGTCGCTGGCCACCCTGATCTGGTACGAGCGCTGCCGGGCCGCCGGGGTGGCGGTGCCACTCGGACGGTTCGTCGCCACCAGCGCGGCCCTGGCCGCGCTGGCCACCACCGCCACCGTCGCCGCCCTGCTGGTCGGTCCGTGACCCACCCGGTCACCCTCGTGCGCGCCTGCCGACGCAACGGGCGCGGCGGCAGCCCGACCGCCGTGGTCGACGGCGTCCCGGCCGACGACGCGCAGCGCCGCGCCGTGCCGGTCGCGGCCGGCGCCTCGCACGCCGTCTTCGTCAGCGACGGGCCGGACGGCGTCGCGCTGCGCTTCTTCACCGCCACCGGCGAGCTGCCGGCCTGCGGGCACGGCACGGTGGCCGCGCTGGCGGTGCTCGCCGCCCGCGCCGGAACCCGGGAGTACGCGACCCGGCTGCGCTCCGGCGGCCGGACCTTCACCGGCCGGGCGAGCTGGGTCGGCGACGGGTACGAGGCGCTCTTCGACCCGGGTCCGATCGCACTGCGCGCCGCCGACGCCGCGGAACGCGCACCGGTCCTCGCCGCTCTGGGCCTCCCCACCGACGCCTCCTGCCGGGTCGCCTCGGTGGGCCGGCCCCGCCTGCTGGTGCGGGTCGCCGACCGGGCGGCCCTGGCGGCCCTGACCCCCGACATGGCCCGGCTGCGCGCCGCGTGCGACCGGGCCGGCCTGCTCGGCTGCTACGCGCACAGCGGACCCGGGCCGGACGGCCGGCTCGCGGCCCGGATGTTCGCCCCGTCGATCGGGGTGCCGGAGGACATCGCCAACGCCAACAGCACCGCCTGCCTGGCCGCGCTGCTGGCCGGGGCGGAGCCGACCGTGCTGCGGGTCGACATGGGCGACGCGCTCGGCGAGCCGGCCACCGTCACCGCCACCGCCCGCCCCGCCACCGCCCGCGGCGCCGCCGGCCCGACGGTGCGGGTCGGCGGGACGGCGACCATCGTCGGCCGGCTCCCACTGCCCTGAGGCCGCACCGGCCGGCCCGGCAGCAAGGCCCTCACTCAGCGTAACGCCGACTTCACCGCAAGCGGGAATCACTCATCGTGACCGAGGGTGCCGCTGCGCCGGGCTACCTCCCCGGTCTCCGACGCAATGAATCCGGCTGACCCGCGCAAGGGCGACACTCCCACGTTCCGGCGGCAACCCCGGCCGCCCGCCTTTGCTCTGCTTCAACCCACGCAACAGAAACGGAGGGTGGCTGTTGCGTCAGTTGAAGCAGAGCAAAGGGAGCGGAGCAGACTACCGCCGACACCGCCGGGGGGTCACCTACCGTCACCGGACCTGCAGGTGGTGGCACGTCAGGCGACCGGAGTGGACGTCCGGGCGGCGCGGTGACCTCGCCCGGTCAGAGCAGCAGTGCGGCCAGGTCGTCCACCTGCGCCGGATCGTCGCCGTAGCAGTAGAGCACCAGCTCGTCCGCGCCGAACTCCCGGTACGCGGCGACCAGCTCGACGAGCTGCCCCGGATCGCTCACCGGCGCACCCCAGCCGGGCCGGCCGGTGAAGGCGTAGTAGTCGGCGACGGCCCGCCGGGCCCGCTGCACCGTCTCCGGCGCGCCGATCGCCACGTTGACCTGGCAGACCAGGCGCGGGCTGCCGGCCCGACCGGCCGCCTGCCACTGCTCGCGCACGGTGTCCACCAAGTGGCCGGCCCACTGCAGCGGAGCCGCGCAGATGAAGCCGTCAGCGAACCGGGCGACCCGGCTCAACGCGGCCGGCGCGAAGGCCCCGATCAGGATCGGCGGCCCGTCCGGCGTCACCGGGAGTGGGCCGACAGTGCTGCCGGCGTACGGCTCACCGCGCCAGATCTGGCGCAGCGCGGGCAGTTGCTCGTCGAGCAGCCGACCACGCCGGGTGATCGGGGTGCCGGCGACGGCGTGGTCGTCCTCGCGACCGCCGACGCCGATGCCGAGCACGAACCGTCCGCCCGACATCCGGTCGAGGGTGGCCACCTGCTTGGCCAGCAGCGCCGTGGCGCGCAGCGGACCGAGCAGCACCTCGGTCTGCAGCCGGATCCGGGTGGTCGCGCCGGCCAGCACGGCGAGCGCGACGAGCGGCTCCGGATTGTCGTAGGCGAGCCGGTCGAGCAGGGCGAGGGTGTGGAAGCCGGCGGTCTCCGCGCGGCGGGCCCAGTCGGGCAGCCGGGCCGGATCGCGGACGGGCAGGCCGAGGCCGAGGTGCATGATGATCTCCTGGAGGAGGGCAGCGGACAGTGCTGTCGCCACCTCCTCCCCGCACACGCGGGGCCCCGGTCCGTCTGCGACGTGTATCTGGGACGAGGGATTGCGGAGTTCCGCCTGACACCATATCGGACGGCGCTTCCGTCCGCCGCACCCCGGGGCGGCGGACGGAAGACCCCACACCAGCCGCCGCGCGGGGGTGGTGGCCGGCCAGGTGAGTTCGTCCGGTCCACCGTCCGGTGCGATGTCACCAGCCGACGGAGCTCAGGCTGACCGGGGTGAGCCGGCGGACCTCGGGCTCGATCCACTGCGCCGCGGTGACCAGCTTGACCAGCCGGTCGATGGTCTCCGGCGGGGCCGCGACGAAGCTGCGCCGCTCGGCGGGGCAGCCGTATCGGTCGTCGTAGCAGCCGCCGTCCAGCGCCCGGACCACCATCCCGGCCTCGGCGGCCAGCAGCATCCCGGCCGGCAGGTCCACCGCCTCCGGGCGGTAGCCCACGATGCCGTCGATGTCGCCACGGGCCAGCATCACCCAGGACAGCAGCGGCGCCCACAGTTGCAGCACCCGCCGGGCGGTGGAGTCGAGCACCACCTTCAACGCGCGGGCGGTGCTGTCGTCCCGGCGTACCTCGTGGCCCTGGGTCCAGGCCAGCACCGGCGCGGCCGGGACGGGCCGGCGCGGCGCGCGCAGCGGGCGGCCGGCCGGGCCGGCGGCGTGCACGAAGGCCCCCCGACCGCGCACGGCCGACCAGGTGCGCCCGGCGACCGGGTCGTGCACCACCCCGAGGACCGGCGAGCCCCGGTCGCAGAGCGCGATCCCGACCACGTACGCGGGCAGCCCGATCGCCACGTTGTTGGTGCCGTCGAGCGGGTCGACCAGCCACGCCCAGGACCGGTCGGCGGTGTACTCGCCGCCCTCCTCGGCGATCACCCCGTGCCCGGGCCAGCGGGCCCGGATCCGGTCGACGATCAGCTGCTCGGCGGCCAGGTCCAGGTCGGTGACCAGGTCCCCGGTGGCGTTCTTCGCCCGGGCGTGCAGGTCACCCCGCGCGCCCCGGCGCAGCAGGCGGCCGGCCCGGCGGGCCGTCTCCACCGCGAACCGGTGCGCATCCCGCAGGTCGGGTGCGTCGCTGCTCGGCTCCACGTCCATGATTCCTCCTGCCGTTCAGCCCCGGGCCACCAGCCGGGCGATCTCGCGCGCCAGCCGGGCGGTCTCGGCCGCCTCGCACCGGTCCCGGCGGACCCGGTGACTGCGCCCGTCCACCGCGCCGAGGCTCAGGTCGCAGCCGCCGGGCGTGGTCCGGCCCAGGGCCACGGTGACCGCCGGTTGCCCGGGGTCCACCTCGGAGGTGTGGAAGCCGCCGGCCCGCAGCGCGTACGAGTCGCCGGCGGCGTGCGTCTCGACGGTGGCCCGCGCCGCGGTGACCAGCCGGTCGGTGGCGGCCATCTCGTCGACGTCGGCGTGGCTGTGCACCTCGTACACCCGCCAGGCCGGCGCGTCGGGCGCGTCGGTGACCTCGATCAGCTCGTTGCGGACCCGGCCGTGCAGCACGTGGCTGAGCAGGTCCCAGCTGTGCGAGTGCACCGCCGAGGTGGTCGGCCGCACCGGCGGCGGGTCGGCCGGCCAGGCGTGCACGCAGACGCCGTCCGGGCCGGCGCGCTCCACCGGCAGGCAGGTGAAGCCGAGCGGGTGCCGCACGGCGCGCAGCGGCCGGCGTCCCTCGGCGATGTCGTCGAGGACCGTCAGCACCCAGTCGCGCAGCAGCTCCGGCCGGGTGCCCCGGTCGATCTCCCGTTCGAGGTCGGCGTAGGTCATCATGAATAGGGGTTCCTCGCCTGGACGGCCCGGCCCACGATGTCGGCGACCTCGCGGTCGCCGAAGGACCGGGGTAGCGGCAGCCCGAGCGCGGTGAACAGTCGACGAACCTGCTCCACGGAGGGCTCGTCGTCGAGCTTGACCTGCGCGGCGGCCTCGATCGGCACGCGTCGACTCTGCTCGCGGCTGTACTGGAGCTCGATGTTGTAGCGGTTGTAGTACAGCTCCCTGCGGTCGATCCGCACCGCCGGGGTCTGCGGATTCTCCTGGGTGATGATGACGCAGCTGGACGACAGGTCGTACCGGAAGGTGGTCATCTGCGCGGTCAGCCGCACGTCGATGGTGAGCAGCCCGGAGCGTTGCAGGTGCCAACAGGCGGCCAGCACCGTCGCGTACGACTCCTTGCGGGTGCGGTCGACGGTCCACCGCTCCTCGCGCGCGTCGGCCGGCAGGCTGCGCCGGAACCGGGCGTACCGCTCGCAGACCTCCTCGTCGGTCGGGTCGATGATCTCGATGGCGACGTGCAGGGTGGCGTTGCGCCGCCGGGCGTGCTCCAGGCACTCGGGGAGCGTGACGGCCCGGGTGTAGGTGCCGGTGCCGCCCTTGAAGGTCCACCGGTCGGTGTGCCGGCGGGCCTCGGCGAGCGCCTGGCCGACCTCGCTGCCGTGCAGCACGCGGACCATCGACACGCTGTCGATCGCCTCCCGCGCCCGGTTCAGCGCCCCCTCCGGTCCGGTGATCTCGCGCAGCTGCGGGACCAGCTCGGTGAGCCGGTCCCGGGTGTCCCGGACCAGCTGGTGCACCTGCTGCTCGGCGGTCTCGCGGCGCAGCCGGTCGCGCAGCACGGCCTGCGCGAGCAGGCCGAGGACCAGCAGGATGGCGCTGTTGACCACGTCCTGGCTGACCGCGTTGGTCAGCCCGAGGACCGCCACGGTCACGGCCAGCAGCAGCCCGATGAACGCGTCGAGGTTGTTGACGACCCAGGTGAGAAGGCGGGCCATGACGTCCCCCCGTCGATGACGGAGCCTTCATGATAGCCCTATGTCAATATCACGATCACGGACTGTTCCGGTGCCCCGTCCCGCCCGGTGACGGCGGCCCGGGCAGCCGCCGGGCGGCGCAGATCAGGGTGCCGCCCAGCCCCGGCGCGACCCGGGCGAGCAGCCGGGACGTCACCCACCGGCCGCCCGGCAGCCGCCAGCCGACGTGGTTGGAGCGCAGCGCCAGCGGCGCGAAGCCGGCCCGGCGCAGCACCCTGCGCAGCAGCGACGCGGTGAACGGGCGGATGTGCAGCCACAGGTACGGGTGCAGCGGGTCGACCTGCCGCGGCGCCCGCCCGGCCAGGAAGGCCAGCCGGTCCTGCACGGTCGCCAGGTTCGGGGTGGTGAGCACCAGCAGACCGCCCGGCGCCAGCACCCGGTGGCACTCCCGCAGCAGCGCCAACGGGTCGTACACGTGCTCGATGAGCTCCCCGGTGACCAGACCGGCGAAGCTGCCGGCCCGGAACGGCAGCCCCCGGGTGACGTCCAGGCAGACCGCACGGGCCCGCCCGGCGACGGCCCGGCGGGCCTCGGCCAGCGCGGCCTCGGCCAGGTCGGCCAGCACCAGCGTGCCGGGCAGCGCCGCCGGGTCGAGCATGCTGCGCGGACCGCAGCCCAGCTCCAGCACCGGGCCCGCACCCCGGACGCCGTCGATGACCAGCCGGGCCGCGACCGCCCGGCGGACCCGGTGGTACGGGTCGTCGACGTACCCGTTGACCTGCGCCGGGTCGTGGTAGCTGCGCCGGTTGGCGCGGCGGCCGTGGGCCTGCGCGCTGCGCGACGGGACCCCGATCGGCGGCTCGGCCATCGCACCCTCCACTCGTCGCCCGGCCGTCACCGGTGGTACTGGACGAGGCAGAACTCGTGGTCCTCCGGGTCGGCCATCACCACGACGATCCCGTCGTCGTAGTCGTGGCGCTCGCCGGTGGGCCGGCCGCCGAGAGCGACGACCGTCCGCATCGCCTCGTCCAGGTCGTCGACGGAGATGTCGAGGTGGACCCGGACCTTGCCGGTCGACGGCTCCGGCACCGGCTGGAACACCAGTCGGGGTTGCGGATCCCCTCGCTCGCCGAGGTAGACCCAGCCCTCCTCGGACTCGCCGGGCGCACGGTCGAGCAGGGCACTCCAGAACCGGGCCACCCGCTCGGGGTCGATGCAGTCGATGGTCACACCGGACCAGACGTTCGCCATCCGCCGATCCTGACAGAACCCGGGACGGAACCGGTCCGGCAGAGCCGACGCGCGGCCCGTCAGCGCTGGTCGAGCAGCCGGTCCAGGACGGCGGCGGTGCTGATCAGCGACAGGTGGCTGAACGCCTGCGGGAAGTTGCCGACCTGCTCACCGCTGGACGCGATCTCCTCGGAGAAGAGACCGAGATGGCTGCTGTAGGTGAGCATCTTCTCGAAGGTGAGCCGGGCCTCGTCGAGGCGGCCCGCCTGGGCCAGCGCCTCGACGTACCAGAAGGTGCACATGGTGAAGGTGCCCTCCTGGCCCGGCAGCCCGTCCGGCGACGCGGCCGGGTCGTAGCGGTAGACCAGGCTGTCGGAGACCAGCTCCGCGTCCATCGCCCGCAACGTGGACCGCCACATCGGGTCGGTCGGGGCCAGGAAGCCGACCGCCGGCATGGCCAGCAGCGAGGCGTCCAGCACGTCGGTGGCGTAGTGCTGCACGAACGCCTGTCGTCCGGGATGGAACCCGCGCGTCATGACCTGCTGGTACGCCGCGTCCCGGGCCGCCGTCCACCGGGCGGTGTCCGCCGGCCGGCCCTGCCGGGCCGCGAGCCGGATGCCCCGGTCGAACGCCACCCAGGACATCAGCCGGCCGTAGGTGAAGTCCTGCCGGCCGCCCCGGGTCTCCCAGATGCCGTCCTCCGGTTGGTCCCACCGGTCGCAGAGCCAGTCCAGCACCCGGGTGACGTGCCGCCATCCCTTGTACGAGCTGTGCAGGCCCTCGGCGTCGGCCAGGTGCAGGCAGTTCAGCACCTCGCCGTAGATGTCGAGCTGGAGCTGGGTCGCCGCGCCGTTGCCGATACGGACCGGTCCCGAGCCCCGGTAGCCCTCCAGGTGCGGCAGCGTCTCCTCGGTCAGGTCCCGGGAGCCGTCCACCCGGTACATGATCTGCATCGGGTCACCGTCCTCGTCGGCCTCCCGGAACCGCTCGGTGAGCCAGTCGAGGTAGCCACGCGCCTCGGCGGTGAAGCCGAGACCGAGCAGGGCGTGCACCGAGAACGACGCGTCCCGCACCCAGGTGTAGCGGTAGTCCCAGTTGCGTTCCCCGCCGAGCTGCTCGGGCAGGCCGGCGGTGGGGGCGGCGATCAGGCCGCCGGTCGGCGCGTACGTCATCAGCTTCAACGTCATCGCCGAGCGTTCCACCATCTCCCGCCACCGCCCGCTGTAGCGGGAGCAGTCGAGCCAGCGCCGCCAGAAGTCCCGGGTCCGCTCGTACATCTCGGTCACCTCGGCCGGGCGGATCACCCGGGGCGGCACGGGTGACCGGGGTGCCGCGGTGTGCAGCACCACCCCGCCGGTGTCGCCCGCGCGCAGCACCCCCGTCGCGGTGACCCCGCCGTGCTCGTCGTACGCCACGTCGCGCGCGTCGAGCAGCATCCCCTCCCGGCGGACCGGGTTGACGGTGAGGACGAGGTCGTCGCTGCGGAACACGGTGCCCTCGAGGGTGAAGTCGACGGTGTGCGACGCGCGGCCGTAGTCGAAGCGGGGCTGGCAGTCCATCCGGAAGCGCATGCTGCCCCGGACCACCCGGATCATCCGCACCAGGCAGTGCCGGTCGGTCGCCACCTCCCCGGCCACCGGCATGAAGTCGACCACCTCGCCGACCCCGTCGGTGCTGAGGAACCGGGTGATCAGAATGGGCGTACCGGGCAGATAGAGCTGCTTGCTGACGTAGTCGACCCCGCAGGGCGATATCTGGAAGTAACCGCCCTTCTGCCGGTCCAGCAGGCCGCCGAAGACGCTCGGCGAGTCGAAGCGGGGGGCGCAGAACCAGTCCAGCGTCCCGTCCCGCGTCACCAGGGCCGCCGTCTGCAGGTCACCGATCAGGCCGTGGCTCTCCACCGTCGGGTACGACTCCACACCCGTTCCTCCCCGTCCCAGGTCGGGCCCGGGTACCCGGTGTTGCCGGCGGCATGCCCCCGCGCGCATCATCGACGGCATGACCGACTGGATCACCGTGGCCGGGTACGAGAACCTACGGGGCTGTCCGCCCCCGCTGGGCGCGCTGCGGGCCTGACTGCGGGACCGGGGCATCGACTGGATGCCGATCCCGCCCGGGGCGGTCCGCGCCGACCTCGCCTGCGGGCCCGGCCCGGACGGCCGGTGGCACGGCTGGATCACGGTGCGGGTCGACGGCGCGGCCCTGCGCCCCCTCGGGCTGCACCCCGACCAGCCGACGTCGACCGTGGAGGGACCGTCGCCGCCGGGCTGGTGGCACGCGGCGGCCGAACGCCGGTTCCGCTGAGCCGTCGTATCCTGGGCGCGGTGACCTCCGTCGCGCTGCACCGCGCCCTCACCGCTCCCGCCGACCCGCCGCTGCGTCCGCTGCCCGCGCAGGTCGCCGAGTTGCTGGTGAGGGTGCAGGCCCCGCCCCGGCTGGCCGCGCACCTGCGGGCGGTGCACGAGGTGGCCGCCCAGCTCGTCGACGCGCTGGCGCAGCGTTTCCCGCAGCTCACGGTCGACCGGGCGGCGGTGCTGTTCGGCGCGGCCACCCACGACATCGGCAAGGTGGTCCACCCGGAGGAACTCGGCGGGCCCGGATCGGCGCACGAGCCCGCCGGACGCGAGCTGCTGCTGCGGCACGGCGTACCGGCGTCGCTGGCCCGCTTCGCGGCCACCCACGCCGACTGGCGTTCCGCCGGGATCGGCGTCGACGATCTCCTGGTCAGCGTGGCCGACAAGGTGTGGAAGGGCAAGCGGGTCCGCGACCTGGAAGACCTCGTGGTGGACCGGCTGGCCGCCGCCACGGGCGGTGAGCGGTGGGCGGTCTTCCTGGAGCTGGACGACGTCCTCGACCGGCTCGCCGCCGACGCGGACCACCGGCTCGCCTTCCAGGCGATCCATCCGGTACGCGTCGACTGACCGGCAGCGGTGCCGGTCGAGCGCGCCGGTGCCGGGCGCGGGCGGTGGGCGTGCGGTCGGTTGACCGTGGCGACCGGGAACCCGGATCATCGGGCCCATGATCCCGCGCGCATGGCTCACCCAGGAGCACGAACTGCGGCCGGGCACCGAGATCTTCCGCAGCGACCGCCGGTTCGCGCTGGAGGCGTACTCCGCGAGCCACGGCCAGTTGCTGCTGCGCAGCAATCCGGTCGAGGACGAGCACGAGACCACGATCGACCTGCTGTTCAAGCCGGTGAGGGCGGTCAGGATCCTGGACGGCCATACGGGGCTGGCCATCAGTTGCGCACCGGCCGGCGAAGCCGACGAGATCATGGCGGCACTGCCGGGTGTTCGCGCCGACCGCGGCTACCGGGTCTTCCTGCTGCAGAGCGAGGGCCGGTCCGACTACGTCGTCAGCATGGCAGTCGGCTGGGAGGAGGGCATCCTGCCGGACGTTCAGGGCAGCTTCTTCCACAGCGCGGACGCCTACCTGCCACAGTGGCCCACGGGACCGCTGTTCGGCATCAACCCGGAGTTCAACGCCGCCTCCGTGCAGGACCTCCTCGCCGCGCTCGACTCGGCCCACCCACCACCGGCACGCCGGGACCGGTTCCGCTACGTGTTCGTCCTCATGACGGAGGTGGGCGACGGGGACAGCCCGCGCAGGTCCGGCGCCGGCGTCTTCCTGACCCGGGCGGACGCCGAGGAGGCGGCGAGACTCCTCGCGCCGAAGGTCACCTCCTGTTGGATCGAGACGCTGCCGGTCGCGATGTAGGAAAGCCGGTCCGAACCCGACCCCGCAGACCGACTAGGGTGGCCGGCGGCGGGCCGTAGCGCAGTGGTCGTCGCGCCGCACTGCTAATGCGGAGGACGCCGGTTCGACTCCGGCCGGCCCGCCGCCCTCGCCTACACTCCGTCCGGGTCGTAGCGCAGAGGTCGTCGCGCCGCTTTTCAAGAGCGGAGGACACCGGTTCGATTCCGGTCGACCCGCCTTCCCGGTCCCACCTACACTGCGTCGCGGGTGGGCCGTAGCGCAGAGGTCGTCGCACCGCTTCCGCAGAGCGGAGGACGCCGGTTCGAATCCGGCCGGTCCACCCGCATCACGGGGAGGACGACGGGTGCGGGGCCGACGGGCACACGACAGGGAGGTACGCCGGCTGTCGCTGCTGTCGCCGCCGGGCATGGTGGCGGCGGTGGGCGAACGGCGGGCGGCCGGCGACTGGCGGGGCGCCTGCGCGGCGGCCCTGGTGGACGTGCACGTGGACCTGGCCGAGGTGGGCCGCCGTTGGGGTCGGGCCGAGGCCGAGCGGATCCGGGCGGAGCTGCGGGGTTTCGCCCCGGACCTGCTGCGCCGGTTCCTGCCCCGGTCGGACTCGCTGGCGCTGCTGCCCCGGCGACAGGTCGCGCTGTCCCGGTCGGCCGTCCCGTTCCCGGACCGCCCGGGCGGCACCGCCGTGCTGGCGCTGTCCCTGCCGACCGGCCCGCAGGCGCCGCAACGCCTCGGGCTGCGGGTGGTCGACGCCACCGAGGTCGGCGCGCGGTGGCACGACCTGCCCGACTGGTGCTGGCACGTCGACGCGGTCGCCAACCGCCGCTGGGCGTACGGCGCGTCGGAGAACCGCCTGCCCTGGCACCACCCGGACGGCCGGCCGTACGGGCCGGACGAGGTGACACCCGGGCAGCCGATGGACCGGGCGGCCGAGGCGGAGCGGCTGATCGGGCTGTGCGACGGCGATGACCTGCTGGCGGCCTTCCGGGCGGCCGGCTTCGCCGTCGACACCACTCCACCCCGCTACGGCACGTTCAGCGCCGACGCGGTCGTCGAGCGCCTGTCCTGGCTGGCGCCGACGCTGCCGCTGCTGGCCGCCGAGACGCTCCGGCTGGCCCACCGGTACGACCGCCCGTGGCTGCGGACCACGGTGCCGCTGTTCGGGGTGCGGGTCGGCCGTGACGGCTCGCTGGCGCTGCGCGCCGGCGCGTCCGGCGGCGCGCGGGAGGTGCCGTGGGTCGGGCTGCCCGCGCCGGTGGACGTGGCCCTGCTGCGCTCCGGCGCGCTGAGCGCCGACGACCTGCACCCGCTGGTGCACGAAGCGCTGTTCCCGGGGCGGGTGCCGGGCCCGCCGGCGCCGCCGCCGCAGCTCCCGGACGAGTTCCGGGTCCGCTGCGGCGGCGACTGGCACCTGCTGCGGATCCGCGGCGCCCACCTGGTGGCCACCCGGCACGACGAGGCGGAGATCGCGCGGGAGTTGCTGCTGGCCCGCCTCGGCGGGCCGATCGGCGGCTGCGCGGGCGCGGTACGCGCCTGGCGGACCGGCGCCAAGCCGGTGCCGAAGGAGATCCGCCGGCACCGGGCGCACCTGCTGACCCGGGTCTTCCACGGCGACACCGACTCGGTGCTCGCGCTGGTGGGCGCCGGCCTGGACCCGGACCTGCGCGACCCGACGGGCGGCACCCTGCTGCACTCGCTGTCGCATCTGGACCACGCCCGCGCCCTGCCGGTGCTGCTGGCCGCCGGCCTGGACGTGCACGCCACCGACGGCGAGGGCCGGACGCCGCTGCAACGGGCCAGCGCGGCCGGCGCCCCGGAGGTGGTGGCGGCGCTGGTCGACGCGGGCGCCCACGGGTGAGCGGTGGGTGGCGACGACGGGCAGGGGTGATCTTCTGTCGGTGCGGTTCGCTATGCTGCCGCGCGGCGAGGCCGTAGCGCAGAGGTCGACGCGCCTTGACAGCAAGCTGGAGGACGCCGGTTCGAATCCGGCCGGTCTCGCCCCATCACGATCAGGGAGGCAGGGTGTCCGTCGGTCGCGACGAGCTGGCGACCTGCCTCGCCGTACTGGCCCGGTTGGACGACGCCGACCTCGACGAGGCGACCCGGCAGACGCTGGAGCGCGCCGTCGGTGTCGCCGCCCGGGGCGTGAAGAAGCGGGCCAAAAGTCGCCGGGAGGCCGCCACCCGGGCGGCGGACCGGGCGGTGCTGGCCGCCGCCACCCGGTTCCACACCGAGGTGCCGCAGACCGCTCCCGCACCGGTCGACGCGCCGGCCGGCACCGTCGGCACGTTGCGCCGCGACCGGCGCTGCTACGTCTGCAAGGCCGCCTACCGGGAGGTCGACGCCGACTACCACCTGATGTGCCCGCCGTGCGCCGAGGAGAACCGGGTCCGCCGGCACGCCCGCTGCGACCTGCGCGGCCGCACCGCGGTGGTCACCGGCGGCCGGGTGAAGATCGGTTTCCACACCGCGTTGAAGCTGCTCCGCGACGGCGCGCAGGTCGTGGTCACCACCCGCTTCCCGCGCGACGCCGCCCGCCGGTACGCGGCCGTGCCGGACTCCGCCGACTGGGCCGACCGGCTCTACGTGCACGGCCTGGACCTGCTCGACCTGCCCGCCACCCTGGACTTCGTCGCGCTCGTCGGTCGCCGGTTCACCGGGCTGGACATCCTGGTCAACAACGCGGCCCAGACGTTGTGGCGGCCACCGGCGTACCACCGGGAGGTGCGCGAGGCGGAGGCCACGCCGCTGGTGGGGCCGGCCGCCCGGATCGCCGTGGGCGCCGCGCCGGCCCGGCCGGCGACCGCCGGGCTGCCGGCGACGCTGGAGACCTACTTCCCGGCCGGGCGGGTCGACGAGACCGGCCAGCCGCTGGACCTGCGCGAGGTCAACTCGTGGGTGCTGCGTGACGGCGACGTCTCCCCGCACGAGTGGTTGCAGGCGCACGTGGTCAACGCCTTCGCCCCGTTCCTGCTCACCTCCCGTTTGCGTCCGCTGCTGGCGGCCAGCCCGCACCCGCAGCGGCACGTCGTGCAGGTGTCCGCCATGGAGGGCAGCTACTCGCGGGCCGGTAAGACGGTCCGCCACCCGCACACCAACATGGCCAAGGCCTCGCTCAACATGCTGGTCCGCACGGTCGCGGCCGACTACCTCACCAGCGGCATCCACATGAACGCGGTGGACACCGGCTGGGTCACCGACGAGCGTCCGCACCCGAGCAAGACCCACCAGCGCGAGCACGGTTTCCGTCCGCCACTGGACGTGATCGACGGTGCCGCCCGCGTCTACGACCCGGTGGTCCGTGGGGTCGGCGGCGCGCCGGTCAGCGGCCTGTTCCTCAAGGACTACCGGAGTGTGCCGTGGTGACCGAGCCGACGCCGGTGCGCTGCCCGATCATCGCCGACCCGACGGCGGGGCTGGCCGACCCGACCGACTTCGACCCGCTGCTGGGCCGCCTGGACCGGCCCGCGCCGATCGCCGACGCGGAGACGTTCCCGCGCGGCACGGTCCGCGCCGACGGCCGGCTCGACCTGTGCAAGCAGGGCGTCGGCCCGGCGCAGGCGGCCCGGATCGCGGCCGCCGCGGCGGGCTCGCCGCTGGTCCGGCACCTGCTGCTCGGCACCAACGCGCTCGGTGGGCCCGGTGCCCGGGCGGTGGCCGACGCGCTGCGCCCCGGCCACCGGCTGCACACCCTCTACCTGGGCTGCAACCTGATCGACGCCGGCGGGGTGGACGCGCTCGCCGACCGGCTGGCGGCCGACGGCGAGGTCCGGGCCCTCTGGCTCAAACGCAACCCGGTCGGCGACGACGGGGTGGGCCGGCTCGCCGAGGCGTTGCGGGTCAACACCACCCTGCGCACCCTCGACCTGGTCAACGTGGGGATGAGCGTGGTGGGGCTGGCGCGGCTGGCCGACGCGCTCACCGAGCGGCCGGTCCCGGTGCAGCGGCTCTTCCTCGGCGGCAACGGGTTCGGGCCGGAGGCGGTGCCTGTGCTGGGCACGCTGATCCACGCGGCCGGGGTCCGGGAGCTCTACCTGGCCGCCAACCACCTCGGCGACGACGGGGTCGCCGCGCTGGCCGCGCTCGCCGACGGCGTACCGGTGACGCTCGGCCTCGGCGGCAACGGCGTCACCCCGGTCGGGGTGGCCGCGCTGGCCCGGCACCTGGCCGCCTGGGAGGCCCTCGACCTGGCCCGGCCCCCGTCGGAGCGGGCGCTGGGAGCGCACGGCAACGTGGTCGGCGACGCGGGGGCGGAGGCGCTGGCGGCGGCCCTGCCCGGGGCCCGGCTGCGTCGCCTCGACGTGCGGCGTACGGAGATCGGTGGGCGGGGCGCGCGCCGCCTCGTCGCGGCGATCGAGGGCCACCCGACCCTGCTCTACCTCGGCATCAACGGCGGGGTGCCGCGTCGGCAGCGTCGCCGGGCCGCTGAGCTGCTGGCCGGGCAGCCGGCACCCGTGCCGCACGAGGACATCCAGGCGATCGCGAGCGTCTACCGGTGACCCGGCCCGTCCTGCCCGAGCTGCCGGTCTGGCGACGCATCCGGCGCTACGCCGTGCCGCCGGCGATGATCGAGGCGTGCGCCGCCGCGCGCGCGGCCGGCGACTGGCGGGCCGCCTGCGCCGCCGGCCGCATCGACGTCGAGGTCGACCTCGCGGCGGTCCGCGACGGGTTCGGCGCCCGACAGGCCGACCTGATCGAGGCGGACCTGGCCGTGCTCGCCCCGGACCTGCTGCGCTGGCACCTGCCCCGGGCGCTGGGTGGCCGGACCAGCCTCGCCACCGACCACCGCTGGCTGCTCTCCGTCCGCGACGGCCGGATCGGCGCCGACGACGCCGTCCTGGTCCTGCGCGCGCCGAAGACGGTGGACGGCTCCCAGCGGCTGCGCCTGACGGTGCGGTCCGCCGCCACGGCGGAACCCGACTGGCCGGACCTGCCGCCGGTGTACTGGAGCGCCGCGCACGTCGGCGGACTGCGGGCGGCCCACGGCGGCACCCCGGACCGGCTGCCCGGCTTCGAGACCGACGGCTCGGTCCGGCCGTTCGCGGCGTACCCGACCCGGGTCGACCCGGCGGACCCGGCGACCCGCGCGGAGCTCTTCGACCGGCTGATCGAGGCGGGTGATCCGGTCGGCGCGTGGGCGGCGACGGGCATCGAGCTGCAGTTGGATCCGGACGGAAAGGTCCGGCACGACCCCGGCGTGCCGATCGGGCTGGTGCTGCCCGTGAGCCTCGCCGCCGAACTGGACCGGTTGCACGCCCGCTACGGCATCGACGCGCTGATGGTCTGGGAGGACTGGCAGCTCGGTGGTGAGCTGCGGCGCGAGCCGCACGGCGTCACCTTCCGGCCCCTGGAGAGCCGCAGCGACTACTACCGCAAGCCCCGGCTCGCCGCCCCGGTGCACCACCGCCCGGCCGACCTGGAGCTGGTCCGGCACGGCCTGCTCGATCCGGCCGAGCTGCACCCGCTGGTACGGGCGGCGCTCTTCCCGAGCGCCCCGGCGACCCCGCCGCGCGACCGGATCGAGCTGCGCCGGGAGGTGCCGGTGCGCTGCCGGGGTGAGTGGCACGTGCTGCGGCACGGCGACGGTCGGCTCGACCCGGTGGCGCACCCGCCCGAGGAGGTGCGCCGCGAACAGCTCCTGGCCGGGCTCGGTGGGCAGGTCACCGGCTGCCTGGCGGCGGTCGCCGCCTGGCGCGGCGCGGCCGGCCCGCTGCCCCGGGCGCTGCGCCAGCTGCGCCGGGAGGTGCTGCTGCGGGTCCAGCACGGCGGCTCCGCCGCGCTAACCGACCTGCTCGACGCCGGGCTCGACCCCCGGCTCGGCGACGGCCGGGGCGGCACCCTGCTGCACCACCTGCGGGCCCTCGACGACACCGCCCTGGTCGCCCGGCTCGTCGACGCCGGGGTGCCGGTGGCGGCGGGAGACCGGCGTGGGCGTACCGCGCTGCACGTCGCGGTGGGTGACGGGGCCCGGCCCGATCAGGTCCGCGCGTTGCTGGCGGCCGGCGCCGACCCGACCCTGACCGATCACGAGGGGTACGGGGCCGCCGAGCTGGCCGCCGGCAAGGCCGAGATGTACGACGAGGACGAGCTCGACGAGGAGTACCGGGGCCCGCGCGAGGTGCTGGCGGTGCTCGAGGAGTGGATGGACCGGTGAACGCCGTACTCGCCGCCGCCGACGAACTGGTCGCCGCGACCCGGGCCTGGCGGGTCGAGCCGGCCCGGGACCCGAAGGTGGAGGCGCTGGCCCTGGCGGTCGCGGCCAACCTGCCGGTGCTGCTCTGGGGCGAGCCGGGCATCGGCAAGTCTGCCACCCTCCAGCAGCTCGCGGATGGGCTCGGCACCCCACTGGAGACGGTGATCGCCAGCGTGCACGAGCCGTCGGACTTCTCCGGGCTGCCGATCGTCGGCGACTCCCCCGCCACCGACGGGGTGCCGATGGCGCCGCCGGACTGGGCGGTCCGGCTGGCCCGGGGCGGCACCGGTCTGCTCTTCTTCGACGAGCTCTCCTCGGCCCCGCCGGCCGTGCAGGCGGCGCTGCTGCGGGTGGTGCTGGAACGCCGGGTCGGCAGCCTGCACCTGCCGACGGCGGTACGCATCGTGGCGGCGGCGAACCCGCCGACCAGCGCCGCCGACGGCTGGCACCTCGCGCCACCGCTGGCCAACCGCTTCGTCCACCTGCACTGGACGCACGACGCCCGTACCGTGGCCCGGGGCCTGTCCGGCACCTGGCCGGCGGTGACCGTGCCGACGGTCGAACCGGCGCGGGCCGCCTCGGCGCTGGCCCGGGCGCGCGGCGCGGTCGCCGGTTTCCTCACCGCCCGGCCCGGCCTGGCGCACCACCTGCCCAGCGACACCGAGGCGCGTGGCGGCGCCTGGCCGTCGCCGCGCACCTGGGAGATGGCACTGCGGCTGCTCACCTTCCACCACAGCTGCGGCACCGGGCGGGAGGCGCTGTCGCTGGCCCTGGTCGGCGCGGTCGGCGACGGTCCGGGCCTGGAGTTCGTCACCTACCTGGACAATCTCGACCTGCCGGACCCGGAGCGGGTGCTGGCCGACCCGGACGCATTCCGCCTGCCGGAGCGCGGCGACCGCCAGCTGGCATTCCTCACCGCCGTCATCTCGGCGGTGCAGGGCCGGGTGGACCAGCGGCGCTGGGAGGCGGCCTGGGTGGTGCTGGAGAAGGCGGTCACGGCCGGGGTGCCGGACGTCGCGGCCCGGGCCGCCATGGATCTCGCCGCGCTGCGCGAGCCGTCCTGGCCGGTGCCGGCGTCGATCGACGCGTTCGCCGAGGTGCTGCACCTGTCCGGCCGGCTGACCTGATGGCCGGCGGCCTGGACCGCACGAAGCTGCTCGCGGCCCGGTTCCGGGCCGCCCAGGACCGGCCCTACCTGGCCGCCGCGCTGTACAGCGTCACCGTGGTGCAGTCCCACGCGGTACCCACCATGGGCGTGGACCGCCGCTGGCGCTGCTACGTCAACCCCGACTTCGTCGCCGGCCTGCCGGTACCCCAGCTCGCCGCCGTTTGGATCCACGAGGTGGCGCACCTGCTGCGCGACCACCACGCACGGGCCGACCGGCTCACCGGCGCGCAGGGCCGCGACCACCACCGGGTCAACGTGGCGCAGGACTGCGAGATCAACGACGACCTGCTCGCCGACCGGCTGCCGCTGCCGCCGGGCCGGCTGGAGCCGAAGACGTACGACCTGCCGACCGGGCTGCTCTTCGAGCGCTACCTGGCGCTGCTGCCGCCGGAGGTGGCCGGCGTGCCGGTGCTCGACTGCGGCTCCGGCGCGCACGGGGTGGCCCGGCCGTGGGAGGGCGGCGACGGGTCGGGCGACGGGGTCGGCGAGGTCGAGGCCGGCGCGATCCGGCGGGACACCGCCCAGCAGATCCGGTCCGCGTCCCGCGCCCGGGGCAGCGTCCCGTCCGGCTGGCAACGGTGGGCCGAGACCGTCCTCGAACCCACGGTGGACTGGCGGCGAGCGCTCACCGGCGCGGTACGCGAGGCGGCCGCCTGGGCCGCCGGGGCGGTCGACTACACCTACCAGCGGCCGTCGCGGCGCTCGCAGGCGCTGCGCGGGGTGGTGCTGCCCCGGCTGCGGCAACCGGTGCCCCGGGTGGCGATCGTGGTGGACACCTCGGGGTCGATGTCCGACGCCCTGCTCGCGGCGGCGCTGGCCGAGGTGAGCGGGGTGCTGCGCGCGGTCGGGGTGGGCGGCAACCGGGTCACCGTGCTCTCCTGCGACGCGGCCGTGCACGTGGTCCGTGCCGTGCACACCGTCGGGCAGGTGGAGCTGGCCGGGGGCGGCGGCACCGACATGCGGGTGGGCATCGAGGCGGCGCTGTCGCATCGCCCGCACATCGTGGTGGTGCTCACCGACGGGCACACGCCGTGGCCGGCGACACCGCTGGAGTCGGTCCGGGTGGTGGCGGGTCTGATCGGGGCGCACGCCCCCACGCCGCCGGACTGGATCGCCGCGGTCCACATCGACGAGCCGGCCGGGATCAGCCCGCCAGTGCCGCGCTGATCGCCCGCACCTGGCCCGGGGCCACCGAGGTCCAGAAGTCGCCGTCGTGGCAGCCGGTGGAGATCCGCACCACGCCCGGGTCCGGCAGCCGGTCGCGCAGCGTCCGCACCGCCGGGGCGAACGGGTCGGCCGCGCCGATGGCGATCCGCACCGGCAGGCCGGCGAACTCTCGGGCCCGGGCTGTCACGTCGTGGCGGGCCCACTCGTCGGCGCTGTCGAAGGCGCCCGGGTTGACCCGCCGGGCGTCGCCGTACGAGTGGAAGACGGCCGGCGAGGTCGCCACCACCAGCCGGAACCGGCGCGGATGGGTCAGGGCGGCGAGCAGCGCGCCGTACCCGCCCATCGACCAGCCGGCCACCGCCACCCGGTCGGTACGCAGGCCCCGCCCGGCGAGCAGCGGCAGGAACTCGTCGACGAGCATGCCGAGCGGGTCGTCGTCGGCGTGCGGGTGCCAGTAACCGTCGCCGCCGTCGGGTGCGGCGAGCGCGAACGGGGCCGCCCCCTGGGGCAGCGCACCGGCGAGGAACTCCGGATAGGCGCCCGCGTGGACGGCGGCCCGGGCGTCCGAGGCGTACCCGTGCAGGGCCAGGCAGACCGGTAGCGGCGCGCCCGGGGCGTACCCGGGTGGGTAGGCGATGGCGAAGCCGACCTCCCGGCGGCGCGCCGCGGAGCGGAAGGTGCCGGTGACCGGCGCGGGGACGGCCGCGCGGGGCGCGTCCGGGGCGCGGGCGTCGCAGCGGCCGAGCAGGTTGTCGAGCGTGGCCTTGCCGGGCAGCACCTCGGCGTCGACCAGGGCGGCACCGCCCGCGCCGAGACCGGTGAGGGCGGCCGCGGCGCCGGCCGTCCGGAGCAGGGCACGTCGGCTCAACGGCATGGCGCTCACCCTAGATCACGCGCCGGGTTCGGTGGGCCCTGCGCCGGGGCGGGACAACCAGTACTGCAGGCCGGTGGCGAGCGTGGTCTGCAGCAGCGCGAAGTCACCGGAGCGGAACAGCCAGCCGTCCACTCCCGCCTCGTACCAGGCCGCCACGTCCGCCGGTGCGGGGTGACCGCTGAGCGCCAGCACCGGCAGCCGCGGCGCGCCGGGGTCCTGCCGGAGCGCCGTGACGGCCATCGTGGCGCCCACCGGGTCGTGGTCCAGGTCGAGCAGCACCAGCCGGGGTGGCGTCGACCGCCGGGCCCGCAGCCACGGCACCAGCGACACGGCGTCGACCGGGCCGTCGACGACCACGTCGGGCCACGACCGGGACAGCGCCAGCAGCACCTGCTGCGCGTCCTCCTCGCCGCCGCCGTGCACCAGCAGCAGCCGGTCAGCGCCCACGTACCGGTATCTCCGTCCACATGATGGTCTGCACCCCGTGCCGCACGACCGTGGCCCGGTCCGCGCCGCGCGGCCCGGGCAGCGGACGGATCAGCTCGGCCCGCCACCCGCCCGGCACGGCGAACACCGCCAGTTGAGCCGGCCCGTCGAGCCCGGCGGACGACCTGGCCAGCGATGCCGCGACGCGCCGCAGCAGGGTCCGCCGCGCGGCCGGCGGGTCCGTGGGCAACAGCGCGTCGAGCCGCGCCGACGCCTCCGTCCGGGCCGCCACGTCGGCGAGGTCCGGCAGGTCGACGCGCGCGAGCGGGCGACCGCGCGGACGTACCGCCAGCATCGCCACGTCGTCGTCGCCCCGGTCGCGGAAGCGCTCCACCGCGGCCCGGACCTCCTCGACGGCGACGTCCGCCGCGCCCCGGCCCGACGCGAGGGTGTCGGCCAGCCGGTCCACGCCGAAGAGCTCGTCGCCTCGGCGCGCCTCGGTCACCCCGTCGGTGAACAGCAGCAGCACGTCGTCGACGGTGAGCGCCAGCTCGACCTGCCGGTAGACCGGCTCCCGCACCATGCCGAGCATCGGCCCGCCCGGCCCCACCTCCGTCACCGTCCCGGCGCGGCGCAGCAGCGGACGCGGGTGACCGGCGACCGCCAGCCGCACCGCACAGGCGTCGCCGGCACCACGTACCTCGGCGACGACGGCGGTGCAGAACTCGCCGAACTGGCCGGTGGCGAGCAACGCCCGGTTGAGCCGGGTGAGGGCAGCCGCGGGTGACGCCCCGTCCTCCAGCACCGTGCGCACCACCGAGCGGGCGTGGCCGGTGACGCTCGCCGCGTCGGCACCCCGGCCGCAGACGTCCCCGATGACCAGCACGAAGTGGTCCTCGGCGAGGGCCACCACGTCGTAGAAGTCGCCGCCGACATCCAGTGAGGCGTCCCCGGCGGCGTAGTGCGCCGCCAGGTCGAACGCGGGCAGCTGCGGCAGACGCGGCGGCAGCAGCCGGTACTGCAGGGCCGCCACGTCGGCCGAGCGCTTGGCGTAGAGCAGGGCGTTGTCGGTGGCGACGGCCGCCCGGGTGGCCAGCTCCGCCAGCAGCGCCGGGTCGGCGAGCCCGGGTTGTCCCCCGGGGCGCGGTTGGATCAGGGTGATCGCGCCGATGGCCCGGCCCCGGGCCCGCAACGGGAGGATCCGCAGCCGGTCCAGCGTCAGCAGCGGGTGGTCCACCGAGACCTCCGCCGCTCCCCCGGCCAGGCACCGCTGCACCGCCTCGGTCAGCGCGCCGGAGGTGCTCGCCTCCTGCCTGAGCAGCCGCTCGATCCGCCCGTCCACGTGCCCCACGGCACTGAGCCGCAGCGCCCGGTGCGCGCGCAGATGCACCAGGCAGCCGTCGGCGAGGGCCGGCACGACCAGCCGGGCCAGCCGTTGCAGGGTGTCGTCGACGTCGAGCGACGACTGCAACTGCGCGGACGCGGTGGTGAGGAACGCGGCCCGGGCCCGGGCCAACCGGTGCTGCTCGTGGATGGCACCCCGGTCGAACACGGCGGTGGCGATCGGCGCCAGTTCGGCGAGGTGGTCGCCGTGGGCGGGGTCGAACCCGTCGCCGACGGCCACCAGCAGCGTCCCTCGGGCGGTCTGCCCGGTCAGCGGCACCATCGCCGCCCGGCGGATGCCGAGCCGGGCCAGCCGGGCGGTGTCCCCGGTGGACGCCTCCGCCAGGTCGGCCAGTTCCAGCACGGCCGCCGGTGGCGAGACGGCGGCCGACGCGAGGGCCGCGACCGCGTGACGTCCCTCGGGGACCGCGCAGCGGGCCGCGAGGGTCTGCGGACCGCCGTCGGCGTCGAGACGCACCACCGCCGCCGCGATCACCCCCGGCAGGGCCGACACGGCGTCGGCGAGCACCGCGGCCACCTGACGCAGGCTCACCGCGGCGGCGAGTCGGTCGACCAGGGTGGTCCGTTCCCGGGAGGCCTGGGCCAGCCGGGCGTCGCGGGCCGCCAGGCTGCGCAACCGCAGCTCGGTGCTCACCGAGTCGGCCAGCACCTCCAGGGTCCCCCGGGCCTCGGGCGACCAGTCGCGGACCCGCTGGTCGTAGACGCAGAGGGCACCCACCGGGCGACCCTCGATCGACAGCGGCACGCCCAGGTAGGCCCGTACGCCGCCGACCCGCACCGGCGGCAGGGCGGACACCCGGTCGTCGGCGGCGGCGTCGGCGACCACCAGCGGCGACCGCAGTGACATGGTGACCGTGCAGAGCGAGTCGGCCGCCCGCCCGGTCGTACCGGCCGACGGGGCCGCCCCCGCCGAACCGGCCACCACCTGCTCGGCGCCGATCAGGGAGACCTGGGCGCTCGGCGCCCCGCACAGGCGCGCGGCAAGCGCGGTCAGCCGGTCCAGGCCGGCCGAGGCGTCCGCGAGCGCCACGGACAGGTCCTCGACCGCCTGCCGGCGCTCCGGGTCGGCAACCAGGTCGTCGTCGATGAGCGCGTGCCCGGCGGGAGGCGGCACGGTGAGCCGGCGCAGCGCGGCGGCCACCTGATCGGCCAGGACCAACAGGTAGAGCTGCTCGACCTCGGTGAACTCGCGGGCCTGTCGGAACGAGATGCCGAGCACGCCGAGGACGGCGTCCTCGGCGACCAGGGGCAGGGCCGCGAGCCCCGCGAAGCCGGTGACCTTCGGTTGCAGCGCCGGGAACTCCCGGACCTTCGTGGCCGGATCGCCGAGCCACACCGCCCGCCGGCTCCGCGCCGCCCGGCCCGCCGGGGTGTCCGCCGACAGGGGCGTCCGCGCGAAGCTCTCCGTCAGCTGCTGCGGGTACCCGTCGACGGCCGCCACCACCAGGTCGTCCCCGTCGACCAGGAGCAGCGTGCCGGCACAGGCCTGCAGCGCGGACTTCGCCTGGGCCACGGCGATCGTGATCAACTCGTCCACGGTGAGCGCGGCCCGGCAGGCCCCGCGGATCATGCCGATCCGGCTCCGCAGGGACTCGACGTCCTCGCCGTCGACCCACTCGCTCCGTGTCGGCGGCACCGCCGAGGCGCTGTTCAACGATCCCCCTCCGTGGCCGCACCCCACAGCTCGGCAGAGCCTATGTCACCGTCCGCCGGCGTGCAGCGGCCCGAACAGGTGGAGGTGGCGCAGCTCTCCGGCGGGCCGCCCGCCGGTGGACGGACCCCCACGAGGTGGCGCAGCGGCGACCCGGGCAGGGATCGGCGACGGCCCCTGCGTCAGGATGGGGCCGGACTGGGGCGACAGGGGGAGGCACGCGTGCTCGGGGACGTGCTGGGGCTCGACGCCGACCAGGTCGCCGCCTACCGGGACCTCGTCGCCGCCGGCAGCGCCACCCCGGCCGGCTTCGCGGCGCTCCTGAGCATCCCGGTCGAGCGGTCCGCCGCCCTGCTCGACCGGCTGGCGGCCCGCGGCCTCGCCGAACGCGACCCCGCGGGAACTGCCCGGTACCGGGCCGTGCCACCGGCGCGGCTGCGCGCCGACCTGGTGCGCCGCCGGCACCAGGCGCGCCTGGCGGAGCTGGAGCTGGCCGCGCTGGAGGACGTGCACCGGGCCGCGAGCTTCGGCCGGGGGGCGCGGGACGTGGTCGACGTGGTCCGCGGCCCGGACGGGGTCCGCGACGCGTTCCACCGGCTGCAACGCGACGCCCGCGAGGAGGTCTGCGCCTTCGTCAAGGGCCCGCACCTGGTGGTCGAGGCGAGCGAGAACACCGCCGAGGAGACCGCCGTCGCCCGGGGGGTGCGGTACCGGCTGCTGATGGAACGCTCGCTGCTCGACGCCGGACCGGACTGGTTCGACGAGATCGTCCGAGGGCTGGCCGCCGGCCGGCAGGTCCGCATCGCCGAGACGCTGCCGCTGAAGTTGATCGTGGTGGACGGGGAGCAGGCGCTCATCCCGATCCTGGGCGATCCCGGGGTGACCCGGGCCGGCGCGCTGCTGGTGCACCCGGGTGGGCTGCTCGACGCGATGACCGCGCTGTTCGAGGCCGCCTGGGCGCAGGCCACCCCGGTGACCACCACCGCCGCTGCGGGCCCGCTCGACGACCTCGACGTGCGCATCCTCAGCCTGCTGCTGGCCGGGCTCGCCGACCCCGCCGTCGCCGAGCTGCTGCGCACCTCGCTGCGCAGCGTCCAGCGGCGGGTGCGCCGGCTGATGGACCTCACCGGCGTGCGGACCCGGATGGAGCTGGGCTTCGAGGCCGCCCGACGCGGCTGGCTCGACCCCAACCAGCCGCTGGCAGAACCCCGCCATGGCGGTTAACTGCCAGCTCACGGCATGGATCGCCGCCCGCACCCTGTGACAGCTTGTGGCTGCCACGCTGCAACCTCTCGGGCAGGAAAGACATGATCCGCATACCTCGCGTCGCCGCCGTCGGCGTCGCCGCCGCGCTCACCACGGCGCTGCTGCCACTGACCGCCGCCGCCGCCCCGGAAGCCGCCGCCGGACCCGGTCTGCCCGGGCCCGCCCGGGTGGACGCCGTCACCCTGATCACCGGCGACCGGGCCGTGCTGCGGACCGCCCCCGATGGCAGCCGGACCACCACACTGGACCGCGACGGGGTGCCGACCAGCGACTACCTGACCCGCCAGCACGGCGACGACCTCTACGTCATCCCCGCCGAGGCGGTGCCGCTGATCGGCCGGGGCTTCCTCGACGAGGAGCTGTTCAACGTCACCGGCCTCGTCGCGCAGGGCTACGACGACGCCGCCAGCGAGAGCATCCCGCTGCTCACCGTGGCCACCGGCGCGGCGGCCCGGCGGGCCGTACCGGTGCCGCCCGCCGCCACCCGCGGCCGGGCCCTGCCCTCGGCCGCCGCGGTGGCCTTCACCGCGCCGAAGGAGAAGGCCGCCGCAGTCTTCGACGAGCTGACCGATGAGGCCGGCAGCGGCGTGCGGGTCTGGCTGGACCGCAAGGTCAGCGCCACCCTGGACCGCAGCGTGGCCGCCGTCGGCGCACCGACCGCGTGGGCGGCCGGCCTCGACGGCAGCGGTACGAAGGTCGCCGTCCTCGACTCCGGCTACGACCCCGGCCACCCCGACCTGGCCGGCAAGGTCGTCGCCGCGCAGAACTTCACCGGCACCTGGAAGATCGACGACCGGCACGGCCACGGCACCCACGTCGCCTCCACGGTCGCCGGCACGGGCGCCGCCTCCGCCGGTAAGCACCAGGGTGTCGCCCCCGGCACCGAGTTACTCATCGGCAAGGTGCTCGACGACAGCGGCGCCGGGCAGACGTCCTGGATCATCGCCGGCATGGAGTGGGCCGTCGCGCAGGGCGCCGACGTGGTCAACATGAGCCTCGGCGGCGCGACCACGGACTGCACCGACCCGCTCGCGCAGGCCACCGAACGGCTCGCCAGCACCACCGGCGCCCTGTTCGTGGTGGCCGCCGGCAACGACGGCCCGCGCCGGGCCACCGTCGGCAGCCCCGGCTGCGCCCCGAGCGTGCTCACCGTCGGCGCGGTCGACGACGCCGGCGCCACCGCCGGCTTCTCCAGCCGGGGCCCGGTGGCCGGCGGTCCGCGCGCCAAGCCCGACCTCGCCGCCCCCGGCGTCGACATCCTCGCCGCCCGCGCGGGCGGACGCGGCGACGACGCGTACGTCGCCATGTCAGGCACCTCGATGGCCACCCCGCACGTCGCCGGCGCGGCCGCCATCCTGGCCGGTCAGCACCCCGACTGGACGCCCGCCCGGCTGAAGGCGGCGCTCGTCTCGGCCGCCCACCCGCGCCAGCCGTCCCGCGTGCAGGAGCAGGGCGCCGGGATGCTCGACATCCCCCGGACCACCACCCAGCGGCTGCTCGGCCCCGGCCTGGTCGACCTCGCCGCCTTCGGCTGGCCGCACGAGCGCGGCGAGACCGCCACCCGCGAGATCACCTGGACCAACACCGGGGACGCCCCGGTCACCGTCGAGCTGACCCTGGACACCGTCACCGGCGAGGACGGCCGGCCCGCCCCGGACGACATGGTCACCCTGGGCGCGACCCGGCTCACCGTGCCGGCCGGCGGCACCGCGAGCGTGCCGGTCACCGTCGACTCCGCGGTCAAGCTGCCGCTGGAGGCGTACGGCTCGTTCGGTGGACGGATCATCGCCCGCGACACGACCGGCGGCCAGGAGGTGGTCACCCCGATCGCGTTCTGGGTCGAGCCGAAGACCGTCACGCTGACCCTGCGCACCACCGACCGACGCGGCGAGGGCCCCACCTTCGGCAGCACCGTCGAGGTCACCGGCCTGGACGACGCCGGCTTCCAGCGCTACTACCCGCTGGGCATCGTCGAGAAGACCCTGCGGCTGCGGGCCGGGCGCTACGCCCTCTCCGGCTTCCTGTTCAGCGGCGAGCCCGGCACCACCGGCAACCAGGGCGTGCCCGCCTCGGTGGCGTACTTCGGCGACCCGGAGATCCTGCTCGACCGCGACACCGTCATCGACTGGGACGCCCGCACCGCGCACCGGATCCGCGTCGAGGGCGACCGGCCCACCGAGCACCAGGGCGTCCGCCTCGACTACGGCCGCTGGTGGGACCGGTGGCTGGTCACCGG
This sequence comes from Micromonospora auratinigra, assembly GCF_900089595.1. Lineage (GTDB taxonomy): Bacteria > Actinomycetota > Actinomycetes > Mycobacteriales > Micromonosporaceae > Micromonospora > Micromonospora auratinigra. The sequence goes on along the minus strand of NZ_LT594323.1, from coordinate 1,272,906 downwards.
CGGCGTCAGCCTCAGCAAGTACGTCGACGAGGTGTACGCCGCGCCGACCGGCAAGGCGAAGACCGGCGGCTTCGAGTTCTCCGCCGCCTGGCGCAGCCTCGCCCCCGAGCTGTCGGTGACCGTGGCCGGCGACGACAGCCCGGTCCCCGCCGAGTACCTGCCGCTCTCCCCCGACCTGCCGGACAGCCACGCCGCCGACCTGGTCGACGCCGGGGCGGGCAGCGCCGCCGAGCTGACCGCCGCCGGCGCGGCCGGCAAGCTCGTCCTGGTCAACACGACGAGCGCCACCACCGCCCGGAGCGCCGTCACGGCGGCGAAGGCCGCCGGGGCGACCGGTGTGGTGCTCGCCCACGACGCGCCCGGCCGCTGGCTGCCCCAGCTCACCGGCGGCGGCCCTGTGCTGCCCACCGTGTCGGTCACCCCGGCCGTCGAGCAGCGGCTGCGCGAGCGGCTCGCCGCCGGCCCGGTCCGGCTCGGCTGGGCCGGCATCCCGCTGGCGCGCAGCCCGTACGTCTACCACTTCGGGTTCACCGCCGACGACCGGCTCGACGGCGACCGGCACCTCAAGTACCACGACCAGCAGCTCGCCCGGGTGGACGCCGACTGGTACACCCAGGGCCAGCCGGCCCGCTACCACGACACCGTGTTCGTGCAGCGCCCGTACGGGGTCCGCTTCGGCATCGGCGCGTACCAGATCGGCATCCCGACGCCACTGGACGCCCCGGTCACCCGTCCCGAGTTCTACACCCCGGACGCCACCATCTGGTGGCATGGCGCGTACAGCGGCGTCTACAACAGCATGGACAGCAACGGTCCGGTGACGTACGCGGCGGCGGGCACCGGCAGCGAGACCTGGTACCGCCAGCCGGCACGCCCCGGTGTCGGCTGGAGCACCGGCGGTGACCGCGCGCCCATCGCGGTGCGCCAGGGCAGGACGATGACCGTCTCGGTGCCGCTGTGGCGCGACGCCGACCCCGACCACGTCGGGCAGGCCGCGATCTACGACTCCGGCCGCATGGAGCTGTACCGCAACGGCGAGCTGTACGCCAGGGGCCGCAACGACCAGCCCGGGTACGCACAGCTCACGGTCCCCGACGACGAGGCCGCCTACCGGCTGCGGCTGTCCGTGCAGCGCTCCCCCAACGTCGACCCGGCCTGGCGGATGTCGTTCGCGACCGAGACGAACTGGCGGTTCCGCTCGACCCGCCCGACCGATCAGTCGTACGCCCGGCTGCCGCTGCTGCTGCCCGAGTACGACCTGGCGCTGAACCGCACCAACCAGGCCCCGGCCGAGACGGCGTACCCGGTCCGGCTGACCGGCACCGGCCAGCCCGGCTACGACGCCGGCCGGGTCGTGGCGGCCCGGGCCTGGGTCTCCTACGGCGACCCGGTGCAGCTCGCCCACGTCACCGACTGGGTGGAGGTGCCGGTGGTCCGCGACGGCGACGACTGGGTGGCCCGGGTGGACAACACCCCCGCCGCCGGCCGGTACGTGTCACTGAAGGTCGACCTCACCGACGAGCACGGCAACGGCGTCGAGCAGACGATCGTGCGGGCGTACGGGGTGCCGTGAGGTGGTAGGGACGCGGGCGGACCGGGCAGGGGGTGTTCCGGTCCGCCCGGTGTCGGTCGGCCGCGACCGGCACGCGGTGGCCTCCCATCCGGTCGCTCCCAGATCGACACCGTCCCCCACCAGGCAGGGCCGGCTGGCCCCATAGACGAATCCGGTCGACGGGTACGCCAACCTGATCTTCAGGCTGGCCGTCCTCGCATCCCCGGCCCTCCGAGCCTTCCTGTCTGGTGGTGGTGATCACGTCTGGACAAGGCTGGGTTCCTTCTGACGACGCCGGAGGCACTGCGCGGGCACCCGGCAAGTTGCCCGGCGGCGCGGCGCGAAGTCGACAACGTTGCAGCCTCGACTCCGCGCCGGTGCGCCCATCGGCTCATCGCCGTGGTGAAGACCGCTGCCGGCGCCCCCTCCTGACGATGGCAGTAAAAACGCCCGCACACAGAGCCGAACAGACACCCATGACGACTGCCGCGGACCGATCGGCAGTCGAGCCGTTCAGCAGACTCACCGACGCGACCGCGAAAGCGATGGCGAACACCGGAAAGACTATCCGGGCCACGCCCCGGTGATGGCGCCGATTGTGCTCAGCGTTGATTCGGCGCTGTTCGGGGTCGAGGGTCTTCTCCCACGGTGTGTTGAAGGGCCAGTTGGCGACCCAGATCATGGCAGCGAAACCTCCGATGATCATCAACACCGTGATGACGGCCTTGAAGAACACGCTCCACCTCCAGAAACCGTCAGTCCAGGAGAGACCCGGCAGCACCGGTAAACGGGTCATGGTTCGCGAGGACCCATCCACCGACGACTCCCGCGGCGCGTGTCGGATCAATACGCGTCGCCGCTTCGAACCGGCCGGGCCCGAACTGGATGGACTTCGCGCCCGTCAACGCTTGCCCCACTCGGCCCAGTGGGATGCTGCGCACCGCCGAACCGTATCGACCAGCTCCCCGGCTGATCGACTTCGCGCCCGTCAACGCCTGTCCCACTCGACCCAACGGAATGCTGGTCGCCTCTCTTCCCAGGGCTTTGACACCGCCGGTGGCCACCCTCGCTCCCGGGATGAACACCGAACCGATATCCGTCGCCAGGCCGACCCCGAGCTTCGCGTAGTCCGCCTTGGTCTTGTCACTATGGGCGAAATCATTGATGCGGTACAGCCCACTGATCGTGGCTGCCCCCGCCGCCACGACAGTACAGGCGCCAGCGGTGGCCACGATGCAGACACCCACTGCCACGATGGCGGTCGCGGTCAGGATCTCGTTCTTGTGGTCGACGACCCAGTTGCCGGCGGCACTGGCACCATTTTTGAGCTTCTGCCCGTTGCGGCACCAGAAGCTGGCCTGACACTCGCGCTGCTTCCGCTCGGCCTCCTGGCGCTGGCGCGCCTCGGCCTCCTGGCGCTCACGCGCCTGCTGGCCGGCGACGATGTCCTCGTGCGTCGGCGGCCGATCGGACCGGTTGTACTCCGGGGAGCCGTACGCGTTCTCCATGTTCTGCTGGGAGTGCTTCGACGGCGGCGGACCCTCCCACTGCGCGTCGAAGGGGTCGCGGCCGGTGGGATCGCTCAGTGTGACGGGCGAGTTGTTGGCGTACGAGTAGGCGTTCCACTGCTGAGGGTCGGACAGATTCATCACGGGATCGACCGAGATGAACCGCCCCAACACCTGGTCGTACTGGCGGGCGCCGATATTGACCAGGTTGGTCGGGTCGATGTCGCCCCCGACGAAGCCCTTGCCGTTGACCCAGGTGGCGCTCGGATCACGGGACACACCGTAAGGTGTCTGCCGACGCACGGTCACAATCTGGGTGCCGGCGTTGACGGCAATCTGCTGGGTTCCTTGGTGATCGTCGAACAGCCAGGTCAAATCGGCGATCGCCGAGCTGCCCTTGCGACTGGCACAGGTCTCCCCGGCGAAACTGTAGTACCGGGTGCCGATATTGACGCTTCCCTCCCGGCGGATCTCCTGCCCCGGCAGGTAGAGGGTGGTGCCGGTGGCGTCGCGGCGGACGAGGCGGGCCCCGTCGGCGTCGTACACGTTGGTCTCGATGGTCGTGCCGGCGCTGCTGACCGTGGCCAGTCTGCCCTCCGCATCCCATGCCAACGTCTGACTGCCTGCCTTCGCGGTGCCGCAGTCGTTCGCCGCGACACCCGCCGGGCGGCAGGTCATGTTTCCGGTGGCGTCGTAGTCGTACTTGTTGATAACCGTGGACTGCCCGGGGGCGTCCTTGGTCATCTGGGTGACCGCGTGCGGCCGCACCACGCCCTGACCGCCGTCCGGCACCAGGTAGCTGCGGGTGCTGTCCCCGCCACTCGCGTGGTCAGTCTGGATCCGCCGGCTGCCGGTGCTGTTGAACGTCCAGTCCTGCCAGTACGGCGCAGGCCCGCCGAGGTTGGTGAGGGCCGGGTCCACGTCGCAGGAGACCCCGGTCTTCACGGTCCACGCACTCTTCAGCCGGCCCAGCGCGTCGTCACGGAAGCACTGGACATCTGCCTGACCGACCTGAGGGGTGTCAGCGATCGACGTGATGTTGCCGGCGTCCTTGTAGGAGTACCTCCGATCCGAGATGGTGCCGGTGACCGTGGACCGTTCGACGGTCACCCGGTCCACGCGTCGGGTCGCCTCGTCCCGGTAGACGATGTCCTGGGCGAACTCAGCGTTCCCGGGAACCTTGTAGATGGAGCCCTTCCGGTCGCCGTACGCCGTGTAGCTGGCGGTCGCGATCGTGCCCGGGGAACCGGTCAGGCTGGTGTCGAACCGGGTCGGCATCCCGGTGGTGGCGTCGTAATCGGTGGTCAACTGTTCGGTGACCAGCCCGCCGGCCGCGGGATAGGCGATCGACGTGGGCGCTCCGGTGAACGCGGAGTACCCGTAGGCGTAGACGTAGGTGCCGTTCAGGCCGGCCTCGATCGGGGGGATGACATAGTTCGTGCCGGTGGGCTGGTACCGCTCGTTGAAGCCGCGCACCTGCCACTTGTAGGCGCTCGCCGTGCCGCCCGAGTCGTATTCGTACCGGATGGCCTGCGTCAACTGCCCCTTGAAGCCACCCTGCCCGCTGTAGAGCGCGTCGTACTTCCACTCGGCGCGCAGGCGACCGGTCGCCGAGTCGTCGCGAAGCTGGGTCTTGCGGCCCAACTGGTCGTAGCTGTACCACAGCGTCTCGCCGCGGGCGTCGACGGTCCTCTGCAGAGAATCGTCGTCGTAGAAGCTGCTCGTCGTGGTGCCCTTGTCCGGGTCGGTGGTCCGCCAGAGCCGACCCTTGGCGTCGTACTCGTTGGTCCACTCGTTGCCGTCGGAGTCGACGGTCTTCGTCGCCTGGCCCTTGCGGTTGAAGGCGTACGTGGTCTCCAGGTACGCCCCGTTCACGCCGGCGGTGGTGGTGTGCTGCCGCAGCGCCACGGTGCGGTCCTCGATGTCGGTGACCGTGGTGGTGGGCGTGCCACCGGCCGGTGGCGTGACCTTGGTCAGATCGCCCTCGTAGCTGGTGACCGTACGCCACTTCTCCACCAGGTTCGTGACGTCGTCACCGGCGAGGAAGACGGCGCCGGTGGGGCGGGACGCCTGGTCGAAGAGGACCTTGTTCACCGCCGGCAGAGACCACTCCGGCTCCCACCACAGCACCCCCGAGGGCGCCCCGGTCTCGGCGTGCGCGCCGTACGTGGTGGAAATGCGCCCGTACTCGTCGTAGATGGTGTCGGTGACCACCCGATCGCCGCTGCCCCCCAGGGACAACGACTGGGTCTGCCGCGGGCGCTGCCACCCGTCGAAGACCTGGTAGCTGGTGAGATAGTTGCCGTCCGGGTTCAGACTGCGAGTCGTGACATACGGGTAGTTGTCCCGGTTCGGCGCAAAGGTGTAGGCGTACTGGTTCGACGGCTGGCTCGGATTGTCGGTCCTCGACCAGCCCTGTGCCCACACCTTCGACACGCGGCCGAGCGCGTCGTAGTCCGCCTCGTTGGTGATCTTGCCGTTCGGGTCGGTGGCCTTCGTGGTCGAGCCCCAGTACGGGTTCATCGTCTCCACGGACTTCCAACTGAGCTGGTTGGTGGTGGTCACCTGCGTGACCGGTCCACCGACCGCCGGGACGTAGTCCGTCGTGGTGACGCTGTTGTTCACGTCGGCCGAGGTGTGCTCCCGACCGGTGCTGTCGTAGGTCACCTGGGAGGTCGTCTGCCACACCGTGCCGGTGCCGACGGTCCAGTCCTTGAGTTGCTCGGTCCTGGTAGCGGAGCCGAATGTCGGCACCGTGTCGACGCTCGACGCGCCGTCGTAGTAGGTACGGGCGTCGGAGATGACGTCATCGACGCTGGTCGGGCTGTTGCCGCAGGGCAGCGCGGTGGCCGTGGTCTGCTTGACCAGCTTGGTGAGGTTCTTGGCCAGGTTACGGTTGTAGGTATAGCTGATGCACTTCTCGTCGCCGGTCACGGTGATGTCGCCGTCGTCTTGCGACCAGTTGAGCGTGCCGTACGTCTGGTCGTAGCTGGTCCGGCCGCGCGAGGTGCGCCACCCGCGGGCGCCGTCCACGCCGAGGGCCGTGGCGGCGTAGGTGGCCTGGGTGTTGACGAACCGCGCCTCCACCGTGTCGCCGTTGATGGTGCGGCTGGCGGTGGCGTTCGACCGCCACGGAACGTTCACCGTCTTCGACACCGGCTTGGACTCGACGCCGTTGTAGACGACCTGTTCCCGGACCTGACCCGCGAACTGGTCCTCGTCGTAGACCGTCTCCGAGCCCAGCGACGCGGGCACGGTCACGGTACGGGTGCCGCCGGTCGGGCTGAGCTTGTCCCCGTGCATTCCGCGCAGGAACGTCGTGACGGCCAGGGTCTGCGGGCTGCCGTCGTCGCCGACCCGGGTCTTCACCTGCGCGTACCCGCGCCACTGGCCCCAGGTCTTGCGGTCCGGCCGGGTCAGGCCGTCGTCGTCGTCGAAGTGCCAGGCCGGGGCGCCGACGTACTCGTACCAGGTGTGCTTGGTCGGCGACTGGTGACCGCCGAGGAGTTGGACGTCGTCCTCGGCCACGTGCTCGACCCGGTACTTGTGCCACCACTCGGTGACCAGCTTCTGCCCGGTGGGGTCGGCCGGGTCCGGGACCCGGACCGGGTAGCAGCGCCGGGTGTTGGACTCGGGGGCCAACGTGTCGACGATGGCCGCCGTGCACTCGGGCAGCGAGTAGTCGACCTTGATGCGCGCGCCGGTCTCGGTGACGATGCTGGAGATCCGCAGCCAGTTGTCGGTGGTGCCGTGCTCGGTGTAGACGCGGTTCGGCAGCGACTCCGCCCCGAACGTCACCGGCGGCAGGGTGATGGTGCCGCCCACCAGACCCGCGTGGTCGATCCGGTCCAGCCACAGCCCCTCGTGGGTGGAGTCGGCCGTGGCCGAGAAGGTGTGCGACAGCGTCCACGACTCGACGTCCTGCCACGCGGGTGTCGTCTTGGTGGTGTCCCAGACCCGGGTGGTGATCGTCTTCAGTCGCTTGGCCGTCCAGAACGTCGGCGAGTACTGCTGGGGGCAGGTCGACCCCTTGCACTCCTGGTCCCAGGGAGTGTCCTTCCAACTCGCCTTCACCGGGGCAGCCTCGGTGCCGCAGTTGGTGAAGCAGCGCATGTCGGTGTCGAACACCACCTGCGCGTACGGGTTGACGTTGCGCTCGGTGACGCCGTGCGTCGCCGCGGTCCGGTCGTACGTGCCGTAGTCGATGCGGGTGAGGTAGCCGGCCCGGTCGTAGGAGACCACGTCCGAGTCGGTGCTGTTCCGGGCGTACTTGTTGGTCTCCTTGCCGTACCAGAACGACATGGTGTTGCCGCGCACGTCCACGACGTAGTCGAGGTTCCATCGCCAGGCCTGTACGCAGTCCGAGCCGGCGAAGGTGGCCTTGTGGCAGGGTTCGCCGGTGTGGTTGCCGAAGACCGGCACGGTGAGGGTGGAGTTGGTGGTGGTCGTCTCGCCGGGCAGGTTGTGCAGGCCGAAGAAGTACTGGGTGCCGTCGGTGGTGGTGACCTTCCAGTACTCCCCCACGTCGCCGTAGGTCGGGTCGCCGGCGTCGCCGTTGGCCGCCCCGGTCAGCTTCTCGACCTTCGAGCCGTCTTCGGCCCGCGAGTGCCAGCCCTTCCCGGCCTGGAAGATCAGCTCACCGCCGTGCCCGCTCAGGCTCATGGTGGCGTTGTCGGAGCGCCAGCACTGGTCACCGCTGCTCGCGGTGTTGGTCGCGCCGTTCTTGAGGTCGTCGGCGCAGGGCACGTAGCGCCGCTCGATGTAGCCGGGGGTGTAGTCGAAGCCCTCGCCGATCCAGGACGGCTGGTTGTTGGTGACCTCGGAGCGCCCGTCGACGGCGGAGGAGGAGTAGTTCAAGCCGATCGTCGGTGCAGGGCCGGAAGCCGGCGGCATCCGCAGCGGGTAGTTCCAGGAGAAGTCGCCGGCGCTGCCGCCGCTGGACCAGGTGGAGGAGGGAGCGAGCCCGGTCGCGCCGAAGTCGCCGTCGGCGCCGGCGGACGCGGCGGCCAGCATCAGGTAGGAGCGCGCCGCCCCCGCAGTGTCTGAGGTGACGCTGACGTCGGCGGTGGCGACGCCCGCCGCAGTGTCGTTGCTGGTGCGTAGCGGCACCGATCGGCAGTCCCGGCCGGCGGCTGCGGTGAGGGCACACTCCGGCACCTGCCACAGGCGCAGGCGAGACGCCCACGAGCCGCCCACCGCGTGGCGGAAGGCGTCGTAGTCGACGGACACCTTCGCCGTCGCAACCGGCGCGCCCTGCGGGCTGGTCAGCTTCAACAACAGGCCGTCGCGCCAGGCCTGGGGCAGGGCCGCCCGATCCATGATCCGTACGTCGAGCCGAGAGAGCCGCTCGCCGGCCTTCCCGGCACCACGGTCGACCCAGACCGGCATCGAGCCCGCCTGCACACCCCGGCTCCGTGCCAGTCGGGCCCCGGCGGGTGGCAGCTCGACCCGTGCGGTCGCCGGCGCAGGCCAGCGCGGTGTCCGCGTCGCCGCCGGCTTTACCCGGTTCTGCCGCCAGGCCCGGCCGCCCGCGATCGGGCTGCCGTCGTGGTCCAACTTCTCCACCGGCGGCTTCGCGGGACGGCGGGGTGCCGCCGCCTGCGCCGGGACGTACGGCACCAGTGACAGCACCAGCGCTGCCACCACGGAGCCGACCAGGGTCATCCGGCGACTGTTCGTACCGAGAAGAGTGCGGCGCACCCGCCGCAGGCCGCGCACAGACCGTGCCGACATGAGCTTTTCCTCTCCGACAACCGCCGGTGGGCGGCAGGTTCGAGTGCGGCGACCGAACGGGTCGGTGCCGCGGGGGGTGCTCCCGCCCAGCCGGTGCGGCCGGGCGGGAGTGAAAGAGTCAGTGCCGGGTCAGCGGCGCCACAGGATGGTGCCGCCGGGATCGAGCAGCACCAGGTCGCCGTCGTCGCGCAGCACCAGTCGGTCGGCCGTGGTCGACCAGGTCTTGGTGTCCCAGAGCGGGACGCGGGCACCGGTGTAGACCACGACGTTGCCGTCGGTCTGGAAGATGGTGTACGCGCCGGGGTTGCCCCAGGTGCCGGTGTCCCAGATCGGGAAGCCGGCCTGGGTGAGGACCAGGTTGCCGTCGTCCTGCATCAGCAACTGGTAGTTGCCGACGTCGGAGCGCAGGTACTGGCCCGGCGTCAGGCTCTCGCCCCGATTCAAGGTGTTCACCCCGGGGGTCGCGGGGACCTGCGAGTTGTAGAAGGAGAACATCGCCGCGTCCGTCATCGCGCCCTGAAAGACCGAGACGTTGTCGATGCCGCCGACCCACTGGTCGACCATCTGGTCGTGATACCAGGTGCGGCCCACCAGCAACGGCCCGTTCGAGGCCATCGGCGTGAAGCTGACGGCCTGCGTACCTTCCAGGAGGCCGTTGACGTAGAGACGGATCTCCTTGCGGCCTGCGTCGTACACCCCCGCGAGATGGGTCCAGACGCCGGACTCGGCGGGATTCGTTGACCGCACGCTCGCGGTGGGACTCGTGGTGACGTCCTCGTCGGTGACGATGAACTGCCACTTGTTGACGGCCGAGTCGAACTTCAACCAGGTGGCGCTCTCGTGCACGCCCCGCTGGGAGAGAGCCGTCCGCATCCCCTCGTTGCCCAGCATCACCCAGGCGGAGATGGTGAACGAGTCATCGGTGCGCAGTACGGGCGTGTCCTGCCACTCCGTGATGCCGTTGCCGTCACTGTCGTTCGGGTCGAGCTTGGTCGCGCTGCGCCCGTACTCCTGGGTGGCCTCCGTGAAGCCGTCGTCCGGGAAGTACTGGTAGTCGAGCCACAGCCCCTGGCCGCCGCCGTACCCCGCGGCGACCTCGGAGCCCCGCGTCAGCGCCTGCCACCGACCCCAGGCGGTCGTCGAGTCCGGTGCCTCACAGGTGTCGGAGACATCGGCGGTGTAGCAGGACACCGCCGCCTCGAAGTCCCAGTCGCCCACCCGGACCGGGGACGCGATCCCCGGCTCGTTGAACCCGCTGGAGCCCGGCTCGGTGGCGAGTTGACCGGTGAAGTCGTGCGGCACCAGCACCCGGTCGAAGGCCTGCACAGTCGCGATGGAGCCGTTCCACCACTTGTCCGCGGCCCCACCGACGAAGCCGCGCCCCACCGCGAAGACACCGGTGGCCTGCCACGGTGTGCTCGGCCCGGCCGACTCCATAGCGAGTTCACCGTTGACGTAGAGGCGGATCTTGCCGGCCGGCTTGTCATAGACGCCCGCCAGGTGCACCCACTGGCCGAGTTCGACCGAGGCGATGTCCTGGGTCGCGGCCCGTGTGGTGCTGGACTGAGCCGAGTTGTCCTTCATCGAGAACGACCATTTGGCGACGGCCGGCGAGCCGACCATCCGGGTACCCAGCAGGAATCCACCGGCGTCCGTGCCGTCCTGGGTCAGAGCCACCGTGTCGGCGGTCGGCATCGCCGTCACACGCACCCAGGCGGCCACGCTGAACGAGTCGGCCGTGGACAGCACGCTCGGCGCCGTGGCCGCCGACGAGGTGCCGTTGAAGGTGGCGGTCTGTCCGCCGACCAGGTGTACGTTGCTGGGCCAACTGACGTTCGTCGCGGTCAGCGGGGAGTTGACCGGGGCAGGCGCGGCGTCCGCCAGCGCCGCCGCCTGGTTGATGCCCGGGTAGGTCTCCAGGCCCCACCTGGCGACCGGACCGGACGGGTGTCGGACGCTGAATTCCACCGACCCGTTGCCCTCGTTGAGCGTGGCGTCGATGGCCTTCACGTAGAGCACGTTCGTGCCGAAGCTCAGGGCGGTCAGGTCGACCTCGGCGTACTTCGGGTTGGTGCCCTGGGCCGCCACCTCCTTCGTCGCCGCGTCCCAGCCGTACCGGAACTTGGTGACGTCGGTCGCCGTCGACTCGATCCGGACCCGGCCCTTCAGGCCCGGACCGGCGGGCACGGTGATCATTCGGGCCGTCACCGGCGGCCGGGTGGTGTCGGCCGCGAACTGGCACCACCCGGACCAGGAGCCGGTGATGTTGTACGGGCTCTTGTCGGTGCCCCTGGCCCGGAAGGCGTAGGTCTTGCCGGAGAGCACCGATACCGCCGCGCTGGTCGTCCGGGTGTTCGGACTGATGCCGCTCTTGGCCGCCGGCGCGGTCTTGCGGGTCGGGTAGGTGTCGGTGACCGTGCCGATGCCGCCGCTCGGCACCTCGATCCACTCCCAGGAGGCTGTCAGCGAGTCCGCCGGGTCACCGTCGGGGAACACCGCCGAGAAGGTCGGGCTCAGCGTGCCGACGGTCAGCACGCCGGACGCGGGGCAGGCCACCTGAGCCACCTGCAGGCCGTTGGGCACACCCGGCTTGGTGTCGTAATCGACGATCAGCTTCGCATCGGCCGGGAAGAACTTCTTCCAGCGGTCCTGCGTTGACTCGCCCGATCCGTCCGAGGCCCGGGCGGTGAAGCCGACGGTGAGGGTGTTCCAGTTGCCGGTCGCGGCGGCCTGCACCTGGCTGGTGACCGTCGTGCCGGAGAAGTTCATGATCATGTCGGGCTGGATGGACGAGCAGCCGCCGGACTCGTTGGCGTGGCCGTACGCGGCGTCGAGGAACTTGGTCAGGCCCATGGTCGACCAGCTGGCCTTCATGGTGGCGTTGATGGCCGGCGTCAGGTACATGGAGGCGATGGTGTCCCCGCACGACCAGGAGTGGTCGAGCTTCATCTGCACGTACGCCGACTCGATGTGCTTGCCCTTCAGCGAAACGCTGTTGGCGGTCGTCGGGAATTCGAAGAACGACCGGTACAGCGCTCCCGTGTCCGGGTTCAGGCCGACCCTGGCCACCGAGTAGTCGGTGTTGGAGGAGTTGTTGTTGGTGGCGTACGCCCACTTCGTCTTGTAGACCGACCAGGCCGGGTCGACGAAGAGCGGGAACACGGTGTCCGGCGCGGCCAGCAGCTTCGCGTCCGGACGCAGCACGAGATCGCCCCCGGCGACCTGCACGGCCACCGGGGCGAGTCGGGCCGCGTCACCGGCGGCCGCGGCGGTGGAGCGTGGGGCCGCCTCGCCCGCCCGCGGCGCCGCCGACGGCCGGTTTCCCGTCTCGGCCCGCGAGTCCCACATGACGGCCGACTCCGACGAGGCGAGCACGTTCCGGCCGACCGTCGCGCGCAGCCGTCCGTCCGGACCGGCGCCCACCGCGGCGTCGCCGCCGAGGCCGAACCGCACCTCGCGCACCGCCGGGTTCGTCGCCGCCTTCGCCGACTTGACCTTCAGCACGTGGGTGAAGCCGGTCGGCGTCGCGCGCACCACCAGGTCGACGTCGGCGAGCACGTCGGCGTAGGTGGCCGAGTCGCCGGAGACGGTGGGGGCCGGCAGCGGCCCCCGGGGCCACGACATCGTCATCGTGCTGCCGTTGCGGCGCAGCGTCACGAGCGGACCCGTGCCGCCGCCGGAGAAGGTCACGTCGGCCACCGACACCGCCGGCCGCCAGGAGCCGTCGCCCGCGCGGGCGAGGTCGAGGTCGACGTCCGCCCAGCGACCCGCCGTGCGGGTCCGCTGCGGAACCACCGCCGCCTCGTACCGCAGCCGGCCGTCCGGTTGCGCGACCACCTGTGCCAACTCCGTGCGGGTGCCGTCCACCACCACCGGCTCGCGGCAGGAGGCGGCCAGTGCCAACGCCCCCGCTTCCGAGCCGGCCACCCCGGTGCATGCCGGTGCTGCCGCAGCACCGCCCGCCCCCGGTACCGCCATCGCGGTGACGGCCAAGAAAGCCGCCACTCCACCAGCCAGCCCACGATGCCATCGACGCGCCACCGTCACACCCCATCCCCGTAGCGGAGCAGTGGCACGGACGATAGGGAGGGTCGCGCCTCCGCCGCTGTCCCGAACGCTCACCCGCACCGGGCGAGAGACGGCGGCAAGTTGATCGATCCGCGACCCAGTCGCTGCCCGAGCTGCACACATCACGGACGGTCACCCTGAAAGGGTGCTGTGTGACTTGAGTCACACCAGCGCCGTTTCAAGGGGGAACGCCGGCAACGCAGGGATTCGTACGTTGGTCCGCTTCGGCCGGTCCGGCACACCTCGTCACCGCCGGCCCCCACGATCGCGGCCCCGCTCGTAACATCAGCAACCGCCAGCACCTGACGACCGGGAGGGTGTCGATGAACAACGGCGACCACGTGGTGCTCCGTGCCATGGCGAACCTCTGGCGCGGAGCGGAGTCGGTCGGGGGTCGACTGACCCTGACCGATCAGCACCTGTCGTTCCGGGCGCACGCGCTGAACCTGCAGACGGCCCCCCTGGACATCCCCGTGGGACAGATCGTCGGCACCCGGAAGTACCGCAACATGGGGTTCGTGCCGAACGGGCTGGCCGTGCTGACCAGGGACGGCGTCGAGTACCGGTTCGTGGTGCGCAAGCGCGACCGGTGGATCGAACGGCTCGCTGAGCTGACCTCGTAACCGACGGGCCGGCGGGATGGCCCGGACGGCGAGCGCGGGCACCAGGGCGACCCCCAACCAGGCCGCGACACGGCCGAGCTTGCCGGTCCACCTACATTCTCCATGCGTTCCAGGCCTGGCCCGGGATTCCGGACAATCGCTGGTGGCATGGCTGTGGGCGATCTAGCGTTCCCGGCATGGACGTCATCGCACTGCTCGGCACCGGCACCATGGGTACCGCCATGGGCCGCCGCCTGTTGGCCACCGGCCACCGGCTCACCGTCTGGAACCGCACCCCGGAGCGCACCACGCAGCTGGTCGACGCCGGGGCGCACGCCGCCGCCACCCCGGCCGAGGCGGTCCGGGACGCCGACGTGGTGATCACCATGCTCACCGACGCGACCGCGGTACGGGAGACGCTGCGCTCCGCGGCGACCGCACTGCGCCCCGGCACCCACGTGATCGAGATGTCCACAGTCGGCCCGGACGCCGTCCCGGAGCTGGCCGCGCTGCTGCCGGCCGGCGTACCGCTGGTGGACGCGCCCGTCGCGGGCAGCGCGGCGGCGGCCGGGGCCGGTCGGCTCACCGTGCTGGCCGGCGGCGCGGACGAGGCCGTCGACCGGGTCGCGCCGGTGCTGGAGCAGCTCGGCACGCTGCGCCGCTGCGGCGGCCCGGGGCGGGGGGCCGCCCTGAAGCTGGTGCTCAACACCGGGCTGGTCACCGCCGTGGCGGCCGTCGCCGACGCGCTGGCGGTCGCCGATGCGGTCGGCGTCGACCGGCGTACCGCGCTCGATGCCCTGGCCGCTGGACCACTCGGGGGCGCGGTCGCCCGGGCGACCGCCACGGACGCCGCGTTCGCCGTCTCGCTGGCGGCCAAGGACGCCCGGCTCGCCCTGGACGCGCTGGGGGATGCGTCCGCGCCCGTGCTGCGCGCCACCGCGACGGTACTCGCGGACGCACCGGACCCGCAGCGCGACATCGCCAGCCTCACCCGGGGCCCCGACCACGAGCCCGCCTGAGTATCGGGTGATGCTGCCACAGTGGACGGCGGGTGGAGACCGGGACGGGATTCGAACCCGCATATGACGGTTCTGCAGACCGTCCCCTCACCATTCGGGCACCCGGTCGGGTGTGCTGCCGTGCCCCCGGCTGGATTCGAACCAGCGACCCCCAGGTTCGGAACCTGGTGCGCTCTCCGCTGCGCCACGGGGGCATGAGCGGCGGGGACCGACCCCGCCGTGCGTACCCGGGGTGCGATTCGAACGCACACTGGCCGCCTCCTGAAGGCGGTGCCTCTACCGTTGGGCCACCCGGGCCTGAGCACGTGCCCTCGGCGCGATTCGAACGCGCACCGTGCGGCACCTCATGCCGCTGCCTCTGCCGTTGGGCCACGAGGGCGAAGCTGCGAGCGGAGGACTCGAACCTCCAACCTTCCCTTCCAGAGAGGGACGTGCTGCCTGTTGCACCAGCTCGCATCGGCGTGCCCCGACCAGGATTCGAACCTGGGATCTTCGGATTCGTAGTCCGACGCGTTCTCCGCTACGCCATCGGGGCGGGGTGACCGGCGCCCCGTCCCCCCGAGGGGCGCCGGTCGGGTGTCAACCCTTCACGCAGACGACCTGCTTGAGGTGTGCCACCACCTCGACCAGGTCCTCCTGCTGGGCCATCACCTGGGTGATGTCCTTGTACGCGCCGGGGATCTCGTCGACCACCCCGGCGTCCTTGCGGCACTCGACGCCGGCGGTCTGCCGGGCCAGGTCCTCGGTGCTGTACGTCCGCTTCGCCTGCCCGCGCGACATCCGCCGGCCGGCCCCGTGCGACGCCGAGCAGTACGCGTCGAGGTTGCCCTTGCCGCGCACGATGTACGAGCCGGTGCCCATCGAGCCGGGGATGATGCCCAGGTCCCCCGCGCCGGCCCGGATGGCGCCCTTGCGGGTCACCAGCACCTCCACCCCGTCGTAGGTCTCCTCCGCCACGTAGTTGTGGTGGCAGGAGATCGGCTCGTCGTAGCCGATCTGCGGGAAGGTCTCCCGCACCACCTGGCAGAGCAGGGCGAGCATGACGGCCCGGTTGCGGCGCGCGTACTCCTGCGCCCACCAGAGGTCCCGGCGGTAGGCGTCCATCTCCGGGGTGCCGGCGAGGAACACCGCGAGGTCCCGGTCGGGCAGCTCGACGTTGTGCGGCAGCCCCCGGGCCACGGCCATGTGCCGCTCGGCGAGCTCCTTGCCGATGTTGCGGGAGCCGGAGTGCAGCATCAGCCAGACCCGACCGTCGTCGGGGCCGCCCTGCTCCAGGCAGACCTCGATGAAGTGGTTGCCGCCGCCGAGGGTGCCGAGCTGCCGCTGGGCCCGGGTCTCCAGCTGCGCCACCCGCCGGTCGAGGGTGCCGAAGCGCCGCCAGAAGTCGTCCCAGCCGCGCTGCTCCAGGCCCGGGACGCGCCGCGGGTCGACGGCGTCGTCGCGCATCCGGAAGCCGACCGGGATGGCGGCCTCGATCGCGCTGCGCAGCCCGGCGAGGTCGTCCGGCAGGTCGGCTGCGGTGAGCGAGGTGCGCACCGCCGACATGCCGCAGCCGATGTCGACGCCGACGGCGGCGGGCGAGACGGCCTGGCGCATCGCGATCACCGAGCCGACCGTGGCGCCCTTGCCGAAGTGCACGTCCGGCATCACGGCGACGCCCTGCACCCAGGGCAGCGCGCCGATGTTGCGCAGCTGCTTCGCCGCCTGCGCCTCGATGGTGTACGGGTCGGTCCAGACCCGGACCGGCGCCCGGGTACCGGCCAGCGGGGTGAAACCCATCGTCGTCTCCTTGATCCTCATGTCGTGTCCGAGCGGTCGGCCGGATTCGAACCGGCGATCTTCACCGTGGCGGGGTGACGCGCTGCCGGACTGCGCTACGACCGCGGGGGTGGTCCCGGTGGGGACCGGTGTGGGCCGTGCGGGGTTCGAACCCGCGACCTCCCGGGTGAGAGCCGGGTGAGCTTCCGTCTGCTCCAACGGCCCGGTGCGGGGACGGCTGGTCCGCCGTCCCCACCAGTCCGGGACCGCGGAATCGAACCGCGTGTCTCTCGCGCCCAAGGCGAGCGGGTCAGCCAGCTCCCTCGTCCCGGATGCCCGGCCGGCGCGTGTTTGCGCCGGCCGGGATCGTGCTCATGCCGTCCACTGTGGAGTTGAGAAACAGCGAGGTCGCCGGCGGTGGGCCGGGACTGATGACGCAGGGGCGACAGGATTCGAACCTGCAACCGTCGGAGTTGGAGTCCGGTGCTCTTCCGTTGAGCTACGCCCCTGGGCGAGGAACGAAAAAGCCGCCCGGTCCCCGGTGGGGGGCGGGCGGCTGCGCGTGTGTCGCGCCGGCGCTAGTCGCGCCACCACCCCGGTTGCCACCACTGCCGTCGGCAGGAGCCCAGGTTGCCTTCCGGCAGCAGGGCACCACCGCGCGGCGCGGGCCGCTCGGCTGTGGTGCGGTACTGCTGCGACACGGTGGGCTCCCTGGGGTGTGGATCCGGTTGACGTTGCCCGTTCACGGTAAGCGCGGAGCCGGGGCACCGCAACGGATATTCGCCGTCAGGGCGTACGCAGGCCGGCGAGGGTGACGGCGACGAGCCGGCGGACCGCGGCGGCGGACGGCAGGGCGGCGGCGGCGTGCAGCGCGTGCACGCAGTACGTGGCCAGCTCGGCCGGGGGCACGTCGGCGCGCACCGATCCGGACCGGGCGGCGTCGGCGATCAGGTCGCGCAGCAGTTCGGTGACCTGCCGGTGGGCGTCGGTGGCGTGGTGGTGGCGGTGCAGCAGCGCCCCGAGTTCGGGGCCGAGCAGGGCGTGGTGCCGCAGCCGGTCGCGCTGGTTGCCGGCGTACGTGTCGAGGACCGCCGCCAGCCGCCGGCCGGGCTCGTCGGAGCGGTCCCGGGCCTCGACGAGCCGGGCCAGATGGGTGGCGATCTCGCGGTCGCGCCAGGCGAGCAGGATCGCCGGGACGTCCGGGAAGTACTTGTAGAGGGTGGCGCGCCCGATACCGGACTTCTCCGCGATCTGGGACATGGTCACCGTCATCGCCCCGTGCTCGGCGGCCAGCTCCACGGTCGCGTCCAGGATCGCGTCGTGCACCGCGCGGCGGTGCGCCTCGATCGTCTCGTTCCACAACTTCGGCACTCGCCCATCGTACAGCGCGACCTTGTCGCGGCGTTTCGTCGCGTACTAGACAGTATGTATCGCAAAACCGTCCGGACGGGAGCCCCGATGAACCGACACCACCCGCACCAGGAGCACCAGCACGGCATCCTGATCCAGGACGCCCGGCGCTACGAGTGGGCCGCGCGGATCGGCATGTGGGGTCGCCGCCGCCAGGTCTATGACGGCCTTGTCGCGCTGGCCGGCATCGGCCCCGGCGACCGGGTGCTCGACGTCGGCTGCGGCACCGGATACCTCACCCGGCGGGCGGCCCGAGCCGTCGGCCCCATCGGGGTGGCGGTCGGGATCGACCCGTCCGCGTCGGTCATCGGGTACGCCGCGACCCGGTCACCGGCCAACTGCACCTTCCAGGTGGCCGGCGCGCAGGCGCTGCCCCACCCCGACGGCACCTTCGACGCGGTGGTCTCCAGCCTCGCGATTCACCATCTCCCGCCGGACGAGCAGGTCACCGCGCTGCGCGAGATGCGCCGGGTGCTCCGGCCCGGCGGGCGGCTGCTGATCGCCGACTTCCGCGCCGAGCCGCGCCACCACCGCCTGGCCGGCCTCTTCGTCGGGCTGGCCCGCCGCGCCCGCCGCCACCACCCGATGCCGGACCTCGCCGGCCTGATCCGGGAAGCGGGATTCACCCCGACCGGCGCCGGGGACCGGTGGCCCGCACTGCACTATGTGCAGGCCCGGCGCCCGGACGACGACGTTTCGGTGGCCACCGAACACTCCCGGCCCTAACCTGATCCGGACCGAGGGAGGTGACCGGGGTGGATCTGCGGCAACAGGTGGCGGCACGGTTCCGCGAGGTCAACGGGACACACCCGATGACCCCGACGGACGACGCGTACGTGAGCACGCAGTTCGTCGTGCTCGACGAGCTGTGCACGGCGACCGGGCAGGACCCTGACGACGTACGCCGCCTGATGCTCGACCGGCGGCTGCCGCTGCCCGGCTACCTGCGCTCGGACGGCGCGCAGATGGTCCCGGCCGACCTGTTCGCGCTGGCCGGACGAGCCGGCGGCGTGGCGCGGCTGCCCGCGTGGTTCATCCGGCAGTGGACGGACCCGGCCCACGGCACGGCCGAGTGGGACGCCTACCTCAGCGGCCAATACGTCTGCCTGCACCGGGTCACCCCGGAGAACATCCAGCGCAAGGACGAGCTCACGGCGGCGATCGGCGCCGCACCGGCCCAGCCGGACGCCGGCTCGGCGACCTGGCGGGAACGGCTGCACGGGTGGGTCGACGAGTTGGACGCGCTCGAACCCGCGTTCACCGGCTACGACCGGCTCCGGTTCGGGGGTCCCACCTCGCGCGACACCCACGTCGACGCGGTACGGGCCCGCTGGCCCCGCCCGGTCACGGCACCGGCCCCGGGATGACCCGGCCGGGCCGGGGTGACGGGGCGACGTCCCACGGCCCGGGGCGGCGCGCCGCCACCACCTCGATGTGCGCGCGGACCCGGGCCGCGACCAGTGCCGGCTCGGTGGGCCGGTCGGGCTCGGCGAGCACCTCGGCACGGGCCCGCCGCGCCACCGACACGAGGCGGTGGAAGTGCCGGACGGCGTGCACGTCGAAGCCGGCCACCCAGTCCGGTTCGGTGCACGACTCGTCGCTGTACCAGTGACAGCCGGCCTGGCCGACCAGCACCGCCCAACGCCGCAGCAGCGCCGGCACGGCGGCGACGGTCAGCACCGCGTCGGTGGCGTGCAGCTGCGCGCCGGGCGGGTCCGGCTGGTACGGCTCGGCCCCGACCCCGCCGAACCGGGCGGCGAGCGCGGCGGGATAACCGGCCGTGTTCCAGGTGACCGTGCCGGCCGGGCGGATCCGCCACAGGGCGCCGGAGCGCAGCCCACGGGCGACGGCGGGGCTGAGCACCGTGCGGGGCGCCACCGTGAACACCACGGGCGGGCTCGGCGTGCCGTCCTCGTGGTCGGGGACCATCCGGGCCGGTTCGAGCACCAGCAGGGTGTCGGGCCGGGGCTGGTACGCCAGCCCCCAGAGCAGCCGGCCCAGCAGGCGGGCACCGGTCAGGTCGGAGCTGACCACGGTGAAGTGGCGCTCCCGGCGTACCGCGTACCGGGCCGGATCCCCGGGACGGAGGCTGATCACCTGGTAGTCGCGACCGGCGTGCCGCCACTCGCGGCGGTGCAGCCGGAGCCGGCTGGTCAGGGCCGCTTCGGACGGCCGGGTGCCGTCGCTCACCGGCCCATCCGTCGACGTCTCATCTCCGGCCCCCTCGTCCGCGACCGGCCCGGCCGGTGGTCCGGCCGGATCGGGATGAGCAGATCCTGGAGGAGGACGGCCGACCGCGCGACCGGTTTACGCCCGGCGCGACGCCCCGGGCGGGGTCAGCCGGCCTGGGCCACCGGGTAGTGCTTCATCTGCTCCATGAAGGGGAACCGGGCGGTCAGCTCGGCGACGGTCAGGCCGCCCCGCCACGCCGCGGCCACCTCGGCGACCTGGCGCAGGTCGGTGGCGTCGCCCCGGGCCTCGACCTCGCCGGCCACCCGCAGATCGATCATGAAGTAGCGGGCCTGGGCGCCGAGACCGACGCAGACCACCCCCCGGTCGGAGGACATCTCGGCGCAGGTGAAGCGGGCCCGGCCCTGGTCGGGGGCGGTCACCCGGCCGACGTCGAGCCCGTGACGGGTGGCCACGTCGGTGAGCGCGGGGGCCAGTCCGCCCTGCTCGACCAGGTCCGGGTAGAGACGCACACCCAGTGCCGTCGACACGTCGCTCATGACTGACTCCCACTTCCTCGTGACAGAGACCAGCTGCACGCAGGTTACGGGTGTGTTTCCGGCGCGCCTGGTCATCCTGTCCCTCCGCGACGGCCGAGGGCAATAGGAACGATCGATTCGCCCTCTTTCGGGGCCCGATCGGGACGGCCGGCCCGGGGCCTTCGACCCGGGCCGGCCCGGCGTACGCCGGCCCGCCGGCACCCACGGCGGCGCGTACGATCCGACCTCGTGGCGCGGATCCGATGTGACTTCTTCTCCGAGGCCCTCGGCATGGGCACCTCGATGACGGTGCTCCTGCCCGACCGCGGCGCGGCCGGCATCGGCGTGCCCGGCGGCGACGTCGCCGGCGACCCGCCGGTGCTCTACCTGCTGCACGGGCTCACCGACGACGACACCATCTGGACCCGGCGCACCGCGATCGAGCGCTACGTCGCGCCGCTGGGACTGGCGGTGGTGATGCCGCAGGTCGCCCGCAGCTTCTACACCGACGAGGCCAACGGCAACCGGTACTGGACCTTCCTCACCGAGGAGCTGCCCGAGGTGTGCCGGACGTTCTTCCGGCTCTCCGGGCGCCGGGAGGACACCTTCGTCGCCGGCCTGTCGATGGGCGGCTACGGCGCGATGAAGTGGGCCCTGCGCCACCCCGAACGGTTCGCCGCGGCGGCCAGCCTCTCCGGCGCGCTGGACGTGGCCCACCGCCGCGACCACCCCAGCACCCCGCTCGACCCGGCGGTCTGGCGCACGGTCTGGGGCGACCGGCAGGTCCCCGGCACCGACGAC
Organism: Micromonospora auratinigra; assembly: GCF_900089595.1. Classification (GTDB taxonomy): domain Bacteria; phylum Actinomycetota; class Actinomycetes; order Mycobacteriales; family Micromonosporaceae; genus Micromonospora; species Micromonospora auratinigra. The sequence continues at coordinate 1,251,747 of NZ_LT594323.1, read as the reverse complement.
GACACGGTGGCGCTGCTGGCGCGCGCCGGCGGTGACCTGCCGGCCCTCTACGTCGCCTGCGGCACCGAGGACTTCCTCTACGAGGACAACGTCCGCTTCGTCGACACCGCCCGCGACCGGGGCGTGCCGCTGACCGTGAGCTTCTCCCCCGGCGAGCACGACTGGGCGTACTGGGACGCGCGGATCCAGGACGTGCTGGCCTGGCTTCCCCTGGCCCGGCGTTAGAGGGGGACCCGCCTCCACCGAATGCGTGCAGCGGGGCCCCTTCCTCGCACCGGGTCGGTCAGCGCGGCGTGAGGGCGAGCGCGGCGAGGGCGGCGACCCCGGCGGTCAGCGCGGACTCGTCCAACCGCATCTGCGGCGAGTGCACCGGGGCCACCGGCCCGTCCGCTGGCCGGGTGCCCAGGATCAGCATCGCCCCCGGCATCCGCCGCAGCAGGTAGGCGAAGTCCTCACTGGCCGGCATCGGAGTGGGCAGCTCCGTCGTCCGCTCGGCACCGAGGACGCCCGCCACGGTGGCCAGCGCCCACCGGGCCTCCGCCGGATCATTGACGGTCGGCGGGTAGCCCGGGTCGACGCGGACCTCGGCGGTGCAGCCGTGCGCGGCGGCGACCCCGTTGGCCACCTCGGCGAGCAGCTCGGCGACCCGGGCCCGGGCGGCGTCGCTGAACGTGCGTACGGTGCCCGCGGCGGTCGCCGTGTCCGGGATGATCCCGGCCCCGGGGACGCCGGCGTCCAGCCGGTTCACCGTGACCACCACCGGGTCGAACACGTCGAAGCGGCGGGTGACCATCTGCTGCACGGCCAGCACCACGGCGCAGAGCACCGGCACCGGGTCGACGCCCAGGTGCGGCAGGGCCACGTGGCCGCCCGCCCCGCGTACGGTGACGGAGAGGGCGTCCGCGCCCGCCAGCAGCGGGCCCGGGCGGGTGGCCACCGTGCCCGCCGGCAGCCCCGGGAACTGGTGCAGGGCGTACCCGCGCGCCGGGGTGAAGTCGCCGTCGAGCAGCCCGTCGGCCAGCACGGTGCGGCAGCCGTCGTGGCCCTCCTCGCCGGGCTGGAACATCAGGATCACGTCCCCGGGCGGGCCCGGGTCGGCGGCCGCGATCAGGTGGGCGGCCTGCACGAGCATGGCGGTGTGCGCGTCGTGCCCGCAGGCGTGCATCGCACCGGCCACCTCGGAGGCGTACGACAGCCCCGTCTGCTCGGTCAGCGGCAGCGCGTCCATGTCGGCGCGCAGCAGCACCGGTGGCGCGTCACCGCGGCCGGCGAGCCGGGCGACCACCGCGCTGGAGGCGGCACCGGTGCGCACCTCCAGCGGCAGTGGACGCAGCGCGTCGAGCACCGCCGCCTGGGTGTCGGGCAGCCACAGGCCCAGTTCGGGCCGGCGGTGCAGTCGCCGGTACAGCTCGCTCAACGCCGAGCGCCGCTGCACCGCGCCCGCCAGCAGCTCCCGGCGGCCGGTCGTCGGTGACGTCATGCGCCGAGAATCGGGCGGCGGACCGGGCCGGTCAAGCAACCTCGCCCACGGCGTCGGGCTTCGGACAACCCCGCCCCGGCGGTCAGACGCCGACGGTGCCGTCGACCGCCTCGCGGAGGAAGTCGGCGTGGCCGTTGTGCCGGGCGTACTCGTGGATCATGTGGAGCATCACCAGGCGCAGCGAGACGTCCTCCTCCCAGCGCTCGTTCCAGGCGGTGACGTCGAGGGACTCGGCCTCGCGCTCGATCCGGCGGGCGTGCTCGACCTCCCGCCGCCACGCTTCGAACGCCTCCGCCACGTCGGCGTCGGTCGTGTCGTACGCCTGCTGGAAGTCGAAGCTGTCCGACCAGACCAGCGGCACGTCCTGGCCGTCGATGATCCGGCGGAACCAGGCACGTTCCACCTCGGCCATGTGCCGGACCAGGCCGAGCAGGCTGAGCGTGGACGGCGGGGAGGCCGGCCGCCGCAGCTCGTCGTCGGTCAGCCCCTCGCACTTCAGGGCCAGGGTGGCCCGGTGGAAGTCGAGAAAGGCACGCAGGGTCTCACGCTCCCCGCCGCGCAGCGGCGGGCCGATCCGTTCGGTCTCCACGGGTGATCCTTCCTCGCCAGGCGCGCCGGCCTGCCGGTGGTGAGGGTTGGCACAGGTCGCACCGGAGCCTAGTGTCGGCGGATCGATCCACCTCCGAAGGGATCTTGATGAACCCCCACCTCCGACGTTCCGCGCTGGTCGCCTCGGCGGTCACCGCGGCGCTGGTCGCCGGCGGCACGACCGTCCAGGCGGCCGGCGACGGCTACGACCACACCGCCACCGCGACGGTCTTCGCCCCCAACCCGGTGCAGCAGCTCGGCGACGAGTCGCTGACCGACAACAAGGACACCGACTACCCGGCGCTGGCCGGGGCGTACCGGTCGGTGCTGCTGACCAACCTGGACGGCTCCGGCACCCTCACCGGGAAGTACGTGGTGGTCAAGAGCAGCACCGGCAACGCCGCCGTGTCGGTGAACGGGGCGTACCCCGGCTGGCACCGCGACGCCGACCAGTTCGAGCAGGTGATGGGCTACCACTGGGTGAACACCGCCCAGGCGTACCTGCAGTCGCTCGGCTTCGGCAGCACGCTGCGCCCGGTCAACCAGCGGCAGATCGAGCTGCGCATCGACCAGTACGGTGGCGACAACTCCTTCTTCCGCGACGACAAGGCGAACATCACCCTGGGCAAGGGCGGCGTGGACGACGCCGAGGACGCCGAGGTGATCGTCCACGAGTACGGCCACTCCGTCCAGGACGGGCAGGTGGCCGGCTTCGGCACCACGCCGGAGTCCGGGGCGATCGGCGAGGCGTTCGGCGACTACCTGGCGGTCAGCGTGACCGGCTGGGCCACCGGCGTGCCGACGAAGACCCCGGAGGCCTGCGTGGCCGACTGGGACTCCGTCTCGTACACCCGCACCGCCCCGCACTGCCTGCGCCGCCTCGACGGGACGAAGGTGTACCCGGCCGACGTGGTCGGCGAGGTGCACGCCGACGGCGAGATCTGGTCCCGCGCGCTGTGGGACATCCGCGCCTCGCTGGGTGACCGCAAGGCCACCACGCTGATCGTGGACGCCCAGTTCGACTTCGCCAAGGACACCACGTTCCGCGCCGCCGCGCTGGCCACCGTCGCCGCCGCGCAGCGGCTGTACGGCACCCAGGCCGCGGCCGCGACCCGGGCCGCCTTCGCCGCCCGCGGCATCCTCTGACGCCGCCGGTGGGCGCCGCCTCCCGCCGGGGCGGCGCTCACCGCAGCGACGACCGGGCCACCGGGAAGTCGAAGTACGTCTTCGGGTACGGCTCGTCGACGTAGCGGTAGTGCCACCACTCGCGCGGGTAGTTCTCGAACCCCTGCGCGGTCATCAGTTCCTTGAGCAGCTGCCGGTTCTGCCGGGCCGTACCCGTGATCCTCGGGTCTCCGGTGTGCGCGCGGCTGTCGAAGCAGTCGAACCCGGTACCCATGTCGACGGAGTTGTCGGCGAACCGCCGGCCGGCCGGCGCGGTGCAGGCCACCAGCGGCTGCCCGGGCCGGTACGCCGGCTGCTCGGGGGTGGGCACCGGGACCAGGGTCAGGTCGAGGGTGCTGCCCCGGCTGTGCGCCGTCGGCGCGCCGATGTACCCGTCGGCGAAGAGCCGGTCCTTCGGCTCGTCGGGATAGAACTCCGCCTTCGTCCGCTGCTCGCCCGGGACCTTCGCCCAGGCGACGAAGTCGTCGGCGGCCCGCTGCGGGCGGTAGCAGTCGTACACCTTCAGGCTGCGCCCCCGGGCCAGCGCGGCGGTCTGCACCCGGTGCAGCGCCTCGGCCGCCGGCCGGGTGAGCAGGCAGCGGGGTTCGACGTAGCCGGCGACCGGCCGGCCGACGAAGTTGTGCGCTCCGGCGTACCGGATGTCGGTACGGACGCCGGGGTCGACGGACGCCAGGTCGACGAAGTCGGCCGGGGCGCGCGGGCCGGTGGTCGACGGGGCCGGCGACGGACCGGTGGTCGACGGGGCCGGCGACGGACCGGTGGTCGACGGGGCGGGCCGGGGCGCGGACCGCTCGCAGCCGGCGGCGGCCAGCACAGCCAGCACGAGCAGCACGGCGGTCGTCCGGTTCCTCACCCCCACCCCCTGTGTCTACCAGCCCGCTCCCCTCCCGCGCCCACCCGAAGCTCCGTCGATCTTGCAGTTGTGGCGTGAGATTCGCCCCGTGCGCGGCTCATGCCCCCGCCACAAGGGCAAGATCGACGGGGGTCATCCGGGGGTGAGGAGGGTGTCGCGGAGGAAGGTGAGGGCGGCGGCGTCGTCGTCGATGCCGCCGGCCTCGTGGCCGTTGTAGCGCCAGACCGTCAGCTCGGCCGGGCCGCGGTAGGCGTGCACCGCGGCGTAGACGGTGGACGGGGGCACGATGTCGTCCATCAGCGCCACCGAGAACCGGGCCGGCACGCGCCCCCGCCGGGCGAAGGCGACCCCGTCGACGTAGCCGAGGGTGCGCAGCGCCTGCTCCTCCCGGTCCCGGTGCACGGCCAACCAGTCGCGGATCTCCCGGTACGGGTGGGCGTCGGTGATCGTGACGGCGCGCGGGATGTCGCAGAGGAACGGCACGTACGCCACGACCGCCGCCAGGTCCGGCACCAGGGCGGCGGTGGCGAGCGCCGCGCCGCCGCCCTGGCTGTGCCCGAGCACAGCGACCCGGGCCGGGTCGACGGCCGGCAGGCCACGGGCCGCGTCGACGGCCCGCACCGCGTCGGTGAGGAACCGCCGGTAGTAGTACCGGCGGGGATCCTCGATGCCCCGGGTCGCCACGCCGGGGACCTGCGGGCCGGCCCCGGCCAGGTCCGGGGTGTCGCCCCGGCTCCAGCCGGAGCCCTGGCCCCGGGTGTCCATCTGGACGTGCGCGTAGCCGGCCGCCGCCCACAGCAGGTTCTCCAGCGGGTGGCCCCGGCCGCCGCCGTACCCGACGTACTGCACGATCGTGGGCAGCGGGCCGGTGCTGCCGCGCGGCACCCGCAGCCAGGCCCGGACCGGTTGCCCGGCGAAACCGGGGAAGGTCACGTCGAAGACGTCCAGCCCGGTGAGCGGGGTGCACACCGGCGTCACCTCGACCGGACCGCCGCACTCGCGGGCCTCGGCCAGGGTGTCCGCCCAGAAGGCGTCGAAGTCCTCGGGCTCGCGCAGGTCGCTGCGGTACGCGTCCAGCTGCGCCTCGGGCAGGTCGGTGTACGCCATGGGCCCGCCGCGCCTACCGGCGCGGCTGCTGCGGCACCCGCGGCAGCACGAAGGGCGGTCCGGAATAGATCAGGTCGGCCTTCAGCTCCTGGTACGCGAGCTTGGGCCGGTAGTTCTCGTCGTACACGGTGGCCACGCCCTCGGGCGGGTCGGTGAACCAGCCCGGCACCCACGAGTGCTTGTCGGTGAAGCCCCAGAGCGTGAACGAGAGGCAGTGCGGCGAGGACAGGCAGGCGCGCATCAGCACGCTGAAGTTGGCCGCGGACGCCTGGAGCCTCGGGTTGATCTCGGCGGAGTCACCGGCCCGGACCCCCTCGGTGAGCTGGCTGCGCACGTCGACCTCGGTGAACGCGGTCGCCAGCCCCAGCCCGGCGAACTTCTTGAGCGCCTCCGAGACACCGAAGGTGTCGAAGTTGCCGTACTGGGTGCCCAGGTGGCCCTGGCTGCCGATCCCGTCGATCGGCACGCCCTGCGCCCGCAGGTCGCGGGCCATCTCGTAGACGAACTGGGTCTTGTCGTTCGCCGGGTTGCCGGAGCCGAACGCCTCGATGTTGTAGTCGTTGTAGAAGAGCAGGGCCTTCGGGTCGGCGGCGCGCGCCCAGCGGAACGCGTCGGCGACGTAGCCCGGCCCCAGGTGCTCGGCCCAGAAGCCCTTGTAGTGCAGGGTGGCGGGGGTGTCCCACGGGTCGCTGACCGCCTCGTTGACCACGTCCCACTGCCAGATCCGGCCCTTGAAGTGGGTCACCACGGCGGTGATGTGGTCGCGCAGGATCTGGCGCAGCTCGGTGGTGCCGATCGAGCCGTCGGCGACCCCGGCGGTCAGCCAGGCCGGCAACTGGTTGTGCCAGACCAGCACGTGCCCGCGTACCCGCTGGTGGTGCGCGGTGGCGAAGGCGACCAGCTGGTCGGCCGGTGCCCAGTTGTAGGTGCCGCGGGTGGGCTCCAGGCTCTCCCACTTCATCTCGTTCTCGGCGGTCACGGTGGAGAACTCGGACCCGGCGAGCTCGCGGTAGCGCGGGTCGGCGGCGTCGGCCAGGGCGGCCGTGTCGACCGCGGTGCCCAGGTAGAGGCCGTGCCGCTTGGCCAGGTCACGCAGGCTCTGCGCGGTGGGATCGTACGGCCGGCCGGCCGTGGCGGGGGTGACGGTCAGGGCTGCGAGGGTCGCGGCGGCGGCCGCACCGGCGGCGATCCAGCGTCTCAGTCTCATGATTGTCCTTCCGAAAAGGGATTACGGAGGCCGCGTCGCAGGACGGCTCAGTCCTCGCGGTAGGTGGCGTGGTCGAAGTCGGCGTACACGCCGTCGCCACCGAGGTCCTGCACCCAGAGGCCCAGGAAGGCCCCGGTGAAGCCCCAGGCCGCCGGCTCGCCGTCGACGACGAGCGCGGCGTGCTCGTCGGAGAGGATGGTGGCGTCCAGCTCGACCGGCAGCTCTCGCCAGCCGTCACCGAGGTCGTAGGCGAAGCGCACCACCGGCCCGTCGAACCGGGCGCGCAGGCCGACCCGGGCGGTGTCGCCCACGTCGACGGTCAGCTCCGGGTACGCGGTCCGCCGCCCCCGGTCGCAGCTGAGCAGCTCCAGCACCACCCGGCCGTCGTCGGCGCGGGTCAGGTAGAGGTGGTGCCAGTTGGTCATGTTGTAGTACGCGGTGATCCCGGCCAGGTGCCGGTGGTCGACGGGGGTGAACTCGACCGCGGTCTCCAGCGCGCACCGCTCGGCGCCCACCCGCCGGGCGACCAGGCTGGGGGTCTGCCGGCCGACGGGCGACTGTCCGCCGTGCAGGCGCAGGTGCGACGGGCGCGAGGTGAGGTCGAGCCAGTCCGGGCCCGGTGGACGGCGCAGCGTCGACCAGCAGGCCGACAGGCGGTGGGCGTCGAAGTGGTCGGTCGCCGGCTCGTCGGGCCAGGGGTGCGCGGGCAGGTCCGGCGCGCCGATGGTGTCCGCCGGCACCCCGCCGGGGATCCGGGGCCACTGCCCGGTGGGCCAGTCGACCCGCTGGAGCGCGGTTTCCCGGCCGAGCACGCAGTGGCCCAGCGGCGCGTACGGGCGGGCCGCCAGGTGCGCGAGGTACCAGTCGCCGTGCTGGGTCCGCACCAGGCAGCCGTGGCCGGCCTTCTGCAGGCGCAGCTCGGGGCGGCCGGCGGAGGTGAGCAGCGGGCCGGCCGGGTCGGCCAGGTAGGGGCCGAACAGGTTCCGGGAACGGGCCACCGTCACCTGGTGCTCCCAGCTGGTGCCGCCCTCGGCGGTGACCAGCCAGTACCAGCCGTCGCGCCGGTACAGGTGCGGTCCCTCGGTCAGGCCGGCGGCGGTGCCGTGGAAGATGATCCGGGCCTCGCCGACCAGCCGCCGCCGGTCGCGGTCGTAGCGCTGGATCTCGATGCCGCCGAAGCGGTCCCGCCCCGGCCGCCAGTCCGCGCTCATGCTCAGCAGCCAGCTGCTGCCGTCGGTGTCGTGGAAGAGCGCGGCGTCGAAGCCGTGCGCGTGCAGCTTCACCGGGTCCGACCAGGGCCCGCCGATGTCGGGGGCGGTGACCAGGTAGTTCTGTGGGTCCCAGTAGCCGCTGGCGAAGCTGGCGACGTCGCTGTAGACCAGGTGGAACAGCCCGTCGTGGTACGTCAGGTCGGGCGCCCACACCCCGTTGGAGTCCCCGCAGCCGCGCAGGTCGAGCAGCCGGCGGTCGGTGATGACGCCCCCGAGCGCCCGCCAGTGGACCAGGTCCCGCGAGTGGTGCACGCGGACTCCCGGATACCACTCGAAGGTCGAGGTGGCCAGGTAGTAGTCGTCGCCGACGCGCAGGATCGAGGGGTCCGGGTGGAAGCCGGTCAGCACCGGGTTGCGGATCGACCGGGCGGTCGTGGCCACGTCTGCGATCTCGGTCGACATGTACGGCTCCCTACGGTCGATGCGCGGCCGATTTTCCGGAACATCTACCCCGGAAGTTTCGGAATTCCCGCTCACCGTAGCGGCTACGGGTCACCGAGAACAGGCCCTTGACCACGGGCGAGAGGCCGTCGTACGTTACTCGCCGGCACCCCGGAACTTTCGGCGTCATGCTGAAAGTTCCGGGGTCGGACTTCCTGGAGCCACCCCGGGTGGCCCGGGCGCAGGCCGCCGCGGTGGGGGCACCATCTCGGAAGGGCGGCCCGATGACCTCGCAGGTCCAGCGGTGTCCGGGATCAGCGGCAGGGGCGGCAGGACGACCGGACGACCAGCTCGGTCGGGAGCCGGACGTGCGGGTCGCGTTCGACGCCGCCGATCAGGTCGATCAGCAGGCGCAGCGCCTCGGCGCCCATGCTCTGCAACGGCTGCCGGATGGTGGTCAGCGGCGGGTCGACCAGCGCCGACTCGGGCACGTTGTCGAACCCGATCACCGACACGTCGTCGGGGACCGCGAGCCCCATCCGCCGGGCCACGTCCATGGTCGAGATGGCCGAGAGGTCGTTGCCCGCGAAGATCGCGGTCGGCCGGTCGGCGAGCCCGAGCAGCTCGGCGGCCGTGCCGGCGGCGCTCTCGACGCGGTACCCGCCGACGCGGACCAGCCGTTCGTCCACCGGTACGCCGGCGTCGGCCATCGCCCGGCGGAACCCGGCCTCGCGCAGCCGCGCGGACTCCAGGTCCGGCCGTCCGCTCATGTGCGCGATCCGCCGGTGCCCGAGGGAGAGCAGGTAGTTGGTCGCCAGGACGGCGCCGGTGAAGTTGTCCGAGTCGACGGTGGGCAGCCCGGACGGGCCGGTGTGCGGGTCGACGGCCACGACGTGGAAGCCGTGCTTGGTCTCGACGACGGTGGGGGTGACGATGACGGCCCCGTCGATGAGGGTGCCCGACAGCCGGGCCAGCGAGCGGCGCTCCCACCCGACGGCGGCGCCCTCGCCGTCGCCGCTGGAGTAGGCGAGCAACTGGTACCCGCTGCCGGCGACCTCGCGGGACGCCCCCTTGAGCAGCTCGGTGGAGAACGGCTCGAACTCGGCGACCAGGATGCCGAGCACGTTCGTCCGGTGACTGCGCAGACTCTGCGCGCCGAGGCTGGCCTCGTAGCCGAGGTCGCGGATGACCTGCTGGACGCGCTGGACGGTGGCCTGGGCCACGCCGTAGCGGGCATTGACGACCTTCGAGACAGTCGCCACCGAGACGCCGGCCGCACGTGCCACGTCCGACATCTTCACGCGCTCCGGGAACACCACGCCGACGACTATAGAGCCGCCGCGCGGACCCCGTCACGGACGCGTCGAAAACGTTATCGATACCGATTGACATCGAGTTACGTGACTGTAAAACTCCTGCCCAACAACCCGACTGAGTGGTCGAGGAGACATCGATGACTATGAAGCGCCGTGTGGGCGCCGTCCTGGCGCTGTTCATGACCAGCTCTCTCGTCGTCACCGGCTGCGGTGGCGGCGGCAGCGATGACGAGGCCGCGCCGAAGAGCGAGCTCTACAAGAACCCGGTGACCCTGACCTGGTGGCACAACGCGCCGCAGGACGGGCCCGGCAAGACCTACTGGGCGAAGGTCGCCAAGGACTTCTCCGCCCTGCACCCGACCGTCAAGATCGAGATCGAGGCGATCGAGACCAACCAGCTCCAGCGCACCCGGATCCCCGCCGCGCTGCTGAGCAACGACCCGCCGGACGTCTTCATGTCCTGGGGCGGCGGCGAGCTGCGCGAGCAGGTGGAGGCCGGCTACCTCAAGGACATCACCGACCAGGTCAAGACCGAGGTCGGCACGATCGGCAGCGCCGCCGAGATCTGGCAGGTGGACGGCAAGCAGTACGGCCTGCCGTTCCGGATGGGCATCGAGGGCATCTGGTACAACAAGGACCTCTTCGCGAAGGCCGGCATCACCGCGCCGCCGACCACCTTCGAGGAACTCAACACCGCGGTCACCAAGCTCAAGGCCATCAACGTCACCCCGATCGCGGTGGGCGCCGGCGACAAGTGGCCCGCCGCGCACTGGTGGTACAACTTCGCGCTGCGCGACTGCTCGGTCGACACCCTCAAGAAGGCGACCAAGGACAAGGTCTTCGACGACCCGTGCTTCGTGAAGGCCGGCCAGGACCTGAAGGCCTTCATCGACACCAAGCCGTTCCAGAACAACTTCATCGCCACCCCCGGCCAGAACGACCCGACCAGCGCCAACGGCCTGCTCGCCAACGGCAAGGCGGCGATGGAGCTGATGGGCGACTGGAACCGCGGCACGCTGGACAACGTCGCCACCGACAAGGCCAAGCTGGCGAAGTTCATCGGCTGGTTCCCCGTACCGGCGATCGCCGGCTCCGCCGGTGACCCGAAGGCGGCCCTCGGCGGCGGCGACGGCTTCGCCTGCGCCAAGAACGCCCCGGCCGAGTGCGTCGAGTTCCTGAAGTACATCGCCAGCCCCGAGGTGCAGAAGGGCTACGCCGAGACCGGCACCGGCCTGCCGGTGGTCAAGGGCGCGGAGTCCGGCATCACCGACCCGGCCCTGAAGTCCATCCTCCAGGCCACCACCGAGGCGAGCTACGTGCAGCTCTGGCTGGACACCGCGTACGGCAGCACCGTCGGCACCGCCATGAACGACGGGATCGTCGCGATCTTCTCCGGGAACGGGACGCCTGAGAAGGTCGTCTCGGCCATGAAGGCAGCCGCGAGCAAGTGACCTCCACCAACCAGACCCGGTACCCCGCCGACGGCGTCACCGCGCCGCCGGCGGGCCCCCGGCCCGCCGGACGCCCGTCGTCGCGCCGGGCCGAGACCCGCCGCAAGTGGTACGAGATCATCGGGCTGACCACGCCGGCGCTGGTCGTCTACGTGATGTTCGTGCTGGTGCCGATGGGCTTTGCGGTCTACTACAGCCTGTTCCGCTGGCGCGGGGTGGGCCCGCCCACCGAGTACGTGGGCATGCGCAACTACGTGCTCGCCTTCCAGGACCCGATCTTCCTCGACGCGTTGCGCAACAACGGGATCATCGTCCTCGGGTCGCTGCTGGTGCAGGGCCCGCTCGCCCTGGGCATCGCCCTGCTGCTCAACCGCCGCTTCCGCGGGCGCGCCCTGTTCCGCCTGCTGGCCTTCGTGCCGTACGTGCTCGCCGAGGTCACCGTCGGCATCATGTGGAAGCTGATCCTGACCGACGGCGGCAGCGCCGACGCGCTGCTGCGCTCGCTCGGCCTGGGCGGCCTGGTGCACGCGTGGCTGGCCGACCTGGACATCGTCATCTGGACGATGCTGTTCGTCCTCACCTGGAAGTACGTCGGCTTCGCCATCATCCTGCTGCTCGCCGGCCTGTCGAACGTGCCGCACGAGCTGACCGAGGCCGCGGCGATCGACGGGGCCGGCTGGTGGCAGATCCAGCGCCACGTCACGCTCCCGCTGCTCGGGCCGACCATCCGGATCTGGATGTTCCTGTCGATCATCGGCTCGCTGCAGGTCTTCGACGTGATCTGGGTGACCTCGGTGCCCGCGGTGCGCTCGCTCGGGGCCTCCGGGACCATGGCGACGTACATGGTGGACAACGGGTTCTTCGCCCGGCTGTGGGGCTACGGCAACGCGGTGGCCGTGATCCTCTTCGTCATCTCCTTCGTCGCGGCGCTGCTGTTCCAGCGCTTCATCCTCCGCCGGGACATCGAGGGCGCCATCACCGGAAGGGCGAACTGACCGTGACCACCCACTCCGTACCCACCCGGTCCGCCGGACGCCGTCCCGTGTCGTGGGGCACGCCGCTGACGTACGCGCTGGCGCTCGCGGTGGCGGCCGTGTCGATCGCCCCGATCCTGTACGTGGTCGTCGGCGGGTTCCGCACCACCCCGCAGATCGTGGCCGACCCGGCCGGTCTGCCCGACCCGTGGGTCTTCGACAACTACGCGCGGGTGCTGACCCAGAGCAACTTCTGGCGGCAGGCGTTCAACAGCGGCGTGATCGCCCTCGGCACCACGCTCGGCGTCGTGGTGCTCGGCCTGTCCGCCGCGTTCGTGCTCGCCCGGTACGCCTTCCGCGGCCGCGAGGCGCTCTACACCTTCTTCACCCTCGGCCTGCTCTTCCCGGCCGGGGCGGCGATCCTGCCGCTCTACCTGATGCTGCGCGACCTCGACCTGATCAACTCCTACTACGCGGTGATCCTGCCGCAGGTCGCCTTCCAGCTGCCGCTGACCATCGTGATCCTGCGACCGTTCCTGACCGCCATCCCCCGCGAGCTGGAGGACGCCGCGGCGATCGACGGCGCGGGCCGGCTCGGCTTCCTCTGGCGGATCGCGCTGCCGCTGTCGCGGCCCGCGCTGGTCACCGTCGGGGTGCTCGCGTTCGTGGCCAGTTGGAACGCGTTCCTGCTGCCGTTGCTCGTCCTCGGCGACGTCAGCCTGCACACCCTGCCGCTGGGGGTGCAGAACTTCTCCAGCCAGTTCTCCACCGACACCGCCGGCGTCCTCGCCTTCACCTCCCTGGCGATGCTGCCGGCACTGCTGTTCTTCACGCTCGCCGAGAAGCACATCGTCGGCGGCCTGCAGGGCGCGGTCAAGGGCTGAGCGACAGCGGTACGAGCACAACCAGTGGAAAGGCACACCATGACAGAGGTCCACGCGGTGGTGGACGGGCCGGCACCGGCTCAGGCAAGCGGAGAGCACGACCGGCCGGACGGGACCGCCGGCGAGGCCCGCGTCCGCGAACTGCTCGCCCGGATGACGATCGAGGAGAAGGTCGCCCAGCTCGTCGGCTTCTGGGAGAAGGAGGACGGCGAGGCGGTCGCGCCGCTGCAGGGCGAGTTCGGCGACGCGCTGCGGCTGGCGGACTTCGCCCGGCACGGGCTCGGCCACCTCACCCGGGCCTACGGCACCCGCCCGGTCGACGCCGCCGACCGCGCGGTCGAGCTGTGGCGCTTCCAACGTGACCTGGTCACCGGCACCCGGCTCGGCATCCCGGCGATCGTGCACGAGGAGTGCCTCACCGGGCTGTCGGCCTGGCGGGCCGCCACCTTCCCGACCCCGCTGGCGTGGGGGGCCGCGTGGCACCCCGAGCTGGTCACCGAGATGGCCGCGGCGATCGGGGCCTCGATGCGCGAGCTCGGCATCCACCAGGGCCTCGCGCCGGTGCTGGACGTGATCCGGGACCCGCGCTGGGGCCGGGTCGACGAGTGCATCGCCGAGGACCCGTACCTGGTCGGCACCATCGGCACGTCGTACGTGCGGGGCCTGCAGTCGCAGGGGGTGCACGCCACCTTGAAGCACTTCGCCGGCTACTCCGCCTCGCGTGCCGGGCGCAACTTCGCCCCGGTGCACGCCGGGCCCCGGGAACTCGCCGACGTGCTGCTGCCCCCGTTCGAGATGGCGATCCTGGACGGCGGCGTGCGCAGCGTCATGCACTCGTACGCCGAGATCGACGGGGTGCCGGTGGCCGCCGACCCGACCATGCTGACCGGCGTGCTGCGCGACCGGTGGGGCTTCGACGGCACGGTGGTGGCCGACTACTACGGCGTCGCCTTCCTCCACCTGCTGCACCACGTGGCGGGCGACCACGCGGAGGCCGCCGTGCAGGCGCTCACCGCCGGGGTGGACCTGGAACTGCCGACCGGCGACGCCTACCTGACCCTGCCGGAGTCGGTGCGCGCCGGCCGGCTCGACGAGGCGCTGATCGACCGGGCGGTGCTGCGGGTGCTGCGCCAGAAGCAGGAGCTGGGGCTGCTCGACGCCCGGTTCACCGACGAGCCGCCCCGGGCGGTGGACCTCGACTCCCCCGCGCACCGGTCGATCGCCCGCCGGCTCGCCGAGGAGTCGGTCGTGCTGGTGGCCAACCGTGCCGTCCTCCCGCTGCCGGCGGGCCGCCGGATCGCGGTGATCGGCCCGAACGCCGACCGGCAGGGCGCGCTCTTCGGGTGCTACTCGTTCCTCAACCACGTCCTCGTCCAGCATCCCGGCGTGGCCACCGGCATCGAGGCGCCGACCGTCCTCGACGCGCTGCGCGGCGAGTTCGGGGCGGACCGGGTCAGCTCGGCGAACGGCTGCGACGTGGACGGCGACGACCGGTCCGGCTTCGCCGACGCCGTCGCCGCGGCGACCGCCGCCGAGGTGGCCGTCCTGGTCGTCGGGGACCACGCCGGCCTCTTCGGACGCGGCACCGTCGGCGAGGGCTGCGACCGGGAGGACCTGGAGCTGCCCGGCGTCCAGCGGGAGCTGGTCGAGGCGGTGCTGGCGACCGGCACCCCGGTCGTGCTGGTGCTGCTGACCGGCCGGCCGTACGCGGTCGACTGGGCGCTGGCGCGCTGCGCGGCGGTGGTGCAGTCGTTCTTCCCCGGGGAGGAGGGCGCCGGCGCGGTGGCCGGGGTGCTCTCCGGGCGGGTGAACCCGTCGGGTCGGCTGCCGGTCAGCCTGCCCCGCTCGGCGGGCGCGCAGCCCTACTCGTACCTGCATCCCGCACTCGGGCAGGGCAGCGAGGTGACCAACCTGCCGGCGATCCCGGCGGCGGAGTTCGGGCACGGCCTGTCCTACACCACCTTCGCGTACGACGGGCTCACCGTGCCCGCCACGGCGCCGACCGACGGGGCGCTGCGGGTGTCGGTACGGGTGACGAACACCGGCCCGGTCGCCGGCGACGAGGTGGTCCAGCTCTACGGCCACGACCTGGTGGCCTCGGTGACCCGGCCGGTGGCGCAGTTGCTCGGCTACCGGCGGGTCCACCTGGCTCCGGGCCGATCGGTCACGGTCGAGCTGACCGTCCCGAGCACCCGGTTGGCCTTCTCCGACCGCACCCTCACCCGGGTGGTGGAGCCCGGCGAGGTCGAGCTCTGGGTGGGCACCAGCGGGCGACGGCACGCCACCGCGTCGACCACCCTGGTCGGTGCCGTCGTGCCGGTCACCAACGACTCGCCGCGCTGGACGACCACGCAGCTCAGCTGAACCGCTGCGGCCGGCCGTCCCCGTCGGGGACGGCCGGCGCGGCCGTCCCCGTACCCCGGCGGGTCGAGGTGTTTCGGAACGACTCCGTAACCTCTCGGCACGCGGGCACCCTCCCGCGCTGTCGTCGACCCCCGGGGGTAC
This sequence comes from Micromonospora auratinigra, assembly GCF_900089595.1. GTDB lineage: Bacteria > Actinomycetota > Actinomycetes > Mycobacteriales > Micromonosporaceae > Micromonospora > Micromonospora auratinigra. The sequence goes on along the minus strand of NZ_LT594323.1, from coordinate 1,236,545 downwards.
GGCAAGATGACCGGGTGGGCGGCCACGGGGGCACGGTCGGGCGAAGGAGACGCGGGTGAGCGCGGACGACGAGCGCAGGGTGACGATCACCGCGATCGCACGGGAGGCCGGCGTCTCGGTGCCCACCGTGTCCCGCGTGCTCAACGGACGCTCCGACGTCGCCCCCGACACCCGGGAACGGGTCGAGGAGCTGCTGCGCCACCACGGCTACCGGCGGCGCGGCAGCCGCACGGTTCGCCGGGCCGACCTGCTCGACCTGGTCTTCCCCGACCTGGACAGCCCGTGGGCGGTGGAGATCATCCGTGGGGTGGAGGACGTCGGGCACGCCGCCGGAGTGGGCACCGTGGTCTCGGCGATCCACCGGCGGTCCACCTCCACCCGGCAGTGGCTGCAGAACCTGCGCTCGCGGGCCTCCGACGGGGTCATCGTGGTGACCTCGCACCTGACCTCGCCGGTGCAGGCCCAACTGCGCCGGCTCAACGTGCCGATCGTGGTGGTCGACCCGGCCGGCACGACCACCACCGACGTGCCGACCATCGGCGCCACCAACTGGGCCGGTGGCATGGCCGCCACCGAGCACCTGCTGGCGCTCGGTCACCGCCGGATCGGTTTCGTGGCCGGCCCGTCCGACCTGCTGTGCAGCCGGGCCCGGCTGGACGGCTACCGGGCCGCGCTGGAGCGGGCCGGGGTGCCGCTGGACGACCGGCTGGTGCAGCCCGGCGACTTCTACCACGCCGCCGGGTTCGCCGGGGGCGCCGCGCTGCTGGAGCTCGATGACCCGCCCACCGCCATCTTCGCGGCCAGCGACCAGATGGCCTTCGGCGTGTACGAGGCGGTGCGGCGACGTGGGCTGCGGGTGGCCGACGACGTCAGCGTGGTCGGCTTCGACGACCTGCCCGAGGCGCGCTGGGCGTCACCGCCGCTGACCACCGTGCGGCAGCCGCTGGTCGAGATGGGCCGGCTCGCCGCCCGTACCGTGCTGCGACTGTCCCAGGGCGAGGAGATCGAGTCGCCCCGGATCGAGCTCGCCACCGAGCTGGTGGTGCGGGACTCCTCCGCCGCGTACCGCTGATTCGTCGCTCAGCCGTCTTCCGGAAGTTCCGGCGGGGTCAGGGCCGCCGGGGGCGCGACGGCGGCCAGCACGGCGGCGTGCCGACGGCGTCGGGCCAGCAGCACCGCTCCCCCGGCCACCAGCACCGCCCCGACCGCGACGGAGGTCCCGGTGCCGGGCCAACCGCCGGTGTCGCGGGTGGTGGTGGCGGCCCGCATCTTCGGGGCCGCGGCGAGCGCCGACGCCGCCGGTGCCGGGGACCGGCCGGCCGGGGTCAGCTCGCCGGGCCGGACCAGCCGGCCGACCGAGGCGTCCCGGGGCAGCCCGAAGCCCCAGTCGAGCAGGGCCGCGCCCTGCTGCCAGCCGCGCTGCGTCGGCACCTCCGCGCCCAGCAGGGTCACCACCAGCCGACGGCCACCGCGCTCGGCCGCTCCGACGTAGGTGTGTCGGGCCAGGTCGGTGAAGCCGGTCTTGCCGCCGATCGCGCCCGGGTAGTGGTCCAGCAGCTGGTTGTCGTTCTGGATCTCGAACGGCTTCTCCCGCAGCGCCGGCTGCCCGGGAACGATCGCCGTACGGGTGGCGGTGTAGCGGCGGAAGGCCGGGTCGGCGAAGCAGGCCCGGGCGATCAGGGCCAGGTCGTACGCGCTGGTGAACTGGCCCGGCCCGTCCAGGCCCGACGGGGTGACGGCGTGGGTCTGCAACGCGCCCAGGTGGCGCGCCTCCTCGTTCATCGCCCGTACGCCCCCGGCCAGGCCGTCCGGCCCGCCGCCGAGCCGGGCCAGGGCGTTCGCCGCCTCGTTGCCCGACTTGAGCAGCAGGCCCAGCCAGATCGTCTCGATCCGGTACCGGCCGCCCTCGGCCAGTCCCACCGCCGAGCTGCCCGGCTCGATGGCCAGGTCACCGGCGGTCAGGGTGACCTCCCGGTTCGGGTCCAGCCGCGGCAGCATGGTGGCGGCCAGCAGCAGCTTCTGCACGCTCGCCGGCGTGCCGTACTCGTGCGGGCCGCAGCCCCCCAGCACCGCGCCGCTGTCCAGGTCGGCGACCACCCACGAGGTCGCGGTGACGGCCGGCGGGGCGGGCGCCCGGGCCGGCACGACCAGCCCGGCGGTGTCCAGCGCGGTCCCACCGACGGACCGCGCCACCGGATCGGCGGGCGGCGGTGGCTGCGGTGGCGTGGTGGCCGGGGCCGGCACGTTCGGGCACGGCGGCGCGCCGGCCGGCAGCCGGGCCGCGCCGGCCCGGCCCGTCGCGGTGGCCGGCAGTCGCCCCACCCGGGCCGGCGCGCCGGTCCGGACCGTGGCCAGGGCCGGGGCGGCCGGCGTCAACGCCGGCACCAGCAGGGCGGCGGCCAGCGCCGCGGGCAGGCGTCTCATGCCCCCGGACGTTAGCCACGCCGCCACGATCGGGTTGCCTGCTCGGCCGTTCGCGCCCGCCCGGCGAGCCGGGGCGGTAGGCTCGCCCGCCCGCCCGGTGGCGGCGTCCGGCCGGGCCCGCTACGGTCCGCTGATGGGTGACCCGGAGGACCTGGCCCGGCGGCTGGCCGACGCGGTCGCCCGCAGCCCCGATTGCGCGGCCGAGCCGGGCCTGTCCGACGAGGAGATCGACCGGGCCGAGGAGACCTTCGCGCTCCGCTTCCCGCCGCTGTGGCGACGCGTCCTCACGCTGATCCACCCCCGGCCGAGGTACGTGGCACCGAATCCAGGATTGACCGGCACCGGCCCGACCTGTCCGGACTGGCGGCTGCGCGACGTGGCCACCACCCGTGAGATGGTCGAGGCACCTGTCGAAGGCCTGCTCCTCGACGTCGAGGAGAGCGCGTTCTGGTGGCATGCCTGGGGTGCTGCCCCGTCCGCCCTGGCCGACCGGCTGGCGGTCGCCCGGCGGGAGTTGGCCCGGGTGCCCCGGCTGACCCCGCTGTGGGGCCACCAGTACGTCGCCGACACCGATGACTCCCCGGTGTTCAGCATCGTCCAGGCGGACCTGTGGGTTCCGGCCGCCACCCTCGGCGCGATGGTCGAGGACCCGAGCGGCGACGACGGCTCGGTGGCGCACCGCCGCGCCGGACGGGTGCCGTTCTGGAGCGACCTGTACGCCTACAGCCAGCACCGCGGCGAGGGCAGCCCGTTCGGGCACCTCGCCACCGGCGGCCTGTGACCGACGCCGCCCGGCCGGGGAGCGCCGAGGGCCGGCCGTGGAGCGGCGACGACGCCGGGCACAACGACGCCTGCCACCAGCGGTGGCGGCAGCGACTCCGCCGCGACACGGGCGGCCCCGGCTACCGGGAGAAGTGGTACGACGAGCAGTGCGGCGGGTGCCGGTACTGGATCGCGCTGCGGGGCGAGCTGGGCCGTGACTACGGTGCCTGCACCCACCCCGGGTCTGCGCACGACGGTCAGGTCCGCTTCGAGCACGACGGCTGCCCGGTGTTCACCGAGCGGGCGGACGGCAGCTTCGGCTGACCCCCCGTCGCCGCGGCGGGTGAACTATGGTCGGCGCCATGCGTCTGACCGCCGTGCACGTCCACCCGGTGAAGTCCCTCGGTGGCGTCGCGGTCGACCGGGCCACCGTGGAGCCGTGGGGCCTGCGCCACGACCGGCGGTGGCTCGTCCTGCACCCCGACGGTGGTGTCCTGACCGCGCGCACCGAGCACCGGATGCTGGGCGTCACGGCCGCGCCGGCACCCGGTGGGATCACCCTCACCGGGTGCGACGGCGGCACGCTCACCGTGCCGGAGCCGACCGACGGCGTACCGGTCCCGGCCGGGATGTCCCGGTTGGACACCGTACGACTGGCCGGCGACGACGCCCACCACTGGCTCTCCGGGCAGCTCCGGCGGCCGGTGCGGCTGGGCTGGCTCGACGACCCGCGCCGCCGGCCGGTCTCCGCCGACCACGGGGGCCGTCCGGGTGATCCGCTGAACCTCTCCGACGCCGGTCCGCTGCTGCTCACCACGCTGCCGTCGCTGCGTCGGCTCGACGAGTGGATCGTCGAGGGCGCCGCCGAACGCGGCGAGCCAGCACCGGCGGCCCTGCCGATGGCCCGGTTCCGACCCACCGTGGTCGTCGACGGACCGGTCGAGCCGTTCGCCGAGGACGGCTGGCGCACGGTGCGCATCGGCGCGGTGGATTTCCGCTTCGCCGAGCGCTGCGACCGGTGTCAGCTCACCCTGATCGACCCGGTGACCTTCACCACCGGCAGGGAGCCGATCCGTACCCTGGCCCGGCACCGCCGCCACGACGGCCGCACCTGGTTCGGGGTGCGGCTGATCCCGCTGGGCACCGGTGAGATCGGGATCGGCGACGAGGTCGACGCCGGCTGACCGGCGGAAAACGGGGTGCCCGGTCCCGGTACGCCGACTAGCTTGCCCTGGTGCATCCACTCGACGAGAAGATCATCCGCGCGTCCTTCGTCAACTGCAGCAAGGGCGAGGCCAGCCGGATCCGGCTGCCCGCCGGCTTCGCCGACGGGGCGGTGCCCTGGGACGACCTCGACTTCCTCGGTTGGACCGACCCGGGCGCCCCGCTGCGGGCCCTGCTGGTCGTGCCGGGCGAGAACGGACCGACCGGCGTGGTGCTGCGCCGGCCCGAGGAACGCCGGTCGAACGTGGCGCGGTCGAGCATGTGCCGGATCTGCCTCACCGAGCACACCGCGTCGGGGGTGGCGCTCTTCGTCGCGCCGCTGGCCGGGGCCGCCGGGCGCAACGGCAACACCGTCGGTGAGTACATCTGCGCCGACCTGGCCTGTTCGCTGTACGTGCGGGGCCGACGGCAGCCGAAGATGCGGCTGGTGCCCCGCGCGGAGACCCTGACGCTGCCGGAGCGGATCGACCGGGCGATGGCGAACCTGACCGCGTTCACCCGGCGGGTCGTCGCCGGCTGAACGGGTCCGGCGGGGGCTTGACCTCGCGTGCCCGCGAACTCCTGTCGTCGGGGTCGGAGTGTGCCGGACCGACGGGGGTGTCGCGATGCGGGTGACGTTGACCGGCCGCGGTCGACCGGCCGGGCGGCCGGAAAACCGGTTGCCGGGTACGAGCGGCTGCGCCAGAGTCCTGCCCATGACGTACTGACGGTCGACACTCAATGTCCCGGTCCGGCCCTGGCGTTCCGGCTCCGGGCCCGACGAGTCTTTTCTCGGACGCTACAAGCTTGACGTCACGGATGAATCAGCCGGACCCGGTCCGGCCTGAGTCGTTCGCGTCATCAAGTGTGCAGGCCGCATCCGAGGCCCGTCTCGTGGTAGGTCACCAGCCGGTGGCCGACGATCCCCGTTGCCCCCGGCCCGGCCGGCGCCGACGCGCGCCCGCCGCCGACCGTCCGCACCTTCCGTCAGAAGAGTGAGCGTCCTTGTCCCAGCACCCCACCCGGCCGGCCACCGTTTCCGTGTTCGCCTCCCCCACCAGTTGGATCGAGTCCGACGCCCTGCGCCAGTGCGAGCAGGTCGCCGCCCTCGACGGCATGCGCCACGTCGCCGCCATGCCGGACCTGCACCCGGGCAAGGGTGCCCCGATCGGCGCGGCCATGGCGTCGACCCTGCTCTACCCGTTCCTGGTCGGCTCCGACATCGGGTGCGGCATCGCCGTGTTCCCGATCCGGCTCAGGCGGGCCGTACCGGAGAAGCTCGCCGCACGCTTCCCCGACCTGGACCGGGCCCTGGACCCCGAGCGCGACGCCGACGACCCGGCCTGGGCCGTGCTGACCGGCGACGTCCCGGCCGGTCACCTCGACGCCCTCGGTACGGTCGGGCGGGGCAACCACTTCGTCGAGCTGGCCCGGGTCGGGGCGGTGCTCGACGCCGGTCACGCCGGCCGGCTCGGGCTCGCCGCGGGCGAGCTCGTGCTCGTCGTGCACAGCGGCTCCCGAGGGTTGGGCGAGCAGATCCTGCGGGCCCACACCGAGACGCACGGCGCGGGACCCGCCCCGGACCCGGACGCGTACCTGGCCCGGCACGACGAGGCCGTGCGCTGGGGCTCGCTCAACCGGCGGCTGCTGGCCGCCCGGGTCGCCCACGCGCTCGGCGCGGAGCCGACCGAGCCGATCGTCGACCAGTGCCACAACCTGGTGGAGGTCCGCGACGGCGGCTACCTGCACCGCAAGGGCGCCGCGCCGGGCGACGGCCGGGACGTGCTCGTCGCCGGCACTCGGGGCACCCCCTCCTTCCTGGTGGCCGCCCACGCCGGCCCGGACGCCAACCACTCCGTGGCGCACGGCGCGGGCCGCAAGATGTCCCGGGCCGACGCGCTGCGCCGGGGCCGGGCCAAGCACACCGTCGAGGAGCTGCGCCGCACCGCGGTGGGATCGGTGGTGGTCTGCGGCGAGCGGCAGCTGCTCTTCGAGGAGGCACCGGGCGCGTACAAGCGGATCGAGCAGGTGATCGACGACCTCGTCGCGCACCGGCTGGCGACCCCGGTCGCCTCCACCGTGCCGCTGGTCACCTACAAGACGCCCGACGCCGGGCCGGCGTCCCGGCCGCAGCGGCGCGACGACCGGCGCGGGCGGGGCCGGCGATGAGCGTGCACCTGCTGATCTCCGCCGGACGGGGCCCGCAGGAGTGCGCCTGGGCGGTCGCGCGGCTGCTGGACCGCCTGACGGCCGACGCCACCGCGCAGGGCGTGGCCGCACGCCGGGTCGAGGCGGTGCCGGGCGAGCGGCCGGGGACCTACCGGTCGGTGCTGCTGCGGATCTCCGGGCCGGACGCGTCGACGTTCGCCGCGTCGTGGACCGGCACGCTCTGCTGGCAGGCGCCCAGCCCGTACCGGGCGGGCAACGGGCGCAGGAACTGGTACGTCACCGCCCGGCCGTGCCGGGTCGACAGCCCGGACACCGACTTCCGGGAGGCCGACGTGGAGTTCGTCGCCTGCCGTACCGGGGGGCCCGGCGGTCAGCACCGCAACAAGGCGAGCACCGCGGTGCGGGCCACCCACCGCCCCACCGGCCTGGTGGTGGTGGTCGACACCGAACGGCAGCTCGGCCTCAACCGGCGACTCGCCGTGGCGTTGCTGCGGCGGCGGGTCGAGGAGGGCGACGAGGCGGCCCGCCGGGCCGTCACCACGGCCCGCCGGCGGGTCCACGACGAACTGGTCCGGGGCGACCCGGTGCGGGTCGAGCGACCGGCGGACGGTACGCCGACGGGCCGGGCGCCCGGCCGGCCCGCCACCGCCGCCCGGCGGCGGCGAGGCACACCCCCAGCGCGAACACCGTGAGCAGCAGCGCGGCCCGGTCCAGCGCGGGCCGCAGCGGCGCCGCCGAGACGCGTACCGGGGTGGCCGGGGAGGCACCGGCCGGGACCAGCCACGGGTGGGTGTCGGTGACCGGCGGCAGGCCGTCGCGGAGCACCGTCACCCCGACGTGCCACCGGCCCGGGGCGCGGATGTCGTCCACGGTGGTCACCCAGCCGTCGGCGGTCCGGGTCACCGGATGCACCGCCCGTTCCCCGTTCGGGCCGGCGAGCAGCAGCGACACCCCGGTCACCGGACCCGGCGCCGGCCGGCGGGTGTCCCCGACCCCGATGCTCACGATGTTGCGCCCCGGCCGGTTCGGCCGCAGCGCGACGGTGTCGACCAGGTCGGCCACCTGACCGCTGACCTGCGGTTCGGCGCGTGGGCCGGCGGTCACCGGGAAGGCCGGGCCCCGGCCGGGGCCGGCGGCGGCGAGCGCGCCGGCCAGGGCGAGGGTGACGGCCAGCAGGCCGGCCTCGGCCCGCAGGCCCCGCCCGGGCAGCTCCGCCCGGCGCAGCCGCCGGGCCGAGCGCGCGCCGACCAGCACGGCCGCGCCGGCCACCGCCAGCTTGGCCAGCAGCAGCAGCCCGTACGGGGAGCCGACCAGCGCGTCCACGGTGGCCAGCTGCGGGCCGGTGAGCAGCAGCCCGGTGAGCAGCAACAGGACCAGACATCCGGCGGCGAGCGTGGCGAAGGCACGCAGCAGGGCGCGGACCGCTGCGGCCCGGTCGGGGGCCCGGCGCAGCAGCGGCGGCAGGGCCAGGGCGGCGGCCAGCACACTGCCGGCCCAGGCCCCGGCGGCCAGCACGTGCAGCCCGCCGACCACGGCGGTGCGCCCCGGCCCGCCGACCGGGTGCCCGAGCAGCGCGGTGCCGGCGGCGGCGGCGAGCGCCCCGAGCCCACCGACGACCACCCGCGCCGGTACGCGGGGCGACCCGCGTCCGGCCCGCGGTACCGGGTGGGTGGTGCGACCGGGCGGGCTGTCGGCGGCGGGCCGGCGGAGGGCGAGCAGCGCGACCGCGAGCAGCGTGGCCGTGCCGGCCTCGCGGAGCAGCCAGCGGCCACCGGTGCCCGGCTGGGCCAGCAGGTTCCACCGGCCGGCCGCGCCGGCCAGTTGGACGGCCAGTTGCAGGGGCGCGGCGAGCAGGGCGACGCTGCCCGCGTACGCGGCGATGATGAGCAACCGGCGGCGCAGGGCGACGGACGCGGGGTCGGGACGGCGGCGGGCGGCGGCGGCCTGGAGCAGCGCGAGCGCGGTGCCGCCGAGCAGCACCGACAGGCCGAGCAGGCCGGCGGCGCGGGCGACGGTCTCCCGGGGGCCGGGCCCGGCCGGCCCGGCCGGACCGGCGGCGGTGACCGGCCGGCCGACGCCGAAGACCAGGGTGCCGTTCGTGGTGTGCAGGTCGTCGGAGGAGAGGGTGCGCCAGGAGACGTGGTACGTGTTCGGCGGCAGCGCGGGCAGCCCGGCGACCAGGGTCACCGGTTCCTCGGTGTCGGCGTCCTCGGCGGCGGGCGCGCCGTCGGCGTCGCGCAGCGCCAGCCCGGTCACCGCCCAGTGCCGGCCGTCCCCGTCGACCAGGGCGATCCGGGCGGCGGAGAGTTCGACGTGCTCGGTGAAGGCGAGGGTGAGGGTGTCGGGCGCGGTGTCCAGCACCGCCCCGTCGGCGGGGGCGCTGGCGGCCAGGTACGCGTGGGCCTGCGCCGGTGCCGGCCCGACCAGCGCGGTCAGGCCGGCCAGGACGACGGCGGCGAGCAGCCGGCCGGCTCGGGGCAGCAACCCGTCACCGCACCGGGACGTGGGCCAGGTGGCGCTGCCCCGAGGTGATCTCGATCTTGTCCCCGCGCCGGATGGCGCTGTCGTTGTTCAGATAGAGCAGGTAGTAGCTCTGGCCGGGGCGCAGCTCGTGGCCCTGCTTCATCAGCGCCGCCCGCCAGGCGAGCTTGCCGGAGCGCTCGTTGCGCAGCCGGGGCGGATGCTTCGTGTCGTTCTGGAAGGCCGACGCCTTCTGGGTGTCCAGCACCACGTAGCGCAGCTCGACCAGGCCACCGTCGCCGACCACGGCCGCCTGGGTGAAGCGGATGCCGGTGGCGGCCTCCAGCTGCCCGTCGTGCGGGACGGCGTAGCCCTGCCGGGCGTCGGCGTACCCGCCGAAGCGGACGATCGAGACCGCCACCAACGCCAGGACGAGCAGCGGGAGCACCAGCCGGGCGGGGCGCGGACGCGGGATGCGGAACGGGATCGCGACCATCGTCGGGACTCCTCGGGAGACGGTGGGGCCGGGCCGGGACCCGGCCCCACGTGGCGTCAGGGTGCGGTGTAGCGGGTGGACGCGTAGTTGTCGAAGCTCAGCGAGCCGGTGGTGGCGGCGGTGCGGACCACCAGGCCCAGCGCCGCCGACTCCACCGTCTGGGCGCTGGTGTCGCCGGTGAGCGTGCCCACGGTGACGGTGCCGACCTTGAGGGTGGCCGACCCCGCGGTGGCCGAGGCCCAGTCCAGCCGTACGGTGCCGCCGTTCGCGGCCACCCAGCCGGTGTACGTCCAGCCGGCCGGGCGCAGCAGCCCGAGGCGGAACTGGTTGGTGCCGCCGTTGCGCCGGTACTGCACCACGGCCACCGCCGCGCCGGCGGCGTTGGTCAACTGCTGCACCGTCACCACGGCGGTCTGCGGGTTGAAGGTGCCGAGGGTGACGTCCGCCCTGGTGTGCACGGTGCGCTCGGCGGCGGGGGTGTCGTCGACGACGTACCCGACGGTGCCGGCGACCAGCTGACCGGCGCCGGCCGACACCGTGCCGACCACCCGCGACCAGGCGCCGGTGCCGGTGGTGAAGGCGTCGGCGAAGATGGCGTTCGGCGGGTCGACGACGACGGTGGCCGCGCCGGGCGTACCCCAGTTGCCCAGCGCGTCGCGGGCCCGGACCCGCAGGGTGTGGCTGCCGGCGCTGAAGCCGTTGAGGGCCACCGTGGTGGCGACGCTCGTGCCGCCGACCGTCATCGGGTGGCCGTGGCCGGCACCGGGGTCGGTGCCCTCGTACCACTCGGCGGCGGTGACCGCGGAGGCCGCGTCGGTGGCGGTGGCGCTCAGGGTGAGCGTGGCCGCCCGGGCGGTCGGGTTCGGGGTGGCGGTGACCGCCGACACCACCGGGCCGGCGCGGTCCAGGGTGAAGGTGACCGCGGCCAACGGGCCCCAGTTGCCGGCGCTGTCGCGGGCGTGCACCAGCACCTGGTGGACCCCGTCGGGGACGCCGGTCAGCTCGGTCAGCGGCAGCAGCCCGTAGGTGTTCTCGGTGCCACTGTTGAACGAGCCGTCGAGGGCGACGAAGGTGAAGCCGGTGCCGTCCGCGCCGCCGGTGTCGAGGAAGCCCTCCGCGGCGGCGACCGCCGAGTGCACCCCGCCGCCGGCCGGGTCGGTGAAGGCGGCGTTGACGCGCAGGTCGGTCGGGTCGGACGCGGACCCGGTGCGGCCGTCGCTGAGGGCGGGGTCGACCGCGCCGGAGACCAGGGTCGGCACGGTCCGGTCCACCACCAGGTCGGCCGCCGCGTACGGGCCCCACAGATCGAACGAGTCGCGGGTGTGCACCAGCACGGTGTGCCGGCCCTCGGCGAGGGCGGCGGCCACCACGGCCGGGACCGTGCCGGACTCGGCGGTCACCGCCGCGCCCGGGTTGGCCAGGGTGAGCGGGGTGCCGGTGCCGTTGTCGCCGGTGGTGTCCACGAACCACTCGGCGGCGGTGACGGTGCCGCCGAGGCCGGAGTCGTCGCCGGAGGCGGTGAGGGCGAGGTCACCGGTGCCGGCGCTCGGGTTCGGGGTGACGGTCACCCCGGTGGTGACCGCGCCGGTGACCGCGAGGTTCAGGGTGGTGCTGCCGACCACACCCCAGTTGCCGGCCGCGTCGTGGCCGCGTACCCAGATGGTGTGCCGGCCCTGGGTGAGGGTGGTGAGCAGGTCGGCGGGGAGGGCGGCGGTGGCCCCGGTGACGGTGGGGCCGGCGCCGAAGCCGGTGGCGGTGAACGGCACCCCGGTGCCCTCCGCGACGCGCAGGTCGTCGACGACCGCCTCGGCCCGGTCCACCACCGAGTTGCCGTTGCGGGCGTCGGTGAAGTCGGCGGTGACGGTCACCGCGTCCCGCACGCTCGCCGGGTTCGGGGTGGCCCGCACGTTGCCGGCGGTGGGACCGACGTGGTCGCCGCTGTCCGCCGGCGGGTTGGTGTCCAGGAAGGTGAGCATGCCGCCGAAGGCCTGCTGCGGGCTCACCCCGGTGACGGTGCCGCCGTAGCGCTGGCCGGCGTTGTTGAGCCGGCCGCCGGACTCCAGCAGCGCGAAGCGCCGCCCGTCGGGGCCGGTCGGGACGGCCACCACGGCGTCGACCGCCTGCCCGGGTTGCAGCGGCACGGTCACCGCCGCCTCCGGGTACGCGGCCGGCCGGGCGTCCTGCCCGACGACCGCCTGGTCCAGGCCGAGCAGGGTCATCGGGTGCGGCTGCACCCCGGCGGCGACGTACCGCAGCAGCACCCGACGGCCGACGTCGGTGGCCACCACGTCGGTCTCCGGGAACGCCTTGCCGTTGATCAGCCGGTACTTCGGGGCGTAGGCGCGCATGTCGTACGTGAGCGGGGCGGCGTTGAAGGCCGGGTCCACCTCGGTGAGCACCAGCACCGCCTCGTCGTCGTAGACCGACGCCGCGTCCCCGTACGCGCTGGGCCGCCCGCCGACCGCCGGGGCCCGGACCACCAGCGCCCCGACCAGGCCCATGGCGACCTGCCGGGCGCCGAGGGCGGTGTGCCCGGCCTCGTACAGGTAGGTGCCGGGGCGGGCGGCCGTGAAGGTGTAGTCCCGGGTGCCGCCGGGCGCGGCCCCGGTGCGGTCCGGAACGAGCCCGGTGACCGCCGGGAAGGCCAGCGCGAGCGCGTCGGCGAGGCCGTTGTGCAGGGTGATCGTCACCCGCTGGCCCTGGTCGACCACGAGCACCGGACCGGGCAGGGTGGCCGGCGCCGTGTCGGTGCCGGCGAAGCCCCAGATCGGCACCGGGGCGGGGGCGCCGGGCAGTACCACCGTGCCGGGCCTGGCCCACAGCTCGCAGCTCGCGGTGCCGCCGTCGAGGCGGCAGCCGGTCTGCGGCAGCACGCCCTGCGGCGGGGCCGGATCGCCGGCCAGCGTGGCCGGTGCCCGCCCGGTGGGCAGCGCCACGGGCGGGGCCGCGGCCCGCGCCGGGGCCGGGCCGAGCGCCAGCAGCGCGGCCGCGATCCCGGCGAGCAGCCGAGGCGTACGGCTCGGTCTCATCGTCGCCCTCCCCTGCCTGGTCACGCCGGGCACCCGGCGGGCGGGTCGATGCGGATCAGCGTCATCATGCCGCCGAAGCTCGCCCCGTAGTTGGTGGCCTGTTCCAGCGCGTGGCTGTGCGCGACGTGGTAGTACTCGCCGCACTGGTTGTTCTGCACCACGCCCGGCGGCAGCTCGCCGGGAGCGCCGCCGAGGTACGGGTTCTCCGCGAACCAGGTCTCCGGCCCGGGCCCCACGATCTGGTCCTGGAGGGAGGGCAGCGGCACCGGGATCGGGTTGGCGTCCGGGTTCCAGTGCTCGGCGTCCTTCCAGAGCATCAGGGTGTCCACGGTCTGCCCCGGGGCCACGTCGACGAGGAAGTTGGAGAACGACAGGTCCTGCCCGCCGGGTCCCTGCGCGGGCCGGCCGTCCCGGGAGATCAGCTGCTCGTCGCTGCCGTGCGGGTGGAACGGGTAGGCCACCGAGCCGGCGTTGAGATAGCGGATCAGCGCCGGTCTCGGGTTGCCCACCGGGTCGTACGGGCGGATGTGGATCAGCGCCCCGTACGGCTGGGCCGGCAGCCAGTCGGCGTGGTTGGGCGCGATGGTGTCCGGCATGCTGCGCCCGTTGATGGTGAAGTAGCGCGCCGTGTACTTCGTGAAGTCGTACGCCCGCCTGCGCTCGACGGCCAGGTGCAGGTCCGGGTCGATCTCGCCGAGCAGGTAGAGGTACTCGTGGTCCGGGTCGAACGCCGAGTCGGCCCGGTCGTTCTCCCGGTCCGGGTGCCCGGCCGGGCGCACCACCAGCGCCCCGTAGAGGCCCATCTGCACCTGCTTCTGCACGTCGGTGCCGGACTGGTAGAGGTAGGTGCCGGGCGGGCCGGCGGTGAAGGTGTAGGTGACCGTGCCGCCGTTGGCGCCGGCGGTGGTGGTCAGTGAGGTGAGGGTGCCGGCCGGGTCGGTCTCGGGTTGGGCCGGCCGGCCGTCGGCGAGCACCTGCGCCTGCCCGGGGAAGGTGATCGAGGTGGCTTCCGGCAGGCCGTTGTGCAGCACGACGGTGACCTTCGCCCCGGAGGCCACGCAGAGCGTGGGGCCGGGCAGCTGGAACTCCCCGCCACCGGAGGCGTAGCTCCACATGTAGATGGTGTTGCCGTCCGGCATGGCCGCGTACCCGCCGGTGGCGGTGAGGTCGAAGGCGTTGTCGGCGGAGCTGCGGCACTCCAGGCCGGCGGCGGGGCTGGCGGCCACCCGGTCGGGTCCGGGGACGACGAGCACGGCGACGACGGCCGCGGCGAGCGGCACCGCGCTCAGCCGCTGCCACCGGCCGCGGTCGAGACGAAGCATCGGTACCCCCATCTCAGGCGTTCGCCCGGGTCTGCGCCGGCAGCGTGCCGGGTGGCGAGATCCGGATCTCGGTCAGCTGTCCGCCCCGTCCGCCGCCGGCGTTGGCCAGCGACATCAGGTCGCGGTCGTAGAGCAGGTACGTGCCCGGGTCGGGGGCGGTGAGGATGACGTCCCGGCTCTCCCCCGGTCCGATCTGCACGGTGCTGGTCACCTGGTACTCGGCGCTGCCGTCGCGTCCGCGCAGCAGGGCGGCGTCCTTGCCGACCACCAGCAGGTCCAGGCCGTCCACGGTGAGCGTGTGGTTCTGGTAGCCGAGGTTGGCCAGCCGCAGCAGCACCCGTTCCCCGGCGTTCGCCGTGATCAGCGAGGAGATCGGCTGGTAGCGCAGCCGCCCGGCGGCGGGGCTGAGCGGGTCGCCGTTGGGGGCCAGGGTGTCCGGGTGGCAGCGCCCGTTGAAGGCGAAGAAGGACGGCTTGTAGTCGGTCCAGTCGGTGGTCTGGATGTGCGCGTCCCGGTAGTGCGCCTCGGCCCACACCTCGGTGAGCATCAGCGCGAACTCGCGGTCGTAGCGGGTGGTGCCGTCGCCGTCGTTGTAGGCGTACTTCGCGGGCGGCACGTCGGCGGTGCCGGCGTTCTGCGCCGGCCGGACGTAGACGATGCCGGTCATGCCCATCTGCACGTGCTCGACGTCCTCGAAGTGGCAGTGGTACATGTACGTGCCGGCGTCGTGCGGCCGGTAGAAGTAGGTGAACTCCCGGCCGATCGGCACCGAGATGGACAGCTCGGGCACCCCGTCGAAGAGCGGGATGGCGTTGCGGAAGCCGTGCCAGTGCACGGTGTGCCCGTCGACCAGGTCGGGCCGCTGGGACAGGCCCAGGTTGCTGAGCGTGATCTTGATGTCGGTCTCCTGGTCGAAGCCGAGCAGCGGGGCGCTGATCTGCGCCTTGCCGCGCTGGGCGGTGACCTCGGTGGCGGAGAGGCCGGTGACGTCGCGGAACCCGAAGACGTACAGGTCGGCGCCGGCCGGGGCCAGCGGGTCGGGCCAGAAGGGACTGATCGGCGGGGAGCCCTGCGGCATCGAGACCCAGCCGTCGGTCGCGGCCAGGTGCAGCGACACCGCCGGGCGCGGCACCGCCCGGGGCAGCACCGCCGCCGCCCGGCGGACCTGGGCGTCGGAGCCGCTCTCGGGCAGGACCGCCCAGGTGCCCGCACCGGTGAGCCCGGCCAGCAGGGCACGCCGGCTGATGCCTGGCCGCCGTACGGGATCGGTCACGATCTCCTCCTCGAGTCTGCGGTCCGGGGGTGGCCGGGTGGGGTCGGGCACCTGCGGGCCCGGTGCGGCGGGCCGCCGGCCGGGGTCACCGGGGCCTGCGGGGGGTGACGAACGGGGCGGCCGGCAGCTCGTCGGCGCCCGCGTCCGGGCGGGGCAGTGCCCGCTGCTGCCCGTCGATGTCGACGGTCGGCGCGGTCACGGTGGTGGTGCCGTAGCTGCGGACGGGGACGCCGAGGTCGGCTGCGGACGAGGTGGCGTCGGCCAGGTGCCAGTCCCCCATCCCGGTCAGCGGCACCTGCTGGAGCACCAGCACCGCCTGCCGGAACGTCGGGAAGGTCCGCGAGGTCAGGATCGACACCGAGACCGGGAACGGGCTGCGGAACCGGGGGTCGACCCCGACCCGGTTGGTGGCGCTCGGCGCGGTCCCGGTCGGGTCCTGGAGCACCGACTCGGTGGGGGTCAGCGGTCCCACCCCGTCGGCGGAGCCCAGGTCCCAGTGCCGGACCGCCTCACCGGCGGGTGCCCCGGCCGCGCCGATGCCGGTGACCGCGACGCCGTTCCACTCGCCGGCCCGGTTGTCCCAGAAGACGTTGTTGAACATCTTCGGCCGGCTGAAGGTGGGCGCCCCGGCCGGCAGGGTGGCCTGGAGCTGGTCGCTGTTCGCGGCGGTGGAGAGGCCGGCCGGGGCGGCCCGCCCGGTGCTGGTGGCCGCGGTGGCGGTGGTGATGTTCCCGGCCACGGTGTTGTTGACGAACCGCACGTCCGGGGCGTCGTCGAGGGCCACGCCGCCGCCCTCGTGGGTGGAGATGTTGTCCACCAGCATGTTGTCGGTCACCGTGACCGGGACGTCGCCGACCTGGAGCAGCCGCAGGCCGCCGCCGTCGTCGTTGGCGAGGTTCGCCTCGACGAGGTTGCGGTCGACGGTCACCGCCCCTGAGCCGGGCGAGAGCTTCGTCGGGTCGGCGGGCAGCTCGCCCGCCACCATCACCCCGCCGGCCTCGTCGTACGACTGGTTGAGCCAGATCCGGTTGTCGGTGATGCGGCCCCCGGCGGAGCGGCCGTAGTGGCTGATCCCGCCGCCGTACTCGGCGGAGAAGTTGCCGCAGACCGCGTTGTGGTCGACCGTGTAGCCGGTGCTGCCGGCGAAGATGCCGACGCCGCCGGCCAGGTTGGTGCCGCCGTTGTCGCGGATCTGGTTGCGGGCGACGGTGACGTGGTCGTTGCCGGTGTCGAGGTAGGGGGTGCCGATCCGGATGCCGCCGCCGTACGCGCCGCTGTTGGCGGCGATCACGTTGTCGGTGATCGCCGCGTAGCGCACCTGGGAGTGCAGGTAGATCCCGCCGCCCTGGGTGATCAGCGCGCCGTTCGCGCCGACCGGGGTGTGCACGCTGCCGTTGGCGTTGACGTTGCCCGGGAAGTCCGACTGGTTGCCGCCGGTGATCCGGAAGCCGGACAGGGCCGGGGCGTTCTGCCGGGTGAACTGGTTCTGCCGGCCGAGCAGGGTGACCACCGCCGCGTCGGGCACCTGCGCCGGGGCGGCGTGCGGCAGGGCCTGGACCAGGTTCACCCAGGCGGTGCCGGCGGCGTTGTCGATGCCGAAGCCCCGCCCGTCGAGCACCGAGCCGGGCACGTGGCCGCCGTCGGCGTACCGGCCACCGGGGCCGACCCCGCGCAGCCAGACCGAGGAGTGCACCACCACGTTCTCGTAGTAGGCGCCGTACGGGTTGTCGGTGCCGGCCGCGTGCGGCCAGACCGCGACGACCGCGGTGCCGCCGGCCCGGCTCGCCGCCTCCAGCGCCGCCTGGACGGTGGCGTACGTGGTCTCGCCGGCCCGGACGGCCGAGGCGGGCGGGTTCACCTGGAGCACCCGCGGGTTGCCCCGACTGCCGGTGCCCGCGCCGTTGCCGACGATCTGCAGGGTGAAGCCGTCGACGGTCTGCCGGCCGTTGGCGGCGGTCACGCTGAGCACCGCCGCGCCGTGGGTCAGCTCGTCGGTCGGGTTGTTGCGGTTGGTCAGGGTGAGGGTGATCCGCCGGTCGCTCCACGAGGTGACGGTGACCCGGGGAGCCTCGGTCGGGTCGGCGAAACCGGTGACGTCGACCCGACCCGGGGTGGCGCCGAAGCCGGTGCCGGTCAGGGTGAGCTGCTTGCTCGGGTCGTTGCCGCGCAGGTACGGCCGGTCCGCGGCGAAGACCTGCGGGACGTCGGCGGCCGGGTCGCAGACCACCGCGCCGAGCTGACCGGAGTCCCCGCCGATGGCCACCGCCGCGACCTGGGTGGGCGCGGTGTCGGTGACGGTGTAGAGGCCCGGCCAGGCCTGGAAGTTGGTGGCGATGGTGCGGTAGCGCGGGTTCCAGTTGCCGTTGAGGTGGCCGGGCTGGCCGGGGTCGTTGCCGACGAAGCGGTACATGTTCGGGCACGGACCGGCCGGCAGCGGGCAGTTGTACGTGCTGGTCGACGGCTCGATCGCCTCGTACATGCCGTTGAAGTCGGTGTCCACGGTGTCCACCAGCCGCCCGGCCCAGTCGTAGAGGCCGACCGGGACGTTCGGCAGGCCCTCCGCCTCGCCGAAGTTGCTGCTGCGCTTGTCCCGGGTGAGCCCGAGGTCGTTGATGACCAGTCCCCAGAAGTGGGTGGGCAGCGGCACCGGGGTGAAGAGGTTGAAGTTGGGCGCGCTGGCCTGCCCGGCCCGCACCTCGACCAGCTTGGTGTCGCAGAGCGGGCGCTGCTGGCCCTCGAACGGGCTGCCCCCGCCGTCGCGGAAGCCCGGGTCGGTGACGTGCACGGTGTGCAGCGCCCCGGCGCAGGAGGAGGTGATGCCGTTGCCCTGCGACGGCGGCTCACCCGGGTCGGGCTGCGGGTCCGGCGGGGCCGGCTGGTCGGCTGCCTGGTCGGCCGCGGGCGGGAAGTTCTCCTGGGGCAGGAAGCCGTCGCCGTCGAAGACGTTGACGTCCTCCTCCCGGGTCGGCTGGTACATCGGGCCGCCGCCGACCGGGTTGGTCGGGCTCTCCACGGTCACCAGGTAGTCGTCGGGCACCAGCGGCTGGGTCTGCCCGTCGGGCAGCGGGGCGTACAGCGGCAGGTCGTGGTCGGCGGCCGGGTTGGCCGGGTCGCCCGGCGGGACCAGATTGAGCTTCGAGTCGGCGAACGCGTAGTTGCCGTTGACGGTCTGCCCGAAGTTCGTCGGGTCGCGGTCGGTCGGCGCGGCCTGGAAACCCATCATCGGGGCCTCCACGCACAGCTGGTCGGCCCCGGTGCCGAAGTCCGGCAGGGCCTGCTGGTCGGTCAGCGGCCGGCCGTCGAACATCCGCGCGGTGCAGCCGCGTCCGGGCTGCCAGGTCTCCGAGGTGTACGCGTCGTTGAGCTCCGGGCCCTTCTTCAGCGAGCCGTCCGACTCCCGCACCGGGTCCCCGTTCTCGTCCCGCACGACGGCGTACAGGTGCACCTTGAGGCCCGGGATGCCCGGCTGGTACGGCTCGGTGACCGCGTACGCGGGGTCCAGCTCGTTGCGGGTGGTGTCATAGGTGACCGTGCCGGCGATGCCGCCGTTCTCCGTCCCCCGGTACGGCTGGACTCCCCAGTCGACCCGGCCGGTGAGCCCGATGATCGGCAGCACGTCGACGTCGACGGCCGCGCCGAGCAGCGTGGTCGGCGCCGGCTCGTTGGGTGCCTGGAAGGTGATCCCGGTGGTCCGGTACCGGGTGTTGAAGGCCTCCAGCACCAGCCACTTGGTCAGCGGGTACGCCTCCTTGATGGCGTAGTGCCCGGCGCTGTCGGTGACGACGCTGTTGGTGCCCTGGTCCATCAGCGAGTTGTCGCGTTCCTTGAGCACCACCGGGAAGCGGGGCACGCCCTTCTCCCCCGCGTCCTGCCGGCCGTTGGCGTTGGTGTCCACGAAGATCGTGCCGGTGATCTCGGTGAACCAGCCGACCAGCGGCTTCGCCCCGATGTCGACGGTCCGCCCGCCGCTGACCGTGACGTTGAACGAGTCGAGCAGCATCTCCTGCGGACCGTCCCAGAGGGTCAGCTGGTAGTCGCCGTCGGGCACGTTCGGGATGCGGAACGAGCCGTCCGCGCCGCCCCGGTCCAGGTAGACCATCCGGTCGCCGTCACCCAGGTCGGACAGGGCCACCCAGGGCCGGGGCACCGGCCCGGCGATCTTCGCGCCGGCCACCCCGTCGGCCGGCAGGGTGACGCCGCCCTGGCCACCGACATAGGTGTACGCCTGCACGACGGTGCCGGTGATCGCGCCGGTGGCGGTGCCGGTGAGCGCGGTCGGCGAGACGAAACCGAAGTCGACGTACGGCACCGGCTCCCCGCCGAGGGTCTGCTCGGTGTCGTAGCCGGTGTCGCCCTCCTGCACCCAGACGTCCCAGTCGTGGCCGCCCTCCAGCGTGGTGGTCTGCACCCAGCTGCGCCCGCTGGGCGCGACGACCTGGGCGGCGTACCGGTCGGGGCCGAGGTTGGGGATGGTGATGTCGCCGTCGGCGTCGCTGCGGCAGCCGGTGGACTCGCGCGCGATCACCGGCTTGCCGTCGTCGTCGAAGACGACCCGACCGGTGGGGTGCCCGGCGTCCGGGGCGGTGTGCCGGTACTCGGTGCACAGCGGGTTGCCGTAGTAGTCGACGGTCACCTCGCCCATCACGTCGGCCAGGTGCGCGGTGAAGCCGGCCAGGCCGTGCTCGGCGCCGACCTCGTAGGTGCCGTCGACGGGGACGCTGTCCTCGAAGACCCGCAGCCGGACGGTGCCCAGCGGCAGCGGGTACGGCTGCATGCCGACGGTCACCGCGGCGGTCTGCCCGGCCGTGACGGTGACGTGCTCGCCGTCGATCTTGTAGCCGTCGGCGGTGACCGAGATCAGGTAGCGGCCGGCGGGCAGCCCGTCGAGCGCCGTACCGGCGGCGAGGGTGTGCTGGTCGCCCTGGGCGACGACGGGCACCGTGCCGGGGGTGTTGCGGATGGACGGCCACCGGCAGTGGTCGGCGAAGTCGGCGGCGCTGGCCACCCCGGCGCGGGCCGGCAGGCAGTGCTCCGGCGCGTCGTGCGGGTCGCCGGCGTCGTCCGCGGTGATCATCCACCGGTAGTCGGTCACCGGATCGCCCTGTTGGATCTGCGGCGCCGGCCCGACGGTCCGGGCGCTGACCACGGCGAGGGTGAGCCCGCCGGTGGTCGGCTCGGCGGCGGCCGGCTCCGGCGGCACCGCGAACCCGACGAGCAGTAGGCAACACGCGGACACGAACCAGCGCGGCCAGACGGAACGACGCGGCATGCCCTCACCCCTTCGGTCAGCGGCGGACGGCCGCGACGGGGCGCGGCCGGGCCGGTGTCAGGAGCATGGGCGGCGGCACGGCGGCGGCAGCGGTTTATGACGACGCCGTCATCCGGGCGTCATCCGCGCTCGTCGACGCCTGTCGGAACGGCGACAGAAACTGTGCCCCGTTCGGCGGAGGCGTGAATGAACGCGAGCAAGGCTTCATATAGGCGCCAGCAAGTCACCCGACGGCTGTGGGGGCACGGTGGGACGCGTACTGGTGATCGAGGACGACGACCGGATCGGACGGCTGGTCACCCGGGCCCTGGAGGGTGGCGGCCTGCTCACCGAGCGGGCCTGCTCCGGCACGGCGGGGCTGGACGCGGCGCTGCGCCGGGACTTCGACCTGGTGGTGCTCGACCTGATGCTGCCGGGCCTGGACGGCCACGAGGTGCTGGACCGGCTACGGGCGCAGCGCCCCGAGCAACCGGTGCTGGTGCTGTCGGCGGTGCCGGAGATCAGCGCCCGGGTCGCGGTGCTGGAGGCCGGGGCGGCGGACTTCCTCGGCAAGCCGTTCGCGGTGGCCGAACTGGTGGCCCGGGTGCGGGCCCGGATGCGGGCCGCGCCGGCCGGCGACGGCGGCCGCTGGTTGCAGGTCGGCCCGGTGCAGCTCGACCTGCACCGGCGCCGGGCCACCGTGGCCGGGGCACGGGTGGAGCTGCCGCTGCGCGAGTTCCTGCTGTTGCAGCACCTGATGACCCGGGCCGGCCGGCCGTGCAGCCGCGACGAGCTGCTGGCCGACGTGTGGGGACTGCACTTCGACCCGGGCAGCAACGTGGTCGACGTGTCGGTCCGCCGGTTACGCGGTCGGCTGGACCGGCCCGACCGGATCGAGACCGTCCGCGGTGTGGGCTATGCGTACGCCGTCGACTGACCGGCTGCTGGCCGGGGTCTGGCTCCTCTTCGCCACGGTCAACGTGGTGCTGATGTGGTTCCTCCCGGGTGAGGAGACGGTGCCGTTCCACCTGGTCTGGATCAGCCTGGCCCTGGTGTACGGCTTCACCACCTGGCGGCTGTCCTGGATGGTCGCGGCGTTGGCCGCCGTCACCACCAGCACCGGGGTGATCCTGGCCCACCACGCCGCCGTCGGCGAGATCCGCTGGGAGGAGACCGCCGAGGAGCCGCTGATGGCGGTGATCTTCATCGTGATGGCCTGGCACGTACACCGCCGGCACGTGCTGCTGCACCAGATGCGCCGGCTCGGCGCGGCCGAGCGGGACCGGGCGCACCGCCAGGAGCTGCTGGTCCGGCTCGCCTCGCACGAGCTGCGCACCCCGCTGACCATCGCGCGCGGCTACACCGAGCTGGTACGCAGCAACCACGACGACCCGGCCACCACGGAGGACACCGCGGTGGTCCTCGACGAACTGGACAAGGCCACCCGGATCGCGCACCGGCTGGTCACCCTGATGCAGCTGGAACAGCGGCACGAGGTGCGGTCGGTCGACCTGGACGCCGAGCTGGCCCGGATCGTCCGGCGCTGGACGCCCGCCGCCGACCGGCAGTGGTCCTGCCGCTCCTCGATCGGCCCCACCCGGATCAGCCCGGAGCGGCTGGAGGCAGCCCTGGACTGCCTGATCGAGAACGCGGTCAAGTTCACCGGGCCGGGTGACCGGATCGGCCTGGTGGGGCGGCGGGACCAGACCGGCTGGACGGTGGAGGTCGTCGACTCGGGGACGGGCATCCCGGCGGCCGACGTACCCGAGCTGGTGGAGGGCCGGCCCGGCCGGCGTACCGCCACCGGGACCGGTCTCGGCCTGTCCATCGTCCGGGCGGTGGCCGGCGCGCTGGGCGGCCGGGTCGTGGTGGGCCCCGGCCCGGACGGCGGCGCCCGGGTCGGCCTGCGGGTGCCGGAGCGGGTACCGACCGGCCCGTCCCGGCCGGAGCCGCCGCGCACACCGGCCGGCCGGCCGGAGGGCACCGACGCCGCGGGCCGCCGGGTGTCCGGCCGGCCGTCAGGTGTCGGCGGAGCACGCCCGGGGTAGCCCCAGGGGTAGGACGTCGAAGGAGGAGACCATGACCGACCCCCGCTACGCTCCGATCGGCCTCGCCGCCGCCGACCACCTCGTCGAGGACGCCGGGGAACCCGACTCCGGTCCCGTCGTCGGCGCGGACGACGCCCGGGCCGACGCCGCGCGCGCCGGCGCGCAGACCGACCTGACCGGGGCGACCCGCGACTCCGACGGCACCCCGGTGGGCGACGCGGACGCAGAAGCCGACCGGGCCCGGGCCGCCGGCGAGCCACGCCCCTGATCCCGATTCCGGCCGGGAGGGGGTCCACGGCCCACTCCCGGCCGGCTCGTCGTCCCCGGCCGGATCCGGCGCGCCGGCCGAGCGGTGCGCGGGTCCGCCACCCCCGGAACCCGGCCGGGTGGTGCTCGCCGGAGATCGTCCCCGGCGTCCCGGCACGGCGTCCGGCGCTCACCGGGCGGCCGCGCGCGGCGCGGTGCCGGCCAGCCACACCCCCGTCACCAGGGCGGCGGCGGCCACCGCGACCGGCAGGACCCGAGCACCGTCGAGGGAGAGCGTCTCGCGGAACGCGGTCACGCCGATCAGCACGCCGGTCACCGGTTCGGTGAGGGTGAGCGCGGTGAGCGGGGCGGCGATCCGGCCGCTCTGGAAAGCGTTCTGGTTGAGCTGGACGCCGAGCAGGGCCACCACCACCAGCGCCGCCGACCGCGGGTCGGTCAGCACCACCCACGGATCGCCCTGCAGGCGGGTCACCACGGCCTTCAGCAGGGCGGCCGCCAGGCCGTAGAGCGCGCCGGTCGCGACGCCGAGCAGGGCGCCCCGGGTCGCGTCACCGGCCCGGCGGGCCCCGACCAGGCAGGCCACCACCAGCGCACCGACCCCGCCTCCCACCCACCACCACGCGGTCGGGCCCGGCTCGTCCAGCCCCGCCCGCGGGTTCACGGTGACCAGGAAGCCGACCAGACCGGCCAGGCCGACCAGGGTCGCCACCAGGTCGCGGCGCTGCACCAGCCGCCGGTTCCAGGCGGCCTCCAGCAGCACCGCCATGAACAGCCCGCTGGCCAGCACCGGCTGCACCACGGCCAGCGGGCCGTAGCGCAGCGCGAGCGCCTGGGCCAGGGTGCCCACCACGTCGGGTACCCAGCCGACCTGCCACAGCCGGGTCCGCAGCAGCCGCCAGAGCAGCCGCGGGTCGAGGGCCCGCCGGGGCGGCTGCCGTTTCGCGGCGCGCTGGTGCAGGGTGGTGGAGAGCGCGAAGCTGAACGCCGAGGCGAGCGCGGCCAGGACCGCGACGATCACCGCGCCGGCATCCCGTGCGAGCCGAGCGGTCCGACCGTCCAGCCCTGCCGGCGACACTCGGCCAGCAGGCGGGGCAGGGCGTCGAGCGCGGACCGCCAGGCGCCCGGCGCGGCGACGCACGAGGAGTCGTGCAGCAGGATCGTGCCGCCGCCGGAGAGGCCGGCCCGGACCGTGTCGTACACGCTGTCGCCGGTGGCCGACCGGGTCCAGTCCCGGCCCCAGCAGCTCCACAGCACCGGCCGCAGCCGCGACCGGCGCGCGGCCAGCAGCGCGGCCGCGGTCAGTACCCCGTAGGGCGGCCGGAAGAACCGGGGGGTCCGGCCGGTCACCTCGGCGATCAGCGCCCGCGTCCGGGCCAGGTCGCGGCCCGTGGCCACCGGCCCGCGCAGCAGCAGGTTGTCGTGCTCCCAGCCGTGCACGGCCACCTCGTGACCGGCGTCGACGAGCTGCCGGCCCAGGTCGGGGGCGCGACGCAGCATCGTGCCGAGCAGGAAGAAGGTGGCCCGTACCCGGTGCTCGGCGAGCACCTCGAGGAAGCGGGGGGTGGACGCCGGGTCCGGGCCGTCGTCGAAGGTCAGCGCGACCCGCCCGGGTGGGCCCGTGCCGTGCAGCCCGGGCAGCAGCCGGGCGCGCAGGGCCGGCAGCGCGGTCAGCGCCGGGGCGAGCTGCAACGCCGGGACGGCCAGCGCGACCGCGAGCCGGCGACCGAGCCGGCTCACCGGATGCCGCCGGAGGCCTGCAGCAGGGCCGCGACCACGGCGATCGCGTCGCCGACGGAGTCGGCCACGGTGCGCCGGTGCGGCGCGAACCCGGCCGTGCCGGCCCGGCTGGCGGTGCGGGCGATCAGGCCCGCCGGGTCGTCCGGCCCGTCGCTCGCCCCCAACGGGTCGCCGGACGGGACGCGCTCGGCCCCGGCGTCGCCGACCAGTGCCGCGAGCACCGGCCCGAGCTGCTCGGGTCCGGGCACCCAGTGGGTCAGGCCGGTACGGGCCAGGATGGTGGCGTTCGCCCGGCCGTGACCCGGGATCGGCCGGTACGTCACCACGGGCACTCCGCAGGCGAGCGCCTCCTGGCAGGTCAGGCCACCGGCGTTCTCCACCACCACGTCCACCGCGCGCATCAGCGTCGGCATGTCGTCGACCCAGCCGAGCACGTGCTCGTGCTCGGCCTCCAGCCGCTGCCGCAGCTCCTCGTTGTGCCCGCACACCACCACCGGGTGCACGTGGCCGGTGGCCCGGACCTCCGCCACGGTGGTCGCCACCTCCCCGGCGCCCCAGGCGCCCGCCACGATCAGGGCCAGCCGGCCGGCCGGGGGCAGGCCGAAGCGCTGCCGGGCGTGCCGGCGGTCGATGGCCGCCGAGGTGGCGAAGTCCCGCGAGACGAGCGGCTGGACCACCTCGACCTCGATGCCGTCGGCCGCGCCGACCGGTTGCACCTCGGCGTGCCGGATCGCGCAGTACACGTCCACCCCGGGGCAGAGCCAGGTCGGGTGGACCACGAAGTCGGTGACGTAGGTGATGACCGGGACGGGCAGCCGTCCCTGCCGCCGCAGCGGGCCGAGGAGCTGGTTCGCGAACGGATAGGTGGTGACCACCGCGCGGGTGTCCGGCGGGATGTGCCGGCGCATCCGGCGACGGACCGGACGCAGCAGGGTCCGGAGCACCAGAACGGACGTCCGGGACCGGCTGGTCAGCCCGAAGAGCAGGTCGTAGCCCCAGGGCAACCAGCGCAGGATGCCCCGGTACGCCTCCTTGAAGGCCCAGTGCACCGGGCGCGGCAGCACGTCCAGCAGGTTGAGCCGCTGCACCGCGAAGCCCCGTTCGCGCAGCCGCCGCGCCAGCTCGGCGGCGGCCGTGTCGTGGCCGGCGCCGACGTCCGCGGAGACCACCACGATCCGCCCCGGGTGCCCCATGCCGCCGCGCATACCCCCCGACGCGCCGTCCACGCCGCCTTTTCCCAGCTCGGCCGGCAGTCCGGGCGGTCGGGACGGCGTCGCCGACTCGGACTGCGGGTCGGCGGGCGCGGTGCCGGCCGGGCGGCCTCGGCCTCGGCTGCGGCCGGCTGGGCGGCCTCGGCCCCGGCGGCGGGCGGCCGGGCGGCGTCAGCCCCGGCGGCGGCCGGTCCGGCGGGGACGGCCCCGACGGGCGACCAGCACCGCGACGAGCACCCCGACGGTCAGTGCCAACAGGCCGGCGGTCGGGACGATCACGCGCCAGTCGCCGTCGGCCATCCGGGCCAGCGCGGTCCCGGCCGGGCCCCGCCACCGCGCGGGCGGGGTGGCCGTCGTCGGCGCCGTCGGCGGGGCCGCCTGCGGCACGTCCGCCGCTGGCTCCCCGGGCGCGACCAGCCGGCCGACCGAGGCGTCCCGGGGCAGGGAGAAGCCCCAGTCCAGCAGCTGCGCGCCCTGCTGCCAGCCGCGTACCGGCCGGCCCTCCGCGCCGAGCAGGGTGACCACCAGCCGCCGGCCGTCGCGCTGGGCGGCGCCGACGTAGCTGTGCCGGGCCAGCTCGGTGAAGCCCGTCTTGCCGCCCAGGGCGCCCGGGTACCGCTGGATGAGCAGGTTCTCGTTCTGGATCTCGAAGCCGCCCGCCTTGAGCGCGGGCTGGGCCGGGATCCGGGTCCGCGTGGTCAGCGTGTAGCGGCGGAACAGCGGGTCGGCGAAGCAGGCGCGGGCGATCAGCGCGAGGTCGTACGCGCTGGTGAACTGGCCCTTGCCGTCCAGGCCGGACGGGGTGACGGCGTGGGTCTGCCGGGCACCGAGCCGGCGCGCCTCGTCGTTCATCGCGCGGACCCCGCCGGGTACGCCGTCCGGACCGCCGCCGAGCCGGGCCAGCACGTTGGCCGCCTCGTTGCCGGACTGCAGCAGCAGCCCCAGCCAGACCGTCTCCACGGTGTATTTCCCGCCGACGAGCAGGCCGACCGCCGAGCTGCCCGGCACGATGTCCAGGTCGCCCCGGGTGACGGTCACCACCTGCTTCGGGTCGAGGCGGGGCAGCATGGTGGCCGCCAGGAGCAGCTTCTGGGTGCTGGCCGGGGTGCCGTACTCGTGCGGGCCGCAGGCGCCCAGCACCGCGCCGGTGTCCAGGTCGGCGACCAGCCAGGAGGTCGCGGTGACGGCGGGCGGGGCGGGTGCGCCGTCGGGCACGACCAGCCCGGGGGTGTCGAGCCGGGGGCCGCCGACGACGCGGTCGGCCGGCACGGCGGGCGGCGGCACCGGGCGGGGTGGCCGGGTCACCTTCGGCGCCGGGGCCTTCGGGCAGGGCAGCGGGGGCGTGGCGACGCCGGCGGTGGGGGCGGCGGCGGGCGGGGGGCCGCTCGCGACCGCACCGGCCGGGGCGGCGTGCGCGGCCGGGGCGGCGGTGCCGGCACCCAGGAGAACGGCGGCGGTGACGGCGGCCAGGACCCGAGCTCGCATGACCACGGAGATTAGCCGACAAGATCGCGCGGCGGCGGTACCGCCCGGCCACGACCACCTCATGTCGATCACCGGATCACGATCCGTGACCGCCTGCGCCGACGCGCACCCCCTGCCACCTGCGGCTTCCTGCCCGGCCGCCGATGCTGGGAGCGTTCCCGCGCCCCGCTTGAACGATCTCCGGGCGCGCGCCGTACCTCTCGCCGCGGGACGGACCACGACGAGCGCCGATGCCGGCGGCGCTCGCCCGGCACTCCGCCCCGGTCCCCACCACCGGCGTCGGGTCGCCCCGGACGGCACACCGTCCCGGCCCGCCGCAGAACAGAGGAGAGAGCATGGCGAGGTCCACCAGGAAGAAGGCCGCCCTCAAGCTCGGCGGGGTCGGCGCCCTCGCGGCGCTGCTGCTGGGCGCAGGGCTCCAGCTCGCCTCCGCCGACGAGAACACCGGCACGGCGGCGCGCACGGTCGACTGCCCGACGGTACGGGACAAGCTGCCGGCGGTGCCGGCCGCGGCGGCGGCCGGCGTGGAGCGGGAACTGGCCAACCTCGACGCCGAGATCGCCGACGCCAACGCCCGGCTGGCCCGGCAGGCGGCCCGGCCCCAGGGCGGACCGAAGTTCGTCGACAACGCCATCCTCGGCCCGCTGCGCAGCAAGCGGGTGGCGGTGCTGGACCGCATCGAGATCGACATCAACCGGGTGGGCGCGCCCCGGCCGAACCTGGGCGGCCTGGCCGGCTGCACCCTCAACGCCCCGGGTGTCGCGAGCGCGCTCAACGGCGCCGCGCGCCCTGGTAACGGTGGTAACGCCGGCGGCGGTAACGGCGGCAACAACGCCGGTAACACCGGGAACAGCGAGGCCGGTAACGGCGCTAACGCCGGTGCGCCGACCGCCGCCCGGACGGTGAACTGCCCGGCACCGCGACTGCCGGCCGTGCCGGAGCGGGCCGCCGACCAGGTACGGGCCGAACTGGCCAACCTCGACCGGCAGATCGGCGAGGCCGACGCCCGGCTGGCGCGGCTCGCGGTCCGCCCGGAGGGCGGGCCGAACTTCATCGACAACGCCATCCTCGGCCCGCTGGCGGACAAGCGGCAGGCCGCCCTGGACCGGATCGAGATCGCCTTCAACCGGGTCGGCGCCCCACGGCCGAACCTGGACGGCTTCGCCCGCTGCCGCCTGAACTGAGCCGTCGACCGGCCGACCGGTGGGGTGCGGCGCGGGTCCTCACCCCACCGGAGCCGGGCGGGCGACCGGCCCCGCGTCCCGCTGCTCCACCGGCGGCCAGGGGCAGGCGTCCGCGCCCGGGTCGGCGTGCCCGGGTCGGACCGCTCCCCGCCCTGGCCGGGGGTCGTGCTCCGGCAGCCACCGCTCGCGCAGCCGCAGGGCCAGCCGGCCGACCGCGCGGACCAGCAGGCCCAGCGAGACCGCGACGAGGAAGAGGTCCAGGAAGAGGACGGCCGGCAGGCTGAGCACCGCGAGCGCGCCGGTCGACCGGGCGAGCCGCCACCCGGACGGCAGGGGCCGGCGGTGTCCGCCCCGCCACCGATGCGGGGGCGCGGCCGCGTCCGCCAGGGACGGGGACGCCCAGAACCGGTCCGCGTGGTGGTTGACCACGGCGCCGACGGCGAGCAGTCCCCAGTACGCGGCCCCGGCCCCGACGACGGGGGCGAGACCGGGGAACGCCACCAGGCTGACCAGGGCGGCAGCGCCCCGGGTCGCCTGGAAGGCCCGCCACCGCCGGGCCCGGCCGGTGCGGCGTCGGCACCGGACGAGCAGGTCGTGGGCGAGGAAGCCGAGTCCGAGGGTGGCCGCCAGTTGCACCGCGTTCGCCGCCGCCGGGGTGAGCCCTTCGTCGATCAGCAGGACCAGCAGGGCGTACCCGGCGAGCGCCACCGGGGCGCCGACGGCCCGGACGAGCCACGACTCACGGACACGGAACGGTTCGACGACGGGACGCACACTGTCCTTCCGGGGCGCCCGGGCGGGGTGGGTCCGGGCGTTCATGGCTCGCGGCGCGACGCGCCACGCGGCGGTGGCTCCGCCGGTCGCCGGCGGAGCGCGGTCCGCCCCGCCCGGCGTCACCCCGGCCGTGGCCGGCTCGCCGCCAGGTCGGGTCCCGGCCTCCTACCCCCGCCCCGGCGACCCACTCCCCCTCGTGTCGAGAGACACATCCGCAGCTCAGAGCCCTTGCCGACGGCGGTGGACGCCATGCTCACCGTACCCGGCGCAGCCACCGGCGCTGCCACGGCGTCTCCACGGCCCGCGGGTGGTGATGGGTCCGGACCCAGGCCACCGCCTGCTCGGGCGGCAGCCCGTCGAGGACGGCCAGGGCGGCGAGTGCCGTGCCGGTCCGGCCGACGCCGCCCCAGCAGGCCACCTCCACCCGCTCGCCGGCGTAGGCGCGACGCCACGCCTCGCGCAGCGCGTCCAGCGCGTCGACCGGATCGCGCGGGACCCAGAAGTCGGGCCACCGGATCCGCCGGTGCGGCCAGGCCGGGGCCGGTCCCGGGGCCAGCAGCAGGGCGAAGTCGGCGGCGGCCGGGGTGGGCGCGGCGACGCGCCGGCCCCGGACGGTCGCGCCGCCGGGGAGCGGCACCAGGCCGCTCGGATCGGTCCACATCTGCACCCCACCATGGTGACCGGTACGCGCCGACGCGGGTGCCCGCCGGACGATGGTCCGACGGGCACCCGCGGTCAGCCGGGCACCGCCCGGTGTCACTGCGTTCAGCGCGTACCCGCGCCGTAACGGCGACGCCAGGCCAGGGAGAGCAGCACCAGCAGCGCGCCCGCACCGGCCAGCCCGCCACCGATCTTCACCGGCATGCCGACGCTGTCACCGGTCACCGGCAGGTGCCCGCCGTGGTGCGGCGGACGCGTCGAACGCGGCGGCAGCACCGTGCCGGTCGCGCTGGCGCTGCGGCCGGAGGTCTGGCCGGTGGCGGTGAAGGTGTAGCGGCCCGGCCGGGTGGGCCGGTAGGTGAAGGTGAAGGAGCCGGTGGCGTCGGCCTGCACGGTGAAGTGCAGCGGCGGCGGCTGCGGTGGCCGGGTGCTCGTGGTCGGCTGCGGCTGTGGGTACGCCACCGCAGCCATCGCCACCGTGCTGCCGTCGCTGCGGCGGGCCGTCCCCTGGGCGGGGGCGGCGGCCGGCAACGGGGTGATGGTGACGTCGATCGTCACCGTCTCGTTCGGTGCGTAGCCGGTGCCGGTGACGGTGAAGGAGCCGCCGAGGGTGATGGTGGTCGGGCTGACGGTGAGGTTCGCGACCGGGGGCGGATAGTCCGGTGGTTGCGGCGCCGCCGCTCCCGCCGCGGTCGGCACGGCCGCCACGGCCAGGCCGACCGTGAGCGCCATGATGATGCGGGATAGCCGCATGATGGATTCCCTCCTACTGATCACAGCTTGGTGCGGAAACAACTTGGGTGGTCCATGGGGTGACGGTGGGTGTGTGCACCAGCTCGACCGTGCCGGCGCCGGTCCGGCCGGTGAGCAGCGGGATCTCGAGGGTCCGGGTCGCCCCGGGCCTGACCTCGACGTTCGCCACGGCGACCTGGCGGCGCCCGGCGACGCCGCTGCCCATCCGGGTGTCGCGCCCGTCGAGCCGGCCGCCGAGCACCGCCCCGCCGGTCGGGCTGTACACCGACACCAGGGTGCGGGCGGTGTACGGATCGCCGGAGAGCGCGAGCCCGGTGACCGACCCGCTCAGTCCCGCCCGGGGGGCGGTGGAGCGGACGGTGACCCGCAGCCGCAGTTCCCGACGCCCGTCCGGTTGGCACTCGCCGACCGTCACGGCGGCGGAGAACCGGAGGTAGTAGCCGAGCTTCGCGCCACTGCCGTCGTTGAGGAACACGCCGACGGTCGGCACGGTGTCCTGCTCCGGCAGCCGCCCGGCCAACTGGCTGTCGGCCAGGACACGCTGCTCATCGGAGTGGACACTCCAGAACAATATCCGTCGTTCAGTGATTGAGCGGTCTAAAACGGTCAAAAGAGCCCGCGGGTCGACACTTTTCGCGAACAGCGCGGTGAACACCCGGGACGCCGCGGCGGCGAAGAACGCGTTCTGCGCCGTGGCGTCGAGGTCCCGGTAGGAGTCGCTGAGCAGGCTCCGTACCGCGGTGCTGCCGCTCAGCACGGCACTGCCGGGCATCGGCACCGGGCCGATCGCACCCAGCAGGTACGACAGCGCCACCGGGTCCACCGCCAGCACCCCGTCCACCTCGGTCCCGGTGCGCCGGCGCACCATCTCCCGGTAGAGGGCGGCGGCGGCCGGGAAGTCCGGGTTCAGGTTGACATCCGCCGGGAAGATCCCGGGCAGGTCGTTCCAGAGCCGGCGGGTCTCCTGGTCCAGCTTCAGGGGCGGGTCGAAGGTGCCCAGATCACCGGCCGCGCCCTGGGCCTCCATCCGGATCCGACCGCCCTCGGCCCGGATCACCGCGTACGCGCCGAACATGCCCCCGGTGGCCCGCAACTCCGCGAGGTTCTGCGAGACGAGCAGGTAGCGCCGCGGGCCCCCGGCGCCCAGCAGGGACGGCAGCAGCCGGGCACCGCGGTCCGCGGCGGAGGTCAGCTCACCGAGCCGGCCGAGTTCCCCGCGCAGGTCGGCGAGGGCCGCGCGCACCTGCGGGACGAGGTCCCCGGTGGGCACCG
This sequence comes from Micromonospora auratinigra, assembly GCF_900089595.1. Lineage (GTDB taxonomy): Bacteria > Actinomycetota > Actinomycetes > Mycobacteriales > Micromonosporaceae > Micromonospora > Micromonospora auratinigra. Next base: position 1,204,768 of record NZ_LT594323.1, on the reverse strand, counting down.
CCGCCAGCCGGGCGTTGGTCTCCCGCACCGCCCGGTCCGCCGCCACCACCTCGGCCGAGATCCCGCTCAGCCGGGCCAGGTCCAGCCGGCCCTGCCGGGGCACCAGCGAGGCCAGGTCGATGCGGAGCAGGGTCGGGAACGCCTGCCGGGCGAGGTCGTCCACCGCGACCGCGATCTGCCGGACGGCGGTCAGGTCGTCGCCGACGTACGGGGCCCGCCGGCCGAGCCACCAGCCCGGATCACCGGTCGCGCTGCGGGCCGCGTCGGCCTGCTCCTGGAGCGCGGCCAGGGTGCGCTGGGCCCGGGGCAGGTCACCGCCGACCACGTCGACGCTGAGGTCCCGGGCCAGGCCGGCGGCGTTGAGCAGGTGCGCCCGGGCCTGCCAGGCGCGGAAGCCCACCCAGCCACCGGACGCGAGCACCAGCGAGAGGACCACCAGGGTGGTCAGCAGCACGCGCCGCACCCGGGCCCGACGTCGCCGCGTGCTGTGCCGGCGACGACGGGACACGCCGCTGTGGGTCACCCCGGACTCCTGTCTCGCATCGGACAAAGCACGTGAACAACTGTTTTCTAGCACGAAATACCGCAAAAGCCGGCCAGTTTGCCGCCGGACACCGCGACTCAGCCGCGTCGTCCGGCGCGGGTGGCGCCCTGCGAGACCTCGTGCAGCAACTGCTCGATCCGGTCGACCCCGCCGCGCAGCGACATCTCCCGCAGGTACGCGTCCCGCCCCCGCCGGCCCATGTCCGCGCGGGCCGCCGGCGGGATCGCCGAGGCCAACCAGAACCGGTCCGCCAGCGCCGCCCAGTCCTCCGGCGGGCAGGACAGCCCGGCCCGGGCCCGCTCGACCAGCTCCACCGTGTCGCCCCCGGCGGAGGCGACCACCGGCGCGGCGCAGGAGAGCGCGGCCTGCAGCTTCGCCGGCACGGTGCCGCGCAGCCCGGGCAGGTCGCGCTGCATGACGAGCTGGTAGTCCGCCGCGGCGTACAGCTCGGGCATGTCCAGCGGCGACCGTCGCTCGACGAACCGCACGTTCTGCGTCCGCAGCTCGGCGGCGAGCCCCCGCACCCGCCGCTCCTGCGTCCCGGAACCGACCAGGACCAGGTCCATCCGGCCCTCCAGCGCCGCCGCCGCGCGTACCGCGGTCTCCAGCCCCTGGCGTACGCCGATGGTGCCCGCGTGCATCACCACGCAGCGGTTGCCCCGACGGACCAGCTGGCGGGCCGCCCGGCTCGGCTCGGTCGGCCGGAAGATGCGCTCGTCGGTCCAGTTCAGCACCACCCGGGTGCGCTGCGGATCGGCCCCACCGGCGACCACCAGGTCACGCAGGGACGGCGCCGCGACGGCGATCGCCCCCGCCTCGTGGTAGAGCCGTCGAGTGGTGGCCGTCAGCCGCCCCGACCACCGGCCGGCCTCCCCGGGGCGGGCCGACTCCTCCTCGGCCCACACGTCCTGCACGTGCAGCACGGTGGGCACCCGACCCAGCAGCCGCAGCAGTCCGGCCGCGGCGAAGGTGACCGCCGGGAGCTGGAAGACGTACAGCGCGTCGACGTCGCCGAGGTAGCGCCGGCCGGCCAGCGTCACGCTGCCCGCGAAGGAGAGCCAACCGGCCATCCGCGCGCCGGCCGACCGGTCGCCGCCGGCGTAACGGGGCACCCGGCGCACGGTCAGCCGTTCGCTCTGCGTCTGGTACCGCCAGCGCTGCCGCCACCCGGGGTAGACGTGTCCGCCCGGGTAGTCCGGGAACCCGGTCAGCACCCGTACCTCGTGGCCCCGGGCGGCCAGCTCCTCGGCCAGGCTCCCCGGCATGAACGCCGGCTCCGGCGGGAAGTGGTACGACAGGATCCCGATCTTCATCGTGGCGCTCCCGGCGCGGCTTCGCGGCGACCGGCCCACCCCGCCCCGTACGATGCCGGCATCCCCTCGCCGCCCGGCCGACCCGGCCGGGCGGTCGTCGTCGCGACGACCGGCCCCCTGGTGGGGCGCGGGAGAGGGGTGGAGATGGTCGACGAGGTGCTCTTCGTCTGCCACGCCAACATGTGCCGGTCGCCGATGGCCGAGTACCTCGCCCGCCGGCTGTTCGCCGACCACCCGGTCGCGGTGGCCAGCGCCGGCACCGACGCGGTGGACGGCGCGGCGATGCACCCGTACGCCGTCGAGATCGCGGCCGGGACCGGCGCGGACCCGGCGGCCTTCCGCACCCGGCGGCTGCGTCCGGAGCACCTCACCGACGCGGCCCTGGTGCTGACCGCGACCCGCCGGCAGCGCTCGGTCTGCACCGCGCTGGCCCCGGCCGCGCTGCACCGGACCTTCACGCTGCGCCAGTTCGCCCGGCTCGCCGCGGCGGCCGAGGCCCCCGCGCCGCGCGGCGGTTCCCCGCTGCGGGCGGCCGTGCAGGCGGCCGCCCTGGCGCGCGGCCGGCTCCAGCCCACCGCCGCCGGGGCGGACGACCTGCACGACCCGATCGGCGGTTCGCCCGCCGACTTCCGGCGCTGCGCCGAGGAGATCGAGCGGTCGATCCGACCCGTGCTGGCGCTCATCGGGACAGCCGGGTGAGTTCCTGCGTACGGTCCCGGCCGGCGGCGTGCCCGCCGCGCCGGGCCACCCCGGCCCGGTCGGTCGGCACCGACGGCGCGGCGGGCGGCAGCACCACCTTGTACGCCTCGTACTGGTAGGCGTCCGCCTTCGCCACCTTGGCCATGTTGAGCACGCAGCCGAGCAGCCGCACCGACACCGAGTGAAGCGCCCGGGCCGCGGCGGCCACCTGGCTGCGCGAGGTACGTCCCTGCTGGGTGACCAGCAGCGCGCCGTCGGCCTGCACGGCCACCACGACGCCGTCGGTCACGGCGAGCAGCGGCGCGGTGTCGATGACCACGATGTCCGCCGACTCCCGCAGCGCGACCAGCAGGTCCGCCATCGCCTTGGAGCCGAGCAGCTCGCTGGGGTTGGGCGGGGTGGCCCCGCTGGGCAGCACCAGCAGCGACTTGTCGCCCCAGCGCTGCACCACGTCGCCGACCTGGACGTCGCCCACCAGCACGTCGGTGAGTCCGACGCCACCGTCGAGGCCGAGGTACTCGGCCACCTTCGGCCGGCGCAGGTCGGCGTCGATGAGCAGCACCCGCCAGCCGGCCTCGGCCAGCGCGATGGCGGTGTTGCAGGCCATGGTGGTCTTCCCCTCGCCCTGCAGGGCGCTGGTGACCGCGATGACCCGGGCCGGCTCGTGGACGTCGACGAAGCGCAGGTTGGTGCGCAGCTTGCGGACCGCCTCGGCGCGCGGGGAGTTCGCCGCGTCACCGACGATCAGCGGGGCGGACTTGGCGTTGGCGTCGAACGGGATCTCGCCGAGCAGCGGACTGCCGGTGACCCGTTGCAGCCCGGCGGCGTCGCGCAGCCGCACGTCGGCCATGCCGCGCAGCACCGCCAACGCCGACCCGAGCAGCAGGCCCAGCAGCGCGCCGATGGTGAGGTTGCGGGCCGGCTGGGGCGACACCGGCGCGGAGGTGACCCGGGGACCGCTGACCACCTCCAGCTTGATCGGCGGCGCCTTGCCGTCCGGCGGCGTCTCGACCTTCTGCACCAGCTCGACGAACTTGGCGGCGAGGGCCTCGGTGGTCTTCAGCGCGCGCGCCTGGTCGGTGTCGGTGAAGGTCGCCCTGAGCAGCACCGTGCCGGCCTCGGTGTTGGTGGTCAGCTGACGCTGCACCTGGTCGGCGGTGAGACCCAGCGGCGCCTCGGCCACCACGCTCTGCGCCAGCCGGTCGCTGGCGAGCAGGTCCGCGTACGACTTCACCCGCTGCTGCAGGAAGAGGCCGCCCTGGTAGGCGTCGGAGACACCCTGGCTGGGGGTGGTGACGAAGAAGGTCACCGAGGCCCGGTACTGCGGTGCGGTGCGCACCGTGACGGCCGCGGCCACGCCCAGCGCCGCCATCAGCGTCACCAGCACGATCCACCAGTGACGCCGGACGAGTTGCAGGTAACCGAGAACGTCCATCACGTTCCCCCTTGCGACACGCCGGTTCGCCCTTGCAACTGCACGAAAGCCCCCTAAAACACCCAAAGTTCGTGTCAGGATCCTAATTGCCCGTACGGCACAGACAGCGACTCGATGAATGTAAACGACCGCTGCCGTATTTAAGGTGCGAAACCTCCATTTGATCGGACGCGAAGGGCAACCATGGACCCCAGACCCACCGCCGACGACGGACACCAGCGCAGTTGGCTCACCCGACATGCGGCCGTCCTGTCTCTCCTAACGCTGGACAGCGCCGCCTGGTGCGGGGGTTTCCTCGGCGCGGCCTGGACGCGTTTCGAGTTCGCGCTGACCCGGGCGGGCTGCGTGCGCACCCTGGCCGTCGCCCTCGCCTGCGCGGCGCTCTACTCGGCGGCGACCCTGCTGCGGATCCGCACCCGGGGACGGCACCCGATCGGCAGCGCCGGTGAGGCCCGGGAACTGGCCACCATGGTCACGGTCGCCGCCACGGTCACGCTGATCGGCCTGTTGCCCTGGGCCGCCCGGCCGGTGCCGGCCACCACCCCGCTGGTCGGCGGCACGGTCGCCTTCGTGGCGATGGCCGCCGGACGGGCGGGCTGGCGGGCCCGCCAGGAACGGCACCGCCGCCCGGCCCGCACCGCCGAGCGTTGCCTCGTCTACGGGGTGGACGCCGCGAGCGAGCGCCTGGTCCGGGTGCTGCTCGGCGACCCGCGCAGCCGCTACCTGCCGGTGGGCCTGCTGGACGACTCCCCCGAGAACCGGGGCCTGCGCCTGGAGGGGCTGCGGGTGCTCGGCGGCCGGGAGCAGATCGCCGCGGCGGTCCGGGCCACCCGGGCCCGTACGGTGATCTTCTCGATGAGCGGATCGGAGCCCGAGCTGCTGCGCGACGTGCGGGTGCGCACCCTGGAGGCCGGCGCCGCGTTCAAGGTCCTCCCCCCGGTCCGCGACCTGCTCGACCGCCCGGTCACCGTCACCGACGTACGGGACATGCAAATCACCGATCTGCTCGGCCGGGCGCAGCGGGTCGCCGAGCTGACCGTGGAACGCGCCGGGCTGGCCGGCCGGCGGGTGCTGGTGACCGGCGCGGGCGGGTCGATCGGGTCCGAGTTGTGCCGGCAGATCGCCCGCTGCGACCCGGGTGAGCTGATGATGCTGGACCGTGACGAGTCGGCGCTGCACGCGCTGCAGATGTCGTTGCACGGCCGGGCCCTGCTGGACGGGCCCGAGCTGATCCTGGCCGACATCCGCGACGCCGAGGGCATCGCCCGGATCATCGCCGAACGGCGGCCCGACGTGGTGTTCCACGCGGCGGCCCTCAAGCACCTCCCGCTGCTGGAGCGCCACCCGGGCGAGGCGATCAAGACCAACCTCCTGGGCACCCTGAACGTGCTGGAGGCCTGCCGCGACGTCGCGGAGTTCGTGAACATCTCCACCGACAAGGCGGCGAACCCGATCAGCGTGCTCGGCTACTCCAAGCGGGTCACCGAGCGACTCACCGCCCACTACGCCGACCGGCTCGGCGGGGCGTACCTGAGCGTCCGGTTCGGCAACGTGCTCAGCAGCCGGGGCTCGGTGCTGACCGCGTTCCAGGCGCAACTGCGCGCCGGCGTGCCGATCACCGTCACCCACCCGGACGTCACCCGCTACTTCATGACCGTGCAGGAGGCCGTGCACCTCGTGCTCCAGGCGGCCGTCATCGGTCGGGGCGGCGAGGCGCTGGTGCTCGACATGGGCGAGCCGGTCCGGATCGCCGACGTCGCCCGTCGGCTGGCCGCCGAGGCCGACCGCCCGGTCGAGATCGTCTTCACCGGCCTGCGCCCCGGCGAGAAGCTGCACGAGGACCTGTTCGGCGCCGACGAGTCGGACAGCCGGCCGCTGCACCCGCTGATCTCACACGTCCCGGTGCCCGCGCTCGACCCGGACGAGGTACGCGGCCTCGACCCGTACGCCGACCCGGCGGAGCTGGTGAAACGGCTGGCGGCGTTCTGCGAGGTGAGCGGGGCGACGACCCTGACGGCGGTGCCGGGCCAGCGCTGACCGCACCGGGAGGAAGATCACCGGGCCGTCACTGGGCGGCCCGGTGACGGCCCGGATAGGGTCGGAACCGGTGTGCCGGGAAGTCTGGTCGGCGGTTCCTTCGCCGACCCCGATTCCCGAGGTGGACACCGCATGACCGACCGCACCCCGCCACGCCGGCGGCCGTACCGGCTGCTCTCCCGCCGGTCCTGGCCGGAGGCGCACTTCCTGGCCGACGTGCTGCGCGCCGAGACGGTCGGCGGCGGTCTGCTGCTGCTCGGCGCGGTCGTCGCGCTGCTCTGGGCCAACTCCCCCTGGCGCTCCGGGTACGCCGCGCTCGGCGAGTGGGTGCCGTGGTCCGGCGGGCACGGGCTGCACCTCGACCTCAGCCTCGCCGCCTGGGCCGCCGACGGCCTGCTGGCGATCTTCTTCTTCGTGGTGGGCCTGGAGCTCAAACGCGAGTTCATCGCCGGGGACCTGCGCGACCCCCGGCGCGCCGCGCTGCCCGTGGTGGCCGCGCTGGGCGGCATGCTGGTGCCCGCGCTCTGCTACGTCGCGGTGACGCTCGCGGCGGGCGGAACCGGGCTGCGCGGCTGGGCGATCCCCACCGCGACGGACATCGCCTTCGCCCTCGCGGTGCTGGCCGTGGTCAGCTCGCACCTGCCGCAGGGCCTGCGGGCGTTCCTGCTCACCCTCGCCGTGGTCGACGACCTGTTCGCCATCCTGATCATCGCGGTCTTCTACACCGCCGACTTCCACCCGCTGCCGCTGCTCGCCGCGCTGCTGCCGATCGCCGCCTTCGCGGCGCTGGTGCAGCGGCGCCGGACCTGGTGGTGGGCGCTGCTCCCGCTCGGCGCACTGGCCTGGGCGCTGGTGCACGCCTCCGGGGTGCACGCCACGGTGGCCGGGGTGCTGCTCGGCTTCACCGTGCCGGTGCTCTCCTCCCGGGACGGGCGGCCCGGGCTGGCCGAGCGGCTGGAGCACCGGTGGCGGCCGATCTCCGCCGGAGTGGCGGTGCCCGTCTTCGCGTTCTTCGCCGCGGGCGTGTCCCTGGTCGACGTCGACCTGGGCGGGCTGCTCACCGACCCGGTGGTGATCGCCGTGGCCGTCGGGCTGGTGCTCGGCAAGACCCTCGGGGTGTTCGGCTCCACCTACCTGCTGGCCCGGTTCACCCGGGCCGAGCTGGACGAGGAGATCACCTGGTCGGACCTGCTGGGGCTGGCGCTGCTCGCCGGCATCGGCTTCACCGTGTCGCTGCTCATCGGCGAGCTGGCCTTCGGGGCCGGCAGCGCGGCCGACGAACGGGTCAAGGCGGCCGTGCTGCTCGGCTCGCTGGTCGCGGCCGGGCTGGCCACCACGGTGCTGGTCCGGCGCAACCGGGTCTACCGGCGGATCTCCGAACGGGAGAGCCGGGACAGCGACGGCGACGGCGTGCCGGACGTCTACCAGGAGGAGACCCGGTAGCCGTCCGGCCCGCCCCGACCAGCCGGGTCAGCGGCGGCGCTCGGCCCGCTCCGCGGCGGTCCCGTCGGTCTCCTCCTCCAGCGCGTCCGCGTACGGGTCGGTGAGGTCGTCGCCGGGCACCGCGATCGCCTCCGCCCGGTCCTGCGCGTCCTCACGGCCGCCGGCGGGCGGCTCGGGCGCGGTGGCGCCCCCGGCGAAACCGTACTCGTTGGGCTCGTCGTGCCTGCTCATCTGCGGACCTCCCGATCGTCCTGGTGCGTTCCCGGCGCGCGGGGCGCGGGGCACAGGACTTCTTACCCAGGCAGGCGGTCGACGATCATCGCCGCGGCGGGATTCCGCCGTCGGGTCGCGACGGCGCAATCCCGACCCGCTCAGCGGAGCTGACCGACCGCCTCGAAGATCAGCCAGAGACCGCAGATGGCGAAGAGCACGGCGGCGCCGTACCGGATCGCCTTCTCCGGCAGGTGCCGACCGAGCAGCCGGCCCACCAGGATCGCCAGCGCGTCCGCGGCCACCATCCCGAGGGTGGAGCCGAGCCAGGTGCCGAACCAGCCGTACTTGGTGGCCAGGGTGATGGTGGCGAGCATGGTCTTGTCGCCCAGCTCGGCGAGGAAGAACGCGACACCGACGGCGAAGATCGCCGACTTGCCGCCCTTCTCCGCCTTGCGCTTCTCCTCCTCGGTGAGCTTGTCACCGCGCAGCGTCCAGAGGCCGAAGCCGAGGAAGGCCACGCCGGCGATGAGCGAGATCCAGCCGGTGGGCAGGGCCGCGCCCAGGCCGTAGCCGATCGCCACCGAGGCCAGGTGCACGACGGCGGTGGCGACCGTGATGCCGATCAGCACCGGCACGGGCTTGAACCGCGTGGCGAACGTGAGCGCCATGAGCTGGGACTTGTCGCCCAGCTCGGCGACGAAGATGACGCCGAAGCTGATCACCAGCGCGACGAGGAAACCGTCCATGAGAACCTTCCCGATCAAGCCGGGAGGAGGTACAGGGGCGCCCTCGACCCGGCTGCGACAGCCTGAGTCGAAGGTCTCGCCCGCCCCGGCGGACCGGGGCCGCGTGGCCGGATGCGGAACGCATCAGTATGTCGACCACGACATTGGGGGCTACTCCCCTTCGCGCCGCCCAGCCTAGCCCACCACGTCGGATCGGGTGGCCGCGGGTGAACAGCCTCACCCGCGGCCGCGCCCGCTCAGTCGGCGCGGGCCAGGCTGACGCCGAACAGCCCGTCCGGGTCGGTCCAGAACGCCTGCCGGGAGAACCCGGCGTCGGCCAGCTCCGCCGCGATCCCCGCCGGCCGGAACTTCGCCGAGACCTCGGTGCGCAGCTCCTCGCCGGCGGCGAAGTCGACGTCCAGGTCGAGCACCCGCACCCGGGTCGGGTGCTCCGCGCGCAGCCGCATCTCGATCCACTCGTGCTCCGGGTCCCAGACCGCCACGTGGGTGAAGGCCGCCGGATCGAAGTCCGCGCCCAGCTCCCGGTTGAGCACCCGCAGCACGTTGCGGTTGAACTCGGCGGTCACCCCGGCCGCGTCGTCGTACGCCGGCACGATGACCGTCGGGTCCTTGACCAGGTCGGTGCCGACCAGCAGCCAGTCGCCGGCCTCCAACGCGGCGCGCATCGCGGTGAGGAACTCGGCCCGCTCCACCGGCAGCAGGTTGCCGATCGTCCCGCCCAGGAAGACCACCAGCCGGCGGCCGCCGGTGGGCAACCGATCGAGCTGGCGGGTGAAGTCCCCGACGATGCCGCGCACCCGCAGCCCGGGATACTCGGCGGCGATCTGCTCGGTGGACTGGCGCAGCGCGCTGACCGACACGTCCAGCGGCACGAAGGTGCCGAGATCACCGTGCCGGGTGAAGGCGTCCAGCAGCAGCCGGGTCTTCTCCGACGAGCCGGAACCCAGCTCGATCAGCGTCTTCGCGCCGGTCAGCTCGGCGACGTCGGTGGCGTGCGCGGCCAGCACCGCCCGCTCGGCCCGGGTCGGGTAGTACTCCGGCAGCCGGGTGATCTCCTCGAACAGCTCGCTGCCCCGGGCGTCGTAGAACCACTTCGGCGGCAGCCACTTCGGCGTCGCGGTCAACCCGAGCCGGACGTCCTCGCGCAGGCTGCGGCCGAGGTCCTGCTCCTCCAGGTAGATCTCCAGCGGTTCCGCGCTCATGTCGTACCCCTTCCTGTCCCACCTGCGGATGTCAGGCGACCGTCAGCGGCCGGGTGTCCAGTCCGGTCGCGGTGGCCACCACCAGTTGCCCGTCCGGCACGGGCCGCCAGTCGGGATCGTCGTCGAACGGCTCGGAGGCCAGCAGCACCGACTCCGGGCGGCGGCGCACCGACAGGGCGTGCCCGACGGTGCTGGCCACCACCGTCGTGCCATCGGTGAGCAGCAGGTTCAGCCGTGATCCGGGAGCCGCCGCGACCACCCCGGCGAGGGTGTCCGCCAGCGCCTCGGCCGGCGGCGCGCCGGCCCGCAGCCGGTGCCGGACCAGTGCCCAGAGCAGGGCGGCGTCGGTCGGCACGTCCAGGGTGATCAGGTCCCGCAGCGGCAGCCCGGCCGCGAGCGGCACCAGCGCGTCCGGCCAGCCCCGGACCACCCCGTTGTGGCTGAACAGCCAGCGCCCCTCGGCGAACGGGGCGGCCGCCGTCTCGTGCAACGGCATGCCGACCGTGGCCGAGCGGACCGCGGCCAGCACCGCGCCGGCCGTGGTGACCGCGGCCAGCTCGGGCAGCGTGGTGTCGGTCCACAGCGGTTGCGCGCGGCGGTAGCGGACCGGGTCCCCGGCCGGCGGGTACCAGCCGACACCGAAGCCGTCCGCGTTGATCGTGCCGCCGCCGCGCATGTCGCGCGGCGCCCAGGACTGGCGCAGCAGGCCGTACGGCGGGTCGTACAGCAGGCTGGCCAGGCTGACCGGCGGTCCCAGGTACGCCAGATGGCGGCACATCAGGCGATCACCCGTGCGCCTCGGTCACGCGGTCTCCTCCGGGCGGGCGTCGCGGGCGCAGCGGAAGCCGCTGAAGATCTGCCGGCGGATCGGGTAGTCCCAGTTGCGGAAGGTGCCCCGGCAGGCCGACCGGTCGGTGCCGAACGAGCCGCCGCGCAGCACCTGGTAGTCGTCGCCGAAGAAGACCTCCGAGTACTCCCGGTACGGGAAGGCGGCGAAGCCCGGGTGGCCGTGGAAGGTGGTGGCGGTCCACTCCCAGACGTCGCCGATCAGCTGGTGCACGCCGAGCGGCGAGGCGCCGGCCGGGTACGCGCCCACCGGCGCCGGCCAGAGGTGCCGCTGGCCCAGGTTCGCGTGCTCGCCGGTCGGGTCCCCGTCGCCCCACGGGTAGCGGCGGGAGCGGCCGCTCGCCGGGTCCCAGCGGGCCGCCTTCTCCCACTCCGCCTCGGTGGGCAGCCGCTTGCCGGCCCAGGCCGCGTACGCCTGCGCCTCGTGGAAGCAGACGTGCACCACGGGCTCGTCGTCGCGCACCGGCGACCAGCGGCCGAACCGGCGGTACGCCCAGCCGTCACCGTCGCGACGCCAGTGCATGGGGGCGCTCAGCCCGGCGTCGACCCGGTGCCGCCACCCCGCCTCGCTCCACCACCGGGGCTGGTCGTAGCCGCCGTCGGCGATGAAGGCGCGGTACCGGCCGTTGGTGACCGGGGCGGCGTCGATGACGTACGCGGGCAGCTCGACGGTGTGCGCCGGGCGTTCGTTGTCCAGCGCCCACGGGTCGGTCGAGGTGCCCATGGTGAACGGGCCGGCCGGCACCAGCACCTCACCGGCCACCCGGGCCCGCGGCTCGGGCGGCGGCGGCGCGTCCAGCACCGGCGCCCCGGCGCGCAGCTGGTGGGTGGCCAGCATCGTCTCGTCGTGCTGCTGTTCGTGCTGCACGATCATGCCGAAGGCGAAACCGTCGCGCACCAGGTCCCGGTCGTCGAAGCGGATGCCGTCGAGCAGGTCGTACACCTTGTCCCGGACGGTACGCACGTAGCCGCGCGCCTCGGCCGGGGGCAGCAGCGGCAGCGACGGGCGGTCCTTGCGGGGCTGCTTGAAGGCGTCGTAGAGGTCGTCGATGTCGCGGCGGACCGGCTCCCGACCACCGACGTCGCGCACCAGCCAGAGCTCCTCCTGGTTGCCCACGTGCGCCAGGTCCCAGACCAGCGGCGACATCAGGGTGGAGTGCTGCCGGACCAGGTCGTCGTCGTCCACCGCGTCGGTCAGCAGGGCGGTCCGGGCCCGGGTGCGCTCCAGCTCGACCGCGATCCTGTCGCGTAGCTGTTCGCCCTGCGTACCCGGCCGCTCGGTCGTGGTCACCGGTGCCTCCTCTCCGCGACGGCGCGACGCCGCCGGATTTCTCTGCCGATTTCCTCGTGCGTCGCCGCCGGCAGGTCGAGCCGGGGCAGGGCCGCCAGGGCCAGGTCGAACAGGGCCACCGCGGTGGCGGCGAGCGAACGGTCGCCGAGCCCGTACCGGGCGGCGGCGTGCCACCGGTCGGCGACCGGGATGGCGGTGGCGAGCGCCTCCCGGGTGGTGGCCGGATCGGCCAGGAGCGCGGCCAGCACCGCGACCGGCACCGTCCAACCCCTGCCGGGCTGGGCGTCCAGGTAGCGCAGCTCCAGGTAGCCCTGCGGGCGTACCGGCGGGAACAGCGTGCTGAGGTGGTACTCCAGGTCGTCGGTGGTGGGCGGGCGGGGCAGCGCGCCGGCCAGCCAGTCGGCGAAGGTGACCCCGGGCGGCGGGGTCCAGTCGGGCCCGTCGCCCCGCACGCAGAGCAACGGCGCGGCGAGCGCGTACGCGGTCCAGGCGGTCACCGGGTCGCGGTCGGCCCGCCCGGGCGTCCAGATCGGCCGGGTCCGGGCCGGGTCGATGGCCAACCAGGCCGCCATCCGGGCGGACGCCCAGCCGGTACGGCGCCCGGCGTGCCGGTCCGCGGTGGCGAAGGCCGCCAGCAGGGGCGGGCCGACGGCGTGCACGGCCGCCCACCGCTCGGCGAGCCGGGCCGGCTCGCCCGCGTCGAGGCAGACCTGGAGCCCGGCGGTGCTGTACATCATGGTGCGCCCCGCCGGGCCGCGCCGGTCGAAGACGCAGCGCATGGCCTGGTAGCGCGGGGTCTGCACGACCGGACGGGGCGCTCGCCACGGGTCGATGCCGGTGCCGCCGAGGACGAGCCCGGCATACTCCAGCATGGCGGTCAGCTCGGCGAGGTCGGCGGTGGTGGCCCGGATCAACTCGGCGACCGACGTGTGCGGCGCGGAGGATATCTCGACCTGCCCGCCCGGCTCCACGGTCACGGCGCCGCCGTGCCGGAGCCCGTCGGCGGGGCTCGTCGGGTCGATGGTCGGGGGGCTGTGCCGCCCCAGGGCCCGGCGCAGCCGGTCGGGGTCGACCGGGCGGGTCGGGTCCGTCGCGTCGTGCACCGTCCATTCCAGCTCGACGCCGGTGCGGGTGGGTGGGCCGGTCTTGAAGCAGATCCTGGCGATGTGTCCGGCAGCGGCGGCCCCGTCCCGCAGGACGGTGCTCCGGTCCAGCTCCGGTGACATCACCAAGAGACGGCTCCTCTCCCCGGGGTGGCGACAGCCCTGTCGGCCCGGGCGCCGGTGCCGTCACCGGCGGGGCGCCCGCGGTCCCACCATCTTCTGTCTATCAGACGGAATCCGCGCGCCCGAGGAGATGAATTTTTGTCCGGAATCCGGTTGCCGGTCCGCGGCAGGCCGGTCAGTCGTCGGTCTTCGGCCGTCCGGTGGGGTGGGCCGGGGTGGGCGCGGTGCCGGCCGGCCCGGACGGCGTGACCCGCTCGTGGGGCTCGGTCGGCTTCCCCGCCGGCGGCACCAGCCGGAGGCAGTACGCCTCGACCTGTCCGGCCCCGCCGGCCGCGGCCACCAGGTCGGCGTAGGCCGGCGTCTCCAGCGCCCTGGCCCGCTGCCGGTCCGACTTGGCCAGGTACGCCCGGCACAGGCCGGTGAGCTGCTGGACCTTCGCCGGCCGGCCCGGTCCGCCGGTCTGCCCCGGCGAGGCCGTCGGGGCGGGCGTACCGGTGGCCGCGGTGGGGTCCGCGGACGGTCCGGGCGTCCGGCTGCCCGCCGGCCCGCTGCTGGCCGCCGAGGTGGGGGCGGGCGGCGGCGCCGGCTGCTCGGACCGGTCGATGCGCACCGCGGCGAAGGCGACGCCGGCGGTGGCGGTGGCGGCGAGCCCGGCCACCCAGGCCGCCACGCCGACCCGCAGGCGGCGGCGCGGCGCGGATGCCGCAGCGGGGGCGGGGTGCGCCCGGGCGGCCCGGAACGCGGCGAGCGCCTGCTCCTCGCCGGACAGTTCGCCCGGGCCGGCCGGCGCGGAGGCCGCGGCGAGCAGCCGCGCCAACGGGTCGGCGTCCGGGCCCGGGTCACGTCCGGCCCGGGCCGCGTCGAGCAGACGGTCGGACTCCGCCGGGTCGGCGGGTCCGTCGGACCGGCCAAAGCTCATCCAGGTTCCTCTCACGTCAGCCGTCCGCCGGCTCGGCCTTGGGCGCGTTCGACGCGGACCGGCCCCGGCCGCTGCGCGGACGGGGCGGAGTGGCCGCGCCGGCGCCCGCCTGCTGCCCGTCGGCGCGATCCAGCAGGGCGGCGAGGCGGCGCAGCCCGCGGTGCGCGGCGGTGCGCACCGCACCCGCGCGCCGCCCGAGCACCCGGCCGGCGGTCTCCGCGTCGAGGCCGATCACCGCGCGCAGGAGCACCGCCTCCGCTTCCCGGGGAGGCAGCGTGGCGATCAGCGCCAGCGCGCTCTCGGTGCCGATGGTCTCGCCGGCCCGCTCGGCGGTGTCCGCGTCACCGGCCAGCTCGGTGAGCGCCTGCACCGGCACGGGCAGCGAGGGTCGCCGCCGCTGCCGGCGCAGGTGGTCCATGGCCCGGTTGCGGGCGATGGTGACGGTCCAGGCCCGGAACTCGCCGCCGGAGAAGCTGGGCAGGTCCCGCGAGATCTGCAGCCACGCCTCCGAGGCGACGTCCTCGGCCTCGGCGCCGACCAGCGCGGTCAGGTAGCGCAGCAGTCCCGGTTGCAGGCTGCGGTAGAGGAACCGGAAGGCAGCCTCGTCGCCCGCCTGGGCGGCGGCCACCGCCTCGCTCAGCTCACCGGTCATGGACCCGCCGTTCCCGCCGTACCCATCCGCCGCGCCGGCGACCGCCGGGCCGGTGACCGACGCCCCGCGGGTCCGGTGTCCGGACCTTCACCCGCACCATCAGCCCCCCGCTGGCCTGACCGCGGCCGGACGCCGGAGCGTACGGACGCGCGGATCGACATGTGCCGCCTGATGCGGCCGTCGGCGGACATACCGTACCGGTGCCGTGGGGCGACGCAGAGCCGGGCCGACGCTAGGAGGCGACGGTGGGGCGAACAAGCCGCCGCTCCTCGCGGAAAGAGTGAGAAATGTCCGAGGCCTGCGGCGGCGCGTCGCTGTAACGAACCCCACGGCCGGAACGCTGCGCCGATGACCGGATCCGGAAAGGCCGGTCCGGAACCCGGACAGACGAACCCAGGAGCGCATATCCTGGCCCATCGTACCCGGACCGTCACCCTCAGCCGAAGGGCGCGCGGCCGGTTGACCGTTCGGTGGACCGGGGCGGAACGGACCGCCGGACGGCACAGGAGAGATCGCGGGAAATACTTCGCGCCGCCACTGGGTACGGTATTGAGGTGTTGTCTTCGGAGGTCGTACTCAGCGGTCGGTACCGCCTGGATGACCGTGTCGCCACCGGCGGCATGGGTGACGTCTGGCGTGCCACCGACCTTGTGCTGGGCCGCGAGGTCGCGGTGAAGGTCCTGCTCCCCGCGCTGGTCTCCGACCCCGACTTCATCGCCCGTTTCCGGGCCGAGGCGCGGATCATGGCCGCGCTGCGCAACCCGGGCATCGTGCAGGTCTTCGACTGCGGTGAGGACGAGCTGCCCGACGGCAGCCGGGCCGACTACCTGGTCATGGAGTTCGTCGAGGGCGAGCCGCTGTCCAAGCGGATCGAGACCGCCGGGCACCTCGAGGTCGCCGAGACCATGTCGATCGTGGCGCAGGTGGCCCAGGCGCTGCACGCGGCCCACGTCCGGGGCATCGTGCACCGCGACGTCAAGCCCAGCAACCTGCTGGTCCAGGAGGACGGCACGGTCGTCCTGGTCGACTTCGGGGTGGCCCGCTCGACCAACGTGACCAGCATCACCAGCACGAACGCGGTGCCCGGCACCGCCCTCTACATGGCGCCCGAGCAGGCCGCCGGCCGGCCGGTCTCCGGCGGCACCGACATCTACGCCCTCGGCGCGGTCGCCTACTGCTGCCTCACCGGCACGCCCCCGTTCACCGGCGACAACCCGCTCCAGGTGGCGGTACGACACCTGGACGACGAGCCGCCGGAGCTGCCGGACGAGATCCCGCAGCCCGTCCGCGACCTGGTCGCCCGTGCGCTGGCCAAGGATCCGGCCGACCGGCACCCCTCCGGGGCGGCGATGGCCGCCGCGGCCCGGGCCGCGGCCGGTGAGGCGCCGACCGCGGTGAGCCCGCTGATGCTGCGTGGCGCGGCCGGCCCGGGCAGCACCCGCGACGACCTGGTCGCCGCCGCACCGGCGGCCGCCACCGTGGCGCCCGCCGGCAGCCGCCGTGGCCGACGGGGCACCCTCGTCGGCGCGCTGGCCGCCGTCGTGGTGGCGCTGGGCGCCCTCGGCGCGGCGCTGGGCGCCGCGAAGAACACCGGCGAGCCGGCCACCACGATCCGCACCACCGCCCCCGCCGTGGCCCCGAGCCTCGCGGAGGAGCCAGTCGCCACCGAGGCCGCGCCGACGGACTCCGCCGGCCGTCCGTACCGGCCGACCGGGGTCACCCGGCCGACCGCGACCGCGTCGGCCACGCCGAGCCGGTCCGCGAGCGCATCCGCCGCGCCGTCGCAGTCGCAGGCGCCGTCGCCGGCCCCCAGCGCGCCGACCACGGCACCCACCACCGCGGCGCCGACGGAGGTCACCACCCCGCCGACCGACCCGCCGACGACGACCACCGAGCCGCCCGCCGGTGGCGGCGGCGGTGACCAGCCGGGCGGCACGACCGGCTGAGCGCGGGACCGGTCGCCGGTCCGCGCCCCGCCGGACGGCGGGGCGCGACGGGCGGGTCAGTCCCCGCCGAGGGCCGCGACGACCGGCCGGGACAGCGCCCGCCGCGCCGGCAGCACCGAGGCGGCCAGGGCGGCCAGCACCGCCACGCCGAGCATCAGCGCCAGCCGACCCACGGGCAGCACCAGGGTGAAGTCACCCCCGACCCGGGCCAGCACCGCCATCGCCCCGGCCGCCACCCCGATGCCCAGCGCGATCCCCAGCAGGGTGCCCACCAGCGCGGTGAGTACCGCCTCCACGGCCAGCACGCCGCGCATCGCGGCCCGGCTCAGGCCCACCGCGCGGAGCACGGCGTTCTCCCGGGTGCGTTCGACCACGGAGAGGGTCAGCGTGTTCGCGACGCCGATCAGGGAGATCACCACGGCCAGGCCGAGCAGCGCGGTGACGAAGGCCAGCACCATGTCCACCGTCCCGGTGAGCATCCGCTTGTAGGCGTCCTGGTCGAGCAGGTTCACCGTCGGGTAGTCGGCCAGCACCGACCGCAACGCGGCCCGGGCGGTGGCCGGCGGGACGCCCGCCGCGGGCTCCACCTCGATCAGGTTCCCGCGCTGGGCGGGAAAGAGGCGGGCGAAGTCGGCGTCGATCACGTCGACCACGTGGCCCGCGGGAACCCGGCTGCCGGCCGGGGCCGGGGCGTCGTCGGCCACCACCGCCGCCACCCGGAACGGACGTCCCGCCAGGGTGACCGTCGTACCGACCGGCCAGCCCCGCGCCGCGGCCAGTTGGCGGTGCACCAGCACCGACCCCGGGGCGAGGCCGCCCGGATCGCCGGAGTCCACCGCGGTGAGACCGTGGCGCACCAGCGCCGGATGGGCGGCCCGCAACTCGACCCCGTCGACGACCCGGCTGCGCGGCTCGTGCACGACACCCAGCTCCGGGCGGGCGGCCAGCGCTCCGGCCAGCGGCGCGGGCACATCCGTCCCGATGCCGGTGACCAGGAAGTCCACGCCGAGCCGCCGGTCCACGCCACGCTCGATGCCCGCCTTCGCGCTGCCCGCGCCCACCACGAACGCGGAGACCAGTCCGATGCCGATCACCATGGTGGTGGCGGTCGCGGCGGCCCGGCGCGGGTTGCGCACGGCGTTCGCCACCGCCAGCCTCGCGGTGACCCCGAGCAACGGGCGGGCCGGCCGGCCGAGCAGCCGGATCAGCGCCGGCACCAGCACCGGGCCGAAGAGCACGATGCCGAGGAAGGCGAGCACACCGCCGACGGCGACCAGCAGCACCTGACCGCTCTCCCCCGCGCCGACCAGCGCCGCCACCCCGGCGACCAGGACCAGCGCGCCCGCGCCGAGCCGCAGCCGGCCGGCCCCGCGCGCGGGCCGTACCGCCGCGTCGGTCAACGCGGCCACCGGCGCCACCCGGGTGCCCTGCCAGGCGGGCAACGCGGCCGACACCATGGTGAGCAGCGTGCCGAGGCCCAGGCAGAGCAGCACGGTACGCGGGGTGACCACCGAGGAGACGGCGACCGGCACGTCGAGGCCGGACAGCAGGGCGCGCAGCCCGGCGGCCAGCGCGACGCCGGCCAGCACCCCGACCACGGACGCGAGCAGCCCGGTCGACGCGGCCTCCGCCAGGGCGGCCCGGAACAGCTGACCGCGGGTCGCCCCGACCAGCCGCAGCAACGCGGTACGCCGGGTCCGCTGGGCGAGCACGATGGCGAACGTGTTGGCGATGACGAAGCCGGCCACCACCACCGCCACCAGGGCGAAGGTCAGCAGGAAGACCCCGAACTGCCGGCCGTCGCGCACCGCCGCGTCGACCGCGTCCCCGACGATCGCCGCCCGGTCCTTGACCGGCACGCCCGCCCCGACCACCGCACGGAGCCGCTCGGCCACCGCCTGCCGGTCCACGCCGGGCCGGGTGGCCACCATGATCCGGTCATAGCCGGACGCGCCGCCCACCGCGAGCGCGTCCGCGCCGACCAGGCCGACGAACGGGCCGCCGACGTCCCGGGCGGTGCCGGCCACGTCCACCGTGCCGACCAGGGTGTACGGCCGCGCCGCCGCGCCGGTCCCGCCCACCCGCACCGCAGCGCCGAGGGGGAAACCCTGGTCCGCGACGGTCCCCGCGTCGAGCACCAGCTCGCCCGGGCGCTGCGGCAGCCGACCGGCCCGCACGTCGTACGACTGCAGGGCCGGGTCGGTGGGGACGGCGGCCAGCACGGCGTAGCCGAGCACCGGCCGGCCGTCCGCGCCGACGACCCCGGCGGTCCCGGTCAGTTCCCCGTCGGCGGCGGCCACCCCGTCGATCGCGCGGACCCGCTCGACCAGGCCCGGCGGCAACGGCGCCGCGCCCGCGTACGCGGCCAGGTCGGTGTGCCGGTCGAAGGCGCCGGCGCGGGCGTACGCCCCGGCGCGCAGGCCGTCGGTGAGGATCAGGGTGCCGGCGAGGAAGGCGACACCGAGCACGATCGCCAGCCCGGACAGCAGCAGGCGCAGCCCGTCGGCACGGAGCTGGCGCAGGGTCAGGCGCATCATCCCGGTCACCGTCCCGCCGCCGGCTCGGTGGTCGGGACGGGGCCGGAGGGCGGGATCGGGGACACCAGGTGCTCCTGTCGGACGCGTCGGTCGGGACACTTCCGACGCTAGGCGCGGCCCTGACCGGCGGGCCTGCACCCACACGCTCGACGTCGATACGCCCCGGGTCGCCCCGGACCGGGTGGACCCGTACGCCCCAGGTCGTACCCGCGCTCAGCCGCCCGGGGTGATCAGGCCGCTCTCGTACGCCAGGACCACCACCTGGACCCGGTCGCGCAGCCGCAGCTTCGCCAGGATCCGCCCGACGTGGGTCTTCACCGTCGCCTCAGCGACGTGCACCCGGGTGGCGATCTCGGCGTTGGACAGCCCCTGGGCGACCAGCAGCAGCACCTCCCGCTCCCGCTCGGTGAGCTGGGCGAGCCGGGGGTCCTCGGTGGGCGCGGGGCCGAGCTGATCGGCGAACCGGTCGAGCAGCCGCCGGGTGATCGACGGGGCCACCACCGAGTCGCCCTCGGCGACCACCCGGATCGCGGCCATCAGCTCCTCCGGTGGCACGTTCTTGAGCAGGAACCCGCTGGCGCCGGCCCGCAACGCGGCGAACGCGTCCGCCTCGGTGTCGAAGGTGGTCAGCACCAGCACCCGGGGCCGCCCGGCAGCCGGGCGGGCGCAGATCCGGCGGGTCGCCTCCACCCCGTCCATGGTGGGCATGCGCAGGTCCATCACCACCACGTCGGCCTCGACCCGGTCCAGCAGCCGCAGCGCGTCCGCACCGTCGATCGCCTCGCCGACCACGGTCAGGTCGGGTTGGGAGTCGAGCACCATCCGGAACCCGGCACGCACCAACGCCTGGTCGTCGACGATCACCACGCGGACGCTCATGCCGCCTCCTCCTGCTCGGGCACCGACGGTAACGGCAGCCGCGCCTCGACCCGCCAGCCGCCGGCCGGCGTGGCACCGGCGACGAGACTGCCGTCGTACACGCCGACCCGCTCGCGCATGCCGACCAGGCCGTGCCCGCCGGGCGGCGCCAGCCGGACCACCGGCCGGCCGTGGCCGTCGTCGACGACCCGGACCACGACGGCCGTCGGCGACCAGTCCAGGTGCAGCGCGACGGAGGCACCCACCCCGGCGTGCTTGAGCGCGTTCGTCAGCGACTCCTGCACCACCCGGTAGAC
The DNA here is from genome assembly GCF_900089595.1 of Micromonospora auratinigra. Taxonomy (GTDB): domain Bacteria; phylum Actinomycetota; class Actinomycetes; order Mycobacteriales; family Micromonosporaceae; genus Micromonospora; species Micromonospora auratinigra. Next base: position 1,184,544 of record NZ_LT594323.1, on the reverse strand, counting down.
GGTCAGCTCCAGCCCGGGTGGCAGCGACACCGATTCGCCCGAGGTGCTGTCCGTGACCGCCAGGCCGGCGGCGCGGAACCGGTCCAGCAGGTCGGGCAGTTCGACCAGCGCCGGTCGGCGGTGGGCCGGCTCGGGTCCGGTCGTGACGCCCGCCACCGCCACCGGCTCCGGGCGACTCGGTTCCCGGAGCACCCCGACCAGCCGGCGCATCTCCTCCAGCGCCTGTCGTCCGGTGTCCGCCACCACCTTGGCCGCCACCCGGGCCGTGTCCGGGTCCCGGTCGATGGTGAACCGGACGCCGTCGGCCTGCACGATCATCACGGCCATGCTGTGCGCGACCACGTCGTGCAGCTCGCGGGCGATCCGGGTGCGCTCCTCGGCCACCGCGGCCCGGGCCTCGGCCTCCCGCTCCCGTTCCAGGGTGCTGGCCCGCTCCTCCAGGCTGAGCACGTAGAGCCGGCGGGTCCGTACGTTCAGGCCGACCAGCCAGACCGCGCCGGTGACCAGCCCGAAGTAGAGGACACTGCCCCACCAGGGCGCCGGGCCGGGGACCTGGACGGCCGCCAGCACCACCCCGACCGCCGCGACGACCCCGGCGACGACCCCGTCGCGGAGCCGGTCGGCGTACTTGACCACGCTGTAGAGGGCGATCAGCACGGCGACGTCGTAGGCGAGCGGCCCCCAGCCGGCGGCCACCTGCACCAGCGCGAGACCACCCACCACCACGGCGACCGGGACCGGACGGGTACGCCGGAAGAACAGGGCCGGCACCATCAGCACCCCGACCAGGGTGGCCGCCACGCCGCCCGGCTGGTTCGCGGCGGCGGCCACGGCGACGAGCGCCACCAGCGCACAGACGAGGACGTCGAAGGCCACCCCGCGCACCGGCCGCCCGAACACCACCCGATCCACGATCACCCAGCGTACGGGCCCGGCCCGTGCCTTCCCCACCCCTCCCCCGGGCGCGTGTCCCTTCCCACGGGGTGGTGCGGGGTCAGGTCATCGGTAGGCGGTAGCTGCGCTCCGCGCCGCCGGTGGCGGTCACCAGCCGCACCTCGCCGGTGCGCAGCCCGTAGACCACCGACCAGCGGGTGTGCGGCTGCCGGACCGCGTCGAGCAGGCGCAACGCGGCCGGGGCGGCCAGCACGCCCCGGGCGTCGTCCAGGGCCGCGGCCAGCACCCCGTACCGGTGGTCGCGGCGCAGGTCCCGCTCCGGCACGCCGACCGCCGGCACGTTCGTCAGCGCCTGCCAGGGGCCGCGCCGCCGGTCGGCCCGCATCGTCCCGTCCACGAACTCCACCACGGCCGACGCGCCGCTGGCGTCGGCGAGCAGGTAGTGCAGCGGCGGCCCGCCGTCGAAGTCCAGGTTGTAGCGCGCGAACACCGCGATCGCCTCGTCCACCGTCGCCGCCGAGTCGAGCACCAGCCGCAGGATGCGCACCGAGCCCACCGTGGGCCGGCCCGGCACCGGTCGGACGGTCGCGCCGTCGTCGGCCGCCAGCCCGACGGCCAGGCCCCGCTCGTTCATCCCGTCGAAGGGCAGCAGCGGCGCGTCGAGCAGCCGCCGGTCGCCGGTCGGATCCGGGCCGACGCCGAGGTAGGAGATGTCGACCAGGGAGATCGAGGCGTACCCGTCGGGCGGGTCGGCCCGCAGCACCAGGCCCGGGTTCGGCTCCCAGTCGAAGTTGCGGGCGAACAGCGGCCGGTCCCGGTCACCGAGCGCGGCGAACAGGGAGCAGCCGAAGGGGCTGGCCCCGGGCGTGCCGGTCAACCCCACCGTCGGGTCGTAGTCACCGTGGTACGTCATCTCGTACAGCGGCAGGTCGTCGACCTTGCGCAGGCTGGCCAGGGTCTGCTCGACCTGGCCGGCGTCCTGCCGGGAGGCCGACGGCGCGCCGGCCGCCGGGGACGCCCCGTCCCGCCCGTGGGAGCAGCCGGTGGTGACGAGCAGGAGGGCGAGGCCGGTGGCGAGCAGGGTCCTGCGCATGCCCGCGACGGTAGAAGAGGCAGCGACAGTTGTCCATCGCGGCTCAGCCGCGCACGACCGCGAACATGTAGCAGCCGTACACCACGTTGCGGCTGTGCAGCAGCGCCACCGACGGATCGGCGAGCAGCTCGGCGACCACCGGCTCCGGGTCGGTCCCGTCGTGCAGCCGCCCGCCCACGATGCGGCCACGCCCGTCGTAGGCCCGCAGCACCTGGGTCCGCCCCCGCCAGGCGGCCGGGTAGCCGGTCACCTCGGCCGGGCCGGGGCACTCGGCGTCGTGCGCGAAGACCGGACCCACCTCCCGGTACGGTCCGGGCGGCAGCGGCGGGGCGTACCCGAACAGCAGCAGCGGCTCCCCCGGCCGGGCGTCGCGCAGGCAGCAGCGCAGCGGCTCGCCACCCGCCGCCCGGCTGCGCTCCACCGGCGCTCCCCCGGCGTCGACCCCGGCCCGCCGGACCTCGGCGAGTACCCCACTCGGCAGCGGCTGGACCAGGTACGCGGTTCGTGTCATCGGCATGCCACCAGCCTGGCCCGCGCCGGCCCCGCACGCTGGCGGCGATCGGACCTCGCGGTGCGCCCCGCGCCCCGCGCTGTCCGGTGTCCGACGGCGGGCATCGTCGCGGCCGGAGCGGGTATGCGGGTGGCGCAGCGGCCGGGACGGGCTGCCCACCACCCTCGGGCAGCCCGTCCCCGCGTCAGCGGCGGGAGACCGGGAGCTGGAGTTCGGTCACGCCCTGCTCCGGCTTGCCCTGGCAGTACTCGAGGTAGACCTCGCGGGCGTAGCCGTCGGCGCGCCAGCCGTGCTCCTCGACCCACCGGGCCAGCACCTGCATGGTCGCCTCGACCTCGTCCATCGACCCGTGGTGCACGATCGTCGCGGCGGTGGGCACCGCCGGCAGGTCGACCACGGCGACGTCCGGCGCGTCCGCCGGGTCGACGTGCACGGTAACCCCGGCGTGCACGACCACCTCGTCCCCGTCGCCGGCCGGCTCGTACCAGGCGATGCCCGGTCCGGCCGGGCGGACGCCCGCCGCGTCGAGCCGGCGGAACAGCTCCGGGTAGAGCGGCTGGATCACCGGCCCGATGTCCGGCGACTCGTAGCTGCGGGCCACCCCGGTCAGCTCCGCGATCCGCACCGGCGGCACCTGCTTCAGTACGACGTCCCTGGTGGTCATCCGACCCTCCGTCTCGAGCATCCGGAGTCTCGCCTCGATCCCGGCCAGCCGGGCGGTGTCCGCGGCCACCCGGTCGGTGAGCTGGGCCCGGCGCAGCCGCAGCATGCCGCGCAGCTCCGCGGCGTCGAGCCGGTCGTCGAGGACCGCCCCGACCTGGTCCAGGGTGAGGCCCAGGTCCTTGAGGGCGATCACCCGGTGCAGCCGGCCCAGCTGCTCCGCCCGGTAGTACCGGTAGCCGGTGTGCGGGTCCACGGCGGCCGGGCGCAGCAGCCCGATGCCGTCGTAGTGGCGCAGCATCCGGACCGACACCCGACCGAGTGCGGCGAATTCTCCGATGGTGAACATGGCCCCCTCACGCTCGTCCCTGACACGGTGTCAGAGTCAAGCGGCGGCCGGGTCAGCGCACCGGCGTCCGTCGGGTGGCGCGCGGGCCGACCAGCCGGCGGACCACCGGCACCGTGTTCCACTTCGCCGCGCCGACCAGGTCCCGGGCGTGCTCCAGCACCGTGTAGTCGGGGCGGGCGAGGCCGTCGGCGATGGCCCGGTCCAGGTCGTTGCCGCAGCGGGTGAGCACGCTGTCGAAGTCGCGGCGCACCGGTTCGAGCAGGTCGTAGCCGAAGGAGCGGTGCAGCCGGGCGAAGAGCGGCTTGTAGAGCCGGGCCCGTTCGTGCAGCCCCGACGAGTACGACATCGGGTTCTTCGGCCGCCGCCGGATGTAGTCGGGCAGCACGTCGGCGAAGGCCCGCCGGACGATCCACTTCTCCTGCCCGTCGCGCAGCTTCAGCGCCAGCGGCAGCCGCATGGCCAGTTCCACCACGCTCAGGTCGAGGAAGGGCACCCGGGCCTCCACCCCGTGTCCCATGCTGACCCGGTCCACCCGCTGCAACTCCGTCCGGCACAGGTTGCGGATCTTGTGCAGGAAGAGCCGGCGGGACCGCTCGGGGCCGACCTGGTGGTACATCGGGTAGCCGCCGAACAGCTCGTCGGAGCCGTCCCCGGTGAGCACCACCTTCACGCCCAGCTCGCGCAGCCGGCGGAAGATCGGCACGGTGACCACGGCGTTGATGATGTCGCCGTACTCGGTCAGCTCGGAGATGCGGATGGCCTCACGCACGTCGGCGAGCCGGATGTCGCGCGGGCGCACCTCGATCACCTCGTGCGGCACCCCCAGGTCGGCGGCGAGCCGCCGGGCGTACGCCACGTCCGGGCTCTCCGGGACACCGACGGTGACCGCCACGCAGTCCGGGTGCAGCGTCTTGGCGTGCAGCAGGGCGAGCGAGCTGTCCAGCCCGCCGGAGAGGACCACGCCGACGGTGAGGTCGGTGTCGAGCCGGGCCCGGATGCTGTCGGTGAGCGCGGCCCGGACCAGCCCCGCCGCCTCGTCCGGGTCGTCGATCACCGGCTGCCCGGCACCCAGTTCGAGCAGGTCCACGTGCGGACGCAGCCGCACCGGCCCGTCCGGCCCGGCCCAGCCGTGGTGCCCGGGTGGCACCTCGCTGACCGGCGCGTTCTGACCGACCAGGGCCTTCACCTCGGAGGCCAGGTGCAGGCAGCCGGGCGTCCTCGACCAGTACAGCGGCTTCACCCCGAGCGGGTCGCGGGCCAGGTAGGCGCGGCCGGTGGCCCGCTCCACCACCACGAAGGCGTACTCGCCGCGCAGCCGGTGCACGGCCCCCTCGCCCCAGTGCCGGAACGCGGTGAGCACCACCTCGGTGTCGCCGGCGGTGCGGAACTCGTACCCGAGCCGGGTCAGCTCCCCGCGCAGCTCGTGGTGGTTGAAGATCTCGCCGTTGTAGCAGAGCAGGTGCCGCTCGTCCGGCGCGACCCAGGGCTGCACGGCCCGCTCACGGTCCACCACGCGCAGCCGGCGGACGCCGGCCAGCAGCCCGTTCTCCTGCCGGGTCTCGGTCACCTCACCGCGGGCGGCGAGCGTGGCGAGCATCCGGCGGAAGGTGGCCGGGTCGGCCTCCGGCCCGATGCTCAGCGCGATTCCGCACATCTGCTCACACCCCCATCTCGGCCTCGTACGCCTGCCGGTAGCGGCGGCGGGCGGCGGGCGCGAGACAGAGGTGCCAGGCCTGTCCCTCGTCGACCACGTTGAGCTCGCCGGCCTCCTGCCGGGCGAGCAGCAGCTCGGCCAGGGTGTCGCGCGCCCCGAACCGGTGGAACCAGTCCAGCTCCACGTCGGCGGCCCAGCCGAGGCAGTGCCCGCTGGGCACCATGGCCGCGTACCCCAGCCGGCGCAGCCGGTACTGGTGCTCGGCGCTGCGGGCCAGGCTGGTCACCCAGAGCGGCGGGGTGCCCGGTCCGGTGGCCAGGGCGAACTCCCGGCCGAGGTCGTTGAGCAGGGCCACCACCTCGCGGCGGGCCCGGCGGAACAGCAGCCCGGCGGTGTGCGGGGCGGCGCCGGGCAGCAGCCGGCGCCGCAGTGCGCGCAGCCCTCGACCGAGGACGGTGGCCGGCTGCTCCTGGTAGCGGAACGCGAGCAGCCCGCGCCGCCGCAGCCACTCCAGGTCGACCAGTTCGGTGCTGGTGTGGACCTGGTTGTCGGTGCCGAAGCTCGGGGTGTCCCCCCACCAGAGCACGTCGATGCGGGAGAGCAGGTAGATCCGGACCAGCGCGGTGAGGTCCTGCGCCGAGCTGCGGGTGTTGGGCCGGTAGCGGGCGATCTCCAGCAGCAGGGTCTCCCGGGCGCCAACGAAGCCCTGCGGGGTGGCGGCCAGGACGGCGGCGATGGCCGGCTCGCGCAGCCGCTGGTCGAGCAGCACCTGGCGGGCGGCGGTCGACGGGGCGTCCGCGAGGGCGCCCACCTCGACCAGCAGTTCGGCCACCGCCGCCCGGTACGCCGCGAGGTCCGGCCGGCCGGGCACCGGGTGCCGGCCGGCCGCCGTGGGCAGCCGGCGGGTGGGGGCGGTGGACGCGACGGCGGGCCCGGGCTGCGGGCCGGGGCTTCGGCTGGGCACTCGCATGGTCGGGCTCCCTCTCCGGGCAGGACACGGTGTGGTCGAACCTGAAACCCACCGTATGCACCGGAAGGCGTAGCTCCCCGAACAATCCTCCTATCTCACCCCTGAGGCACCTCTTTCGGGACGACCAGCCCCTGCACCCACCCGTAGGCAGGCGCGACGGGCAGGTCGGGGTCCCGACCGGCGGCGACCGCGTCGGCCAGGTGCAGCGCGGCACCGAGGGCCGCCCGGAACAGCAGTGAGCCGGTGCTGACCCGGGCCACCCCGAGCCGACCCAGCGCGGTCAGGGCCGGCCCGCCGGGGCGGTACAGCACGTTCACCGGCCGGGCCGCCTCGCTGACGAGCCGGGGCAGCAGGTCGTCCGGCGCGCCGGGCACGAAGAAGCCGTCCGCGCCGGCCTCCCGGTACGCGTGGGCCCGGCGCACCGCCTCGTCGAGCGGGTCCGCCACCCCGAGCCACCACGCGTCGGTGCGGGCGTTGACGAAGAGCCCGGGCACCGCCGCCCGGACCGCCGCCACCGTCTCGGCGACCAGCGTCACCGGGGCGAGCGTGCCGTCCGGGCGGCCGTCCTCCAGGTTGATCCCCACCACGCCGTACGCCGCCAGCTCGGCGACCCGCCCGGCCACGGCGGCCGGCCCGGCCCCGAACCCGCCCTCGACGTCGACGGTGAGCAGCACCGGCAGGTCGCGCAGTCGCCGCGCCAGGTCGAGGGTGTCGGGCCAGGTCGCCCCGGTGCCGTCCGGCTGCCCGGCGGCCGCGGCGACGCCGAGACTGGTGGTCCCGATCGCCGGGTGACCCCGGGCGGCGAGCGCGGCGGCGGAGGCGTGGTCCCACGCGTTCGGCAGCAGCAGCGGGCGGCCGGGCCGGTGCAGGGCCCGGAAGGCCGCGGCACGGTCGCTCATCGGACGGTCACCTCCAGCCGGCTCGGCACCCGCAGGGTGGGGTGCGGCGCGTACCGGACCGGGGTGTCGGTCGGCGCGCAGCGCCGCCGCAGCACGTCGAGCACCCCGGCCGCCAGGGCGAGGGCGTGCCGCTCAGCCGGGCAGCCCCGCGTCCCCGCGCCGAAGGTCAGCGTCCCGCCCGCCCGGCCGGGTCGGCACCGGTCCGGCTCGGGGTGCACGCCCGGGTCCCGGTTGGCCGCGTCGAAGCGGAGCAGCAGCGGGGTGTCCGGGCCGATCTCCCGCCCGCCGAGGCGCAGCGCGGCGGTGGTGACCCGGCGGGTGGCCCGCACCGGCGGGTCGAGCCGCAGCACCTCGGCCAGCAGGTCGGTGGTCGGCACCGCCGCAGGCGCGGCGAGGCCGTGCCGGACGGCCGCGCCGATCAGCCCGGCGGTGGCGTCGCAGGCCTGCACCAGCAGACCGATCCGGTTCGCCGCGACCTCGGCCGGGGCCGGTGGCGACAGCGCCAGCAGCGTGGCCACGGCCCGGTCCGCGCGCGCCACCGCCGCCGCCCCGGCACCCGGGTGGTAGGCGGCGGCGACCACCACCACGGCCGGCGCGGCCGCCGTCGGATCGGCCAGGCCGAGCCGCGCCGCCAGCACCTCCAGGGGTACGCGCCGAGCCGGTCCCACCAGCACGTCGAGGCGGCCGGGTCCGGTCAGTTCCCGCTCGGTGCGCCGGGCCGCCGCGGCGGACAACTCGTCGGGGTCGAGGCCGGCGAGCGCGGCGGTGCCGATCGCCCGGCGGGCGGGGTGCCGGTCCGGGGCGCTGAACCGGCTGACCGTCGCGCGCAGCCAGGCGAGGGTGCCGGGCGGTCCGCCGGGGGCGACCGGCACCGTGCAGCGGGGCTCGGTCAGCGCCGCCAGCACGTCGGCGTGCCGGGTGAGCACCCAGCCGTGGTCGGGGTCGGGCACGGGCGGCCCGCACGGCGGCGTACCGGGCGGGGCGGGGATCACTGGCCAACTCATCGCCCGACCGTAGGCGGCGTTTCCTTCGGTGCCCGCCGAACCGTCGGCCGGCTCCGGTGGTGGCGCCGCCCGGCCGGGCTCCCGACGCGCCGGGTCCACCGACCGACCCCGGCGCTGCCCGACCGGGCTCCCGACGCTTCGCGCCCGCCGACCGAACCCGGGCCGGGCCGGGTCGGCGCGGTCCGCCCGGCGGTGCGGCACGGCACGGTCAGGCGCGGGCCGGGCCGGTGTCGCGGGTCGGAGGTGGGGCGAGGGCGGCGGGGTCGAGGCCGAGGGCGGCGGCGAGCGCGGGGCGGCCGGCCGGGGTGAGCCGGACCGCGCGACCGGTGCCGGACGCCGTCCAGCCCAGGTCGGCGAAGCGCCGGCAGAGCGCCGCGCCGAGCGCGCCGGCCAGGTGCGGGCGGCGCTCCGTCCAGTCCAGGCAGTCGCGCACCAGCGGACGCCGGGCCGCCCGCAGCGGCGCGACGGGTACGCCGAGCCCGGCCAGCCAGGTCACCCCGGCCGGGGTCAGGGCCAGCCCGCCGGAGCGGTCCAGCACCCCCCGGTCCAGCAGGGCGTCGTGCAGCAGCACGCCGAGCCGCCCGGCGAGGTGGTCGTAGCAGGTCCGGGCGTACGCCAGAGCCGCCCCGGCCGACGCGGCGCGCAGGGTGCGCGGCGGGACCGGCGGGGTGGGGGCGTGCCCGGCGAGGTCCTCGACGAGCTGCGCGACCGCCGGGCCGGCGAGGCGGACGTACCGGTGCCGGCCCTGCCGCTCCTGCACCAGCAGGCCGCCCCGGACCAGCCGGGTGAGGTGGTCGCTCGCGGTGGACGGGGCGACTCCGGCGCGGCGGGCCAGTTCCCCGGCGGTCCAGGCCCGCCCGTCGAGCAGCGCCAGGCAGAAGCTCGCCCGGGTCGGGTCGGCCAGCAGCGCGGCGAGCCCGGCCAGCGCGCGGCCGTCGGTGGTGGTCATCGGTCCATGCTGGCACGACGACGGTTCGGTGTCCGCCGACAGCAGGTCTTTACAACGTTGCATACATCGTTGTAGACAGGCAGGAACCTTCGTCGACTCTTCGCCCACCACCAAGGCAGGTCTGATGGATCACCTTCGCCGTGGCGTCGCCGCCGCGCTCGGGCTGCTGCTGGCCGCCACCCCGGCCGCGCCGGCCACCGCCGACCCGGGCTCCCCCGCCCGCTACACCAACCCGGTCTCGGCGGACTTCGCCGACACCTTCGCCGACCCCGCCGTCGTCCGCGGCGACGACGGCCTCTGGTACGCCTTCGGCACCTCCGACCCGCTGCGCGAGGGCGAGAAGACGGCGCACCGGGTGCCGATCAGCCGCTCCGCCGACCTCGTCGACTGGACGTACGTCGGCGACGCCTTCACCGCCGACCAGCGCCCCTCCTACGCGACCGCCGGGGCGGCGTTCTGGGCCCCCGACGTGCGCCGGGTCGGCGACCACTGGGTCATGTACCTGACCGTCACCGACACCACCGTCTCCGCCGACACCTTCGACACCGCCGTCGGGGCGGCCACCGCGCCCACCCCGGCCGGCCCGTGGACCTTCGTCGACCAGCCCGTCGTCGCGCCCCGCCCCGGCGGCGGGGGCGGCTACCTGTGGACCATCGACCCGAGCCGGTTCACCGACACCGACGGCACCAGCTACCTCTACTACGGCAGCTACTACGGCGGCATCTCGGTCACCGAACTCTCCCCCGACGGGCTGCGCGCGGTCGGCACGCCCACCCTGGTCGCGATCGACAACAAGTTCGAGGGCAGCTACGTGCTGCGCCACGACGGCTGGTACTGGCTCTTCGCCTCCACCGCGAACTGCTGCGCCGGGCCGGCCACCGGCTACTCGGTGCAGGTCGGGCGGGCCCGTAGCCCGCGCGGCCCGTTCGTCGACCGGGAGGGGCAGCGCCTCGACGTCTCCCGGGCCGGCGGCACCCCGGTGCTGACCCAGAACGGCAACCGCTGGATCGGCACCGGCCACAACGCGGTGCTCACCGACCTGTCCGGGCAGGACTGGATCGCCTACCACGCCATCGACCGGGCCGACCCGTACCTGGACGAGCCGTTCGGCGTCAACGAGCGACCGATGCTGCTGGACCGCCTCGACTGGGTGGACGGCTGGCCCACGGTCAACGGCGGCGCCGGCCCGTCCGACGGGCCGCGTCCCGCGCCGGTCACCACCGCCCGCCTCGACGAGCGCTTCGCCGCCGGGCTCGCCGCCTGGCGTACCGGCTCCGGCGACTGGCGGGTCACCAACGGGGTGCTCGCCGGCCAGGGCACGCTGACCAGCCGTACCGGCACCGGCGGGGACGTCCGCGCCGAGGCCGACCTGCGGCTCACCGGCGCCCGCGAGGCCGGGCTGCGCCTCGGCAGCACCGAGGTCCGCGTCGGCGCGGGTCGACTCACCGCCCGCGACGGCGGCCGGACCGCGTCGGTGGCCCTCCCCGCCTCCCTCGACCTCACCACCCGGCACAACCTGGCGATCGAGGTACGCGGCCGCCGGCTCGTCGCCGACCTCACCCCCGACCGGCTCGGCGACCCCGTCGCGGTGCTCACCACGACGCTCACCGGCCCGGCCGCCGGGCCGCTGACCCTGCTCGCCGACCACGGCACCGCCGAGTTCGACAACGTCAGCGCGGCCCGGTTGTACCGTCCGGTGCGGCACCCGGCCCCCACGCCGGCCGTCGGCCGGCTGCTGCCGCAGTACTCCGACGAGTTCACCGCCGGGCTCGACCCGGCCTGGCAGTGGGTCCGGCGCGACCCCGACGCGACCGTCGCCGGCGGCGCGCTCCGCTGGCCGGTGGAGGGCACCGACCTGACCGGCACCGGCAACACCGCCGGGGTGCTGCTGCGCGACGCCCCCACCGGGAACTACGTGGTGGAGACGAAGGTGACCCTCGACCTCGGCGAGGAGACCGTCCGCAACTACCAGCAGGCCGGCCTGATCGCGTACGTCGACGACGACCGGTTCGCCCGGCTGTCCCAGGTGGCCATCTGGAACACCCGACAGGTCGAGTACGGCTACGAGCTCCCGTACGCCGGGCAGCCGGTCTACGGCGGCAGCATCGTCGGCACCCCGGCCACCACCACCTGGCTGCGGCTGGCCCACCGGATCGACCCGGCCACCGGGGAGCACGAGTTCCGGGCCGGCTCCAGCTCCGACGGGGTGCGCTGGACGTGGGGCGCGGTCTGGACCTTCCCGGCGGACACCACACCCCGGATCGGGCTGGCCGCGCACGGGGGCGCCGAGCCGGCGGTCACCGCCGAGTTCGACTACCTGCGCGTCTACCGCTGACGCCCGGTGGCGGGGCCGCCCGGTGCGGCGACCCCGCCACCGCGCGGGCGGCGGCGACGTGACCATCGCTTCCGGGCGCGGTACCGCGCGAGCAGGCCGGGCGCGTAGCTGCCGAGGTCACCAACCGGCACGTTCGGTGACCTCCCGAGCGATCTCCTCGGCGGAGCGGCCGTCGGTGTCGATGCGCAGGTCACCGAGGTCGGCGCGGTCCAACGCCGCCGCCTGCGCGACCGCGGCTTCGCGCGCTCGCGCCAGCACGGCGGCGGGTTGGCCGCGCAGCTCGTCACCGACGATCGGTGGGCCGCCGCCCCGCCCGCGGTGCCCGATGCGCTCGCTCAGCTCGTGCGGACCGGCGTGCAGTCGGTACAGCAGCAGGGTGGCGGCGGACAGCGCCCGGCGGTAGTGCCGGAGCTGGTCAGGGTGATCGACCTGACCGACCACCACCAGTCGCCGTGCCCCGTGCCGGTGGAAACCGGCCCAGACGGCGGCGAGATTCGCCGCCTTGAGCCGGTGCTGTCCGGCATCCCGCCCGAGCGCCGGGTCGAGAAAGCCGAGCTGCCCCAGGTCGACGAAGCCGGTGATGTGCCCCGCGCGCCGCGACCGGTCGGCGACCTGCCAGCCGACCGTCGACTTGCCGACCGCGGTCGGACCGCACAGCCAGAGAATCTCACCGGGAGTTCGCGGCGGATCCGGCCAGGGACCCGGCTGGCGGGCGGGCTGCGCCGGCCATCGGGCGCGGACGGCGTCGAGCACCTCGCCGGCGGTGCGCCCGGTGGTGTCCAGGACCGGATACGGGAGCGAGCCACGGTCCAGGACCTCCGCCTCGCGCAGCGCGGCTTCCCGCTGTTCCCCGGGGAGTGCCCGGATCTCCAGGCGCCGGCGCAGCTCCGGCTGGTCGCACCGCATCCGCAGCACGGTGAGCGCGGCCTGCGTCAGGTATTCGGTGTGCACGCCCCGGCGGGAGTCGATGTATCCCGACACGATGAGGCAGCGGGCGCCCGCCGCCGCGAAGTTCGCCACCGTGCCGCCGAGGATGCGACCCTCCAGCACGGTGCGGCCGGGGTCGGACGGAATCTCGGGGAAGCACATGCCCAGCTGGTCGATGTCGACGTGGGCGGCTCCGGGCTGCCCGGTGAACAGCTGCCACGCGACGGTCGACTTGCCGACGCCCGAGGGGCCACACAACCACAGGACGGGAAGGGGTGCCGGCATCGCCGGAGCATCGCCCACCGCCGCGGCCAACGGCAACACGTTTCCCGGCCCTCGCAGGGCTCGAAGCCCCCGACCACCGCGGCCGGCCCGAGACCGGCTCGGGCCGACCGCCACCGTGGCCCGCGCCCGCTCGTCAGCCGCCCGGACGGGGACAGGCCGGAACCAGTTCGCTGATCGTCCGGGTTTCGCTGTCGTAGCTGCGCGCCGTCACGAACTCCCCGGCCGGCCGGTCGAGGCCGGCCACCGCCCGGGCCCGACGGCGGTCGGCGTCGCGGAACCGCAGCGCCAGGCTCAGGTGCGGGATCCACCGCCCCGGCAGGTGCCACGGACGCCGGCCCGGCGCGTCGGCGAGCACGTCCCAGACCGCGGCGTGCAGGGCGAGCAGCTGCGGACCCGGCCGCAGCAGCCAGACCAGCGGGGCGCTGCCGTCGAGCACCTCGATCCGGTCCAGTCGGACCGGCAGGGGCAGCGCCGCGTCACAGAGGTCGGCGAGGCGCTGCTCGGCACCCGGCGGGAACTCGTCGACCGAGGCGAGGGTCAGGTGCGGCCGGTTGGTGGGGTGGACGTTGCGGGCCAGGCTGGGCAGCCCGGCGGCGGCCAGCCGCACCCAGGCCGCCCGGACCGCCTCCTCCAGCCCCGGCGAACAGAGCAGCTCGACCGTGCGCACGCCGTCAGGCTATCCGTCGGCGGTGTGCCGCGCCGTCCGGCGGGGAATGCGCACCGGATGGACGCGCTGACCGAGACCGACGAACGTCACCTGCGCCGGGCCCTCGCCCTGGCCACCGCCGCCCGCGACGCCGGGGACGGGCCGTTCGGCTCGCTGCTGGTGGCCGCGGACGGCCGGGTGCTGGCCGAGGAGGCCAACACCGAGCGGACCGACGACGACATCACCGCCCACCCGGAGCTGAAGCTGGCCCGCTGGGCGGCCCGGCACCTCGACACCGACACGGCCGCCGTCGCCACCATGTACACCAGCTGCCAGCCGTGCGGCATGTGCGCCAGCGCGATCGAGCGCTCCGGACTGGGCCGGGTGGTCTACGCGCTCAGCACCGAGCAGCTCGCCCGGGTGCGCCCGATGCCGCCGTACCCGCCGGTGGCGTACGCCGGGCCGGCGCTGCCCGACGAGGCCCGGCTGCCGGTCGAGGGGCGCTGAGCCGGCCGGTCAGAGCCAGCCGGCCTCGCGCGCGATGCGCACCGCGTCGGCCCGGTCGACCGCACCGAGCTTCTGCACGCAGGCGGCGAGGTGGTTGCGCACGGTCCCGGCCGCCAGGTGGGTACGCCGGGCGATGACGGCGGCCGGGGTGCCGTACTCGGCCAGCCGCAGGGTGTCCAGCTCCCGGGCGGTCAACGGGCAGTCGGGCATGGTCAACGCGTCGGCGGCCAGCGCGGGGTCGACGTAGCGGGCGCCGGCGTGCACCCGGCGGATGACGTCGGCGAGCGCCCCGCCGGGCGCCCCCTTCGGCAGGAAGCCGCGGGCACCGGCGGCCAGCGCCGGGCGCAGGTGCGCGGGGCGGCCGTGCCCGGTCAGGATCACCACCGCGCAGGCCGGCAGTGCCCGGGCCAGCTCGGCGGTGACCTGGATCCCGCCGGGCGGCGGCATCTCCAGGTCGAGCACCGCGACGTCCGGGCGGTGCGCGAGCGCGGCGTCGATCGCGGCCCGGCCGTCGGCGGCGTGCGCGACCACCGTCAGGTCGGGTTCCAGGTCGAGCAGGGCGGCGAGGGCGAGCCGGATCAGCTCCTCGTCGTCGGCGAGCAGCACCCGGATCACGACGGCACCGGCACGGTGGCCACCAGGCTGAAGATCCCGTCCTCGGCGTGACCGCGCACGCTGCCCCCGGTCGGGGCCAGCCGGTCGGCCAGCCCGCGCAGCCCGCCGCTGTACGGGTCGGGCGCGGCGTCGAGGACGCCGTCGTTGCGGACCGTCAACGTGACCCGGCGGTCGTCCCGGACGATCTCGATCCGGCACCAGCCGGCCCGGCTGTGCCGCAGCACGTTGGTGCCCGCCTCCCGGAGCACCGCGGCGAGGTCGGCGGCGACCGCCGGGGGCAGGTCACCGACGGGCGGCACCACCGTGCAGCGCACCCCGCTGGAGCGCAGCACCTCGCCCACCGCCGCCACCTGCTCGGCGAGGTCGACGGCCCGGTAGCCGTGCACCGCCTCGCGGACCCGGTGCAGGGCCGAGCCGGCGAGCCGCTGCACCTCGGCCGCCTCCGCACCGGCCCGGGCGGCGTCGACCGGCGCGAGCCGGGCGGCCAGCTCCGCCTTCAGCGCGATCACCGTGAGGTCGTGCCCGAGCAGGTCGTGCACGTCCCGGGCGAAGCGCAGGCGCTCCTCTGCGGCGGCCAGCCGGGTCCGGGCGGCCTGGCCCTGCCGGGCCTGCACCAGCAGCTCCCAGAACCAGACCTGCACCCAGGTGATGGCCGCGGCGCCGGCGCCGACGCCGCCGGTGACGAGCAGCGCGTCGCGTACCGCGCCGCCGCCGAGCCGGGTGACGGCCACGGAGACGGCGAGCACCCCGACCGCCGCGATCACGGCGGCCGGTGGACGCAGCAGCGGGACCAGTCCCACCAGCGCGGCGCCCAGCCAGGCCCAGGTGGGCCAGGCGCCGGCGGCGACCGGACCGACCAGCGGCACGCTGGCCAGGGCGGCCCCGGCCAGCCCGAGGCGGGCCCGCCGACGGCGCCGGTCGGCCGGCCAGGGGGTGACCGCCGTGTGCAGCACGGCGGCCTGGGCGACGACGACCGCCAGGAGCCCGACCAGGCCGAGGGCCGACCGGACCGGGTCGGGCTCGCGTACCAGCCCTACGCCGGGCAGCAGCAGGGTGGCGCCCAGGTTGGTGGCGAGCGACGCCAGGGTGAGCCGGCGCGCCCGGCGCAACCGGCGGTCCGCCGCCTCGACCGTCATGCCCGCCGATCCTAGGGGGCCGTGGCGTCCGCCTCACCCCTGCGGAATGTCACGGCCGTACCGTGCGTCGCGCACGACGGGACCGTGACGGGCGCACCTGTCGCCGGGCGGCCGGTGCCGGCAGGGTCAGGGCATGACGGAGATGACGGCAACCGTACGGGGATCGGACCGGACCGGCCGGCGGGTGGCCCGGCACCTCGCCGAGATGGTCGTGGCGATGGTGCTGGGGATGTTGCTGCTGGGCCCGGTGTGGCGCGCGGCCGGGTCGGCGCTGGGCGGCGCGGACACGCTGGCCCGGGCGGACGTGGCGGCGCTGGTGATGGCGACGGACATGTCGATCGGCATGGTCGTCTGGATGTGGTACCGGGGGCACGGGCGCGGCGCGACCGCCGAGATGGTGGCCGCGATGTACGTCCCCTTCCTGCTCCTGCTGCCGTTCTGGTGGGCCGGACTGGCCGGGGACGAGGTGCTGATGCTCGGCGGCCACCTGCTGATGCTGCCGGCGATGGTGCTGGTGGCGCTGCGGCACCGCCACGAGCACCCGGCGCCGGCCGCCCGGCACCCGGTGGTGGCGGCGGTGGCCCGTCGGTGGCCGACCGGGCTCGCCCTGCTGATGACGGTCGACCTGTGGATCGCGCCGACCGCGTTCTCCGGGTGGACGCTGTTGGTGCTGCCCGCCGGCTACCTGCTGCTGGGCACCGTGCGCCGGCAGTGGGCGGACCGGCGGCTGCTCGCGGTCCAGCTCGTCGGGCTGGTGGTCTGGGGCGCGCTGGCGGCGGCCGCGCTGTCCGCGCCGGACCGGGTCGCCGGGGTGCTGGTGGGCCTGGGCTGGCTCGGGCACGCCGGCTGGGACGTGGCGCACCACCGCGCCGGCCGGGTGGTGCCGCGCGGGTACGCCCAGTGGTGCCTCGTCCTGGACGTGGCGGTCGGGATCACCACCCTGTTGGCGGTGCGCTGAGCGGGTGGTCCGGCCGGGGCACGGGGCCCGGCCGGACCACTCCCCGGGCCCCGACGGCGCGGCGGCCGGCGGGGTTGAGCAGCGCCGAGCGGCCGGGCAGGCAGCGGTCCGGACGCGGTCCGGACCGCCTCGGGCGGGGCGGCCGGACGTGGCCGGGACGACGGTTGCGCCGGTCGCCGCGCCGGGCGGGCGGCGGTGATGAAAGGCTTGTCGTATGAGTTCCGCGCCAACGCCGACCGACCCCGCCGTCTCCGTCGACCCCGACGAGACGCCCACCTTCGCCGACCTCGGGCTGCGCACCGAGCTGCTGGGCGCGCTCGCCGCGCTCGGCTACGAGGAGCCGACCCCCATCCAGCGCGAGGCGATCCCGCCCCTGCTGGCCGGCCAGGATCTGCTGGGACAGGCGGCGACGGGCACCGGCAAGACCGCCGCGTTCGCCCTGCCGCTGTTGCAGCGGCTGCCCGACCGGCGCACCGGCGGTGACCCGGTCTCGCTGGTCCTCGTGCCCACCCGCGAGCTGGCGGTGCAGGTCTCCGAGGCGTTCCACCGGTACGGCAAGGACCTGGGCACCCGGGTCCTGCCGATCTACGGCGGCCAGCCGATCGGCCGGCAGCTGCGGGCCCTGGACCTCGGGGTGGACGTGGTGGTGGCCACGCCGGGCCGGGCGCTGGACCACATCGCCCGGGGCACGCTGCGGCTCGGCTCGCTGGCCACGGTGGTGCTGGACGAGGCGGACGAGATGCTCGACATGGGCTTCGCCGAGGACATCGAGGCGATCCTGGAGCACGCGCCGGCCGAGCGGCAGACGGTGCTCTTCTCGGCCACCATGCCGGCGCGCATCGACGGGCTGGCCCGCAAGCACCTCACCGACCCGGTGCGGATCCAGATCGGCCGCGAGCAGCCGGTGGCGGGCGAGGCGCCCCGGGTGCGGCAGAGCGCGTACATCGTCGCGCGGGCGCACAAGCCGGCGGCGTTGGGCCGGGTGCTGGACGTCGAGTCACCCACCGCGGCGATCGTCTTCTGCCGGAGCCGTGAGGAGGTGGACCGGCTCACCGAGACGATGAACGGCCGGGGCTACCGGGCCGAGGCGCTGCACGGCGGGATGAGCCAGGAGCAGCGGGACCGGGTGATGGGCCGGCTCCGCTCGGGCACCGCGGACCTGCTGGTGGCCACCGACGTGGCGGCCCGCGGCCTGGATGTCGAGCAGCTCACCCACGTGGTCAACTACGACGTGCCGTCGGCCCCGGAGTCGTACGTGCACCGGATCGGCCGGGTGGGCCGGGCCGGCCGGGAGGGCGTGGCGATCACTCTCGCCGAGCCGCGCGAGCACCGGATGCTCAAGACCATCGAGCGGGTCACCGGCCAGCGGATCGCCATCGACAAGATCCCGACGGTGGCGGACCTGCGGACCCGGCGGCTGGAACTCACCCAGGCGGCCCTGCGGGAGTCGCTGCTGGAGGACGACCTGGAGCCGTTCCGGGCGATCGTGGAGTCGCTGTCGGACGAGTTCGACATGATGGAGGTCGCGCTCGCCGCGGTGAAGCTCGCCCACGAGGCCGCCCTGCCGGGCGCGGCCGACGAGGAGGAGGAGATCCCGCAGGTCGCGGTCCGTCCGGCGCGCGAGACCCGGCCGGGCGTCGACCGGCGCGGCGGCGGCGGCCGACCCCGCTCCGGAGGCACCACGCAGGTCTTCATCGGACTGGGCCGGCGCGCCGGGGTGCGACCGCAGGATCTGGTGGGGGCGATCACCGGCGAGACCGGGGCCAGCGGGCGGGACATCGGCTCGATCGAGATCGCCGATCGCTTCTCCCTGGTGGAGGTGCCGAACGCGCTCGCCGACGAGGTGATCCAGGGCCTGCGCGGCAGCACCATCAAGGGCCGCAAGGCCACCGTACGCCGGGACCGGGACGGTGACGGGGGCGGCGAGCGCCGGTTCGACGGCGGCGACCGCCGCGAGCGCCGGGACCGCCGGGAGCGGTGAGGTCCCGGCCCGGCCGGGGTCAGGTCGACCGGCGTACGTCACGCTCGCGGGCGTGGCGCACGTCCGGCGGCCGGTGGGGAGGCGACAGCCCCGCCTCCCCACCGGTTCCGGTCAGCGGCCGGGCGCGCCGGACTCGGTGGGCAGGCCCGCGCCCACCCAGTCCTCGATGCCCTCGGCGTACTTGCGCACGTTCGTCCAGCCGAGCGCGGTGAGCCGGTCGGCCACCCGGCCACTGTTCGGGCAGGACGGGTTGGAGCAGTAGGTGACGACCGGGGCGTCCCGGTCGGGCAGCAGCTCACCGGCCCGGTCGTCGACGTCGGCCTCCACCAGGGGGATCGCGCCGGGCAGGTGCTGGCGGGCGTAGTACTCGCCGCCGAGGGCGTCGACGACCGTGACGGCGTCGGCGTCGATCGCGGCACGCAGCTCGTCGCGGGTGATGCGGGCGGTCATGGCAACCTCCAGATAAAGGGACTACAGTCCGGTTGTGCCCTCGAACCGTAGCGGACCGCAGTCCGATTCCACCACTCCCCCGGCAGAACTGCTCCAGTTGCGTACGTCACCGCCCCGGGAACGCTCCGACGCCGCCCGCAACCGCGCCGCCGTGCTGACGGCCGCGGCGGCCCTGTTCCGCGAGCACGGCGTCGCGGGGGTTTCCATGGACGCGGTGGCCGCCGCGGCCGGCGTCGGCAAGGGCACGCTCTTCCGCCGCTTCGGCGACAAGGCGGGACTGGCCACCGCGCTGCTCGACACGCAGGAACGCGCGTTGCAGGAGGCGATCCTGTTCGGACCCGCCCCGCTGGGACCCGGCCCGGCCGGCTCGCCGGCACCCCCGTCGGATCGGCTGGCCGCCTTCGTCGGGGCGTACCTGGACCATCTGCTCGACCACCTGGACCTGGTGCGGGTCTCCGAGACCGCGTCGCCCGGGGCCCGCTACCGGATCGGGGCGTACCGGTTCTGGCACCGGCACGTCACCCTGCTGCTGGCCGGCGGCCCGGACCCGGCCGCCGACGCGCACGCCCTGCTCGCGGCACTCTCCGCCGAGCACGTCCGGGCGGTCCTCGACGACGTCGGGGCGGACCGGCTGCGCGCCGCCACACTGCGGCTGGCCACCGCCCTGGCCGGCGGAGACCAGGCGCCGGCATGACCACCACCATGCGGGCGCGGCTGGACGAGGCGCTGCGGCGGGAGCAGGATGGACCGGCCGCCCCGCAGCAGATCGGACCAGCCCATGAGCGACGCGGTCTGGCAGCCGTTCCGGGCGCCGCTGCACTATCTCGGCCTGCCCCGCAGCGTGACGCCGCCGATCTGGCGGGAACGCCGGGCCGGCACCGAACTGGCCGCCCTGCTCGCCGCCCCGCCGGCTCCGCCCACCCCGCCCGAGCCGGACGCCCCGCTGCTGGTCGTGCCCGGTTTCGCCGCGGGTGACGACCGGGTGGCGCTGCTGTGCGAGGGCGGCTGGGACGCCCGGCCGACCGGCCTGCTCGACGGCCGCCGCTGCTCCAGCCGGGACCTGGCCGTCGTCGAGGAGACCCTGCTCCGGGTGCACACCGAGACGGGCCGGCCGATCACCCTGGTCGGGCACAGCCGGGGCGGCATGTTCGCCAAGGCCCTCGCCGTCCGGCACCCGCACCGGGTACGCGCACTGGTCACCGTTGCCAATGAGTGTTTTATGGCGCTCATGTGGCAGTTCTGCCTTGCGGCAGTACGGTTCCGGTCTTACCTGCCAATCTGGCAGGGCCGGGTTGACGTTTCACAGCCTCCTGCCCACGGGGGTGGGTCTTAGGGATGGCTCCACGTCCTGCCACCGAGCCACTCCCGGCGGTCTGCTGCCCTGTCACACAAGTGGCGAGGGCGGCGAGGTTGCGTGCGGCGTTGACATCCCGGTCCAGGGTCAGGCCGCAGGTAGTGCAGTGATAGGTGCGCTCGCGCAGGGTGAGTTTGGTTTTCACCGCACCACAGCCCGAGCAGGTTTTGCTGGAGGGGTACCAGCGGTCGGCGACCACCAGCAGCCCGCCGTTCCAGACCGTCTTATAGGTCAGTTGCCGGCGTAGCTCCCCGAAGCCGGCGTCGGCGATATGCCGGGCCAGGCGCCGGTTTTTCAGCATGCCGGCGACGTGGAGGTCCTCGACCACGATCGTGGCGTGCTCGCGGGCGAGGCGGGTGGTGAGCTTGTGCAGACCGTCACGGCGAAGGTTCGCCACCCGCGCATGCGCCCTGCGCAGCCGGCCGGCGGCCCGCCGCCACCGCTTCGACGCCGCCTCGCCCGCCTTACGGTCCGGGCCCTCTTTGCGGGACATGGCCCGGCTCAGCGCCCGCAACCTCACCTCGGCGGTATCCAGATGGCGAGGGTTGGGCACCGGTTCACCGGTCGACAGCACCGCCAGATGCCTGATCCCCACGTCCACCCCGACGATGGTGTCCGTCCGGGCCGGGCAACGCACGCCGAGGTCGATGTCCACGGTGAACGCCACGAACCAGCGGCCGCCGTCACGGCGCACGGTCGCCGACATGATCCGCGCCGTGCCCGCCTCCACACGGCGGGCCAACTTGCGGGCGGACTCGTGCAGCTTCAGCCGGCCCAGCCGCGGCAGCACCACATGCTTACGGTCCGCCTCGATCCGGATCGCACCCGTGGTGAACCGCACCGACGGCGCGCAGCGGTGCTTGGACTTGAACCGCGGGAACCCGACCCTGCGCCCGGCGCGCCGGCCGTTGCGGGAGTCCGCCCAGTTCTTCAACCCACGCGCCAGGGCGTCCAGGCCGGTGTTGAACGCCTCCTTCGAACACTCCCGCCACCACGGCGCCACCTCGCCCTTGACCGCGTTCCACGCCTTACGCAACGCCGGCAACGACCACCCCACCACCGGGGTAAGCGCCTCCTCGGCCAAGCCATAGGAACGCTCCGCGGCCCGCTGATCCAGCACAGCCTTCACCCGAGCCAGAGCCCAGTTGTGCGCCACCCGCGCCGCACCAGCATGCGCCAGCACCGACCGCTCCTGACGTGGGGTCAGATCGAGCGCGAAACGATACGCCTGCACCACCCGCACACCCACCCCCACTCACCAACCCGCGACCAGTATCGACCACCGGTACGACAACCCCACCACCTGAAGCCACCACACTGCGCCACAGACGCCTCAAGAACACTCCACCGGCAACAGTTGACAGCCCCTTCGGGGACTGCTGCCGCCAGGTCCACGACGACGTCCTCGCGCCGGCCCCCGCCCACCTGCCGTTCACCTCCATCGCCAGCCGCAGCGACGGCATCGTGTCCTGGCACGCCTCGCAGGACCCCGCCGCCCGGTGCGTCACCGTGGACAGCTCGCACGGCGGGATGGTCGCCCACCGGCAGGTCTGGGCCGCTGTCGCCGCCGCGCTGACCGACCTCGCCCCGGCACCCGGCACGCCCGCGAGCTGAGCCGGTCCCGCTTCTCGCCGAAACCGCCGTGCGGGGCGGTGCCCGGCCGTACCGTCGAGGAACCGGGCCCGGGGCCGGCCGCCGTGCCGGTCGGGACCGCAACCCGTGGTTCCGACGAGCCGGGAGAGGGCGCAGATGGCGATCCGGGCAACCAGCTCACCGACCGCGTCGACCGCGTCCGTGCTCACCCTCGGCGTGGAGGAGGAGTTCCTGCTCCTCGACCCGGTCTCCGGAGAGAGCCTGCCGGTCGCCGACCGGGTGCGGGCCGGGCTGGCCGGGGCCTGCCGGGAGCAGAGCCGCCAGGAGTTCCGGCACAGCATGGTCGAGATGGTCACCCCGGTCTGCACCGACCTCGACGAGCTGCGGACCCATCTGGTCAACCTGCGCCGCGCGGCGGCCGACGCGGCCGAGCGGGCCGGCGCCCGGCTGGTGGCCGTCGGGGCCACGCCGGTGCACGAGGCGCACCGCAGCGTCCCCGACGAGCGCCGCTACCAGGACATGTCCCGCCGGTTCGGGCCGGTGGCGCACGACCCGGCGGTCTGCGGCTGCCACGTGCACGTGGGCGTGCCGGACCGGGAGCTGGCCGTGCAGGTCTGCAACCACCTGCGGCCGTGGCTGCCGGTGGTGCAGGCGCTCACCACCAACTCGCCGCTGCACGACGGCCGGGACACCGGGTACGCCAGCTGGCGCTCACTGCAGTTCGACCGCTGGCCCAGCGCCGGACCCACCCCGTACTTCAGCTCCGCCGCCGACTACGACGGCACGGTCGCCGAGCTGATCACCGCCGGGATCATGCTCGATCCGGCGATGGTCTACTGGTACGCCCGGCTGTCCGTCGCGTACCCCACGGTGGAGGTCCGGGTCGGCGACGTCTGCCCGACCGCGGACGACACGGTGCTGGTGGCCGCGCTGGTCCGGGGCCTGGTCGCCACCCTGGTCGACGACGTGGTCGCCGGCCGCCCGGCGCAACGGATCCGGGACTGCCTGGTGGCGGCGGCACACTGGCGGGCCGCGCACGACGGCGTGGACGGCGAGCTGATCGACCTGCGGGTCGGCCGGGCCCGTCCGGCCTGGGAGCTCATCGACGACCTGGTCGCCACGGTCGCCGCGGCGCTGCGCCGGCACGGCGACCTGGACACCGTGCTGCGCCACCTCGACCGGCTGCGCCGCGACGGCTCCGGCGCCAGCCGGCAGCGGCGGATCATGTCCGCCACCGACGGGGACGTCCGCGCGACGCTCGACCACCTCGCCGCCGAGACCGTCCGGGTCTGAACGCGGTCGCCGCTCAGATCGGCGGAAGGTCCGAGCGGCCCAGCCGGGCCATGTCGGGCTCGCCGGAGAGCGGCACCACGCTCGACTCGGGCACCGGCCCCGGTTCCGTCCGGTCCTCGATCGCGGCCGCGCCGGCCCCGTGCATGATGCCGGCGACCCGGGCCAGCAGGGCGGCCTTGTCCGAGCAGCCCTGACCGGTGGCCAGCAGCTGGCCGTCGTCGGCGACCATGGTGAACCCGTACCCGCCGTCCTCGGTGGTGTCGATGAGGAACTTCACGTCCACTCCTTCCCCGGCAACCGGCCGGCGTCACCCGATCCCGTGCGACTGGAGCCAGAGCTCCAGCAGCCCGAGCTGCCAGAGTTTGTTGCTGCCGGCCGCCGCCTGCGCCCGCTCCGGCTCGGCCAGCAGCCCCGCCACGTACGCGCGGTCGAAGAGCGCGCGGTCCCGGGCGGCCGGCGCGTCGAGGGCCTGTGCCACCAGCTCCCGTACCGGGCCGTCGACGTTGCGCAGCGCCGGCACCGGGAAGTAGCCCTTCGGCCGGTCGATCACCTCGGCCGGCAACACCTCCCGGGCCACCTCCTTGAGCACGCCCTTGCCGCCCTGGGCCACCTTGTGCTCGGGCGGGCAGGCCGCGGCCAGCGCGACGAGGTCCTGATCCAGGAAGGGGGTACGCACCTCCAGGCCCCAGGCCATGCTCATGCTGTCGACCCGTTTCACCGGGTCGTCGGGGAGCATCAGGTGGGTGTCCAGCCGCAGCACCGCGTCCAGCGCGGTCTGCGCGCCCGGCGCGGCCAGGTCGGCGGCGAGCAGTTCCCGGCTCGCGTCCCGCTCCAGCGCGTACGCCGGGTCGACCACCCGGTTCAGCTCGGCGTGGTCCCGGTCGAAGAACGCGGCGGCGAAGGTCGCCTCGGCGGCGTCGCGCGGTATGTCGGCGAGCGGCTGGTGGTAGCCGTAGCCGGCGAAGACCTCGTCCGCGCCCTGCCCGGACTGGGCCACCTTGACGTGCCGGGCCACCTGTTCGGAGAGCAGGTGGAAAGCGACCACGTCGTGGCTGCCCATCGGCTCGGTCATCGCGGCGATCGCCCGGCGCACCGCGTTGACCAGGTCGTCGTCGGCCAGCCGGATCCGGTGGTGGTCGGTGTCGTAGGCGCGGGCGACCAGGTCGGAGTAGTGGAACTCGTCGCCGGCCTCGCCGTCGCGGCCGCTGAAGCCGATGCTGAAGGTCTGCAGGTGCTGCTGCCCGGCCTCGGCGAGCAGCGCCACGATCAGGCTGGAGTCCAGGCCGCCGGAGAGCAGCACCCCGACCGGCACGTCGGCGACCAGCCGCCGGCGTACCGCGGTGCGCAGCGCGTCACCCACGGCGGCCCGCCAGTCGCGGGCGTCCATGCCGGCCCGGTCCGGGTCCCGGACGTACTCCGGCCGCCAGTAGACGCGCTCCCGGCTGCGGCCGTCGGCCTCGACCACCCGCACGGTGGCCGGCGGCAGCTTCCGGACGCCGCGCAGGATGGTCCGCGGGGCGGGCACGATCGAGTGCCAGGACAGGTAGTGGTGCAGCGCCACCGGGTCCACGTCGGTGTCCACGTCGCCGGCGCGCAGCAGGGCGGGCAGGGTGGAGGCGAAGCGCAGCCGCCCCGGGGTCTCGGCGAGGTACAGCGGCTTGATGCCGAGCCGGTCGCGGGCCAGCACGAGCCGCCGCCGGGCCCGGTCGACCAGCGCCACGGCGAACATCCCCACCAGGTGGTCGACGAAGTCCTCGCCCCACTGTGCGTACGCGACGAGGACCACCTCGGTGTCGCCGGTGGAGCGGAAGGTGTGCCCCGCGGCGGTCAGCTCCTCGCGCAGCTGCGGGTAGTTGTAGACGCAGCCGTTGAAGACCAGCGCGAGGCGCAGGTCGTCGCGGGCCATCGGCTGCGCCGCGGCGTCGGAGAGGTCGATGACGGTCAGCCGCCGGT
The DNA here is from genome assembly GCF_900089595.1 of Micromonospora auratinigra. Classification (GTDB taxonomy): domain Bacteria; phylum Actinomycetota; class Actinomycetes; order Mycobacteriales; family Micromonosporaceae; genus Micromonospora; species Micromonospora auratinigra. The sequence goes on along the minus strand of NZ_LT594323.1, from coordinate 1,159,528 downwards.
GCCCCAGGGCCACCCACTCGTCGTGCCACGACCCGGCGCCGTCGGGTCCCCGGGACCGCATCGCCTCGGTCATCCGCCCGACGGCCGAGGCGTCCGGCGGCGTGCCGTCGAACCGCGCCTCCCCGCTGATCCCGCACACGGTCAGCCTCGACCGTTCCCGCGCCGCACCGCCACCATGCCCGCTCCCGTCCCCGGACCCGACCGACGGCCCGGCGTACCCGGTGACGGTCGGAGGAAACAACGACGGCGGCCACCCCGGGCCGGCCGGCCCCGTCCGGGCGGCGGAACGACGCCGGCGGGACCGGCCGGCGGCGTACCCTCCGGGGGGTGTACCGCGACGTGGTGGCGAGCCTGGCGACCCGGCACGGCAAGCGGGTGGCGCTCGGTCCGCCGCTGCGGCGCCACCTCGGCCTGCGCCTGCGGGTGCCGGAGGTGGACACCGACGCGCTGGGCACCTTCACCGGGGAGATCGAGCGACCCGGGCCGGCCGAGCAGGTGGTGGTCGCGAAGGCGCGGTTGGGCATGGCGGCGGCCGGCTGTGCGGTCGGGGTGGCCAGCGAGGGCAGCTTCGGTCCGCATCCGTCGCTGCCCTGGTGCAGCCTCCAGGTCGAGTACGTGGCGCTGGTCGACGACCGGCTCGGGCTGGTGGTCCGGGAGCGGGCGACCAGCCTGGCCAGCAACCACGCCGAGCTGCTGACCGACGGCCGCGACCGGGGTGAGCTGCTGCAATTCGCCCGGCGGACCGGGCTGCCCGGGCACGCGGTGACGGTGGCGCCGGCGGTGCCGGTGCCGGGTGCGGCGCCGGTGAAGGGGATCGTCCGGGTGCCGGCCCTGCTGGCCGCGGTCGCGGCGGCGGCCACCGCCAGTCCGGACGGCCGGGCCCGGGTGGCGGCGGACCTGAGGGCCCACCACAATCCCCGGCGGATGGCGGTGATCGCCGAGGCGGGCCGGCGGCTCGCGCGGCGGGTGGCCACACCCTGTCCCGACTGTGCGACGCCCGGCTTCGGGCTGGTCGCCACGCATCCCGGCCTGCCCTGCGCGGCCTGCGGCACGCCGACCGACCTGGTCGCGGAACGGGTGTCCGGCTGCGGATCGTGCGGGTACCGGCGGGTCGAGCCGGTCCGGCCGGGCGCGGCGGACCCGGGGGTGTGCCCGCACTGCAACCCGTGACCGTGCCCGGCGCGGGTACCGACCGGGCCGTGCCGGCCCGGGTCGCTCGGGCAGGCGACGGCGCACCCACGTCCGGCCGGTAGCCGCCGGGCGCCGGCCGGCTCGGGCCGTGCGCCGGCCAGGGACCGGCCGGTAGCCGCCGGACGTCAGGCGGCCCCGGACCGGGCGCCGGCCAGGGACAGGTCGTCAGCCGCCGGGGCGTCAGCGCGCCCGGACCGTGCGGCGCGAGGGGGGTCGCAGCCGCCGGCCGTGCGCCGCCGGCACGGCCCGGGGCAGCACCGGGCGGACCAGGTCCCGGTCCTCGTGCCAGCACATGCCGACCAGGGCGCAGCGACCGTCGGCGACGGCGGTGTCGAGGACGCGGGAGCCCCGGCGCAGCGCGGCGAGGGTGGCCCGGACGTGCGCGGGCCCGCCGGCGCCGGGCACACCGCAGCGGAGGTGGCCCAGGACCACCACCAGCGGGAGACGGAGCCGGTCGACGGCGTACTCCACGCTGCCGAGCACGGCCGGGCCGACCCGCAGACCGGCGGTGCGCACCTCGTAGAGCGGTAGCCCGCCGAAGAGTGCCGGTTGCGGGTCGGCGCAGCCGAGCACCGCCGCGACCGGGCCATCCACCGGATCCGCCGTCGACGCCCTGCCGTCGCGGTACCGGCGGTGACCCGCGAGCAGCAGGCCCAGGGTCCGGGTCACCGGGTCGCCCGCGGCGGTGGCGCGCCCCGGCTCGTTCTCCTCCACCATGGTCATGCGACTCACAATACCGGAATTCTAAATCGTGTTCTAGAGTGCGCTTGTTAGGAGGTGGCCATGACCATCGCACTGATCACCGCGGTGCTCGCCGCACCCGCGCTGGCGTCCCTGAGCGCACTCGTGACCCGCGACTCCCGGCACGCCGCCCGGGTCACCGGCCCGCTGCTGGCCCTGGCAGCGGGCGGAGCCGTCCTGCTGCTCGCCGTGACGGCCGTCGACGGACCCGTCACCGGCACGCTGCTGCGCCCGGTCGTCGCCGACGTACCGGTCAGCATCGGCGTCCGGGTCGACCGCTTCGTCGCCCTGTTCGTCCTGCTCGTCTGCGGCATCGCCGCCGCCGTCTCCGGCTACGCCCGCCGCTACCTCGACGGCGACCCGCGCGCCGCGGCCTTCCAGGCCCGGGTCGCGGGCGCGACCGCCGCCACCCTGCTGATGGCGACCGCGCCCAACCTCGGGCAGCTGGCCCTCGGCTGGGTCCTCGCCGGCCGGCTGCTCGCCGGCCTGATCGGTCACCACCGCGACCGGCCCCGGGTACGCGACGCCACCCGCCGCGTCCGGCGGCTGTTCCTGGCGGCCGACCTCGCCCTGGTCGGCGGCCTGGTCCTGCTCGCCGTCGGCCTGCGCGCCGGGGACCTGGCGGCGGTACGCGACGCCGCCGCCGACGCCCCGCCCGGCCTGCTGGTCCCGGCGGGACTGCTGCTGCTGGCGGCGGGCATGGTCCGCTCGGCGCAGGTGCCGGTGCACGGCTGGCTGCCGAGCACGCTGGACGCGCCCACCCCGGTGTCGGCGTTCCTGCACGCCGGCATGGTGAACGTGGTCGGCTTCCTGCTGATCACCCTGGCCCCGGTCTTCGTGGCCGCACCCGGGGTGCTGGCGGTGGCCCTGCTGGTCGGCCTGCTGACCGCCGCCGCCGGCACCCTGTTCGGCGCGGTACGCACCGACGCCAAGGGCGCGCTGGCCCGGTCCACCGTGGCCCAGATGGGCTTCATGCTGGCCCAGTGCGGTCTCGGCGCGTTCGGACTGGCCGCCGTGCACCTGGTCGGGCACGGCGTGTTCAAGGCGTACGCGTTCCTCTCCGCCGGTGGCGCGGTACGCCAGCACGCGCAGGCCGCCGACGCGCCGCGACCGGCCGGGCCGACGCCGACCCAGCGGCTGGTGCTGGCCGGCGGTGTCCTGCTCGCCGTGGTGGCCCTCGTCGAGGTGGCGCTGGGCGCCTCGCTCGGTGGGCTGCTCAGCGCCGCGCTGGCGGTCGCCGCCGGGACCGGGGCGCTCGCCGGGGCGCTGGCCGACCGCCTGCTCGCCCGGCGTCAGGTGGCGACCGTCGCGGCGGCGGTCGTGGCGGCGTGCGTCGGCTACCTGCTGCTCGGGCGGCTGGCCGAGCGCTGGCTGCGGCTGCCGTCGGCGGTCTCGCCGGCCGCCGTCGCGGTGGCCGCCGTGGTGCTCGCCGGCATCGCGACGACCGCCTGGCTGGTGGCCCGCCGACCCACCGCGCGGCTGTGGTGGTGGGCCTGGCGGGACGGCTACCCCGGCCGGTGGTGGCGGCCCTCGACCACCGCCGTGACCCCGGCCGTCGCCCGGTCCACGGTCCGCGACACCGACGCGGCGGTCGCGGTCGCCTCCGCCGCCACCGCGGCCGACCTGGTCGGCCAGGCCTGGCCGGTGGACACCTTCGTGGCGGTCAACCCGCTGGCCGGCCTGGAACGGCTGCCGTTCACCGCGGCCACCGACCGGCTGCGGACGGTCGCCGGGGCCCGCACCCACCTGACCGCGCAGGAGTACCGCCGGCGGCTGCACGCCGGAGACATCGAGGAGACCGACCTGGCTGCCGCGCTGACCGGCACGCCCCTGGAAGGCGGGGCCGCGCTGCTGCCCGACGGCCGGCTGGTCACCGGCCCGGAGCTGCGCGAGCTGGTGCTGCGCCGACCCGTGCACGACGGCCCACCACCCCCGGCCGACCTGCTCGCGGCGGTCCGGCGTCGGCTCGCCGTCGCGCCGCCCGCCCCGGCGGACCCCGATTCCGGGTACGCCGAGCCCACCCTGGCCGAACGGCTGGACCGGGCGACCGGCGGCCGGCTCGCCGAGCAGGTGGACGACCTGGTGGCGGGCTGGTGCGCGGCGTACTGCGGGCAGCCGGCGGCGCGCTGGCCGGTGCCCGGCGGCGACGCCGAGGGCAGTTGGGCCCGGTGGCGCCGGACGGCGGGCGGGGACACGCTGCCCCGACTGCTCGGGGTGAGCGGCTTCGCCGACTTCGTCACCGCGCTGCCGGCCGCGCCGGAGGCGGCCCTCGCCCTCCTGCTGCGCCAGCTGGGGGTGCCGGCGTCGGGCTGGTCGGCGTACCTGTCCCGGTCACTGGTCCGGCTGCCCGGCTGGGCGGGGCACGCCCGCTGGTGGTCCGCGCACCGCAGTGCGCGGCCGGGCCTGAGCGTGGTCGAGCTGCTGGCGATCCGGCTCGCGTACGAGGTGGCGCTCGGTGACGCGACCGCCCGGCGGCGGCTCGGCGTACCCGGGCGGATCGACACCGTCGCCGCCGGCACGCCGGAGCGCCCCGACCAGGCCCTGCCGGTGGCCCGGCTGGCCGCCGCGCTCGACCTCACCGCCGACGGGATCGCCGCCCTCGGGGCGCCGGCGCTGGCGGCGCTGCGGGACGCGGTGACCGACCTGTCCGCGCAACGGCAGGCCGAGGTGTGGCTGGCCGCCGCCGAGCACGCCTACCGGCGGCGGCTGCGTGCGCAGCTCGACCGGCGTACCGCGCCGGCCGACGCAGGGGCACCGCTCGCCCAGGCCGTCTTCTGCATCGACGTACGCAGCGAAGGGCTCCGCCGGCACCTGGAGGCCGCCGGGCCGGTCGAGACCTTCGGCTTCGCCGGCTTCTTCGGCCTGCCACTGCGGACGGTCTCGCCGGACGCGCGCGCCGGCCGGGACCGCTGCCCGGTCCTGATGAGTCCGGTCGCCACGGTCACCGGCCCCGAACCGGAGCCGGCCCGGGTGGCCGGGCGACGGCTGCGGCAGGGCTGGCGGCGGGCGGTCAGCGGCGCGCGGGGCAACCCGGTCGGTGCCTTCGCGTTCGTGGAGATCGCCGGTCTCGTCGCGGCCGGCGCGCTGCTGGCCCGCGCGGTGGCACCGGCACGGCTGGCCGGTGACCTGAGCGAGCCCGCGCCCACCGCGGCCGACCTGGCCCGGGCGTTGACCCTCGACGAGCGGGTCTACTACGCCGAGGCGACCCTGCGGGCGATGGGCCTGACCGACCGGTTCGCCCCGCTGCTGCTGCTCTGCGGGCACGGGGCCAGCACCGTCAACAACCCGTACGCGGCGGCGCTGGACTGCGGCGCGTGCGGCGGCAACCGGGGCGGCGTCAGCGCCCGGATGGCCGCCGCGATGCTCAACGACCCCGCCGTGCGGGCCGGCCTGGCCCGGCGCGGGGTAGGGATCCCCGCCGGCACCCACGTGCTCGCCGCCGAGCACGACACGGTCACCGACGAGGTGCGCCTGACCGACGTCGACGCCGTACCGGCCACGCACCGGGGCGCGGTCGAGGAACTGTCCCGGCTGCTCGACCTGGCGTCGGCCGCCCTGCGCCGGGAGCGGGCCGACCGGCTGCCGGACCGTCCCGCCGCCGGGCGGCTCCCGGGCCGGGCCACCGACTGGGCCCAGGTACGTCCCGAGTGGGCGCTGGCCGGAAACGCCGCGTTCATCGCCGGTCCCCGGGCCCGGACCGCCGGGCTGGACCTGGGCTGCCGCACCTTCCTGCACTCCTACGACTGGTCCACCGACCCGGACGCGGCCAGCCTGGAGACGATCCTGACCGGACCGCTGGTGGTGGCCCAGTGGATCAACATGCAGTACTACTTCGCCAGCGTGGACCCGGAGCGCTTCGGCGCCGGGGACAAGACCGTGCACACCGTGCTCGGCGACGGGCTCGGGGTGCTCTCCGGCTCCGGGGGCGACCTGCGCACCGGGCTGCCCCGGCAGTCGGTCGGCGACGGGCAGCGGCTGGTGCACGAGCCGCTGCGGCTGCTCGCCGTGGTGCACGCCCCGTACCCGATGGTGGCGGCGGTGCTGCGCCGCAACCCCGCGCTGCGCGACCTGGTCGACGGGCACTGGCTGCACCTGTGCGCCGTCGACCCGGACACCGGACTCTGGTGGGAGCCGGCCGGCGGGGACGCCTGGCGGCCGGTGCCCGCGCCGGCCGCGACCGCACCGGCCGCGCCCACGGCGGCGCCGGCCGTCGCCACCCCCGCCTGACCGACCCCCGAAAACGAAGGGAACACCCGTGATGGAAGACCTCGGTCTCACCCGGATGGTCAAGATCGAAGCCGTGGTCCGCGCCGACGACGTCGACGTGGTCCGGGAACTCCTGCTCGCCTCCGGCGTCAGCGGCTGGACGAGCCTCACCGGGGTGTCCGGCTTCGGTCACCACGGCAACCACGAGGGACGGCTGCTGTTCAACGAGCGCTCCGGCCAGGTCCTGGTCATCGCGGTGCTGCCGCCGCAGCGGGCCGAAGCGGTGGCCACCGGCCTGCGGCAGCTCTTCGCCGACCGGGCGGGCGTGATGTTCGTCAGCGAGACCTGGGTGAGCCGGCCGGACTACTTCACCCGCCGCCCGGCGGACTGACGGACGCCGCGGGCGGGCCGGAACGGCCCCTCGCTCAGGCCGGGCCGCCGTCGGACGCGCCGACCCGGGTCGAGAGGGCTTCCTCGGAAGCCCTCTCGGCGCCGGCCCGGGTCATGCTCCGTCGCAGGACTTCCGTGCCCCGTCCAGGAACTCGGACTCCTCGACCACCCGCTCGTGCCGCCACGGGCCGGTGAGTACCCGATCGCCGAGGCCGGTCAACCGGTCGAGCGTGAAGCGCAGCTGCGAACCCTGCCCTGCGGAGTCGGAGAAGAGCAGGCCGTACGGGGTCCCCGGCGACAAGTCGTCGAGCGCTCCCTCCTGCTCCTGCCAGCCGTCGGGCGTCCGGAAGAGCGTCACCCGCAGCACCTGCGTCCGCTCGACGGGCGGGGAGCCCAGCGGCGTCTCCACGACCCATCCCGCCCCGCCGCCTTCGGACCGGTTCTCGTACACCGCGAGCCTCGCCGCGTCATGGCCCTCGCACACCACCGCCAGCAGTTCGATCCGACCGTCGTCGAGGTGCCGAAGCGCCGCCCGGGACTCCCCCGGCGGCGTGCACCCGCCGGTCGGCAGCACGAGCAGGAGCAACGGCAGCAGCCGCGGCCACCGACGGGCAGCGCCCGTTCTCCGGCCGTTCACCATTCGCCAGCCTCCCTGCTCCGGTCGGGCCGGTCCTCGCCCGGCGCGCACCTGCCGTCGATCACCCGCGACACCTCCCCAGATCCGCCCTTGAACGGGTTCGCTCTGCTCCGGCAGCGACGCGTACGCCAGTCCGCCGCCCGACCCGGCTCAGCCGACCGTGACGGCGAGGTCCTCGGCACCGAGACGCAGCGACCCGTCGTCGGCGCGGGACAGCGCCCCGGGCGCGGTGAACGCGGCGGTACGCAGCGCGAGGCGCACCGGCCCCGGAAACTGCACCGCCCGCAGTCCCCACCCTCCGTCGCCCTCGGGTACGGCCAGGTTGACCACCGCCGAGGTGTCCCCGTCCGGGCCGGACCAGGCGTACGCGGCCAGCGTGAGCTGGGCCCGGTCGGGCAGCCCGACCGGGGCGGCCGGGGGTGGCCCGGCCGGCACCGCCGCGCGGGCCCAGTGCCCGGGCGGGAGCCAACGGACCAGCAGGTGCGCCGCCGGGCCGGCGGCCCCGAGCCAGCCCTCGGCCAACCGCCGGAACGCCCGGTCCCGGACCGGCCAGGGCCGACCGGCGGCGGTCAGCACGGCGTCACCGGCGCCCGCGACCGCGTCGCACAGGGTCCGCACCGGGATCCGCCCGACCAGCTTCGGGTAGCGCACCGAGCGGATCACCAGCATCAGCTCGCGGAGCACCATGGCGGCATCCGCGGTGCCGTCCCCCAGCGCCGGCCGCTCGATCGGCCGGGGCCGGCGGACCCGCCGCTCGACCGGGGTGTCCGCCACGGCGGCCCGGCCGGCCTGCGACTCGTGCCACGACGCGTCGTCGAACCCCACCACCGCCGCGGCGGCCCGCAGACTCCCCCGGGCGCCGAGGCGCACCTCGACCCCGCCTTGATCGAGGGTCAGGGTCAGGCCGGACCGGTCGGCGCTGTCGCACCGCACCTCGCGCAGGTCGGTGAGGTCGAGTCGGACGACCGCGTCGGCGTGCCCGCCGGAGCCGGTGTAGCGGCGTGGCGCCGCCACCGCGACACCGCCGCGCAGCAGCCGCCCGGCGCGTTCCACCCGCAGCTCGCGGACTTCCGCGCGGGCCAGGTCGTAGTCACGCGCGACGCTGTCGACGCCGGCCCCGGTCAGCGGCACGACGCCGGGGTGGACGACGCCCCGATAGTCGCGGTGGTGCGGGCCGTGGTCGACCACCGGCGGCAGCAGCGGCGACAGCCGGTGTCCGGCCGCCGCCGCCTGCTCGACCAGCCACTCCCGCCGGGCCGGACCGAGGTCCGCCATCCAGGCCAGCGCGGCCCGGGCCCGCCGTTCCCGCACCCACCCCGGACGGCTGAGCGCCACCCGGAAGAACGGGAGAGTGCTGTTGTCCCAGACGTCCGCGATCTCCGCCACGGCGAGCCGGTCGACGTGCCGGCCGTCCGCGACCAGCTCGGCGATCCGGGCGACCGAACGGTCCAGCAGCGCGGCGAACAGCGACGTGGCGGAACTCGCGGTCATGACCGCCGAGCGTACGGGTCCGCCGGGCGGTACGGGGGCCCGCAGCGACGGGGACCCGGAGGCTATCCCCCGGCCATCGCGCCGAGCACGATGAACGGCTCGGCTCCGGTCGTCACCTCCGCCGGCAGCGGCGTCTCCGGCGGATCGTTGGAGAGGTCCTGCTCGCAGGCGTAGAAGCGGACGAACGGGCGGCGTCGGCGGGTGTGCCGGTCGCGGATCGTGCCGAGCAGCATCGGGTACCGCTCCTCCAGCGCGTCCAGCACCGCGAGCTGGGTGACCGGGCCGCTCACCTCCAGCCGGACCTCGCCGGTGACGTGCGCCAGGGTCTTCAGGTGGGCCGGCAGGACCACCCGGATCACGGCAGCACCTGGACTTCCACCGAGAGCACCGCCGGCAGGTCCCGGACGATCGGCGCCCAGCTGTCGCCGCCGTCGGCCGAGCGGTAGACCTGCCCGCCGGTGGTGCCGAAGTAGATGCCGCAGGGGTCGAGCGTGTCGACGGCCATCGCGTCGCGCAGCACGTTGACGTAGCAGTGCGACTGCGGCAGGCCCCGGGTCAGCGGCTCCCAGTCGTCGCCGCCGGTGCGGCTGCGGTAGACCCGCAGCCGGCCCTCCGGCGGGTAGTGCTGGGCGTCGCTGGTGATGGGTACGACGTAGAGGGTCTCCGGCTCGTGCGCGTGGACCGCGATCGGGAAGCCGAAGTCCGACGGCAGGTTGCCGCTGACCTCGCGCCAGCTCGCGCCGGCGTCGTCGCTGCGCATCACGTCCCAGTGCTTCTGCATGAACAGGGTGTCGGGGCGGGACGGGTGCTGGGTGATGTGGTGCACGCAGTGGCCGACCTCGGAGTCCCCGTCCGGGATCTCCCCCGAGCGCAGCCCCTTGTTGATCGGCGTCCAGCTCGCGCCGGCGTCGTCGCTGCGGAACGCGCCGGCCGCCGAGATGGCGACGTAGATCCGGTCGGCGTGCACCGGGTCGAGGATGATCGTGTGCAGGCACATGCCACCGGCCCCCGGCTGCCACGCTCCGCCGGTGGGGTGGGTCCGCAGGGCGGTCAGCTCGGTCCACTTCTGCGCGCCGTCGGTGCTGACGTAGAGGGCGGCGTCCTCGGCGCCCGCGTACACGGTGTCGGGGTCGTGCCGGGACGGTTCGAGGTGCCAGACGCGCTTGAACTCCCACGGTCGCGGGGTGCCGTCGTACCAGAGGTGCTCGCCGACGTCGCCCGCGTACGCGAAGTCGTTGCCCATCGTGTTCCAGGTCCGGCCGCCGTCGTCGGAGCGCTGGATGAGCTGCCCGAACCAGCCGCCCGACTGCGAGGCGTAGAGCCGGTCCGGGTCGGCGGGCGACCCGGTCAGGTGGTAGATCTCCCAGCCGCCGAAGTGCGGCCCGTCGACCGTCCAGTCGTCGCGCCTGCCGTCCGATGTCAGCGTGAACGCGCCCTTGCGCGTGCCGACCAGCACCCGTACGCCGCTCATGTCCCTGTCCTCTCCGGTTGACCACTCGCGGGGTGGACCGTCCGGCCCGCCGAAACTGAGCGGCCGGGGCTCCGCACTGGTCAACGAGCGGCACCGGCGACACGACCGGGCCCCCTGCCCCGCACCTGGCGGCGACAGGGGGCCCGGTCGGGCGGTCAGGCGGCGGTGAGCGACTGACCGCCGAGCGTCTCCGCGTCGACGTCGGCCGGGCGCAGCGCCAGGGCGAGCACGTCGGCGACGTCGGCCAGGGTGTGCACGGTCAGCGCGGCGCGGACCTCGGCGGGCAGGTCGTCCAGGTCCGGCTCGTTGCGCTTCGGGATGATCACCTCGGTCAGGCCGGCCCGGTGGGCGGCGAGCAGCTTCTGCTTCACGCCCCCGATGGGCAGCACCCGGCCGGAGAGGGTCACCTCGCCGGTCATCCCGAACTCGGGGCGCACCGGCCGGCCGGTGACCAGCGACGCCAGCGCGGTCACCATGGTGATGCCGGCGCTCGGGCCGTCCTTGGGCACCGCGCCCGCCGGGAAGTGCACGTGGATCCGTCGCCCGGCCAACGCGTTCGGGTCGATGCCGAGGCGTCGCCCGTTGGCGCGCAGGTACGAGAGGGCGATCTGCGCCGACTCCTTCATCACGTCACCGAGCTGACCGGTCAGGGTCAGCCCCGGCTCGCCCTCCATGCTGCTGGCCTCGATGAAGAGCACGTCACCGCCGGCGCCGGTGACCGCCAGGCCGGTGGCCACGCCGGGCACCGCCGTCCGCTCGGCCGATTCCGGCGTGAACTTCGGCCGGCCCAGGTAGCGGGCCAGGTTGCCGGTGTCGACGCGGACCGGCGCCGGGTCGGCCGCCAGCGCCACGGTGACCTTGCGCAGGATCTTCGCGAGGGCCCGTTCGAGCTGCCGGACACCCGCCTCCCGGGTGTACTCGCCGGCGATCAGCGCCAGCGCCTCGTCGGCGACGGTCACCTCGTCGGCGGTCAGGCCGGCCCGCTCCCGCTGCCGGGGCAGCAGGTGGTCGCGGGCGATGGCGACCTTCTCGTCCTCGGTGTAACCGTCCAGGGTGACCAGCTCCATCCGGTCCAGCAGCGGGCCGGGGATCGCCTCCACCACGTTCGCGGTGGCCAGGAAGAGCACGTCGGACAGGTCGAGGTCGACCTCGAGGTAGTGGTCGCGGAAGGTGTGGTTCTGGGCCGGGTCGAGCACCTCCAGCAGGGCCGCCGCCGGGTCGCCGGAGTAGCCGACGGCCAGCTTGTCGACCTCGTCGAGGAGCACCACCGGGTTCATCGAGCCGGCCTCGCGCAGGGCGCGCACGATCCGGCCGGGCAGCGCGCCGACGTAGGTGCGCCGGTGCCCGCGGATCTCCGCCTCGTCGCGGACGCCACCGAGGGAGACCCGGACGAACGTACGGCCCAGGGCCCGCGCCACCGACTCGCCGAGGCTGGTCTTGCCGACGCCGGGCGGGCCGCCGAGGGCGAGCACCGCGCCGGAACCGCGGCCACCGACCACGCCGAGGTTGCGCTCCGCCCGGCGGTTGCGCACCGCCAGGTACTCCAGGATGCGGTCCTTCACGTCGGCCAGGCCGGCGTGGTCGGCGTCGAGCACGGCCCGGGCCGCGGCCAGGTCGGTGTTGTCCTCGGTACGCGTGTTCCAGGGCATCTCGAGGACGGTGTCCAGCCAGGTCCGGATCCAACCGGCCTCCGGGGAGGCGTCGCTGGCCCGCTCCAGCTTGCCGACCTCGCGCAGGGCCGCCTCGCGGACCTTCTCGGGCAGGTCGGCGGACTCGACCCGGGAGCGGTAGTCGGCGGAGCCGTCCGGCTCGTCCTCGCCGAGTTCCTTGCGGATCGCGGCGAGCTGCTGGCGCAGCAGGAACTCCCGCTGCGACTTCTCCAGCCCTTCCCGCACGTCGCTGTTGATCTGCTCGGTGACCTCCTGCTCGGCCAGGTGGTCCCGCACCCAGCCGACCAGCAGCTCCAGCCGGGCGGTGACGTCCGGCGCGGCGAGCAGGTCGGTCTTCTGCGCCAGGCTGAGCCAGGGCGCGTAGCCGGCCGCGTCGGCCAGCTCGGACAGGTCGGTCATCCGCTCCATGGCGTCGATGACCTGCCAGGCGCCGCGCTGCTGCAGGACCGAGGTCATCAGCGCGCGGTACTCGCGGGCGAGCTCCCGGGCCTTCCCGGCCGGGGCGGGTTCGTCGAGTTCGGTGGCCTCGACCCAGAGGGCGGCACCCGGGCCGGGCACGCCGGAGCCGATCCGGGCCCGGGCCAGGCCCCGGACCACGGCGGCGGGTTCGCCGTCGGGCAGCCGGCCGACCTTCTCGATGGTCGCGATGACGCCGACGGAGCCGTACTCGCCGTCGATGCGGGGCACCGCGAGGAGCGTCTTGTCGCCGCTGGCGCGGGCCGCGTCGACCGCGGCCTGGGTGGTCGGGTCGAGGGTCACCGGGATGACCATGCCGGGCAGCAGGACGGCGTCGGTCAGTGGAAGTACCGGAAGAGTTGCCATCGAACACCTGCTATCGCGTTGAGTTGAGCGTGTCAGGCTCAAGTACCGGAGCGCGCCCCTTGTTCCAGGTTGTGACCCACGCCACCTCTCCGGCGTCGCCACCGGGCCGCCGCACTCCGGACCCCATTCCGCAGGACGGATTTAGCCGACTCACCGAATGGCGAAGGGCGGGTATTGTTGCGAATTTGCCCGGCGATACGTCAAACTCTTAGCCACACCCCGCCCGACACAGGGAGTAATGGCGATGGCAAGGAAAGTAATCACCGTTCTGACCGACGACCTGGACGGCGGAAAGGCCGACCGGACCGTCGAGTTCAGCCTGGACGGCGTGGCGTACACGATCGACGTCTCCGACGAGAACGCGGGTGTCCTGCGCAAGGCCCTGGACCCGTACATCAGCGCTGGCAGGCGAATCGGCCGCGGGCCGGTGGACGTGGCCCGCCCGGCGCGCCGGGCCACCCGGCCGGCCACCTCCGGAATGGACCGCGAGCAGAACCGCGCGATCCGCGAATGGGCCACGAAGAACGGCTACGAAATTTCCGAGCGTGGCCGCATCCCGGTGTCGGTGGTGGAGGCGTACAAGAACCGCTGAGCCCTCCCGCATCACGGTCGGGCACCCCGGGGTCACGCTGAGAAATCGGCGTGGCCCCTCGGCTTTTCCCACGTTCACAATTTTCACGAAGGACGCGCCGGCCGGCGAAGGTCGCCACGGGTCGGGCTCCCCGGTCGGCGCCCCGGACCACCGGCCCACCCCGCCGGGCCGTCGGCGTACCCGGCCCGCGCCGGACACGCCGACGGCCGGACGTCGCCCGGGCGGACCCGGGGCGACACCGGCCGTCGCGGTGCGCTCAGTTGACCTGGATCCGCACCACGTCGAAGGCGGGCGTCTGGTTGGCCCGCTCCATCATCGGGATCCGGTGCGAGCCGTCGCCGGCCCACACCGCGCACTGGGCCACCCCGGACTGCGGCAGGCCGGGGATCTGGATGAGCACGTCGTCGGGCTGGTTACCGCCCCGACCGTCCTCGGTGGCCACGAAGAACGCCGGTACGTCCTGCGGGGCCGGGGGCTGACGGAGGCTGTTCAGCATCCGGCAGGCGGTGTGGAAGTGGCCGCGGACCAGACCCTGGTCGTTGAGCAGCGAACTCTCCACGTAGTAGCCGCCCTTGCCGGCGGCGAGGAACCGGTCGCGGACCAGGTTGCGGGTGGTGACCCGCAGCGTGAACGGCTGGTCGCGCCGCACCTGGTTCGGGAACTGCGTGATGAGCAGCGACGGATTGTTGGCCGCCGCGCCGACCTCACCGAAAGCGGTGCTCACACAACGGTTGCCGTTCTGGAAACCGTCGTGCGCCTGGAGTTTGCTGTTGCCGCAGTCCTTGGCGAGCACACCCAGGCCGTTGCCGTTGTTGCCACCGTTGTTGTTGCCACCGTTCTGGCCGCCGTTGTTCTGCTGGCCGCCGTTCTGGCCGCCACCGTTCTGACCGCCACCGTTCTGGCCGCCGTTGTTCTGCGGATTGTCGGCCAGGGCGCACTCGGCCAACTGGTCCAGCCCCTGGGGGCGCTGCGCCACCCGCCCGATGGCCGTGGCGATCCGGTTCAGCACCGCGGTCCGCTTGTCCTTCAGCGGTCGCAGAATCGCGTTGTTGACGAAGTCCGACCCGTTGCGGTTGCCCTCGGCGGCGAGCCGCCGGTTGGCCTCGGCGATCTGGTTGTCGAGCAGGGCGAGGTTGCGGTCCACCTCGTTGCGCGCCTGGTCGGGCACCTGGGGCAGCCGGCTCTTCACGTCCGGGCAGGCCACGGCGGGCGTACCGGCGCCGGCCCCGCCGGCCCTGGTCTGCTGGCACTCGGCCGCCGACATCTGCCCGTCACCCCAGTGGTTGCGCACCCAGCGGCCGTTCTGCCAGGTCCGGGTGGTGCTGCCCCGGCCACCCGGCGCGGTCGCGCCCGGGCTCGACGCGGTGCACGCCACCGAGGCGGTACGAAGGTTCGTCCGCCGGTCCTGGGCGGACGAGATCTGGGTGACGGCGACGATTCCGCCGAATACCGCGAGGGTGCCGACCACGGCCAGCAGCCGCTTGCTCCGCGCGTTACCGGATGACCGGCGCGCCCGTGTGGACCTGCGCATCGAATTGCTCTCCTTCTCGATCCGGTAGTTGACTCGTGACCCCGGCGGACCGACGGAATTCGGGGTGAGGATCACGCGACGTTCCGGTTGCACGTCGATGACCGACGATGCCCTTTCCGCACCGTCGCCGCGCCGGCCGGCACGGCGGGGAAGATCTGTGGCCATTCCCGCTTAGGTACGGAGCGACGGCACCGAAGGTTCAACCCCGGATCGGAGAATTCGAGAAGCGGCGCGGCCGGGACCCGGACGGCCGGTGGTGGGTCAGTCGGCGCAGAGGTGGTCGAAGGCGAACCCGCCCTCGAACTCGGCCCGGCGGGCCGCCAGCGCGCGGATGCCCGCCACCAGCTCCGCCCGGTCGACCAGCGGCGGCTCGGTGACGTCCAGCTCGCGCAGCCGCTCCCCCACCGCCACCGCCGCCAGGTCCTCGGCGAGCCGGCCCGGGTCCACCCCGCAGGAGACCCGCTGGGCGAAGAGCTGCACCCGCTCGACCAGGCACCGGCCGGGGCGGACCTCCACCCAGGCCCAGCCCTCCGCCGGCCCCTCGGCCCAGCGGACGTGCAGGCCGCGCAGGATCGGGTCGGCCAGTCGCCGCTCCACGTACGCCTCGACGGCCCCGGCCCGGGCCAGCGCGCCGAGGTCGTTGACCGGCCCGCGGCGGCCGTCCGGCAACCGGCCGACGATGTCCCGGAACCCGACCGCATCGGCCCCCTCCGGGGCGGTGCCCGCGGCCCACGCCCGGGCGTCCAGCACGTACTCGACCAGGCGGCGGGCCTGGTCGGCGCGGAGCGTGGCCGACTCCACCCGCAGCACGGGCAGGCCCACCGCGGCGCAGACCGTGCCGGTGATCCGCTCGGCCCGGCGCTCCGCCGACCCGGCGGCGGCCGGCGGCGCCAACCGCACCGCGAGCAGCGGTCGGCCGTCCGGGTCACAGACCACCTGGTCGAAGCCCTCCCGCAGGGCGCTGCTCCACTGGTGTCCGGTGATGCCCGGCGGGCGGCCCTGCACCAGCTCGCTGAGCCGGCGCGCCGGGTGCACCAGGTGCCCGGCCCGGGTGAACGGCGCCACGCCGCCGGCCGTGATCGGACGCAGCCAGGAGGTCGCCACGCTGCCGGTGCTCGTCATCATCGCCGTCCATCCGTCGCCTCGCCCAGACCGGCCGAAGTGTAGGCCAGGGTGCGGCCCGCGCCGGTGCGCCGGGCGGCGTCGCCCTCTACGCTCGGCCGGTGCAGAGCGGACGTACGCCGGAACGGTTGACCAAGCGCGGCCTCGTCGCGGTCTCCCACGCCATCGAACGGGCGGCCCTGGTCACCGCCGAGGACGGGCCGCTGGTGGTGCTGGCCCTCTTCCAGCGGCTGCCGTACTTCGAGCGGGAACGCGCGGTCTACGAGCGGATCGCCGGCCGGGCCGCGGTGACGGTGGTCGGGATGGTCGGCGCGACGCCGGCCGAGCTGCCCGCCGGGGCGTACCCGGTGCTGCTGGACGAGGCGGAGGAGCTGGCCCGGGAGTGGAGCGTGGTGGCGCTGACCCCGCGCTTCGGCGCGACGCTGGTGGCGTACGACCGGGGCGACGTGGCGCCCGCCGCGACGCTGGAGGCGGGCCGGCTCTTCGACGGGCACTGGGGCTTCCGCCGGGACGAGGCGCTGCACGAGGTGATCCGGCTGCGGGAACGGCTGGCCGAGCGGTTGCCGGCGGTGGCCCGCGCCCGGCTCGACGAGGTCGTCGCCCGGGTCCGCGACATCCCGGCCGGGCCGGGTGAGTCCCGCGCGGAGGCGGCGATCCGGATGCTGGCGGCCCGGGGCGAGCGGGCCCGGCGACCCGAGCCGGCGGACGCGCCGACGGGGCTGCTGGACGAGCCGGGGTTGCGCCGGTGGACCGGCGTGGACGGGGTGACCGCCGCCGGCACGCTGCCGGTCGCGGTGGTCGGCGTACGGGTGGACGAGCCGGCGGGCGCGCCGGAGCGGTTCGGCCGGCGCAGCGCCGCCCGCGAGGGGCAGGCCGTCCTCGGGGCGGTCACCGGCGTGCTGCGCCCGGTCGACCGGGCGGTACGGCTGGCCGACAACGAGTTCCTGCTGATCCTGCCGGCGCTGACCGAGCCGCAGGCGGTGGCGGTGGTGGAGCGGCTGCGCGCCGCGGTGGCGGGGCTGGCGCGCGGGTACCCGTTCGTCGACTTCGCGGTGCACGCGGCGCTGACCGTCACCGCCCGGCGGCCGCTGCCGGTGGCGCAGGTGCGGGACGCGGTGCGGTGGGCGGTCCGGGAGGGCGTACCGGTGGCCACCTTCGCGCCGGAGCACGCCGCCGCCGGCACCTTCTGACGGTCAGCGCCAGACGACCACCTCGGTCAGCGGCTTGCGGGCGAGGTCCGGCACGGTCGCGTCCGCCGCCGGGTAGCCGACCGGGATGATCAGGTTGCCGCGCTCCTCCGCCGGCCGGTCCAGCAGCTCGTTGAGGAAGCGCATCGGGCTGGGCGTGTGGGTGAGGGTGGCCAGGCCGGCGCGGTGCAGCGCGGCGAGCAGGAAGCCGACCGCGATGCCCACCGACTCCTTGACGTAGTAGGGCCGCGGCGAGCGGGGACCACGGTGGACCTCGAAGACCACGATCACCGCGGGCGCGGTCTCCAGGAACGGCTTGCTGGCGTCGGTGCCGAGCGGAGCGAGGGCGGCCAACCACTCCTCCGGCGCGCGGCGCTCGTAGAACACCCGCTCCTCGGCCTCCGCCGCGGCCCGCAACCGCCGCTTCAGCTCCGGGTCGGTGACCACCACGAACCGCCAGGGCTGGCGGTTCGCCCCGCTGGGCGCGGAGGACGCCACCCGCAGCGCCTCCTCGAGCACGCCGGGCGGCAGCGGCCGGTCGCTGAACTCGCGGACGGTGCGACGGCGTACGAGGTGGTCGGCGAACTCGCGGACCCGGGGCAGCGCCTCGGCGGGCGGGACGCCGTAGTCGGGGAGCGGAAGCGCGGGCCGGGTGTCGGGGTCGAGTGCCACCCGCTCATTCTGGGCGCGCCCGCCGGTCCCGGCCACCGGACCGACGGCCGTCGATACGCGATCATGGGCCACGAGGAGAGGGGGCCTGCCGTGCGGGTGGTCTCGCTGGTGCCGTCGTTGACCGAGGCGGTCGCCGTGACCCGGCCCGAGGTGCTCGTCGGGGCGACCGACTGGTGCACCCATCCGGCCGGGCTGGACGTCGCCCGGGTGGGCGGGAGCAAGTACCCGGACCTGGACCGGGTGCACGCGCTCCGACCGGACCTGGTGCTGCTCAACGAGGAGGAGAATCGGCGCGCCGACGCCGAGGCGCTGCGCGCGGCCGGCGTACCGGTGCTGGTCACCTTCCCGCGCACGGTGCCGCAGGCGCTGGACCAGCTCGGCGAGCTGGTCGCCGCGCTGGGGGTGACCGGCGAGCCGCCGTGGCTGTCGGCCGCCCGCCGGGCCTGGTCGCGGCCGCCCGCGCCGGCCGCGCCACGCGCCGCGGTGGTGCCGGTCTGGCGTCGACCCTGGGTGGTGCTCGGCGCGGACACCTTCGCCGGTGACGTGCTGCGCCGGCTCGGCGTGGTCAACCAGTGGGCCGACCACCCGGACCGCTATCCCCGTCCCACCCTGGACGAGCTGCGGGCCCGCCGCCCCGAGCTGGTGGTGCTGCCCGACGAGCCGTACGCGTTCACCGCCGCCGACGGGCCGGAGGCGTTTCCCGGCGTACCGGCGGCGCTGGTCTCCGGCCGGCACCTGACCTGGTACGGGCCCTCGCTGGCCGAGGCGCCGGCGCTGCTCGCCGGGCAGCTCGCCCGGCCGGTGCGGGCCGACCGGTAACGGGCGAAGGACCCGCCTCTCCGGGCCCTTCGCGCCTGCCCCGACCCCCGGCCCGCGGTGTGGACTGCGAGCAGGAGGAAAGGAGTACGGCGATGGAGACCAATCGGTTGATCGTGGTGGGGGTCGACGGTTCCGACGGCGGGCGGCGGGCGCTGGACTGGGCGGTCGGCGAGGCGACGGCGCGCGGCGGCGCGGTGCAGGCGGTGGTGGCCTGGCGGTGGGACCGGATCGAGGTCGGCCCGATGACCAACGCCACCCCACCGCGGGACGAGCGGCAGCGTGCCGTGGAGGTGCTCGACGACGAGCTGCGCGGGCTGGCGCTGCGTAGCGGCGGCGGCTGCCCGGTGGCCGGCGAGGTGGTGGAGGGCCCGGCGCCGGACGTGCTCACCGCCGCCGCCCGCACCGCCGATCTGCTGGTGCTGGGCAGCCACGGCAACAGCCGACTGCGGCACACCGTGCTCGGCTCGGTCAGCGAGGAGTGCGTCCGCAAGGCGAGCTGCCCGGTGGTGGTCGTGCCGGTGCCCGCGCCGACGACGCGTACCTCCACCGAGCCGGCGTTGCGGGCCTGACCCGACGACTCAGCCGCGCCGGAGCAGCCGCCGGACCAGCCGTACCCCGGTCTCCCGGAACGGCGGCTGGGCCAGCCGCAGCGTGTCGGGGCGCAGCGGCTTGCGCAGCACCGGCTTGAGGTGGCTGAACGTACGCCAGGAGTACTGCCCGTGGTAGGCGCCCATCCCGCTCGGCCCGACCCCGCCGAAGGGCAGTCCGGTGGCGGCGACGTGCACGAGGGCGGCGTCGTGGACCACGGCGCCCGAGGAGGTGTGCTGCTCGAAGAGCCGCCGGGTACGGGGCGAGGCGCTGAAGACGTAGAGGGCGAGGGGCTTGTCCCACGCCGTGACCACGTCGACGGCTTGCCGCGCCGAGGCTACGGGCAGGATCGGCAGCACCGGGCCGAAGATCTCCTCGCGCAGCACGGGGTGGGCGGCGTCCGGCCCGACCACCGGGGCGTCGCCGGCGGGCAGGATGAGCACGGTGGGGGCGAGGTAGCGCTCGGCGCGGTCGTGTCCGCCGCCGACGGCCACCTCACCGCCGCCGAGATAGCCGACGAGGCGGTCGAACTGCCGGTCGTTGACGATCCGGCCGTAGTGCTCGCTGGCCCGCGGGTCGGTGCCCCACAGCTCGCCGATCGCGTCCCGGAGCGCGGCCACCAGCGCCGGCACCCGGTCCGGCGTGGTCATGACGTAGTCGGGCGCGACGCAGGTCTGCCCGGCGTTGGTGAACTTCGCCCAGGCCAGGCGGCGCGCGACCGCCGCGATGTTCGCGTCGTCGTCGAACCAGACGGGTGACTTCCCGCCCAGCTCGAGGGTGACCGGGGTGAGGTGCTCGGCGGCGGCGCGCAGCACCACCCGGCCCACCGTGCCGCTGCCGGTGAACACGATGTGGTCGAAGCGCTGGGTCAGCAGCTCGGTGGTCTCCGGAACGCCGCCCTGCACCACCTGGACGGTGCCGTCGCCGAGGTAGCGCGGCACCAGTCGCGCGATCAGCGACGACGTGGCGGGGGCCAGCTCGCTGGGCTTGAGGACCGCCGTGTTGCCGGCGGCGAGCACGCCGACCAGCGGCGACAGCAGCAGTTGCAGCGGGTAGTTCCACGGCGCGATCACCAGCACCACGCCGAGCGGCTCGGAGAGCAGGCGGGCCCGCCCCGGGGCCAGCGCCAGGGAGACCGGACCCCGGCGGGGCCGCGCCCAGCGCCGCAGGTGGCGCAGGGTGTGGTTGATCTCGGCGACGGTGACGTCGATCTCGGTCAGGTACGCCTCGGCGGTGTTCTTGCGCAGGTCGGCGAAGAGGGCATCGGCGAGGGCGGGCCCGTTCTCGACGAGCAGCGCGCGCAACGCCCGCAGCCGACGGACGCGCTCGGGCAGCGGCCGGGTGACGCCGGCCTCGAAACGCCCACGCGCGGCGGCCACGGTGGCCGGGATCGAGGAGGCGGCGGTGGCAGTGGTCATGGACCCAGCGTACGCCAATACGAAACGGAAGCTTTTCGTTTAGCATGTGAGGTCTTGTGAGGTCGGCAACGGCCACGGGTACGGGAGAATCGGACGTATGACCACGGGCACCGGTCCCCGAGCACGGGGGCGTCACCACGATCCACGGCTGGACGCCGCCCTGATCGACGCGGCGATCGAGGTGCTGAGCGAGTCGGGCTACGCGGCGTTCACCACGACGGCCGTCGCCCGGCGCGCGGGCGCCTCCACCGCCTCCCTGTACCGCCGGTGGCCGTCCAAGCAGGCCCTCGCCGGGGCCGTCGCCCGGCACGTCGCGCTGACCGAACTGGGCGACATCGACACCGGCTCGCTCGACGGGGACGTCCGTGAGCTGCTGACCCGCAAGCAGCGGATCCTCGACTCCAGCGCCGGTCCGGCGCTGCTGTCCCTGATGGGGCAGGCCACCCACGACGCGGACCTGCGCCGGATCCTGCACGAGGACGTCTACCTGGCCCTGCGTGGCCGCCTCGACGCGCTGGTCGCCCGGGCGGCGCGGCGCGGGGAGGTGCCGACCGACCTGAGCGAGGCGGAGATCAGCGTCCTGGCCCTGGTGCTGATCGGCACCGGCCTGGCCCGCTCGGTGTTCCTGGAGCGCGACCACACGCCGGGGCGGGAACCCGCGCCCGACCTGGGCGAGACGGAGCTACGGGTGCTGCTGGACGCGCTGCGCCGGGGCGGCCGCGGGTAGCCGTCGGGGTCGCCGGAGGCCGCAGCCGGGATCGTCGCGGGTCACCCCCGGGGTGATCGCAGGTCACCGCCGACGGCGGTGGCATCCACCGTCGCCGGGGCCGCCCGCGACCACGACCGGGGACCGGCGCTCAGGCGACCGGGGTGGCGTGCACCGGGTCCAGCTCCATCAGGCTGGTGTCGTCCACGTCGTACCCGACGCCGTTGTGCACCTGGACCACGCCGGCCACCTGACCGGCGAGCCGGCCCGCCAGGTCGACGGCGCTGCGCCGGTCCAACCGCCCGTCCAGGGTGACCTCACCGTCGCGGACCTGGACGGTGACCAGCCCGTCGCGCACCGCCAGCACCCGGCGCAGTACCTGCTGCACCACGTCCTCGCGGATCTCCGCGTCGGTACGCAGGTGCACCCGGAGCAGGTCACCGCGGGTGACGATGCCGACCAGCCGGCCCAGCTCGTCCAGGACCGGCAGCCGCTTGACGACCTCGCGGTCCATCAGCCGGGCCGCCGCCGGCAGCGCCGCCCGCGCCGTGGTGGTGACCGCCGGGGCGGTCATCAGGTCCCGGGCGACCAGCGCGCCCGCCTTCTCCCGCGCGGTACGCCGGCGCCGCCCCTCGAAGACCCGGCGCTGGTCGGGATGCCCGGCCCGCTCCACCTTGTGCAGCAGGTCCGCCTCGGAGACCACCCCCAGCACCCGGTCGAAGGAGTCCACCACCGGCACGGCGCTGATGTTCCGCCGGATCAGCACGTCGACGATCTGGCGGTACGGAGTCTCCTCCCCCACCGTCGCGACGTCCTTGGTCATCACGTCGCCCACCTGCCACGTCCTCATCACGACCTCCTCGGCCAGGTCCTCACCGCGACGGTAGGACGCGGCAGGACGACCGGGTCAGAGGCGGTCGACCGGACGGGCCGGGCCGTCCGGACCGGCCCGGGAGGGGTCCAAGGTCCCGGTCCGGAGCGGCCCGGTCGGCCCTGCCCGCCGGGGAGGGCCGGAGGTGGAATGGAGGTGCCACCGGAACTGGGGCGAGGAACCAGAAGGGACGTGGACACCATGACCGCGACAGTCGAGCGGATCACCGCCAACACCATGACTCCGGCGGCCGAGACCACCCGGGAGGTCGAGACCACCCGGCAGAAGGCCACCCGGTACGTCTTCGCCGGGCTCCGGCTCGCGCTGGGCTGGACGTTCCTCTGGGCCTTCCTGGACAAGATGTTCGGCCTGGGCCACGAGACCGCGGCGAAGAACGCCTGGATCAACGGCGGCAGCCCCACCAAGGGCTTCCTGGCCTTCGGTGCGGCCGGCCCGTTCAAGGGCTTCTACAACGGGATCGCCGGCGCGGCCTGGGCGGACTGGCTGTTCATGCTCGGCCTGCTCGCCATCGGCACCGCCCTGCTGCTGGGCATCGGCACCCGGATCGCCGCGGTCGCCGGCGGACTGCTCCTGGTCATGATGTGGACGGTCGTGCTGCCCCCCGAGAACAACGTCTTCATGGACGACCACCTCATCTACGCGGGTCTGCTGGCCGGCCTGGCCCTGGTGAACGCCGGCGACACCGTCGGCCTCGGCAGGCTCTGGGCGAAGCTCCCCCTCGTCCAGCGGCTCCCCTGGCTCAGGTGAGGTCGACGAGAGCAGTACCCACCGGGCGGGCGTCACCGAGAGGCGGCGCCCGCCACTGTCGTGTCCTGCCCGGTCCCCGTCGCCACGCCGCGGCGGGGACCGACGCGTATCGGCCGGTCACGATCGGGCAGGATCGACGGTGACCACACTGTCGGCACCGAGGAGACCAGTTCCATGCAGAAGCCCGAGGTTGGCCCGATCGAGGGCGCGCCGCCCGCCGATCTCGTCATCGAGGACATCACCGTCGGCGAGGGCCCGGAGGCCCGTCCCGGCCAGCTGGCCAGCGTGCACTACGTGGGCGTGGCCCACTCGACCGGCCGGGAGTTCGACGCGTCCTGGAACCGTGGCGAGACGTTCGAGTTCCCGCTCGGCGGCGGTCAGGTCATCGCCGGCTGGGACCAGGGCGTGGTCGGCATGAAGGTGGGCGGCCGGCGTCGGCTCACCATCCCGCCGCACCTGGGCTACGGCGCCCGGGGCGCCGGTGGCGTGATCAAGCCGAACGAGACGCTGGTCTTCGTGGTGGACCTGCTCGGCGTGCGCTGACCGCTCGACACCAGACGCGCCCGGGCCGTCGGCGACACCCGCCGGCGGCCCGGGCGCGGTCGTGGCCGACCACGCTCGCAGCAGGTGACGCTCAGGCACGTGCCGAGGAAGGTCGGACGCCAGCGCCGACGCCGACGCCGGTCAGGCCGGGCAGAGCTCGCGCACCGGCACGGCGCCGGTGGGCAGCAGGTCGAGCGTCGGCACCGTGCACCCGGCCGGGACCGGGCCGGGCCCGAACTCGACCCGGACCACCCGGTGCAGGCCGGTGACCCGCAGCACCCGGGCGACCACCGGGTCGGGGTCGACCAGCACCAGCACGCCGCCCCGGGCCCGGACCCGCAGGTGCGCGGCGGCCAGCGCACGCACCCCGGTCGCCGAGAGCAGCCGCACCCCGGAGAGGTCGACCCGCAGCACGGGACGCGCCGGCGCGGCCCAGAGCGCCGCCCGCAACGACCCGACGGTGGCGATGTCGATCTCACCGACCGGTCGGACCGTCACCAGGTGCTCGGTGACGTCGACCGCCACGTGGAACCGGTCGCTGCGCTGCTCCATGCCCACGAACCTACTCCGGGGCACCGACAGTTCCGGCCGGTCGCGCACCGGGATCCGGGAAGGTCCCGGGTCACCCCGAGACACCTCGGGGTGATCCCTCACCCGCTGGTCACGATCCGGTTCTCCCAGGCCCAGGCGGCCACCTCGACCCGGTTGCGCGCCCCCAGCTTCCGCTGGATGCCGGCCAGGTGACTCTTCACCGTGCTGAGCGAGATGAACAGCTCCGCCGCGATGTCCTGGTTGGTGCGGCCCCGGGCGATGGCCCGGACCACCTCCAGCTCCCGCTCCGAGAGCGCCGGGCGGTACCGGCCGTCGGCCGGCCCCGGCGGGGGGTTCAGGTGGCGCAGCAACCGCAGCGTCAGCGACGGTGACACCAGCGCCTCCCCGTTGTCGGCGGCGCGTACCGCCTCGACCAGCAGGGCTGGGCCGGCGTCCTTGAGGATGAACCCGACCGCCCCGCCGCGCAGCGCGCCGTGGACGTACTCGTCCAGGTCGAAGGTGGTGACCACGACGACCCGCAACGGGTCCGCCACGTCCGGTCCGGCCAGCGCCCGGGTGACCTGGAGACCGTCGAGCCGGGGCATCCGGATGTCGACCAGGCAGACGTCGGGCCGCAGCCGGCGGGCCTGCTCGACCGCGTCGACGCCGTCCACCGCCTCGGCCACCACCCGGATGTCGGGCTGGTCCTCCAGGATCATCCGCAGGCCACCGCGGACCATCGCCTGGTCGTCGGCGAGCAGCACCCGGATGGTCACCGGCGTTCCCCCGCCGGCACCGGCACCGCGGCCTCGACCGACCAGCCACCGGCGGGTCGCGGGCCGGCGGCGAGCGTCCCGCCGAGCGCCTCGACGCGCTCGCGCATCCCGAGCAGGCCGTACCCGGCGCGGCGGGGACGCCGGGTGGGCGGGGCCGGGCCGTCGTCGGTGACCTCGACGGTGACCGTGCCGTCCCGCTCACCGACCTCGACCGTCACCCGGCGCGCGTCCGGCGCGTGCCGGGCCACGTTGGTCAGCGCCTCGCGCACCACCCGGTAGACGGTGCCGGTCACCTCGGGCGGCCAGCCCGGGTCCTGGTCCGGGACGCGCAGCCCGACCACCACGCCGTGCCGCTCGAAGCGGGCGACCAGCTCGGCGAGCTGCTCCGGGCCGGGCGAGGCCGGTGCCCCGTCGGCGTCGTCGCGGAGGATGCCGACCAGGCGGCGCATCGCGGCGAGCGCCTCCGAGCCGGCCGACTCGATGCCCGCCAGCGACTGTCGGGCCCGCTCCGGGCGGCGACCGCCGACCAGCTGCGCGGCCTGGGCCTGCACCACGATGCCGGTGATGTGGTGGGCGACCACGTCGTGCAGCTCCCGGGCCAGTTCCAGGCGCTCGTCGCGGCGGACCCGCTCGGCGGCCGCGCGGCGGCGGCCCGCCGTCCAGCGCCGCCCGCCGCCGATCCCCACCGCGCCCAGCCAGGCCGCCGCGTTCCACCAGGTCAGCGCGGCCGCGCCGGACCGGGGCCAGGAACCCGCGCCGCCGATCGCGGCGGCCGCACCGGCCAGCACCACGCCCAGCGCGCCGGCGGCGATCGCGGCGGCCGGCCGGGGTGGCAGCGCACCGACCGCCGAGGCGACCAGCACCGCCAGCGGCAGGGCGGTGGCCGGACCGGGTTCGTGCGGCAACCCGGCCAGGGCGGCGACCCCGACGGCGAGCGCGGCGAGCACCAGGCCGGCGACCGCCGTCCCGCCCCGGTGCCGCCGCCGGAGCAGGGCCAGCACCGTGACGGACCCGCCCACCGCGGCGCCGAACACCCAGTACGTGCCGCCCCAACTGCTCGCCAGGGCGACCGACTGGACGGCGACGGCGGCGGCGCAGCCCAGCCCCAGCGCGACGTCGAGGGTGGTGCCCCACCGGTCCCGGTTCTCCATGTTCGCCAGGCTAGGCAATCCCGGCGCGGGTCGAACCGGTCAAAAGTACGGTCGCGGCCGGCGGGAACCGTGCCGCGGACCGATGGCGGTGGCGGCCCGGTCCCGAAGGCTCGGGGCATGACCGACGAGAGCTCCCCACCGGTGCTGCACGCCACCGGCCTGACCCGGCGGTACGGCCGCCGTACCGCCCTGTCCCACTGCGACCTGCGGATCCCGAAGGGGCGGGTGATCGGCCTGGTCGGGCCGAACGGCGCCGGCAAGTCCACCCTGCTCCAGCTCGCCTGCGGCCTGATCCGGCCCACCGCGGGGACCCTGCGGGTGCTCGGCGAACGGCCCGCCGCCGACGCGGCCCACCTGGCGCGGGTCGGCTACGTCGCGCAGGACACCCCGGTGTACGCCGGCCTGACCGTCGCCGACCACCTGCGGATGGGCGGCTGGCTCAACCCGTCCTGGGACGCGGCGCTGGCGAAACGACGGATCGACCGGGCGGGGCTGCACCCGGCGCAGCGGGCGGGACGGCTCTCCGGCGGCCAGCGCGCCCAGCTCGCCCTGACCGTGGCCGCCGGGAAGCGTCCCGAGCTGCTGATCCTCGACGAGCCGGCGGCCGCGCTGGACCCCCTCGCCCGGGACGCGTTCCTGCACCAGCTGATGGAGTTCGTGGCCGAGCTGGGGGCCAGCGTGGTGCTCTCGTCGCACCTGCTGGGCGACGTGGCCCGGGTCTGCGATTACCTGGTGGTGCTGGCCGGGGGCCGGGTGCAGCTCGCCGGGGACGTACCCGACCTGCTGGCCGGGCACCGCCGGCTGGTCGCGTCGCGCGGGGAGCTGGACCGGCTGCCGGCCGGGATGGAGCCGGTCCGCCGCGAGGCGGCCGGCGACCGGGACCGGGTGCTGGTCCGGGTCGGGGCCGGAACGCCGCCGTTGCCGGGCGTCGGGGAGCCGGTCGGGCTGGAGGAGCTGGTGCTGGGCTACCTGGGCCGGGCCGCCGCGACCGGATCCGGGTCTGCCGACCCGTCGACCGGCCCGTCGACCGGCTCGGCGGGGCAGCCGGAGGTGCGGCGGTGATCCGGCTGACCTGGCGGCAGTTCCGCGTGCCGGCCCTCGCCGGCCTGGCCGGGCTGGTCCTGCTCGGCGCGTACCTGGTGTACCTGGGGGTGGCGATCCGGCGCGACGAGCAGAGCTACCTCTCCCGGTGCCGGACCGGCGGGGACTGCGCGGGCGCGCTCGCCCAGTTCCTCGGCGGGTACCAGAACACGCTGCTGTACCTGGCCGGGCTGCTCGCTCTCGTACCGGCCGTGCTGGGCATGTTCTGGGGCGCGCCGCTGGTGGCCCGGGAGCTGGAGACCGGCACCCACCGGCTGGTCTGGAACCAGAGCGTCACCCGGACCCGCTGGTTCGCGGTCAAGCTGCTGGTGGTGGGGTCGGCGGCGGTCACCGTCACCGGCCTGGCGAGCCTGCTGCTCACCTGGGCGGCCAGCCCGGTCGACCGGCTCGCCGGGGACCGCTTCGGCACCATCGTGTTCGGCGCCCGCAACGTCGTGCCGCTCGGGTACGCGGCCTTCGGGTTCGTGCTCGGCACGGTGACCGGCGCGCTGGTGCGCCGGACCCTGCCGGCGATGGCGCTGACCGCCGTCGCGTTCACGCTGGTGCAGCTCCTGGTGCCGAACGTGCTCCGGCCGCACCTGATGCCGCCGGTCACCGTCACCCGGCCGATGACCGCCGAGGCGATCAACGAGGCCCGGGCGCTGGGCAGCCTCACCGGCGCGCCGGTGGTCAAGGGGCTCTCCGTGCCGGACGCCTGGGTCAGCGAGGTCAGCGAGCTGCGTACCCGGGACGGTCGGCCGCTGTCGGGCGAGGCGTTCGACCGCTGCTTCCGCGACCCGCCGCGTACCGGGGCCACCGGCACGTTCGGCGACGCGGCGGCCTGCCTGGGCCGGCTGGACCTGCACGTGCGGCTGTCGTTCCAGCCGAACCGGCGCTACTGGGCGTTCCAGTGGCGCGAACTGGCGATCTACCTGGCGCTGACCGGCCTGCTGGCCGGCGTCGGCCGGTGGTGGATCCGCCGCCGGGTCACCTGAGCGGTGCACGGAAGGGTCCCTCCACCCGCACCCGGCGTTGACAGGGGCCCTTCCTTGCACCGGCATCGGCGGGGAACAATGGCGCGATGGTCGTTCCCCGCCCGCGTCCGCCGCTGCTGATCCGTCCGGTGCGTGAGCCGGCCACCGTGCCGCCGCCGCTGGACGGTCCGTGGGCGCCGTCCGACGTCCGGCTCGACCGTGCCGACCTGCTGCCGCTGCCCGAGGGCGGGCACGGCCCGGAGGACGTGCTGATCGACCCGCAGGGGCGGGCGGTCAGCGGCGACGAGGACGGCCGGATCTGGTGGTGGCCGGTGGACGCCCCGGCCGGCACCCGCCCCACGCTGCTCGCCGAGACCGGCGGCCGGCCGCTCGGCATCGAGCTCGACCCGGTCGACGGTGGGCTGGTGGTCTGCGACGCGTACCGGGGGCTGCTGCGGGTCACCCCCGGCGGGACGGTGGAGGAGCTGACCGGGTCGACGCCGGTGCACCTGGCCGACAACGCCGCGGTGGCCCGGGACGGCACCGTCTACTTCACCGACAGCTCCGACCGGTTCCCGCTGTCGCACTGGAAGCACGACCTGCTGGAGCACCGGCCCAACGGGCGGGTGCTGGCCCACGACCGGCGCACCGGGCGGACCGAGGTGGTGGCGAGCGGCCTCTACTTCCCCAACGGGGTGGCGCTCACCCCCGACGAGTCGGCGCTGATGCTGGTGGAGACGGCCACGCACCGGCTGCTCCGGGTCGACCTGCCGGACGGCCGGGCCACCGTGCTGACCGACCTGCCCGCGTACCCGGACAACGTCTCGGCGGTGGGCGACGGCACGTACTGGATCGCGCTGCCCAGCCCCCGGCTGCCGATCATGGAGAAGCTGCTGCCGCACCCCCGGGTCCGCCAGCTCGTCGCGCTGCTGCCCGGGGCGGTGCAGCCCAAGCCGCGCCGGTACGCGCTGGTGGCGCTGGTGGACGGCGCGGGGCGGGTGCTGCGCACGCTGCACGGGCCGAGCGGCGCGTACCCGATGGTCACCGGG
Organism: Micromonospora auratinigra; assembly: GCF_900089595.1. GTDB lineage: Bacteria > Actinomycetota > Actinomycetes > Mycobacteriales > Micromonosporaceae > Micromonospora > Micromonospora auratinigra. Next base: position 1,130,531 of record NZ_LT594323.1, on the reverse strand, counting down.
GTCCGGCAGCACGGCCGGCAGCTCTGGTTGGGCAGCCTGACCGCGACCGGCGTGGCCCGGGTGGAGCTGGACTGAACCGGCCGGCCGGCCCGCGGTGCGCGCGGGCCGGCCGTGGTCGTTCCTCCCCGATCCGTCAGCCCCCGGTGTTGCTCCGCGACGGCGCCGGGGCGGGCGCCGAGCCGCCGGCCACCGAGCCCGGGTGCGGCGTGGCGCTGGGCGTGGGCTTGAGCCCGGGCGGGACGGGCAGCGCGCTGCCCTTGGCGAACTGGTCCCAGCTCACGTTCCAGGCGGTGAAGCCGTTGCCCTGGTCGAGCTCCACCTCGGTGCCCTTGACCGTCACCAGGTCGCCCACCTTCGTGATGCCCATCAGCCAGTGCGCGGCCTCGGCGGAGACATTGGTGCAGCCGTGCGAGGTGTTGTTCGCGCCCTGTTCCCCCTCCGACCAGGGCGCGGAGTGGATGAACTCGCCGCCCCAGGTCAGCCGCTGCGCGTCGTCGACGTCGACCACGTACCCGCCGTTCGGGTCACCCCGGGTGTCGAAGGTGGTCCGGTCGAACTTCTCCATGATCACCATGGTGCCGCTGGAACTCGGCGTGCTCGGCTTGCCCAGGCTCACCGGGATCCGGCGGATCAGCTTGCCGTCCTGGTAGACGGACATCTGCTTGGTGCCGTTGTCGATGTCGAGGGAGACCTGCCGGCCCACCTTCGCGGTCGCGGTGTGGTCGGTGTCGCCGACGGCCTCCTTGCCGATCGGCAGCCCCTCCAGCCCGCTGCGGACGCTGATCTTCGTGCCGGGCTTCCAGAAGTCCGGGGCCCGGTACTCGGCCTGCTTGCCGTCCGCGTCCCAGGACCAGGTGCCCGGCTGCGGCGGGTCGGTCTTCACGAACAACCGACGTTGTACGTCCGCCCGGGCCTCTTTCGGAATGGGTGGATCGAATCCGACCACCACCGGCATCGCCGTCCCGTACGTCTGATTGTCCGTCAGATACAGATTACTGGTGACCGCCGGTCTGGTGGATTTCGCCGACGTGGTGAACGTCGTTTTCTGCGTGGTCGTCCGACCGGAGTCGCCGGTGACGGTCACCTCCGCCGTGTACGTCCGGCTGTTCTCCAGCGGTCGGGCGGGCACCCAGCTCGACCCGTCCTCGCGTGGCTGTGCCGGCACCGGCCGGCCCTTGTCGTCGGTCAGCTTGACGGCGGTGACCTTCCCCCCGCTGGCCGCGGCGCCGACCTCGGCGCTGATCGGCACGTCCTTGGCCCGGTCGGCCGGGGTCAGCGTCACCGACGGTGCGGCGGCCGGCTTCGCGTGGCCCGGCTTCGCGGCCTCCCGCTGGTCGGCGGTGCAGCCACCGACCAGCAACGGCGCGGCTGCGACGGTCACCGCGAACAGCGTGAACCGCTGCCTCACATCCATATTTCGCACCCCATTTCCACTCCCCCCTCGGTTCACATTCTGTACGCCTATCGGGGAGCCGTGGCATATTCGGCGGAATTGCTCGAACCGGTCGGCGACAATTCGTCCCCGGCGTACGGAATGCGTGCGGCCGGGCCGGCTGCGCCCTCCCGGCCGGTTCAGTCCCACTCGTCGGTGCCGTGGTTGCGGTCCCAGCGGCCACCTGTCGGCGGGGTGTCCAGCCGGGTCGGGCCGTGGGCGTTGCCGGCGAGGTCGTTCTCCTCGACCCGGCAGTCCACGCAACTGCCCTGCCGGGTGATCCACAGCCCGTGGGTCTGCGCGGCCGTGCCGCGACCGTCCCAGATCCGGTTGCCCCGGATGCTGGCCGCGTCGAGGGCCGCGTTCACCGTGATGCCGGCCCGCGTCCGGGGCGCGGCCGGCAGCTCGTACCGGCTGCCCGGTTGCGGGGTGTCGGCGCTCCAGGCGGTGTACGCGTCCGGGCGCACCGGCGCGAGGGTCAGGGTGTCGGAGTCGTTGGCGGCCACCACGGCGATCCGGTCACCGACCCGGACCACCTTGCCCCGGTGCTCGTCGTGCTGCCAGCCGGCCCGCCGGTCGACCACCGCCCGCTCGCTGTAGCGCACCGAGTCGCCGCCGCCCCGGGCCGCCGGCCCGCACTGCCGGCCGTTGCCCCGGATCCGGTTGTTGACGATGATCGCGTCGACCATCGGCCGGTCGACCCGGATCGCGTCGAGGCTGTTGCCGTAGAAGTCGTTGCTCTCCAGCACGATCTCCCGGGCGTGCTCCTGCTCCGCGCCGCCCAGGTCGCGCTGGTGGTAGCCGTACCGGCCGTTGCCGCTGATCCGGTTGCCCCGGATGGTGTACGGGCCCGGGGTGTTGCCGATGCTGATCCCGTCGCGCACGTTGCCGTCGATCACGCAGTCACTGACGATGCCGCCCCGGCCGGCCGAGTGGGTGGTGCCCTTGGCCGAGACGTGGAAGCCGGCCTCCAGGTTGCCGGTCATCGTGCAGGCGGAGACGATCAGGCCGTTCCCGCCCCAGTCGGAGATGCCGAAACGGTTGCCCTGGGCGTGGCAGCCGACGATCCGGATGCCGCGCGGGCGCAGCCCGTCGGCGTCCTGCAACTCCAGGAAGATGCCGTTGGTGGCGTTGCCGACCGCCGAGCAGTTGACGATGTTGAGCCGCTCCACGCTGCCCCAGCCACCGATGCCCACCCCGATGCCGGCGCCGCCCATCTCGGTGCCGTTGTCCAGCCGGCCGCAGCCGGCCACCAGCACCCCGTCGATCAGGCTGTCCTGGAGGAAGTCGCAACCGAGGCCGGTCGCGGCGGTGTGATGGATGTAGAGGTTGCGGAACACGCCCCGGACCACGTACTGCAGGCCGAGACCCTTCGCCAGCGGGTTGTAGTCGGCCATCGAGACGCCCGAACCGTCGATCTCGAAGTCGGCGAAGGTGCAGTACGCCAGGTGCCGTTCCGGATCCGCGCCGTGCAGCGCGGCGGTGTAGAAGGCCAGCGGGGTCGGATCGGCCCGGTTGCCCGAGTTGCTCAGCACGAACCGGGTCGCGCCCGGTCCCGCCCCGACCAGCGAGACCCCGGCCCGCCACACGGTGCCGGCGTCCCGGATCGAGTAGACGCCCGGCGGGCAGTAGATCACCCGGGCCCGGCCGTCGGCCGCGTACGCGTCGCCGAGCAGGTCCACCAGCGCGGCGAACGCCGGCTGGTCGTTGGTCGTCCCGTCGCCGGTCAGGCCGTGGTCACGGGCGTTGCAGAGCAACGGCGCGCCGGCGACCGGGTACGGGCGCACCCCGGCCGCGGCGTGCGGGTACGGCGACACCATCGGTGTCCTCCCCTCGACGACCGGGCTGGCTTTCCCGGTGCGGCGCAGGAGAAACGGGGGGTGCGGCTCCCGGCCCCGGGGGTGGACGGGGCCGGGAGCCGGCGCTCAGACGTTCGCCACCAGCAGGGCCGGCTGCTCGACGCAGTCGGCCACGTGGCGCAGGAACCCCCCGGCCACCCCGCCGTCGCAGACCCGGTGGTCGAAGGTGAGGCTGAGCTGGGTGACCTTGCGGACCGCCAACTGCCCGTCGACCACCCAGGGCTTGTCGACGATGCGACCGACGCCGAGCAGCGCCGCCTCCGGGTGGTTGATGATCGGGGTGGAACCGTCCACCCCGAACACCCCGTAGTTGTTCAGGGTGAAGGTGCCCCCGGTCAGCCGGGCCGGCGGCAGGGTGCCCGCGCGGGCCGCGGTGGTGGTCTCGGCGAGGGCGGCGGCCAACTCCCGGGTGGTGAGCCGCTGGGCGTCGCGCAGCACCGGGACGAGCAGGCCCCGGTCGGTCTGCGCGGCGATGCCCAGGTGCACGCCGGCGGACTGCACGATCCGCTGCCCCTCGGTGTCCACGTGCGCGTTGAGCTGCGGATACCTCCGCAGGCCGCTGAGGCAGATCCGGGCCAGCAGGGCCAGCACGCTGACCGGCTCGTCCGGCGTGGCGGCGTTGATCGCGGCCCGGGTCGCCAGCAGCCCGGTGGCGTCCACGTCGACCCAGATGGTCACCTCGGGGATCTCCCGCCGGCTGCGGGAGAGCTTGTCGGCGATCGCCTTGCGGATGCCGGTCAGCGGAATGACCACGTCGCCGTCGGCGAGCCCGACGTGCGCCGCCGGGGCGTCCGGCACGGCGGCGACCGGCGCGGCGGGCGCGGCGGTGGCGGCCTCCACGTCGGCGCGGCGGATCACCCCGCCCGGCCCGGTGCCGCGCAGCGCCGCCAGGTCGACGCCGTGCTCCTTCGCCAGCCGGCGCACGATCGGCGAGATGACCAGCGGCGCGGCCTCCGTGAGCCGACCCGGCGCGCCGCTGCCGGCCACCGGGTCGGTCGACGTCGCGGAGCCGGCGGGCGTGCCGGACCGCGCCGGCCCGTCCGCGCGGTCGGTCGTCGGCGCCGGCCGGTCCGCCGCAACGGCGGTGGGCTCCGGGGCGAGCGCCAGGCGGGGGCGGCGACGCCGCCGGCCCGCGCCGCCGTGGCCGGTGCCGTACCCGATCAGGACGTTGCCGGAGCCGGCCCGCTCCTCCTCGCGGTAGGTGGCGTGCGGGTCGTCCTCCGCCGCGCCGTCCAGCGACGCGATGGTGATCAGCGGCTGGCCCACCGGGCGGACCTCACCCGCCGCGCCGTGCAGGGCCACGACCCGGCCGGCGTACGGGCAGGGCACGTCGACGACGGCCTTGGCGGTCTCCACCTCGACCACGGTCTGGTCGACGGTGACCACGTCACCGACGGCGACCCGCCACTCGACGATCTCCGCCTCGCTCAGCCCCTCCCCCAGGTCCGGCAGGAGGAAGTCCCGGGTTCCGACAACCGTGCTCATGCCGCCACCCACCGCGTGTCGGGCTGGTCGTCCCACTGGAGCCGGGCCACGGTGTCCAGCACCCGGTCCACCGAGGGCAGGTGGGTGTGCTCCAGCATCGGCGCCGGGTACGGGATGTCCAGGCCGGACACCCGCAGCACCGGGGCGTGCAGGGCGTGGAAGCAGCGCTCCTGCACCCGGGCGGCGATCTCCGCGCCGACCCCGGCGAAGCCCTGCGCCTCCTGGATCACCACGCACCGGCCGGTCCTGCGGACCGAGGCGGCGATCGTGGCGTCGTCGAACGGCACGATGGTGCGCACGTCGACGACCTCCAGGTCCCAGCCCTCCTCGCGGGCCGCCTCGGCGGCCTCCAGCGCCACCGGCACCGCCGGCCCGTACGCGACCAGCGTGGCGTCGGTGCCGGCGCGACGCACGACGGCCCTGCCGAACGGCTCGGTGCGGGCCGGCAGCTCCACCTCGCCGCTGCCGAAGTAGAGCTTCTTCGGCTCCATGAACACGACCGGGTCCGGGTCGTCGATCGCCTCGCGCAGCAGCGAGTACGCGTCGGCCACGGTGGCCGGGGTGACCACCTTCAGGCCCGGGGTGTGCGCGTAGTACGCCTCGGAGGAGTCGCAGTGGTGCTCCACCCCGCCGATGCCGCCCGCGTACGGGACCCGGATGACGATCGGCACGCTGAGCGCGCCCCGGGTGCGGTTGCGCAGCTTCGCCACGTGCGAGGCGATCTGCTCGAACGCCGGGTAAGCGAACGCGTCGAACTGCATCTCGACCACCGGCCGCAGCCCGGACATGGCCAGGCCGACGGCGAACCCGACGATGCCGGCCTCGGCCAGCGGGGTGTCGAAGCAGCGCTTGTCACCGAAGCGGGCCTGGAGCCCGTCGGTGATCCGGAAGACGCCGCCGAGCTGGCCGACGTCCTCGCCGAAGACGACCACCCGCTCGTCCTCCAGCAGCGCGTCGGCGAGCGCGGCGTTGAGCGCCTTCGCCATGGTCATGGTGGCCATCAGGCGTTCCCCTCGTCGTCCCGGGCGGCGGCCAGCTCGGCGCGGACCTGCTCGCGCTGCTCGACCAGCTGCGGGGTCGGCTCCGCGTACACGTGGTCGAAGAGGCTGAGCGGGTCGACCTGCGGCTGGGCGTTCATCCGCTCGCGCAGCGCGGCGGCGTACGCCTCGGCCTCCTCGGCGATCGCCGCGACGGCGGCGTCGTCGAGCGCGTCCCGCCGGCGCAGGTACGCCTCCAGCCGGGCGACCGGGTCGCGGTCGCGCCACTGCTCGACCTCCTCCGGATCCCGGTAGCGGCTGGCGTCGTCGGCGTTGGTGTGCGCCTCCATCCGGTAGGTGTGCGCCTCCACCAGGTACGGCCCCTTGCCGGCGCGGGCGTGCGCGACCGCGCGGGTGAGCACCGCGAGCACGGCCACCGGGTCGTTGCCGTCGACCTGCTCGCTGGGTACGCCGTACCCGACGCCCTTGTACGCCAGGCTCGGCGCGGCGGTCTGCCGGGACAGCGGGACGCTGATCGCGTACTTGTTGTTCTGCACGAAGTAGACGACCGGGGCCTTGAACACGGCGGCGAAGTTGACCCCCTCGTGGAAGTCGCCCTCACTGGTCGCGCCGTCGCCGATGAACGCCAGCGCGACGGTGTCCCGCCCCTGGTACGACTCGCCGTAGGCCAGCCCGGCGGCGTGCACGCACTGGGTGGCGAGCGGGGTGCACTGCGGCGCGGTGTGCACGACGGTCGGGTCGTAGCCGCAGTGCCAGTCGCCGCGCAGCAGGGTGAGCACCTCGACCGGGTCGATGCCCCGGGCGGTCAGCGCCATCGACTCGCGGTAGGTGGGGAAGACCCAGTCGTCGTCGCGCAGCGCGAGCACCGCGCCGACCTGGCAGGCCTCCTGGCCGCGCGAGGACGGGTAGACGGCCAGCCGGCCCTGCTTGGTCAGCGCGGTGGCCTGCACGTCGAAGCGGCGGCCGACGACCATCCGCCGGTACATCTCCCGCAGTGCCTCGACCGGCGGCTCCGGGTAGTCGTCGCGGGGCGGCAGCGGCGTGCCGTCCGGCTCCAGCAGGCGGACCGGGTCGGTGTGCGGCAGCAGGCCGGCCGACGGTTCGGATGCGGCCGGGGTGCTGGCCGCCCGGCGGGCGCGGGGGATCGCCCTGCGCTCCGCCTGGGGGGTTGTCGTCACGGCGGTGACCTCCTGGACGTGTGGTGGCCCTATGCTCCTGCCGTCGGATGATTGACTCAACATCCGGCGTGAACGCGGGACGAATGGCACGTCAGGGAGGGCCTCATGAGCCAGGAGACCGGTGCCACACCGGGCACGGCGACCGGAACGGGACGATCGGCCGGCCCCCTCGACGAGGTGGACCGGCGGATCCTGCGGGAACTCACCGCGGACGCCCGGCTCTCCATCCGTACGCTCTCCGAACGCGTGCACGTCTCACGCACCAACGCGTACGCCCGGGTCGAGCGGCTGCTGCGCGACGGGGTGATCACCGGCTTCCGGGCCCAGGTGGCGCCCGAGCCGGCCGGGCTGGGCACCTCGGCGTACATCGCGTTGACCATCGAGCAGAACACCTGGCGCGAGGTCTCCGCCGAGCTGGCCCGGGTCCGCTACATCGCGCACGCCGCGCTGCTCAGCGGCGAGCACGACGTCCTCGCCCTGGTCCGCGCGCCGGACAACGCCACGCTGCGTGACGTGGTGCTGGACCGGGTGCAGAGCATCGCCGGGGTGCTGTCGACCCGGACCTGGCTGGTCTTCGAGGAGTTCGACGGCACACTGAGCCCGTGGGCCTAGGTGCGCCGCCCGGTGTGTTGGGATCATCGGCATGACGGACTGGTCCCGGCTCAGGCACGCGTACGGCCCGGCGGACGACGTTCCGGATCTGTTCGCGAGGGCGGAACCGGACCCGCGCAGCCCGGTCTGGAACGAACTGTGGTCCCGGCTGTGCCACCAGGGAACGGTGTACCCGGCGAGCTTTCCGGCCCTGCCGGTGCTGACGGAGCTCGCGGGCCGCTGGCCGGGCGCGCAGCGGACGATGCCGCTGGCCCTGGCGGCTGACATCGTGTCCAGCGTGGACCAGCCCTACGGGGAGGTCGACCCGCACGTCACGCACGCCGCCGACATCGCCCGGTTGCGAACGCTGACCGAGGAGACGCTCGGCGGCGCCGACCTCGATGACGACTCCAGCACCTACGTGCACATGTTGCGGGCGCTGCTGGCATTCGACGGCGACGAGGTCTGGGGCGCACACCTCGACGGGTTGAACGACGAGGAGTACGAGGTCGCCTGCCCGCACTGCGAGGAAGAGATCTTCGTCGCGTTCGGCCGGTACGGGGCGTTCACCACCCAGGACGGCATGTACCTGCGCGACACCGGCGCCGAGCGGCTGCCCCTGCGGCCCGCTGATCCTGCTGACCTGGCGGGTGTCGGAAAGCGCCTGCACGCTCGCGCGATCGCCGATGGCCATCCCGACGTCGCGGAGAAGCTGACCTACGTGTTCGGCCACGCCGACTGCGCGGCCTGCGGCGAGCGTTTCCGGGTCGACGAGGCCGTCACCGCCAGGTGGTCCGACCAGGGGTGACGCCCAGGCCGCTCGGAAAGGGTCACAACCGGCTGCTGCCGAATCCCGTCACCGACTCCAGCACGACGTCGCGGCTGGACACCAGGTCCACCACGGTGCCGAAGGTGCCGCGCAGCGACCCGGTCGCGGTGACCACGTAACCGGTCGCGGTGCTCTGCTCATCGTGGATCCACAGCCGCTCCCCGATGACGTACGCCGCCGAGGTCTGGGTGTTCTGCACCTGCACGGCCCGATGGGTCGGGTGGGTGCGGGCGGTGTTCCGCAACGTGACGCTGCCGTACTCCAGCCGAGGGCAGTCGACGACGTTCAGACCGATGCCGTCGGTGCCGTCCGCGGTGACCCGGTCCAGGTGGCAGGTGCTGCGCTGGAGCAGGAAGCCGCTGCCGGTGGCGTTGCCGACGCGCGCGTCGAGCAGGACGGCCACGACGCCCTGGCCGCTGACGGAGACCCCGTTCGCCCCCGGCTCGTCGACGGCGACGTCGCTGACCCGGACCCGGCCGGCGTCGGTGATCCGCAGACCGCTGTTCGTCCCGCCGCCCGCGGCGACGGTCCACCAACCACCGCGCCGCACCCGGATCCGCTCGAACGTCACCTCGTTCGGCACGCGGGTGCCCCAGGAGGACTCGTACGCGCAGTAGACGCCGTGCCCGACGGTCGTGTCGACCACGGCGTCCCGGATCGTCACCCCGCTCTGCCCCCACACCGCGATGCCACGTGACCTGGAGTTGGTCACGCTCAGATTGGTGCCGAGGCCGCCCGTGTACGCGGGACCGGACGCGTAGTTGCCGAACGCCACCCCGTCGTCCCCGGTGTCGACGGTGGTGATCCGGTCGGCCCGCCCGTCCTGGCAGTTGCTGAAGTTCAGGCCGTCGGCCATCGTGCCGGTGATCACGGCGTCGACGACCGTCGGCCGTACGCACTGCCAGAAGAGCACCCCGGCCGCCGCCGAACCGTCGATGCGCACGTCGGCGAGGTACGTGTCGCTGGTGGTGTCGAACGACAGGCACTCGCGGGCGTTCTGCCGCACCGTGGGGCGGGCGGCGAAGACCGACGTCAGACCGTGGATCCGTGCTCCGGCGCCGCCCGCGAACACCAGTCCCCGTCGGGTGTTGTCGGTGAACACCACCCGCGCACCCGGCTGGAAGTCGAGTTCGCCGGCGAAGCCCGCGATCCGGATGCCGCCCCGCTGGTCGGTGGCGTCCCCGGGAGCGTTGTCGAGCCGGTAGTCGCCCGGCGGAAAGGTCACCCGACGCGTCGAGTCGGCGAGCGCCGCGACCAGATTGGCCCGGTTGAGCGCGGCGTCGTTGCCCGGCGTGATCCCCAGGTCGGGTGCGGCGAGGTAGCCCGCCGAGGTGCTCGTCGTCGCGGCCGACGCCGGGGCCGGGTCGGTGAGGACGGCGGCCACCCCCGCGGCGGCGGGGCCGGCTGCCATCAGCAGCCGCCTGCGGCTCGCGGTACGGGTGACGCCACGGGTGCCTGCCGGATCCGCCATCGGTGCCCTTCCCGCCAACCGCCGACGATCATGTCGGCGACAGTCAAGCACGTACGGGCCACGTGCACCGCCCCGGTTCTGCCCAGCCGCGCCCTACCGCTCCGGCGGCGCCTCCAGGCCCTCCCGGTCGGCCAGCTCCAGCAACGGCTCCAGGGAGAACCGGCGGTCGTCCAGGCCGGCGTGCGGGTCGCCCCGCTCGGCGAACCGGGCCGGCATGCCGACCACGTCGAAGTCCTCCGGCCGGGCGTCGTCCAGCTCGGCCCAGTCCAGCGGCGCGGAGACCAGCGCGCGGGGGGTGGGCCGGATCGAGTACGCCGAGGTCATCGTGTGGTCGCGGGCCATCTGGTTGTAGTCGACGAAGACCGGCCGGTCGCGCTGCTCACGCCACCAGGTGGTGGTGACCACGTCGGGCAGCCGGCGCTGCATCTCCCGGCCCAGCGCCAGCACGGCCCGCCGGCACTCACCGAAGCTCCACCGGGGCTCGATCGACAGGTAGACGTGGATGCCCCGGCCGCCGGTGGTCTTCGGGTACCCCACCAGGCCCACCTCGTCGAGGAACGCCCGCACCTCGTGCGCGACCGGCACCACCTGGGCGAAGTCGACGCCGGGCATCGGGTCGAGGTCGATGCGGAGCTGGTCCGGGTGCTCGACGTCGGTCTTCGAGACCGGCCACGGATGGAACCGCAGGGTGCCCAGGTTGACCGCCCATGCCACCACGGCCAGCTCACTCGGGGCCACCTCGTCGGCCGTGCGCCCGCTCGGGAAGGTCAGGTGCGCGGTGCGTACCCAGTCGGGCGCGCCCGCCGGCACCCGCTTCTGGTAGAACGCGTCGCCCTTGTTGGTCTGCCGGGTGGCGATCGTCGCGCCCTCGAACACGCCGCGCGGCCACCGCTCCAACATGGTCGGCCGGTCCCGCAGGGCGCGCAGGATGCCGTCGCCCACGGCGAGGAAGTAGCGGACCACGTCCAGCTTGGTCAGACCCCGCTCCGGGAAGTAGGGCTTGTCGGGGCTGGAGACGCGGACCAGCCGCTCCCCCACCCGGATCTCCTCGGCCGCCGCGGTCGCCACGCTCACACCGTAGTCGCCGGGGCCGGTCGCGGGGACCGGCTCACCGGGACTCCGCCGTCACCAGCAGCCGGATCTGGGCGTCCACCCAGGCGCGGACCGCCGCGTCGCCGGGGTCGGCGCCGAGCGCGCCGGCCAGGTCGGTCAGGGCCGCGCCGCACCGGTCCAGCCCGACCCGGGCCAGCCCGGCCCCGGCGGCGCGCAGCCGGTCCCGGAAGCCGGCCGGCAACTGCCGCAGCCCGCGGTGGGCGGCCTGGGCGAGCAGCGCCGACCCCGCGCGCAGCGCGGCGGCCACCGGATCCGGCCGGTCGGCCAGCGTGCCGGTGAGGATGCCGTCGCCGGTGCCGGCCGCCAGATCGGGTACGACCACCGTGTCGGCGACCACCGCCAGCACCTCGACCACGAGCCCGTTCGCGCCGCGCCGGACGGTGCCGCTGACGTACCGGGGGGTGCCGTGCTCGCCGCGCAGCGCCGCCGCGAGGGCGTCCAGTGCGCCGGGGGCAGCCGCCCGGTGCACCGCCGAGACGGTGGCCACCCCACCGGCCGCCCCGGTCACGGTGGCGTCGAGGCGCTGCTCACCGGCGGCGTACCCGATCGAGCGGACCTCGCCCAGCGCCAGCACCCGCACCGACTCGGCGGCGGTGCGGGGCCGCAACAGCCGGGGTGGCCGCTCGGCCAGGCTCGCGGCGAGCGCGTCCAGGTCCCCGGCCAGCAGCGCGGGCGGCAGCTCCGCCCACGACGACCCGGTGCCCGGGGTGACCGCGGTACGGGCCAGCCGGCCGGCGGCGAAGCGGAGCCGGTGCGCGGCGCTGCGCACCGCCGCCTCGGAGACGACGTTGCCGGCGGCCAGCGCGCCGAGGGTGCTGCCGGCGACCCGCCGGCCGGCCAGGGTGTGCCCGGTGAGCCGGTCCTCCTCGGCGGCGGGGAACTCGCGGCGCAGCACCAGCACCCCGGCGGCCGTCGGGTGGGCCAGCACGACGTCGACGACGACCTCGCCGCCCGTGTCCCCGACCCGGGCGCCGAGACCGGTGAGGCGCAGCCGGCGCAGCGGGGTCTCCGCCGGCTCGTCGGCGCCCAGCACCCGCTGTGCCGGGGTGGCCCCGCCCCGGAGCACCGCCCGCTGCCGGGCGGGCAGCTCGGCCAGCACCTCGGCCAGGGTTTCCGGCCGGTACCGGGCGGACCGGGCCGCGTACGCGTCGAGCTGACCGGCCAGGTCGTCGAGGGCGAGCAGCGGCCAGCGCAGCCCGGCGGCGTCGAGGTCGCGGCGGACGGCGGCCAGCCGGGTGGCCGCCCCCGCACCGGTGTGCACCGCGCCGGCCAGCAGCACCTCGGCGGCCAGGGCGACCGCCGCGTCCAGCGCCGAGACGTCCACCACGGCCGCCGGCCCACCGACGCGCACCTGGGCCTCTCGGCGGTCCGACTGCTCCCGGTCGGCGACCCGGCAGGCCCACACCGCCAGGGCCACCGCCTCCCCCTCGCCGCCGGCGGCGTCGCTGCGGGCGTACCCGAGCTGGTGGGGCACCAGGAACCGGACCGTGCCGGTGGGCAGCTCCACCTGTGGCACCGGGTCCGCCGGTCCGGGCCGGCGGACCAGCGCGGTGTAGCCGGCCCGGCGGCGGCGACCGGCGGCGGCGAGCGCGGGCGCGCCGAGCGCCGCGGTGAGTTCGTCGTCGGTGAACTCCCCCGGCGACCAGCGCCACGGCTCGTGCCCGCCGCCCGGCGGGTGCTGTTCGCCGCCCGGACCGCCGCCGCCCCGGAGGCCCGCGACGCAGGTGTCGCCCCCCTCGGGCCGGTCACGCTCGGCCGGAGCGGTGCCGGTCCCGCCGGGCCCGTCACGCTCCGCCGGGCCGCTGCCCTCGAGGGCCGGGCCGGCGGGATCGTCGATTGCCGGGGCGCGGCCGGCCGGGCTCCGGTCCGTGGGGTCACCGGCCCCGCCGGAGCCGTCGAGAGATCGGGCGGGGGTCGACGCCGGGGCCGGCTCGGTGGCCGCCTCCTGCTGCCGCTGGTAGGTCAGCACGAGCGCCAGCAGGTGCCGGCAGACCCCGGGGGCCGCGCAGGAGCAGACGCCGGCCGCCAGCCCACCGACGGCCGGCAGCGTGCTGGTCGTCCCGTCGGGATGGGTGGCGTGCACGACGCCGTCGTCGCCGACGGTGAGCGTGGGAGCCTCACCCCCGTCGACCGCCTTGGCGGCCCGCTTCACCAGTCCCCGGTTGCTCAGCGCGGCGAGCACCTCCGGGGTGAGCGCCAGCAGGTCGGTCCGGATCACGCGCACTCCTAACGGCCCACGTGCTCGGCCACGAACGCGGCCAGCTCGCCGGGGGTCATCGCGCCGACCGCCGCGCCGACGTCGGCCAGCCGCTGCGCGGTGCCCCGGTCGTACGACGGGTTCGCCTCCTCGTCCAGCGCGGCCAGCCCCAGCACGTGGCTGCCCTGCTCGACGAGCTGTTTCACGGCCCGGACCAGCCGCGCCTCGCTGCCGCCCTCGTAGAAGTCGGTGACCAGCACGACGATGGTGCGGCGTGGGTTCTCCACCAGCTGCGCCCCGTAGGTCACCGCCCGGGCGATGTCGGTGCCGCCGCCGAGCTGCACCTTCATCAGCAGCTCCACCGGGTCGTCCACCTCGCTGGTCAGGTCGACCACGTCGGTGTCGAAGGCGACCAGGTGGGTACGGACGCCGGGCAGCCCCCACAGGCAGGCGGCGGTGACCGCGGCGTGGATCACCGAGCCGACCATCGAGCCGGACTGGTCCACCAGCAGGATCACCTGCCAGCGGTCCAGGTGTCGCCGGGTGCGGGAGAAGAAGTGCGGGGTACGCACGTGCAGCCGGCGCTCGTCCGGCCGCCAGTGCGCCAGGTTGGCCCGGATGGTGCGCCGGACGTCGAAGTTGCGGGCCTGCCGGAACCGGCTGGGCCGACGCGCCCGCGCCCCGGAGAACGACTGCCGGACCTCGCTGGCCATCTTCTCCATGAGCTGACGTACCACCGCCTCGACCAGCCGCCGGGCAAGCCGCAGCACCTCCGGGTCCATCAGGTGCTTGGTCCGCAGCACCGCCCGCAGCAGCGCCGGGTTCGGCTCCACCCGGGCCAGCACCTGCGGATCGGTCACCACGTCGTGGATCTCGTAGCGCTCGACGGCGTCGCGTTCCAGCCGTTCCACCGTCTCCCTGGGGAACAGCCGGGTGATGCCGTCCAGCCAGTCGACCGTGGTCAGCGTCGACGGGCCGGAGCCGCCCCGGCGCACGTCGCGCCGGCTCAGTTCCTCGTCGCGGCCGTAGAGCCAGTCCAGCGCGGCGTCCCGGGCGGCCGCCTCCGGCGTGAGGCCGCCCAGCGCGTCCTGCGCCGCCTCGCCGAGCACCAGCCGCCAGCGCTCCAGCATCGGATCGGTCACGCCGGTCCTCCCTCCCGCAGCCCTTCCCGGGCCAGCACCTCGTCGACCCGCGCCTCCAGCGCCCGGGCGGCGGCGACCAGCACCGGGTCGACGTCCAGCCGCAGCAGGTCGCGGGCCCCGACGTCGCCCTCGCCGCCGCGCAGCGACAGCACGTGCCGGGCCACCGCCTCCCGCTCCCGCGGCGGGAACCAGCCGAAGGCCTGCCGCAGCGCCGGCAGCGCGACCAGGAAGTCGTGCGCGTCCATCCCGGCGAGCAGCCGGTCGAGGACGCCGAGCAGCGCCGCCTCGCCGGCCACCACCTCCTCCCGGGCCAGCGCGAACAGGCCGCTGAGCCAGTCGCCGAGGGTGCTCGGGGCGGCCACCGCCCGGACCGCCCCGGCGGCGTCGGCCGGGGCGCCCAGGGACCAGCGCAGGCCCAGCGCGGCGCCGCGCAGGTCCGGCGGGGCGGCCTGGTCGGCGGCCACCCGCCCGGCCACCGCCAGCGTGGCCGCCGGGTCGAGGCCGAGCGCCGGACCGGCGTACCGGAGCGCGTCGCGGACCGCCACCAGGGCGGCCAGCCGGCCCCGGTCGGCGGGGGCGGTCGCGGCCCGGACGCCCTCGACGAGCCAGAGGGCCCGGTCGACGGCGGCGGTGATCAGCGCGCCGAGCGGGGCGGTGCCCGCGCTGCCGAGCAGCCGGTCGTGCCGCCACAGGCCGAGCGCCACCGCCAGGGCCCGGCCCAGCGCCGTCAGGTCGGTGACCGTGCCGGTGGCCCGGGCGATCGCGGCGAGCGTGTGCGCCGAGTGCTCGGGCAGTCCGGCCAGCGCCGTGTCGAACAACAGGGTGGCCAGCCCGTCCACGTCACCGCCGAGCAGCACCACCCGCTCGGCGACCAGGGCGGTCACCGCGTCCAGGACGGTCGGGCCGTAGCCGCCGGCCTCGATCACCCGGGCCAGCCGGTCCGGCGCCGGGGTCGGTGACCAGCGCTCGGTGAGCACGGCGTGGGTACCCACCCGCGGACCGCTGTCGCACCGGTGCCCGGGCACGTCGAGCAGCCGCAGCCGGTGCAGCAGGCGGCTGCGCGCCAGGTCGGCGGGGACGGTCAGGTCCAGCTCCGGCGCGTCGCCCGGGCCGATCCGGTGCCGGTCCAGCTCGGCGTCGACGTCGTGCACCAGCGGCGGCAGCGGCGTGTCGGGGTGCAGCCGGCCGACCCGGTCACCGCTGAGCGCGGCCACCATCTCCACCACCGCCGGGTGGGTGCCGGCGGCGAGGCGCCCCCGCGACGCCCACGGCAAGGGCTGGTCCAGGGCGTCGCCGACCAGGGCGGAGACCAGCCCGTCCAGCACGTCCACCCGGGCCGGGTGGGCGTGGCCGCGCAGCCGGGCCAGGCCG
Organism: Micromonospora auratinigra; assembly: GCF_900089595.1. Classification (GTDB taxonomy): domain Bacteria; phylum Actinomycetota; class Actinomycetes; order Mycobacteriales; family Micromonosporaceae; genus Micromonospora; species Micromonospora auratinigra. Next base: position 1,114,865 of record NZ_LT594323.1, on the reverse strand, counting down.
CCGGCCATGGTCCGGGCGGCGATCAGGTCGGCGGTGGAGACCGGCTGCCGGCGGGCCCGCAACCGGGCCGCCACCGCCTCCGTCAGCGCCTCCGCGGCCCGCTGCGGGCCGTCCTCCCAGACCCGCTGGTAGTAGCCGGGTGACGGCATCCCGGACTGGTAGCCGTCGAAGGCGTCCAGCCGCTTGAAGGAGTACGGCACCAGGTAGCTGCCGGCCACCGCGTCCGGGTCCGGGGCCGGCACCTGCGGCCAGTCCTGCTCCGCCGGGCCGTCCGCCACCAGCCGGATGAGGGCCGGGCGGTGGAACCCGCCGGTTACCACCAGCACCGGTCGGCCGCCGGCCCGGTCCCGGGCGGCCCGCACCCAGCGGGCCATGTACGCCTCCCGGGCGGTGTCGTCCTCGCCGGCCGCCGACTCGCCGCGCAGCAGGTCGAAGTACGCGGCCAGCCGCTCGGCGAGCCCGTCGTCGGGGCCGATCTCGAACAGGTGGTCCCAGAGCGCGTCCACGTTGTCCACCGCGAGGGTGGCGCAGAGCCGGTCGACCGCCTCGGCGTAGCGCTGGTCGGCGTCGGCGTACCGGTTGGCCCGGTGGGCGAACGCCGGATGCCAGGCGGGCAGGTCGATGAAGCGCAGCTGCGCCCCGACCGCCCTCCCGGCGGTCAGCGCCACCCACTCGGGCGAGTACCCGCAGAACGGGCTCCACGAGGCGTGCCGCCGCCCCGCGTCCCGGTACGCGGTGAACACCGCCACCGGCAGCTCGTGGTCGAGCAGCAGCTCGTCCAGCCGACCGTTCAGGTCGGCCGGCCCCTCCACCAGCACGTACGCCGGGCGCAGCGCGGCCACGGTGGCCGCCACCAGCCGGGCGCAGGCCGGGCTGTGGTGACGGACCCCGAGGAAGGTGACGCCCGGCGGCGCGTCGCCGGCCATCAGCCGGGCAGCAGGTGCCGGGCGTCGTGCAGCGCCCGCCACTGCGCGCCCGACCGGCGGGACACCTGCTGCTCCAGGTAGCGGCGCAGTCGGGCCAGGTCCTCGGCGTCGTCCTTGGCGGCGGTGCCGGCCAGGCAGGCCACCACGTCGGCGGCGTCGCCGGCCTCGCCGCGCAGGAACCAGCCGCGCAGCCCGACGGCGTGCGCCACCGACACCGCCTCGGCGGTGCTCATCACCGACGACAGCCGCTCCATCGCGTCGCCGCGCTCGGTGAGCCCGGTGCGCAGCTCCCGGAACGTGGTGACCAGCACCTCCAGCACGTCACGGCGGGGCGGCACGGCCACCCCGGAGCGGCGCAGCAGCTCGCCGGCCTCCGCCTCGACCAGCTCCAGCTCGGTGCCGAGGTCGGGGATCGGGAAGACGGTCTCGAAGTTGAACCGCCGCTTCAGCGCGGCGCTCATCTCGTTGACGCCCCGGTCGCGGGTGTTCGCGGTGGCGATCACGTTGAACCCCTCGCGGGCGAAGACCATCGCGTCGGCGCCCGGCAGCTCCGGGACGGCGAGCACCCGGTCCGACAGCGGGGAGAGCAGGCAGTCCTGCACCTCCAGCGGGCAGCGGGTGATCTCCTCGAAGCGGACCACCCGGCCCTGGGCCATGCCGCGCAGCAGCGGCGCCGGCACCAGCGCACGCGGCGACGGGCCGTCGGCCACCAGCAGGGCGTAGTTCCACGAGTAGCGGATCTGGTCCTCGGTGGTGGCCGCCCCACCCTGGATGGTCAGCGTGGAGTCGCCGCTGATCGCGGCGGCCAGCAGCTCGGACAGCAACGACTTCGCGGTGCCCGGCTCGCCGACCAGCATCAGCCCGCGGCTGGTGGCCAGCGCCACCAGGGCCCGGTCGATCAGGGACGGGTCGCCGACGAACTTGCGCCGGATGCCGGCGGCGGGGTCGCCGAGGATGAACCGGCGGGCGGCCCGCAGGCTCAGCGCCCAGCCCGGCGGGCGGGGGTCGGTGTCGTCGGCGGCCAGCTTCGCCAGCTCGTCGGCGTACCGGACCTCGGCCGGGGGCCGCTGGGCCCGCTCGGCGGTGGGGTCGAGCGCGGTCACCGGGTCACCTCCGCCAGGTCGCGCAGCAGCTCGGAGGCGGTGACCTCGTCCAGCTCGCCGAAGCGCACCTTGCCGTCGCGACCGTGCCAGCCGCCCTCCGGGCGGTCGTTGACCCAGATCGCGTCGAGCTTCTGGTCGGGGAAGAAACCCACCTCGCCGACGGCGATGCCCGGGTCCAGGTCGATCACGACGGCCCGGCCACCGGGCAGTTCCCGCTCCAGCCAGCCCTGGATGCCCGCGTCCTGGGGCGTCCCGCGGCGCCAGCCGCGCCGTTCCAGGCTGAGCAGCCGGCCGGCCGGCACCTCGATCCCCATGTGCCGGTGCAGCAGCCGTTCGTCGCGCTCGGCCTCGGTGAGCCGGTGCACCTCGCGGCCGAGCTGCGGGAACGGTTGCAGGATCTCGTAGTCGGCGAAGACCTCCGCCCAGGCCGCCCCGGCCGCGCCGAGGCCCACCGGGTGGGCGATGGTGACGACCGCGTCGTCCGGCAGCACGTACGTCTCGTCGTCCACGTCGGCCAGGGTGCGGTCCTCGGCGACCCGGAACGTGCCCAGCACCGCGCCGTCGGCGTCGACGGTGGCCCAGACCAGCCGCCGGACCACGTGCCAGAGCAGCGGATGGGACAGGAAGTAGCGCTGGAAGTCGGTGGCCGGCCAGCGCCGCCCGGCCACCATCGCCGCCTCGAAGCGGCGGATCTGGTCGGCGGCGAGGGTCCGGACGTCCTTCTTCAACCCGACGAACCGCTGGTACGCCACCGGCGCGAGCGCCTGGTCGTCGCGGGCGCCCGGCTTGGGCAGGTCCTTGCGGCGGGCCCCGGCGGCGTCCACCACGTACGGCTTGAGCTGCTCGTCGAAGCCGACCGTGAACCGGCGCGGGCCGTAGTCGAGGACCAGGCTGCCGTCGGCGTCCAGCCCCAGGTCGGGCACCAGCCGGTCGCCGAGCTGATCGGTGTCCAGCCCCAGCCCGTCGGCGACCTCGGTGACCTTCTGCCCGGCCCGCTCCCGCAGGCCCCGGAACTTCACCTTCTGCGAGATGCCGTAGAGGTGCATCAGCGCCACGTCGGTGCCGATGGCGGCCAGCACGTCCAGGCCGGTGACGGCCCGGGCGTGCCCGCCCTCGCCGGGCCAGGCCCGGATCAGCGGGGCGAGCCGGCGGGCGGTGTCGTCGTCGCCGACCAGGCCGAGCGCGGTGAACGCCCAGCTCTCCTTCGACGGGGCACCGGCCGCCTGCCAGCGCTCGAAGAGCGCCCAGGCGAACTCGGCCAGCGAGAGCGGGTCGACCGCCGCCCGGACCAGTTCCACGCCGGGGTAGACCTCGTCCAGCTTGGAGAGGGCGAACATCGTGCCCAGGTGCCGTAGGGCGTCGGCGGGCAGCGCCGCCGAGCGGTCGCGCAGCAGCACCGGCGGCAGCAGCACCGGGTCGAACCACTGCGGCAGGGCCGGGATCCGGGCGGGCAGCTGCGCCAACGGGTCGGCGTCGAGCACCTGCGTCGCGGCGGCCAGCGCCGCCTCGCCGTACTCCCGGGCGGCGGCGAGGACCAGGTCCCGGTGCTCGCCGGCGATCAGGCGCAGGGCCCGTTCGGCGGCGCGCCGCTGCGGCCCGGGCGCACCCACGGCGGCCGGCAGCAGCGCCCGCGCGGCATGGCCGGGGTGTCGCCGGAACCAGGCCACCGCGGTCGACCGGCCCGACTTGAGCCGGTCCAGCCAGTCGGCCATCAGGTCGGCGACCGCGCCGTCGGCCACCGGCAGCAGTACCTGCGCCGTGCCGCGCGCCGCCCGGGCCAGGTGCAGCGCGGCCGGGACCGCGTCGGCCTCGTAGCGGCCGAGCAGCCGGCACATCCACTCCTCGGCGTGCCAGGGTGCCTCCGGCCGCCAGGCCGGCAGCAGCGGCCGGGCCATCTCCTCGGGGGCCCGGGTGAAGAAGTGCACGCCCTGGTAGTCGTTGGCCCGGCCGGCGGCCACCTCGCGGGCGACCACGGTCAGGTCGTCGCGCGAGTAGCCCGACCAGCTCGGCTCGATCGCCGCCCAACGCTCCCGCTCGCCGGTCAGCCAGGCCAGCGTGGTGCCCTCGGGACGGGTCAGGCCGGTCACCACGGGCGGCGCGACCGGCCGGCGCCGGGCCAGCCAGGGCGGCGCGACCAGCACCGGGGGGAGCCGGCCCGGGCCGGCGACCGGGACGGCCGCGTCCGCGCCGGTGATCCGCTCGACCCGCTCGCGATCGGCCGGGTCGAGGTCGGGCAGCGCGGCCTCGACCGCGGCCGGGTGGGTCAGCACGTGCCCGCGCAGCAGCGTGCCGGCCTGCTTGCCGGCGGCGGTCCGCTCGCCGGCCGCCCGGGCCAGCAGCCGCACCCCGCGCACCGGGAAGCGGCCGAGCGCCTCCAGCACACCGGCCTGCACGTACTTGCGGTCGAGCCGGGCCAGCAGCAGTTCCATCGCCTCGTCGGTGGGCAGCGCCGCCAGCATCGACACCAGCCGCTGCTGCGACTCGGCCCCGGTGTGCTCGTGGTCGAACCACTCGGCCAGCAGCGGTGCGACGGCCGGGCCGACCGTGGCCACGCCGGTGATCACGAAGGCCGGGTCCCACATGATCGAGTAGACGTCGAGCCGACCGGCGAGGGTGGTGAACCGTGCCGGGTCGTCGACCGAGCCGAGCAGCAGCCCACCCAGGATCCGGTCGGGGCCGGCGCACACGGCGGCCAGGTCCTCGGCGACCCAGTCCCGCTCGGTGGGCAGCAGGAACGAGGTGACCACCCGCGCCGGCAGCGGCCCCGAGCGGTACGGCGCGAGGGCGTCCCGGGCGGCCGCGTACTGCTCGTCGGTGGCCGCGGCGAGGTGCCCCCGGACCCGGCGCAGCGCGTCCAGCCGCACGCTCCGGTAGCCCCAGGCCGGCTGGTCGACGACGTTGCGGCGCAGGTTGTCGATGCCGCGGTGCACCGCCCCGAGGGTGACGGTGGCCTGCTCGGTCATGGCGATCGCGGCCCCGACCGGGCCGAGGTCGGCGACGAGCAGATCGGCGAGGGCGTACGCCTGGTGGTCGCGGATCTGCCAGCCGATGATCATCCCGGCGGCCACCAGCAGCGCCGCCCCGCCCAGCGGGTTGGGCGCACCGGCCAGGTAGGCCCGCAGCGCCGCGGCCAGCTCCGGGTCGGCCGCCTGCGCGACCACCTTCGCCAGCTCGGCGGTGAGCGGCTCCAGCACCTTCTGCCCGGCGGCCCGCCCCTTGGCGGCGCTCGGCAGGGCCGACCCGGCCGGGCCGCCCCGGCGGGCGACCAGCTGCCGCCGCCAGCCGGCGGGCACCACGAAGGTCTCCTCGTCCGGCAGCTCCTCGACGGCCGGGTGCGCACCGGCCGGGGGCGTGGCGGGCGCCGGCTGGGACGCCGGTGCCGCGGTGGTCGGGCGCGCCGCTGCGGCGGCGGCCCCGTCCGTCCCGTCGGTGGCGGCCGGGCCGCCGTCGACCGCGGGCACGGCGCCGGCCACGTCGGGCGTCGGGGCACCGGTGGTGGACTCGACGTACCCCTTGCGGAGCTTCTCGGCGATCAGCCGCTCGGCGTGCGCGGCGGCCTCGGCGGGGGTGTCGAACTCCTTGTCCTGGGTGCGCCCCTGGGCCCCGATCCGTCCATAGCGGACGGTCACCGTGCCGCCGGCCCGGTCCACCTCCCAGAACTTTGCCGCGCTGCCGCTGACGAAGTCGAATCTGCGCACGCCGTCTCCTCGATCACCCACGATGTGCGGGGACCATAACCGGCCCCTCCGACAGCGGGGCGGGCGGCGTCAGGAGATCAACAGGACCCCGACCGCGATCAGCGGCAGCGAGACGAACAGGAAGATCCCGACCCCGGTGAGCACCCGTCCGCCGCCGGCGTCCTCCCGCTCCGGGGCCAGCCCGAAGCTGGACCGGGCGGGCAGCATCCCGATCCGGCTCAGCGTGAGGTCGCCGGTCATCCCGAGCACGGCGCCCACCAGCAGGAACGCCACCCCGAGCCGGTGGGTGAAGTCGCCGCCGCTGACCGCCACCCAGACCCCGACCGCGACCCCGATCACCACCGCCGCCACCACGAAGAGCACCAGCGCTTCCCGCAGACCCCTGATGACCGTCGACATGCGTCGCCCTCCCCACGGGCCGGGCCCACGCCGGCTCGCCGGACGACATTCTGCACCGTCGATCCCACCGGGCGCTGCCCACCGGGCAGCGGCGGTCCGGATCCGTCCCGCACGAGCGCCCGCCGACCGCACCGGCGGCACGCCGGGACCGGTACGGTTACCCACCCCGGACGCCGGGTACCGGAGGCCGCATGGCGGAACTGGCAGCGCTCTGGATCGTGCGGCACGGCGAGAGCACCGCGAACGTGGCGGCGACCGCCGCCGAGACCGCCGGCGCGGAGCTGATCGACCTCGACCGGCGGGACGCGGACGTGCCGCTCTCGCCCACCGGCGAGGAGCAGGCCCGGGCGACCGGCCGCTGGCTGGCCGATCTGCCCCCGGCGCGCCGGCCCGACGTGGCGGTGGTGTCGCCCTACCTGCGCGCGGTGCAAACGGCCGAGCTGGCGCTGGCCGGCACCGGGATCCCGGTCAGCCGCGACGAGCGGCTGCGCGACCGGGAGCTCGGCGTCCTCGACGGGCTGACCGGGCACGGCGTCCGCCGCCGGCACCCGCAGGAGGCGGAGCGCCGGGACCGACTCGGCAAGTTCTACTACCGGCCGCCCGGCGGCGAGTCCTGGACCGACGTGGCGCTGCGGCTGCGCACGCTCCTCGGCGACCTGCGCCGCGACCACGAGGGGCGACGGGTGCTGCTCTTCGGCCACGACGCGCTGGTCTTCCTGCTGCGCTACCTGGTGGAAGGGCTCACCGAGACGGAGCTGATGGCGTTGACCCGGGAGCAGGTGATCGCCAACTGCTCGGTCACCGGGTGGTCCGCCGACGCCGACGGCCGGCTCGCGCCGTACCTGTTCAACGACGTGTCGCACCTGCACCGGCAGGGCGCGCGTCCGACCCGGGAGGACGAGGTCCATGCCGAGCCGGTCTGAGGTGATCACCCCCGCGCTGCTGCGGGACTGGGCGCTGCCGGTGCCCACCGGCGGCAAGGAGGCGCGCGGCACCGTGCTGGTGGTGGGCGGCTCCCGGTTCACCCCGGGCGCGGTGCTGCTGGCCGGGGTGGCCGCGCTGCGGGCCGGCGCCGGGGTGCTGCAACTCGCCGCCGCCGAGTCCACCGCCGCCGCGCTCAGCATCCAGGTGCCGGAGGCGCTGGTGGTGGGCCTGCCGGAGACCGACGACGGCGCGGTCCGGGGCGACCCGGGCGACCGGCTCACGGACCTGCTCGCCGAGGCGGACGTGGTGGCCCTGGGTCCGGGACTCAACGACATCGACACCACCCGGGGACTGCTGCACCAGGTGCTGTCGGCGACCGGGCCGGAGACCTCGCTGGTGCTCGACGCGTACGCCCTCGGCGCGCTCAGCCACGAGCCGGACCTGCTGGTCGGCTCGGGCCGCAAGGTGGTGTTGACGCCGAACCTCACCGAGGCCCGGCACCTGTTGGACCGGGACCCCGGTGACGACCTGGACGCCGAGGCGCTCGACCTGGCCCGCCGGTACGAGGCGGTGGTCTCGCTCTACGGGCACATCGCCACCCCGGACGGGCGCTGCTGGCGGGAGGAGAGCGGCGACGCCGGACTCGGCACCTCGGGCAGCGGCGACGTCCGCGCCGGACTGCTGGCCGGCCTGCTGTCCCGGGGCGCGGAGCCGGCGCAGGCCGCCTGCTGGGCCGCCTTCGCGCACGCGGTGAGCGGGCAGCGCCTGGTCCCCCGGTACGGCCGGATCGGCTTCCTGGCCCGCGAGCTGCTCGACGAGATCCCGTACACGGTGGCCACCGTCTGACGGATGTTGTTCGGCCGTTCGGGTGTGTGTAACACCACACCGGGTCCCTACGCTGATCCCTCGAAGGCGAGCAACCTGCTCGTTCTCCGCCGGCCCGCTTCCCACCAGGGAGTGGGGACCGGCCGGATCGGCCCCCTGGGAGTCTGTGTGAAGAACCTTCGTCGCAAGACACTGGCCGCCGCGTCCGCCATGACGCTCGGCGTCGGTCTCGCCGCCACCGGCGGGCTGGCTCCGGCGGCGGCCGCCGGACCGGACACCGCGTATCTGGTCCTCGCCCCGCAGGGCGCCAGCACCAGCAAGGCCGCCGCCCGGGTGGCGGCCGCCAACGGCACCATCGTGGCCAGCTACGACCAGATCGGCGTGCTCGTCGTCCGCTCCACCAACCCGAACTTCACCACCCAGGTGGCGGGCGCCGGCGTGGAGTCGGTGGCGTCCACCGCCGGGCTGGGCACCGCCCTCGACGAGGGCGAGACCGTGGAGGTCTCCGCGGCCGACGTCGCCACCGACGACCCGACCAAGGAACCGCTCTACGGCCAGCAGTGGGACATGAACATGATCCACCTGCCGCAGGCCCACGCGGTGAACGCCGGCCGCTCGAACGTCGTCGTCGGCGTACTGGACAGCGGCATCTCCAGCACCCACCCGGACCTGGCGACCCAGATCGCCAAGGACAAGAGCACGTCCTGCATCGGCGGTGTCACCGACACCACCGAGGCGGCGTGGAACCCGACCACCAGCGACCACGGCACCCACGTGGCGGGCACCATCGCCGCCGCCGTGAACGGCGTCGGTGTCGCCGGCATCGCTCCGGGCGTCAAGGTGGCCGCCGTCAAGGTGGTCAACGACGACGGGTACATCTACCCGGAGGCCGCGGTCTGCGGGTTCATGTGGGCCGCCGACCACGGCTTCCAGCTCACCAACAACAGCTACTACATCGACCCGTGGGAGCTGAACTGCCGCAACGACGCCCGCCAGCGTCCGGTGTGGCAGGCCGTGCAGCGGGCGATCCGCTACTCGCAGTCCAAGGGCGTGCTGAACGTGGCGTCCGCGGGCAACTCCAACTACGACCTGGCCCACAAGATCACCGACACCGGCAGCCCGGACAACGGGACGCCGGAGACCCGCCCCGACCTCACCAGCGCCTGCATGGACCTCCCCGCGGAGGCCCCCGGCGTGGTGACCGTCTCGGCGGTCGGGCCGACCGGCGCGAAGAGCTACTACTCCTCGTACGGTCAGGGCGTGGTGGACGTGACGGCGCCGGGTGGCGACACCCGGTTCCGGACCCAGGGTGCGAAGTCGACCATCACCGACGGCATCCTGTCGACCACCTTCAACACCGTCACCCGCACCAACGGGTGGGGCTACAAGCAGGGCACGTCGATGTCCGGCCCGCACGCCACCGGCGTGGCGGCGCTGGCCATCTCGGCGCACCCGGGGCTCACCCCCGGCGCGCTGGCGTCGTTCCTGGAGCGGTCCTCGGTGCCGCTGGCCTGCCCGGCCGGCGTCTACAACCCGGTGCCGCTGAGCCCGGCCGGCCCGACCGCGTACGACGCGACCTGCTCCGGCGGCGCGCGTAACGCGTTCTACGGCGCGGGCATGGTGGACGCGTACAACGCGGTGAAGTAGTACGCAGCACCTCCGTGACGGGGCCCGGCGACGTGTCGCCGGGCCCCGCCCGTTTTTCCAGGTCACAGCCGGGGTAGGGGATCAGGCGTCGACCTACCCCGACCTTGGAGGTGCCGGTGTCCACCGACGCGATCGTCCTGCTCAAAGAGGACCACAAGGAGATGCGCCGCCTGTTCCGCGAGTTCGAGAAGGCGCAGGACGGCCCGGCGAAGCGTCGGCAGGAGCTGCTCACCGAGATCCTGGCCGCGCTGACCACGCACACGTACCTGGAGAACGAGGTGATGTACCCCGAGATCCGCAAGCTGCTGCCGGACCTGGAGGACGACATCCTCGAGTCGCACGAGGAGCACCACGTCGCGGACCTGCTCAGCGCCGAGCTGGCGGAGCTGGACGCCGACGACGAACGGCTCGTCGCCAAGACCACGGTGCTGATCGAGAACGTCGAGCACCACGTCGAGGAGGAGGAGCAGGAGTGGTTCCCCAAGGTCCGCGAGGCCCTCGGACGCAACCAGCTCCAGGAGATCGGTGAGCGGATGATCGCGATGCGGCCCCAGGCGCCGCGCAGCCCGAAGGACCCGAAGGCGCGCAAGAGCGCCCGGGACGCCGCCACCGCCTGACGCGTACCGCCGAAGGGGCCCGACCGGCGCGGTCGGGCCCCTTCGGCTGGTCGGCGGCCCGCCCGCTCGCCCGCCCAACGCGGTCCGGACCGACCCCCCACGCTAGGATCTCCGGTGGGCCGTGACTGGCGCGTGGGGATGGAAAACCATCGGGAAGCGGTCCCGTCATGAGGACGCATGCCGAGCGCCTGGGCCTTCCGCACGTCTCCAGGAGGTCGCATGTCGCTGAACGCCGAATCCACCGCCTTCCGCAGCGCGCTCGAGGTCATCCGCGCCGTCGAGCCACGGGTGGCCGACGCCATCGGCGCGGAGCTGGCCGACCAGCGCGAGTCGCTCAAGCTCATCGCCAGCGAGAACTACGCCTCCCCCGCCACCCTGCTGGCGATGGGCAACTGGTTCAGCGACAAGTACGCCGAGGGCACCGTCGGCCGGCGCTTCTACGCCGGCTGCCAGAACGTGGACACCGTCGAGGCGCTCGCCGCCGAACACGCCCGGGAGCTGTTCGGGGCCACCCACGCGTACGTCCAGCCGCACTCCGGCATCGACGCCAACCTGGTCGCGTTCTGGGCGATCCTGGCCGACCGGGTGGAGTCCCCGGCGCTGAAGAAGGCCCAGGCCCGGCAGGTCAACGACCTCACCGAGGCGGACTGGTTCGCGCTGCGCCGCGAGCTGGGCGACCAGCGGATGCTGGGCATGTCGCTGGACGCCGGCGGGCACCTCACCCACGGCTTCCGGCCGAACATCTCCGGCAAGATGTTCGACCAGCGCAGCTACGGCACCGACCCGGCCACCGGGCTGATCGACTACGACAAGGTGGCCGAGGCGGCCCGCGAGTTCACGCCGCTGATCCTGGTCGCCGGCTACTCCGCGTACCCCCGGAAGGTCAACTTCCGGATCATGCGGGAGATCGCCGACTCGGTCGGCGCCACCTTCATGGTCGACATGGCGCACTTCGCCGGCCTGGTCGCGGGCAAGGTCTTCACCGGCGACTTCGACCCGGTGCCGCACGCGCACATCGTCACCACCACCACCCACAAGTCGCTGCGCGGTCCGCGCGGCGGCATGGTCCTCTGCGGCCCGGAGCTGGCCGACCAGGTGGACCGGGGCTGCCCGATGGTGCTCGGCGGCCCGCTGCCGCACGTGATGGCCGCCAAGGCCGTCGCGCTGGCCGAGGCCCGCCGCCCCGACTTCGCCGACTACGCCCAGCGCATCGTCGACAACGCGCAGGCGCTCGCCGACGGGCTGACCCGGCGGGGCGCGAAGCTGGTCACCGGCGGCACCGACAACCACCTGGTGCTGATCGACGTCTCCGGCTACGGCCTCACCGGCCGGCAGGCCGAGCAGGCGCTGCTCGACTCGGGCATCGTGACCAACCGCAACGCGGTCCCGCAGGACCCGAACGGCGCCTGGTACACCTCCGGGGTCCGGATCGGCACCCCGGCGCTGACCACCCGGGGTCTCGGCACCGCCGAGATGGACGCCACCGCCGAGCTGATCCACACCGTGCTCTCGCAGACCACGCCCGGCGCGTCCAAGGCCAAGTACGTCCTCGACCCGGCCCTCGCGGAGCAGGTCAGCAAGCAGGCCAGCGACCTGCTCACCCCGTTCCCCCTCTACCCCGCCGTCGACCTGGGCTGACCCGCCACGCGGGCCTCCTTGCGCGCTCATTCACGGAAAGAGTGGTTATCCGGTGCCGGATAACCACTCTTTCCGTGAAACAGGGACCGGACGACGAGGGCGGGGTCAGGGGGTGGCGGTGCGGCGGCGGGCGCGGAGGCGGTGCAGGATCTCGGTGCCGCCGCGGCCGAAGTGGTCGTGCAGCTCGCGGTAGTCGGCGTACAGCTCGTCGTAGGCGGCGGCGCGGGCCGGGTCGGGGTGCCAGGTCTCGCGGCGCGGCGCGGCCATCGCCGCCGAGGCGGCCTCGATGTCCGGGTACGCCCCGGCGGCCACCGCCGCGTGGACCGCCGCGCCCCGCGCCGCCGGGTGCGCGGTGTCGAGCACGTGCAGCGGGCGGCGCAGCACATCGGCGTACGTGCGCAGCAGCAGCCGGTTGCCGGTCAGCCCACCGGCGGCGGTCAACTCCTCGACGGGCACCCCGGCGGCCTCGAACGCCTCGACCACGGTGCGGGCGCCGAACGCGGTGGCCTCCAGCAGGGCCCGCCAGATCTCCTCGGGGCGGGTGGCCAGGGTGAGCCCGACCAGCACGCCGCTCAGCTCGTGGTCCATCAGCACCGACCGGTTGCCGCTGTGCCAGTCCAGCGCCAGCAGCCCGTGCCCGCCGACCGGCTGGTCGGCGGCGAGGGCGTCCAGCAGGTCGGGCACCGGCACGCCCCGGCGGCGGGCCTGTTCGGCGTACCCGGCGGGCAGCGCCCGGTCGAGGAACCAGGCGAAGATGTCACCGACACCGCTCTGCCCGGCCTCGTAGCCCCACCGGCCGGCGGTCACCCCGTGCTCGACCACGCCGCAACTGCCGGGCACCTCCCGGCGGTGCTCCCCGTTCATGATCAGGCAGGTGGAGGTGCCGAGCACGGCGAGCATCCGGCCGGGGGCGACCGCGCCGGCCGCAGCGGCGGTGACGTGCGCGTCGATGGCCCCGACGGCGACCGCGATCCCGGCCGGCAGACCGGTCCGGCGGGCGGCCTCGGCGGTCAGCGCGCCGGCCCGGGCCCCGGGTGGCAGCAGCGGCCCGTCGACCTTGGCCAGCAGCGCCGGCAGGTCGGGGTGCAGCGCGGCGAGGAAGTGCGGGGCCGGGTGGTGGCCGTCCTGGTGCAGCCCCTTGAAGCCGGCCGCCGACAGGTTGCGGGTCTCGGTGCCGCAGAGCTGCCAGACCAGCCAGTCGGCGGTCTCGATCCACCGCTCGGCCCGGTGGAACACCTCCGGGTCCTGCTCCACCAGCTCGACGGCCTTGGCGAGCTGCCACTCGGCGGAGACCCGACCGCCGTAGCGGGGCAGCCAGGGCTCGCCGCGGGCGGCGGCGAGCGCGGTGATCCGGTCCGCCTGCCGCTGTGCGGAGTGGTGCTTCCAGAGCTTCGGCCAGGCGTGCGGGCGGTCCCGGAACAGGGTCAGCTCGGCCAGCGGGGTGCCGTCGGCCCGGGTGGGCAGCACCGTGCAGGAGGTGGCGTCGACACCGATGCCGATCACCTCCGCCGGGTCGACCCCGGCCACCCGCAGCGCCTCGGGCACCGCGGTGCGCAGCACCTCCCGGTGGTCGGCCGGGTCCTGCAACGCCCAGTCCGGCGGCAGCGACGGCCCGCCGTCGGGCAGCCGCTCGGTGATCACCCCGTGCCGGTACGCGTGCACCGCGCTGCCGAGTTCCGCGCCGTCGGCCACGTCGACCACCACGGCCCGGCCGGAGAGGGTGCCGAAGTCCACCCCGATGACGTACCGGCCCACCCGCTGCTCCCGCCCCTCGCTGGAGGGACCAAACTAGCGGCTCAGCGCAGCGGCCGCTTGAGGTGGTAGCGGTGCACCTCGGTGCTGCCCTGGACGTTGTTCACGTCCTCCGCCGCCGAGACCAGCTCCCAGCCCTCCCGGCCGACCCGGTTGAGGTGGGCGATGGCGGTGTCGCCGTACGCGGTCACGTCGGTGCGCGACCCGTCCGGCGCGTACCAGACGAACGAGACATGGAAGTTGCGGCCCTGCCCCTGATAGCGGCGGACCAGCAACGCGTACTCCCAGGCAACCATTCGTCCATTATCTACGGACGGGCCCGACGGCGGCCAGCTCGTCGGTGATCAGCGCGGCGAGCCGGTCCAGCCCCAGGTCGATCCGGTCCGGGGTGACCGCGCTGATGGACAGCCGCAGGGCCCGCACCGCCGCCCCGTCGTCGTAGAAGTGCCCCATCGGGGTCCAGAGCACCCCGTAGCGGCGCGCCGAGCGGTGCAGCAGCGCGTCGTCCACCGGGAACGGCACGGTCACCACCACGAAGAAGCCGCCGGCCGGCACGTTCCAGCCCACCGGACCGCCGGGCGGGAAGCGGCGGGCCAACCCGTCGGTCAGGTGCCGCAGGTTGCGCGCGTACGCGGCCCGCTCCCGGACGTTCGCGGCGGCCAGCGAGCAGTCGTGGGCCAGCAGCGCGCCACCGATCACCGCCTGCGCGATCGGTGACGTGTTCACCGTGACCATGCTCTTGATCTTCGCGAGCTGGTCGGCGAGCGGCCCGACCGTGCCGTCCGAGCCGGCCACCCGCTGGTCGGCGACGACGTAGCCGACCCGGGCCCCGGGCAGCACCGTCTTGGCGAAGGAGCCCAGGTAGACCACCCGGCGCCGGGTGTCCAGCGCCTTCAGGGTGGGCGGCCGGTCCCCGTCGCCGGCCGGGAAGAGGCCGTACGGGTTGTCCTCGATGAGCAGCAGCTCCTCCTCGGCGGCCAGGTCGAGCAGCCGCCGCCGCTGCGCCACGTCCATGCTCACCCCGGACGGGTTCGCGAAGTCCGGCATCACGTAGCAGCCGCGCGGACGCAGCCCCTCGGCCCGGGCCCGGTGCAGCTGCGCGCGCAGGTCCGCCAGGTCGATCCCGTCCGGGCCGCCGCGCACCGGGCGCACCGGCAGGTCGACCAGGCGGGCGGCCCCGGTCAGCCCGACGTAGGTGGGCGCGACGGCGAACAGCACGTCCGCCGGCCCGGCCCGCAACGCCCGCAGCACCAGGAACATCGCCTCCTGGCAGCCCACCGTCACCACGATCGTCTCCGGGTCGACGGTCAGCCCCTCGTCCACCGCGAGGTTGCGGGAGATCAGGTGGTGCACGATGCCCTTCGTCCGGCCGTACTGCAGCAGGGTCCGGTCCACCTGGGCCGGGCTCAGCCCCAGGTCGTCGGCGAGGTGCCGGCGGAACCGGTCCAGGTACGCGGGGAGCACGCCCGAGTCGAAGAACTCCTCGTACGGGCGGCCGGCGGCGAGCGAGACCGCGTCCGGGTAGTGCTGGGCCACCTCGTTGAGGAAGTTCATCGAGTTCAGCGCGGGGTCGTCGACGCTGGCGTGCAGCGTGTCCACGGTCAGGTCCACCGGCTCCACGTCAGCCTCCGATCAGGGTTCGCAGGTGCCGGGCCGCGCCCGGGTCGGCGCAGCCGGCGAGGGTGAGCGCGTCGCGCAGTTCGGCGGCGAGCAGCCCGAGGGCCGCCTCGGCGCCGGCCCGGCCGCCGGCCGCCAACGCCCAGAGCAGCGGCCGGCCGACCAGCACGCCGCTCGCGCCCAGCGCCAGCGCGCGCAGCACGTCGGTGCCGCCGCGCACCCCGCCGTCGAAGAGCACCGTGCAGCGCGGACCGACCGCGGTGACCACGTCGGGCAGCACGGTGGCCGACGCCGGGGCGCCGTCGAGCTGCCGGCCGCCGTGGTTGGAGACCACCACCGCGTCCGCGCCGGTCTCCGCCGCGCGCACCGCGTCGCGCGGGTCGAGGACCCCCTTCACCACCAGCGGCAGCCGGGTACGCTCCCGCAGCCAGGCCAGGTCCGCCCAGCTCATCGCCGGTTGGAAGACCGCCCCGGTGTGCGCCGCCACCGCCGACGTGCCGGGGGCGCCCCGGTGCGCCAGGTCGTCCCGGCCGCCGGCCAGGTTCGCGGCGGTCACCTGCGGCGGCAGGGTGAAGCCGTTGCGGACGTCGCGCAGCCGGCGGCCGAGCACCGGCACGTCCACGGTCACCATCAGCGCCGTGCAGCCGGCGGTGTGCGCCCGGTCCACCAGGTCGGCCACCAGGTCCCGGTCGCGCAGCCAGTAGAGCTGGAACCAGACGTCCCCGCCGGCCGCCGCGACCTCCTCCAGCGGCGCGGAGGCGACCGTGGAGGCCACGTACGGCACGCCGGCCGTCCGGGCGGCGGCGGCCAGCGCCACCTCACCGTCCGGGTGCAGCAGTTTCTGGTACGCCATCGGCGCGACCGCGACCGGCTGGGCGTACCGGCCGCCGGGCAGGTCCGCCGCGGTGTCCGGGATGTCCACGCCGGTCAGCACCCGGGGCAGCACCGCCACCCGGTCCAGGGCCGCCCGGTTGGCGGCGAGGGTGGTCTCCGTGCCGCTGCCGCCCTCGACGAAGTCCCACACGCCGGCCGGCAGCACCGCCCGGGCCGGCGCGGCGAAGTCCGCCAGGCTGGCCGGCGGCACGAACGCGACCTCGGGCAGCGTGTCGGTGGGGTCAGCCATGTCCGCTCCCCTGCCCCGCCGGGGTGGCGCTCCCGGCCGGGGCGAGGCCGAACCGGTCGCGCAGGAAGGCGGCGGCCTGCTCCTGGGCGCGCCGGCCGGCGTCGAACACCCCGGGCATGGCGAAGAAGCCGTGGATCATCCCGGCGTACCGGGTCGCCTCGGTGGGCACGCCGGCCTCGCGCAGCCGGGCCGCGTACCGCTCCCCCTCGTCGCGCAGCGGGTCGTGCTCGGCGGTGATCACCAGCGCCGGGGGCAGCGCGGAGAGGTCCTCGGCGAGCAGCGGCGAGGCCAGCGGGTGCGCCGCGTCGGCCGGGTCGGGCAGGTAGTGCCGCCGGTACCAGGCCACCGAGTGCCGGTTGAACAGCAACGGGTCCTCGTCGGGGGTCGGCACGGCCGACACCCGCTGGTCGGTGTTCGGGTAGACCAGCATCTGGGCGGCGAGCCGGGGACCGCCGTCGGAGCGGGCCAGCAGGGTGACCGCGGCGGCCAGGTTGCCGCCGGCGCTGTCGCCGCCCACGGCGAGCCGGTCCGGGTCCGCGCCCACCTCGTCGGCGTGCCCGGCCAGCCAGCGCAGCGCCGCGTAGCAGTCGTCCACGGCGGCCGGGAACCGGTGCTCCGGGGCCAGCCGGTAGCCGACCGTCACGGTCTGGCAGCCGGTGAGGTTCACCAGTCGCCGGCAGATCCCGTCGGCGGTGTCGACGCTGCCGAGCGTCCAGCCACCCCCGAAGAAGTAGAGCAGGGTGGGCAGCGGGCCGTCCGCGTCCGGCCGGTGGATGCGCACCGGCAGCGGCCCGTCCGGGCCGGGGAGATGCAGGTCGCGTACCTCGGCGACCGGCTCGACCGCGCCGGAGCCGGCGCGGATCGCGGCGAGGTCGGCGGCGCGCGCCTCGGCCAGGGTCTGGGTGTACAGCGGCGCGGTGCCGGCGGCGGCGCGCGCGGCCCGCCACGCGAGGACCTGCGGGTCGAGGGCCATGCTGATCTCCTAACTGCCGGTGGTGACGAAGAGCTTGTCGATGCCGCGCAGGAAGAGGCTGCCGCTGTACGTCGGGGTCTGCGATATCGCCAGGCGGGGGAAGCGGGCGAAGAGCCGGGGCAGCGCGACGCGTCCCTCCAGCTTCGACACCGCCGAGCCGAGGCAGAAGTGCAGCCCCACCCCGAAGGCCAGCGAGGGCGGCCCGTCGCGGTGCGGGTCGAACCGGTCCGGGTCGGGGAAGCGGGACGGGTCGCGGTTGGCGGCGGCGATCAGCAGCAGCACGTTCTCCTCGGCCTTGACCGGCACCCCGCCCAGCTCGGTGTCGTGCGGCGCGGAACGGGCCAGGAAGTGCACCGGGCTGGCCATCCGCAGCACCTCGTCGACGCAGCCCCGGGCGAGGGCGTCGTCGCCGGGCAGCGCGGCGACCACGTCGGGGTGCGCCAGCAGCAGCGGCAGGCCGTTGCTGAACATGTAGACGGTGGTGACGAAACTGGCGTTGAAGAGCACGATCAGGTTGCTGATCAGCTCCTCCTCGGTCAGCTCGACGCCGCCCGCGTCGAGCACCTCGACCAGCCCGCTGATCAGGTCGTCGCCGGGCCGGCGGCGGCGGTGCGCGATCAGGTCCCGGTAGTAGACCCGCAGCTCCTCGGTGGCCTGGTTGGCCCGGGCCAGCCGCTCCGGGGTCTTGCCGGCCACGTCCATGTACTCGTCGATCCAGTCGACCCGCTGCCGGTACCAGGCCAGGTCGGCCTCGGGCAGGCCGATGAACTCGGCCATCACCAACGCCGGGACCGGGTACGCGAAGTCGGCGACGAAGTCGACCTCGGCGCCCCCGGCGCCGGCCTCGGCCATCCGGTCGAGCCGTTCGTCGACGACCCGGGCCACCACCGGCTCCAGCGCGCCCAGCCGGCGCGGGGTGAAGGTCTTCGCGAAGACCGCCCGCATCCGGGTGTGGTCCGGCGGGTTGATGAACATCATCGAGGTGAGGAAGGTGCGCAGGATCTCCTGCTCCTCCCAGCCGGGCGGGAAGCCCTTGTACCAGTCCGGGTCGCGCAGCACCTGGTCGACCAGGTCGTACCCGCCGGCGACGGCGGTGACGGTGCTGTGCTCGGCGCGGGTCGGGATGGCGCTGATCGGCCCGTGCTCGTGCAGGGCCGTGTACCACGGATAGGGGTCCTGCCGGCCGGCCTCGCTGTACAGGCCGGTCAGGATCTCGTCGACGTTCACGGTGTTTCCTCCCCAGGAAAAGGCGGCGGGGGCGGCGTGGTGCCGACGCCGCCCCCGCCCGCTGTCACAGGCCCAGCAGTCGCAGTGGTACGGCGTCCGCCATCGCCCGCGCGCCGCTGTCGTTCGGGTGGATGTGGTCCCCGGAGTCGTACGCCGGCAGCAGCCGGCTCGGGTGCGTCGGGTCACGCAGCACGGCGTCGAAGTCGAGCACGCCGTCGAACTCGGCCGCGCCCGCGCCCCGCAGCCAGGTGTTCACCGCCTGCCGGGTGGCCTCCTTCTCCTCCGTCCACACCCCGGGGCCGCCGTTGCCCTCGTACGGGGTGATGGTGCCGACCAGGCTGGTCAGGCCCCGCTCCTTGGCCTGCTGGTTGATCTGGCGCAGGCTGCCGATGATGCTCTCCGCGCTGTCGCCGTTCATCCAGATGTCGTTGATGCCCAGGTGGGTGATGAGGGTGCGCACCCCGGTCTGCGGGAAGACGTCCTCGTTGAGCCGGGCCAGGGCGTTCGGTCCCAGCTCGTTGTAGCCGGGGAAGCCGCCCGCGCCGGGCTCCGGGCCCTCGTGGTTGAGCCGGTTGCCGGCCAGGCTCATGTTCAGCACGCCGGGGGTGCGGACCTCCGGTCGGACCGTGATGAGCCGCTCGGCGAGCAGGTCCGGCCAGCGCTGGTCGGCGTTGACGGTGCTGCCGTTGCCGTCCCCGATCGAGTCGCCGAGGACGACCACCGAGCCGGGGCTCGTCCGGCGCTCCACGTCGATGCCGGACAGGAACATCCAGCAGCAGTTCGGCTTGATGGTGAAACCGGCCCCGCCGGCGGCGGTGGTGAGGTCGGTGGCGCCGATGAAGTTGGTGACCCGGGACTGGCCGTGGAACGAGACCGGCCCGGTGAGCACCGGGAAGTACAGCGTGACGACCAGGTCCTCCTGCTCGTCGACGGGGAAGTCCAGCGGGTCGCTGAGCAGCTCGGCGCCCTTGTTGATGGTGGCCGAGGCGGAGCCGGCGAAGGTCAGCTCGTGCAGGGTGGCCGGGTCGATGTCGGAGCGGTCCTCGGTTGCGGTGTCGGGACGGGCGACGGTGGCGTGGCCGACCTTGACGGCCTGGTCGCCGTAGAGGTTGGTCAGCCGGACCCGGAGCCGGTCACCACCGACGGTGGTCTGCACGGTCATCCGGATGCTCTGGTTGTTCAGGCCGGTGTTGGTCAGGCCCACGGTGTTGCCGCGGGTCACCGCCGCCGCCCAGCTGGCCGCCCACTCCGACCGCCCGTGCCGGGCGCTGTCGGTGTCGGCCGGACCGGCGCTCGCGGTGACCGCCGGGGTGCCGGCGAGCAACAGCGTGGCGGCGGAAACTATGACCTGCCATC
The DNA here is from genome assembly GCF_900089595.1 of Micromonospora auratinigra. Classification (GTDB taxonomy): domain Bacteria; phylum Actinomycetota; class Actinomycetes; order Mycobacteriales; family Micromonosporaceae; genus Micromonospora; species Micromonospora auratinigra. Next base: position 1,095,040 of record NZ_LT594323.1, on the reverse strand, counting down.
TCTTCGGGGTCGGCATTGATCCTCCATGGTGGCTTCCCGGGGCGCGGTCGGATCGACGGCGGTACCCGGGCGATGGTCCGGAAACTAGCCGCCCGGCGAGACGAGCGTCAATCAACCTGATCGACATGATCAAATGTCGTCGGGGTACCGGGCCCCACCGTTCGGCTCTGTCCAGTCCGGACCCGCCTGCCTACGCTCGGAATCGGCGGCGGTGCGGTCGCCGACCCTGGCACCTGTCGTCCCGTCCCGGCGCTGACCTGCCCGGACGTGTGGTGGACGGTCGTCGTGACGCCTCGCGGGCGAGGCCGCGCCGACCGACGGCGATCGACCACGATGGGGGCCCGGCATGACCCGATCCACGTCCTACGTGCACCGCGCGCTGGAGCTGTTCGCCGGCTTCGGCGACCGGGAGGCGCTCGTCGGCGGCGGCCGGCGGCTGACCTATCACCAGGTCGCCGCCGAGGTACGCGGCCTGGCCGGCGCGCTGCTGCGGCACGGCGTACGCCCCGGCGACGCGGTGCTGGTGATGCTCGGCAACGCGGTGGAGGGACCGCTGCTCCAGCTCGCCCTGCACCTGCTCGGCTGCCGGACGATGTGGATCGCCCCGGTCACCTCGCGCCGGGAGGTCGACGAGTTCGTCACGCTGGCCGCCCCGGACGCCTTCGTCTACGACGCCCGCGACGGCGACTCGCTCGGCGCGGAGATCGCCGCCGGGCTGACCGGCGTACCGGTGCTCTGCCTCGGGCCGGACGGCGCAGGGCCGGACCTCGGCGCCGCCCTCGACGAGCCGGCGGAGCTGCCCGCCGAGGTGCCGGCGCCGGAGGCGTTCCTGCAGACCAGCGGCACCACCGGCACGCCGAAGCTGGTGCACCACCGGGAGAGCTTCTACCAGCAGATCCTGACGCTGGCCGCGGACTTCCGGGGGGCCGGTTTCCCGTTGCTGCGGCACCTGTCGCACTCCCCGATGTGGCTGGCCAGCGGCCAGATCACCACCCTGTTCAACCTCTTCACCGGCGGCGTGCTCTTCCTGCGCCAGCGGTGGGACCCGGCGGCGTTCATCGCCACCGTCGACGCCGAACGGCTCACCTCCACCTTCGTCACCCCGCCGATGCTCTACGAGGTGCTCGACCACCCGGCCCTGGAGGGCGCGGACTTCTCCGCCATGTTCATGTTCAACGTGGGCGCCGGGCCCGCCGCGCCGGCCCGGCTGCGGCAGGCGATCGCCCGCTTCGGCCCGTGCCTGCGGATCGTGTACGGGCTCAGCGAGGCGGTGGTGATCTGCGCGCTGCCGGGGCTGACCGACGACCCGGAGCACCCGGAGCGGCTGCGCTCCTGCGGCCGCCCGTACGGGGACGTGACGGTGCAGATCCGCGACCCCGAGGGGCGGGTGCTGCCGGCCGGCGAGGACGGCGAGGTCTGGGCGCGCACGAAGCTCAGCTTCGCCGGCTACCACGGCCAGCCGGAGCTGACCGCCGAGACACTGGTCGACGGCTGGGTCCGCACCCGCGACATCGGCCACCTCGACGCCGACGGCTACCTCTACCTGGTCGACCGGCTCTCCGACCGGATCCTCACCCGGCAGCGCAGCTGGCCGATCTACTCCCGCCCGATCGAGGACGTGCTCGCCGCCCACCCCGAGGTACGCGCTGCCGCGGTGATCGGCGTGCCCGACCCGGTGGCCGGCGAACTGCCGCACGCGTACGTCGTGCCGGCGCCGGGGGCGTCGGTGACCGGCGACGAGCTGATCGCGCTGGTGACCCGGGAGCTGAGCGACACCTGGGCGCCGGGCGCGGTGGAGTTCGTCGACGCGCTGCCGCTGAACCGCTCGGCCAAGGTGGACAAACGCGCCCTGCGCGCCCGGTACGCGGCCGCGCATCCGGCCGACGCGGAGTCGGTGGGCACCGGGATCGGGAGCCCGGCGTGAACCCGCGCCGGGAGCTGTACACGCTGGTCGGCGCCGACCTGCTCTCCAACCTGGGCACCCGGATCTCGGTGGTGGCGATCCCCTGGCTGGTGCTGGAGACCACCGGCAGCCCGACCCGGATGGGCCTGGTCGCGGCGGCGGAGACCCTGCCGTACATGCTCTCCAGCGCACTGGCCACCCCGTGGGCGGACCGGTTCGGGGTCCGTCGTACCTCGGTGGTGGCCGACGCGGCCAGCGCGGCGGCGATGGCGCTGGTCGCGCTCGCCCCGTTCCTGGGCTTCGGCGCGCTGCTGGTGCTGGTGGCGGTGGCCGGCGGGCTGCGCGGCATCGGCGACCGGGTCAAGCACGTGCTGTTCAAGCCGGCCGCCGAGCGGGCCGGGGTGCCGCTGATCCGGCTCACTTCCGCCTACGACGGGCTGAGCCGGGGCATGACGCTCTTCGGCGCGGTGCTGGGCGGCCTGCTCATCGACTGGGTCGGGATCACCCGGGCGATCTGGATCGACGCGGCCACCTTCGCGGCCTGCGCGCTGCTGATCGGCGTACTGGTCCGCCCGCCCGCACCGGCCACACCGGCACCCCGGGAGCCGTACCTGCGCGCGCTGCGCGGCGGCTTCGGCTACCTGCGGACCGACCGGATGCTGCTGATCATGCTGGTGGTGGTCTCCGCGTCGAACATGTTCGCCAACGCCAGCGTCGCGGTCTGGATCCCGCTCTGGGTGGACCGGGTCTTCGGCGACCCGGCCGGCTTCGGCCTGCTGCTGGGGGTCTTCTCCGGCGGGGCGCTGCTGGGCAACGTGCTGTTCACCATGGCCGGCACCCGGCTGCCGCGGCAGGCGACGTTCGCGGTGGGTCTCACGCTGGCCGGGGCGCCCCGGCTGCTCGCCCTCGCCCTCAGCGACGACCTGGCCGTGGTGCTGACCGTGACGTTCCTGTCCGGGATGGCGATCTCGACGGTGAACCCGCTGCTCGGCGCGGCGCTGTACGAACGGGTGCCGGAGGCGTTGCAGACCCGGGTGCTGGGCATCGCCGGGTCGGTGGCCTTCCTCGGCCTGCCGGTGGGGGCGCTGCTCGGTGGCTGGTCGGTGGCGCTGCTGGGGCTGACCCCGGCGCTGCTGGTGATGTCGGTGGCCTGCCTGCTGCTCACCGTGGGGCCGCTGCTGCTGACCCGGGCGCAGGCGGACCGCCCCGCGCCCGAGCCGGCGGTCTCCCCGGCGGCCTGAGCGCGGGTATGGTCGGCCCCATGGCGAGCTGGGACGACGTACGCCGGATCGCGCTGGCCCTGCCGGAGACCACCGAGCGGGGCAGCCACGACGACCTGCCCGCCTGGCGGGTGCGGGACAAGCTCTTCGTCTGGGACCGGCCGCTGCGCGGCACCGACCGGGCGGCCCTCGGCGCCGCCGCCCCGGACGGCCCGGTCCTCGGCGCCCGGGTGCCGGACCTGGGCGTCAAGGAGGCCCTGCTCGCCGACGACCCGGCGGTCTACTTCACCACCCCGCACTTCGACGGCCATCCGTCGGTGCTGGTCCGCCTGGACCGGATCGGTGTGCCCGAGCTGACCGAACTGATCACCGAGGCCTGGTACGCCCGTGCCCCGAAACGCCTCGCCGCCGCGCACCGGGCAGCCACCGACTGAACCGACGCGGCCCGACGGGCGGCGCCCCGGCGGCCGGCGGCCGGCGCCCGGCGTCCGTTCGGCGGACAGGAGTCATGATCGGCCGGCAGCTCCCCCACCCGGCGGGCGTGGGCCGGCTCGGTCGGCGTGGCGTCGGCCGGGCCGCATACCGCCACCTGCATCGGTCCCCCTCCGTGAGCAGGGTCGGGCCGGCGCGGGGACGGCCGCGGTGGGCAGGGTCAGGCCGGGGTGAGGACGGCCTCCTTGAGCAGGCGGCGGACCAGCACGAGCCGGTCGGCGTCGTCGTCCAGGCCGGGCAGGTCGCCGACGCGGGTGACGTCGCCGGTGAGCAGCGCGCGCAGCGCCGGCTCACAGGTGCCGGGCAGGGTGACGGTCCGGTCGACCAGGCGCAGCGCCACCCGGCCGTCCCCGGTCGGGGTGAGCTGCCGGCGCAGGCCGGCGCGGACCGCGACCCGGCTGTCCGGGGTGAGCGCGGCCAGCGCGGCGGCCTGTGCCAGCGGCCGGATCGGCGCGGGGCGGGCGGCCGGCCAGGCGCGCGAGCGCAACCGGGCCGCCACGGCGGCCGGGTCGGCCCGCAGCAGCCAGTCGCGCAGCGCCTCCACGGTCTCGGTCAGCTCCGGCTCGACCGCGTCCGGGTCGGCGACGTCGAGCCCGAACGGCAGCCCGGCGCGCAGCCGCGGGTCCTCGGCGGCGAGCGCCAGCAGCTCCTCGACCAGGGCGTAGCGGGTCAGTGCCCGGATGCCCATGGTCAGGTGCAGCGAGCTGGACTCCTGTGCCTGAGCGCTGTGCAGCCAGCCGCGCGGCAGGTAGAGCGCGTCTCCCGGGGCGAGCACCACGTCCAGCGCGGGCTGCCCGTCGGCGGTGGCGGCGACCTCGTCGGCGCGTCCGCCCCACGGCTGCTTCTCCAGCGGGTCGGGCAGTACCGGCGGGTGGATCCGCCAGTGCTTGCGGCCGTCGACCTGGAGCACGAAGACGTCGTGGGTGTCGTAGTGGGTGGCGAAGCCCTGGCTGCCGGCCGGGGTCAGGTAGGCGTTGACCTGGAGCGGCTGGGCCAGCGCGGTGCCCAGGTCGCGGGCGAAGTCGACCAGCGCCGGCCAGATCCGGTGCAGGCCCTGCAGCACCAGGGTCGCGCCGTCGGCGTACAACGCCAGGATCTTCTCGTCGAGGACCTGGTCCCCGATCTCGGCGCCCGCGCCACCGCCGCCGGTGTACCGGGCCGCCGGCACCAGCTGGCCGTCCTTGGCCACCCGCAGGAACGGGGTACGCAGTCCGCGTCGGCTGAGCAGCTCGTCGGCGTCGGCGGGGCTGAGCAGGTCGGTGAAGCCGGCACGGTTGGGCAGCTCGGCGGCGCGGGACAGCAGCGGGCTGCGCCCCCAGTGGTCGGCGGCGAACTTGGCCGGCTCCACCGCCACGCAGCGGGCGAGGGCGTCGGTCGCGGAAGACGGAACCGCCGGGCGGCCGTGGCCGCCCGGCGGGTCGAGGTACGTCATGGCGTCGCGTCAGACGGCGCTGCCGTCGGCGCCACCGTCGCGCTGGCCGGGGGTCGCGCCACCGTCGGCCGGACCCTCCGCGCCACCGTCGGCGCCGCCGTCCTGGTGACCCGGGGTCGCGCCACCGTCGGCCGGACCCTCCGCGCCACCGTCGGCGCCGCCGTCCTGGTGACCCGGGGTCGCGCCACCGTCGGCCGGACCCTCGGCACCGCCGTCGGCGCCACCGTCCTGGTGACCCGGGGTCGCGCCACCGTCGGCCGGGCCCTCCAGGCCGCCGCCGCTGGTGGTCTGCATGTCATCGTCGTTGAGTGCCATGGGTGTGCTCCCTCGGGTGTGCCGCCCCGTCGTAGGTCGGGGTCCGTCGTGCAGCGGGTGGTACCCCACACGCGATCTTCTCTAACCACACCGTAGAGGTCGCGGCCCGCCGGGACGGGCGATTCGGCTCCCCCGGCCGGACCGCCCGTCGCCGCAGGTCGCGGGTTGCGCCGGGCGGTGCCAGGATAGGGCTCCAGGGAGGTACGCATGGGACAGCCGGAACCGTTGACGCCGCTGACCGAGCACTGGCAGCGGGCCCTGGCCGTGGTGGCCCACCCCGACGACCTGGAGTTCGGCGCCGCCGCCGCGGTGGCCCGCTGGACCGGCCAGGGCAAGGAGGTGGTCTACGCGATGCTGACCAGCGGCGAGGCCGGCATCGACGGGATGCCGCCGGAGCGCAGCCGGGTGCTGCGCGAGGAGGAGCAGCGGGCCTCCGCCGCCGTGGTCGGGGTGGACACCGTCGAGTTCCTCGGCCTGCCCGACGGGATCCTGGAGTACGGGGTCGCGCTGCGCCGCACGATCGCCGAGGTGATCCGCCGGCACCGCCCGGAGATCGTGCTCACCAACAACTTCCGCGACACCTGGGACGGGTCGGCCGCGCTGAACCAGGCCGACCACATCGCCTGCGGACGGGCCACCCTGGACGCGGTCCGCGACGCCGGCAACCGGTGGATCTTCCCGGAGCAGCTGGCCGACGGCGGGCAGCCGTGGTCGGGCGTCCGCGAGGTGTGGGCGGCCGGCTCGCCGCTGTCCCGGCACGGGGTGGACGTCACCGCCACCTTCGACCGGGGCGTGGCGTCGCTGCGCGCGCACGGCGCGTACCTGAGCGGGCTCGGCGACGGCGGCTTCGACGCGGAGGAGTTCCTGGAGGGGATGTCCCGGCCGGCCGGGACCCGCCTCGGCGTCCGGTACGGCACCGCGTTCGAGGTCTTCCCGATCGGGTAGGGGCCGGCGATGCTCCTGGTCGGCACGCTGGCAGTACCGGGACGGGCGGGAGCCGGCGGCCCGCCCCACCGGCGCGGCGGGGCGGGCGGCGGCTACTCCGGTCAGGGAATCATCCGGCCGAGGTCCTGTGGCATCGCGGACTTGACGTCCTGCCACTCGCCCTGGGTCACGTGCCGGCGCAGGGTGTCCAGCACCACCTGCACGACCCGCTGCGGACCGCCCTGCACGTCGTACGGGAAGCCCTGACGGACCTCGTAGAGGAAGTCGTCGCGGTTCAGCTTGATCGGCACGTTCTCCGGTTGCCAGCCGTCGAAGTAGATGCCGCGCACCAGCACCGGCAACTGCTGGGCGAACTCGGCGCTCTCCGACACCGGCAGCCGGTCGCGCAACAGGTGCAGCACGGTCCGCAGCGCGGCGTAGGACTGGTTGCGTTGCTCCTTCGGCCAGCCGTACGCCGACTCGATCTCCTTGAGGATCACGTTGGTCTTGTCCAGCGACGACTCGAATGCGGAAATCAGCTGCTCAGCCATGTGCTCACCCCCGGGCGTCGGTTTCCCAGCGTCGGTCGTCGGAGCGGCGCGGCGGCCCGCTGGGCCCGCGCCAGAGCCGGGTCGGGCTGAACCGACCGGGCCGCTCGCCCCGACGGGGCGGGTCGGACCTGCCGACCACGTGCAGCACCCCACCACGGCGTCGATCCGCTACGACCCGTACCGTCATGGCCCACCTCCTGTCGACCGCGCGGTCGCGCCGGTCGAGGCGACCGCGTCACCGTCCATGCTGCACCGCGGTGGGGTGAGCCGCCCTCACCCGGGGCGGGTGAACGCTCAGTCGGCGTCGAGGAACTCGCGCAACCGGGCACCGTTGCGCTGGGCGTGGTCGCGGTAGCAGTTGTTCATGAGTACGTGCGTCCGCTCGGCCTCGCCGGCCAGCTCGCGCAGCTTCGGGGCCCAGTCGCGCAGCTCCCGGTCGGAGTAGTCGTAGCCGAACTTCTCGTGGATGTCCTTGCTGGTCCACTTGTCGCTGTGCCCGTGGAAGCGCACCACCGCCAGGTCCGCGGCGGTGGCGGCCAGCACCGGGGGTACGGACGACTTGTGCCCCTGGGGCATGTCGACGCAGACGAACGGCAGCTCGTGCCGGCGCAGGAAGCCCAACGTCTCCTCGGCGTTGTCCCCGGCGAACCAGGAGGCGTGCCGGAACTCGACGACCGGGCGCAGCGGCGCGCAGCGCTTCGCCACCTCCAGCAGGTACTGCTTGTTCTCCCGCTTGATGGTGAACCACGGCGGGAACTGGAACAGCACGGCACCCAGCTTCCCCGCCTCGACCAGCGGGTCGAGGGCGGACAGGAAGCGCGTCCAGACCTCCTCGTACGCCTGCGGCGGCAGGTCGTCCGGGTAGAGGTTCTTCTTCTCCGTATCCGGGCGCAGGTCCTTGTAGAGCGCGCCGACCCGGGTCGGGTGCCCGGTCAGCAGGCTGAACGCCTTGACGTTGAAGGTGAAGCCGGCCGGGGTGCGCTCCGCCCACAGCCGCGCCGTCCGCTCGGCGGGCGGCGAGTAGTAGGTGGCGTCCACCTCGACCAGCGGGAACTGGCGGGCGTAGTACACCAGCCGCTTCTCCGGGGTGTCGGCGGTCTGCGGGTACCAGCCGGAGTCGAGCAGGGTCCGATCGGTCCACGAGGCGGTGCCCACCAGGATGTCGCCCATCAGGTGAGTCCACCCGGTGCGGGACCGACCGGCAACTCGGACGGCACTCAGGCCGCCCGCCGCTCCCGGGTCTGCTTGCAGGTCACGCAGGCGGTCGCGGAGGGGAAGATCTCCAGCCGCTCCACCGGGATCGGGGCCGAGCAGCCCTCGCAGAAGCCGTAGGTGCCCTCGTCGAGGCGGGTGAGCGCGTGCTCGAACTGGGCCCGCCGGTGCAGGATGGTGCGCAGCAGGGACTGGGCGGTGTCCCGCTCGGCGGTCTTGGTGCCGCTGTCGGCCTGGTCGTCGCCGGCGGTGTCGCCGATCTCGACCAGCCGCAGCACCTGGCTCTGCTGCACGGCCTGCTCGTACTCGCCGGTCAGCTCGTCGTACCGCGACTGCAGGGACTGCCGGATGCGGTCGACCTCCGCCTGGGAGCGGCCCGTGGCCACCGTGTCCTGGACGAGCATCGCTGCCTGCCTTTCTGGGGCCTCATGCCGATCCGGGGCGCGAGCGCCCCGGACGGTGTCGGTCCGATGATGGGCACGGGTGAGATCAACCGTGCTCTGTGAGCCGGGCGATTACCCGTCCCCTGCGCGCCTCAAACCGGAGAATTCCGCGTTCTTTTCCGCCGGCGAGTCCGGATCGGTCCGGCCACCCCGAGGGGCCGGGTCAGGCCGGCGTGACCAGGGCGGGATGGCGGGGGTCGTCGGCGCGGACCACCACGTCGGCGAAGGATGCCGGGGCCACCTCGTCGGCGTAGCGGGCGAACGCCGGCAGGGTCCAGCGCTGCTCCGGATCGGTCCGCCGGTCCAGCGCCGCCGGGGAGAGCACCAGGTGGACGGTGACGTCGAACGGCAGGCTCCCGCCGAGCAGCAGGGCCCCGCTGACCAGCACCACCCCGCCCGGTGGCAGCGTGACGTAACCGGCCCGGCTGGCCCGGTCGGCCTCGGCGTCCCAGAGCGTCGGCAGCAGCCGCCCGGAGCCGTCCGGTCCGGCCGGTTCGAGCACCTCCCGGCGCAGCCCCACCTCGTCGATCCACCCCTCGTAGTACGCGTCGGGGTTGGTCCGGCCGTGTTCCAGCCGGACCGAGGCCGGGCGCAGGAAGTCCGCCGCGCGCACGTGCAGCACCGGGCGGCCGGCCGCGCGCAGCGGGTCGACCAGGGCGGCGGCGAGCGCGTCGGGGCGGGCCGCGGGCGGGCCGTCCACGGCCACCCGCAGCCGGCCGGACACGGCGGTGGCGGCGAGCCGGTCGGCCAGCTCCGCCACCAGCAGCTCGGGAGTGATCGGCCGGACGCGCATCCGACCATCCTGCCCGGCGGCCGGTCGGGCCACCACCTGATCGGCCGGGCGGTCGGGGCTCCGTCCGGGCGACGTCGGTGCGGGTGGCGGGCCGGGGCGGCCGGGCCGTGCGGTGTGCGGGGTTGCTCAGCCGGTGCGGTCGATGGTGACGCGGGCGTCGTCGGCGAGCCGGTAGCCGACACCGTAGACGGTGGTGACCAGTGGTACGTCCACGCCGACCTTGCCGCGCAGCCGGCGGACGTGCACGTCGACGGTGCGGACGCCGGCGTGCTCGTACCCCCAGACGGCGTTGAGCAGTTGCAGTCGGGTGAACACCCGGCGCGGATGGGCGACCAGGTGCAGCAGCAGGTCGAACTCCAGCCGGGTGAGCGGCAGCGGCTCGCCGTCGCGCAGCACCGACCGGGAGGCGGCCAGGATGTGCAGGGTCGGGATGGTCGGGGCGAGCGACCGCCCGGGGGCTCGCCCGGCCGGCACCGGGTCGGGCCGGCGCTCCCCCGGCGCGGGGCCGGTGGAGATCACCGCGTCGCCGCGTTCCAGCAGCTCACGCGCGGCGTCCAGGAGCCGGCGGGCGGCCGGGGTGAGCGCCTCCTCGTTGGCCAGCGGGATGTTGAGGGTGACGGTGAGCACGGGCGTGGCCGTGTTCGCGGGGCGGCGCTGATTGGCGGGCGGGCGACCGGGGACCGCAGGTTGGGACGTATGCCATCCGGCGCGCGACGAGGCGGGGCTGACCGACATGGTCCTCCTTGGCTGGTCCGGGTATCTCCCCACGGCCCGGGACGCCGCTTCATCGATGCTTCCCGGCACCCGTGCGGGGGTCAAGGGGCGGCTGCGTTGCATGAATGTGACAATTGACGAACACATCGGAGCCGTGTGCTCGCTCTGCGTACGAGCCAGATGATTACAGCAGAGCGGCAGGTCGACCCGGTACGGGGGGTCCCCGACCGGTTCACATTGGCCGGTGCACCCGGTCCGGACACGGGCGCGGCGCACCCGTGGACCGGGTGCGCCGCGCCGGGATCGTCGCCTGTTCAGTGCTCGTGGTCGACCACGATCCGCGCCTCGTCGGCGAGTCGGTAACCGACGCCGTACACCGTGGTCACCAGCGGGGTGTCGACGCCGAGCTTGGCCCGCAGCCGGCGTACGTGCACGTCCACGGTGCGCGCCACCGCGTGCTCGTACCCCCAGACCTGGGACAGCAGCTGGAGGCGGCTGAACACCCGGCGCGGGTGCTCGGCGAGGAAGAGCAGCAGGTCGTACTCGATCCGGGTGAGCGGGATCTCCCGGCCGCCGAGGTGGACGGTCCGGACGCCGGCCAGGATGCGTACCGTCTGCGGTCCGTCGGGTTCGGCGGCCGGCGGCGCCGGGGCGGGCGCGGCGGCGGGGCGCAGGTCGACCACGGTGCGCGCGGGTTCGCGCTCCTCGGTGCGCACCACCCCCTCACCGGTCGCGGCGAGTTCGTCGAGCAGCGCGACCAGGCGGGCCAGGCCGGGCGTCAGCGCGCCCGCGCCCAGGTCCAGGGTGACGGTCAGGGTCGGCGCGGTACGCGGCCGGGGCGGCCCGGTGCGGGCGGGCCGGTGCGGGCGCGGGGAGATGGCGACGACGGACATGAGAATGCCTCCTGAGCTGGCGGTCACTGCGACGACTCCGGCTCGGCGCGACTGGCGCCGCGCCACTACCGGAGGTCGTCGTCCGCCACGCGGGTGGCGCGTGGCGGTCAGTGGTCACGCCCGACCGGCGGTGACCGGGGGCGCGGCGGACGAGGGTCGGAGCAGCGGGGTGGGGCCGAGGGTGGGCAGGCCGGCGATGCGCCAGGCGGCGAAGCCGCCGACCACGTCGGTGGCCCGGTGCAGGCCGAGGTCCTGCAGGGCGGCGGCGGCCAGCGAGGAGGTGTAGCCCTCCTGGCAGAGCACCACCACGGGGACGTCGTAGTCGACGGCCTGCGGCAGCCGGGCCGGGCAACGCGGGTCGAACCGCCACTCGAGGACGTTGCGCTCCACGGTGAGCGCCCCCGGGACGGTGCCGTGCGCGGCGCGCTGGCCGGCGGGGCGGATGTCGACCAGCAGCGCCCCGCGCCGGCCGGCGACGTGGGCCTGCTCGGGGTCGAGCCGGCGCAGCCGGGCCCGGGCGGCGGCGAGGATCTCGTCGATGCCCCGCGAGCCGGGCGGTGGGACCGGACAGCTCTCGGTACGGGTCTGGGTCGGCGGCATCGTCGCGTCCTTCCGGGTGGTGCGGATCGGGGGGTACGGGGACCGGGGCGGGCGTGTCACCAGGCCACCCCGGCCTCGGCCACCTCGGCGACCCGGAGCCGGCCGGCGACGAGGTGGTAGCGGGTCATCCGGCGCAGCGCCGGCCGGTAGACGTGCACGCTCACCGCCGGCTGGTCGTCGCGGTTGGTGACCACGTGCACGTGGCGGGCACCGAAGCGCCGGCCGGCCCCGGCGGCGAGCCGGTGCGGGCGCAGCCGGCCGCCGCTGACCGTCTCCTCGGTGAGGGTGCCGGCCACCACCAGGAAGGCCCCCGAGGAGCCACCGTGGTCGTGCAGGTCGGTGCCCTGGCCGGGCAGCCAGCTCAACGCCCAGACCTCGTGCGCGTCGTCGGCGTGCAGCCGGGCGTACCACCGCTCGGACCGGTCGAAGCGCAGCGGGACCGGCCAACCGGTCGGGTCGGCCCAGTGGGCGGCGACGGTGAGCAGGTCGGACGGGTCGGTGGCGGTCATCGGCGGTCGTCCTCACGGTGTGGAGCGGCGCGTGCCCCGTCACTCTAGCCGGCAAACCCTATAGGTTTAGTAGGTAATACCGGATGCTGGGACGGGGCCGGCGGGCCGGCTCAGCGCAGCACCGGCGGGGCCACCCGGTAACCGGGCAGGGACGGCCAGCGGACGGTCAGCACCACCGACTCGCGCTCGGCGTACCAGGAGTGGTCCACGCCCCGGCCCCACACCACGTAGTCACCGGGCCGGCGCAGCACCACCGTGCGGTCGGGCAGCTCGATCCGGAACGCGCCGCTGACCAGCACCAGCAGGGCGGTACGCCGCTCACCGGTCGCCCAGCTCGACCGGGCCTCCCCCGGCGGGTGCACGCCCCACTTCACCTCGACCTCGGTGCTGTGCCGCACGTCCCCGGGCGGCTTGAAGTGGCCGAGCAGCCACCCCGCGTCGGTCGCGCCGTCCACTCCGGCGTTGCCGACGTACACCCGATCGTCCATCCGCACCTCCCGTGCCGGGTGGGCAAGCTATCAGGCGGAGCGCCCGGCTCCGCCGTAACCTGGACGAATGCCCGACGACCTCGACGCGGAGACGATCGCCTTCGCGCACCGGATGTTCGACCTGGCCCGGGCCGGCGCGACGGACGAACTGGCCGGGCAGGTCGACGCGGGGCTGCCGGTCAACCTGACCAACGGCAAGGGCGACACCCTGCTGATCCTGGCCGCGTACCACGCCCACCCGGCGACGGTGACCGCGCTGCTGGCCCGGGGCGCGGACCCCGGCCGGGTCAACGACCGGGGGCAGACCGCGCTCGCCGCGGCGGTGTTCCGGCGCAACCACGAGGCGGTCCGCGCGCTGCTGGACGCCGGCGCCGACCCGGACCACGGCGACCCGTCGGCGGCCGAGACCGCCCGCTTCTTCGACCTGCCCGAGATGCTCGCCGCGCTCGGCCGCGGCTGACCCGCTCCGGCGGGATCCGGGCGCGGCCGGGCGCGGGACGGTATACAGGGGCGGTGGAGGATCCCGTACCCGAGCAGATGCGGACGGCGGCCGGCGCGTTGCTGGCGGCGCTCGACGAACCGGCCCGGCAGCGGGCCCGGCACGACTTCGACGACGACGCCCGCCGCCGGCTGGAGTACCGGCCCCGGCCCCGCCCCGGGGTCGCCCTGGCCGACCTGGACACCGCCGCCCGCAAGGCCGCGCACCGGCTGCTGGCGACCGCGCTGAGCCCCGGCGCGTACGCCCAGGCGATGGCGGTGGTCGCACTGGAGGAGGTGCTCGACCGGGCGGAGGGCTGGCGGCGCGGCCGGCACAGCGGCGACTACTGGGTGGCGGTCTTCGGCGACCCGACCCGCGACGACCGGTGGGGCTGGCGGTTCGAGGGCCACCACCTGTCGGTGAGCATGACCGTGGTCGACGACCGGGTCTCCCCCGCGCCGCTCTTCCTCGGCGCGAACCCGGCGACGGTCCGGCACGCCGGCCGGCCGGTGTCCCGCCCGCTCGGGCCCGAGGAGGACCTGGCCCTGGACCTGCTCGACGCGCTCGGGCCGGCGGGCCGGGCCGCCGCCGTGATCGCCGACGAGGCGCCCGACGACATCATCAGCGCCACCCGGCCGGACGCGCCCGGCCGGCTCGAACCGCTCGGGGCGCCCGCCGACCGGCTCGGCCCGAGCGGCCGGGCGCTGCTGCACCGGCTCGTCGCGCTCTACCTGGACCGGCTGCCACCGGAGCTGGCCGCCCGGGAGGCGGCCCGGCTCGACGGCGGCCGGCTGCACTTCGCCTGGGCCGGCCCGCCCCGGGCCGGGGCGCGGCACTACTACCGGGTGCAGGGCGACGACCTGCTGATCGAGTACGACAACACCGCCGACGACGGCAACCACGCGCACACCGTGCTGCGTCGCCCGGCCGGCGACTTCGGCGCGGACGTGCTCGCCGCCCACCACGCCCGCGTACACCGACCCGACGTCAGGGGCGACGGGCCTCGATGAGGAAGCGCCGGGCGTGCGCGACGAAGGGGCCCTCGGCGCGGATCCGGTCGTGCAACCGGCGCAGCTCCGGGCGGTACGCCTCGACGGTGAAGCCGGGCACCGTCCAGATCACCTTGCGCAGGAACCAGACCACCACGGCGATGTCGTGGAAGACCGTCCGCAGGGTGGCCGTCCGCAGGTCCACCACCCGCAGCCCGGCGGCCTCGGCGGCGGCCACCGCCGGACCGGTGTGCCGGTCGGCCGGCGGCGGGAGCGGTCCGAGGATCGCCTCGCTCAGCTCCCGGACCGTGCCGGCCCCGATCTGCTGCGACAGGTAGCTGCCACCGGGGCGCAGCACCCGGGCGATCTCGTCCCACCAGGTCCGTACCGGGTGCCGGCTGACCACCAGGTCGAACGAGGCGTCCCGGAACGGCAGCGGCGGTCGCTCGGCCACCCGGACCACGCTCGCGCCGAGGCCGGCCAGCGTACGGCGGGCCACCGCCACGTTCGGCGGCCAGGCCTCGGTGGCGACCAGCAGCGGCGGCGGGGCGGGGATCCCGGCGAGCACCTCGCCGCCGCCGGTGTCGATGTCCAGCGCCGCCCCGGCGTCGGCCATCCGCGCGGCCATCAGCCGGGCGTAGCCCCAGGGCGGGCGTTCCTCGGTGGCCCGCCCGTCGGCCCAGCCGAAGTCCCAGCCCTCGACCGGCGCGGCGGCCCCCTCGGCCAGCAGGTCCTCGAAGTCGTCGGCGCTCACCCCGCCGACCCTGCCGGGGCCGGCGGTGGGCGGCAACGGATTTCCCGGCTCAGGCCCGGGGGCGGACGATCTCCACGGTGGCGCCGGGGATGTCGCCGAACGACTCGAACGCGCTCGGCTCGGCCGGGCGGCTGCGGTCGAACTGGCGCATCAGCTTGGCGCCCAACCACACCCCCACCGACCCCACGGCCAGGGCGAGCAGTTCGGTGGCGAGCTGGCCGCCGGTCGCGCCGCGCTGCGGCGCGTGCGCCCGGATCAGGCAGGTCAGCAGGAACAGCCCGGCCATCGCGGCGTTCACCAGATTGAACGTGACGGCGGTCCGGCGGGTCCGGCCGGCCCGGACGTCCCAGAGGTCCACCATGCCGGCGACGGCGGCCAGGCCGGCGGCGACCAGCGCGGCGACGGCCGTCCAGTAGCCCACCTCACCGAGGAAGGCCGGCCCGCCGGCGACGTCGGCCAGGTCGAAGACCGCGGCGCTGACGAAGAGTCCGAACGGGAACGTCACCAGCATCGGTTGGATGGGGTGCCCCTGCACCCGCAGTCGGCTCTCCATCGGTTCCTCCCCCACATCAGGTCAGCATCGGATCAGCTCACCGGTCCAGGGTGCTACCCGGGGGCCACCTGCGTGAAACGAGTGTCGCTCAGTTGTCCCTGGGCCGGGAGACGGTGAGCACCAGCCGCTCGGCGACCTCGCGCAGCGGAATGTCCAACGAGGAGGCCGCGCTGCGCAGCACGGCCAGGGCGTCCGGGGCCGGGCAGCCGCGCTGCGTCATGATCACGCCGATCGCCTGCCCCACCACGCCCTCCTCCAGCAGCGCCGCGTCGAGCTGCCCGGCCCGGGCGGCCTGCCGTTCCCGGTCCCGCACCGCGGCCAGCAGCAGGCCGGCGTGCTCGGCGAGGAGCATCGCGGTGAGCTGGTGCCGGGTGGTGAGCACGTCGGGGGCGGCGGCGTAGAGGTTGATCGCGCCGATGACCTGCTCGTCGACGTCGACCGGGGCGGAGATCACGCCGTGCACGCCGAGCGCGCGGGCCCGGTCGGTCCAGCCGGGCCAGCGGGTCTCCCGGTCGAGGTCCGGCGCGGTGACCATGTCCCGCCGGTGGATGGCGGCCAGCGCCGGGGTGTCCGGGCCGTGCCGCAGGTCGTCCAGCTCGGCGCGCTCCGGGTCGGAGGCGGCCACCCCGGCCGGCTCGCCGGCCCGCAGGGCGGTGAACCCGCAGCTGGCCACCTCGGGTACGGCGTCCCGGGCGATCCGGACCAGCTCCCGCAACGCCTCGTCGAAGTCGGTGACCGCGATCAGCCCGGCGGTCAGTTCGCGCAGCAGGGCGGCGGTCTCCAGGACCCCGAGCGTGTCGCTCATCGGTTCGCGCATGTCGAGGTTCACCGGGTCACGGCCTCCACCGTGCCCGCGGTGCGTCGGTCCGGCGTCGTTGCCTGTCGCATCCGCTTCCCATCTCCCTGATCCGAAGCCCAGGCCTACTACCCTCGCAAACCAGGATCGAAACCGCGCAAAGGGGTCCCATCCGTCGATTACCCAACGGATGGGACCCCTCGCGGAACGTCAGCGCGAACCGGAGATGAGCCGCCGCCCGACCGAGGCGATCAGCCGGTCCAGCTCCGAGCCGAACGGGTTGTCGTGCACCAGGTACGTCCAGGTGGCGCTCGGCCGCACCAGCTTCGAGGCGTCCGGCTCCCAGCCGTCGTCGAACTCGGTCTCCTCGAAGGTGACGATGGTGCGCGTCTCGATCTCCGGCATCAGCGCGTTGAACGCCGGCACCGCGCTGCGGTGGAACTCGTCCAGCGGGTCCAGCCGGCCCAGCGCCCGCAGGTGCACGCCCTCCCGGACCTCGGAGAGCTCGGCCAGGTGCTCGGCCCAGAGCCGGTCCAGGTGGTAGAGGGCGATCGAGCGGGCCACCTCGGCGAGCAGGTCCTCGTCCATCTCGCCGGCCTTCTCGGGCACCCGCTCCAGCAGCATCAGCGCCGCGATGTCGCTGGTCAGCAGCCGCTCCCGCCGCTCGGCGAGCGCCTTGCGCTGCTGCTCGATCACCTGGCTGTAGCGCCAGGTGTTGCGGTGGATCTCGTGGTTGACCCCCTCGGCGACCCGCTGCGCGTGTTCCACCGCGTAGTCCACCTGCGGGTCGGTGACCAGGCCGTCGGCGTTCATCCGCGGCGACGGCGGCACGGTGTCGCCGGCGTGCCGGACGACCAGGTCGTCCTCCAGGCTGACGAAGAAGACCGAGCCACCCGGGTCACCCTGCCGGCCGGCCCGGCCGCGCAGCTGGTCGTCCACCCGGCGGCTGTCGTGCCGGCCGCTGCCGATCACGTAGAGACCGCCCAGCTCGGCGACCCGCTCCCGGTCGGCCTGGTCGCTGCCGCCGAGCCGGATGTCGACGCCCCGGCCGGCCATCTGGGTGGAGACGGTCACCGCGCCGTACGCGCCGGCCTCGGCGATGATCGCCGCCTCCTCGTCGTCGTTCTTGGCGTTCAGGACGACGCAGGACACCCCGGCCGCGTGCAGCCCGGCGGCCAGGCCCTCGGACTCCTTGACGTCGAGGGTGCCGACCAGCACCGGGCGACCGGCCTCGTGGCAGCGCCGGATCTCGTCGATCAGCGCCTCCTCCTTCTCGGCCCGGGTGGCGTAGATGCGGTCCGTCTCGTCCGCACGGATGCACGGGGTGTTCGGCGGGATCACCGCCACCTCGAGGCCGAAGTACTCCCGCAGCTGGTCGCCCACCAGCACCGCGGTGGCGGTCATCCCGCAGACCGTCGGGTAGAGCGCGATGTACGCCTGCACGGTGACGGTGCCCAGCACCTCGCCCTCGGCGCTGGCGTCCAGGCCCTCCTTCGCCTCGACCGCGGCCTGGAGCCCGTCCGGCCAGCGGCGGCGCTGGGCCACCCGGCCGCGCATCTCGTCGATCAGCTCGACGGTGTCGTCCCGGACGATGTAGTCGACGTCGCGGTGCAGCAGGGCGTGCGCGTGCAGCGCCACGTTGACCGCGGAGAGCTGCCCGACGTGCTCCTCGTCGTACAGGTCGATGCCGCCGAGCTTGGCCTCGACGGTGGCCAGGCCGGCCGAGGTGAAGGCGACGCTGCGGCCGTCCTCGGCGACGGTGTAGTGCCGGCCCTTGCGCAGGCCCCGGACCAGCGCGGCGGCGGCGTGCACCGGGTCCTGCTCGCCCGGCACCGCGCCGGCCAGCACCATCGGCACCCGGGCCTCGTCGATCAGGATCGAGTCGGCCTCGTCCACGATCGCGGTCTTCAGCGGCGGCTGCACCCGGTCGGCCAGGTCGGTGACGAGCTGGTCGCGCAGGAAGTCGAAGCCGGCCTCGCTGACCGACACGTAGGTGACGTCGCAGGCGTACGCGGCGCGCCGCTCCTCGGGCGTCGACGCCTCGTTGACCCAGCCCACGGTGAGCCCGAGCAGGGTGTAGACGGGCTCCATCCACTCGGCGTCGCGGCGGGCCAGGTAGTCGTTGACCGTGAGCACGTGCACCGGGCCGTTGCCCAGCCGCACGTGGCCGTACGCGGCGACGGTCGCGGTGAGCGTCTTGCCCTCACCGGTGGCCATCTCGGCCACCTTGCCGGAGAGCAGCGCCATCGCGCCCAGCAGCTGGACGTCGTACGGCCGCTGGTCGATCCCGCGCCGGGCCGCCTCACGGCCGATCGCGCAGAGTTCCTCGTACCCCTCGGCCCGGCCGGCGGCCTCGGTCAGCTCGGCGTCGGAGAGCTTCTCCAGCTCCTCCTCGCGCGCCTCGATCGCCGGCAGCAGCTTCTCCAGCGGGGCCAGGTCGACCGTCGTCCCCGGGCGCTGGAGGAACCGGCGGAACCTGCTCTTCACGCGTTGCGACACACCCATGAGCGGCAACGGTACGCGAACCGGAGCCGATTGTGACCCCCGGCTGGCGCAGGGTTCGCGCACTGTCCGGTCTTGTCGCCGTTCGGGCAGCTCAGCGGCGGTCTGTCCGGTCAGCTGACGAGCAGTTGATGGCTGGCCAGCTCGCGGTAGAGCGGGCTGGTCGAGGTCAGCTCGTCGTGGGTGCCGACCGCGACCACCCGGCCGCCGTCGAGGACGACGATCTGGTCGGCGTCCACGACGGTGGAGAGGCGGTGCGCCACGATCAGCAGGGTCCGGCGCACCGCCACCGCGTCGATGGCCCGGCGCAGCGCCACCTCGTTGCGGGCGTCGAGGTTGCTGGTCGGCTCGTCGAGCAGCAGCACCGGCGGCCCGGCCAGCAGCGCCCGGGCGATGGCCAGTCGCTGCCGCTCCCCGCCGGAGAGCAGCACGCCGCCCTCACCGACCGGCACGTCCAGCCCCTGCGGCGTCCGCTCGGCCAGGTGAGCGAGGTTGACCTCGGCGAGCACCGCGCGCAGCCGGTCCTCCCCGGCGTCCGGGGTGGTGATCAGCAGGTTCTCGCGCAGCGTGCCGGCGAGCACCGGCGCCTCCTGCTCGACGTAGCCGAGCCGGGCCCGCAGCACGTCGCGCGGCAGGTCCCGCACGTCGGTGCCGTCCAGGCGCAGGGCGCCCCCGGTGACCTCGTAGAAGCGCTCGACCAGGGCGAGCAGGGTGGACTTGCCGGCGCCGGAGGGGCCGACCAGCGCGGTCCGGGTGCCGGCCGGGACGGTGAAGCTCACCTCGTGCAGCACCGGCGCGCCGCCGGGGTAGGCGAAGTCGACCCGGTCGAACGCGAGAGCCGCCGGGGCCCCGCCGGCCGGCCGGGCCGCCGCCCGGGCCGGGCGGTCGTCCGCCCCCTCCGCCGGCACCGCCAGGATCTCCTCGATCCGGGCCAGCGCGCCCAAACCGCTCTGCAACTGGGTGTACGCGTGCACCGCCTGGCCGAGCGGCAGCACCAGGAAGAACAGGAACATCACGAAGGCCACCAGGTCGCCGACGCCGAGCGCGCCGGAGGCCACCCGGGCCCCGCCGACCGCCAGCACGAGCAGGAACGCGCCCTGCACGGTGACCGTCCCGGCCGGGCCGACCACGGCCTGCGCGCGGGCCACCCGCAGTCCGGCCGCGTACGCCTCGGTGGCGCTGTCGGTGACCGTCGCGGCCTCGCGGCGTTCGGCCCGGCTGGCCCGGATGGTCCGGGCCGCCGAGATCGCCCGCTCCACGGCCGAGGTCATCTCGCCCACCCGCTCCTGGGCCTGCCGGGCCAGGCCCCGCACCCGCCGGGCGAAGGTCAGCGCGAAGCCGACCCCCACCGCCACGGCGGCCAGGGTCACCCCGAACAGCAGCGGGTCCAGCAGCAGCATCGCGGTGCCCGCGCCGAGCACCATGACCGCGCCGGTGACCGTCTCGAACAGCCCGGAGGTGACCACGGCCCGCAGCAGGGTGGTGTCCGCGCCGACCCGGGAGAGCAGGTCGCCGGTGCGCCGCCGGTCGTACTCGGCGATCGGCAGCCGCAGCAGGTGCCCGGCGAGCCGCCGTCGGGTACCCAGCACCAGCCCCTCGGCGGTGCGCTGGAGCAGGTAGTCGCGGACCCCGCCGAGCAGGGCGCCGAGCAGCACCAGCGTCACCAGGGCGACGACCAGGGTGCCGGCCGGGCGGCTGGCGGTGATCCGGTCGAGCACCAGCCGGGTGAGCAGCGGCTGGCCCAGCGACGCCGCCGCGCCGGCCAGCGACAACGCGCCCACCGCGACGAGGGTGCCGCGGTGGGCGCGCAGGTAGGGCAGCAGGGCGGCGAATCCGGGGGCCCGGCCGGCGTTCGTGGTCATGGCAGCACGGTAGCGGGCCCCCGCGCAGGCTCAGCCGGTGAACACCACCTGGAGTTCGGACCGGCGGCGCTCGGCCAGGTCGGTCAGCAGCGCCGGCGCCTCGTCCAGCGGCACCACCGCCGAGACGAGGTGCTTGCGGATCTGGTCGCCGTACTGGCGCAGCAGCTCGATCGTCTCGGCGGAGAGCCGCTCCCGGTCCCAGGTGGGGGCGAGCCCGCGCGGCACCCGCCCGATCTGGGCGCAGCGCAGCGACAGCCCGTTGTGGTGGAACTCCTCACCGAACCGGACCTCGTCCGCGCCCGCCTGGTAGAAGGCCAGGTCGATGACGGTGCCCTGGGGGCGCAGCAGGCGCAGCGCGAGCTGCAACGCCCAGGCCTGGCCCCGGCACTGGAACACCACGTCGGCGCCCCGGTCCCCGGCGGCGTGGTTCCACCGGGTCTTGAGCACCACCGCCGGGTCGTCCGCCTCCGGGTCGAGGATCTCCAGCCCGAGCGCCTCGGCGACCTCCCGGCGCGCCGGGGTCGGGTCGAGGACCACCACCGAGGCGGCACCGTGCCGGCGGGCGAAGAGCGCGGTGAGCAGCGCGACGACGCCGCTGCCGACCACCGCGACCCGGCGCCCGCGTACGCCGTCGCCGAGCGAGCGCACGTCGGTGCCGCACAGGTCGGCGGCGGCGTGCAGCAGGCCGTTGGCGCAGATCGGTCCCATGTGGGCCACGTACACGCCGAGCATCGGGTCCAGGTCGTCGGGGAGCGCGACGAACCGTTCGGCCAGCGGGTCGGCGACGAAGCCGCTGCGGTGCCCGTAGGTCATCGCGCCCACCGTGCCGACCGGCACCGCCGGGGTCCGGCTCTCCACCACCCGACCGACCTGCATGTAGCCCAGCCGGCTGACCGGGTACGGCGTGCTGGCCTCGCCGGGCTGGAACAGGCCCAGCCCCGGGTTCCAGGTGACGTGCAGGTACGGGTTGGTGCCCTTGACGAAGCTCAGCTCGGTGCCGGCGGAGACCCCGCTGTAGAGCGTCTCCACCCGGAAGGAGCCCTCGGGCAGCTCGGCCGCGTCCTGCTCGACCAGCTCGACGCGACCCGGCCCGCTCACCACCACCACCCGGTCACGCATCGACGGTCACCCCCTCGGCCGGCGCGGCGTCGGCCACGGCCGGAGTGAGCCGGGCGGCCGGCCCGGTGGGCAGCGCCACACTGCGTCCGGTCCGCGCCGACTCGGCCACCGCCAGGGCCAGCCGCTGGGTGCGCAGCGCCTCGGCGTACGGCACCCGGACGTCGTCGCCGACGCCCCGCACCGCGTCGACGAAGGCCCGGTCGACGGCCACCCGGGCGCCGTCCGGGTCGGCGGGCAGGTGCCGCTCGCCGTCGGCGTCGCGGATGGTCAGCCCGTCCTCGGCCAGCGACAGCGCCAGCCCGTCGGCCAGGATCTCCAGCCCGGCCCGGTGCTTCCAGGTGAGCACGCAGGCGGCGGTGAGGGTGCCCACCGCCCCGGAGGCGAAGCGCAGCGTCGCCGCGGTGACCGAGTCGATGTCGGCCCCCTCCACCGGCGGCGGGGTCCCGTCGCCGTACGCGGTCACCTCGGTGGCCTCCCCGACCAGCAGCCGGACCAGGTCCAGCACGTGCGCGGCCTGCTCGACCACCGGGCCGCCGGAGCGGTCCCGCCGGGCCCACCAGGCCACCGGCGGCACCTTGTCCAGCCAGGCGCCGTTGACCATCCGCACCGGACGGTCGGCGAGCAGCCGGCGCGCCTCCTCGACCACGTGCAGGTAACGCCAGTGGTGACCGACGCCGGTGAGCAGCCCGCGCTGCTGCACCAGGTCGGCGATCCGCTCGGCGGTCTCCAGGTCCACCGCCACCGGCTTCTCCACGAACATCGGCACGCCGGCGGCGATCACCGCCTCCTCGACCGGACCGTGCGCGAACGGCGGCACGCAGACGTACACGGCGTCCGGGCCGGCGGCGAGCAGTGCGTCCACGTCGGCGAAGGTGCGCGCCCCGTGCGTCCCGGCGAGCGCCTCCGCCGCGTCCCGGGCGACGTCGGTCACTCCCAGCAGTTCCACGTCCTCGAAGCCCGTCAATACCTTGGCATGGCGTTGCGCCACCCCGCCGGCCCCTACCAGTCCCACCCGGCACGTGCGCATATTCCGTCGACCCTCTCGCCGCGATTGAAACAACTCGGGTCTGCTCTCCCCTGCCGGCTGCGCAATCAAACGTTCACGCGGGGGGAACCGGCCCGTGCGCCGGTCGTGATCAAGCTGTTAGGCATGATCCGGTTAGCGCGGGCGACGAATAGGGAAAACAGAATCCGCGTTTCCGCCACGAACCAGGGGGTGCCCGTGCGGGATACAGAATCGACCGTCTCACCGGTGGTGGAGGCATGGGCCACCTACCGCACCACATCCGCGGAGGACTGGCCGGCCCGGCGACTCGTGCGGGCCAAGGGGGAGAACCGGGTCAGCGTCGTGCTGCCGGCCCGCAACGAGGAGTCCACCGTCGGCGCGATCGTGTCGACGATCCGGGAGCACCTGATGGACCGGGTGCCGCTGGTCGACGAACTGATCGTGGTCGACTCCCGGTCCACCGACCGGACCGCGCAGGTGGCCCGGGCCGCCGGGGCCGAGGTGGTCAGCCAGGACGCGATGACCCGGGGACTGCCCCGGCTGACCGGCAAGGGCGACGCGCTCTGGGCCGGCCTGGCCGCGGCCGAGGGTGACGTGGTCGCGTTCGTCGACGCCGACCTGCGCGAGTTCCGGCCGCACTTCGTCACCGGGCTGATCGGTCCGCTGCTGACCGACCCGTCGGTCGACTTCGTCAAGGGCTTCTACCACCGGCCGCTGGTCCGGGCGACCGGCGTGGAGACCGACGGCGGCGGCCGGGTGACCGAGCTGATGGCCCGGCCGCTGCTCAACCTGTTCTGGCCGGAGCTGGCCGGCTTCGTGCAGCCGCTCGCCGGCGAGTACGCCGGCCGCCGGGAGGTGCTGGAGCAGGTGCCGTTCGTCTCCGGGTACGGGGTGGAGACGGCCATGCTGATCGACCTGCTGGAGCTGGTCGGGCTGGACGCGTTGGCCCAGGTGGACCTGGGCGAGCGCAAGCACCGGCACCAGGACACCGAGGCGCTGGGCCGGATGTCCGCGCAGATCATGCTCACCGCCTGGAACCGGCTGCAACGGCGGGGCTGGGCCGCGCCGGGCACCGCGCCGGCCGCGCTGCTGACCCAGTTCCGCCGGGGCGGCTCCGAGACGCTGCCGAACCTGGAACGGGAGATCGTGGTCAACGACGTGTCGATCGAGGAGCGCCCGCCGCTGGCGCAGCTGCGCCACCGGGTTCCCCGGCGGCGGGTCGCGGCGTGAGGCCCACGGGCCACGGTGACAGGAGCCGGTCCACCGGGCCGGCGGACGACGGCCGGTCGGTGCGACCGGTCGCTGGCGGGCGGAAGGCCGACGGGGGCGCCGCCGAGGGAAGGAACACCGCACCATGAGTCTCACCGTCCTGATGAATTCGGGTCCGTGGTTGTCCGTCCCGCCCCCCGGCTACGGCGGGATCGAGAACGTCGTGGCCACGCTCGTGCCGGAGCTGCGCAAGCTGGGGGTACGGGTGGTGCTCGCCTCCGTGGAGACCAGCACGCTGCCGGTGGACGAGAAGATCTCGGTCTTCCCGGACGGGCAGTTCCACGCCCTGCAGCGCCCCTACAACCAGGTCTGCGGCGTGTCCCAGGCGCACCTGTCCGGCGTGGTCCGGGAACTGCACCGCCGCGACGACATCGACCTCGTGCACGACCACGTCGAGGCCGTCGGCCTGGCCACCATGGCGGCGATGGGCCCGGACGGCCCGCCGGTGCTGCACACCCTGCACTGGGACCTGGCCAAACACCCCGAGCTGTACGGCAACCTCGACGCCGGCGAGCGGGTCCGGGTCAACGGCGTCTCCGCCTCCCAGCTCGCCCGCGCGCCGCAGGCGCTGCGCGACCACTCGGTCGGGCACGTGCACCTGTCCACCCCGCTCGCGGTGGACGCGGACCGCCGGCCGGCCACCGAGAAGGGCGACTACCTGCTCATCCTCGGCCGGATCAACCCCGGCAAGGGGCAGGACCTGGGGGCCCGGCTGGCCCAGCAGGCCGGGTTCCCGCTGGTGCTCGCCGGCCCGGTCGGGCCGTACCACCGGCCGGAGGACCTGGCGGCGGCCGGCGACGAGGCCCGGCAGAACCCGGACGTCCGGTTCTTCTACGACCAGGTGGCGCCGCACGTCGACGGGGAACTGGTCCGCTGGGTCGGCACGGTGGCCGGCCAGGAGCGCGACGACCTGCTGGCCGGGGCGCGCGCGTCGCTGTTCCCGCTGCGCTGGGAGGAGCCGGGCGGCACGGCGGTGGTCGAGTCGCTCGCCCTGGGCACGCCGGTGGTGGCCACCGCCCGGGGCTGCCTGCCGGAGCTGATCGAGCACGGTCGCACCGGGCTGCTCACCACCGACGAGGAGGAGCTGGGCGACCTGGTCATGGCGGCCGGCCTGCTCGACCCGGACGAGTGCCGGCGGGAGGCGGCCACCCGGTTCACCCCGGCGGTGATGGCGCAGCGTTACGTCGAGCTGTACGAGCGGGTCCGGCAGCAGGCCGCACGGCCGTTGCAGCCCGCCTGAGTCGTACCGTCCACCGGCCCGGTCGCCCCGCGCGGTCGGGCCGGTCGCGTTTGCCACCGGTGGTCGAGGGAATGCCGCCCGGTCCCCTGCCAGGTGAGGAGGCCGGCATGACGAACTCGATGGCCCACTCGCGCGGGCGGCGCAACCCGGCCGACGGTCGCGCGGCGTCCCGCCGGGCCGCCTCGGCCGTCGGCGTGCTCTTCCTGGTGATCGGGGTGCTGGGCTTCATCCCCGGGGTCACCACCAGCTACGGCGACATCCGCTTCGCCGGGCACGGGTCGGGCGCGGAGCTGTTCGGCGTGTTCCAGGTCTCCGTGCTGCACAACGTCGTGCACCTGCTCTTCGGGGTGGCCGGGCTGATGATGTCCAAGACGGTCACCGGGGCCCGGACCTTCCTGGTCGGTGGCGGCGCGATCTATCTCGTGCTGTGGCTCTACGGCCTGGTGGTCGACCACGGCAGCGGCGCGAACTTCATCCCGGTCAACGGCGCCGACAACTGGCTGCACCTGCTGCTGGGGCTCGGCATGATCGGTCTCGGGCTGCTCACCACACGTGACCTGAATCGCCGCTGACCAGCGGCGGACGGGCGGTCGGTCCGGTTTCGCCGCCGGGCGGCCGGGGTACCTCGATGGCTCCACGGACGAGACCGAAACGAGGGCCCACGATGTCGACCCGGATCAGGTGCGAGGTCCGCGACGAGTCGCCGGTCACCGTCGTCCGGTTCGCGGGTGCGCTGGATCTGGGCACCATGCGGTCGGTGCACGCGGTGCTGGAGAACTGCCTGGCCGCGCTGCCCGACGCGCTCGTCGTCGACCTGGAGAAGCTCAGCGTGCTCGACCCGCTGGCACTCTCCGTCTTCGCGGCCGCCGCGCGGCGGGCCGCGGACTGGCCGGCCGTGCCGATGGTGCTCTGCGCCCCGCCGCGGGAGGTGGCCGACCGGCTCGCCGCGTCCGCCGTCTGCCGGGTGGTGCCGGTGCGCCGGGACTGCGCCGAGGCGACCGCGCTGGCCGGGGAGACGGTGGCACCCCGGCTGCGGGTCCGGCTGGAGCCGGTCGCCGGGGCCTGCCGGCGGGCCCGGGAGCTGGTCACCGACGCCTGTGGCCGGTGGAACGTGCCGGAGCTGGCCGGCCCCGCCTCGCTGGTGCTGAGCGAACTGGTCGGCAACGTGGTCCGGCACGCCGGCACGCCGATGCAGGTGACGCTGACCCTGCAACGGCCGTACCTGCGGGTCGCCGTGATGGACGGCAGCCCGGCCGACGCCCGGGCCCTGACCGGCCGCGACCTGCGGGCCGAGGGCGGCCGGGGGCTGATGCTGGTCCGCGAGCTGGCGCAGCGCTGGGGCAGTGTCCCGGCGGGTGCCGGCAAGGTCGTCTGGGCGATGCTACCGGCGAACTGACCGAATTCTCCGCTCTCGCCTGGTTTTATGGACAGAGGGCCGGGTAGGCGTGCCCGTCCTTTCTGTCGTCACGACGGGGTGAGAGCTATGCCCAAGCGGGTAGTCACGGAGCCGGCACGAGACCGGGGGCCGGCGATCCTCGCGCCCGCCCGGTTCGGCGGCTATCCCGGACCGGTCCGGGAAGCGATCAAGGGAAACTCGTTCTGGCGGCTGCTGCGCACCACCGACGCCAAGCTGATCGGCCTGATGTATCTGGCCACCTCGTTCGGGTACTTCCTGATCGGCGGGGTGATGGCCCTGCTGATCCGGGCCGAGCTGGCGCGGCCGGGGATGCAGTTCCTCTCCCCCGAGCAGTACAACCAGCTCTTCACCATGCACGGCACGATCATGCTGCTGCTGTTCGCCACCCCGATGGTGTTCGGCTTCGGCAACTACATCGTGCCGTTGCAGATCGGCGCCCCGGACGTCGCCTTTCCCCGGCTCAACGCCTTCGCGTACTGGCTGTACTTCTTCGGCGCGGCGATCGCGGTGGGCGCCTTCATCACCCCGCAGGGCTGGGCCGACTTCGGCTGGACCGCGTACACCCCGCTGAGCACCGCGCAGCACACCCCCGGGGCGGGCGGGAACATGTGGATCGTCGGGCTGGCGGTCTCCGGCCTGGGCACCATCCTCGGCGCGGTCAACCTGATCACCACGATCCTGACCCTGCGCGCCCCCGGCATGACGCTGTTCCGGATGCCGATCTTCACCTGGAACCTGCTGCTCACCAGCGTCCTGGCGATCTTCGTCTTCCCGCTGTTGGCGGCCGCGCTCTTCGCGCTCGCCTCGGACCGGATCCTGCACTCGCACGTGTACGACTCGACCACCGGCGGGCCGATGCTCTGGCAGCACCTGTTCTGGTTCTTCGGCCATCCCGAGGTCTACATCATCGCGCTGCCGTTCTTCGGCATCATCACCGAGATCATCCCGGTCTTCTCCCGTAAGCCGATCTTCGGCTACACCGGCCTGGTGCTGGCCACCATCGCCATCACCGTGCTGTCGATGAGCGTCTGGGCGCACCACATGTTCGCCACCGGCCAGGTGCTGTTGCCCTTCTTCAGCATCCTGAGCTACCTGATCGCGGTGCCGACCGGGGTGAAGTTCTTCAACTGGATCGGCACCATGTGGAAGGGCCAGCTCACCTTCGAGACGCCGATGCTCTTCGCGGTCGGCTTCCTGGTCACCTTCCTGCTCGGTGGTCTGACCGGAGTCCTGCTGGCCAGCCCGCCGGTCGACTTCCACGTCACCGACTCGTACTTCGTGGTGGCGCACTTCCACTACGTGCTCTTCGGCACGATCGTCTTCGCGGCGTTCGGCGGGATCTACTTCTGGTTCCCGAAGATGACCGGGCGGCTGCTCGACGAGCGGCTGGGCAAGATGCACTTCTGGACCATGTTCATCGGCTTCCACGCCACCTTCCTGGTGCAGCACTGGCTGGGCAACGAGGGCATGCCCCGCCGGTACGCCGACTACCTGCCCAGCGACGGCTTCACCGTGCTGAACGAGATCTCCACCGTCGGCTCGTTCATCCTCGGCGCGTCGACGCTGTTCTTCATCTACAACATCTGGAAGTCCTGGCGGTACGGGGCGATGGTGACCGTGGACGACCCGTGGGGCTTCGGCAACTCGCTGGAGTGGGCCACCACCTGCCCGCCGCCGCTGCGCAACTTCGACCGGATGCCCCGGATCCGCTCCGAGCGGCCCGCGTTCGACGCCAAGTACGGCCCGCTCGTCTCGGACCTCGGCCGCGACCTGCCGCAGCGGACCACCAAGCCGCCGCAGACCTTCGCCGAGGAGCTGCACCACGTCCGCAAGCTGCCCGAGTCGCCGGCCGCCGAGGGCGCGCACGGCGCCCGCGAGGCCGTCGAGTACCAGCCGGCGCCGCAGTCGGGCGCCCGCCCGGTCGTGGTCCCCGAGCCGGAGGACGTGCGCCGGCCCAGCTTCGAGGAGACCGAGGAACCGGAGGAGAACGCCCCCGGCGCGCAGCGCGACGAGCAGCCCGACGACCGGTGGCGGCACCCGCGCGGGCACGGCGACACCCCGCAGAACTGACCGGACGTACGCGAAGGGGCCCCTCTGCGGAGGGGCCCCTTCCACGTGTGTCGGGCGGAGTCAGTCGGCGGGCGGCATGCCGGCCGCGGCGAGCGAGCGGCGCACCGCCGGCTGGACCCGGGTCAGCCGCAGCGGCACCCCGGTCCGGGCGGCCGCGTCCCGGCCGGCCATCAGCGCGGCGATCCCGCCGGCGTCGAAACCACCCGCGCCGACCAGGTCGACCACCACCTCGCGGGGCTGCCCGGTCACCGCCTCCAGCATCGCCCGGCGGAGCTGGTGGGCACCGTCCCGGTCGACCTCTCCCCCGACCTCGACGACCACCCGGTCCCCGGCCTGCTTGACCGAGATCCGGGTCTTCGCCGGCTCCGACTCGGCCGCCCCGTTCTGCCAGGGCGGCGGGGCGTCGGCGAGCATCGCCTGGCGCAGCCAGGTCAGCGCCCGGGAGAGCAGTCGGGAGACGTGCATCTGGGAGATGCCGAACCGGGCGGCGATCTCCGCCTGGGTCTGGTTGCCGTAGAAGCGCATGGCGAGGATCCGCCGCTCGCGCCAGGGCAGCCGGTGCAGCAGGCCGCTCACGGTCACCCGGTCGTCCACCGATTCCAGGGCGTTGTCGGACTCGCCGACCAGGTCGCCGAACTCGGCCGAGCTCTCGCCACCGACCGGCGCGTTGAGCGAGGCGGGGCTGTAGCCGGCGGCCGACTCCAGGGCCGCGAGGATCTCCTCCTCCGGTGTCTCCAGCCGCTCGGCCAGCTCCGCCACGCTCGGCGCCCGGGACAGCTCACTGGTCAGCGCCGCGGTGGCCTGCCCGACCTCCAGAATCAGGTCGCGCAGCCGGCGGGGCACGTGCACGCCCCAGGTGCGGTCCCGGAAGTGCCGTTTGATCTCCCCGACGATGGTGATCGCCGCGTACGCGGTGAAGGAGCCCCGTTCCGGGTCGTACCGGTCGACGGCGTTGACCAGGCCGAGGCGGGCCACCTGTTCCAGGTCCTCCAGCGGTTCCCCGCGTCCCCGGTAGCGGCGGGCCAGCCGGCCGGCGAAGGGCAGCGCGAAGCGGACGAGGTCGTCGCGCGCCTCCTGCCGCCGCTCGGGCGGCAGCCCTTCGATCCGGGCCGCGTACGCGAGCGCCGCCGCGTCCAGGTCCTCCAGGCCCCGCTCGGTGGGTGGTGGTGTGGGTGTGGTGGTCTGTCCGAACATCCGCGCCTCCCTCAGGAAGGTCCCCCGCCCGGATAAGGGAAGACCGGTCGTGCGCGTGGTCGGGCCACGCACCGGGCCGGAAGTGGGTTACGTGACGGAACGCCAGGAACGGGCGATGCGGCCCGCCACGCGGCGTCGTGGGCCGTCGCAGCGAGCGGTGTTCCCGCTCCGTAGGTACTCAATCACGGACCGCAGGATCGCGAGGATGATTCGCCGTTGTTGGTGGCCGGGTCAGGAGAGCAGCAGCCCCTGGTGGGCACCCGCGTCCCGGAGCGCCACCAGCGCCTCGTCCATCGTCAGCAGGGGCGGCAACGGCAGGTCGTACGGCTGGTTGCGCAACACCTCCGTGGCGCGTCGGGTCGGCACCTGGGAGACCGGGTAGCCGCGCGCCGCACCCCGGTCGAGGGCCCGGCGACGGCGGCCGAACGCCGCCACCGCGAGCCACTGCGGCAGCCCGGCCAGGGCGGGCGAGCGCACCCCGGGCGGCTCCGGCAGCACGTCCACCGAGCTGAACGGCTCGCTGCCGGCCAGCCACCACTCGACCCCCTGCACCCGACGCCGGGTGGCGTTCTCGCACCAGTACGGCACCAGCCCGGCCCGGAGCACCTGCCAGGGGTCGAGCAGCCGGCCGCACTCGACCACCAGCCGGTTGCCGGTCTTGCCGCAGCGGCGCAGCCACTGCCGGTACAGGTCGGCGGTCGCGGCACTGAGCACGTCCGGCTGCGGGACGAGGACCCGGTGCAGGGGACTCCCGTGCCGGCCGGCCCAGTCGCGCAGGGCGTGCTCGAAACCGGACTCGACGCCGTGCTCGGCGTCCGCCCCCGCGCGGGAGACGTCCGGTGGCGTCCAGTGCGCCCCGTCGCCGCCGGCCGACCGCAGCAGCTGACGCAACGCGGGCGCGTCGGGGTGGAAGTCGACCGGGTCGAGGCCGCTGGCCGGCGAGCCGATCTGGAAGCTGTGCCCCTGCCCGTCGTCGCGTACCGGCCAGGTGCGCGCGTCGTGCAGCAGCAGCACCGGCGCGCCGGGGTCGAGCCGTTCGGCCAGGAACCGGGCGTACGCGCTGGGTAGCGACCGCCAGCGCACCGCGAGCGACACGGTCGCGCCGGCCGCCACCCCGCGACTGGCCGGGCAGTGCACCTGGCGGACGTGGACGTCCGGGTTGCCGGCCAGCAGCCGCGCGGCGAGCGCGGCACCGTGGTCGAGCGCGGCGTGCGGACGGTCGACCGCGCCGCGCGGCCAGTTCACGGACATCTCGAAGGTGGCCGGCAGCCAGGGCACGCCCAGGGCGACCGCCAGGTGCACCGCCGCGCCGTGCGGCGAGCCGAGCACCGCGCCCGGCCAGCGGCCGGCCGGGTACTGCTCGGCGATCCACTCCGCCACCCGTTCGGCGTCCACCTCGGCGACCCGCGCCGGGGCCAGCGCCCGCCGGCCGGCGGCACGTGCGGCGGCGGCCCGCCGGACCGGCTCGGGCGCGCCGGCCAGCCGGGTGAGCGAGCCGGCGCGGCCGAGGTCGGCGCAGTCGTCGCCGCGCAGCGCCCGCACCGCCGCGGCGAGCAGGACGCGAGCGGTGCTGCCGACCGCCACCACCCGCTCGACGGCCGGACCGGTGCCCCGGCCCGCCGACCCCGACGGCCCCTTGCGCACCGATCCCACCACGCCTCGTTCGCTCACCACGCGGCCCGGCTTCCCGTCCCGATGGGGTCTAAACGGGGCATCCCTCCACGGGCCGGACCAATCTCCGGGGTGCACCGTCCGGGGGCGCAACGGGAGCGGCAGGCCGGTCGGCGCGTACCGGGACGCCCGTGCGGTGGGCCAGGTCCGGCGCACACCGGGGCCCCCGGGCGCGGCGGGCCAGGTCCAGCGCATACCGGCACTCCCGTGCGGCGGGTGGGCACGCATCCCGCCGCCGATTGTCCGACCGCTGGGCCGCCCAACCGCCCCGCACGCCGCCACCGCTACGGCACACCCGCGCTTCCAGCACGCCCCCGCCGCGGCTCCCGGGCTCCCCGCGCCCGCACCCCGCACGTGAAGCGCCTCGGCGATCTTGCACTTGTGGTGGGTGACATGGGAGAACTGAACCCTTTGTCGGGGCAGGAAGTGCAAGATCGACGGGCGCGTCGGAAATCTCGGTGAGAGATGGCGCCCTGCGCGGCGGCAGCCGGTGCCGGGTTCCCGCGCTCTCACGTGACCCCGGCGTGCGTCGCTGGCAGCGGGCGGCAGGGATGGGGCGGCGGGGCGGGGGCGGGACAGCTGCGCGGGTGGGCAGCGGGGGCGGGACAGCAGCGGACTCCGGCGTCGAGGGCGGGACGGGGCAGCCGCGGCACCGGAGGGCCGGTGCCGCGTCCACCGCGGCTCAGACCAGGTCCTCGGCCTCCACGGTGCGCTCCGCCGACAGCACCTGTTCGCGGACCCGGCGGGCCGCGTCCCCCTCGGCGAAGAGGCCGCGCAGGTCCGCCAGCGCCGGCTCCGGCGGGTTCAGCGGCACCGCCGGATCCACCACCGCCTCCAGCACGCTGGGCCGGTCGGCGGCGAGGACCTCGTCCCAGGCGGCGCCGACCAGTTCCGGGCGGTCCACCCGGACGCCGTGCAGGCCGAGCAGGCGGGCCCAGCCCGCGTACGGCACGTCGGGCCGGCGGTCGGTGACCGCGCCGGTGGGCTGCCGGCCCCCGCCCATGCCGGAATGGTCCCGGTTGTTGAGCACCAGCACCACCAGTCGCGGGTCGCGCCACTCCTGCCAGTGGTGCGCCACGGTGATGAGCTCGGCCAAACCGTTGAGCTGCATCGCCCCGTCGCCCAGCAGGGCTAGCACCGGCTCGTCCGGGCGGGCCAGCTTGGCGGCCACCGCGTACGGCAGGGCGCAGCCCATCGAGCCGAGCGTGCCGCAGAGCTGCGCCCGTACCCCCGGCGGCAGCTGCAGGTGCCGGGCGTACCAGTAGATGACCGAGCCGACGTCGACCGCGACGGCACCGCGGTGCGGCATCCGGCCGGCCAGTTCGTGCAGCACGAGCTGCGGATTCACCGGCTCGGCGGGGGCGGTGGCCCGTTCGGCGGCCTCCTGCCGCCAGCGGTCCACCGAGGTCTCGATCAGGCCCCGCCACTGCCGGTTGGGCCGGTCCGGCACCCGGTCGAGCAGGGCCCGCAGCGTCTCCCCCGCGTCGCCGACCAGCGGGACGTCGACCGGGTAGCGGGTGCCGATCCGTCGGCCGTCGATGTCGATCTGGACCGTCCGCACCTGCCCGGGCAGCGGGAACCAGTCCGTCCACGGGTCGTTGGTGCCGACCAGCAGCAGCGTGTCGCAGCTCCCCATCAGCTGGGCGGCGGCCGTGGTGCCGACCTCGCCGAGCACCCCGGTGTGGAACGGCAGCCGCTCGTCCAGCACCGGCTTGCCGAGCAGCGACGTCGCCACGCCGGCGCCGAGCCGGTCGGCGAGCGTCACGATCTGCTCCGCCGCCCCGTGCCCACCCTGGCCGACCAGGATCGCCACCCGCTGCCCGGTGCTCAGCACCGAGGCCGCTGCGGCCAGGTCCCCGTCGTGCGGCAGCACCCGGGCCAGCGGCTCGCCCGGTCGGCCCGAGAGCACCCCGGCGGTCTGCGGTTGCAGGTCCGGTACCGTCGCGAGCTGCAGCGCCAGCGGCAGCACCACGCAGGTGGGGCTGCGGGTCGCCGCGGCGGTCCGGAACGCCTGGTCCAGCAGGGTCGGCACCTGCCCGGGCACCCGCCCGTACCGGACGAACTGGTTGCACACGTCGCCGAAGAGCCGGCTCAGGCCGATCTCCTCGTGCGCGCCGCCGAGCGGGCCGGTGATGTCCTCGCCGACGATGGCCACCACCGGCTTGCTGTCCAGCTTGGCGTCGTAGAGGCCGTTGAGCAGGTGCACCGCGCTGGGCCCCTGGGTGGCCAGGCAGACCCCGATCTCGTCGGTGTACTTGGCGTGCCCGGTGGCCATGAAGGAGGCGGTCTCCTCGTGCCGGGCCGGGATGAACACGGGATCGCCTCCGGCGTCGTCGAGCGCGGCGACCAGCGGGGCGATCGCCGCCCCCGGGTAGCCGAACGCCCGCGGCACCCGCCAGGCCCGCAGCCGCTCGACCACCAGGTCGGCGACGGTACGGTCAGCCATTGCCCCGCCCGGGGGTGCCCGCGTCCACGTACCGGAGCACCGCCCCGACCCCGTCGGTGAGCTCCGGCGCCTCCTCCGGCGCGAGCACGGTGAGGTCGGCGTCGGTGCCGACCAGCGCGCGCAGCAGCGCGGCGTCGGCGCGGACCCGCTGCGGGTCGGCCACCGACATGGCCGCCAGCTGCCCCGGGTCGGTGGCGATCTCGGTCGGCTCGGGGCCGACCCAGAGTTCCCCGTCGGCCGAGGCGTCGTCGACGATCAGCATGGTGTCGACCTGGTTGCGTTGCAGGGCGGAGACCACCGCGGCCAGGCCGGCGCCGACGTCCTCCTGCACGCCGAACCGGTCGAGCGCGGCGGTGACCCGCTGGTCGGCCACCTCGGCGATGGTCTGCACGGTCAGGTCGTCCATGGCGGTCGGATCGGCCCCACCGGTACGCGCCCCCGCGTCGGTCCGCACCAGCACGTCCTGCCAGCGCTCCGGCAGCTGGGCGGCGATCATGCCGGTGGCCCGGATGTCCCCGGCCACCACCACCACGTCGGCCCCCACCCGGTCGGCCAGGTCGGCCGTCGCCGCCGCGGCGTCGCCGGCATTGTGGTGCCAGGCCTCCATCGCGGCCCGCTGGTAGCGGGACTGGGACCAGCCACCCGGCTGGACCCGGCGCAACTGGTAGCTCTCCCGCCCCTTGACGTGGGCCCGGCGGGGCACTCCGCCGGCGCTGACCGCGACGGCGTCCGCCCCGGTCCGGTCGGCCAGCACCCGCACCCACGCCACCTGCTCACCGCGCTGGGCGACCAGCGGCATGGTGTGCGGCAGGGCCGACCAGGTGGCCAGGTCCCGCAGCGGCGGCGCGGAGAGGTACTCGGTCAGCACCACCCGGCCCCGGGTGGCGAAGACGGCGATCCCGTAGTCCCCCGGCATCGGGTCGTGCCGGCGTACGACGTCCTCGACGGCCTCGATCGTGACCGGATCGGCGCCCTGCTCCAGCAGGTTCCCCTTGAGGGCCCGCCAGCGCAGGTCGACCGCGGGACGCGAGTCGTGGGTGTCCCGTGAGGCGTCCAGATACACCGAACACCACGGCCCGGGACGGTCGTAGAGCGGGCGCAGGAAGGACAGCTGCATGCTCGACCCCTTTCCAGCTCGGCCGCACGCATACCCGCGCCACCCGGGATGTCACCTGGCCGGACCGGGGCGTGACCGGAGTTCATTCACGTCGTTCAACCCGAAGGGCCGATACCATCAGTGAACGGAAAGGGACTCTGGGTGGTGAACATGGACACCGAGCTGCACATCCGGCGGGTCGTGCACCCGACGGACCGCATCGTCACCGGGCGGCTGGTCCGACTGATGGAGGGGTACGCCCGCGAGGTGCGCGTCGGCCAACCGGTGCTGGTCGCGGTGCTCACCGCGGCGGGCCTGGCCGGGCTGCTGCTGCGGGTGGCCCGGGCCCTGCTCAGCAGTGGCGGCGGGGGCGCGCGGCGCAGCTTCAAGGACCTGAAGAAGGGGCCCGAGTTCCTGGTCACCCCGGTCCGCGTCCGCGACTCCCGGGACCGGCTGGTCGAGGTCGAGCTGCACGGTCACCTGCCGCAGAGCGCCCTGCACCCCGGCGACCACGTGCAGCTCACCCTCCGCCCGCAGCGCGACGCCGACCTGCCGCCCCGCATCGAACGGATCGTCAACCTCACCACCGGGCAGCTGCTGACCCCGCGCACGGCCACCCTCTGGTCGCACCTCGGGCCGCCGCTGCTGCTCCAGGCCACGCTCGGCGTGCTGCTGGTGCTGGGCATCGCCGCCTGTTCGGTGCTGACCTGAGCGTCCGCCCCGCCGCCGTCCCGGCGGCCGGGGTCAGGAGACCGGGCTCAGCGGGCGCTCGGCGGGGGTCGGGTCGGCGAGCAGGCCGTGCCGGCGGGCCCAGCGCTCGAACAGCACGGTGGCGAAGGGCGGGACGGCGGCCAGCAGGGCGATCGCGGTGTGCCACAGCGACCAGCGGCGCCGGCGCGCCACCACCAGCGTCAGCAGGCCGTACGCGACGAAGAGCGCCCCGTGGACCGGGCCGAACACGTGCACACCGAGCTCGTTGCGCGGCGGCCCGTACTTGACCGCCATGCCGGCCAGCAGGGCCGCCCAGGAGCAGGCCTCGGCGACCGCCGCCGCCACGAAGTACCGGATCCACCTGTCGCGCATGCGCTCCCCCTCACTCGGCGGCCAGCGTAGCCGGGGCGACGGGCGGAACCCGCCGACCGGCGTACGGACGCGACAGGGATCACCGGGGGCACCGATGGGTAGATAAAGAGTCCTTCGGGCCTTCCCTGTCCCGCCGTCCCGTGCGAGGTTGGGGAAACCAACGGTGACAGGGCGGTGACCATGGGCGAAGACGTCGGTGCGCGGACCTTCAGCCGGGAGGACCGGGCCCGCTACCGGGAAAAGGTACGGCGGTGCCTGGACGTCTTCGCGGAGATGCTGCGCGAGTCCCGCTTCGACGTGGAACGGCCGATGACCGGGCTGGAGATCGAGCTGAACCTGGTCGACGACGACGCGCAACCGGCGATGCGCAACGCCGACGTGCTGGCCGCGATCGCCGACCCGGACTTCCAGACCGAGCTGGGCCAGTTCAACGTCGAGATCAACGTGGCGCCGCGCCGGCTCGCCGGGACCGGCACCGCCCAGTTCGAGGAGCACGTACGGGCCAGCCTCAACGCGGCCGAGGAGAAGGCCCGCGCGGTCGGCGCGCACATGGTGATGATCGGCATCCTGCCGACCCTTCGTCCCGAGCACCTGACCGCCGACGCCCTCTCCGCCAACCCCCGCTACGCGCTGCTCAACGAGCAGATCTTCGCGGCCCGCGGCGAGGACCTGCCGATCTCGATCAGCGGCGTCGAGCGCCTGGCCACCACCGCCGACACCATCACCCCCGAGGCGGCCTGCACCAGCACCCAGTTCCACCTCCAGGTCAGCCCGGCCCAGTTCGCCGACCACTGGAACGCCGCGCAGGCGATCGCCGGGGTGCAGGTGGCGCTGGGCGCGAACTCGCCACTCTTCTTCGGCCGGGAGCTCTGGCGGGAGACCCGGGTGCCGCTGTTCCAGCAGGCCACCGACACCCGTTCGGAGGAGATCAAGGCGCAGGGGGTACGACCCCGGGTCTGGTTCGGGGAACGCTGGATCACCAGCGTCTTCGACCTGTTCGAGGAGAACGTGCGCTACTTCCCGGCGCTGCTGCCGGTCTGCGACCCGGAGGACCCGGCCCGGACGCTGGCCGCTGGTGGCGTGCCCAGGCTGGCCGAGCTGCGGCTGCACAACGGCACCGTCTACCGCTGGAACCGGCCGGTCTACGACGTGCTGCGGGGGCGGCCGCACCTGCGGGTGGAGAACCGGGTGCTGCCCGCCGGGCCGACCGTGCTGGACACCGTCGCCAACGGCGCCTTCTACTTCGGAGTGGTCCGCGCACTCGCCGAGTCCGACCGGCCGCTCTGGTCGCAGATGTCGTTCAGCGCCGCCGAGGAGAACTTCCACTCCTGCGCCCGGCACGGCATCGACGCCCAGGTCTTCTGGCCGGGGCTGGGCTACCTGCCGGTGACCGAGCTGGTGCTGCGGCGGCTGCTGCCACTGGCGTACCACGGGCTGGACCGCTGGGGCCTCGACCCGGCCGAGCGGGACCGGCTGCTCGGCATCATCGAGCAGCGCTGCCTGACCGGGCGCAACGGCGCGAGCTGGCAGGTCGAGACGCTGCACCGGTTGGAGTCGGCCGACCACCTGGACCGGCCGGCGGCGCTGCGCGAGGTGGTCCGGCACTACGTGGACCTGATGCACAGCAACCGACCGGTCCACGAGTGGCCGATCCCCTGAGGGGTTACCCTCAGCAGCCGATCTTGACCGGGGTGGAGGCCCGCACCTGACTGCCCTGGTACATCAGGTTGCCGGTCGCGCGGACGCAGTTGTTGGGCGCGTACACGTAGACCGGGCCGGCGTAGTACGCGAAGTCCCCGATGGAGTCGTCGACTTCGCCGTTGCGGCACACGTCGGGGGCGGTCCCGCTGGCGCACACGGTGAGCCACACGTACGTCGTGCTCTTCACGCCGTAGGCCGGGCCGAGGTGGTTGAACCGGGCGCAGTTCTTGCCGGTGCTGGAGTTGTAGTAGACGACCAGTTCCCCGACGGTCACACCCGACGAGGTCTTCGCCAGCGTCCGGTTGATCAGGTTTCCGGAGCAGTCCGCGGCCTGGGCGCTCTGCGCACCGACGCCGAGGGTGACGCCGGTGGACACCAGCGCCAGCACGAGCAGCTGGGAGAGTCGACGCATCTGACAGTTCCTTCCGCTTCGCCGGCGTGGTGACCGGCGCACCGAGGCGACCGGCAGATCCGACCACCGGACGGGCGCGTCGGTCCAACCGGTTGCGTGATCACGCAACCGGTTGGACGAACCGGGCGGCGAGCGGCTACCGCGGCGACGGGTCCGCCTCGCCCGGACGGCCGGGTTCGTCCGGCGCGGCGGCGGCGCGGGCGGCGGCCAGCCGCTCCAGCGGCCCCGGGCCGTTGCGCGGCGTCGGCGGGGCGTCCAGGTGCCGCTCCCGCAGCTCGTCCATCAACTCGTCGAGGAACGCCGGGCCCTGCGCGCGCAGGAACTCCTGCCGGCTGCGCAGCTCGTCGGTGCCCGGGCACCAGTCGAGCCCCCAGTTGCCGAGCGCGTGGATGACCGGGAGGGTCCGGATGCCGGCCTCGGTGAGGCTGTAGCGGGCGCGCTGCCCCCGGGCCGCGGTGCCCCGGGTGAGGATCCCCGCCTCCACCAGCCGCACCAGGCGGTCGGCGAGGATGTTCGAGGCGATGCCCTCGATCGACCCGGTGAGCAGGGCCCGGAAGTGGCGGCGGTCGCCGAAGATGACGTCGCGGAGCACGAGCAGCGACCAGCGGTCCCCGAGCACCTCGACGGCGGCGTTGATCGGACACCCCGACCGTTGTTCCACGCGACCTCCTTGACAGGTATCTCGTCATCAATATAGTGGTTGCAAAGTGCAACCACTAGGGGACGGGGACACGGATGGGGCGTTTCCTGTACTGGATGAACGTCTCCCTCGACCTGCGCATCGAGCAGGTGCCCGGGGACGACGGCGCGGGTGAGTGGCTGCGCATCGACGAGGAGCTGCACCGCGAGTTCAACGCGCGGGCCCGGGCGCTCGCGGGCATGGTCCAGGGGCGGGTGATCTACGAGACCATGGAGGAGTACTGGCCCCGGGCGCGCGAGGACGCGTCGCTGCCGGAGGTGATGCGCGAGTACGGCGAGATCTGGACCGGCGCGCGCAAGGTGCTCGTCTCCCGTACCCGGCACACCGCCGGGTACGGCACCCGGATCATCGGCGGCGACGACGCGATCGACCAGCTGGCCGCGCTGCGGGCCGAGACCGACGGCACCCTCGGGGTGGGCGGCGCGAACCTCGCCACCCAACTGCTGCGCGCGGGGCTCCTCGACGAGCTGCTGCTCTTCACCCACCCGGCGATCCTCGGCTTCGGCCGGCCGCTCTTCGACGACTACGACCACCCGATCGACCTCGACCTGATCGAACAGCGCTCGTTCGGCCAGGGCGTCACGATGCACCACTACTCTCTCCGGGAGGCGAAACCGTGCTGACTGAGGTCACCGACGGCGTACTGGTCCACCAGAGCGAATTCCTCCGCAGCAACGCCACGATCGTGCAGGGCCGGGGTGGTGTGCTGCTCGTCGATCCCGGGTTGCAGGAGCACGAACTGACCTGCCTCGCGGACGACCTGTCGACATCCGGCCGGACCGTGCTGGCTGCCTTCTCGACACACCCGGACTGGGATCACCTGCTCTGGCACGCGCGGCTCGGCGACGCGCCCCGCTACGGCACGGCCCGTTGCGCGGCGGCCGCCCGCGAACAGCTCGCCGACCCGGACATCGAGGCCCGGATCACCGAGCACCTGGCCGAGACGGAGATCGCCGGGCAGGTGCCGCTGGACCGGTACGGCCGGATCACCGCCCTACCCGAAGGCACGGCGACGATTCCCTGGGACGGCCCCGAGGTCCGGATCATCGAGCACCGGGCGCACGCGCCGGGCCACGCGGCCCTGCTCGTCGCGGAGCGCGGGGTGTTGATCGCCGGCGACATGCTCTCCGACGTGCTGGTCCCGATGCTCGACCTGGAGAGCGCCGCCGACCCGGTCGAGGACTATCTCGCGGCGTTGCGGCTGCTGGAGAGCGTCGCCGCCGACGTCGAGGTGGTGGTGCCCGGCCACGGTTCGGTGGGCCGGGCCGGGCAGGCACAGGAGCGGATCGAACGGGACCGGGCGTACCTGCTCGCCCTGCGGGCCGGCGATACACCCGACGACCCGCGGATCGGTCCCTCGGCCGAGGCCGGCTGGGAGTGGGTGGCCGACCTGCACCACGGGCAGGCCGACCGGCTGGCGCAGCGGGTCGCAGGTCAGCGCTGACCCGGCGTCAGCAGGCCGCGCTCGAAGGCCGCCGCCACGGCCGCCGCGCGATCACTCACGCCGAGCTTGGCGTAGGCGTGCAGCAGGTGGGTCTTCACGGTCGCCTCGCTGATGAACAGGTCGGCGGCGGCCTCGCGGTTGGTCCGCCCTCGGGCGACCAGGGTGAGCACCTCCAACTCCCGTTGGCTGAGCTCCTCCCGGGTCGGGGCGCGCAACCGGCCCATGATCCGACCGGCGACCGCGGGCGACAGCACCGACTCGCCGCGCGCCGCCGCCCGTACCGCCCGCACCAGATCGTCGCGGGGAGTGTCCTTGAGCAGGTAGCCGGTCGCCCCGGCCTGGATCGCCGGCAGCACGTCGCTGTCGGTGTCGTACGTCGTCAGCACCAGGACCCGGATGTCGGCCCGCCGGGCGGCCAGCGCGGTGATGGCCGACACCCCGTCCATGCCGGGCATCCGGAGGTCCATCAGCACCACGTCGGGGTCGGTGGCGTCGACCACCGCCAGCGCCTCGGCGCCGTCGGCCGCCTCCCCCACCACCTCGACCTGCGGGTCGCCGGCGAACATGCCCCGCAACCCGTCCCGGACCACCGGATGGTCGTCGACGATCACCACCCGCGTCCGCTCGCCCCCGGTCACGCCGACGCCCGATCGAGGTCGGCCGACGCCGGCACCGTGACCGAGATCGCCGTGCCGACACCCGGCTCCGACTCGATCGTCAGTCCACCGTCGACCCGGTCGATCCGTTGCCGCATCCCGGTCAGGCCGAAGCTCTCGCTCCCGGGCGTGCCTCGCTCCGGGCCCAGATCGGGCGGGAGGCCCACCCCGTCGTCACGCACGTCGAGCGTCACCCGGTCGATCATGTAGGAGAGGGTGACCCCGACCCGGCTGGCCGCAGCGTGCTTGGCCACGTTCGTCAGCGCCTCCTGGGCCACCCGCAGCAGGGTCACCTCGACCTCCGGATGCAGCGGCTGAGCCTCCCCGGTGGTGACCAGCCGGGCGGCCACCTCGTGGACGCCCGACCAGCGTCGGACGAGTTCGGCCAGCGCCTCCGGCAGCCGGCTGCCCTCCAGCGGCTCGGGGCCGATCGCGCGCACCGACCGGCGGGCCTCGGTGAGACTCTCGCGGGCCAGCATCAGGGCGAGGTCGGCGTGCCGCTTCCAGTCGGCGCGCCGGTCCCGGGCCCGTTCGGCCGCCTCCAGTTGGGTGACGATCCCGGCCAGGCCCTGGGCGATCGTGTCGTGGATCTCGCGGGCCAGGCGTTGTCGTTCGTCGAGCACACCGGCCTCGCGCGCCTGCACCAGCAACTGGGCGTGCAGGCCGTCGTTCTCCCGCATGGTCAGTTCGAGTCGCCGGTTGGCGTCGGCGAGTTCGTCGATGATCTGCTTGCGGTGCGCGTTCTGCCGCTCGGTGACCAGACTGAACCAGCTCACGGCGCCGGCGAGGCCGATGTTCGCCACGGCGAGGATGCCCCAGAGCAACCCGCTGTCCCGGTCGACCGGCGGACCGCCGGCCTGGGCGGTGGCGGTGATCAGGGCCGTCGCGGTCACCCCGGCCAGCCGCCACCGGCCGGGCAGCACCGCGAAGGAATACAGGTAGCCGACCCAGGCGAAGATCCCGAAGAGCGGGTCGAGCAGCACCAGCCCGGCGGCGATCAGCAGCAGAGCGACGAGGAACACGACCATCCGGCCCCGCCGGTCGGCCCGGCCCATCCAGTCCGGGTGCAGGGTGACGAACCAGAACAGCAGGACGGCGGCCGACCCGCCCAGGACGGCGACGGCGACGAGCGGCCGGCCGGCGGGCCGGGAGACGACGACGGAGAGTGAGCCGGAGGCGGCGAGCATGACGTACGGGATGAGCCCGTAGGCCGTCTCCTGCCGCCGTCTCCAGATGTCCAACCGGTCCGTCTCCTCCGTGCGACGCATGGTCGGTCGATCACTCCCACCGGAACAGTCGGGCCGCCGCGGCGCCGGCGGCCAGGGCCACTACGGCCATTATCGCCAGCGGCAGCGGTCGGGGCGACGTGCCGGTCCAGGCGTCCAGCAGGGCCTGGACCCCGGGCGGGGTGTAGTCGCCGAGACGGGCCACGACGTCGGGCAGCAGGAACCGCGGAACGTAGACCCCGCCGACGAACATCGTCGTCATGAACAGCACGCTCGAGAGGCCACCCGCCGACCGGCTGCTGCGGGCCACCGCGGCCACCAGCAGGCCGAGCGCGAGCAGGGCGGCGGCGCCGATGCCGAAGACGACCGTGAAGCCGACCGGTCGCCGGGGCAGCGGCACGTCGAACGCCAGACGGCCGACCACCACCACCAGGAGTGCGCTGAGCACCATCACGGCGACGTTCAACACCAGTTGGGCGGCGAGCAGCGTCGCCGGGTGGACCGGGGTGGTGGCGAGCCGGCGCAGCACTCCCCGCTCCCGGTACCCGGCGAGCGTCTGGGCCAGCAGGTTGACGCCGCTGACCGCCATGCTGACCACGAGCAGCGACGGCGCGAAGTAGCCGACGAAGGTCCGGCCGCCGAACATCGGGTCGGCCCGGCGCAGGGCGGGAATCAGCCCGAGCACCACCAGGATGGCGGTGGGCAGTCCGAGCGCGACGAGCACGGCGGCGCGGTCCCGGAGGAACAGTCTGGTCTCCACCGCCAGGATCCGACGGAACGCGGTGCCGTTCATGCCTGTTCGTTCCCCTCGTCGGCGCGGTGCTGCGAGCGTCGCCCGGTCAGCGCCACGAAGGCGTCGTCGAGGCTGGGTCGGTCGACCCGCAGGTCAGCCGCGATGATCTGGTGGCGGGCCAGCACGGTGGTGACGGCCGACAACAGGTCACCCGTGCCGGTGACGTCCAGCTGCCGGCCCGTGCGCCGCACCGAGACGACCTCCGGCAGGTCGGTGAGCAACCGGTCGTCGAACGGGGCGGAAGGCCGGAACCTGATCCGTTGCCCGGGGTGGATCCGGGTGACCAGGCCGGCCGGGGTGTCCAGGGCGACCACCCGTCCGGCGTCCAGGACGGCCAGCCGGTCGCAGAGCCGCTCCGCCTCGGCCATGAAGTGGGTGACGAGCAGGATGGTGACGCCGCGGTCCCGGATGCGCTCCACCACCTCCCAGGTGTCGCGCCGGGCCTGCGGGTCGAGGCCCGTGGTCAGCTCGTCCAGGATGGCGATCCGGGGCCTGCCCACCAGGGCCAGCGCGATGGAGAGGCGCTGTTTCTGGCCGCCGGAGAGGGCCCGGTAGGACGTGTCGCGGTGGTCCGCCAGTCCCAGCTCGGCCAGCAGCTCGTCGCGGACGGCGGGCCGTCGGTGGAACGAGGCGTAGAGGTCCACCGCCTCGGCCACCCGGATCCGGTCCGGCAGCCGGCTCTCCTGGAGCTGGACGCCCACCAGCCGGCGCAACCGCGCCGCGTCCCGGCGGGGATCGAGCCCCAGCACCGCGACCCGGCCGGCGTCGGGCTTCCGCAGCCCGGCCACGCACTCGACCGTGGTGGTCTTGCCGGCCCCGTTCGGGCCGAGCAGGCCGAAGATCTCGCCCTCCTCGACCGCGAACGACGCTCCCGCCACCACGGTCCGTGCCCCGTACCGTTTGTGCAGGCGATCGACCTCGATGACCGACATCCGTCACCCCCCGTTCCGCTCAGTGACGGTGCTGTCATCGAGCATCGCGGCAGCCGGCGGCCGGCGAATCGACCAGCCGGCGGCGAACCGGCCCGGCCGTGGTGGACCGGCAG
Organism: Micromonospora auratinigra; assembly: GCF_900089595.1. GTDB lineage: Bacteria > Actinomycetota > Actinomycetes > Mycobacteriales > Micromonosporaceae > Micromonospora > Micromonospora auratinigra. The sequence continues at coordinate 1,051,029 of NZ_LT594323.1, read as the reverse complement.
ATCCACCGGTCGGTTGATGTGGCGGTGCGGCCGGGCCGAGCCGGCGGCGGCTCAGAGCGCGACGATCGCCGCCGACTCGGCCGGCAGCTCGATGCCGTCCCGCATCACGGTGACCCCCTCGGAGGTGGCGAGCAGCACGCTGCGCACCACCCCGGGCAGGTTGATCCGCTGCGGCTTGCCGGCCAGGTTCGCCACCACCAGGCACTCGCCGCGGCGCATCAGCAGGAACTGGTCGCCGTGGCGCACCTCGACCCGGTGCAGCCGGGGGTCGGAGAGGTCCGCCCGGGACTTGCGCAGCGCGATCAACCGGCGGTGGAAGTCGTACATCTCCCGGTGTTCGGGCTTGTCCAGCTCGGCCCAGTCGAGCCGGGACCGGGCGAAGGTCTGCGGGTCCTGCGGGTCGGGCACGTCCCCGGGCGGCCAGCCGTGCGCGGCGAACTCCCGCTTCCGGCCGGTGGCCACCGCGGTCGCCAGCTCCGGCTCGGGGTGACTGGTGAAGAACTGCCAGGGGGTGGTGGCCGCCCACTCCTCCCCCATGAACAGCATCGGGGTGAACGGCGCGGTCATCAACAGGGTGGCGCCGACGCGCAGCAGCCCGGCCGACAGGGTCGCCGAGATCCGGTCGCCGGTGGCGCGGTTGCCGATCTGGTCGTGGTTCTGCAGGTACGCCACGAACCGGTGCCCCGGCGTGCGCTGCCGGTCGACCGGCCGGCCGTGACTGCGGTTGCGGAAGCTGGACCAGGTCCCGGCGTGGAAGAACGCGCCGGTCAACACGTCGGTGAGGCACTCCAGCGAGCCGAAGTCGCCGTAGTAGCCCTGCCGCTCCCCGGTGAGCAGGGTGTGCAGCGCGTGGTGGGCGTCGTCGTTCCACTGGGCGTGCAGGCCGTACCCGCCCGCCTCGCGCGGCGTGATCAGTCGCGGGTCGTTCAGGTCCGACTCGGCGATCAGCGACAGCGGCCGGCCGAGGTGGGTGGCGAGCGACTCGACCTCACCCGCGATCTCCTCCAGCAGGTGGGTGGCGCGGGAGTCCGGCATCGCGTGCACGGCGTCCAGCCGCAGCCCGTCGACGTGGTAGTCGCGCAGCCACATCAGCACGCTGTCGACGATGAAGCGGCGGACCCCGTCGGAGTGCGGCCCGTCCAGGTTGACCGTGCGGCCCCAGGTGTTGTTCTGCTCGGTGAGGTACGGCGCGAACATCGGCGCGTAGGCCCCGGAGGGCCCGAAATGGTTGTAGACGACGTCGAGGATCACCCCCAGCCCTTTGGCGTGGGCCGCGTCGACGAAGCGTTTCAACCCGTCCGGGCCGCCGTAGGGCTGGTGCGGGGCGTACCAGCAGACGCCGTCGTAGCCCCAGTTGTGCTCGCCGTTGAAGGCGTTGACCGGCAGCAGCTCGATCAGGTCGACGCCGAGGTCGACCAGGTGGTCGAGGCGGGCGATCGCGCCGTCGAAGGTGCCCTCCGGGCTGAACGTGCCGACGTGCAGCTCGTAGAGGACGCTGCCGGGCAGTTGCCGCCCGGTCCAGCCCTGGTCGGTCCAGCCGAACGCGTCGTGGTCGTAGCGCCGGCTCGGCCCGTGCACGCCCGCCGGCTGCCAGGGCGACCGTGGATCGGGCAGCGCCCGCTCGTCGTCGTCGAGCAGGTACGCGTAGTCGGTGCCCGGCCCGACGCCGGGCACCTCGACCCGCCACCAGCCGTCCGGGCCGGGACGCAGGTCGTGGTCGGCGGCGCCGGACAGGCGCAGCCGGACCCGGGCGGCTTCGGGCGCCCACACCGTGAACTCGGTCATGCGGCGGCCTCCACAGGGTCGGTGGGTGCGAGGAGGGCGACGGGATACGTGCTCAACAGATCATCCAGGAGCAGCTCAGACCCACTGTAGACCCGACCGGTGAACAAGTCTGTCATCCGATGAACGGGAAGTGACAGGCTCGTGCCCCGCCAGCCGCCGGCCCGGGCCAGCCGCAGCGGCAGCCGGGTCGCCACGGCGACCGCGCCGCCCCGGTCGAAGGCCACCGCGTGCGCCCCGGCCGGGCCGTGCGCCGGCAGCGGCCGGTAGCCGGTGAACAGCTCCGGCCGGTCGCGGCGCAGCCGCAGCGTCCGGGAGACCACGAGCAGCTTGGCCGCGCCGTCGGCGGCCACCGCCGGCCGCTCACCGGCGTCGAGCCGGGCCAGCAGCTCCCGGCGTACGGCGAAGTCGACCGGGCGGCGGTTGTCGGGGTCGACCAGGGAGTTCTCCCACAGCTCGGTGCCCTGGTAGGTGTCGGGCACGCCGGGCATGGCGAGCTGCACCAGCTTCTGGCCGAGCGAGTTGGACCAGCCGGCCGGGGTGATCCCTTCGGCGAACGCGGTGATCTCGGCGTGCAGCTCCGGGTCGTCGTACATCCGGTCGACCAGGGCGTGCAGCTGCCCCTCGAAGGCCGGGGCGGGGTCGGCCCAGCTCGTCGAGACCGACGCCTCCCGGGCGGCCTTCTCCACGTACGCGTGCAGCCGCTCGCGCCCGACGGGCCAGGCGCCGACGGCGGTCTGCCAGAGCAGGTGGGCGAAGGCGGGGTCGGCCAGCGGGGCGCGCGACATCCACTCGGCCACCTGCTCGGCCCAGCGCCCGGGCAGCTCGGACAGGACGGCGAGCCGGGCCCGGACGTCCTCGCCACGCTTGGTGTCGTGGGTGGAGAGGGTGGTCATGGAGGCCGGCCACCGCACCTGCCGGGCGGTGGCGAAGCGGTGGAACTCGGCCGGCGGGGTGCCGAAGTGCGCCGGGCTGCCGCCGACCTCGTTGAGCGCGACGAACCGGCTCCACCGGTAGTAGGCGGTGTCCTCCACGCCCTTGGCCATCACCGCGCCGGTGAGCTGCGGGAAGCGGGCGGCCAGCTCGTGCCCGGGGTCGCGCAGCCGGGCGGTGACCGCGTCCAGCACGGCGGTCAGGTCGGGGCACCGACGGCCGGCCTCGGCCCGGGCGGCGGCCAGGTGCCGGGCCCCCTGCGGCGGGTAGCCGCGGTAGACACCGAACGCGGCGGCCAGCTCGGCCAGGGACGCCCGGACCTGCTCGGTGGGCAGCTCGGGGACGAGGGCGGCGAGCCGGCTCAGCTCGGCGGCGAGCAGCCGGGTGGCGGCTTCGCGCTTGGTGTCGTGGGTGAGGTCCTGCCAGGAGGTGTGCCGCCCGGTGAGCCGGCCGTCCAGCGCGGTGAAGTCGCCCTCGGCGTCGGGGTCGACGAAGAGGCCGCCGACGGCGGCCAGGGCGTCGTAGCCGGTGGTGCCGTCCACCGGCCAGTCCGGCAGCTCCTCGCCGTACTCCAGGATCTTCTCCACCACCAGCCAGGCGTCGGGCGCGGCGGCGCGCAGCCGGGCCAGGTAGCCGGCGGGGTCGCGCAGCCCGTCCGGGTGGTCGACCCGGATGCCGTCGAGGTCACCGGCGTCGGCCCAGCGCAGGATCTCCGCGTGGGTGGCGGCGAAGACCTCCGGGTCCTCCACCCGCAGCCCGGCCAGGTCGGAGACGGCGAAGAAGCGGCGGTACGTCAGCTCGGCGTCGCCGCGTCGCCAGTCGACCAGCTCGTAGTGCTGCCGGTCGTGCACCTCGCGCGGGGTCCCGTCACCGGTGCCGTCGGCGATCGGGAAGCGGTGCTCGTGGTAGCGCAGCTCGCCGTCGGCGATCTTCAGGTCGTCGAGGGCGTCCGGGGTGTCGGCGAGCACCGGCAGCAGCAGCCGGCCCCGGTCCCAGTCGATGTCGAACCAGGGCGCGTACGCCGAGGCGCGGCCCGCCCGCAGCACGTCCCACCAGGCCGGGTTCGCGGCCGGCCGGGCCACCCCGGCGTGGTTCGGGACGATGTCCACGACCAGGCCGAGGCCGGCGGCGCGCAGGGCCGCGACGAGCCGCCGGCGGCCGGCCTCGCCGCCGAGTTCCGGGTTGACCGACCGGTGGTCGACCACGTCGTAGCCGTGCTCGGAGCCGGGGGTGGCGGTGAGCAGCGGTGCGCTGTAGAGGTGGCTGACGCCGAGGTCGCGCAGGTAGTCGGCGAGCGCGGCGGTGGCGTCGAGGTCGAAGCCGGGCCGCACCTGGACGCGGTAGGTCGACCCCACCCGCGTCGTCGGTTCGGGTCGGGGGGTGTCGGGCATGATCAGGCCGTCCTCTCCAGGACCAGCAGCGAGCGGTCGGGTACGCAGACCGTCCCGCCCGCCTCCACCACCGTGGTCTTCTCCGGATCCGGTTCCGCGGTGTTGATGACCAGTTCCCACCGCGGCCCGAACTCCGCCCCGGGGAGGGTGAAGTCCAGCGGCGCGTCGTGCGCGTTGAACAGCAGCAGGAACGAGTCGTCCCGGTGGCGCTGGCCGTACTGGCCGCGCTCCGGGATGCCGTCGCCGTTGACGAACAGGGCCACCGAGCGGCCGAAGTCGTTGCCCCAGTCCTCGCCGGTCATCTCCCGGCCGTCCGGGGTGTACCAGGCCAGGTCGGGCAGGGCGGTGCCGGCGGCCCGGCCGCCCACCGGCAGGCCGGTGAAGAAGCGGCGGCGGCGGAACACCTGGTGCCGGGTGCGGAACTCGGTGAGCCGGCGGACGAAGTCCAGCAGCTCGGCGTCGGACCGGTCCCAGTCCACCCAGGCCAGCTCGCTGTCCTGGCAGTACGCGTTGTTGTTGCCGTGCTGGGTGCGGCCCAGCTCGTCGCCGTGCCCGATCATCGGCACGCCCTGGGAGAGGATCAGGGTGGCCAGGAAGTTGCGCCGCTGCCGGGCGCGCAGGGCCAGCACGCCGGGGTCGTCGGTCTCCCCCTCGACGCCGCAGTTCCAGGAGCGGTTGTGCCCCTCGCCGTCGCGGTTCTCCTCGCCGTTGGCCTCGTTGTGCTTGTCGTTGTACGAGACCAGGTCGTTGAGGGTGAACCCGTCGTGGCAGGTGACGAAGTTGATGCTGTGGAACGGCCGGCGACCGTCGTCCTGGTAGAGGTCGGCGGAGCCGGAGATCCGGGAGGCGAACTCGGCCAGGGTGGCCGGCTCGCCGCGCCAGAAGTCGCGGACGGTGTCGCGGTACTTGCCGTTCCACTCGGTCCACTGCGGCGGGAAGTTGCCGACCTGGTAGCCGCCGGGTCCGACGTCCCACGGCTCGGCGATCAGCTTGACCCGGCCGACCACCGGGTCCTGCTGGACCACCTCGAAGAAGGTGGAGAGGCGGTCCACCTCGTAGAACTCGCGGGCCAGGGTGGCGGCGAGGTCGAAGCGGAAGCCGTCGACGTGCATCTCGGTGACCCAGTACCGCAACGAGTCCATGATCAGCTGAAGGGAGTGCGGGCTGCGCACGTTGAGGCTGTTGCCGGTGCCGGTGTAGTCGACGAAGTAGCGCCGATCCTCCTCGGAGAGCCGGTAGTAGCTGGGGGTGTCGATGCCCTTGAAGCTCAGCGACGGGCCCAGGTGGTTGCCCTCCGCGGTGTGGTTGTAGACCACGTCGAGGATGACCTCGATGCCGGCGGCGTGCAGCGCCTTGACCATGCCCCGGAACTCCTGCACCTGCTGGCCGAGCCGGCCCAGCGCGGAGTAGCCGTGGTGCGGGGCGAAGAAGCCGATGGTGTTGTAGCCCCAGTAGTTGCGCAGGCCGAGGTCGTTGAGGCGGTGGTCGTGCACGAACTCGTGCACCGGCATCAGCTCGACGGCGGTCACCCCGAGCTGTTTGAAGTAGTCGATCATCACGGGTGAGGCGATGGCCGCGTACGTGCCGCGCAGCTCCTCGGGGATGTCGGGGTGGCGCATGGTCAGTCCGCGGACGTGCGCCTCGTAGATCACCGAGTGGTGGTACGGGGTGCGCGGCGGCCGGTCGTTGCCCCAGTCGAAGTACGGGTTCACCACCACCGACTTCGGCATGAAGGGCGCCGAGTCGGTGTCGTTGCGCCGGTCCGGGTCGCCACCCACCTCGTAGTCGTAGACCGCCGGGTCCCAGCTGATCTCCCCGTCGACCGCCTTGGCGTACGGGTCGAGCAGCAGCTTGTGCGGGTTGCAGCGCACCCCGTTGGCCGGGTCCCACGGGCCGTGCACGCGGTAGCCGTACCGCTGGCCGGGCTCGATCCCGGGCAGGTACGCGTGCCAGACGTACGCGTCGACCTCGCGCAGCTCGACCCGGCGCTCCGCCCCGGTGTCCCACTCGTCGAACAGGCAGAGCTCGATCTTCTCCGCCACCTCCGAGAAGATCGCGAAGTTGGTGCCCATCCCGTCGTACGTGGCGCCGAGGGGGTAGCTCTCGCCCGGCCAGACCTGCATCTCGCTCCTTCGGCCATGATCATGAGCACACCGGCTGGACGGACCGCCGGTGCGCACGCCGCTAATGCCCCGCCGCGTGCGCCGCCAATCCACCCGTTCGGGCCGTAACCGAATCCACCCACCTGATGGCCGATGGCACCTTCGGGTGTCTTCCGTCACGATCGCCCTTTTCGAGATGCGGGTTCGCGCCGGATGGCCTTTGCTGGTTCCCGGACGCGCGCCCGCGCGACCGTTCGGCCCCTCGGCCACCCCCACCACGCTCCCCCACGCCGCCAGAGCCGTCGGCGCGCCCCAGCATGCACGGACGGAGATCGATGTGACCACCCTGCGGGTCGGCGACCAGCCCGCCACCGCGACGGACCGGACCCACCACCGGCCCACCCTCACCTCCCGCCCCACTGTCCCGCCCCAGGCGGGGGTGGCGCCCCGCACCCGGCGCATCCTCATGCTGTCGTGGGAGTACCCGCCGGTGCTCGTCGGCGGTCTCGGCCGCCACGTGCACGCCCTGTCGGTGGCCCTGGCCGCCGCCGGGCACGAGGTCACCGTCGTCACCCGGCACGCCGAGGGCGCGCCGCTGGAGGAGTACGCCGACGGTGTGCGGATCGTCCGGGCGGCCGAGGACCCGGTCACCTTCCCGCTGGCCACCGGCTCGCTGCTGGCCTGGACGATGGCGTTCAACCACACCCTGACCCGGGCCGCGCTGCGGGCCGCCGAGTCCGGCGCGTACGACGTGATCCACGCCCACGACTGGCTGGTCGCGCACACCGCGATGACCCTGCGCGAGCACCTGGACGTGCCGCTGGTCAGCACCATCCACGCCACCGAGGCCGGCCGGCACCAGGGCTGGCTGCCGGAGGAGATGAACCGCACCATCCACGGCGTCGAGCACTGGCTGGCCACCGAGTCCGGCCGGGTGATCGTCTGCTCCGGGTACATGCGCGACGAGGTGGGCGCGCTCTTCGGCGTACCGGGCGCGCGGGTCGACGTGGTCCCCAACGGGGTGGAGCCGCACCGCTGGCGGGTGCCGGCGAGCGCGGTCCGGGCCGCCCGTGCGCGCTTCGCCGCCGACGGCCCGCTGGTCACCTTCGCCGGCCGGCTGGTCTACGAGAAGGGCGTGCAGCACCTGCTCGCCGGGCTGCCGAGGCTGCGCGAGCGGCACCCCGGCCTGCGCGCCGTGGTGGTCGGCGACGGGCCGTACAAGGCGGACCTGGAGGCCGAGGTGCACCGGCTGGGACTGGCCGACACGGTGAGCATGCCGGGCTTCCTGGGCGGCACCGACCTGCCCGCCGTGATGGCCGCCTCGGACTGCTTCGCGGTGCCGAGCATCTACGAGCCGTTCGGCATGGTCGCCCTGGAGGGCGCGGCCGCCGGGGCGCCGCTGGCGGTGTCGCGTACCGGCGGGCTGGCCGAGATCGTGGAGCCGGGCGTCACCGGGATGACCTTCGCCCCGCACGACCCGGACGGGCTGACCGAGGCGGTGCACGCGCTGCTCTCCGACCGGGAGCACGCCCGGGACCTCGCCCGCCGGGCCCGCGCCATGGTCCACGAGCAGTACGGCTGGGCCGCCATCGCGTCCCGCACCGCCGGCGCGTACGCCGCCGCGATCGCCGGTGACGCCCAGTTCACCACCGACCGCGCCAAGGAGCGGATGGCCCAGGGCCGCGCCCTGCCCGCCGTCCCCGCCGGCAACCTCCTCACCGCCGCCGGCCTCCGCTGACCCCTCCCCCTCCCACCCCGTGCTGCGGCCCTCATTCACGGAAAGAGTGGCTGTCCCGCGTCGGATGGCCACTCTTTCCGTGAATGAGGGCGGGTGGGGGTGGGGGTGGGGTGGGAGGTATGGCGAAGGCCGCCGGCCCCGGAGGGGGCGGCGGCCTTCGGCAGGTGTGGCGGGGACCGGTCAGCGCTGGTCGGCGGGGACGTAGTCCCGCTCGGGGGCGCCGGTGTAGATCTGCCGGGGACGGCCGATCTTGGTCTCCGGGTCGTTGATCATCTCGCGCCACTGGGCGATCCAGCCGGGCAGCCGGCCCAGGGCGAAGAGCACCGTGAACATCTTGGTCGGGAAGCCCATGGCCTTGTAGATCAGGCCGGTGTAGAAGTCCACGTTCGGGTAGAGGCGCCGGGAGACGAAGAAGTCGTCGGCGAGGGCGATCTCCTCCAGCTGCACGGCCAGGTCCAGCAGCGGGTCCGGCTTGGCCATCCGGCCCAGCACGTCCTGCGCGGCCTTCTTCACGATGGCGGCGCGCGGGTCGTAGTTCTTGTAGACCCGGTGGCCGAAGCCCATCAGCTTCACGCCGTCCTGCTTGTCCTTCACCTTCTGCACGAAGGAGCGGACGTCGCCGCCGTCGGCCTGGATCTTCTGGAGCATCTCCAGCACGGCCTGGTTGGCGCCGCCGTGCAGCGGGCCGAAGAGCGCGTTGACGCCGGCCGACACCGAGGCGAACAGGTTGGCGTTGCTGGAGCCGACCAGCCGCACGGTCGAGGTGGAGCAGTTCTGCTCGTGGTCGGCGTGCAGGACGAAGAGCATGTCCAGCACCTTCGACATCACCGGGTCGACCTCGTACTCCTCGGCCGGCACGCCGAAGGTCATCCGCAGCAGGTTGTCGACGTAGCCCAGCGAGTTGTCCGGGTAGAGCAGCGGCTGGCCGATCGACTTCTTGTACGCGTACGAGGCGATGGTGGGGACCTTCGCCATCAGCCGGATCGTCGACATCTCCACGTGCTCGGAGTCGAACGGGTCCAGGCTGTCCTGGTAGAAGGTCGAGATCGCGCTCACCGCGGAGGAGAGTACGGCCATCGGGTGCGCGTCACGCGGGAAGCCGTCGAAGAACCGACGCATCTCCTCGTGCAGCAGCGAGTGCCGCCGGATCCGGTCGCTGAACTCGGTCAGCTGGGCCTGCGTGGGCAGCTCGCCGTAGATCAGCAGATACGAGACCTCCAGGAAGGAGGACTTCTCGGCCAGCTGCTCGATCGGGTAGCCGCGGTACCGCAGGATGCCCGCGTCGCCGTCGATGTAGGTGATCGCGGACGAGCAGGACGCGGTGTTGACGAAACCGGGGTCGTACGTGGTCATCCCGGTTTCCTTGAGCAGTTTGCCCACCCCGATCCCGGCGGGGCCCTCGACCGCGGACTGCACCGGCATCGACAGCTGCCCACCGGGGTGGTCGAGCTTGACTTCCGTCATGTGTTCCTCGCTTCGCCGGCAAGATCTTCGTTGAATTGCCTTCGCTTTTACCGTACTTACGGATCGGAAGACACCGCTCGTCATGGTTCCGTGGTGAGGTATGCGTCACCCGATTCCCGACTTGCCGGCTCGGAAACCCGGTGGGAGCGCGACCGCCCCGGCCGCGCGGGCCGGGGCGGTCGAAGAGGCTACCGGTAGCGCGGACCGGCGGTCAGGACAGGGTCAGCCGGCGCAGGCTGCCGTCGGCGGCCACCCGGTAGAGGTCCAGCCGGTTCGCCCCCGGGGCGAAGAGCCGGTCGTCGGGCAGCAGCGCGGCGAACCGTCGCCCGCCGGGGTCGCGCGGCACCACCGGGACCACCGCGCCGACGGTCCCGTTGACCGCCACCGCCAGTCGCGTCCCGTCCGGCACGGATTCGGGCACGGTGCCCCAGACCAGCGCGGGCAGCTCCCCGTGAGCCGGGTCGACGGCGCGGAACGCGCCGAGGTTCGCCACGGTGGCCGTACCCCCGGGGGGTGGGTTGCCCGGTCGGGTGCCGACCAGCGGGTCGGGCGCGGGCAGCGGGACCGGCGCGGGCACCCCACCGGTGATCGGGGTCGGCTGCCCGGGGCGGTCGTAGAAGACCTTGTCGGGGCGGTCCCGGGGGGCCGCCTTCGCCGAGCGGCCGTCCATCCGCCACGGGATCCGCACGTGCGTCTCGTCGGCGATGGTGGGCAACAGGTCCACGTGCTGCCAGTTGCGGTCGTCGACCCGGCCGGCGCGCTGGCCGGGCTCCTTGACGAACATCGGCACCCAGGCGACCTGGTCGGCGGCGTGCTCGATGGCGTCCATCCCCCGGCCCTGCCAGTCCCGGTGGAAGCTCACCCCGTGGTCGGCGGTGACCAGCACCAGCGCCTTGTCGTAGAGGCCGGTGGCGCGCAGGGTGCGCAGCGTCTCGCCGATCAGCCGGTCGGTGTAGCCGAGCTGGGCCAGGTGCCGGGCCCGGGCCAGGTCGACCCAGCCGGCACCGTCGTTGGGCAGGTCCTCCGGGGCCGCGTAGTGCGCCCCGGACGGCAGGTACGCCCACGGCGAGTGCGGCATCAGCAGGTGCAGGAAGTGCAGGGTGGGGCGGGCCGAGGGGCGCAGCCCGGCCAGGAAGGCGGTGAACCGGGCCGGCTGGTTGTCGTCGAGGGTGTCCCACCGGAACTTCGGGTCGGCCGGGACCGGCTCGGCGGCGTCCAGTCCCGCCTCGGCCCGGGTCACCTCCCGGTAGGAGTCCTCCGGGTCGGCCCGGCTGTCGGTCGGCGCGGCCAACTGGCGCAGCAGCTTGCCGCTCTCCCGGACCAGCACGCCGAGCCCCTGCTCAGGGCTGGCCGGCTGGTCGCAGCGGCTGGGCGGGCAGAGTCGGGTGATGCTCTCCTCGGCCTTGATCTCGTACAGGCCGCCGAGGGCGGTGAAGAGGTTGTCCGGATAGCGCGAGTAGTGCGGGGCGAACGGCTCGGCCGGGTAGCGGCCGGTCAGCATGGCCGGCAGCGCGTAGGGCGTCCAGCCGCTCACCCCGGTGGCGTTGCGGTACCAGGTCGAGCCGGCGGCCAGCTCGGCGAAGTGCGGGTACCGGGTCGCGTCGATCCGACCGTCCGGGCCGAGCAGGGAGACCAGGGGGAACTCGTCGAGCACGATCATCACCACCGGCGGGTGGCTGCCCGGCCCGGCCACCCCGGCGGCCCCGCCGGACCCGCGCGGCAGCACCACCGCCGAGGCCGGCGAGGCGAACAGGAACAGGCCGACGAAGACCACCGGCCCCACCGCGGCCACCCGTAGCACCCGCCCGAGCGCCCGCCACCGTCGGTGCGCGGCCGCCCCGGCGGCGCCGACCGACGCGGCCGCCAGCAGCAGGGGTACGCCCCGCAGCGGGGTCAGGTGCCGCCCCACCTGCACGGCCAGCGCCGCCAGCAGCAGCCCCACCAGCACGGTGTGCAGACCGGCCCGGACCACCCGCCCGGCGGCCAGGCCGGCCGCGCCGAGCAGGGCGAGCGGCACGGTCGGCGCGATCGCGATCAGCGCGACCAGCAGCAGCACGTCGGCGCGGGACGCCCGGTGGAACAGGAAGAAGTCCGGGCTGCGGCCGAGCACGTCCAGCAGCGGCTGGGTGACCACCAGGCCGACCAGCGCCACCACCTCCAGCAGCCGCCCGGCCTCGGCCCGCCGGCCGGCGCGGCGGGGTGCCGTCACGGTCTCCGGACGGACCTCGGGTGCTACGAGGGTCCGCTCAGCCACCCACCACCACCTGGTACAGCGTGCGGGTGCCCGACGGCAGCTCGACCCGGCGCAGCACCCGCCCCCGGGCGGCGAGCAGCGCCTCGAAGGTGTCCCGCCGGTAGTCGGGGAAGAGCCCGTCCGGCTTGTTGGCGAGCAGCCGGCGGGCCATCGGGTCCTCCGGGTGGACGAACTCCACCACCAGGGTGGCGCCGGTCGTGGCGTACGCGACGAGCTGGTCGAGCACCTCGGGCAGCGGCACGTTGCGGCCGATCGCCAGGTGGTGCACCACCGCCAGGGCGAGCACCACGTCGGCCCGCGCCCGGTCGGTGAAGGAGGCCCGCTCGACGCCCCGCCAGCCGCCGCCCGGCGACGGGTCGGCCAGGTCCATCACCAGCGGCAGGATGCGCCGCTCGCCCTCGTCGCGCAGCGCCCGCCAGAGCGCGTCGACCACCGCCGGGTCCTGCTCGACGGCGACCACCTGCCCGGCGTGCCGGGCGGCGATCCGGGCGTACCGGCCGTCGTTGGCGCCCAGGTCGAGCGCGAGGCCGGGGCCGGTGGCGGCGGTCGCCCGGTCGACGAACTCCTCCTTGGCCCGCCGGTCGGCGGCCGAGTACGCGCAGGTGCGCTGGTAGTCGCCCCAGTGGGTCTCCGCCGGCCGGTGCGCCAGCCGGCGGACCAGCCGGGTCAGGCCGCGTACGGTGGCCAGCGCCAGATCCCGGGAGTACCCGGCGGCGCGCAGCTGGTCGCGCACGTCGCTGGTGCTGGCCCGGGCGTTGCGGGCCTGCATCGCGCCGTGCAGGTGCACGTGGGTGAGCACGCCGGCGCGCAGCCGCCGGCCACCGCCGAAGAGTCGACGCATCTGGTCGGGCTCGATGCCGTCGATCCGGGCCCGCAGCCACGGCTGGAAGTCCAGCCCGAGGTGGGCCTGGAGCAGCAGCGGGTAGAGCAGCGTCTGGCAGAACTGCCGGTACCCGGCCCACGGCTCCCCGTCACGCAGCGGCTCGAACGAGCCGACGTCGATGAAGACCGGCGACGCGCCCCGCCACTGGAGGTTGTACGCCGAGCCGTCCTTGGTGGTGAAGCCGGCGGCCAGCGCCGCCGCGAGGATGTCCAGGTGCAGCAGGGCCGCCTCGCGCAGCATCCCGAACGACCACTCGTACGGGTGGGAGACGAACGGGATCCGTTCGTGCCGCAGCACCGCCGCCCAGGGCAGGTCGACCGGGACGGGCACCAGTTCCTCGGTGCCGCATACCTTGCCGGTGGCGAGCAGGTCCCGGAAGAAGTCGCTGGCCGCGAGGGACCGCCAGTCGCGGGCCGCGCGCTCGTCCAGGCCGCGCAGCACCTCCCCCCGCCGGTGCAGTACCCGGTTGCCGGGGTCGCGGAACGAACCGGGCTCGACGCGCGGGCCGGTGTCGGGGACGGTCACGCCGGTCAGCCCTGGTCGGTGGGCTGGCGGCGGAAGCGGGCGACCAGGCGTCGCCAGTAGAGCTTGGCGGCGACCGCCGCGCCGGCCACCCCGCCGACCACCGCCTGCACGATCAGGCTGCCGGAACCCGCGTCCAGGTAGGCCAGGTGCGTCACGGCTGCTCCCCTCTCCGTCGCCAGTTGTCCGAGCCCGGCCCAGGGGCGGCCTTTCGACCGCTTTGCCGGACTTGTCCTTCACGGTACGCGGTCCCGACCGGCCGTGGAGGGCACACCGGGCACTCCGCCCCCGTCCGTTCCGTTCAAGACCGCCGGCCCCGCCGGCCCCTACCGTGGCCGGCATGACACCGCACCTCGACCTGCTCGGCATGGTCGTCACCGACATGGCCCGCACGCTGGCCTTCTACCGCCGGCTGGGACTGGCGATCCCGGCCGACGCCGACCACGCGCCGCACGTGGAGATCACCCTGGCCAACGGCGTCCGGCTGGCCTGGGACACGGTCGAGACGGTCCGCGGCTTCGACCCGGGGTGGAAGCCGGCCACCGGTGGCCCCCGGATGGGCCTGGCGTTCCGCTGCGCCGACCCGGCCCAGGTGGACCACTGGTACGCCGAGCTGACCGCCGCCGGTCACCACGGTCACCTGCCGCCCTGGGACGCCTTCTGGGGCCAGCGGTACGCGGTCCTGCACGACCCGGACGGCAACGGCGTCGACCTGTTCGCCCCGCTGGCGGCCGACTGACGGCCGCCGGGTCGCGACCGACCCACCGCACCGGCCGGCCCGGTCAGGGCGCCGGCAGCAGCCGGGTCGGCGGGACGCCGGCCAGCTCCCGCACGTCGCGGGTCAGGTGGGCCTGGTCGGCGTAACCGGCCAGCGCGGCCACCTCGGCCCACCGGGCACCGGCCCGGGCCAGGTCGAGGGCGCGGCGCAGCCGCAGGATGCGGGCGAGGGTCTTCGGGCCGTACCCGAACAGAAGCCGGCTGCGCCGGTGCAACGCCCGGGCACCGAGGCCGACCTCGGCGGCGGTCGCGGCGACCGTCGCGCCGGCCGCCAGCCGGGCGGCGACCCGGGCGCCCACCGGGTCCGGACCGCCGGCCGAGCGGAGCCGGGTCACCGCGACGGCCGCCAGCACCGCCCCGACGGTCGGCGGCGGCCACGGACACGCGACGGGTGCGCCGCCCACCGGGAGCCGGCCCGGGTCGGACGGCCCGGCGGCACCGGGCCCGGTGCCGAGCGGGCCCGCACCGGGCAGCTCACCGGGCTGACCGGACTCGGCGGCGGCCTCGATCCGCTCCCCCAACGCTGCGGCGGCCCGGCCCCAGAGGTCGTCCAGGGCGACGCGGCGGTCCCGCAGCTCGTCGGCGGGCACCCCGAGGACGGCCGGCCCGACGCCCGGCGGCAGGCGCAGCCCCACCCACCGCTCTCCCGGCCCGCTCACCGAGAGGTGCGCGGTGCGATCGGGGCCCGCGACGAGGAGCCCGGCCCGGCTGGACCAGAGCAGATCCAGGCAACCGTCCGGCAGCACCCGCACCGGCGCGCCACCGCCGGCGACGCTCTCCCACAGCACCGCCCCCGCGATGCCGGCGACCGCCCGCTCCCGATACATGCCGCACACCCTGCCACCCGCCCCCGACACCCGGCGGCGGAGCGCCACGATCCGCGCCGGTCAGCCGCGCCGGTGGTGCAGGGCCAGGCGGAGCAGGGTGAAGCGCAGCACCGTCGCGGCCAGGTTGGCGGCTACCAGGACGGTCAGCTCGACCGCGCGCGGCGGGGCCACGGAGGCGGCGTGCAGCACCGCCAGGGCGCCGCTGGTCAGAGCCAGCCCGAGTGCGAACGCGAGCAGGCCCTGCAGGTGGTGCCGCGCCGCGTGCCGGCGTCCGGTGACGCCGAAGGTCAGCCGGCGGTTGGCGGCCGTGTTGGCCACCGCGGTGACCAGCAGCGCCAGCAGGTTCGCCGGCTGCGCCCCGAGCGGACCCCGGACCAGCAGGAACAGCAGCAGGTACGCGAGCGTGCTGGCCACCCCGACCGCCGCGAACCGGGCGAGCTGCCGGGGCAGGCCGACGGGCACCTGGGCCGGTGGTGGCTGCAGCGGTGCCCGGCCGAGCTGGGCGCGCAGCTCGGCCAGGGGCAGCGCGCCGGTCAGCAGGGCCCGACCCAGCCGCCAGATGCCGCGCAGGTCGGCCAGGGCGGTGGCGACGATGTCCACCCGACTGTCCGGGTCGTCCACCCAGTCCACCGGCACCTCGTGGATGCGCAGCCCGGCCCGCTGGGCGAGCACCAGCAGTTCGGTGTCGAAGAACCAGCCGGTGTCCTGGACCAGCGGCAGCAGCCCGGCCGCCACGTCGGCCCGGATCGCCTTGAAGCCGCACTGCGCGTCGGAGAAGCGCACCGCGAGCGTGCCGCGCAGCAGCAGGTTGTAGCCCCGGGAGATCACCTCCCGCTTGGCTCCCCGCACCACCCGGCTGGTCCGGGCCAGCCGGGTGCCGATGGCCAGGTCGGAGTGGCCGGAGATGAGCGGGGCGACCAGCGGCAGCAGCGCAGCCAGGTCGGTGGAGAGGTCCACGTCCATGTACGCGAGCACCGGCGCGGTCGAGGCCGACCAGGCCGCCCGCAGCGCCCGGCCCCGCCCCTTGGCGTCCAGGTGCAGCACGCCGACCCCGGGCAGCTGCCCGGCGAGCGCCTCGGCGACGGCGAGGGTGCCGTCCACGCTGGCGTTGTCGGCGATCGTGATCCGGAACGGGTACGGGAAGTGCGCGGTGAGGTGCGCGTGCAGCCGCCGTACGCAGGGCCCGAGGTCGGTCTCCTCGTTGTGGACCGGGACCACCACGTCGAGCACGGCGGTGGGCGTGGCCGGGCGGGCCTGCACGGCGGCCCGGGGCTGTTCGGTGAAGGTCATCGCTCAGCCCCGCTTTCCGCTGCTCAGGTCGTACAGGGTGACCCCGTCGACGGTCTTCGCGGTGAAGTTCCCGGCCACCCAGGCGGCGATCTCGCTGGCGGCGTTGCTGCCCCCGTTGGCCCGGAACCCACCGCCGCCGACGAAGTAGTGGATCTTGCCGTCGGCCACGTACCGCTGGAACCGGGCCAGGGTCGGCGACGGGTCGCTGCCGTTGAAGCCACCCACCGGCATCACCGGGTCACCGGTGGCGAGCTGGTAGCCGGAGGCGTTGTTCGAGCCGACGGCCGCGGCGACCCAGGTGTAGTCCTCGGCGTCGGCCTTCAGCAGTGCCGTCAGCGCCGCGCTCGGCTCCCGGGCGTCGAGCAGCCCGCCCAGGCCACCGCCGCGCTCCGCCCGGCCGCCGCCCGGGAAGCCGGGGAACCGGGCGTTCTGCCCGCCGGGGAGCTGGCCCCCCGGGAGGGCGGGGAACTGCCCGTTCTGGCCGGTGCCCCCGTCCGGGCCGCCGCCGTTCTGGCCGCCGCCGGGGAAGCCGGGAAACTGGCCGGCGCCGGGGAACTGGCCGGTACCGCCGGGAGCGCCCGGGAAGCCACCGCCCGGGACGTCACCGCCCGGGAACCGGCCGCCGGGGAAGCCACCCCGGCCCGGGCCGAAGGCGCCCTGGACGAACGGCCCGGCGCTGGGGATCGAGCCGGTGTGCGGGGTGGCCGCGGTCTGCAGCGAGTAGCCGACCGGACCGGCGAGGGCGGCCGCCGCGCCGAGCGCCAGCACCACCGGGCCGAGCCGGCGCGGCAGCCACGGCAGGAGCAGCAGCAGCGCCGCGGCGGCCAGGCCGACCCCGAGGACAGCCGGACGCAGCCAGGGGTACCAGTCGGCGCTGCGGCCGAGCAGGCGCCACGACCACCAGGCGGTGACCGCCAGGGTCAGGGCGAGGGCACCCGTCGCGGCGAGCGGGCGCCGGGAGCGGGCCGCAGCGGCGGTGCGGGAGGTGGCGACCACGGAAGGGACGGTGCGGGCCCGCCACAGCAGGGTGCCGCCGATGCCGACCAGGGCGCCGATGGCCGGCGCCAGGGCCACCGTGTAGTACGCGTGGAAGATGCCGGACATGAAGCTGAAGATCAGCCCGGTGACCAGCAGCCAGCCGCCCCAGAGCAGCAGCCCGGCCCGGGTGCGGTCGGTCCGCGCCGCCCGGCCGGCCAGCAGCAGGCCGGCGACCAGCAGGATCAGCGCGGCGGGCAGCAGCCAGGAGACCTGCCCGCCGACCTCGGTGTCGAACATCCGCAGCAGGCCGGTCTGCCCGGAGAAGGGGCCACCGCCCCCGCCGAAGCGGCCACCGCCGCCGACGCTGCCCTCCTCGTCCCCGGTGATCCGGCCGAGGCCGTTGTAGCCCAGGGTCAGCTCCAGGATGCTGTTGTGCTGCGAACCGCCGATGTAGGGGCGCGCGCCCGCCGGCACCAGCTCGACGGTCGCCACCCACCAGCCGGCGGAGACCAGCACCGCCAGCCCGGAGAGGAGCAGCTGGCGGATCCGTCGCCAGAGCGTCGTCGGCGCGGCCAGCAGGTAGACCCCGGCGAAGACCGGGATCACCAGGAACGCCTGCAGCATCTTGGTGAGGAAGCCGAGGCCGACCAGCACGCCGGTCAGCGCGATCCACCGGGTGCTGGCCGTCTCCACCGCGCGCACCGTGGCGTACGCGGCGGCGACCAGCAGGAACACCAGCAGCGCGTCGGGGTTGTTGAACCGGAACATCAGGGTGGCCACCGGGGTCACCGCGAGCACCGCCCCGGCGGTCAGCCCGGCGACCGGGCCGTACCAGCGGCGGACCGTGGCGTGCAGGACGCCGACCGAGGCCACCCCGAGCAGCGCCTGCGGCACCAGGATCGACCAGCTGCTCAACCCGAACACCCGCACGGAGAGCGCCATCAGCCAGAGCGCGGCCGGCGGCTTGTCCACCGTGATCGAGTTGGCCGCGTCGGAGGAGCCGTAGAAGAACGCCTTCCAGCTCTGCGAGCCGGCCTGCGCCGCCGCCGAGTAGAACGCGTTGCCCCAGCCCGACGCGCCCAGCCCCCACAGGTAGAGCAGGGCGGTGGCCACCAGCAGGCCGGCCAGCGCGGGCCGCGCCCAGCGCGGGTCACGGCGTACCGGATCGGCGGGCCGTCGGGTGGCGTTGCCCGGCGACGACTGCCGGGCGGCGTCGCTCGGTGGTGACTGCGGGGCGGGCCCGGTGGCGGGCTCGGGTGACCCGGCCCCCGGCGCGGTCAGCAGGCTCTCGGTTCTGTCCATGCCGGGAAGCCTCGGGCACTCCGCTGGCCCGCTTCCGTGAGTGACCTATGCGTCGGCTGTGGATCCCGGCAGCCGGACCGTGAAGACGGTCCGGCCGGGGTGGCTGCTGACGTCGACCCGGCCGTGGTGCGCCTCCACCACGGCGGCCACGATGGCCAGGCCGAGGCCGGTGCTGCCGTGCGCCCGGGACCGGGAGCCGTCGCCGCGGGCGAACCGCTCGAAGACCTCCGGTTGCAGCTCGGCGGGGATGCCGGGCCCGTCGTCGGCGACGCTGAGCTCGACGCCGTCGGCGACCGGGGCGAGCCGGGTGGTCACCGCGGTGCCGGGCGGGGTGTGCACCCGGGCGTTGGCGAGCAGGTTCGCCACCACCTGGTGCAGCCGGTGGGCGTCCCCGGTGACGGTGACCGGTTCGTCGGGCAGGTCGAGGTGCCAGCGGTGCTCCGGGCCGGCCACGTGCGCGTCGCTGACCGCGTCGACCACCAGCGCGGTGAGGTCGACCGGTTCGGCGGCGAGGGGCCGGCCGGAGTCGAGCCGGGCGAGCAGCAGCAGGTCGTCGACGAGGCTGGTCATCCGGGTGCTCTCCGACTCGACCCGGCGCAGCGCGTGGGCCACGTCCGGCGGGACCTCGGCCCGGCCGCGCCGGGCCACCTCGGCGTAGCCGCGGATCGCCGCCAGCGGGGTACGCAGCTCGTGGCTGGCGTCGGCGACGAACTGGCGTACCCGGGTCTCGCTGGCCTGGCGGGCGGCGAGCGCGGCGGCGACGTGGCCGAGCATCCGGTTGAGCGCGCCGCCCACCTGGCCGACCTCGGTGCGCGGGTCGGTGTCGGCGGCCGGCACCCGCACCGACAGCGCCACCTCGCCCCGGTCCAGCGGCAGTTCGGTGACCCGGGTGGCGGTGGCGGCGACCCGGTTGAGCGGGCGCAGCGCGGCCCGGACGATCAGCGCGCCGAGGCTGCCGGCGACGACCAGCCCGGCGCCGATCACCCCGGCCTGCGCCACGACCATCCACATGACGATCTCGTCGACCCGGGCCAGCGGGACGGCCAGGATCAGCACGTCGCCGTCGTCGACCCGGCGGGCCACCGCCCGGTAGTCGCCGTGCTCGCCGAGGTCGACGGTGCGCGGGCGACCGTCGGCGGGCTCGCGGACCAGCGTGCGCACCTCGTCCGCCGGCACCGTGACGATGTCGCCGGTCTCGGTACGCAGGAAGCTCGAGTCGAGCTGGCCGTCCACCAGCTTGACGGAGACCGAGTTCGGCGGGAAGGTCGGCGGCGGCAGGAACCGGTGTTCGGCGTCTTCCCGTGGCCGGGCGAAGGACGGGGGGCCCTCCCGGAAGAAGGGGTTGTCCACGCGGTTGCGGAGGGTGAGCTGGTCGTCGACCTGGCCGATCAGATAATGCCGCAGGGCGACCGTGGTCAGTCCGCCGATGCCGAGGCTGACCAGGGCGAGCAACGCCAGCACGGAGAGCACCAGGCGGCGGCGCAGCGACCAGCCGGCCGGGCCGGCCCGTAGCCGCCGGACGAGGTCACTCCGCCGGCTTGAGGACATAGCCCGCCCCGCGCAGTGTGTGGATCATCGGCTCGCGGCCCGCGTCGATCTTCTTGCGCAGGTACGAGATGTAGAGCTCGACCACGTTCGCCTGGCCACCGAAGTCGTAGTTCCAGACCCGGTCCAGGATCTGCGCCTTGCTCAGCACCCGGCGCGGGTTGCGCATCAGGTAGCGCAGCAGCTCGAACTCGGTCGCGGTCAGGGTGACCAGGTCGCCGCCCCGGCGGACCTCGTGACTGTCCTCGTCGAGGGTGAGGTCGCCGACGGTGAGCACCGCGTCGTCGCGGGCGGCGACCGCGAACCCGGAGCGGCGCAGCAGCGCGCGCAGCCGGGCGATCACCTCCTCCAGGCTGAACGGCTTGGTGACGTAGTCGTCGCCGCCGACGGTCAGACCGGCGATCCGCTCCTCCACGGCGTCGCGGGCGGTCAGGAAGAGCACCGGCACGGTCGGGGCCTGCTCGCGCAGCCGGCGCAGCACCTGGAAGCCGTCCAGGTCGGGCAGCATCACGTCGAGCACCACGGCGTCCGGCTTGAACTGCCGGGCGGTGGCGATCGCGGCCGTCCCGTTCCCGGCGGTGCCGACCTGCCACCCCTCGTAGCGCAGCGCCATCGAGAGCAGGTCGGTGAGCGTGGGCTCGTCGTCCACCACCAGCACCCGGACCGGTTCACCGTCCGGTCGACGCAGCTCGATCCGGCCCTGCGCGGCCCGCCCCTCCATGACCATGTCCCCCATCGTGCGCGGGCCCGCTGTGCCGGTCCTGTCCCGTTCCTGTGTACCACCTGTGCGGCGCCGGGCGGCGGTGCACAGCCGCAGCACAGGTCGGGCCCACGTCACCTCCAGCTCCGGCCGGCAAGCTGCGGGACGTGGCTGTCGACGGGTGCTTCGAGGTGCGCTGGTGGTGGCGGGACCGGCCGGTACGGGTGGCGGTGACCGATCGTGCCGTGCTGCCGGCGGCCCGGCGGGCGGTGGCGCGCCGGCTGGCCGGGCTGCGCGCCGTCGACCTGGAGCTGGGCCGGGCGCACCGGGCCGCCGGGCGACCGGTCCCGGTCGGTCCGCTGCTGCGCGAGCTGCTGTCGGTGGCGCTGGGCGCCGCCGAGGCGAGCGGCGGCGCGGTGGACCCGACGGTCGGCGCGGCGCGGCTGCGCCGGGTGGTGGGTGCCGTGCCGAGCTGCGGCTCGGGCTGGGGGCGGGTGACCGGCGGCGCGGACTGGCGGGCGGTCTCGTTGCGCGGCGACCGGCTGGCGGTGCCCCCACCGCACTGGCTGGACCTGGGCGCGACGGCCGGCGCGTACCTGGTGCAACGCTGCGCCGAGCGGGTGGCGGCCCGGTACGGCGGCGGGGTGCTGGTGGCGGTGGGGTCCCGGCTGGCGGTCGCCGGGCAGCCGCCGCCGGACGGCTGGCGGGTGGCGCAGGGACCGCCGACGGTCCGCGGCGGCGCGCTGGTCACCGCCGACCTGCTGCGTCCCGACGCTGGCGGGGTGCGCGACCCGCGGACCGGCGGGGAGCCGGCCGGCCCGTGGTCGGCGGTGACCGTCGCGGCGCCGGACGCGGCACGGGCCGCGATGCTGGCGGTGGGGGCGCTGGCCCGCGGCGCGGACGGTCCCGGGTGGCTGGCCGCGCAGGGGGTACGGGCCTGGCCACGGACGCGCCCGGCGACCCTTCCGCAGACTGCTACCCGGTGGTAACTTGCCGGCATGTCCATCGACGGTCGTCGGCCGGGACCGCTGGCCGGCAAGGTGGTCCTGGTGACCGGGGCGGCCCGCGGCATCGGCGAGCACACCGCCCGGCTCGCCGCCGCGCGCGGCGCGACAGTGGCCCTGGTGGGCCTGGAGGCCGACCGGCTGGCGGCGATCGCCGCCGAGCTGGGGCACGGCCACGTCTGGTTCCCCGCCGACGTCACCGACCAGGCCGCGCTGCACGCGGCGGTGGACGGAACGGTCGCGGCGCTGGGCGGCATCGACGCGGTGGTGGCGAACGCCGGGGTGGCCAACCGGGGCACGATCGCGGTCGGGGACGTCGAGGCGCTGGTCCGTACCGTCGAGGTGAACCTGATCGGGGTCATGCGCACCGCGGCCGCGACGGTGCCGGCGCTCATCGACCGCCGGGGCTACCTGCTGATCGTCTCCTCGGCCGCCGCGTTCGCGGCGCTGCCGGGGATGGCGGCCTACTGCGCCTCGAAGGCGGGCGTGGAGCACTTCGGCACCGCGATCCGGCTGGAGCTGGCGCACCGCGGGGTGGCGGTCGGTACGGCCCACCCGTCCTGGGTGGACACCGATCTGGTCCGCGAGGCCCGGGCCGACCTGCCGGCCTTCGAGGCGGCCCTGAGCCGGCTGCCCTGGCCGATGCGGCGGACCACCTCGGTGCAGGAGTGCGCCGAGGCGTTCGTCCGGGCCGTCGAGCGCCGCCGCCGCCGGGTGTACGTGCCGCGCGCCGTCGGCGCCGTGCAGGCGGTGCGGTCGGTGCTGGTCAGCCCGCTCGCCGACCGGCTGATCGGGCGTACGGCCCGGACCATGGTGCCGGTGCTGGAGGAGCAGTCCCGCACGTTGGGGCGGGGGTTCGGGGTGAGCA
Source organism: Micromonospora auratinigra (assembly GCF_900089595.1). GTDB lineage: Bacteria > Actinomycetota > Actinomycetes > Mycobacteriales > Micromonosporaceae > Micromonospora > Micromonospora auratinigra. The sequence goes on along the minus strand of NZ_LT594323.1, from coordinate 1,028,669 downwards.
CTCCGGAGGTTCGCCGGTGAGCGCCGGGCCGGAGGTGGTCTTCGAACGGCGCGGGACGGGGACGCCGCTGGTGCTGCTGCACGGCATCGGGCACCACTGGGGGGCCTGGCTGCCGGTGCTGGACCGGCTCGCCGAGACGCACGACGTGATCGCGCTGGACCTGCCCGGCTTCGGCCGGTCCCCGGTGCCGGCCGAAGGCCTGCCGGCCGACATGCCGGGGCTGGTGGCCGCCGTCGCCGGGTTCTTCGCCGCGCTCGGCCTGGACCGCCCGCACGTGGCCGGCAACAGCCTCGGCGGGGCGATCGCCCTCGAACTGGCCGCCGCCGGGGCGGTGGCCTCGGCCACCGCGCTCTCCCCCGCCGGCTTCTGCACCCCACGGGAGCTGCGCTGGGCGCTGACCGTGCTGACGCTGCACCGCTCCGCCGCCCGACTGCCCGATCCGGTGCTGCGCCCGCTGTTCGGCTCACCGGTGCTGCGGGCGCTGGCGCTCGGCATGATCCTGGCCCGGCCCGACGCGATGACCCTCGACGCCGCGCTGGCCGACGCCCGGGCGCTGCGCGACGCGCGGGCGTTCCGGGCGGTGGCCCGCGCCGGCCGCGGTTACGCCTTCGCCGGCGCGCCCACCGTGCCGGTCACCGTCGCCTGGGGCACCCGGGACCGGATCCTGCCGTACCGGCAGGCGGCGCTGGCCCGGACCCGACTGCCCGGCGCGCGGCACCTCGACCTCACCGGCTGCGGGCACGTGCCGATGCACGACGATCCCGAGCTGGTGGTGTCGGTCATCCTCGGCACCACCACGGCCACCGGCTGAGCCGGCTCACTCGGTGGCCCCGAACGGGTCGGTGCGCACGTAGCGCATCGTCCAGGTGCCGGCGCCGTCGTGGTGCCCGCGCTCGTAGAGGTGGTCGGCCTCGCCGCCCGGCGGGCGGTCGGGGTGGCGCAGGATCCACCGGCGCGGCGGCTCGCCGTCCGGCTCGGCCGGCAGGTCCCGGACCAGCTCGTCGGCGGGTCCGCCGACGAACCGTACGCGCACCGAGGCCATCGCACACTCTCCGTCCGCTGAGCTGCACCCACCGTCACCACACCCTCGCAGGCGAAGCTACCGGCTCCGTCCGGTGAGCGCCGGCGAACCCACGGCGGTTTGCCCTGCTCGTGGCCCGGGTACCGCCAGCCGAAGCAGCCGGGGGGCCGAACGAGGACGAGGAGTGGTCGATGAGGACGCTGGGCGGGCGGTACGAGCTCGAACAGCGCGTCGGCATCGGCGGCATGTCGGAGGTCTGGCGCGCCCACGACCTCGTGCTGGACCGGACCGTCGCGGTGAAACTGATCTCTCCCGGGCAGGACACGGAGGCGACCTCGGTGGAGCGGATCCGCGGCGAGGCCCGCTCCGCGGCCCGGCTGGTGCATCCGAACGTGGCCAGCGTGCACGACTTCGGCACCTCCGCCAGCGCCGACGGCCGCGAGGTCCCCTACATCGTGATGGAGTTGGCGGAGGGTGAGACGCTCGCCGCGCACCTGCGCGAGGGGCCGCTGGACTGGCGGATCGCGGTGCGGGTCTGCGCCGAAGTCAGCGCCGCGCTCGCCGCCGCGCACGCGCACGGCATCGTGCACCGGGACGTGAAACCGGCGAACGTGATCCTCACGCCGGCCGGGGTGAAGGTGCTCGACTTCGGCATCGCCACGCCGGCCGGCGCACCCGATCCCACCCCGGACGGCATCGTGCTGGGCACCCCGGCGTACCTGGCGCCGGAGCAACTGGACCGGCAGCCGGCCACCCCGGCCGCCGACATGTACGCCCTCGGGGTGCTGCTCCACTACAGCCTGGCCGGCCGGCTCCCGTACGTGGCGAGCAGCGCCACCCAGCTGATCGGCACCCGGCGACGGCAGCCGCCGGAGCCGCTGCCGGAGGTCGACGGCCTGCCGGCCGAGGTCGCCGACCTGTGCCGGCGCTGCCTGTCCGACGACCCGGCGGCCCGGCCGAGCAGCCTGATGGCGGCGCTGCTGCTGGCCGAGGTGGTGGACGCGCGGGTGTACGTGCCGATGGTCGCGTCGGTGCCCCGCCAGCGGAGCGCACCGGTGTCGCCGTGGACCGACCGGGCGGCGACCGAGGCGACCGAGGCGATGGCGCTCGACGCGTATCCCACCGGGTGGGTGGAGACCGCACCACCGGCACGCTGACCGCCGACCCGTCGTCCGGCCCCGGTTTCGCGGGGCGGGGGCCGGGTAGCCGGGCGGGTGAGTGACGGGAGGAACGCGATGCCGGATCCGAGTTCCTGGCTGGCCGAGACGGCCACCGCGACCGCCAAGGGCGGTCACGTACGCACCGACGACGGCGGGCTCTCCTCCGCCCTGGCGTCCCCGCTGGCGCCGCACTGCAACGGACTGACACCGGAGCAGCTGCTGGCCGCCGCCTTCGCGTCCTGCCTGCACCACGCGGCGGTGGAGGCGGCCGGCGAGATCACCGACGAGGCGCACACGGTCCAGGTGACCGCCGAGGCGAAGCTCGGCCGCGACGACGACGGCCGGTACCGGGCCGACGTGCACGCCGAGATCTCCTCCGCCGGGCTCACCCGGGAGCAGCTGGCCGACCTGGTCGCGTACGCCGACCGGCTCTGGCCGTTCTCCAGCGGCGACAACAGCCGGCACCGGTTGACGGTCACGCCGGCCGAGAACGGCCGGCACTGACCGCCTCACCAGCGGAAGCCGGCGGTCACCGCCCGGTGGTCGCTGTCCGGGGTGTGCAGCACCCCGGCCGCCGTGGGCGTGAGCCCCCGGTAGAGGACGTGGTCCGGGCGGGTCACCGGCAGCTGCGCCGGCCAGGTGAATCCGAAGCCCTGGCCGGCCTCGGCCTGCGCGTCGTGCAGCAGCCGCACCAGCGGCGCGAAGACCCGGTCGGTGCTGGCCGTGTTGAGGTCGCCGAGCACCACCAGCCGGGGAGCCGGGTCGGCCCGCACCGCGGCGGCGAGCGCGGTGAGGGTCTCGTCGCGGGTGGCGGTCTGCCCGGCCCGCGCGGAGCCGAGGTGGACCACGTAGACCACCAGGTCGCCCCGGGGCGCGGCGACCACGGCGCGCAGCGCGCGGTCCCAGCCCAGGCCGGTGTCCACGCCGCGCGACTCGCGGATCGGCCACCGGCTCCAGAGGCCCACCGTCGACACCGCGGCCCGGTGCGGGTAGCGGCGGTCGAGCGCGGCGCCGACCCGGTCGTCGTCGTCGACCTCCTGGAGCCCGATCAGGTCCGCCCCGGCGTCGGCGACCGCGCCGACCGTCGCGGCCGGGTCGGGGTTGCCGGCACGCAGGTTCTGGCTGGCCACCCGGACCACGGCGGGGCCGGCGGCGGCCGCCGGCGGCAGCCAGGCGCCGCCGTAGAGCGCCAGCCAGACCACCGCGGGCAACGCCACCGCGAGCAGCGCCCGCCGGGACCGGCGCAGCGCGGCGGCGAGCGCCAGCAGGGGCACGCCGAGACCGAGTAGCGGGGTCACGCTGTCCACCAGGCTGCCCAGGCCGTGCACGTTGGGCACCGCCCGGTGACCGGCGAGGAGCGCGGCGAGCGCCCCGGCGAGGGCGGCGACCAGCAGCCCGCGCCGGTCGCGGCGACCCTCCGGGCCACCGGCAACCCGTTCATCGACCATCCGCTCCGTCACCGTCCGTATCGTACCGAGCCGTCCGGGGGCGGCGGCGGGGATCCGGGTACGCCCCGACGTCGTCCCCGCGACCCACCGCCCGGCGGCCGCGCGGCTCGGGCGGCATGGCCCGAACGGAGGAGGGCGCTAATGGTCGGCACAAAAACGATCAAGCGCCCGTTTCAGTGCGGCTTTTCCGTTATAACCGGAAATTCGGATCAGAGCCGATGGCCGGATTCGTGGTTCACCGCGCGTAATGCCGGGGCGGATCATGGCAAATTGTGGCGCATGCCACCAACCACCCCGATGGCAAGCGGACGTCGGCTCTCTAGCCTCGGCGAGTGCATCCCGACGACTCCCCTCAGCAGCAGCCGACCGAGAAGCGCCCCGTTCGCCGTACGATCGACCCGGCATCGGCCGAACGGAGGACCGGCCGCCACCGGGCCCCGGCGCCGCCCCGCCGCCGCCCGCTCGGCGCGGCACCCGGGCGGATCGTGGTCGCCACCGGCGTGACCTGCTGCCTGGGCCTGGTCGGGGTGGTCGGCGCGGAGGGCACCGGAGCGCACCACGAGCCGGTCCGCGAGATGGTGGCCGACCGGGCCGCCGACGCGGCGGTCGACCGGGCCACCCGGGACTACCAGCGCACCGCGCCCCCGGTGACGGTGCCGGTCACGCCGCTGCCGGTCGCCACCCCGGTCCCGAAGCCGACGAAGAAGCCCCTGCGCGCCCCGGTCCGGCCGAAGCACCCGCGCCCCGTCGCCGGACTCGACCAGCGCCAGATGGACAACGCCAAGGCGATCGTCGACGTCGCCCGGGCGATGAAGCTGCCCCGCCGGGCCATGGTGATCGCGGTCGCCACCGCGATGCAGGAGAGCGACCTCTACAACCTGGCCAGCGACGTGCTGCCCGAGTCGTTCGACTACCCGCACCAGGGCAGCGGCTCCGACCACGACTCCATCGGCCTGTTCCAGCAGCGGCCCAGCAGCGGCTGGGGCACCGTCGCGCAGATCATGCGCCCGGCGTACGCGGCCCGGGCCTTCCTCACCGCGCTGTGCGAGGTGCCCGGCTGGACGGGCCTGAGCCTCACCGACGCCGCCCAGGCAGTGCAGGTCTCCGCCTTCCCCGACGCGTACGCCCAGCACGAGAAGCGGGCGAGCACGGTGGTCGCGGCGCTGGTCTGAGCCGACGCTCAGGCGGCAGTACGCCCGATCGGCCCGTCCGAGGGCACCCCGGCCCCGGCCGGCACTCCCGCCGCGGCGGTCGGCGTGTCCGTCGGGACCGGCTCCGCCACTCCCCCGGTGAGGATCTGCTCCACCCGGGCCTCCCGGCGCCGGCGGGCCGCCAGCGCGGCCTCGACGTCGCGGCGGATCCGGACCGCCTCGGCGTACGCCTGCTCGCGCACCCGGCGGGCCTCCTCGAGAGCGGCCGCCAGCTCCCCGCGGGCCCGGTCGAGCAGTTCGGCGGCCTCCCCGGCCGGCACGGGGCTCCCGACCGGCTCGGTGCGCCGACGCAGGAAGTCGCAGAGCTGGGTCGCCTCCTGCCGGATCTGGTCCCACTCGCGGCCGGCCCCGGCGGCGCTCTCCGCCCGCGCCGCGAGCCGGACCAGCCGGATCGCCACCTCGTCCAGGCAGGAGTCCACCTGCCGCTGGTCGTATCCGGTCTCAACCACGGAGAACCTCATCGGCGTCGCCCCCCAGGCAGCTGTGGTGTCACGTCCCCACCTGCCGATCCTGCTCAGAGACGGCGACGCACGCGGCGGTTCCCAAAAATTGTTCAGTATCCGCGTGCCGGGGCGGTACTACTGGTGCTTGGGGAGCACGACCACCCGGCCGAAGAACTCGTCGATCCGACGCACCACGTCGTTGAAGTCGTCCAGGTCGATCGGCTTCGTCACGTACGCGTTGGCCTGCAGCGTGTAGCTGCCGACGATGTCGGTGTCGGCGTTCGAGGTGGTCAGCACGACGATCGGGATGGTCCGCAGGTCCTCGTCCTGCTTGACCGCCCCGAGCACCTGCCGCCCGTCCATCCGGGGCATGTTCAGGTCGAGCAGGATCACGTCCGGGCGCTGGGCGTCGGTGTGCCGGCCCTCGCGACGGAGGAACTCCATCGCCTCCTGCCCGTCGTTGACCACGTCGATGACCTTCTCGACGTCGGAGTCCTCGAGGGCCTCCTCGATCATGAGGACGTCACCCGGGTCGTCGTCCACCACGAGGATACGAACGGGGCTCGACGCACCTGGGCCCATGGGATTACCTGCTTCGAATCGGGGAGGGAGGCAGCGGGCGGCACCCGCTGGCCGGGAATCTAGTCGATCAGAGGGCGGACGGCGAGGCCGGGTCGGGCGCGTCCTCGTCGTACCGGAGGACGTCGGCGAGGCCGGTCACCTGGAACACCCGGGCGACCCGCCCGCTCGCCCCGGTGATCCGCAACCAGCCGCCGTCGGCAGCGGCCCGGTTGTCGCCGCGGACGAACGCGGCGATGCCGGTCGAGTCACAGAAGGTCAACGCGCTCAGGTCCACCAGGAACCGCCGTTCACCCTCGGCGGCCAGCCGGTCGAGGACCTCGTGGAGCTGCGGAGCGGTGCTCATGTCGAGCTCGCCGGCGAGCCGGAGGCAGACGCCGCCCCCGTCCCGCTGGGCGTACGTGACGGTGAACGTCACCGTGGCCCCTCTCGCTCCCACCACAAGCGGGACGCTTGCAGTGGAGCAAGTATACGCGGCGGCGGGTGCGGCGTCGGATCCGAGGCGTCAGCGGCCCGGCGCGCCCGCGGGCGCGTCGACCCGGGTCCGCGCCCGGTCGAGGAAGCGCCCGGCCCGGGGGAAGTCGCGCAGCGACTGTCCATAGTGGTCGAGGGTGGACGCGACCGCACCGGCCGGCACGCCGCGGCTGACCAGGATCGCGACCAACCACTCGACGAACTCGGCGAAGAGGCTCTCGTCGTCGACGTAGAGGGCCGCAGCCAGGAAGTCCACGATGTAGCCGAGGTCGCTGATCGTCGAGTCGAGCTGCGCGGCCGTGTACTGGCGGACGCCCGGCACCCGCTCGCGCAGGTCGGCCAGCGCGCTGTCGATCAGCTCACCGCGCCGCTTCACCAGGCTGGTGTACTCGTCGTCGGCGAGATGGTCCAGCGCGGCCGGCGGCGCGGCGCGCAACGCCCGCTCGTCGGCGAGCAGGTCGGCCGCGGCCGGCCCGGACGGCGCCCACGGCACCCCCAGCACCCGGGCCCAGCGGCCGTCGTCACCGAAGCCGCGCCCGCCGACCACCACCGGAACGTCGGACCGGCGGCACGCCTCGATCATGCGGTGCGCGTGCGGCAGCCGCATCGGCAGCGCGCAGGCCAGCGCGACCGCGTCCGCGTCGTAGCGGTGCAGGTAGGAGATCAGGTGGGCGGCGGGCACGCTGGCCCCGAGGAAGGTGACCTGCCAGCCGCGCAGCCGCAGCACCTCGGCCACCAGCCGGGCCGGCAGGGCGTGCCACTCACCGTCCATGCAGGCCACCACGATCCGACCCCGGGTCGGACGCGGATTGGCGTACGCGGCGACGGCCGCCACCACGCGCTCGCTGATGTGGGTGGCCGCGTGTTCCTGGGCCACGCTCCACTCGTTGCGGGCCCACCGCTCCCCCACCTCGGCCTGGGCCGGCGCGACCAGGTCGAGCAGCACCCGCTCCGCCGGCACGCCCGCCTCCAGCAGCCCGGTGGCAACCTCGACCGCGGCGTACTCGTCGGCCTCCGCCAGGCATTCCAGGTAGCCGGGATAGGCCGCCTCGGTCACGGTCGCGGTCACGCGTGGGCTCCTCTCCGGTCGTGCTCCCCGCCGGCGGGGCTCGGTACCGCGTGCAGGTGCCGGGCCGGCCGGTGCGCCGTCCCGGTCGCCCGCAGCGCGAGCACCGCGATGTCGTCGTGGTCACCGTGGGCGAGCCAGTCGCAGGTCACCTGCTCGACCCGCTCGGCCAGCGCCGGCGCGGGCATCCGGTGGCAGCCGTCCACCGCGTGCAGCAGCCGCTCGGCGCCGAACTGCTCGTCGCCGCGCCGCCCGCCGCGGGCCTCGGTCACCCCGTCGCTGTAGAGCAGGCAGGTCTCCCCCGGCGCGAGCCGGACGGTGACCTCGCCGATGCGGGGATCGGGGACCACGCCGATCAGCATGCCGGTCAGCGGCACCACCTCGACCTCGCCGGAGGCGCGCAGCACCAGCGGCGGCAGGTGCCCGCCACCGGCCATGGTGAGGGTGAGGCTGCCGTCGCCGTGCGGCCGGACCACGCCGAGCACCATGGTGGCGAACCGGCCCTGCCCGTGCGCCTGGGTGGTCTCCAGCAGCGCGTCGTTGAGCAGCTTCAGCAACCGGGCCGGCTGGGACTCGACCCGGTGCAGCGCCTGCAGACACTGGCGGAGCTGCCCGGTGAAGACGGCCGCCTCCACGCCCTTGCCCGAGACGTCGCCGAGGAAGAAGACCGAGCCGCCGTCGGCGAGGCGGTGCGAGCCGTAGAAGTCGCCGCCGATGCGCAGGCCGGCCTGCGCCGGCCGGTAGGCCGTGCCCCACTGCACGCCGGTCGCGGCGACCGGCTCGACCGGCAGCAGGCTGGCCTGGAGGGTGTCGGCGACCTCCGCCTGGTCCCGGTAGAGCACGGCGGTGGTCAGCGCGGCGCCGCCCCGGGCCGCGAAGGCCCGGACGAGGTCGATGTCCGCCTCGTCGTACCACCGGGTGGACCGGCGGGCGACCAGCAGCACGCCGGCCGGCTCGTCGCGCCCGGGCAGCGGCACCACCCGTACGCTCGTCTCGGCCGCGGCCAGACCGGGCAGCCAACCCGCCTCGACGGTCTGCTCCACCAGCCAGTCCAGGGTGTGCGGCTCGGTACCGGCGAGGCCCTCCTCGATGGCCGCCGGCAGTTCGGTGGCGGCGAGCACGCCACTGTCCACGGTGGGCGCCTCGTCGTCGCCGCGTACGGCGCGCCACCAGCGCGCCCGGCCGGAGCGCGGGGCCAGCACCAGCACGGCGACGTCCGCCACCGTCGGCACGGCGAGCCGGACCACCGCGGCGGCGGCCCGGTCGGGGTGCAGCGGATTGCCGAGCTTCTCGCCGACCACGGCGAGGAACGCGGAGCGGGCCCGCTCGGCGAGCAGCGCGTCGGCCCGGCTCACGCTCTCGGTGACGTCCTCGACGTACCAGCAGCGGCGGGCCGCGGAGAGCGGGACCTGGCGGGCCCGCAGGCGTCGCCCGTGGTGGGTGATCTCGACCGGGTCGCCGCCCAGCAGGGCGTCCACGCCGGCGACGGCGAGCACCTCGCCGAGCACCACCTCGGGCAGCAGTCGCTCCGCCACGGGGCTGAGGTGACGCACCACACCGTCGGCGTCGCAGACGATCAGGCCTTCCCGGAAGTGCTCGACCACCTCCGACCAGTCGGGGGCCGCGGGTGCGTGGTCCGATGCCAGTGGCGGCAGCGCAGGGGTCACCCCGGCGGCGGCGGACCACGCCGGGGTCCGTGCGGCACTCGGCGTGGAGATCCGTCCGTCGCCCGGGTCTGCGCCCCTGACGTCGGCAACACTCACCAGCTAAGCCCCACTCCTTGTGTCGGTACCCCCGCGTCCAGCGGAAACAGCGTGTGTGGTCGAATCCCTTCGCCCCACCCTACGCCGGTATGCCGGGAGCGCCACCCCAGCTCGGGCGCGGCCGTCGGCACCGAGCAGGCCGGGTCGGGGGTTGTTACGATCCGAACGTCCCTGCCCGACCGGCAGCCCCCTGCGGAAAGGCGTGATGGTGGTATCCCGACGGAGACAATCCGAGGTGAGCCCGCTCAACATCTCCGTGGACCGATCCGACCCGGCAGTCCCAACCATTCGCATCGGCGGCGACTTGGCCTTCGCCACTGCGGCCCCGCTGCGGCACGAGGTCGACCGGCTGCTCGCCGAGCGGCCCCGCACGTTGCGGCTCGACTTCGCCGACCTGATCTTCATCGACAGCACCGGGCTGTCGGTGATCGTGCACGCGTGGCGCGAGGGTCAGCAGGAGGGCACCGTGATCGCGCTGCGCAACGTGCCCCGGTTCCTCGAGACGATCCTGGACATGACGGGCGTCACCGGTCTGCTGGCCCGCCCACAGGCCACCGGCCAGCACGACGCGGGCGATCCGCTGTCCGCCTGAGCACCCCGGGGTTTCCCGATCACGTCCGGCTGGGAACATGGACACATGCCCTCCCAGCTGTTGACCATCGAGGTGGACCGGCTCGACGCCGGGCGCGCCCGGCTGCGGCTGACCGGTGAGCTGGACTTCGACACCGCGCCGGAACTCATCGCCGCTGCCGCTGACCTGCGCCGGGACGGCTGCCAGGAGTTGCAGTTGGACTTCGACGGCATCGCCCTGTGCGACTCCTCCGGGCTCAGCGCGCTGGTCGTGATCCACCGCGCCGGCACCGGCCCGGTGCGGCTCACCGGCATGAACCCGCAGATCCGGCAGTTGCTCGACCGTACCGGCCTGGGCGAGTTGCTGGCCGTGCCGCCGCAGGCCGCCACGGGCAACGCCCGCGAGGTCGGCTGAGCCGCCCCACTCGACGCCCGCGGACAGGGGTGGCCCCCGACCCTGGGACCAGGGGCCGGGGGCCGGGGAGGGGTGGCTCAGGCGGCGGGTACCGGTTGCAGACGCGGCCCGGACTCGCGCAGTTCTCCCACGGTGAGTGGCGCGGCGTCCTCCGGCGCGCCGGAATCGGGCGTCTGGAACAGATAGCGGACGAACTGCCCACCCGCCTCGTTGTCGTCCGCTCCGGGCCACTGCCCGAGGCAGTCCACGCCGACCACCTCGCGGCCGGTGCCGTCGGCCTCCTCCAGCAGTGCCCAGAGGGTCACCGGGTAGCAGCGGGTGGCCTCCGGGTCGACCTGCCACCGCGCGTACCAGCCAGGTCGGGCGGGGACGATCTCGACGATCCGTTTCATGACGACCTTCCCTTCCGTGTGCCGGAAGTTTCCCGGTCCACCCCGATCATGGGGCAGCGCCGGGTGAGCCCCCCTCACCCCGGGCGAGTGAAGCTCGCCGGGGGTGCCGTGCCGTTTCCTTCCCCGTCGGGCCGGGAACGCGACCCGCGCAAGGCGCAACCCCGACGAGGAACGAGGTGCGACGATGCGCAAGCAGATGGAGGGCGACAACCAGCGCCGCCGGGCCCTGGCCCGCCAGGCCCGGGAACGCGGCATGCGGCCCAGCCAGACCGGCGCCAGCCTGAGCGCGTCCAAGCAGGTCACCTCGCTGGACCAGCGGGAACGCTCCGGGCCGCCGCCGGCGGGACGGCACAAGCCGGACGCCACCCGGGGCGGTCCGGCCCCGCCTGCGGCCGGCGTGCCGGAGCGCCCGCGTCCGCTGCCCGACGACCGTCCCGCGCGGGTGGCCACGCTCGGCTACCGCGATCTCGTCGACGACGTGAGCCGGCGGGCCGGGGTCGACTTCAGCACCGCCAAGGTGGCGGCGGAGGCGACCGTGCTCGCGCTGGCCCGGGCGCTCGACGAGTCCGAGCGGGACCGGCTGCTCGAGGCCGTGCCGGTGAAGCTGCACGACGTGGTGCCGGTGGACGGCATCGAGCGACGCCAGGACCTGCCCGGCTTCCTGGCCGAGGTGGGCCGGCGCAGCCGCCTCACCCCGGAGCAGGCGCGGTACCAGGCCGAGGCGACACTCGCCGCGCTGGCCGACGCGGACGGCGAACTGGTGGAGTCGTTGCGCGTACCCGACGGGTTGCGGGACCTGCTCGGGCCGGCGGAGGCCGGTGGCGGCCTGGTGGGCGCGGCGTCCGCCACCGCGCCGCTGACCGAGCAGGAGCTGCGCGACGCGTTGGCCCGGCTGCCCTACTGGTCCAGTGACCGGCAGTCGCTGGTGCGCACCATCGAACTGCCCGCGGGGAACCTCGACCGGGTGCTCGACCGGCTCGACCGACTTCGGGGCGAGTTCGGGCGCGGCCCGCAGATCGGTCGCCCCGACCCGGACAGCGCGGTGCTCACCGTCCGCAGCCAGCAGGTCGACGGCGTCTCGGCGCCGGACGTGGCGCTGGCGCAGCGGGTCGACGACGCCATCGACGAGGCGGGCGCCGGGATGGCCGCCGGCTGAGCCCGCACCGGGCCGGCGGGCGACGTGCCCGCCGGCCCGGTACCGTTGCCCGCCGTGGGCAGCACCGAAGGGCTGGAGATCGTCGTGGACCGGGCCCGGCCCACCGGGCGTACGCTGCTCGCCGCCGGGGTGGAGCAGTCCTACGTCGACGTCGCCGACCCCCGTCACCTGCACTTCGAGTACGTCCGGCGGATGGCCGCCGTGATCGACCTGGCCGCCCCGCCGGGCCGCCCGCTGAGCACCCTGCACCTGGGCGGCGGCGCGCTCACCCTGCCCCGCTGGCTGGCCACGACCCGCCCCGGCTCCGCGCAGCGGGTCGTCGAGCGGGACCCGGCCGTGGTCGACCTGGTCCGGCGGGAGCTGCCCCCGGTGCCGACCGAGGTCGAGGTGGTGATCGACGATGCCCGGCAGGCGGTCACCGACGCCCCGGCGGGCCGCTACGACCTGATCCTGGCCGACGTCTACCGGGCCGCCCGGATGCCCCGGCACGTGACGAGCGTCGAGTTCGCCGCCGAGGTGGCCCGGGCGCTGGCCCCGGACGGCGTCTACCTGGTCAACGTCACCGACCTGCCGCCGCTGCTGCTGTCCCGTACCCAGGTCGCCACGCTGCGCGCGGTCTTCGCCGACGTGTCGCTGGTCGCCGACCGGCGGATGCTGCGCGGCCGGCGCTACGGCAACCTGGTGCTCGCCGCCGCCCACCGGCCCGACCGGCTGCCGGTACGCCGGCTGGCCGCCCGGGTCGCCCGGGACCCCCTGCCAGGTGGAGTGCTGCACGGGCCCGAGCTGGACGCGTTCGTCGCCGGTGCCCGCCCGGTGACCGACACCGACTGATCCCGGCCGTTTCGCCCCGTTCCGGGTGGGTAGCCGCGCCGGATGAGCAACGCCGACGACCGGTCCACCGCCCGGCGCGCACTGATCGTGATCGGTCTGGTGCTGGGCACCGTCGTGGTGCTCGGGCTGGTCTGGGCGACCCGGCGGGTGCTCGTCTGGGCGTTGGTGGCGGCGTTCTTCGCGGTCGCCCTCAAGCCCCTGGTCGACCGGGTGGAGCAGCGGTTCGTCCGGCGTCGGGCACTGGCCACCCTGCTGGTCTTCGCGGCCACCTTCGTGCTGCTCGCCGCGCTGGGCGCGATGATCGTGCTGCCGCTGCTGGACGAGGTGGCCCGCTTCGCCGACCACGCACCCCGGCTGCTGCGCGAGACCCGGGCCGGGCAGGGCCCGATCGGCGAGCTGCTCGACCGGTTCCACCTGCGGCGCTACGCCAACGCCCACGCCGACCAGCTCCAGCGCTACGGTTCGCAGCTACGGGAGCCGGCCGTCGGCCTGGTCCGGGGGGTGCTGCAGACGGTCGCCGCCGTGGTGACGGTGGTGGTGCTGGCGTACCTGATGGTGCTGGAGGCGCCGCGGATCATCGCCGGGACGCTGGCGCTGGTCGGGGACGGCGCGGCGGAGCGGCTGCGCCGCATCGGCCACGACTCGTCGCGCACCATCACCGGCTACCTCAGCGGCAACCTGCTGATCAGCGTGATCTGCGGTGCGTTGACCTTCGCGGTGCTCTTCCTCACCGGGGTGCCCTTCGCGGCGGTGATCGCCCTGCTGGTCGCCATCGCCGACCTGATCCCGCTGGTCGGGGCGACGCTGGGCGCGATCATCGCGGCGGGCGCGGGATTCGTCCGCTCCCCCACCACCGGCCTGGTCGTGCTGGTCTTCTTCGTGGTCTACCAGCAACTGGAGAACCACCTCCTGCAACCGCTGATCATGTCCCGTGCGGTCCGGCTGAACCCGCTGACGGTGCTGGTCAGCGTGCTGCTCGCGGCCGAGCTGGCCGGGCTGGTGGGGGCGCTGCTGGCGATTCCCGCCGCCGGCATCGGGCAGATCCTGCTGCGCGAGTTCCACCCGGCCGCCCGGCGGGCCCTGGCCGCCCCCGCCGACGGCGAAGCTGACCCGCACGGCGCGGCCGGCGGCCGGGACCCCCGGGGCGGGGACCCGCCGCCGGCCGGCGGCTGAGCGGGTTCAGCGGCGGTGCACCACCTCGGGTGACTCGCTCTCCAGCGGTACGGCGTGGCTGGGCACCAGCCCCAGCTGCACCGACGGCCGCGGCAGGGTGGCGTCCAGCACCCAGTCCGCGCCGACCCGGGCCCGGTTGCCCGGCATCGCCAGCAGGTGGTAGCCGCGAGTGACCGCCTTGGCCGGCAGGCCGCCCAGCGACACCTTCAGCGGGTTCGCGGCCGCGTCCTTGCCGCCCAGGTCCACCACCCAACCCAGGTCGTGGTGCTTGTACGCCTTGCGGGTCCCCTGGCCGTACGAGGCGGCGATGTTGTGCGCGGCCAGCTTGCCCTGCCGCTGGGCGTGCTGGGCGGTCATCGTGCAGATCTGCCCGGGCCGGGCCAGGTCGGGCACGGCGGCCGCGTCGCCGCAGGCGAACACCTCCGGGTGGCCGGGGACGTTGAGGTACTCGTCGACCACCAGCCGCCCCTTCTCGGTGCGCAGGCCCAGCTCGGCCACGAACGGGTCGGGGCGTACCCCGACGCACCAGATGAGGCTGCACGTCGGCACGTACTCGCCGTCGGTGAGCAGCACCCCGTCCGGGGTGGCCTCGGAGACCGAGGTGCCCATCCGCACGTCCACCCCACGGCGGCGCAGCACCCGGTCGGCGGTGGTGGACATCCGCTGGTCCAGCTCCGGCAGCACCCGGGGTGCCACGTCGAGCAGCATCCAGCGCGGGCGCACCTTCAGGTGCGGACGCTGGGCGAGCAGCCGGTCGGTGAAGAGCTGGCCGTGCGCGGCGACCTCGGTGCCGGTGTAGCCGGCCCCCACCACCACGAAGGTGGTCCGGGCCCGCTGCTCGGCCGGGTCGTCGGTCAGCTCCGCCCGCTCGACCTGGCGGACCACGTGGTCGTGCAGGTAGACCGCCTCGGGCAGGCCCCGGAACCCGTGGGCGTACTCGGTCACGCCGGGGATCGGCAGCAGCTTGTTGACGCTGCCGACCGAGAGCACCAACCGGTCGTACGCGAGCCGACCCTGGTCGCCCTCGGCGGAGCGGTAGCCGACCCACCGGTTGTCCAGGTCGACGCGGTCCGCCTCGCCGATCACCACCCGGACACCGTCGAGCGTGCCGGTCAGCGGCACGGTGATCCGGGTCGGTTCGAGCACGCCCGCGGCCACCTCCGGCAGCAACGGCAGGTAGAGGAAGTAGTCGGTCGTGTTCAGCAGGACGATCTCGGCCCGCTTGCCGGCCAGCCGGCTCAACGTCTTCGCCGCGTGGTATCCGGCGAACCCGGCCCCCACGATCACCACACGAGGTTTCGTCATGCCCGCTGCCGTTCCCGTCGAGGTCGGCGACAAACGTGCGCTCAGCCGGGGGCGAGGCGGACGTGGCCGGTGCGGCCGACGGCCTCCACGTCCCAACAGTGCCCGAAGGCGCGGATCCGCTCGATCATGATCCGGCCCAGCTCCGGCGGCACGTCCGGGTCGACCTCCAGCCGGCCGCCCACCGGGTTGAGGCCGAGCACGGCCCGGACCAGCGCGAGCGGCGCGCCGGCCGCCCACGCCTGCGGGCTGCACGCGGTGGGGTACGGCACCGCGAACATCGTCCGGTCCCGGACGTAGCCGCTGAGCGCCTCGGGGAGCCGGTAGCCGAACTGCTCGGCGGCGTCGAGCAGGGCCAGGCTGATCCGGTTGGCCTCGGCCCGGTAGCCGTAGCGGACCAGGCCGAGCACCGCGATCGAGTTGTCGTGCGGCCAGACCGTGCCGAGGTGGTAGCCGAGGGAGTTGAAGGACCGGTCCTCCCGGGAGAGGGTGCGGATGCCCCAGCCGGAGAACATGTCCTCGTGCATCAGTTGCCGGACCACCGCGTCCGCGCGCTCCGGCGGGACGATCCCGCTCCACAGCAGATGACCCATGTTGGAGGTCTTCGAGTCGATCGGGGTCTTGTCGCCGTCGAGTCCGACGGCGTAGAACCCGCCCCGTTCGTCGAGCCAGAAGTCCTGGTTGAACCGCGCGTACAGCCGGGCCGCGTCGTCGCGCAGCCGGCGGGCGAGCAGCGGGTCGGAGAGCGGGCCGTCGGCCAGCTCGGCCAGGCGCAGCTTCGCGTCGTACGTGTAGCCCTGGATCTCGCTGGTGGCGATCGGCAGCACCGGAATGCGGCCGTCGGAGAAGCAGACCCCGTCCGGGGAGTCCCGCCAGCACTGGTTGCCCAGCCCTTCGGGTGACCGGGTGGCGTACTCGACGTAGCCGTCGCCGTCCCGGTCGCCGTAGTTGTCGATCCAGTGCATGGCCGCGAGCGCCGGCTCGTGCAGTTGGCGGACCAGCTCGTCGTCACCGGTCCACCGCCAGTACTCGGAGAGCAGGATCAACCAGAGCTGGGTGGCGTCGGCGGTGCCGTAGTACGGCGTGTACGGCTTCGCCCCGGTCCGGGTCAGCTCACCGCTGCGCACCTCGTGCAGGATCCGGCCGGGCTCCTCGTCGGTGAAGTCGTCGCAGCGGGTGCCCTGGAGCCGGGCGAGCGCCAGCAGGGCGCCCTGGGCCAGCGCCGGCCCCGCCCCGAGGGTCTGGTACGCGGTGATCAGGGTGTCCCGGCCGAAGACCGTCAGGAACCAGGGCAGCCCGGCCCCGGGCAGCATGATCCGCTGGCCCTTGACCTCCAGGTCGAGCCGGAGCGCGGCCAGGTCGTACCGGGACCGGCGGGCGGTCCGCTCCAACGCCGGGTTGTCGCTGTGCAGCACCGCGCGGGTCTCCACCCAGCGCCGCAGCGGATCGTCGGCGCGCCCGTGCAGCACGTCGGCGATGTCCCCCCGCACCGGCTCGACCACGCCCAGGCCGGGTGGCAGCGGCACCTCCAGGTCCACCTGCCACTCCTGCCGGGGTTGCAGCTCCACGTCCCAGACCAGCTCGTCGCCCTCCACCCGGTCCGGCGGCACGGAGGAGCGCAGGCCGGTACGGGCCGCGAAGCCGTCCCGCTCGTAGTCGAAGCAGAGCACGGTCCCGCCCTCACCCGGCCGGCGGACGATCTCGGCCGAGCGGTCGCGTACCCCCGACTTGACCTCGAAGAGGTCCGCGAAGTCGACCGCGACGGCGAGGCGCAGCTCGACCCGGACCGGCTCGGTCCGGTACGACAGCAGCTCGATGCGCTCGTGGAAGCCCTCCCCGACGTAACGCAGCCGCCGCGCGCCGAGCGTGTCCGGCGGCAGGTCGGGCAGCTCGGGGTTGGTGAGCAGGAACTGCGCGGAGTAGTGGTCGATGGTTTCCGAGCGCAGCACCAGGAAGCGGCTCCCGTTGACGCTGAGCACCCAGCCGCTGAGCAGCCGGGTGTCCAGGTGGACCAGCCCGCCGATGCTGCCGGGTGGGACGTCGCCGGCCGGGTCGGAGTACATGAAGGTCGGGCCGGAGAGCACCGCGATCGAGTTCGGGCCCAGCTCCGGCGGCATCGCTCGCTGGTCGCCGGTGTCACTGCCGGCGACCGCGCCGGGCGTCGGGTCGGCGGGGGTCGGGCGTACGACGGCCATGCCCTCCACCGTAGGAACGCCGGTGACGGTGCGTCATCACCCGCAGCAGGTGAATGCAGCCATGCACGTCCACCGATATGGACAAACCTTCCCGGACGGGGTGAGGATGCCCGGATGGGCACCCATGAGACCGCCGGCAGTCCACCCACGAGGTCGACCCGGCGCACCTTCCTGACCGCCTCCGCCGCCACCGCCGCCACCGTCGCCGCGCCCCTGGTCGCCGGCCCGGCCGCCGCCGAGGAGGCGGTCGCGCCGCCCGGCCCCGGCCACCCGGTCCGCCCGCAACCGCCCGGCCGGGAGCTGGCCGCGCTGCTGCGCGAGGTGGACCGGGACCGGATCGAGGCGACCGTACGCCGGCTGGCCGCCTTCGGCACCCGGCACACCCTGTCCACCCAGGACGACCCGGTGCGCGGCATCGGCGCCGCCCGCGACTGGCTCTTCCAGCAGCTCTCCGGGTACGCCGCCGCCTCCGGCGGCCGGATGACCGTGCAACTGCAGTCGTACGTCCAGCCGCCCGCCTCCCGGATCCCGACCGCCACCACGATCACCAATGTGGTGGCCACCCTGCGCGGCACCACCGCCCCGGACCGGGTCTACGTGATCACCGGCCACTACGACTCGCGGGCCACCGACGTGATGGACGCGGTCAGCGACGCCCCGGGCGCCGACGACGACGCCTCCGGCGTGGCGGTGGTGCTGGAGCTGGCCCGGGTGCTGGCGAGCCGGCCCACCGAGGCGACCGTCGTGCTCGCCGCGGTGGCCGGCGAGGAGCAGGGGCTGTACGGCTCGGCGTACCTGGCCAAGCAGCTGAAGGCGGCCGGCGTCGACGTGCAGGGCATGTTCAGCAACGACATCGTCGGCAGTTCGACCGCCGACGACGGCACCCGCGACCCGCGAACCGTCCGGCTCTTCGCCGAGGGGGTGCCGACCGCCGAGACGCCCGCCGAGGCGAGCGTGCGGCAGTCCGTCGGCGGCGAGAACGACTCACCGTCGCGGCAGCTCGCCCGCTTCGTCAGCGACGTGGCGGAGAACGGGGCCACCGGGATGCGGGTCCGGGTGATCTACCGGCGGGACCGGTACCTGCGCGGCAGCGACCACATCTCGTTCCTGCGCGAGGGCTGGCCGGCCGGCCGGTTCACCGAGCCGAACGAGGACTTCGCCCACCAGCACCAGGACGTCCGGGTGGTCGACGGCGTGCAGTACGGCGACCTGCCGGAGTTCTGCGACTTCGACTACATCACCCGGGTGGCCCGGGTGAACGGGGCGACGCTCTGGTCGCTGGCGCAGGCGCCCGGCACCCCGAAGGGCGTCACGGTCGTCACCACCAACCTGACCAACGACACCACCCTGCGCTGGCAGCGCGGGACCGAGCCGGACCTGGCCGGCTACGAGGTGGTCTGGCGGGAGACCACCGCCGCCGAGTGGCAGAAGGTGCTGCCGGTCGGCGACGTCACCGAGGTGACCATCGACCTGTCCAAGGACAACGTCTTCTTCGGCGTCCGGGCGGTGGACCGCGACGGGCACCGCAGCCCGGTGGCCTTCCCGAAGCCGGGGAGCTGACCACCCGATCGGATCGATCGGGGGGCCGGCACACACCTGGCCGGCCCCCGGGTCGTTTACCCCTCCGTGACGTTTGTAGCGGATGGTGACGAATGACCCTGTCGACCCTGCTGACCCGTCGGCGCGCGCTGCTGCCGCTGACCGGCGTCGCCGCGCTCACCGCGGTCGCGCTGCTCGCCAGCATCTCCAGCGCGCAGCCCCGCCAGGCCCTCAACCCGGTGGCCGGCACCCAGGGATTCCTGGTGATGACCGAGGGGGACGCGAAACTGCTCGGCGCCGAGAACGAGGGGACCGTCGCGGTCGGCGGCAACCTCAGCTTCGACACCTACCAGGTGGCGCTGAGGAGCGCCGGCAGCTTCGTGGTCCCACCGGACGCCAACCCCACCGCCCTGGTGGTCGGCGGCCGGGTGAACGTCGCGGGCAGCATCCCCGGCTCCCGGCTCCAGGTCCTGCAGAACGGGTACGTCAAGATCGGTGACCTCACCGGCACCGTCGTCCGGGACACCGACAACAACGGCGCGGCGGTCAACACCCGGGTGCTCCCGACGAACGACTACGAGGCGAGCCCCCGGATCGAGCTGGTCACCCGGCAACCGGTGCCGAGTGTCGGACCGGCCTCGCCGCTGGACTTCGCCACCGCCTTCGCCGGATTCCGCCGTACCGCCACCGACCTGGCCACCTGCGAGCAGAACGTGGTGCTGCGCACCGCCAACGGCGACCCGCTGCCCCGACCGGTCCCGCCGGGCAGCAACGCCGTGGTCACCCTCACCCCGGGGGTGACCAACGTGCTGAACCTGACCGCGACCGACCTGGCGAACATCGCGGTCCTCACCTTCGCCGACCAGCCCACCGCGGACACCCCGCTGCTGGTCAACGTGGACACCGGCGACGTGGGTGACGTCTTCACCTGGCGCGCGCCCAACTTCGCCGGCATCGGCGGTGAGCAGGCCCGCTACATCCTGCTGAACTTCCCGACCGCGACCCGGCTGACGCTCACCCCCGACAGCGCCACCGTGGAGGGGACCATCTACGCGCCGCACGCCGAGCTGGTCGCCACCACGCAGTCCAACATCGAGGGCAACGTCATCTCGCAGACCCTGACCCACGACGGCGGCGAGATCCACGACTTCCCGTTCTCCACGCTGCTGAACTGCGTGCAGGCCTCGCCGACGGGCAGCCCGACCACGCCCACGGCCAGCCCGACGAGCCCGACGAGCGGCCCGACGAGCCCGACGAGCGGCCCCACCACGCCCCCCGTCAGCCCGACCGGCCCGACGGGCGGGCCGACGTTCCCGCCCACGTACGACCCGACCCGCCCGCCGCACCCGCCCCTGCCGGTCACCGGCGTCGCGGTGTGGCCGCTGGTCGGGCTCGGCTCGGCTGCCGCCGGCACCGGCATCGGCCTGCTGCTGCTCGCCCGGCAACGACGGCGCGAGGAGAGCTGACCGTCGCGTCGACGGCCCGGGACGCGTGCGTCCCGGGCCGTCGGCGTGCCGACACCGGCGCGGATCTGTGCCGCACCCGACTGCGCGGCGGGACGCCGCGCCCGACCCTCCTTGCATCGATGTCCACCCATGTCGAGGAGGTCTCCTCATGCGTCTGAAATGGCCCGCCGCCCTGCTGGCCGCCCTGCTCGTCGCGGTCGGCGTGCTCATCCCGACCACCGCGGGCGCCGCCACCCCCGACCGGTGGGGCTTCGCCACCGTCAAGGACCCGACCGTGGCCGCGTGGACGGTGCTGGACACCTCCCGGCAGTGGGGCAGCTGGAAGACCGCCTTCCCGGCCGCCTGGGCCGACGGGATCAAGCTGGCCCCGGGCCGCTTCCTGGTCCGGTTCCCGCAGGTCGGGGCGGGCTCGCTGGGCGTACCGCACGTGACCCCGATCGACCGGGGCGGGCACTACTGCGAGGTGGTCCGCTGGTACCAGTCCGGCAGCGACGAGATCGTCGACGTGCAGTGCCACAAGCCGGGCGGGACCCGCGACGACAGCCCGTTCACCGTGCTCTGGACGGTCAGCAGCGGTGTGCTGCCGGTCGGCAGCGGCGCGCACGCGTACCTCCAGGGCGGGGCGAGCGGTCTGGTGCAGGCGTACAACTCCACCGGCGCCGGGGTCGGCGTCGGGCCGCTCGGCGTCGGGCAGTGGTCGGTGAAGCTGCCTGGGGTCGGGCTCGCCGGGGTGCTCGCCGGCAACCTCCAGGTCACCGCGATCCAGCCGAACGCCGGCCCCCGCCGCTGCAAGGTCCACAAGTGGTCCGCGACCGGCACCGACCTGCTGGTGTTCGTCTTCTGCTTCGACGCCACCGGCGCGCCGGTGAACACCGACTTCACCCTCTCGTACCACCGGGCCCGGTCGGTCACCGGCGGCTACGCGCCGCCGAAGTACTTCGGCCACCTGGCCAGCGCGGCGGGCGGCCCGACCAACGACAACCACGTGGTCGGGCTGGACGCCAACACCCTCTCTCCCCTGCTGCCGGCGGGCCGCCACCTGGTGACCTTCCCGCAGCTCGGGCAGAAGGAGACGCACGCCCAGGTGACCGCCCAGGGCGACGGGTCGAACTACTGCAACCTCACCCAGCCCTGGTCGTACGCGGTCGACGCGCCGGTCGACGTGATCTGTTTCGACAACGCCGGCACCGTCGTCCCGCACGACGTGCTGGTCGCCTTCACCTCCCGGATCTGAGCCGGGGGCCCGCGGCGGGCCTCAGTCCGCCGCGGGCGCGGTGATCGCCCACCGCTCGTGGTCACGCCAGGCCCCGTCGATGAACAGGTAGTCCGGGGAGAAGCCCTCCAGCCGGAAGCCCAGCCGCCGGGCCAGCCGCCGCGACGGCTCGTTGCCCGGCTGGATGTTCGCCTCCAGCCGGTGCAGCCCGAGCGGGCCGAAGGCGTACTCGATCACCAGCCGGACGCCGGCGCCGGCGTGGCCGGTCCCCGCGTACGGCAGGAAGGCGGCGTAGCCGAGGTAGCCGCCGCGCAGCGCCCCCAGCACGATCCCGCTGATGTTGGCGTACCCGGCGATCTCGCCGGTGGCCCGGTCGCAGAAGAGGAACCCCTCGTCGCCGCGCCGGCGGATCTTGCGCAGGTACGCCGCGTACCGCTCCGGGTCGTCCGGGGCGGCCAGCCACGGGTGGTGCAGCGCGTGGCTGCGCCGGGCGGCGGCCACGAACTCGGTCTCGTCGCCGGTTCGGGGGCGGCGGATGCCGACCCGCTCGTCGGAACGCAGGTATCTCACGGTCGTCAACTCTCGACCACCGCCCCGGCGGCCGGCCGCGCGGGGTCGCGCGCCGGGCCGGCACCGCCTACGGTGGACCCCGACGACGGGAGGTCGATCATGATCATGGCTCTTCTCGGCACGGTGCTGGTTTCCGCTTCGCCGCTGGGGACCACGGTGTCCTGACCCGAGCCGTCGGCGGCGTCCATCGCCGCCCGGCCGTCACCGGCGCTCCGCCGGCCCCTCGACACCGCCCCCTCGCCGCGAAGCGATCAGGTGCCCCGCCTCCGCGCGGGCGCTGACCCCTGGCGTACGCACGCCACCACATCGCTTCCGAGGGAGTTCCTCGTGTTTCCGGAGTACCCGTCCGGGCGCCTCGTCGTGCCCGGATCCGTCAACCCTGTCCGGTGGTCGGCATGACCACCACCGTCCCCACCGGCCGCCTCGGCCGGGACTTCCACCGGCTCTGGACCGCCAGCGCGGTCTCCAACCTCGGCGACGGGGTCACCATGGTCGCCGGCCCGCTGCTGGTCGCCTCGATCAGCCGCGACCCGGCGGCGGTGGCCGCCGCCACCCTCGCCCCGCAACTGCCCTGGTTGCTGTTCGCCCTGGTCAGTGGCGCGCTGGTGGACCGCCTCGACCGGCGTCGGCTGATCGTCGCGGTCAACCTCGGGCGCGGGCTGGTGCTCGCCGCGCTCGCCGTGGCCGTGCTCACCGGCGTGGCCACCGTGCCGCTGATCTGCCTGGCGTTCTTCCTCACCGGCGTCGGGGAGACCCTGGCCGACACGGCGTCCGGGGCGCTGCTGCCCTCGGTGGTGCCGGCGGAGCGGCTGGAGCAGGCCAACAGCCGGCTCTTCGCCACCTTCGTGATCGGCAACCAGTTCGCCGCGAAGCCGCTCGGCGCGTACCTGTTCGTGCTGGCCGCGGCGCTGCCGTTCGGCTTCGACGCGGCCACCTTCGGGCTGGCCGCGCTGCTGCTGGCGCTGCTGCGCTGGCGGCCGGTGCCACCGCCGGCAGCGCCAGCGGGCACCGGTGGCCGGCGCTCGCTGCGGGCCGACGTCGCCGTCGGGGTACGCGCGCTCTGGGCGGTGCCCGTGCTGCGTACCCTCGCCGGCAGCATCGCGGTGATGAACGTGGCGTTCTGCGCGGCGTTCGCGGTGTTCGTGCTCTACGCCCGGCAGCGGCTCGGCCTCTCCGAGGTCGGCTACGGGCTGCTGCTGACCGCCTCGGCGCTCGGCGGGCTCGCCGGCAGCACCCTGGCGACCCGGCTGCGCTCCCGGTTCGGCACCCCGACGCTGCTGCGGGTCGGGCTGCTGATCGAGGTCGCGCTCCAGGTCGTGCTGGCCACCACCCGGCAGCCCTGGGTCGCCGGGGCGGCGCTGGCGGTCTGGGGAGTGCACACCATGGTCTGGGGCGTGCTGGTCGTGTCGCTGCGGCAACGGCTGGTGCCGGATGCGCTGCGCGGCCGGGTGAACAGCGTCTACTCCCTGGCCGATCTGGGCGGGGCGGCCGTCGGCACGGCGCTGGGCGGCGCGCTCGCCCAGGCGTCCGGGAGCGTCCTCGCGCCGTTCTGGCTCGCGGCCGCCGCGATGGGAGTGCTCACCGCGCTGGTCTGGCGGCGCCTGGCCGACACGGCGGGGTGAGCCGGGGCTCCGGTGGGGTCGGTCAGGCCCCACCGGAGCCCGGGGTGCAGGTCCCCGTGAGCCCGGCCCACCTGTTCACAGATTCGACACTTGACCGTGACACAAACCACTCTTACGCTCTGCCAAAAGCTTTTGCCAAAAGGTTTTGGCAGTGGCCACTCGTTCCCCCACCACGCGCTCCGGCGCGCGCCCCCACGCGCCCGGCGAACCCCTGAACGGAGCAGACATGGCCCTTTCCGGCACCCGCGCCAGCATCGGCGGCTGGCCCCGCCGCGGTTTCCTCGGTCTGACCGCCGGCGCCGGCGCAGCCGCCCTGCTGGGTACGTCGGCCTGCGGGGCAGGCGGCACCAGCGCCGGCGGCTCGACCGACGACAAGACCCTCACCGTCGCCTGCGAGGGCGGCGGCAAGATCGAGCTCCAGCCGGTGGTCGACAAGTTCCGGCAGTCCACCGGCGTCGCCGTCACCCTGGTCGAGCTCCCCTACGAAGGGCTGTTCAACCGGCTCACCAGCGAACTCTCCGGCGGCCGGCCCTCGTTCGACGTGTGCGCGGTGGACGCGGTCTGGATCCCCCTGCTGGCCGGCAAGCTGGCCCCGCTCGACGACCTCTTCACCGATCCGGTGAAGGCCGACCTCTTCCCCGCCCTGGTGCAGGAGGCCCAGGTCGGTGGCCACTTCATCGGCATGCCGGTCTGGACCAACAGCGAGATCCTCTTCTACCGCAAGGACCTCTTCGAGGACGCGAAGGAGAAGGCCGCGTTCCAGCGCCGGTACGGCTACCCGCTGGCCCCGCCGACCACCTGGCAGCAGTTCACCGACATCGCCGTCTTCTTCACCCGGCCGGAGCAGAAGCTCTACGGCACCGACGTCAAGGGCGCGGTGGAGACCGAGTGGCTCGCCCACGTGCTCCAGGCCGGCTCCCCCGGCGTGGTGCTCGACGCCAACGGCGGCGTGATCGTGGACAACGCCCAGCACGTCGCCGCGCTGGCCTTCTACGCCGACCTGAACAACAAGCTCAAGGTCGCGCCGGCCGGCGCCGCCCAGACCGACTGGAACGCCGCGCAGAACCTGTTCAACCAGGGACAGACCGCGATGACCCGGTTCTGGGCGCACGCGTACCGGCAGATCCCGAAGGACGCGAAGGTGGCCGGCAAGGTGGGCGCGGCGCCGATGATCGGCGGTACCGCCGGTGTCGCCGGCATCCCCGGTCCGTGGTACCTGTCCGCCCCGCAGGGCGGCGCCAAGGCGGACCTGGCCAAGAAGTTCATCAAGGCCGCGTACGACGACAACGCGCTGAGCATCGGGACCAGCCTGGGTCTGGCCGCCCGCAAGTCGGCCTACCAGCAGTACGCCGACAAGCCGGGCTACGAGTCGTTCGGCCCGCTGCTGGCCACCCTCAACGCCTCCGCCACCCGGGCCCGCCCGGCCAGCCCGCACTGGCAGCGGATCGTGGACAGCGTCCTGGTGCCCACCATCCAGAAGGCGTTGACCCCCGGCGCGGACTACGCGGCCCTGCTCAAGGCGGCGCGTACGCAGATCGAGGGCATCGTCAAGTGAGCCGGACAGCGCAGGCGGCACCGCCGCGGAACGCCCCGCGTACGCCAGCTCCGGCCGGCGCGCGACGGGCCCGGCGCGGGCTGTCGGACGCCGGGTACGCCACCCTGCTCGCCGCGCCGGCCGCGGTGGTGCTGCTCGCGCTGGTCGGCTGGCCGCTGGTGAAACTGGTCGGGGACAGCCTGTACACCGGCTCCGGGCTGGGTGACGGGCGCACCTTCGCCGGGCTGGACAACTACGTCACCGCGCTGACCGACCCGGGGATCCGGGCGGCGGCCGGGCGGACGCTGGCATACACGGTGATCGTGGTGACGGCCGAGTTGCTGCTCGGCCTGGCGGTGGCGCTGCTGTTCCACCGGCTGGGCCCGAAGGCCCGGATCCTGCAGACGCTCTTCCTCTACCCGCTGATGATCGCGCCGGTGGTCGCCGGACTGCTCTGGCGGTTCCTGATGATCGACAACGTCGGCATCGTCAACGAGCTGCTCACCCGGGTCGGGATCCTCGACTCCCCCGGCGACGTGTCCTGGCTCAGCGACCCCGACCTGGTGCTCTTCTCGGTGGCGCTGCCGGACATCTGGCTCACCACCTCGTTCATGACCCTGGTGCTCTACGCCGGCCTGCAGGCCATCCCGCCGGACCTCTACGAGGCGGCCCGCCTCGACGGGGCCCGCGGGCTGCGGCTGCTGACCAGCGTGACCCTGCCGCTGCTGCGGCCGGTGATCGCGGTGGCGCTGATCATCCGGGGCGTCGACGCGGCCCGGGCCTTCGACGTGATCCTCATCCAGACCGACGGCGGCCCGCAGTCGGCCTCGGAGACGTTGAGCCTGACCATCTACAAGACGATGGTCAGCTACAACGACCCCGGTACAGCGGCCGCCACCAGCACCCTGTTCATGATCGTGATGATGGTGGTCGCGATGGTCGCCGTGCTGACCATCTGGCGACCGGGCAAGGAGTCCTGATGTCGCACGTGCTCGCCGCGCGGGTGCGCACCGGGCTGCTCTGGGCCGCCGCCGTCGCCGTCGTGGTGATCTACGGGTTCCCCTTCGTCTACCTGGTGCTGACCTCGTTCAAGCCGGCGGTCGACGCGATCGCGGTGCCGCCGACCGTGCTGCCGCAGCGGTTCGGCCTGGACAACTACGTCACCGCGCTGAACCGGCCCGGGGTGACCGCGTCGTTCCTCAACAGCGTCAGCACCGCGGCGATCGCCACGCTGCTGTCGATGGCGCTCGCGATCCCGGCGGCCTGGGGCATCACCCGCTACCGCACCCGCACCGGTCGGGTGCTGATGGCCGGGTCGCTGCTGGTGCGGATGGCGCCCGCGGTGGCGATCGGCATCCCGCTGGTCACCATCCTCGGCGCGGTCGGGCTGACCGACACCCCCACCGGCCTGGCCCTGGCGCAGACGACGGTGGCGCTGCCGCTGTCGATCTGGCTGCTGGCCAGCTTCTTCGAGGGGATGCCCCGCGAGATCGAGGAGGCGGCCCTGGTCGACGGCTGCGGCCGGTTCGGCGCGCTGCTGCGGGTGATCCTGCCGGTCGTCTCCGGCGGGCTCGCGGTCACCGCGATCTTCGCCTTCCTGGCGAGCTGGAACGAGTTCCTCTTCGCCCTGCTGCTCACCTCGGTACGGGCCCAGACCACCCCGATCGCGATCGCCAACTTCCAGAGCCAGTTCGGCCTGGACTGGGGCCCGATGACGGCCCTGGCCACCCTCTACTCCGTACCCGCGGTCGTCCTGACGCTGCTGCTGCAACGACGGATCGTCGCCGGACTCAGCCTCGGCGCGGTCAAGGGCTGACGCACCACCCACCCCCTGTAGAAAGGAACACCATGTCGTTCTGGCGACCCACCAGCCCCCTCGCGGGTCTCACCCGGGTCAAGGCCGGCCGCTCCAGGCGCGAGTCGAGCTGGGACCGGACCGGCGGCAACCGGGACTTCGCCGTGGTGCCGCCCGGCGAGACGCACGTGCTCGCCGACATCACCGGCACCGGCGTGATCGAGCACATCTGGCTGACCACCCGCTGCTACTCGGAGAAGTACCTGCGCAAGCTGGTCATCGAGATGTACTGGGACGGCGAGGAGAACCCGAGCGTACGCAGCCCGCTCGGTGACTTCTTCGGCGTCGGGCACGCCACCTGCACCCACTACGTGTCGCTGCCGCTGAGCATGGTGTTCGGCCCGCGTCGCGGCCCGAAGGGTCCGTTCGCCGCCGCGATGAACTCGTACTTCCCGATGCCCTTCGGCAGCAGCGCGAAGATCGTGATCCGCAACGAGAGCGACAAGCCGATCGAGAACCTCTTCTACTACGTCGACTACGAGTTGACCGAGGAGGCCAAGCCGGACGACGTGGCCTACTTCCACGCGTACTACCGGCAGGAGAAGCCCTGCACCCCGGTGCCGAACGGGCTCGCCCCGGGCGAGGTGCCCGCGCCCTGGGACCTGCCCGGGGTCAACCTCACCGGCGAGGACAACTACGTCATCCTCGACGCCGAGGGCACCGGCCACTACGTCGGCTGTGTGCTCAGCATCGACAACCACAACGCCACCAACCAGCCGTACACCTGGCCGGGCGAGGGCGACGACATGATCTTCATCGACGGGGAGCAGTGGCCGCCCTCGCTGCACGGCACCGGCACCGAGGACTACTTCAACGCGGCCTGGGGATTTCCCAGCGGCGCGTACGCCGGGCCGTACCACGGCATCAGCCTGGCCAGCAGCCCGCAGGAGCACTTCGGGCTGTGGAGCATGTACCGCTTCCACATCGAGGACCCGGTCCGCTTCGCCAGCTCGATCAAGGTGACCATCGAGCACGGACACGCCAACGACCAGGGCAACGACTTCTCCTCGGTGGCGTACTGGTACCAGCACCACCCGCACAAGCCGCTGGCCGAGCTGCCGCCCGTCGAGGAGCGGCTGCCCCGGCGCTGGCCCGAGCACGGCCTGTGGGACGAGTGACCGGTCCGATACCGTTGGCCGGTCGTCCACACCGGACGAGCCGGCCCCGCCGAGGACAGCGAGGGTGAGCTGATGGGACGGAAGGCGAGCATCCGGGACGTCGCCGCGGCGGCGGGCGTCTCGGTGACCACCGTCTCCCACGTGCTCAACAACAAGTCCGGCACCCGGGTCAGCCCGGAGACCCGCGAACGTGTCGAGTCGGCGGCCCGCCGGCTCGGCTACGCGGCGAACGGGCTGGCCCGGGGGCTGCGGCTGCAACGCTCGCAGACGCTCGGGCTGCTCAGCGACGAGATCGCCACCACCCCGCACGCCGGCCGGATCATCCTCGGCGCGCAGGAGACCGCCTCGGCGCGCGGCTGGCTGCTCATGCTCCTCACCACCGGGCGCGACCCCGAGGTGGAGCGGCGGGAGATCCAGGCGCTGGCCCGGCACCGGGTCGACGGGGTCCTCTACGCCACCATGTACCACCAGGTCGTCCGGGTCCCCGACGAGCTGCGGCCGATGCCGGTGGTGCTGCTCGACGCGAGCGACACCGACGGCGCGTATCCGTCGGTGGTGCCGGACGAGCACAGCGGTGGGGCGGTGGCGGTCCGGGAGCTGCTCGACCACGGGCACCGGCGGGTCGGGTTCGTCACCAACGTCGACGACATCCCGGCCACGCACGGGCGACTGTCGGGCTACCGGGAGGCGCTGCACGAGGTCGGGGTGCCGTACCGGCCCGACCTGGTGCGTGCGGAGGTCTCCGACAGTCACGGCGGCCACCGGGCGGCGCGGGCCCTGCTCGACCGGCCGGACCGGCCCACCGCGCTCTTCTGCTTCAACGACCGGATGGCGATGGGGGCCTACCGGGCCGCCGCCGAGCTGGGCCTGCGCATCCCCGACGACCTGTCGGTGATCGGCTTCGACAACCAGGAACTCATCGCCGACGGGCTGTACCCGGGTCTGAGCACCGTGGCCCTGCCGCACTATGAGATGGGCGTCTGGGCGGTGCAGACCATGCTCGGTCTGCTCGACGACTCCGAGGAGACCCGCCGGAGCAGCCCGGCCCGGGTCGTCATGCCGTGCCCGCTGGTGCGTCGGGGCTCGGTGGGCACCGCCCCGCACTGACCGCACCTCCCCCGTCGCCGGCCGCCCCCGCGGGAGCGGCCCGGCCGACCCGTCGTACCCGGCCACCCCGGCCGGCCCACCCCGACGCCGCGCCCGCGGCGTGGACGCCCCGCCGCCGGAACGCGGCGGCCGAGCCTGAGGACACACCGTGTTGCGACTGCCCGACGCCTGGATCTGGGACTTCTGGTTCGCCCGCGAGGGCGACACCCACCACCTGTACTTCCTGCGCGCCTCCCGGGCGCTCGGCGACCCGGACCGCCGGCACTTCCGGGCCGGCGTCGGCCACGCCGTCTCCACCGACCTGCGCGACTGGACACTGCTCGCCGACGCGCTGGTCCCCGCCGACCGCCCGGCCTTCGACGACGTCGCCACCTGGACCGGCTCGGTGCTCGCCGGACCGGACGGCCGCTGGCACATGTTCTACACCGGCGCCGGCAGCACCGAGCGGGCCCTGGTGCAGCGGATCGGCCTGGCCACCTCCACCGACCTGGTCACCTGGACGCGGCACCCGCAGTCACCGGTGCTCACCGCCGCCGGCCGCTGGTACGAGCGGTTCGGCGACTCCACCTGGCAGGACGAGGCGTGGCGGGACCCGTGGGTCTTCGCCGACCCGGACGGCGACGGCTGGCACATGCTGATCACCGCGCGGGCCAACGAGGGGCCCGTCGACGACCGGGGCGTCATCGCGCACGCCCGCTCCCACGACCTGGTGCACTGGACCGCCCAGCCGCCGGTCACCGCGCCCGGCAGTGGCTTCGGCCACCTGGAGGTGCCCCAGGTCGAGGTCGTCGACGGCGTACCGCTGCTCATCTTCTCCTGCCTGCGTGACCAGCTCGCGGAGCGCTGCCGGGACGCCCGCGCCTGCGGTGTCTGGGCGGTGCCCGGGGAGTCCCTGCTCGGCCCGTTCGACGCCACGAAGGCACAACGCCTCACCGACGACAGCCTCTACAGCGGCCGACTGGTCCGCGATGCCGCGGGCCACTGGCAGCTGCTCGCCTTCCTCAACCACGACGAGCGGGGCCGCTTCGTCGGCGAACTCAGCGACCCGATCCCGGTGCGGGTGCGACCCGACGGCACCGTGCGGCTCGGCGACGCCGAACCGGGCGTGCCGTACTCGGTGCACGGCCGCCGCGCGGTCGCCCCCGACCCGACCCGGGCCGGGGCCCGCACCCAGGCCGAGGACCCGGCCACCGCCGGCCCCGCGCCGTCCGCGCCGCCGGTCGCCGCGCCGTCCGGCTCCGCTGCGGCCGGGGCCGGAGCCCGCCCGGGTACGCCGCCGGCCGGCCGCCCGGACTCCGTGCCGGCGCAGGGCTGAGCCGTGCTGACCGTGCTCGGTGAGGCCGTGGTGGACCTCGCCCCGTCCGGCGGCGGTGGACTGCTCGCCGCCCACCCCGGCGGCAGCCCGCTCAACGTGGCGGTGGGGCTGGCCCGACTCGGCCGCCCCACCGCGTTACTGGCCCGCTTCTCCCGGACCGCCTTCGGGCACCGGCTACGCGCCCACGCCGACGCCAACGGCGTGGACCTGAGCCACGCCGTGGCCGACGACCGGCCCGCCACCCTCGCCGTCGTCTCCCTGGGCGCCACGGGAGCGGCCGGCTACGACTTCTACCTCGACGGCACCGCCGACTGGCACTGGACCGCGGCGGAGCTGGCCGCGCCGCCGCCCGGCACCACGGTCCTGCACACCGGCTCACTGGCCGCCGTGCTGGCGCCGGGGGCGGACCTCGTGGCCGGCCTGCTGGCCCGTACGCACGCCGCCGGGCGGGTGCTGACCAGCCTCGACCCGAACGTCCGTGCGGCGGTGCTCGCCGAGCCGGACGCCGCCCGGGGCCGACTGCTCGCCCTGGCCCGGCACGCGCACCTGGTCAAGGCCAGCGACGAGGACCTGGCCTGGCTCTTCCCCGACGCGGACGTGGCGCAGGCCGCCGCGCGCCTGCTCGCCCTCGGGGCACGGCTGGTCGTGGTGACCCGGGGCGCGGCCGGCTCGTACGCGGTGACCGCCGGCGGGCTGCGCCGACACCATCCGGCCCGGCGGGTGGCGGTGGTGGACACCGTCGGCGCCGGTGACTCCTTCACCGCCGGCCTGCTCGACGCCCTGGTCGAGGTCGGCGCGGCCACCCCCGCAGCGGTGGGCGACCTCGACGTCACCCGACTCGACGCGGTGCTGGCGCACGCCACCCGGATCGCGGCGATCACCTGCGGACGGGCCGGCGCGGACCCGCCCCGCCGTACGGAGCTGACCGGCACCGCCTGAGCACCTCACGCGCCGCCCGCCCGGCAGGAGCCGGGCGGGTCTGCGTCCCCGGGGAGCCGTCGGGTGAGCGGTTCAC
Source organism: Micromonospora auratinigra (assembly GCF_900089595.1). Classification (GTDB taxonomy): domain Bacteria; phylum Actinomycetota; class Actinomycetes; order Mycobacteriales; family Micromonosporaceae; genus Micromonospora; species Micromonospora auratinigra. The sequence continues at coordinate 997,116 of NZ_LT594323.1, read as the reverse complement.
ACCTCCCGGGTGAAGTGCCAGACAATGACGGCGGGGGTACCGGTGTAGGCGACGTCGGCCGCCTCCGGGCACCAGCGTCGGGCCTGCGGGCCGCCCGCGTGCTCGCTCGGCGGCCAGCCCGGCTCGGCGCAGCCCCGGACCCGGAAACCGGCGGCCAGCGCGGCGGTCAGGTGGTCCGCCGCCGTGCGCCGGTACGCCGGCAGCGTCCCGACCCGGCCGTCGGGGCCGACGGCGTGCGCCACCCCGCCCAGATAGAGCGAGAGGAGGTGGCCGTCGGAGAGGACGAGGTGCCCACCCGGCCGCAGCACCCGGGCGAACTCGCTCAGCACCACCGGCAGCTCCGCGACGTGGTTGACCGCCAGTCCGCACACCACCAGGTCGAATCCGCCGTCGGGGACGGGCAGCGTCCGCAGGTCACCGAGGCGCAGGTCGGCCTCGGGCACCTTGGCGCGGGCCAGTTCCAGCATCTCCGGCGAGCTGTCCACGCCGGTCACCCGGTGCCCCCGGCCGGCCAGCCAGGCGGCGTGCCGGCCGGTGCCACAGGCCGCGTCGAGCGCCCGACCGGGTGGCAGGTCGGCGAGGAAGCCGCGGACCACCGGCTCCTCCAGCTCGACCATCGGGTTGCCGGGCCGGTCGTACGTGGCCGACCAGCTCCGGTAGCCCTCGACCGTGCCGATGGCATCGCGCTGGACCCCGTCCCCGAGGGTCGGGGCGGCCTCGTCCAGCAGCCGGCGCACCTCGGCGATCCGGGCCTCGACGAAGTCGCGGTCCAACCCGTCGTCCCCGGCGGTGGCCCGGAGCAGGGCCACCCCTTCGAGGCCGAGCAGGAACGCCAGCGGATGCAGGTAGGTCATGGCCGGCGAGGCTAGTGCGGCCGGCCGGCCGGTGGCGACCGGGTTTCCGGGCCGCCGCCGGGATCGGCCCACCGGTGTCCGGTGGCGTCATCGCGCGGCGGCGGCCCGCCGGTCTTGTCGCGCCCGACGGGGTCAGCCCGGCGGCCGGGCGAGTCTGGCGGCCACGGCGTCGAGGACCCAGTCCAGACCGGTGGCGAAGGAGGTCTCGGCGTCGGTGTCGGTGCCGTCGTGCACCGCCCGGGCCAGGGCCGGGAACCGGCCGGTGGCCAGCAGCCGGGTCACGTGCGGGCCGTGGGCGCGCTGCCAGTCGCGCTTGGACAGCCCGGTGGCGCGGGTGGCCCGCAGGTTCGCGATCTCGCGCCGGACCGCGCCGGTGACGTAGTTGCTGACCGTCTCCACGGCGCGCAGCACGGTGTCGATGTCGGTGCGCTCGTCGAAGGCGGCCAGCGTGGCCTCGGTGACGGCGAGGCCGTTCGGCCCCAGGGTCGGTCGGTCACCGAGCAGGTCGGCCAGCCACTCGTGGCGCAGCACGGCGCGCCGGGTGCGGTGGGCGAGACCGTGCAGTGCCGCCCGCCAGTCGGCGGGTTGCTCGGTGGGGAGGATCTCGGCCTGCACCTCGTCCACCATGAGGTCGAACAGCTCCTGCTTGGTGGCGAGGTGGCCGTACAGCCGCATCGGGCCGGCGTTCAGCCGGGCGGCCACCTTGCGCACCGACACCGCCGCCAGGCCGCCCTCGTCGGCCAGCGCGACGGCGGCGGCGACGATCCGCTGCCGGTCGAGCGGTACGGGGGCGGCGGGCGGCTCGGGCCGGTCCCACACCGTCATGGCCACGCCCTTCCTGTTGCCCTGGATCGTACCGAACCAATACAGTGTATCGGCATGAGACAGCGTATCGCGGTGGTCGGGGGTGGCCCCGGCGGGCTGACCTTCGCCCGGGTCCTGCACCGCCACGGTCACCGGGTCGCCGTCCTCGAACGCGATCCCGCCCCCGACGCCCGGCCGCCGGGCGGCACGCTGGACCTGCACGAAGGGCTCGGCCAGCTCGCGCTGGACAAGGCGGGGCTGCGGGCGGAGTTCGAGGCCCTGTCCCGCCCCGAGGGGCAGGCCATGCGGATCCTGGGCACCGACGGCACCGTGCTGCGCGACTGGCGACCCCGCCCCGGTGACCGGGCCAACCCGGAGATCGACCGTGGACAGCTGCGGGACCTGCTGCGCGGCCCGCTCGACGTGCGCTGGGGCCGGGGCGTGACCCGGGTGACGCCGGGGACCCCGGACGGCGTGCTGGTGCGCTACGCGGACGGGCGGCAGGAGCCGTTCGACCTCGTGGTGGGCGCGGACGGCGCCTGGTCCCGGGTCCGTCCGGCGGTCTCGCCGGCGACGCCGCACTACACCGGCGTCACCGCCGTCGAGACCTCCCTCGACGACGTCGACACCCGCCACCCCCAGCTGGCCCGCCTGGTCGGCGACGGCTCGATGGCGGTGTACGGGGTGAACCGTGCTCTCGTCGCCCAGCGCAACAGCGGTGGCCACGTCAAGGTGTACGCCCAGTTCCGCGCCCCGCTGGACCGGTCCGCGGACCTGGACCCGGCCGATGCCGGGCTGCTGCGGTCCCACCTGCTGGCGCTCTTCGACGGCTGGGCCGATCCCGTCCTGGACCTGCTCCGCCACGGCGCCGGCTTCGCCCTGCGCCCCCTGCACGTCCTGCCCGTGGACCACACCTGGCCGCACGTGCGCGGGGTGACCCTGCTGGGCGACGCCGCCCACCTGATGCCCCCGCTGGGGGCGGGCGCGAACCTCGCCATGCTGGACGGCGCCGAGCTGGCCGAGGCCGTCGCCGCCGACCCGGCGGACCTCGACGGGGCCGTGCGCGCCTTCGAGGAACGGATGTGGACCCGGGCCGGCCGGTGGGCGCGAGTCACGGCGGCCGGCCTCGAGCGCCTGGTGAGCCCGGATCCGGCCCAGGCCCTCGCCCTCTTCGACGAGGTGCAGCCGGCCTGACGGCCCGGGCGGCGCACCGTCACGGGGGCAACCGGACCGGCTCGCCTACCGCAGTGGCGGGCGGGCCTGGTCGAGCGGCAGCGGCACCTGGAGGAAGGTCGCGCCACGCAGGTCCAGCCAGGCCCGGTCGGGGGCGCGGACCAGCCGGAGCATCACCTCGGTGCAGTTCGGGCAGCGACCGACCAGGCCCGGCGCGTGCGAGAAGACGTGCAGGCCCGCCATCGGCCCGACCATCCCGCAGTGGTCGCAGCGCCCGGTGGCGGCGCTCAGGTCCACCGCGAACAGCTCACGCAGCGGCCCGTCGAGCATGTTGCCGTCCAGGTAGGACATCTCGGTCATCGGTCCTCCTCGCTCGTCACCCGGTCGGGCCGAACCGCTCGGTGCGGATCCGCCGGGTCGGGTGGCCCAGCCCCACCAGCAGGTCGGCGACGGTCTCCACGAAGCCGGTCGGGCCGCAGACGTAGCAGAGCGGCTCCAGGTCGGGCGGCCAGCCGTGGGTGTTGACATCCGCCAGACCGATCCGGTGCGGCTCGCCGCGCCAGCCCTCCGGGGCCGCCCTGGTGTAGACGTACGCGACGTCGAGACCCTGGTCGTCGCGGGCCCGGCGGCGCAGCTCGTCGGCGTAGATCACGTCGTCCGGGGTGCGTACCGAGTAGACGAGGCGGAAGGGCGCCCGGCTGCCGGCCGCCCGGCGGGCGCGGACCATGGCCATCAGCGGCACGACGCCGGAACCGCCGGCCACCAGCAGCACCGGCGCGGTCTCGTCGGTGCGCCAGACGAACCACCCGCCGACCGGGCCGCGCACCTCCACCGGGTCGCCCGACGCCCAGACCTCGGTGAGGTACGGCGACACCTCCCCGTCCGGCACCGTCTGCACGGTCAGGCTGATCCGCTCCCCCTCCGCGGGCCCGGCCAGCGAGTACGAGCGGGCCGCCTGGTAGCCGTCGGGCGCGGTGAGGCGCACGTCGACGTGCTGCCCCGGCAGGTGACCGGGCCAGCCCGGCACCTCCAGCACCAGCGTCTGCGCGGTCGGGGTCTCCACCCGCCGCTCGGCGAGCCGGGCCACCCGCCAGGTCAGCGGCGCGGCCACCTCAGTCGCCCTGGTAGCGCTGCTCGCGCCACGGGTCGCCGTAGTCGTGGTAGCCGGCGGTCTCCCAGAAGCCCGGCTGGTCGTCGACGAGCAGCCGGATGCCGCGCACCCACTTCGCCGACTTCCACAGGTAGAGGTGCGGCACCAGCAGCCGCGCCGGCCCGCCGTGCTCGGCGGCGAGCGGGGCGCCGTCGTAGCGGTGCGCCACCCAGGCCCGGCCGCCGCGCAGGTCGTCCAGCGGCAGGTTGGTGGTGTAGCCGCCGTACGAGTGGACCAGCGCGTACCGGGCGGCGGTGTCGACGCCGTCGAGCAGCAGGTCCAGCGAGACGCCCTGCCAGCTGGTGCCGAGCTTCGACCAGCGGGTGACGCAGTGCAGGTCGACGGTGGGCGTCTCCTGCGGCAGGCCGGTCAGCTCGGCCCAGTTCCAGCGGAACTCCGCGCCCGTCTCGGTGCTCAGCACGAACTCCCAGGTGTCCAGGGGCACCTTGGGGGTCGGTCCGGCGGAGAGCACCGGGAAGTCCTCGGTCAGGTACTGGCCCGGCGGCAGGGCCGGTTCGGCCGAGCGGCGCCGGCCCTGGAAGCCGGGCGAGACGATTCCCACCGGTCAGTCGTACCACCCGGGGTGGGGTGGGGCGAGGGGTTCGGCCGGGAGCCGCCGCGGCGGGTGACCCACCGCGGCGGCCGGCCGGTCGGCGGTCAGTGCCGCTCGACGACCACCTGCTTGTCGCCGGGCTCCCGGTTGCGGGTGGCCCGGAGGCTGGTCAGGGTCACCACGACCAGCACGCCGATGATGACGCCCAGCGAGGCCAGGGTGGGGATCTCCGGGACGCCCTTCCAGATGCCGTGCGCCCAGTGCAGGCCGAGCTTGACCCCGATGAAGGCCAGAATGATCGCCAGGCCGTAGCTGAGGTGCACCAGCCGGCTCAGCGCCGCGTGCAGCACGAAGTAGAGCGCCCGCAGGCCGAGCAGCGCGAAGGCGTTGGTCGCGAAGACCAGGTACGGGTCCTCGGTGATGCCGTAGACGGCCGGCACCGAGTCGACGGCGAAGACGATGTCGGTGGCCAGCACCGCGACCACGACCAGCGCGAACGGGGTGAGCGCCCGGCGGGCGCCCTGCCGGACGGTCATCTTCGTGCCGTGGTACTCGTCGACCACCGGCATGAACCGGCGCAGCAGCCGCACCGACCGCATCTTGTTGATGTCGACCTCCTGCTCGTGCCCGGAGAGGGCGTCGCGCAGCAGCTTGACCGCGGTGGCGATCAGGATGATCGCGAAGAGCAGGAAGGCGAAGTCCAGGGTCTGCAGGGCGGCGGCGCCGAGCGCGATGAAGACCGCGCGCAGCACCAGCGCGCCGGCGATGCCGTAGAGGAGCACCCGCTGGGCGAGCACGCTCGGCACCGCGAACGCGGCCAGCAGCAGCATGAAGACGAACAGGTTGTCGACCGAGAGGGACTTCTCCACCAGGTAACCGGTGAGGTACTCGACGCCCTGCTGGCCGCCGAAGCGCGACCAGATCCAGGCCCCGAAGGCCAGCGGCAGGGCGATGTAGAACGCCGACCAGCCGAGCGCCTCCTTGATCGAGACCTCGTGCGGCTTGCGGGTGACCAGGAAGTCCAGCACCAGCAGGGCGATCACGCCGACGATGGTCACCGCCCACAGGGTGGGGGTGCCGACGGACGAGAGCGTCCCGGCGGACAGGTATGACAGTTCGGTCATGGAGCCTCCTCGAACACCGTGTCATGTTCGAGGTCTCCTTCACCCACGGATCGTGGGCAACCACCCGAGGCACGCCCGGAGCGCGCCGTACTGACCGGAATGGTTCGTGGGAAGTACTCCCCTCGTACCACCAGGTTAGGGCAACCTCAGCCGGTAGCCAACTAAGCTTGCCCTGGTCAACTGCTGTGTGCCGGGCAGGCCATGGTGCCCACGCGGGCGGAGCCCTATGGTGGCGCGATGAGCAACCAGGGGCCGCTGTCCGGCGTACGGGTGATCGAGCTGGCCGGCATCGGGCCCGGCCCGTTCGCCGCCATGATGCTCGCCGACCTCGGCGCGGACGTGGTCCGCGTCGACCGCCCCGGCGGCGGCGGGTTCGGCACCATCCCCGGTGACCTGCTGCACCGCAACCGGCGGTCGCTCGCGGTGGACCTCAAGACCCCGGCGGGGCGGGACGTGGTGCTGGCCCTGGTGGCCGGCGCGGACGCGCTGGTCGAGGGCTTCCGGCCCGGGGTGACCGAACGCCTCGGCCTCGGCCCGGACGACTGCCTCGCCGCCAACCCCGCCCTGGTGTACGGCCGGATGACCGGCTGGGGGCAGGACGGCCCGCTCGCCCGCACCGCCGGGCACGACATCGACTACCTGGCGCTGACCGGCGCACTGCACGGCATCGGCCGGGCGGGTGACGCCCCGGTGCCGCCGATGAACCTGCTCGGCGACTTCGGCGGCGGCGGGATGATGCTGGCCCTGGGTGTGGTGGCCGCCCTGTACGCGGTCCGCGCCGGCGCGCCCGGCCAGGTCGTCGACGCGGCCATCGTGGACGGCGTGTCGGTGCTGGCCACCCAGATCCACGCGCTGCGCCGCTTCGGCCTGTGGCAGGACCCCCGCGGGGTGAACCTGCTCGACGGCGGCGCGCCCTTCTACGACACGTACGAGTGCGCCGACGGCCGGTACGTCGCGGTGGGCGCGCTGGAGCCGCAGTTCTACGCCGAGCTGGTCCGGCGTACCGGCTTCCCGCTCGACGGCGACGAGGCCCCGGACCGCGACGATCCGGCGAACTGGCCGGCGCTGCGGGCGGCCTGGGCCCGGCTGTTCCGGACCCGCACCCGGGACGAGTGGTCGGCGCTGCTGGCCGACTCCGACGCCTGCGTGGCCCCGGTGCTGGACTGGGCGGAGGCGCCGGAGCACCCGCACCTGGCGGCCCGGGGCGTCTTCGTGGACCACGACGGGGTGACCCAGCCAGCGCCCGCGCCGCGCTTCTCGGCCACCCCCACCTCGGTCCGCCGGGCCGCCCCGCAGGCCGGCGAGCACACCGACGAACTCCTGGCGGAGGCCGGTCTCGCCGCCGACCGGATCGCCGAGCTGCGCCGGGCCGGCACGGTCGCCTGACCGGTCGCCGGCCGCGCCGAGCCGGCTCGGGCCGGCCGCGCCGAGCCGGCTCGGGCCGGCCGCGCCGAGCCGGCTCGGGCCGGCCGCGCCGGCTCGGGCCGGCCGCGTCGGATCGGGTCAGTGGCGGGTGGCGCCGGGCGCCATCGCGGGTTCCACCATGCCCCGGTAGTCGCGCGGCAGCTGGACGACCACGTCGTCGAACTCGCCCCCGGCGATCGCCCCGCGCAGGGTGGTGAAGACCGCGCGGATCGCGTCGCGGGCCACGTTCTCGTCCACCCCGGCCCGCCGGCCGACCCGGGCGACGAACTCGGCCGCCCCGAACCGGTCGGCGGCCTCGGTCGCCGGGTGCGGCTTCAGGATCAGTTGCAGCGGCTTCGGCAGCTGGGCCGCGAGGTCGAGCACCTCGCCGCCGGTCAGCCGCTCGGCGAGGGTCTCCAGGGTGGCCCGGGTCAGCTCCGCCGCCTGCTGCGGGGACGTCCGGGTCCGTTGGGCGACCTGGTCGAGGAAGGTGTCCTGGTTCATCGGCGCTCCCCTCACGGCTGCTCACGCGCCCCGCCGCGTACCCGCCGGGCGGTCCGGGAAACGGCCCGGATTGCGGGCCGCGACGACGCGTGGGCGGCCCCGGGACGGGTAACCGCGCCCGGTCGTGACCGTTGACCTCAGGCGCGAGGAGCCCGATCCATGGCGAGTTACAGCGACGTCCTTGAGTACCTGTCGGCCCTGGACTACCCGGCCGGCAAGGACGACGTCCTCCGGCAGGCCGAACGGGAGGGCGCGCCGCCGGAGGTGCTGACGGCACTGCGGGCGTTGCCCCCGGTGGACTACGCGAACGGCGCCGAGGTGGCCCGGTCGGCCGGCATCGACGCCGCACCGGAGGTGAGCCCCGCCCAGGCCGCCGCGCAGGCCCGGGACCGGCATCCCCGGGTGTCGCAGCACCTGCGCGGCATCTGACCGCGCCGCCGGTGCCGCAGCGGGTCACCCGCCCGGACGGCCACTCCCCGGCGGGCCGCCAGCTCGTGGTGACGGGGCTGGTCGGGGTCGTCGCGGGGGTCGTCGCCGGGGTGCTCGTCTCGCCGGTGATCGCCCCGCTGGTCGGGTGGGACGCCGCCGCGCTGAGCTGGCTCGTCCTGCTCTGGCATCGGGTCTGGCGGCTGGACCCCGCGGCCACCGCCCGGCTGGCCGGCCACGAGGACCCCAACCGGGCGACCCGGGACGTGCTGCTCCTCTTCGCCTGCGTGGCGAGTCTGGTGGCGGTCGGGGTGGTGACCACGCTGGCGCACCCGCTGCGGCCCGGCCTGCCGCTGGACGCCAACGGTGGGGTGGCCGTGCTCAGCGTGGTGCTGTCCTGGTTCGTGGTGCACAGCGTCTACACCACCCGGTACGCCCGGCTGTACTACGGCGGGGACGAACCGGGCGGGATCGACTTCCACCAGCCCGAGCCGCCCTGCTACCTGGACTTCGCCTACGTGGCGTTCACCGTGGGGGCCACCTTCCAGGTCTCCGACACCGACCTGAGCAGTGCCGAGATACGCCACACGGTGCTGCGCCACGCGCTGCTGTCGTACCTGTTCGGTGCGGTGATCGTGGCGACGACGGTGAACCTGGTGACCTCGCTCGCCCGGTGACGGCCACGGAAACAGGCGGGGCGCCCCGGGTCACGAACCGCGACCGGGGGCGCCACACAGCACCTGCCCCTGCCGGTTCACGCCCGAACCGGGTCGCGACCGCCAGGCGGTGGATGATCGCCCGAACCGGGCGGGCATCACTGCCACGATCATCATACGATGCACCATCATCCGAACGGGTGAGTACGGAGAATTTGTGTCGAGGGACACCGCCCACCTCAGGCGGTCAGTTCGGCGTACCGCCGCTCCAGGTCCACCCGGGCCAGTGCCCCCACCAGCCAGGCCAGCCGCTCGGACTCGCCGCTGCCGGCCAGCCCGGCCAGGTCGGCCGCGGAGCGGCCCAGCCCCAGCCGACGGGCCGCGGCGAGCGCCCGCCGATCGGCGACCGGGGCCGCCTCGCGCCACACCGCCTGCGTCTCCCGCAGGAACAGGTCGGCCACACCGTCGTCCACTCCGGGCAGCGCGGTCAGCAGCAGCCGTTCCCGGGCCGGGTCCTGGTGCGCCCCGGTCCGCAACCGGCGCAGGTCACCCCGGTACCGGTCGGTCACCGTCCGGGCCAGGTCGCCGAGCAGGTCGGCGAGCGCGTCGACGTCGCCGCGCTGCCCGGCCCCGCGCAGCACCGCCACCCGGTCGGCGTGCAGTGAACGGGCCAGCCGGGCCGCGCTGTCCCAGCCGGCTTCCCGCACCGCCACGGCGGCCTGCACCGCCCGGCGGTGGTCGCCCCGCCGGGCGAGCAGGACGGACAGGTAGAGCAACTGGAACAGGCGTGACGGGTTGTTCACGACCGGGAACCCGTACTGTTCGGCGAAGCCGCGACCGTCCCCGGCGAGCCGGCGGACCAGTCGCTTCTTCTCCTCGGTGCTGGCGATCGCAGTGGTCGGCATGCCCGGCGTCTACCCGTGCCGGGACCAGGCATTCAGCCGCGCACGCCGCCGCGCCGGTCGCGCGCCTTCAGCCGGGTGGTGGGCAGCGCCGGCGCGGGCAGCGGGGGCGCCGGGTCGTCGGTGACCGTGCCGAAGCGCCGGCCCGCCGCCCAGTCCTCCCGGGCGGCGGCGATCTCCTCGTGCGAGCGGCCCACGAAGTTCCACCACATCACCAGCGGCTCCTCGAACGGCGTCCCGCCGAGCAGCAGCAGCCGGCTGCCCGGCGCGGCCGTGACGGTCACCGTGGACCGTCCGGCGCCGAGGTAGAGCAGCGCGCCCACGGTCAGCGCCATCCCGTCCACCTCGGCCGAGCCGGACATCGCCAGCAACCCGTACTCGAAGTCGGGGCGCAGCGGCAGGCTGGCCGCGCCGGGGCCGCCGACCTCGAGCTGCGCGCCGACCAGCGGGGTGTGCACGACCGCCGGGGAGCGCTCGCCACCCAGCTCGCCGACGAGCAGGGTGAGGTCCAGGTCGCCGTCGCGCCAGCGGGGCAGCTGCGCGTGGTGGGCGAAGTCCGCCGCGCCGGCCCGCGCCGGGTCGGGCAGCGCCACCCAGAGCTGCACCCCGTGCATCAGCGGCGGGTGCGCGGCCGGCGAGCGTTCCGAGTGCGCGATGCCGTGCCCGGAGGTCATCACGTTCAGCTGGCCGGGACGGATCGGCTGCACGTTGCCGAGGCTGTCGCGATGCAGGATCTCCCCGTCGAGCAGCCAGGTGACCGTCTGCAGCCCGGTGTGCGGGTGCGGCGGCACCTCCATGCCGGGCCGCTCGGCGACGTCGTCCGGTCCGAAGTGGTCGACGAAGCACCAGGCCCCGACCATCCGCCGCTGCCGCTGCGGCAGCAGTCGCCGGACCGTGGTGTAGCGGCCCAGCGGCACGTCGTGCCCGGGCAGCAGGACGCTGGTCTGCGCGGCCGGCGGGGTGCCGGGCGGGAGGGTCTGCGCGGGCAGGGATTCGGTGCGGTCCACCGCCCGACTCTACGCTCAGCCCGTCGCGACGGTCACCGTGTTCGCCCCGGCCACCAGGTCGAGGTAGAGCCGGACGCGGGCACGGTCCCAGCCGGGCGAGCCGAGCAGTTCGCCGGCTCCCACCCCGTCGCGGCGGTCCCGGTACACCGAGACCGCGCCGGCACCGGCGCCGACCCGGACCCGGGCGGGTGGCGCGCCGGGCACGGTGACGACCAGGTCGTGCACGCCGCCGGTCAGGCGTACCGTCAGCGGGCCGGTGAGGGCCGGCAGCCGCAGCCGGGTACGCGCCGAGCCACCCGCCAGCTCCACCCCGGCCAACCGGCCCGCGCCCAGGTCGAGCAGCTGCTCGCGGACCCCGCCCACCAACCGCAGTCGCCAGGTCGCCCGCGAGTTCAGCAGCACCTGCACCTCGGACGGGCCGGCGCCGCCGTTGCCGCCCACCCGCAGGCGCACCCGGTCGCCGGTCACCTCGGGGCGGGGGGTCACCCCGGCGTCGGCCGGCGTACTGATCCGGTAGAGGTCCTCCCCCAGGTCGATGATTCGCAGCTCGAACGTGGTCAGCCCGTCCACCAGCTCGAAGTCGGCCCGGCGTCGGCCGGACAGCGGCGCGGCGAGGGTCTGTTCGGCGGCCGACTCGGCGGCGCCCACCCCACCCGGCGCGGCGCTGCCCGCGGCCGGGGGCAGGGACCCGCCGGAGAAGGCCACCCCGAGGCGGGCCGGCCGGGAGAGCGTCGCCAGCACCGCCACCACGCCGAGCGCCACCACCAGCAGGGCGGCGGCCGCCAACAGCCGGGCACCCCCGGACCAGCCGGCGTCCTCCGTCAGTTCCTGCCCAGCCTCGTCGGACGCCACGTCGGTCCCCTCTCCCCGGTCCCCACCCGGCTAGTACGTCCGGACCGGCGGATCAGTTCATCCGGTGCCGCCCGGGCACCGGCTCAGCGCAGCGCCGCCAGCCTCGGCACCAGTTCCGCCGGGGCGGGCATGGCGGCGAGTTCCGCGCGGACCTGCCGGGCGGCCTCGGCGAGCCCCGGGTCGTCGACCAGCCGGGTCAGCTGGTCGGCGGTGATGTCGGCGGCCCGGGTGGCGAGGCCGGCGCCCCGGGCGGCCACCCGCTCGGCGTTGTGCCGCCGGTCGCCGGCACCGACGGTGACCAGCTGGGGCACCCCGGCGGCCAGCGCGGCGAAGACACTGCCCGCGCCGCCGTGGTGGACCAACGCGGTGCTGTGCGCCAGCGCCAGGGGCAGCGGGATCCAGTCGACGGTCCGCACGTTGTCGGGCAGCGACCGGCGGGCGAGGCGGGCGTCCGGGCGGACCAGGACGAACTCCGCGTCGACCCGCTCCGCCGCGGCCACCACGGCCGGCATCGGGCCGGCGCCACCGGGCCCCGCGATCGTGCTGCGGCTGACCAGCACCCGGGGACGCCGGCCCGGCCGGCGCAGCCAGTCCGGCAGGTCACCGCCGCCGCCGAACGACTCGTAGCGCATCGGCCAGCCGTCCTGGGCCAGCACGCTGGGCGGGGCGACGGCGAGCGCGGCGGCCGGTGGCGGCGGCGCCGACAGCCCGTGCCGGCGCAGGGTCGGCTCCAGCCGCGCGGTGACCGCCCGGGCCAGCTCCCGGCCGTCGAAGAGGTTGTTCTCCTGGCGGACGGCCGGTACGCCGCGCTTCGCGGCGGCGAGCGCGCCGACCACCGCGAACGGCTCGTGCAGGACCAGGTCGGGCGACCACTCGTCGGCCAGCGCCAGCACGCCGTCGGCGAACCGGTCGTTGATCGCGCCGAAGAGCAGGCCGGCGCCCCGGGTGCCGGCCCGGCCGGCCAGCTCGGCCCGGGCGGTCAGCGGGTGGCGCAGCATGATGCCCCGGGCGATCCGACCGAAGTCGAAGCCGGGCGCGACGTCGCGTACGGGCAGGCCGGACCGGGTGGCGGCCAGGCCGTCGGCGGCGGTGGCCACCAGCACCTCGTGCCCCGCCTCGCGCAGCGCCCCGGCCAGCGGCAGGAGCGGGAAGACGTGCCCGATCAACGGCAGCGAGACGACCAGGATCCGCATCCACCGATGGTAGGTGCGCGCCGCCGCCGGGCGCGGCCCCGCGCCGGTCAGGAGAGGCGGGAGCGGACCTTCGCCGCGCACGCGGTGACCGTGCTGCGGGCGTCGAGCCCCAGGCTCTCGATCGCCACCAGCGCGGTGAAGACCACGTCGGCCAGCTCGGCCGCGACCTCCTCGCGGGTGTGGGTCACCCCCTTGCGCGGGTTCTGGCCGAGCGCCCCGATCCAGGCGGCGGACGCCTCCCCCGCCTCCTCGCTGAGCTTGAGGATGCGGCAGGTCAGCTCGGTGTCGCCGGTGCCGTTCGCGCCGTCCAGCCAGGCGCGGGCGGAGCGGGCCGCCGCCCAGATCGAGTCGTCCACCCGATCAGTGAACCGGACGGTGGTCACGATCCGTATCCGGGGGCGGTCGGCCCACGGGCCGACCCGGCGGTGGCGACGAGGCCGCCGCCGGAGGCGGAGGGTCGTGTCGGTGATGTCGGAGACCGTGGAGACGGTGTTCGCGAACGTGGTCCAGCGCAACCCGGGCGAGCCCGAGTTCCACCAGGCGGTGCGGGAGGTGCTGGAGAGCATCGGTCCGGTGCTGGACCGGCACCCCGAGTACGCGCGGGCCCAGGTCGTCGAGCGGATCTGCGAGCCCGAGCGGCAGGTCATCTTCCGGGTGCCGTGGGAGGACGACCGGGGCCGGGTACGGGTGAACCGGGGCTTCCGGGTGGAGTTCAACAGCGCGCTCGGGCCGTACAAGGGTGGTCTGCGCTTCCACCCGTCGGTCTACCTGGGCATCGTGAAGTTCCTGGGCTTCGAGCAGATCTTCAAGAACGCGCTGACCGGGCTGCCCATCGGGGGCGGCAAGGGCGGCGCGGACTTCGATCCGAGGGGCCGCTCGGAGCGCGAGGTGATGCGCTTCTGCCAGAGCTTCATGACCGAGCTGTACCGGCACATCGGCGCGCAGACCGACGTGCCGGCCGGGGACATCGGGGTGGGCGCCCGGGAGATCGGCTACTTGTTCGGGCAGTACAAGCGGATCACCAACCGGTACGAGTCGGGAGTGCTCACCGGCAAGGGCCTGTCGTACGGCGGCGCGCAGGTACGCCGGGAGGCGACCGGGTACGGCGCGGTCTTCTTCGCCGAGGAGATGCTGGCCCGCGGCGGGGACGGCCTGGCCGGCCGGCGGGTGGTGGTCTCCGGCTCCGGCAACGTGGCCGTCTACGCGATCGAGAAGGTGCACCAGCTCGGCGGCACGGTGGTGGCCTGCTCCGACTCGACCGGCTACCTGCTCGACGAGAAGGGCATCGACCTGACGCTGCTGCGCGAGATCAAGGAGGAGCGCCGGGGCCGCCTGGACGAGTACGCCCGCGAGGTCCCGCACGCGGTGGCGGTGTCCGGTCGTACCGTCTGGGAGGTGCCCTGCGACGTGGCGCTGCCCTGCGCGACGCAGAACGAGATCGGCGGCGCGGAGGCGGCGGCGCTGGTGGCCGGCGGGTGCGTCGCGGTGGTCGAGGGGGCGAACATGCCGACCACCCCGGAGGCGGTGCGGCTGCTGCGCGCGGCCGGGGTGCGGTTCGCGCCCGGCAAGGCAGCCAACGCGGGCGGGGTGGCGGTGAGCGCGCTGGAGATGCAGCAGAACGCCAGCCGGGACGCCTGGTCGTTCGCCCGCTCGGAGCAGCGGCTGCGCGAGACGATGCGGGACATCCACGCCCGCTGCTGGGACACCGCCGAGGAGTACGGTCGGCCCGGCGACTACGTGCTCGGCGCAAACGTCGCCGGGTTCCGGCGGGTGGCCGAGACGATGCTGGCGCACGGCCTGGTCTGACCTCCACCGTGGACGGTTGACCGACCGGTCAGACAGCGATTGACAGGGGTCGAGGCCGGGCCTAGGTTCAGGACGCTACCGGTCGGTAGGCACCCGTCCCGCCTGGTCGCCCCGCCGGGGCGGCACCCGTCCCCGGGGGAGCAACGATGCTGACCTCAACCACCCGTCTGGTCCGCCGGCTGCTCGCCGTCGGCGCGGCCCTCACCCTCACGGTCGGGCTGGCCGGCGCCGCGCCGGCCGCCGCCGCGGACCGCGACGACGACGGCAGCGGGCCGCTGCCCGGTTACACCATCAGCAACCCGCCGCTCGCGCCGCTGGTCGTCGACGGCGCGGCCACCACCGTCCGCCAGGGCGTGCACGAGCACGCCGGCTTCATCATCGAGACCCCGGCCCGGTGGAACGGCGACCTCGTCATGTGGGCGCACGGCTACCGCGGCCAGGGCACCGTGCTCTCCCCCGAGGCGCCCGGCTACGACCTGCGGCAGCGGATGCTGGCCCAGGGGTACGCCTGGGCGGCGTCCTCGTACGACCGCAACGGCTATGACATCCGCTCCGGGGTGCTCGGCACCCGCACCCTCGCCGACTTCTTCGCCGACACCGTGCGCAAGCCGAAGCGGGTGCTGATCGCCGGGGTGTCGATGGGCGGCCACGTCATCGGCCGGTCGCTGGAGCAGTACCCGGGCTACTACGACGGGGCGCTGCCGATGTGCGGCGTGCTCGGCGACCACGAGCTGTTCGACTTCTTCCTCGACTACAACGTGGTGGCGCAGGCGCTGGCCGGGGTGCGCGCGTACCCGACGCCGGACGACTACCTGACCAACGCGGTGCCGCGGATCCAGGTGGCGCTGGGGTTGGCCGGGCTCAAGCCGGGCGGCCCGGACACCACCAACGACCTCGGCAAGCAGTTGCGGGCGGTGACGATCGAGCGCTCCGGTGGGCCCCGGCCGGGCGCGGAGGCCGCCTTCTCGGTCTGGAAGGACTTCCTCTTCGGCATCGCCACCACCGACGGCGGCGACTCCCCCGCCCAACGGCCCGGTCAGCTCGCCACCAACGTGCTCACCCACTACTCGCCGAACAGCCCGGTGAACCTCAACGCCACCGTGCAGCGGGTCCTGCCGGAGAACCTGTGGCAGCGGGTGTCGCCGACGCTGACCGAGGTGCCCCGGATCAGCGGCCGGCCCACCGTGCCGGTGCTCACCCTGCACGACCTCGGTGACCTCTTCGTGCCGTTCAGCATGGAGCAGGCGTACGCCCGGGACGCGGCGTGGCACGGCCGCAGCCGGCTTGTCGTGCAGCGGGCCGTCCGGGCCGCGCAGCACTGCGAGTTCAGCCCGGCTGAGGCCGGCGCCGCCTTCGACGACCTGGTCTCCTGGGTACGCACCGGCCAGCGTCCCGCCGGTGACGCGGTCACCGATCCGCGGGCGGTCGCCGCGCCGGACTTCGGCTGCCGGTTCAGCGACCGGGCCGCATGGACCGCCGGCTCCGGCACCCGCCGGTTGTTCGCGGCCTGCTGACCCGCCACGCAGAAACCGCCGGCCGGCACCCCGTGTTCGGGGTGCCGGCCGGCGGTCATTGTGGTGGTCAGCTGTTCCAGTGCTGGGCGACGAGGTCGGCGGCCTGCTGCTCCCACTGCGCGTACGCATCCGGGTAGGCCGAGACCTGGACGGTCTGGGCGGCCTCGGTCAGCGGCATGTCCTGCCACCCGTCGACCTGCTTCAGACCCTTCTCGAACGCCAGGGTCGCGTACTCCGGGTCCGTGATCTGCTCCGGCGTACCCCAACCACTCGACGGGCGCTGCTGGAACAGACCCAGCGAGTCGTGGTCGTTCTTGTCGCCCAGGTGACCCAGGTTCTCCAGCTTCGACTCCTGCAGCGCGGTGGCGATCGAGATCACCGCGGCCCGCTCCGGCAGGCCCGCCTTCTTCGTGGCGGCGATGATCGCCTTGACGTTGGCGGTCTGCTCGGCGTTCAGATCAATCTTCGACTGCGCGCCCTGCACACCGTGCGGGACCAGCTTGCCCATGTCCGGCTTGTCGGCGCTCTGCACCACGGCGACGGGCTTCGCGTCCTTGACCGGGGCATCGGCGTGGGCCGCGAGCGGACCACCGAACACACCACCAGCAAACGCCAGACCAGCAACACCGAGCACGCTCTTACGAATGATCGTGTTCATGGGACAGCTCCATTCGGGGGTCAACGCACACGGGGGTGTGCGCAAGCACCGTCAGGCGCTCAAGAAAGTCTCGGGGGGATCCGGCAGCTCGCGGGACTCTCGCCAAGGGCGGGCCACTTCGCGACGCCGGGACCAGGTACAACGACCGGCGGTCCACCGTCATTCCCCGGCGGGGCCACCCCGTCGGGCGGGGCGGGTCCTGCTCGGCCGTTCACCCGGATACAACGACCCCGCCCCCGCCACCATTCCGCCCCCACGGTGCCGCCCACCACCCCCGAACCGGACAGACACCCCATCCGCCCCACCCCGCGCCGGACCCCGGGCACCCGGAACGCCCACCCGGCGACAGATCCCACCCCAAGATCCCACTCAGCTCACGGTGGCACCCGGTGAGTGGAACACCATGGACGTCACCACGGGTCTGAGACAGCAACAGCGTTCCACCGACGGTCACCATCCGTGCCGCCGACGCCGAAGCCGACAGGCACGCAGCGCGGTGGGGTGTCAGTGGTCGTCGTCGGGGACGTACCGGCCGCCTCGGTAGAGCGTGCCGCGCGGCTGGTCGGCCGGGGCCGCTGCCGAACGGCGGGAGCGGCGCAGCCGGCTGACCACGAACCAGCCGACCGCGCCCACACAGGCCACGATGACCACGTTCTGCACGGTGCCCACGTACGCCTCGACGACGTGCCAGTTCTCCCCCAGCAGGTAGCCGGCGAGCACGAAGACGCTGTTCCAGATCAGGCTGCCCAGCGTGGTGAAGAGCAGGAAGGTTGACACCGGCATGCGCTCCACCCCGGCCGGTACCGAGATGAGGCTGCGGAAGATCGGGATCATCCGGCCGAAGAAGACCGCCTTGGTGCCGTGCCGCAGGAACCACGCCTCGGTGCGGTCCACGTCGGCGAGCTTGACCAGCGGCAGCCGGGCGGCGATGGCCCGCATCCGGTCCCGGCCGAGCGCCGCGCCCACGTAGTAGAGGGCGAGCGCGCCGAGCACCGAGCCGAGAGTGGTCCAGCCGATCGCGCCGACGAGGCTCATCCGGCCCTGGCTGGCGGTGAACCCGGCCAGCGGCAGGATCACCTCGCTGGGGATGGGCGGGAAGAGGTTCTCCAGCGCCACGGCGAGGCCGGCGCCCGGCCCGCCGAGCCGTTCCACCAGCCCGGTGACCCAACCCACGGGTCCCTCGCCGGTCGGCTCTGCGGCTCTCGGAGCGGCGAGCCGGGGGGCGACCAGGAGCTGGGCGTCTGCGATCATCCGCTCGACGGTACGGGCGGCTCCTGAGAGGAACACGGACCCGAGCTGGGAGGGAGCTGGGAACCGGGGCTGTCGCCGGCCGCCCCGGCCGGGAGAGGATCGGCCGGTGCGTACCCCATTGTCGGTCGCGGTCGCCCAGCCGCGCAGCCGCTCCCATGACGTCGCCGGCAACGCGCGCGTGCACGCCGCCACCGTCCGCGCCGCCGGCACCCGGGTGGTGGTCTTCCCCGAGCTGTCGCTGACCGGGTACGAACTGGACGCCGCACCGGTGCCGGCGGACGACGAACGGCTCGCACCCCTGGTGGCGGCCTGCGCCGAGACGGGCAGCCTCGCCTTGGCGGGCGCGCCCGTGCCGGGGCCGGCGCGGCCGTACCTCGGGGTCCTCGCCGTCGACGGCCGGGGCGCGCGGGTGGCGTACCGGAAGATGTGGCTGGGTGGCGCGGAGCCGCAGCGGTTCACGGCGGGGCCGGAGCCGACGGTGCTGGAGCTCGACGGTTGGCGGCTGGGCCTGGCGGTCTGCCGGGACACCGGCATTCCGGCGCACGCCGCAGCGACCGTGGCCCGGGGCGCGGACGCCTACCTGGCCGGGGTGGTGGAGGCGGCGGCGGACGTCGAGGTGCCGGCACAGCGGGCCCGGCTGATCACCGCCGCGCACCGGGTGTGGGTGGCGGTGGCGAGCTTCGCCGGTCCGACCGGGGGCGGCTATCCGGCGACGGCCGGCGGTTCGGGGATCTGGGCGCCGGACGGATCGACGGTGGGGCGGGCCGGGGCCGGGCCGGGCGAGCTGGTCCGGGCGTCGCTCCACTGAGGGCGGTCGGTGGGTGTCGGACCGGTCACCTAGAGTTGGCGCAGGGGGGTGCCGACCCCGGGATCGAGGAGGCCGATGGCGGACACCACCGTCCTGGCGGCAGGGCGCACCGCCGACGTGTACGCGCTGGACGGCGACCTCGTGCTGCGCCGCTACCGCGCCGACTGGGACGTCCGGGCCGAGGCCGAGCTGATGCGGCACCTGCACGCCCAGGGCTTCCCGGTGCCCCGGGTGCACCGGGCCGAGGGTCGTGACCTGGTGCTCGACCGGGTGGCCGGGGTGACCCTGGTCGAGGCGTTCCGGGCCGGCTCCGTCGACCTCGACGCCGGCGCACGGCTCCTGGTCGACCTGCACCGGCGGCTGCACGCGCTGCCGCCGGTCCGGGCCACCGACCCGACCGTGCGGATCCTGCACCTGGACCTGCACCCGGAGAACGTGCTGCTCACCCCGGCCGGCCCGGTCGTCATCGACTGGACGAACGCCACCGAGGGCGCGCCGGAGCTGGACCGGGCGATGACCGCCGTGATCCTCGCCGAACAGGCGGTCGACCCGTCCCGGCCGCTGGCCGCGGCGGCACACGCCCTGCTGGTGGCGTACGCCGCGCAGGCCGGGTCGCTGGGGTCGGTGGCGGCGGCGGTCCGGTTGCGCGCCACCCTGGGGCCGCTGGACGCCGGGCGGCTGTCCGAGGTGGCCGCGCTGGTCGAGTCGGTGGTGGCCGGATGACCGGCACGGAGCGGGACCCGGTCGGTGACCGGGGGCCGGGGCAGTCGGTCGGGCGCCTCGCCGGGATTCGGCGTTACCCGGTGAAGTCGCTGCTGGGCGAGGAGCTGACCGAGGTGCGGGTGGCCGAGGCGGGGCTCGCCGGCGACCGCCGGCTGGCCCTGCTGCACCCGGGCAGCGGCCGGGTGGCCAGCGCGAAGAACCCGTACCGGTGGCGGTCCCTGCTCACGCTGCGGGCCACCGGCGACGACCCGGTCACCCTCACGCTGCCGGACGGCCGGACGGTGGCCGCCGACGACGAACGGGTCGACGCGCTCCTGTCCGCGCTGCTCGGCGAGACGGTGACGCTGACCGGCGCGGTGCCGCCGGACGCGGTGCTGGAGCGGTCCTGGCCCGAGGCCGTGCTCGCGGCCGGGGTGGGGGTGCCGGTGCCGGTCGACGAGGGGCGGCTCGGGGCCGCCACGCCGCCCGGCAGCTTCGTCGACTTCGCGCCGGTGCACCTGGTGACCACGGCGACGCTGCGGCGGGTCGGCGCGGCCACCCCGGCCGGCGCGGTCGACCCGACCCGCTACCGGCCGAACCTGCTGCTCGACTGGGCCGGCGACGGCTTCGCGGAGAACGACTGGGTCGGCCGGGAGCTGCGGATCGGCCCCGAGCTGGTGCTGCGGGTGCTGGCGCCCACTCCGCGCTGCGCGGTGCCGACCCTGGCGCACGGTGAGCTGCCGCGCGACCCGGACGCGTTACGTGCCCCGGCCCGCCTGAACCGGGTGGTGCCGTTGCCCGGCCTGCCGCCGCAGCCGTGCCTGGGCGCGTACGCGCAGGTGGTGCGGCCCGGCCTGATCCGCACCGGGGACGACGTGGTGGTGGGCTGACGGTTCACCCCTGGCCGCGTCCCCCGCGCAGCTGCCCGTACGCGTCGAGCAGCTGCTGGAGCTGGTCGGCCGTGGCCTGGTCGAGCTTGCCGTCGTCGGCGGCCTCGCCGATCTTCTCCTGGAGGTCGTCGAGGCGCTTGGCCCGGTCCTTGGGCTTGCCCCGTTCCAGCTCGGCGGCCTTCTCGCGCAGCTCGTTGGCGGTCTTGCGGTCGATCCGGCGGTCGGAGACGGCCTGGTTCAGCACGGCGGCGAAGCGGGCGGTGATCTCCCGCAGGGTGGTCGGCGCGGGCCGGGTGGTGGGGGGTGCGGTGGTGGCCGGCTCGGGCGCGGCGGTCGACTCGGTGACCGGCTCCGCGGCGGGCGCGGAGCCGGCCGGCTGAGCGCCGGTGCCCGGTTCGGAGCCGCGGTCGAACAGCAGCGTGCCGACGAGGCCGAGCAGCAGCACCAGACCGGCCGCGACGAGCACCCCCAGCAGCCGGTTCGACCGGTCGGGGCGCGGTGGGGCCGGTGGCGGGGTCGGGCGCACCGGCGCGGGAGCCCGGTCGATCAGCGTCTGCTCGGGCCGGCCGATGGTGGGCAGGATGGCGGTCGGCGGGTCGGCCGGCAGGCCGGCACCGAACCGGGCGGCGAGCTGGGCGGCGCTGGGCCTCCGGGCCGGATCCACGGCCAGGCAGGCGAGGGTGAGGTCGGCGACGTCGGCGGGCAGGCCGGGGATGCGCAGCGGCGGCACCGGGGGGCGGCGGGCCTGCACGTCGAGCACGTCCTCCCAGGTCTGCACGGGCAGCGGGGCCCGTCCGGTGAGGGTGCGGTAGAGCAGCGCGCCGAGGGCGTACACGTCGCTGGCCGGGTCGGCCGGGCCGGGCGTCATCCGCTCCGGCGCGAAGTAGGCGGGGGTCCCCATCAGCAGCTCACCGGTCTGCCCGGCCAACGGGTGCCGGGGGCCGACCAGCGAGGCGATGCCGAAGTCGAGCACCTTCGCGCCGGTGTCGGTGAGCATCACGTTGCCCGGCTTGATGTCGCGGTGCACCACGCCGAGCTTGTGCGCGGCGGCCAGCGCGGCGGCCACCTGCCCGGCCAGCCGGACCGCCTCGGGCCAGGGCAGCGGGCCGGCGGTCAGCCGGTCGCCGAGCGTGCGTCCCTCGACCAGCTCCATCACCAGGTACGGCACCAGCGAGCCGTCCGGCAGGGTCGCCTCGCCGTAGTCGTACACCTGGGTGACGTGCGGGTGGGTGAGCCGGGCCGCGGCGCGGGCCTCGCGCTGGATGGTGGCGCGCAGCTGCGGGTCGGCGGCGAGCTTCGTGGCGAGGGCCTTGACCGCCACCGGGCGGTGCAGCACCTCGTCGTCGGCGCGCCACACCTCGGACATCCCGCCGAGCCCGATGCGCTCGCGCAGGACGTACCGATCGTGCAGCCGCAGGGTGGGCGTGAACGGCGACATGGTGGACCAGTCTGCCTGGCGGTGGGCCGGGCGCACCAACCCGGTGCCCGATTCCGTCCCGACCGGCCCGTTCCGGGCGATCCGGACCTGACGCGGGGTGGCGCCGGCCACCCCGCCGGGTGGGTCAGGGCTTGCGGGCGACCCCGCCGTACATGCTCACCTCGGCGACGGTGGGCCGCGGCCCGGCCACCTCGTCGGCGCGCCACTCGGAGACCGAGCAGATGCCGGGCTCGATCAGGTCGAGCCCGGTGAAGAAGCGGCTGAACTCGTCGCGACCGCGTAGGTTGATCACGCCGTGCGGGCCGCCGCCGCGGGCCGCGATCCTGGCCTCCGCCGCCAACTGCGGCGGCAGGTAGTCGTGGGTGGCGTGCGAGGCGGCGAGGAAGCTGCCGGCGGGCAGCGCGTCGAGCAGCCGGGTGACCGCCGCGTACGGGTCGTCGCCGTCCGGCACGAAGTGCAGCACCGCCACCAGCATCAGCGCGACCGGCCGGGAGAGGTCGAGGGTGCGTCGCAGGTCGGGGTGGCCGAGGATCTTCTCCGGGTCCCGCAGGTCGGCGTCGATGTACGCGGTGGCGCCCTCGGCGGAGCTGGTCAGCAGGGCCCGGGCGTGGGCGAGCACGATCGGGTCGTTGTCGACGTAGACCACCCGGGCCTCGGGGGCGATCGACTGGGCCACCTCGTGGGTGTTGTCGGCGGTGGGGATGCCGGTGCCGATGTCGAGGAACTGCCGGATGCCGGCCTCCCGGGCCAGGTGGCCGACGGCACGCTGGAGGAACCGCCGGTTCTCCACCGCGCTGATCCGGATGCTCGGGAAGAGCGCGGCCATCTGGTCGCCGGACTCCCGGTCGGCCTGGAAGTTGTCCTTGCCGCCGAGCCAGTAGTTGTAGCGGCGGGCGGGGTGGGCCACCGAGGTGTCGATCCGGTCGCTGGGGTGGCCGGGGTCGCTCACGGGCACTTCGGTGGTCACAGCTGCCTCCAGCCTCTGCGCCACCTCCGCCGGTGGCGTCCGTCCACTGTCGCCGGTACGCGGACATGGTAATGCCCGACCCGGCCGGGGCGACGCCCGCCGGTCAGCCGGGATAGAGCTCGTCGCGGATCCGGGCGAGCAGCTCCGGGGTCCGCTCCGGCGGGGCGGCCTCCACGCAGAGCCGTTCCATGGCCAGCGCGTAGTAGTCGAGGTCGTCGCGCTTGTCGAGGTAGATGGCGCTGGTGAGCTGCTCGATGTAGACGATGTCCGGCAGGTCCTGGTCGCCGAAGCGCAGGATGCTGAAGGCCCCGCTGGCGGCGGCGTGCCCACCGGCGTCGAACGGGACGATCTGGAGCCGCACGTGCGCCGCGGTGGTGGCCTCGATCAGTGCGTCGAGCTGCTGCCGCATCACCGCCGGCCCGCCGATCGGCCGGCGCAGCGCGGCCTCGTCGAGCACCGCCCAGAGCTGCGGTGGGGTGCTGCGGCGCAGCACCTGCTGCCGCTCCATGCGCAGCTTCACCCGCCGGTCGACCTCGGCGGTGGGGGCGTTGCGGTGGCCGAGCAGGATCACCGCGCGGGCGTAGTCGGCGGTCTGCAGCAGACCCGGCACGAACTGCACCTCGTACGTGCGGATCAGCGCGGCGGCGGCCTCCAGGCCGAGGTAGGACTGGAACCAGCCGGGCAGCACGTCGCCGTACCGGTGCCACCAGCCGGGGCTGTTCGCGTCGCGGGCGAGTTTGAGCAGTGCCTCGCGGTCGTCGGCGGCGGTGACGCCGTAGAGGGTGAGCAGGTCGGTGACGTCGCGCTCCTTGAAGCCGACCCGACCCAGCTCCATCCGGCTGATCTTCGACTCGGAGGACCGGATCTCCCAGCCGGCGGCCTCCCGGGTGACCCCGGCTTCCTCCCGCAGCCGACGCAGCTGCGCCCCGAGCAGCATGCGCAGCACCGTCGGCCCGCTGGTCGGACCGCCCTCGGTGGGCACCATGGTCACCGCTCGCCCCTCGCCTGCCGACTGTCGTGGCCGGACGCCCCAGCCCGGCCGACGTGTAAGCATGCCATGGACCGTCAGTGAGGAGAACTCCTCCGGACGGCCGAGTCGGTCCCGTCAGCGGGACGGCGGCCGCGCGATGAGATGGTCGAAGTCCCCGTCGCGCGCGCCGAGCACGAAGGCGGCGATCTCGTCCACCGTGTAGATCAGCGCCGGCCCGTCCGGGTGCCGGGAGTTGCGCACCGCGATCCCGGCGCCGCCGGGGAGTTCCGCCAGTTCGACGCAGTTGCCGCTGGGGTTGCTCCGGCGGCTCTTCTGCCAGCGCAGCGGTGGCAGGTGACTGGTCGGTACGCCGTTCTGGGGCTGCTGCATGGGGCGTCCTTCTGTGGAAGAGCCGGCCGATGCCGCGGGGAGGGGCGGTGGGTGGCGGCGGGGGTGTCGTCGTCTGGCGCCCGAGATGCACGTGCATCTGCTATTGCATCTGCAATGGACAGTGGGCATGATAACGCACGTGCGGTGTACCCAGGTGTTCACTTTGGGTGACCCCACTCCCGGCTGCGACCAGGGAAAACACGGTCGCCGGCAAGGCCGAGGCTGCGGTGAGGAGGGCGCGTGCCGGACCCGATGACCGTCGCTTCCGGTATCTCCGCCGCCGGCGCCCTCGTCTCCGCCTGGCAGCTGCGCCGCCGGGCCCTGCGCGCCGAGGCGGAGATCGAACTGCTCCAGGCCGAACTGGAGGCCGAGCGGCACGCCGCCAGCCACGACCCGCTCACCGGGCTGCCCAACCGGCGCGCCTTCTTCCGGATGGCCGCGGCGCTGCTCACCGACGCGGCCGGCAAGCCGCTCGTCGCGGTGGTGCTCGACCTCGACGGCTTCAAGCAGGTCAACGACCGCTACGGGCACGCCGCCGGGGACCAGGTGCTGATCAGCGTCGCGCAGCGGCTGACCGCGTTCGCCGGGGACAACCTGGTGGCCCGGCTGGGCGGCGACGAGTTCGCCGGGCTGCTGCGCGGCCCGACCATGGACCGGCGCTGGATCGAGCAGGCGACCCGGCGGCTCTGCGAGGCGCTCGCCGACCCGATTCCGCTCGGCGCGCGCACCGTGCGGGTGACCGCCTCGGTCGGGCTCGCCCCGGTGCACGGCCCCACCCAGCTCACCGACGCGCTCTGCCGCGCGGACGCGGCGATGTACCAGGCGAAGAGCGTCGGGGCGAGCCGGGTGCCGCGCCAGCTGATGGCCGAGTGCTGAGCGCGGCCCGGTCCGCCGTCACGGCGCGGAGTCCCTACCGCCAGCCGTAGCCGGCGCGCAGTGCCTGACCCACCCGGTCGAAGCGGGGCCGGTCCAGCACCGCGCCCTCCCGGCGGATGCTGTCCTCGCGCATGGTGAGCACCCGGTCGAGGCGTACCCAGCTGGGGCGGTGGTCGCGGTCCCACTCCCCCGGGCCGAGCGCCAGCCAGTGCCGCTGCCCGTCCCGCTCGCTCTGGCTGGACAGCATCAACCCGAACAGCGTCCGGCTCTGCCGGCCGACCACCAGCACCGGGCGGTCCTTGCCCTGCCGCGGGTCGTCCTCGTACGGCACCCAGGTCCAGACGATCTCGCCCGGATCGGCCTGCCCGTCCGGCTCCGGGGCGTACGACAGCTCCCGCCGTTGCAACGCGCTCACCTGGCGGCGCCGGGCCACCTGCGCCGGAATGCGCGCGGGGCTGCCGGCGGGCGCGCCCGCACCCCCGGTGAGCCGACCCAACCTGGACGCCACGTTCCTCAACAGACCTGCCACGGCGGGCAGCCTATCGTCCGGCGCAGCCGGGCGCGCGGCGGCGAAACCCGGTGGCCGGCGCCCCCGTCACCCGCCACCATGACCGGGTGACCGTGCCCCGCCAACAGATCCGCGCCGCCTTCACCGCCGACACCCTGACCGTGTACCAGGCGTACCCGCCGGAGATCGCCGACGCGGCGCTGGCCGCCGGCCGGTTCGTGGCCCCGTTCAAACGGGAGCGGATGACCTGGATCAAGCCGTCGTTCCGCTGGATGATGTACCGCTGCGGTTGGGCGCTCAAGCCCGGCCAGGACCGGGTGCTGGCGGTCGAGATCAGCCGGACCGGCTTCGCCTGGGCGCTGTCCCGGGCCGCCCTGAGCGGGTACGACGCCCGGCTGCACGCCGACCGGGCCGCCTGGCGCCGCCAGCTCAAGCACAGCCCGGTACGGGTGCAGTGGGACCCGGAACGCTCGCTGCGGCTGGCGCCGCTGCCGTACCGGGCGGTGCAGGTGGGGCTCACCGGGGAGGCGGTGCACCGGTACGTCGACGACTGGATCGTCGGGCTGCGCGACGTGACGCCGCTGGCCCGGGCGGTGCACGACCGGCTCACCGCCGGGGACGAGCCGGGCGCGGCGGCGCTGCTGCCGGTCGAGCGCCCGTACCCGCTGCCCGTCGAGGTGGCCCGGGTGATCGACGCGGACCCGGGCCCGGCGACCGACACCGGTCGGGCCTGAGCCCGGCCGCGGCCGGTCAGGCCGGGCGGCGGGCCAGCACCAGCGTGGTGCGCAGGTCCAGCACGACCCGGCCGCCGAACCCGTCGATCGCCGCGCCGACCGTGGCGCGGACCCGCTCGCGCCGTGCCGGCGGGCGGCGCAGCTGCGACGAGAGCGTGTCGAGCAGGCGCAGGTACGCGGCCGTGTCCAGCGGCACCTCCCGGCGGAACCGCCGGGTGCCGACGTCGGTGAACAGGCCGCTGCCGGCGACGTCGGCGTGGAACCAGTCCTCGGGGGTGTCCCGGCCCGACCCCGGATCGGCCGACTCGACGGCGGCCCGGATCACGGCCCGGTGCGCCGGGTCGACGTGGTCGTAGCGGTGCGCGAAGACGGCCAGCGTGCCGCCGGGACGAGCGCGTCGTGGGCCCGCCGGTTGCGGCCGGCCGGATCGAGCAGGTGCCAGGCCATCGCGCAGGCCAGCGCCGGCACGCCACCGGCCGGCGGGGTCCACTCCTCGAACGGGACGACCACCACGTCGACCTGCGGGAAGCGCTCGGCCAGCGCGGCGGCCATCCGCCGGTCCGGCTCCACGCAGGTCATCGCCGCGCCCAGCCCGAGCAGCGTGCGGGTGGCCAGCCCGGTCCCGGCGCCCACCTCCACCAGGGTGCCCGGCGACCCGCCGTGGTACGTGCGCACCGCCTCGACGAGCGCCGCCGGATAGCCTGGCCGGGCCTCGTCGTATTCGCCGGCCACCTCACCGAAGAGCTGCGACATGGTCGCCATCCTCCCAGCGGGGACCGGCCGGCGCCGACCCTCCTGGAGGAGCCGTGCACCCGGAACTGCCCGCCGACCTGCCCGTCGTCGAACGCCGCGCGGTGCGGCTGGTGGTGCGCGACGTCACCGACCGGCTGCTGCTGTTCCACACCCACGATCCGGACCATCCCCGCCTCGGCACCTGGTGGGAGCTGCCCGGCGGCGGCCTCGACCCCGGGGAGACGTACCTGGAGGCGGCGGTGCGGGAGCTGCGGGAGGAGACCGGGATCGTGGTCCGCCCGGACCAGGTCGGCGCGGCCAGCTGGCGACGCCGGGCCAGCTTCGTGCACCGGCAGCGACGCCACCTCCAGGACGAGGTGGTGGTGCCGGTCCGGCTGCCGGGGCCGGGACCCGACGTCGACGAGACGGAGCGGCTCGACTACGAGCTGGAGGACTACTTCGGCTTCCGCTGGTGGCCGCTCGCCGACCTGCTCGCCGAACGCCCCCGCTGCTACCCGGGTCGGCTGCCCGAACTGCTGCCGGCGTTCCTCGCCGGCGAGGAGATCGACGAGCCGTTCGAGCTGTTCTCCTGACCTGGCCCGGGATCCGTGTCGGGCGGGCGTGCCGGACGAGCCGCCGACCGGCACAGTGGAGCGGTGAACCCACTCCACGGACCCCTCGCCCGCTACGCCGAGCGGCTGCACCGCGCCGCCGGCGACGACCACCACGTCACCTCGCCGCTCGGCGCCTGGCTGCTGCTCGCCCTGACCGGCACCGCCGCCAGCGGCGACGACCGGCGAGCGCTGGCCGAGGCGCTCGGCACCGACGTCGAGCAGGCCGCCGCGACCGCCCGGGCGTTGCTGGAGACGCCGCACCCGCTGGTCGCCTCCGCCAGCGCGGTGTGGGAGCGGCGGCCGTTCGACGGCCTGGCCCGCTGGCGGGCCGGCCTGCCGCGGCGGACCGCGACCGGCCCGCTGCCCGGGGCGGCGGCCCTGGACGCGTGGGCGCGCGAGCACACCGCCGGGCTGATCGACCGGTTCCCGGTCGAGGTCACCCCGCAGACGCTGCTGGTACTCGCCTCCGCCCTGGCCACCCGGCTGTCCTGGGCGGACCCCTTCGAGGTGACCGAGGCGGCCGGGCTCGGCGCGGGCAGCGCCTGGGCGGGCCGGCTGCGCCGGGCGCTGCGGACCCCGCAGTGGGGGCACGACTGCGCGATCGCGAACACCGCGCGGGCCGGCGAGGTGGCCGTGCACGCCGCCCCGGCCCGGCCGGTGGCCGAGGGCGACGGGGCCGGGATGCTGGTCGTCTCGGTGGCCGCCGCGCCCGAGGTCGCCGCCGGGGACGTGCTCGCGGCCGCCCAGGAGCTGGCGGTGGCCGCGGCGACCGGCGCCATCCCGGGCCGGCGGTCGCTGTTCGACCTGCCGCTGGGCGACACCCCGCTCTGGAGCCTGTCCGAGCGGCCCACCCGGACCTTCGCCGCCGACGGTCGGGAGGAGCAGGCCACCGCCGTGCTGCCCTGCTGGGCGGTGCAGAGCACGCACGACCTCTCCGGCGCGGGTTTCGGCTTCGACGCGGCGGCGCGCGCGCTGGGCACGCTGATCGACGCGCCGCTGCCGGCGTACGAGGTGCGGCAGACGGCGGTGGCCCGCTTCGGGCGGTTCGGCTTCGAGGCCGCCGCGCTGACCGGGATGGCGATGGCGGTCGCGCTGCCGCCGGAGGGGGTGGCCCGGATCGCGGAGCTGCGCTTCGGGCACCCGTACGCGGTGGTGGCGGTGGCCACCGACGACGCGGGCGGGCCGTGGCACGGGGTGCCGGTCTACTCGGCCTGGGTGGCCGAGCCGGCGGAGCTGCCCGAGTCCGAGCTGGCGGATCCGCCCACCGACTGGTGACGCGGCGGGGCCGCCGGCTCCGTGCCGGCGGCCCCGTCGAGGCGGTACGGCTCAGGCCTCGACCAGCTCCCCCTCCGCACGCTCGGCGGCCCGGGCGGCGAGCCGCCGTTCCCGCTCCTGCGCGCCGATCAGGTCGTCGGGCAGCGAGTCCTCGACCTCCAGGTCGAAGCGGCGCAGCAGCCGGATGGCGAACCCGCCCAGCGTGATCAGCACCAGGATCAGCCCGAAACAGACGTACGCGAAGCCGATGCCCCGGCCCGGACCGGTGCCGATCACCGCGCCGACCGAGTCGGCGAGCGCTCCGCCCGGGGCGAGCATCGGCTCGAACAGGGCCGTGGCGCCCGGCGCGAGCAGCGCGAAGCCGATCGGCAGGGTGGACCAGGAGATGGTCTGGTTGAGGCTGAACACCCGGCCGTGGAAGCGCTGCGGCACCTTGACCTGGACGATGGTCGCGTAGATCGACTGCGCGGTGGTCATCGCCATGGCCAGCCAGCACATGCCGACGCAGATCATCGTCAACGAGGCGTCCAGACCGATCAGCACGCAGCCGATCGCGGTGGCCAGGTTGCCGATCAGCACGCCGATCATCCGCCGCCGGCGCGGACCGCCCCAGACCGACATCAGCACGCCGCCCGCCACCGCGCCGGCCGCCTCGGCCAGCGCCACCTGCGCCACCTGGGTGGGGCCGCCGAAGGAGAGCACCAGCGGGGTGGCCAGCACCAGGGCGGGGGCGAGGAAGATGTTGCCCAGCGCGAAGTAGCCGAGCATCAGCCGGAAGCCCCGGTGCTGCCAGGAGTAGCGCATGCCGTTGGCGATGGCGACCAGCAGCCGCTCCCGGGGCCGCCAGCCGAGCAGGTCGGGGAAGCGGACCACGGCCAGCGTCGCGATCGCCACCACGTAGCTGGCCACGTCGACGAGCAGGATGCCCTTGAGTTCGATCGCGGCGAGCAGGCCGGCGGCGAAGACCGGCATCAGCAGGGTGGCCACCCCGGTGGAGAGCTGGGTGATGCCCATCGCGTGCCCGAGGTAGCGCTTCGGCACCAGCTGCGGCACCGCGGACTGGAACGCGATCCGCTGGAACGACCCGGCGACCGAACTGAGCGCCACCAGGGCGTAGATGTGCCAGAGCACCAGCGAGTCGGTCCACAGCAGCGCGGCCAGCACCAGCTGCACCGTGCCGGCGACGGAGCTGGTCAGCATCATCACCTTGCGCCGGTCGACCCGGTCGATGATCGCGCCGGCCACCGGCAGCATCAGCACGCCGCAGACCAGCGCGAGCGCCCAGAGCAGCCCCAGGTCGGCGACCGAACCGGTCCGGTTGAACAGCCAGATCGGCAGGGCGAACGCGGTAAGCGCCGAGCCGGTGCTGGACACGAGCTGCCCGACGGTGACCGCCAGGAAGCGTCCCATGCTCGGTTTCACCACGGCCTTCGCCGGTTGCTCCGCCGCGCCGACCCGGAGCCGGTCGAGGACCACCCAGTCGGCGTCCTCACCGCGGGCCGCCGGGCCCAGCGGCGTGACGTCCCCGGCGGTCACCGCCGGGTGGACCCGGGTGACGATCTCGGCCAGCTCCCCGGCGCGGTACTTGAGGAAGAAGTGGCCGGCCTGGTCGAGCACGACGAGGCCGAGGGTGTCGCTGAGGAACTGCCACTCGGCGTACCGCTCGCGGTAGTAGTCGGTGACCGGGTCCTCGGAGCCGACCACCGAGATGATCGGGGCACGCAGCTTCGTCGCCCGCTGGTCGAGCAGCCGGGTGAAGTACTCCTCGGAGGCGCGGGAGTCGGCCCGCATGTTGCTGATGATCCGGTCGGCCTGCTCCGGGTCCAGCTCGTCGGTGTCGACGCCCATCGACTTGAGCCAGCTCGCGTAGTGCCGGTTGCTGCGCAGCTGCTCCAGCCGGTTGCGGGCCCGGGCGAAGAGGCCCTTCGGGCGGGCGAAGGGGAACATCGCCCCGATGTAGACGGCCTCGATGTCGCGGCCGGCCGCCTCCACCTTGCGGGCCACCTCGGCGACGATCGCGCTGCCCACGCCGCAGTGGCCGTAGAGGGCGATCGGGCCCTCGACCCGTGCCAGGATCTCCTCGGCCACCCGGCCGGTCAGCTCCTCGAAGGGCAGCGCGTCCTCGGCGAGCCCGACGTCGTGGCCGGGGATCGCCAGGGACCAGAGCGCGTGCCCGGCGGGCAGCGCGTCGGCCAGCGGCTGGTAGACGATGGCGCTGCCGCCGCCGTACGGGACGCAGACGTACGACAGCACCCGCCGGTCGGCCGGCACCGGCTTGGTCAGCTCGTAGAGCAGCCGACGCGGCCCCTCCTGGGTGGCGTCGCCGGTGATGAACCCGGCCAGGTCGCGGATGGTCCGCTGCTGGAACAGGTCCATCACGCCGACCGCCCGGCCGCCCAGCTCCGCCTTGCGGATCTTCGCGACCACCTGGGTGGCGAGCATCGAGTGCCCACCCAGGTCGAAGAAGTCGTCGTCGATGCCGAGGGTGTCCACACCGAGCACCTCGGACCAGATCGCGGCGAGCGCCCGCTCGGTGTCGTCGCGCGGCTCGACCAGCGCCACCGACGCCTCGCGGGTGACCACCGGCGCGGGCAGCGCCCTGCGGTCCAGCTTGCCGTTGGGGCTCAACGGCAGCGCGTCGAGGGTGACGAACGCGGCCGGCACCATGTACTCCGGCAGCGTCTCCTTCAGCGCCGCCTTCACCGCGCCGTGCTCGGCCGACCCGACCAGGTACGCGGTGAGCCGCTTGTCGCCGGGGCTGTCCTCGCGGACGATCACCGCCGCCTCGGTCACCCCCGGCTGGTCGCGCAGCGCGCTCTCGATCTCACCCAGCTCGATCCGCAGGCCGCGCAGCTTCACCTGGTGGTCGATCCGGCCGAGGAACTCGATCACGCCGGAGCCGTCCGGACCGACCACCCAGCGGGCCAGGTCGCCGGTGCGGTAGAGCCGGTCGCCCGGCTGGCCGGAGTACGGGTCGGGGACGAACTTCTCGGCGGTCAGCGCGGGCCGGCGGTGGTAGCCGCGGGCCAGGCCGACGCCGCCGATGTGCAGCTCACCGGCGACGCCGACCGGGCACTGCCCGCCGGCCGGGTCGAGCACGTGCAGGCGCAGGTTGGCGATCGGCGCGCCGATCGGCACGCCGGTCACCTCCGCCAGCCGGGCCGGCTCGCAGGCCCATGCGGTGACGTCGATGGCCGCCTCGGTGGGGCCGTACAGGTTGTGCAGGCCGCACCAGGGCAGCCGGGCGGTGAAGTCGACCGCCGAGGCGAGCGGCAGTTCCTCGCCGGAGCAGATCACCCGGCGCAGCGCGGTGGCCGCCTCGACGCCCTCCTCGGCGAGGAAGACGGTGAGCATGGACGGCACGAAGTGCGCGGTGGTGATCCGTTCGGCGACCAGCAGGTCGCGCAGGTAGCCGGCGTCCTTGTGGCCGCCGGGCTTGGCCAGCACCAGGCGGGCGCCCTCGCGCAGCGGCCAGAAGAACTCCCACACCGACACGTCGAAGCTGGCCGGGGTCTTCTGCAGCACCGCGTCGTCGGCGCCGAGCCGGTAGGTCTTCTGCATCCAGTCGAGCCGGTTGACGATGCCCCGGTGGGTGTTCGGCACGCCCTTGGGCCGGCCGGTGGAGCCGGAGGTGTAGATGACGTACGCGAGGTGTTCCGGGCCGGCGGTGGGGGCCGGGTCGGTGGTCGGCTGGTCGGCCCAGACCGGGGCGTCGTCGAGGTCGAGCACCTCGGCGGCGGTGGCCGGCAACACGTCGCGCAGGTGCCGCTGGACCAGCACCACCGGGGCGTCCGCGTCGGTGAGCATGAAGGCCAGCCGGTCGGCCGGGTACTCCGGGTCCAGCGGCAGGTACGCGCCGCCGGCCTTGAGCACGCCGAGCAGCGCGGCGACCAGCTCGACGGAGCGTTCCGCGCAGACCCCGACCAGGGTCTCCGGCCTCACCCCGGCGGCGCGCAGCCGGTGCGCGACCCGGTTGGCCGCCGCGTTCAGCTCCGCGTACGTGAGGCTGCGTCCCTCGACGGTGAGCGCGACGGCGTCCGGGGTGGCCGCGGCGCGCTCCTCGATCGGGCCGTGCAGGGTCTGCTCACGCGGGAAGTCGGCGGCGGTGTCGTTCCAGGCCGCCAGCAGCTCGCGTTCCCCGGCGGGCAGCAGCGCCAGCCGGGAGACCGGGGTGTCGGGGGCGGCGACGATCGCGTCGAGCAGGGCGGTCCAGCGCGCGGCCATCCGCTCGACGGTGTCCCGGTCGAACAGGTCGGTGTTGAAGACCAGCTTCCCCCAGAGCCCGTCGGCCACCTCGACGGCGTGCAGCTCGAAGTCGAACCGGGTGGCGCGCAGCTCCATCGGGGTCCAGTCGAAGCTGACCGCCTCGGCGCCGGACACCCCGGAGACGCCGGAGAAGCGGCCCATCTCGTAGTTCTGCAGCACGAACATCGACTGGAACACCGGGGAGCGGCTGACGTCGCGGGGCAGGCCCAGCTCGTGGACCACCTTCGCGAACGGCACGTCGGCGTGCTCGAAGGCGTCCAGCACGCCGCGCCGGGTGCGCTCCAGCAGCTCGGTGAAGCTCGGGTCGCCGGCCAGCTCGGCCCGCAGCGGCAGCATGTTGATGAACATGCCGACCACGTTCTCCAGCTCCGGCGCGGAGCGCCCGGCCACCGACGCGCCGACGGCGAAGTCCTCCTGGCCGGCGTGCCGGGCCAGCAGCACCTGGTACGCGGCGAGCAGGGTCATGAAGAGGGTGCCGCCGGCCGCCCGGGTCAGCTCGCCGAGCCGGTCCAGCACGTCCCGCCCGACGGTGAACTCGACGAAGTCGCCCCGGTAGGTCTGGGTGGCCGGCCGGGGCCGGTCCACCGGCAGCTCCAGCGGGGTGATCCCGGCGAGGCGCTGCTTCCAGTAGTCGACGTGCGCCCGCGCCTGCGGGCCGTCCAGCTCCCGCGCCTCCCAGACCGCGAAGTCGCCGTACTG
Organism: Micromonospora auratinigra; assembly: GCF_900089595.1. GTDB lineage: Bacteria > Actinomycetota > Actinomycetes > Mycobacteriales > Micromonosporaceae > Micromonospora > Micromonospora auratinigra. Next base: position 963,416 of record NZ_LT594323.1, on the reverse strand, counting down.
GACGGGCAGGGTGGGCGGCTCGCCGCCCCGGTAGGCGGTGATCAGGTCGCGCAGCAGCACGTCGACCGACCAGCCGTCGCCGACGATGTGGTGCTGGGCGAGGAAGAGCACGTGGTCGTCCTCGGCCAGCCGGACCAGCAGGGCCCGCAGCAGCGGACCCTGGGCCAGGTCGAACGGTTCGGCGGCGGCCGCGTCGACGAGCGCCTGCGCGGACTGCTCGTCGGCGGCGTCCACGATGGTCAGCGGCACCTCGACGGTCCCGGAGACCACCACGGTGGGCCGGCCGTCGGCGTCCGCCGGAAAGCGGGTCCGCAACGACTCGTGCCGGGCGGTCAGGGTGGCCAGGGCGGCGCGCAGCGCGTCCACGTCGAGCGGGCCACGCACCCGCAGCGGCACCGCGATGTGGTACGCGGCCTCGCCCGGGGCGAGCTGGTCCATGAACCAGACCCGCTCCTGGGCGTACGACAGCGGCACCTCGGCGTCGGCGGGCCGGGGCGTGATCCGGGCCGTGGGAGCGGCCTGGCGGGCCCGCAGTCGCCGGGCGATCAGCGCCTGCCGGGCCGCTTCCCGGGTCGGATCCTTCAGGTCGGTCATCAGCGCGCTTCCTCTTCCGCCGCGAGCAGCGCGGCGACCTCGGTGTCGGAGAGTCCGTCGAGTTCGGCGGCGATCCGTTCCTCGATCCGGGCGGCCAGGTCCGCCACCACCGGGCTGCTGAACAGCGCCCGCATCGGCAGCTCGACGTCGACCTCGGCGCGGATCCGGGCCATCGCCCGCATGCCGCGCAGCGAGTTGCCGCCGAGGGCGAAGAAGTCGTCCAGGGCACCGACCTTCTCCACCTGGAGGATCTCGGCGAAGACCTCGGCGACCAGCGACTCGGCGTCGGTGCGCGGCGGCACGTAGCTGTCCTCGGCGGGCGCGACGGTGGCCGGGGCCGGCAGCGCGGCCCGGTCCAGCTTGCCGTTCGGGGTCAGCGGCAGCGCGTCGAGCCGGACCAGCGCGCTCGGCACCAGGTGCGCCGGCAGCTCACGGGCCAGCTCGGCGCGGACCGACTCCTCGACGGCCGGGCCGACCAGGTAGCCGACCAGGACCGGCTCGCCGGAGTCGATCCGGACCGCCGCGGCGGCCGCCCGGACGTCCGGGTGGGCCAGCAGCGCCGCCTCGATCTCGCCCAGCTCGATCCGCATGCCGCGCACCTTGACCTGGTCGTCGCGGCGGCCCAGGTACTCCAGCGAGCCGTCCGGCCGCCGGCGGGCCAGGTCGCCGGTGGCGTACATCCGCTGCCCCGGCGGCCCGTACGGGCAGGGCAGGAAGCGCTCGGCGGTCAGCCCCGGGCGGCGGTGGTAGCCACGGGCGAGCTGGGTGCCGGCGACGTACAGTTCGCCGACCACGCCCGACGGCACCGGCTGGAGCGCGGCGTCCAGCAGCAGCGCACGGGTGTTCCAGGTGGGCGTGCCGATCGGCACCGGGCCGGGCGGGACCGGCTCGCCGGGGGCGATCCGGGCCGCGACGCAGCCGACGGTCGCCTCGGTGGGGCCGTACTCGTTGATCACCGCGACGTCCCCGTGCGCGGCCCGCCAGCCGGCGAGCTGCTCGCCGGTCAGCGCCTCGCCGCCGATCACCAGGTCGGTGGTGGGCGACAGCTCGCCGTCGAGCAGCGGCAGGTGGCTCGGGGTGACCTTCAGGAAGTCCGGCCGGCCACCGGCGCGGGCCGCCGGCTCGTCGATCGCGGCGAGCCGGACCGTGCCGCCCGCGGTGAGGGTGCCGAGCAGGCCGGTGACGGTCAGGTCGAACGCGACCGGCGAGTGCAGCAGCGCGGTGCCGGCCAGCCCCGGATAGGTGTGCCGGGCCCACGCCAGGTAGGCGGTCGCCGCCCGGTGCTCCACCACCACGCCCTTGGGCCGGCCGGTGGAGCCGGAGGTGTAGAGGACGTAGGCGGGGTGCTCCGGGCGCAGCGGCGCCCGCCGGTCGGCGTCGGTGAGGTCCGCGCCGGACTGGTCGGCGCCCACCTCCCCGTCCAGCACCAGCGCCTCCCCCGGCACCAGGGCCGCGGTCTCCGGGGCGGCCACCACCAGGGCCGGCGCGGCGTCCTCCAGCAGGTACCCGATCCGCCCGGCCGGGTAGGTGGTGTCCACCGGCACGTAGGCGGCGCCGGACTTGAGCACCGCGAGGATCGCCACCACCAGGTCGCAGGAGCGCGGCAGCGCGAGCGCGACCCGGTCCTCCGGGCCGGCGCCCCGGGCCACCAGCAGCCGGGCGAGCCGGTTCGCGGCGGTGTTCAGCTCGGCGTACGTGAGTCCGACGCCGTCGCAGACCAGCGCGACCGCGTCCGGGGTGGCGGCGGCCTGCCGCTGCACCTCGTCCGGCACGGTGCTCGGCGGCACGTCGTGGGCGTCGTCGGCGCCGGTGCCGAGCAGCCGGTCGGCGTCGGCGGGGGCGAGCAGCGGCAGCCCGGCGACCGGGCGGTCGGGGTCGCCCACCGCGGCGTCGAGAAGCCGGACGTAGCGCTCCACGACCGCCTCGGCGGAGGACCGGTCGAACAGCTCGGTCCGGTAGACCAGGCGGCTCTCCCCGGTGGTGATGTCGAAGGCCAGGTCGTCCTTGGTGGTGCCGAGCCGCACCGGGTCCAGCCCGGAGTCCGGGATGAAGTTCAGCGCGGTCTGGAAGATCGGCTGCACCGACGGGTCACGCTGCGGGTCGACCGCCTCGACGATGCGCTGGAACGGGGTCTGGCCGTGGTCCATCGCGTTGAGCAGGCCGTCGCGTACCCGGTTCAGCAGTTCCCGGAAGGTCGGGTCGCCGGTGACGTCGCAGCGCAGCGCCACCGGGTTGACGAACATGCCGATCAGCGGGGCCAGCTCGGGACTGTCCCGGCCCGCGGTGGAGACCCCGACGACCACGTCGGTGTCGCCGGAGATCCGGGACAGCAGCGCCGCGAAGCCGGCCAGCAGCACCATGTACGGGGTGGCTGCGGCGCCGGTGGCCAGCGCGCCGACCCGGTCGAGCAGCCCCTCCGGCAGGTCGAAGCGCACCTCGTCGCCGGCGAAGCCGAGGCGGGCCGGGCGGGGCCGGTCCAGCGGCAGCCCGGTCACCGGTGGCGCGCCGGTGAGGTGGTCGGTCCAGAAGGCGAGCTGGCGGTCCAGCTCCGCCCCGGTCAGCTGGCCCCGCTGCCAGACCGCGAAGTCCGCGTACTGGATGGGCAGCTCCGGCAGGTCGGGCTCGACGCCGGCGAGGGTGGCCTCGGTGATCGCGGCGAGTTCCCGGTGGAACAGCACCGCCGAGTGGCTGTCGAAGACCGCGTGGTGCACCACGAACATCAGCCACCAGCCCTCGTCCACCCGCAGCAGGCGGGCCCGCCACAGCGGTGGCGCGTCCAGCGGGATCGGGGTGCGGGCCAGCTCGCCGCGCAGCTCCTCGACGCGGGCGTCACGCTCGGCGGCGGACCGGCCGCTCAGGTCCTCGGCCGGTACGCGGACCGGCTCGTGCGCCCGGATCACCTGCACCAGCACGCCGTCGTCGACCCGCAGGTGGGTACGGAGCGCCTCGTGCCGGGCGACCAGCCGGTCCAGCGCGGCGGTGGCCGCCTCGGCGTCCACCGCGCCCGGGAAGCGGTACGGGACGGAGACGTTGAAGACCGGCGACTCCGGGTCGAGCTGGTTGGCCATCCACACCCGTTCCTGGGCGAAGCTGGCCGGGAAGGTCCACTCCTGGCTCATGAGGTGGCCTCGCGCACCGAGCGGGGACGCATGTCGGTCCAGACGGTGTCGATGTGCGCCAGGCACTCCTCACGGCTGCCGGCGAAGCCGGCGTCGTGCCAGCCCGCGGGCAGTTCGCGCTCGGCCGACCAGATCGAGTACTGCTCCTCGTCGTTGCGCACGACCAGGAAACGGGGCTCGGCCATCTCAGTTCGCTCCAGGGGTGTCGGGGGTGTGCGGTTCGGCCATCGCGACGGCGATCTTGCGGGGCCCGGTGTACGGCTCCCGCGCGTGCGCGGCGGTCATGTTGTCCACCACCAGCACGTCGTCGCGCCGGTAGTCGAAGCGGACGCTGGCGGACCGGTAGGCCGCGCGCAGGTGGTCCATCACGTCGGCGGGGATCTCGCCGCCGTCGCCGTAGTAGGTGTTCGACGGCAGCCCGTCCGCGCCGAACATGTCCAGCAGCCCGTCCTGGTAGTCCTTCGGCAGGGTGCTGAGGTGGAAGAACGTGGCGTGGTTGAACCAGCGCGGGGTGTCCGAGCCGGGCCGGAAGTGCACCACGTCCCGGACCGCCCGGGTACGCAGCGAGTCCGCGCCCACCCACTCGACGGTGATCCCGTTGGCCGCCGCGTACGCCTCGACCTCGGCCCGGTTCTCGGTGTTGAACACCTCCTGCCAGCGGGTGCCGAAGTCGCCGTGGAAGTTGCGCACCAGCATCCAGCGCCGCCGGACGAACTCCTCACGTACCGCCGGGTCGATCGCCTCGTACACCCGGCGGATGTCGGCGAGCGGGGTGGCGCCCTGCGTCAGCGGCGGGGTGATGCAGTAGAAGAAGAGGGTCAGCGGCCAGCGCGCCTGGTACGAGTTCTCGTTGTGCAGGAAGATCTCCTCGTCCGGCGGGTAGTCGGTCGAGGTGTAGACCCGGCCCTTGATGGAGTGCCGGGGCGAGGAGCGCTCGGTGTAGGTCAGCGGTTCCCCGGACAGGGCGCGGACCGCGCGGTCGAAGCCGTCCACGCCACCCACGTCGAAGCCCCGGAACAGCAGCCCGCCGTGCTCGGCGAGGGCGGCCCGCAGCTCGGCGCGGCGCGCGTCGATCAGGTCGGTCAGCTCCCGGCCGTCGTTCTCGATGACCACCGGGAGCGTGGCGATCGTGTCGCTCATGCTGGTTCTCTCCTGTCTGTCCTGATCAGGCGCGGGGCAGCCGCGGGATGGCCGGGATCGCCGCCGGGGCGGCCGGTTCGTCGGCGGGCGCGTTCGCGCGCAGCTCCTCGATCCGGGCCGCCAGGCCCGCCACGGTGGGCGTCTCGAAGAGGCTGCGCATCGGCAGCCGCACCCCGGTGGCCTTGCGCATGGCCGCGATGAGCTGCACCGCGACCAGCGAGTTGCCGCCGAGGGCGAAGAAGTCGTCGTCCACGCCGACCTCGGTGACACCCAGACCGTCGCGCCACACCTGGGCGACGGTCTTCTCCAGCTCGGTCGACGGCGCGGCCGAGCCGCCGCCGGCACCGGTCACCCCGGTGGTCGGGGCGTCGGTCTCCGCCGCCAGGCTGTCGGTGGTGACCCGGGCCGCCCGGCGCCGGATGTCGGCGACGGTGCGGGTGGTGATGACCACCTGCGCGCCGAGGCCGGCGGTGAGGCTGCGGCGGAACGCCTCCGCCCCGTCCACCGGCCGGATGTCCTCGGTGACCGGGGCCGGCGCGGCCGCGCCGCCGGCCGGGGCGTCGGCCAGCCCGCCGGTCACCGCGCCCTGGTCCACCTTGCGCAGCACGAAGTCGCTGATCCCGACGAGTTCCCGACCCTCGGTGTCGCGCAGGGACAGGTCGGCGGCGACCACCTCGTCGGTGGCGCCGTCCCGGTGCCGCAGGTGGCTGTGGAAGACCGCCGGCAGCGGCCCGCGCACCACGATCCGGCCGTACGACAGGGGCAGGTAGGTGCCGGAGCCCTGGCCCCGGCCGAACGCGGTGGCCACGTCCAGCAGGGCCGGGTTCAGCCCCCAGGAGGGCAGGTCGGCCAGCACGGCGGCCGGGGCCTCGACCCGGGCCAGCTCCTCCCCCTCGGCCAGCCGGTGCTCGGCCAGCGCCGCCCAGCGCGGGCCGAAGGTGAGCATGCTGGTACGGCCCCGACCGAACGAGGCGTCGTCGTCGACCCGGCGGCCGGCGACGGTGGGCGTACCGGCCGGCGGGGCGGGCTCCGTGGTCCATCCGGCGGCGCCGCGCACGTGGCTGCGGAGCCGGCCGGCGGCGAGGCTGGCGACGGTGAAGTCGACGCCGTCGTCGGTCGGGGTCAACTCCACCCGGTACTGGGCGACCGTGCCGTCCGGCACCGAGAACGGCTCCAGGAAGACCACGTCGCGCAGTTCCACGGCCGCCGCCGGGCCGGGGGCGGGCAGCGCGGCGGTCACCGCGGCGCGCACCGACTCCAGGTGGGCGGTGCCGGGCACCACCGGCACCCCGCCGATCCGGTGCTCGTCGAGCAGCCAGTGGGTGTCGGCGGAGACCAGACCGTGCAGCACCGTGCCGTCCGGTCCGGTGACCTTCGTGGTCAGCACCGGGTGGTCGACCGGGGTGGTCACGGTGTCCCGGCCGGCGGCCCGGAACGCGGCCGGCGCGGCGGTCTCCACCGCCATGCCGACCTCGGCCCAGCCGCCCCAGTTCTGCGACACCACCGGCGCCCGGAACCCGAGGCCGGCCCGCGCCCAGGCGTCCAGGAAGCTGTTGGCCGCGCAGTAGTCGACCTGGCCGAAACCGCCGATCACCGCGGTGATCGAGGAGCAGAGCGCCACGAAGTCCAGCGGCAGGTCACCGAAGACCTGGGCCAGCGCCAGGGTGCCGGCCAGCTTCGGGGCCAGCACGCGCTCCGCCTCGGCCCGCTCCTTGATCTCGGCCATGCCGCCACCGGCCAGGCCGGCGGCGTGCACGATGCCGTCCAGCCCGCCGAAGCGCTCCTCGGCGGCCGCGCGGACCCGGCGCAGGTCCGCCGGGTCGGTGACGTCGGCCGCGAGCACCAGCACCTCGGCCCCGGCCGCCTCCATCCGGCGGATCGCCGCGATGGCCCGGCCGGCGCGGTCGGCGCCGCCGTGCACCGCCAGGTGCTCGTCCCACTTCTCCCGCTCGGGCAGGCCGGAGCGGGCCAGCAGGACCAGCCGGGCGCGCACCCGGTGGGCGAAGTCCTCGGCCAGGGTGACGCCGATGCCGCCCAGACCGCCGGTGACGAGGTAGCGGCCCTCCTCGCGCAGCACCCCGGGCTCGTCCTCGGCGGCCACGGTGACCTGCTCGTACCCGCCCACCCAGCGCCGGTCGCGGCGCAGCGCCACCTCCGGGTGCTCCGGGTCCACCGGGCTGCGCAGCTCGGCGGCGAGAGCGGCCACGCCCCGCGCGGCGCGGTCCGCGTCGACCAGCCGGACGGTGAGGCCGGGCAGTTCCGCCGGCAGCACCCGGGCCAGGCCGGCCAGGGTGGCGTGCTCGGGGCGGACCAGGTCGTCGCCCCGGACGTCGCCGATGCCGGCGGTCACCAGGTCGAGGCCGAGGCCCTGCTCGTCGGCGGTCAGCCCGGCCCCGGCGAGCGCCTGCACCAGGTGCAGCGCGCTGAAGAAGCCCCGGTCCTGGGCGGCCCAGGCGGCGGCGATGTCGGTGCCGGCCGGCTCGCCGTCGAGGGCGTACGCGTGCACGATGCGTCGGGGCAGGTCGGCGCCGAGCGAGGCGACCAGCGCCTCGTGGTCCTCGCGGGCGCCGGGGCGCAGCCGGAAGCCACCGGAGGTGGCGGTGAAGGCGTCGCCGGCGCGTACCTCGACCGGGTCGTCGCCGGCGGCCCGCAGCGCGGCGACCAGCGCCTCACCGCGCGGGCCGTCGACCAGCACCAGGCAGCGGCCCAGCGGCGTGACGGTCCGGGTGGGGGCGGCCTGCCGCCACACCGGCACCGCGAACCACTCCGGCAGCGGCCGGGGCCCGGTCTCCACCGGCGCGGCGCTCGCCTGCTCCACCGGGTCCGGGTCCACCCAGTAGCGGCGCCGCTCGAAGGGGTACGCGGGCAGCGGCACCCGGCGGGCGTCCGGGTCGACGGCCGGGCGCACCGGCACGCCCGCGCACCACAGCGCGCCGACGCTGCCGAGCAGGGTGGCCAGGTCGCCGGTGCGGTCGCCGGGGCCGGGCAGGCTGGCCAGCGGGGTGAGCGTCCGCTGCGCCTCGGACGCCTTGGCGACCTGCATCCGGGCCAGGTTGGCCAGCTGTCGGCCGGGGCCGCACTCGACCAGTGCCCAGGTGCCCTCGGCGAGCAGGGTCGCCACGCACGCGCCGAACCGGACCGGCCGGCGCAGGTGCGCCGCCCAGTACGCCGGGTCGGTCGCCTGCGCCGCGGTGATCCAGGTGCCGGTCACGTTGGACAGGAACGGCACGGCCGGCGGGCGCAGCGGCACGGCGGCCATCAGCGCGGTGAACTCGTCGAGGATCGGCGCCATCATCGGCGAGTGGAACGCGTGCGAGGTGCGCAGCACCTTGCTCTTGCCCTTGAGGGTGGCGGCGAACTCCTCGATCAGCGGCGTCTCGCCGGCCACCACGCAGGTGCCGGGGCCGTTGACGGTGGCGACGGAGAGCCCCTCGGGCAGCCGGTCGGCGACCGCCGACTCGTCCAGCGCGACCGCCAGCATCGAGCCGGCCGGGAGCGAGTGCATCAGCCGGCCCCGGGCGGCCACCACCCGCAGCGCGTCCGGCAGGGTCAGCACGCCGGCCACGGTGGCGGCGACGTACTCGCCGATGGAGTGGCCGATCATGGCCGCCGGGGTCACCCCGGCCCGCTGCCAGGCGGTGGCCAGGGCGTACTCGACGGTGAACAGGGCCGGCTGGGTGTAGCGGGTCTCGGTGAGCTTCTCCTGCGCCTGCGGGTCGCGACCCAGGATCAGGTCGCGCAGGTCCAGGCCCAGCTCGGGGCGGAGCAGTTCGGCGCACTCGTCCACGGTGGCCGCGAAGGCCGGGTCCTCGGCGTAGAGCTGCGCGCCCATCCCGGCGTACTGCGAGCCCTGGCCGCTGAACAGGAAACAGACGGTCGGCGCTGGACGGTCGGTCAGCCCGCGATGTCCGCGCCGCGGATCGCGGAGTGCGGCAGCCGCCGTCGGGAGGTCGGTGGCGACCACGGCCGCGCGGTGGGCGTACCCGGGGCGGCCGACGCGCAGCGTGTGCGCGACGTCGGCGAGCAGCTCGGGGCCGCCCTCGGTGGCCGCCTCCAGGCGGTCGGCGAGCCGGCGGACGGCGGCGTCCAGGGCGGTGGGGGTCTTCGCCGACACCTGGAGCAGGTGGGCGGGGCGGACCCGCCGCTCCCCCCGGTACGCGGCCGGCGCCTCCTGGAGCACCACGTGCGCGTTGGTGCCGCCGATGCCGAACGAGCTGACCCCGGCCCGGCGCGGGCCGTCGCTGTCCCACTTGGTCAGCGTGTTCGCCACGTAGAACGGGGTGTCGGCGAAGTCGATCCCCGGGTTCGGCGTCTCGTAGTTGATGGTCGGCGGGATCAGCCCGTGTTCTATCGCGAGCACCGTCTTGATCACGCTGGCGATGCCGGAGGGCTGGCTGAGGTGGCCGATGTTCGACTTCACCGAGCCGATGCCGCACCAGCCCCGGTCGTCGGTGTCCTTCGTGTAGACGGCGGAGAGCGCGGCCACCTCGATCGGGTCGCCGAGCGCGGTGCCGGTGCCGTGCGCCTCGACGTAGCTGATGGTGCGCGGGTCGATCCCGGCCATCCCGACCGCCTGCGCGATCGCCTCCATCTGCCCGTCGATGCTCGGCGCGGAGAAACCGACCTTCGCGGCGCCGTCGTTGTTGATGGCGTTGCCGAGCACCACCGCGCGGATGCTGTCGCCGTCGGCGATCGCGTCGGAGAGGCGCTTGAGCAGGGTGACCCCGACACCGCTGCCCCACACCGTGCCGTTCGCGCCGGCGTCGAACGGGCGGCACCGGCCGTCCGGGGAGGTGAAGCCGTCCATGCCGAGGTAGCCGACGTGCGGCAGCTCGATGTTGACCCCGCCGGCCAGGGCCATGTCGCACTCGCCGTTGCGCAGCGCCTCGCAGGCCAGGTGGAAGGCGACCAGCGAGGTGGAGCAGGCGGTGTGCACGGTCAGCGACGGCCCGCGCAGGTCCAGCCGGTACGACACGTTGGTGGCGACGTAGTTCGGCGAGTTGCTGGTGGCGATGGAGACCGCGCCGTGCGGGTTGCCGCCCACCCGCTTGTTGCGCACGACGAACCGGTGCAGGTAGGTGTTGCTGCCGGTGCCGGCGTACACGCCGACCGCGCCGTCGTAGCGGCCCGGGTCGTAGCCGGCGTCCTGCAACGCGGTGTAGCAGGTCTCCAGGAAGAGCCGGTGCTGCGGGTCGGTGATCTCGGCCTCGCGGGCGGTCATCCCGAACAGGCCGGCGTCGAACTCGTCGTAGCCGTCGACCAGCGGGGCGCGGTTCACCCAGCCCGGGTCGTCGACCTCCTCGGGAGTGGCGCCACGGGCGAGCTGCTCCTCGCGGGTCAGCTCGGTGACCGACTCGACACCGTCGACCAGGTTGCGCCAGAACTGCTCGACGTCGGCGGCGCCGGGTAGGCGGGCCGCGAGGCCGACGATCGCGATCGGTTCGATGCCATCGTCGCTGGCGGGAATGTCGTTGTGCATCGGGGTTGTCCTTACTCACGCGGTACGGCGGGGAGGGTTGCCCGTCAGGGTTGCTGCGGTCGTCGGGGCGGCGGGGTACGGCGGGCCCGGCCGCGCCGGGCGGCGGCGCGCAGCGCGGCACGGGCCAGTTCCGGCCGGTCGGCCGCGCCGTCGAGGTTGGCGGCGAGGGCCCGCACGGTCGGGTGGCGGAACAGGTCGAGCATGGTGATCGAGCGGCCGGTGGCCTCGCTGAGCCGGGCGTGCACGGCGGCCAGGGCCATCGAGTGGCCGCCGATGTCGAAGAAGTTGTCGGTCACCCCGACCCGGTCGACGCCGAGCACCGCCCGCCAGATGCCGGCGACCAGTTCCTCGGTGGCGGTGAGCGCGTCGGGGCCGGCGGGCAGCGGGACCCGGGCCGGCTCGGCGGTGGCGACGGTCATCGCGCCCAGCGCCGCCACCCGGGCGGCCGGCCGGGGCAGCTCGGTGGCGACCTGCGCGGCCGGCACGTCGGGCGCGGCGGCCAGCGCCCCGACCAGGGCGGCGAGGTCGGCCAGCAGCGCCTCGACCCGGTCGGCGTCGAAGAGGTCCGGGTTGTGCACCACCTCGACGCCGACCCGGCCGTCGCGCTCCACCACGTACACGGTGATGTCGAACGGGGAGCCGGGCTTCGGCACCGGCACCGGCTCGACCGCCAGCCCGGTGAGGGTGAGCCGGGGCGCGACGAAGTTGAGCACGTTGAACAGCACCTGCACCAGCGGGGCGCGGGAGGTGTCCCGGGCCACGCCGAGCGCCTCGACGATGCGCTCCAGCGGCGCGCCGGGGTGCTCGGTGACCTGGTGCAGCTCGGCGGCGCAGCAGTCGACCAGCTCGCCGAAGCTCGTCCCGCCCGAGTGGACCCGCACCGGCACGGTGTCGATGAAGAACCCGATCACCTCGTCGAAGGCGGCCAGCCGCCGGTCCGCGACGATCGCGCCGAGCACGTGCTCGTCGGCGCCGGTGACCCGGCGCAGCAGTTCACCGAAGCCGGCGAGCAGGACCGCCGCGACGGTGCCGCCGCGCCGGGCGGCCAGCTCGCGGACGGCCCGGTCGGCCGCCGCCGGCAGCAGGACCGCCGCCTCCGCCCCGGCGTATGTCTGCACCGCCGGGCGGGGCCGGTCGCGGGGCAGCTCCAGGGTGGTCGGCGCGCCGGCCAGGTGCGTGGTCCACCAGGCGAGGTCCGGCTCGCCCCGGCGGCGGTCCCGCTCGGCCCGCCAGACCGCGTAGTCGGCGTACGTGGCGGGCAGCGGGGGCAGCGTCGGCGGCTCGCCGGCCACGGCGCGGGCGTACGCGGCGGCGAGGTCGGCGTAGAGCAGCGCCTCGGACCAGCCGTCGAAGACGGCGTGGTGCACGGTCACCGCGAGCACGTGCTCGTCGGGCCCGAGCCGGTAGACGGTGGCCTGCCAGGGCGGCCCGGTGGCCAGGTCGAACGCGTGCCCGGCCCCGGCGGCCAGCATGGTGGCCAGCTCCGCGTCGGGGTCCGCGGCGCCGGTCAGGTCCAGCACCGGCACCGCCACGTCGGAGGGTTCCTCGCGGACCGCATACGGCACCCCGCCGGTCTGCGGGATCCGCCAGCGCAGCACGTCGTGCCGCTCCACCACGGCGCGCAGCGCGACGCCCAGCGCGCCGACGTCCAGCGGGCCGCGCAGCCGGTGCGCGACGGCGATGTTGTAGGGCGCGCTGGAGGGGGCGAGCTGGTCCATGAACCACAGTCGCCGCTGCGGCGGGGAGAGCGTCGGCGGGTTGCCGGTGGTCAGCCCGTCCGCGTCGGCGGGCGCGGCGGCCCGGACGTGCTCCAGCAGCGCGGCGAAGGTGCGCCCGGTGAACACCGCCAGGGTGTCGACGTGCCGGCCCAGCTCGGCGCGGAGCGCCGCGACCAGCCGCATCGCGGCGATCGAGTTGCCGCCGGCGGCGAGGAAGTCGCTGTCCGGGCGGGGCGCGGCGCCGAGCAGCCGGGTCCAGAGCCGCCGCACGGTCGCCTCGACCGGGTCGTCGCCGTCCGGTTCCGGGTCCGGGAGCTGCTCGGGCGCGGTGGTGGCGAGGGCGCGCAGCGCGGGCCGGTCCAGCTTGCCGGTGGTGGGGCTGACCGGCAGCGCGGCCAGCCGCACCGTCCGGGCCGGCAGCATCGCCGCGGTCAGCCGGGTCCCGGCGTACGCCCGCAGCGCGTCGTGGTCGGGGGCGTCGGCCGGGGTGAGGAAGGCGACGAGTTCGGTGCCGGCCGGGCCGGGCACCGCCTCGACGGCGACCCGCTCGACGTCGGGGTGCCCGGCCAGCACCGCCTCGACCTCGCCCGGCTCGATCCGCTGGCCGCGCACCTTCACCTGCCGGTCGGTGCGGCCCAGGTAGACGATCCGGCCGTCCGGGTCCTGCCGGACCAGGTCACCGGTGCGGTACAGCCGCTCGCCGGGGCGCTCGCCGAACGGGTCGGGCACGAACCGTTCGGCGGTCAGCGCGGGCCGGTCGAGGTAGCCGTCGGCCAGGCCGGGGCCGCCGATCAGCAGCTCGCCGGTCTCCCCCGGCGGCACCGGGCGCAGCGCGGCGTCGACCACGTACGCCCGGTGGTTGGGCAGCGGCCGGCCGATCGGCACCGGGTCGGTGTCGGCGGCGGTCAGGTCGCCGGTGACGGCCAGCACGGTGGTCTCGGTGGGGCCGTAGCCGTTGACGAAGCGCCGGCCGGGGGCCCAGCGGGCGGCCAGCTCGGCGGGGACCGCCTCGCCGCCGCAGAGCACGGTCCGCCAGCCCGGCACGTCGGCCGGGTCGAGCAGGGCGAGCACGGTCGGGGTGATGAACCCCCAGGTGACCTCGTGCGCGGCGATGAACCGGGCGAGCCGGACCGGGTCGGCCCGGTCGTCCGCGCCGAGCAGCTGCACCGCGCCGCCGAGCAGCAGCGGCACGAACAGGTCCATGGTGGCCGCGTCGAAGCCGAGCGAGGCGATGCCGAGGCTGCGCACGCCGGCGTCGGCGCCGGTGAGCGCGGTGACCCCGGTGACGAACTCGACCACGTTGCGGTGGGTGGTCAGCACGCCCTTAGGCCGCCCGGTCGAGCCGGAGGTGAACAGCACGTACGCGGGGTCGCCGGGGCGGGCCGGGCAGGGCGCCAGCGGGGCCGGGCCGGGCAGTCCCAGCGCCGTGACGCCCGGCTCGTCGCCGAACTCGACGGCGGCGGCGTCGCCGACGACCACCCGGACCCGGGCGTCGCGGGCGATCTCGCGTCGCCGCTCGCGGGGTCCGCCCGGGTCCAGCGGCACGTAGGCGGCGCCGGCGAGGAGCACGCCGAGGACGGTCACCACCAGGTCGGGGGTGCGGTGACCGCAGACGCCGACCCGGTCACCCCGGCCGACCCCCCGCTCCCGCAGCGCGGCGGCCACCCCGGCGGCCCGGTCGACCAGGTCGCGGTAGCGCAGCCGGACGTCCCACTGGCGGACGGCCACCGCGTCCGGGGTGCGGGCGGCCTGGGCGGTGACCAGGTCGGCGAGGGTCGCCTCCGGCCAGGGCAGGACCTCTCCGGCGGCGGCGCTGGCGGTCAGGATGTCGGTCACCCGTGGTCTCCCCGGTACGGTGCTGGATCGGTGATCTGGAGGCGCAGTTCGCTGACGTAGCCGTGCCCGGCGGCGTCGGTCACCCAGGACCGGGCCGGTTCGGGCAGCAGCTCGGTGACGGTGACCGGGACGTCCGGTCCGGTCTTCAGGGCGGCGTCGACCATGGCGCACAGCGACTGCGCGTAGAGCGGGCCGGTCAGGTCGACGTAGCAGGGCTTGACCTCGGTGCCGACCTTGACGAAGACCCGCTCGGGCAGGTCGAGCGCGGTCCGCCAGCGGCGGACCGCGAGGTAGCGCTCGGCCTCGGTGCGGTGTCCGGCCAGCCCGCAGCCGCCGGCCGTGGTACGCCAGCCGCGCCGGTTCACCACCAGCCGGTCGATGGTGATCCGGGGCGTGTGCGGGGCCGGGTCGAGCAGCTTGAACGAGTCGACCAGCAGCGCGCCGAGCAGCGAGGCGAAGACCTCCGTGACGGGCCAGCGGCCGCCGTCGGGGAAGACCGCGACGAGGTCGCCGGCCACCGCCTCGACCCGGACCGCGGTGGCCGGGACGAGGCGTTCCACGTCGCCGCCGCGGGCGGTGTCGATGCCGAGCTGCCGGTCCGCCGGGCCGGCGAGCGCGTACGTGGTGCGGGTGGCCAGCCGGGGCCAGCCCTCGGGGTAGAGCACCCGCAGCCGGGCCGGCCCGAGGTCGGCGTCCAGCGCGGCGCGCAGCGCCACCGGGTCGGGATGGAACGGGGTGAGCACCGCGCTGTCGTACGGGACGGTGGCCGGGTGCAGCTCACCGAGGACGAGCAGGAACTCGCCCCGGTTCAGCGCCGCCACGGAGTCGGCGGCGAGCTGGACGTCGGCGTTGTGGATGCGGGCGGACGGCCACCCCGGCCCGGTCGCCGGGAACAGCTCGGCGGCGCGCTCCGCCAGGTCGGCGGCGTCGAGCCGCAGCTCCGGCTGACCGGCGGGCAGGTCGCGCAGGCCGCACAGCCGGGTCCACCGCTCGGTCAGCTCGGCACCGGCCCGGGCCACCGGGCCGTCCGGGGCGAGCAGCATGCCCTGGGCGAGGAACCAGACGTCGGCGAGCCGGACCGGCCCGTCGGCGGCCAGCTCGGCGTGCAGGTCCGCGACGATCCGGGCACAGCCGGCACCCACCTGGGCGGTGAGCCAGCGGGCGGCGTGCAGCACGATGGACAGCGGCGCGGCGAGCGCGTCGGTCACGGTGGCGCCCACCCGGACGGTGAGGTCGCGGGAGGTCTCCTCGTAGAGCACGGTGCGGCCGGCGTACATCTCGCCGCTCTGCCGGGTGGCCGGCCGGCCGGTGACGGCGGTGAACTCGGCGTTGAGCAGCACGAGCGCCGCGCCGAGCCGGTCCGGGTCACCGGCGGCGGCGGCGACCGCGTCGCGGGCGGCGCGCAGCCGGTCGAAGCCGGCGCCCACCTCGGCCCGGGTCCCGGCGTCGCCGATCGCGGCGAGGCGGGCGGTGAGCACCCGTTCCGCCTCGGGGCTGTTCGGCAGGTTCGCGTCCCAGGTCAGCTGTCCCCGGTCGACGAGCCGGTCCAGCAGCAGGTACGCGTCGGCGGTGGTGCGCAGCCCGACGTCACCGTCGGCGACGGCGCGGGCGGCCAGCTCGATAGCGGGGGTCCGGCCGTCGCAGTACCCCAGCAGCCGCGCCTCGGCGGCGGTGAGCGGCACCGGCGGGTGCAGCGGCCAGCACAGCTGCCGGTCCACCACGCTCAGGTGCGGTTGCAGCGCCGGCGCCCACCAGCGGCGCACCGCGAGGTCGTCGGCGAGCCGGTCGGCGTACGCGATCAGCGCCCACGCCTCGAAGACCACCTCGCGCCGGGCGACCAGGCCCGGCCCCGGGGTGAGCCGGGTGTCCGGGTCGTCCGGGTCGAGCACGCCCCAGCAGACCGGCCCGAAGAAGCCGATCGTCTCGGCCTTGCCGCAGTAGCGCTGCCAGTAGCGCAGCAGGCTGAGTTCGCGCTTGCGGCGGCGCACGTTGCGCACCGCGGGGTCGGTGTGCAGCAGCCCGTCCAGGGCGATCAGCATGTCCGGGTTCTGCCAGGTGACCGCCTCGCGCAGCAGCGGGTCGGCGGCCAGCTCGGCCAGCTCGGCCGAGGAGCCGGCGAACGCCGTGCCGAGCGCCTTCTCGGCGACCTCGCGGGTGACCGTGCCGTCGAGGTGGGCGTCCGCCACCGCGGCGGCCTCCGGCGCGGTGAGCCGGTCCAGGCCGGCGGCCGGGAAGCCCGCGGTCCGCAGCACCACGTCCCGCCAGACCGACCAGCCCGTGTCGCCGAGGGGGATCCGGTGGCTCACGACCGACGCTCCGCGCCGGTCGCGTCCACGATGTGCAGCCGCAGCTCGCTGAGGTAGCGCCGGCCCGCGGCGTCCGGCACCCAGGCGTCGGCCGGGCCGGGCAGCATCTCGCCGACCACCAGGGAGACGTCCGCGCCGTGCGCCATCGCGGCCGAGCGGACCATCGCGCAGAGCATGTCGGCGTACACCGGGCTGGACAGGTCGACGAAGCAGGGCTTGGTCTCGCTGCCCAGCTTGACGTACACCTGCTCGGGCAGGCCCAGGCGGGCCCGCCAGCGGCGGACGGCGAGGAAGCGGTCGCGTTCCCCGACGGCCGGGCCGAGGCCGCTCTCCCCGGCGGTGGTCCGCCAGGTCTCCCGGGCCACCACCATCCGGTCCAGGGTGATCCGGGGCGTGTGCGGCGCGGCGGCGACCAGTTTGAAACCGTCCACCGCGTGGGCGCTGAGCAGCTCGGCGAAGATCGCGGTGAGCGACCAGCGCTGGCTGTCGGAGGCGGTGGCGACCAGCCGGCCGTCCTCGTCGGCGACGGTGAGGTCGACGGTGGGCAGCAGCCGGTCCCGGTCGGCCCCGGGCGCGGGGCGGAAGGCCAGCTCGCGGTCGGTGGGGCCGGTGAGCGCCGCGGCCACCCGGCTGGTCCGGCGCGGCCAGTCGGTGGGGAAGAGCAGGCGTACCCGGCGACCGCCGAGGTCGGCGGCGAGCGCGTCGCGCAGCCGCTGCGGCTCGGGGTGGCCGGTGACCAGCGGCGCGGTGTCGAACGACGCCCAGGCGGCGTGCAGCTCGCCGAGCACCACCGTGTAGTCGCCCCGGGCCAGCGCGTCGACGTCGGCGGCGCAGAGCTGGAGATCCGGGCTGTGCAGGCGGGCCAGCGGCCAGTCCGAGGGGCCGGGGTCGGGGAAGACCGCGTCGATGCGCTCCCGCAGGTCGGCGACCGCGACCCGCACCTCGGTGGCGTCGGCGGGCAGCGTGTCCAGGCCGAACAGGCCGGACCAGCGGGCGGCGAAGTCGGCCGCGACCCGGTCCACCGGCCGCTCCCCCTCGCCCCAGAACAGGCCCTGCGCCAGGTACCACAGGTCGGCCAGGGCGACCGGCCCGTCACCCGCCTCGGCGCGCAGCTCGGCGTACAGCTCCCGGAACACCTCGCCGTACGCCCGTTCCAGCGCGCCGACCAGCCAGCGGGCGGCGCGCAGCAGCACGTCCAGCGGGGCGGCCAGCTCGGCCAGCAGCGGCGCGCCGAAGACCACGTCGAGGTCGCGGGTGGTGTCCTCGTAGCAGAGGGTGCGCCCGGCGTACATCTGGCCGGCCCGGCGCTGCGCCGGCTGCCCGGTCAGCTCGGTGAAGACCGCGTCGAGCCGGTCCAGGGCGGTGCGCAGCCGCGCCGGGTCGTCGGCCGCGTCGGCGACCGCCTCCCGGGCGGCGGTGAGCCGGTCCAGTCCGGCGCGGGCGGTCGCGCGGACCGGCTCGTCGCCGATCGCCTCGATCCGTTCCCGCAGTACCCGTTCGGCGTGCGGGCCGATCGGCAGGTCGGCGTCCCAGGAGATCAGCTCCCGCTCGACGAGACGGTCGAGCAGCGCGTACCCGTCCTCGGGGCGGCGCAGGCCGACCGCCGGGTCGGCGACCAGGTCGCGGGCGGGGCGGCCGTCGGCGGCGGCGAGCAGCGCGGCCTCCACCGGGGTGAGGGTGACCGGCGGCCGGCCGGGACGCCGCACGACGCGGTCACGCAGCGCGAGGTGGGACAGCAGCCGCGGCGCCCACCAGCGGCGCACCGCCGGGTCGGCGGCGAGCCGGTCGGCGTACGCGGTGGTCGCCCATGAGTCGAGCAGCACCCAGCGGCGTCGGGTCAGCGCCGGGCCGGGCCGGACGTCGGCCACCTCGGGCCGGGTCGGGTCGATGCGCACCCAGCAGCCGGGGCCGAAGAAGCCGACCGTCTCGTTCTTGCCGCAGTAGCGCTGCCAGTACTTCAGCAGGGCCCGTTCCCGGTCCCGGTGCTTGTTGTTGCGGCGCGGCTCGGGCCCGGCGGCGGCGATCGCGTCGAGGATCATCAGCGCGTTGCGGTTCTGCCAGGTGACCGCGGTACGCAGCAGCGGGTCGGCGGCCAGCTCGGCGAAGTGCCGGCCGGCGGCGGCCGCCGCCTCGGCGAGTTCCTTGTCGAGGCGTTCCGCGCCGCAGCCGGTGGCCAGCAGCTCGTCGGCGGCCGCGGCGGCCGACGGCGCGCCGAAGCGGGTCAGCCCCTCGGCGGGGAACCCGGTGGTGCGCAGCACCGCGTCGCGCCACACCGACCAGCCGGTGTCGCCGAGCGGCACCCGGTGGTCCGCGGCGACCGGCCCGGCTCCGGCACCGGACGCGGACCCGGCGCTCGACGACGACCGCGCGGTGGACGCGGACCCGCCGGCGACCGACGCGGACCCGGCGGCGACCGACGCGGATCCGGCGGTGGGTGCGGGCGCGGAGGCGGCGGCGAGGGCGTCGGTCAGGTCGGCGCGGATCGCGGCGAGCAGGTCGGGCAGCCGGTCGTTGAGGAAGAAGTGCCCGCCGTCCAGCTCGTGCAGGGTGAACCCGGCGGCGGTGTGCTCGGCCCAGGCGGCGCTGTGCGCCCGGGTCACCGCCCGGTCGTGCACGCCGCTGAAGGCGACCAGCGGCACCGGCAACGGCTCACCCGGTGAGTACCGGTAGCCGTCGACCCGGCCGAAGTCGGCCCGCAGCAGGGGCAGCAGCAGCTCCACCAGTTCGGGGTGGTCGAACAGCTCGGCGGGGAGGCCGCCGCCCTCGGCGAGGCGGCGCAGCAGCTCGTCGTCGTCCACCCGGGACAGCCCGTCGAAGAGGCTGGGCGCGGTGACGTGCGGGGCGCGGGCGCCGCCGACGTACAGCCGCAGCGGCAGCGGCCGGCCGGTGCGGCGCAGCTCCCGGACCACCTCGAAGCCGACCCGGCCCCCCATCGAGTGGCCGTAGATGGCGTACGGGCGGTCGGCGCGGGACGCGATCGCGTCGGCGACGTCGGCGACGGTGAAGCGCGGGTCCTCGCTGATCCGGTTCTCCCGACCGGGCAGCTGCACCGGCAGCACCTCGACGTCCGGGCCGATCCCCTGCTGCCAGCGCCGGAACGCGCTCGCGCCGGCGCCGGCGTACGGCAGGCAGAACAGCCGCACCGGCGCCTGGGGACGGCTTCCGGTGGAGACGAACCAGTTCACCGCGGGCCTCTCTGCACGGGGTCGATCCAGTACCGGCGGCGCTGGAACGGATAGGTGGGCAGCCCGGTCCGCCGGACCGAGCCCTCGGGATGCAGCGCGTCCCAGTCGACGTCCCGCCCGGCCACCCAGTCGGCGGCCGTCTCGCGCAGCGCGCCGCCGTCCCCGGCGATCCGGGCGTCGCCGTCGAGGAGCAGGTCGAGCGCGGCGAGCGCGGCCGGCAGGTCGGTGGCGAGCACGGCCGCCCGGTGGGCGAAGGCCCGCCGGCCCAACGCCAGGGTGGCGGCCACCTCCGACAGCGCCGGCGCGGCCGTCGCCAGGTGGTTGCGCAGCCGGGTCAGTGCGGCGCGCAGCGCCACCGGGGTACGCGCGGACACCGGCAGCAGCCAGGGCCCCTCGCCGGGCGGGTCGGCCGGCTCGTCCGGGGGCGGCTGCTCCACCAGGACGTGCGCGTTGGTGCCGCCGAGCCCGAAGGCGCTGACCCCGGCCACCCGGCGCGGTCCGTCCGGCCAGTCCCGGGCCTTGGTCGGCACGTAGAACGGACCGGCGGCCAGGTCGATCTCCGGGTGCGGGCGGGTGAAGTGCAGGTTGGGCGGGATCACCCCGTGCCGGACGGCGAGCACCGCCTTGATCAGGCCGGCCACGCCCGCGGCCGCGTCCAGGTGACCGATGTTGGTCTTCACCGAGCCGAGCGCGCAGGAGCCGGCGGGGGCGGCGCCGGCGTACACCTCGTGCAGCGCCGACACCTCGATGGCGTCGCCGAGCGGGGTGCCGCTACCGTGCCCCTCGACCAGCCGTACCTCGCCGGGCGCCACCTCGGCCACGGCCAGCGCGTTGGCCACCGCGGCGGCCTGGCCGGCCGGGCCCGGCACGGCGAAGCCGGCCCGGTCCGGGCCGTCGTTGGTGACCGCCCACCCAGGCAGGACGGCGTAGATCCGGTCGCCGTCGGCCTGGGCGTCGGCGAGCCGGCGCAGCGCGACGACCCCCACCCCGGAGCCGAAGCCGGAGCCGTTGGCGCCCTCGTCGAAGGCCCGGCAGCGGCCGTCCGGCGAGGCCAGCCCGCCCGGGGTGTGCCGGTGCCGGGGCCAGGTGACGGTGACCCCACCGGCCAGCGCGAGATCGCACTGGTAGTCGGCGAGGCTCTGCGCGGCGACGCAGACCGCGACCAGCGAGCTGGAGCAGGCACTCTGCACGGCCAGCGCCGGGCCGGTCAGGCCCAGCCGGTACGCGACCTGACCGGGCAGGTGGTCGGTGAACTGCCGGCCGACCAGCCGGGCCTCCCAGTCGTCCGGGTCCACGTCGCCGACGACCGCCGGGTTGTCGAGCAGGTGGAACAGGAAGTAGCGGTTGGCGGAGGTGGCCGCGTAGACGCCGACCGGGCCGGGGAACCGGGCCGGGTCGTGCCCGGCGTCCTCCAGCGCCTCCCACGCGGTCTCCAGGAAGAGCCGGTGCTGGGGGTCGGTACGGGCCGCCTCGTCGGCGCCGAAGGAGAAGAACTCGGCGTCGAAGTCGGCCACCCCGTCGAGCCGGCCGACGGCCCGCACGTGCCGGGGGTCGGCCCGCAGGCCGGGCCCGATGCCGAGCGCGGCCAACTCCTCGTCGTCGTACTCGTGGATCGAGTCGACGCCGGTGCACAGGTTCCACCAGAAGGTGGCCAGGTCGGGCGCGCCCGGGAAGCGGCCGGCGAGCCCGACCACGGCGATCTCGTCGCCGGTGTACTCGCGGGCGGCGGCGGTGGGCGCGGCGGGGGCGGGCAGCACCGGGGCGCGGACCGCCTCCGGTGGCGCGTCGAGCAGCGCGGCCTGGGCGGCCACCGTGGGGTGGTCGAAGAGGCGCAGCATCGGCAGCCGTACCCCGAACCGGTCGGCCAGCCGCTGCTGCACCTGACCGAGCAGCAGCGACTGGCCGCCCACATCGAAGAAGCTGTCGGTGCGACCGACGGCGGTGCGGCCGAGCACCGCGCACCAGATGTCGTGCACGATCTGCTCGGTGCCGGTGGCCGGGGCGGCGTCGGCCGGCACCTCGCAGGCCGGGTCGGGCAGCGCCCGCTCGTCGACCTTCCCGGTCACGGTGAGCGGGAACTCGTCGAGCACCACCACCGCCCGGGGCAGCGCGTAGCCGGGCAGGGTGGCGGCGAGGGCGGCCCGCAGCGCCGCGCCGTCCGGCCGGGTCCCGGCGGCCGGACGGGCGTACGCGAGCAGTTCGCCGTCGCGGGCGATGGCCCGGACCCCGGCCACCCCGGGTTGGGCGGCGAGCACCGCCTCGACCTCGGTCAGCTCGACCCGGTGACCGCGGACCTTGACCTGCCGGTCGAGCCGGCCGAGGCAGACCAGGTCGCCGTCGGGCAGCCGGCGGCCGAGGTCGCCGGTGCGGTAGCCGCGGAGCCCGCCGCCCTCGTCGACGAAGCGGTCGCTGTCCTGGTTGAGGTAGCCCGGCGCGAGGTGCCGGCTGCGCACCACGATCTCGCCGGTGTCCGGGGCGAGACGCAGTTCGTAGCCGGGGAAGGCGGCGCCGATCGGCAGCGGGCCGGTGGCGGCCGGGTCCACGGTGGCCAGCGGCAGCAGGTACCGGGCGGCGAAGGTCATCTCGGTGGCGCCGTACCCGTTGACCAGCAGGCAGTCGGCGGCGAACCGGTCCCGGCCGCGGGCGGCGTCGGCCCAGGTCGCCTGCTCGCCGCCGAGCAGCACCGCGCGGACCGCGTCGAGGCGGCGCGCGCCGAGGGCGTCGAGCAGGAACCGGTAGACCGTCGGGGTGCAGTGCAGCACCGTGGCCCGGTGCCGGTCGAGCTGCTCGACGGCGTACGCGAGCCCCTGCCGGCGCAGGTCGACGGGAACCACCGCGGCCCCGGTGAGCAGCGCCGGGTAGAGGTCGGGGATGGCGGCGTCGAAGCTGAACGAGGCGAGCAGGCTGAGCCGGTCCGCCGCACCGATCGCCAGGGCGGCGATCTGGTTGTCGACGACGTGCGCCAGGTTGCGGTGCGTCTGTCCGACCGCCTTCGGCACCCCGGTGGAGCCGGAGGTGAACAGCACGTACGCCAGCGCGTCCTCCTCGACCGGGACGGGTCGCAGCGGCGCGGGCGGCACGTCGTCCAGCGGCACCACGGCACGGCCGTCGGCCAGCTCGTGGGCCAGCTCGCGGTGCTCGGCCGCGCAGGCGAGGGCGTCGACCCCGGCGGCGGTCAGCATGTGGCGCAGCCGGTCGACCGGGAAGCCCGGGTCGAGCGGCACGTACGCGCAGCCGGCGGCCAGCGCGCCCAGGAGCGCCGCCACGGTCGGTGTGCCGTGTGCGGTGAGCAGCGCGACCCGGTGACCGGGTCGGACGTCGGCGGCGACGAGCGCGGCCGCGTGCCCCCCGGCCGCACCGGCGAGTTCGGCGTAGCTGACCTCGTGGGTCTCGCCGAGCAGCGCCGGACGATCACCGTGACGTGCCGCGACCTCACCGAAGCGATTGATGATCATCGGTCGGGTCATGTCAGTGGAGTGGATGTCTCTCCACCGACGACAGGCGCGCAGCAATCAACGAATGTGATCATGATCCCCCCCAGGACTTCACATTGGAAGCAGAATAGAACTCAATCTCTCGATGGGAAGGGGATCGATGTCGGTAGAGCCGAAGGGCTGACGGCCGCCTGGAACCTCGGACGGAGGAAACCGTCCGATCATCCCTCTAGCGCGAAGACGATTTTCGGCGTACAGCCATACCGGCGAGTAATTTTACGGTGAAAATACTTTCTGGCCGTGAAATTTTCATCCAAGCGGCCACGCTGCCGCAGCTCAACCCGACCGGGGAGCATCCTCAGTGATCGTACGGCGGACGCGGGATCGGGTCGACCATCGCGTCGAAACCTTTCGGCAACTGCGCGACGAGATCCTGGAACTCGCCCACCGTCACCGTGTCCCGCAGCGTACCCAGCACCGCCCGGGTGCCCACCTCGGCGACCGCCGGATCCACCCCGGCCCGGTCGGCGACCCGGCGCAGGAAGGTGACCGGGCCACCCGCGCCGCCCTCCTCCGGAGAGCCGACCAGGTAGGTGCCGATCTCGTCGGGGAGCTGGGCCGCCAGGTCCGCCGCCTCCGCGCCGGTGATCCGGTCGGCGAGGGTCTGCAGGACCGCGCGGGAGATCGTCGCGGCCTGCTCGGTCGGCAGCTCGGCGCGGCGGGACACCGCCTCGACGAATAGGGGAAACCGCACGCCCGCCTCCTGTCGCCCACCGGCCACGGCCGGATGCCGCCGGATACCCGGGGTGCGCGACGACAAACGGCCGGCACCGCGGGCGCACCGCCGCTCGGTAGGCTCGCCGCATGGCCCGTACCACCCACTCCGGCGCCTGCCCGCTCGACTGCCCCGACACCTGCGTCTGGCAGCTCACCGTGGAGGACGGCCGGGCGGTCGCGCTGCGCGGCGACCGGGAGCACCCGTTCACCAGGGGCGCGCTCTGCGGCAAGGTCAACCGTTACCTCGACGCGGTCAACGGTCCCGACCGGCTGACCACCCCCTACCTGCGGACCGGCCCGAAGGGCGTCGGCCGGGTCGCGTACCGGCCGGCGAGCTGGGACGAGGCGCTCGACCGGGTGGCCGCCGGCCTGCGGACGAGCATCGAGCAGGACGGCCCGGAGGCGGTCCTGCCCTTCTACTTCGCCGGCACCATGGGGCTGGTGCAGGGCTGGTCGATGGGGCCACGGCTCTTCGCCCACCTGGGCGCGTCCCGGTTGGACACCACGATCTGCACGGCGGCGGCCCGCGCGGCCACCGAATCGATCTACGGCGCCTCGGTGGGCTTCGAGCCGGAGTCGATCGTGGACGCGAAGCTGATCGTGCTCTGGGGGGCCAACCCGCTCGCCACCAACCTGCACCTGTGGCCGTTCGTGCAACAGGCCCGGGAACGCGGCGCGTACCTGGTCACCATCGACCCGCTGCGCACCGAGACGGCGGCGCGCAGCGACGAGCACCTCGCGCCGCTGCCCGGCACCGACGCGGCACTGGCGCTCGGCCTGATGCGCGGCGTGCTCGACGCCGGCGCGGTCGACGAGGAGTGGCTGGCCGCGCACACCGTCGGCTGGCCGGCGCTGGCCGCCCGGCTCGCCGAATGGCCGGTGTCGCGCGCGGCGGCCGAGTGCGGCCTGCCCGTGGAGGTGCTCCACCGGCTCGCCGGACGGATCGCCACCGCCCCGCCCACCGCCGTCCGGGTCGGCCTGGGCCTGCAACGGCACCACGGCGCGGGGCAGGCGATCCGGGCGATCTGCGCGTTGCCACTGCTCACCGGCGACTTCCGGTACCCGGGCGGGGGCGCGCTGGTCACCACCAGCGGCCACCACCGCACGCCGCTCGGCGCGGTCGTCCGGCCACCCGACCTGCCGATCCCACCGGCCCGTGAGATCAACATGAGCCGGCTCGCCGCGGTGCTCACCGGCGAGGCCGACCCACCGGTCACCTCGCTGGTGGTGTTCAACGCCAACCCGGCCGCCACCGTGCCCGACCAGCAGCGACTGCGCGCCGGACTGCTCCGCGCCGACCTGCACACCGTGGTGCTGGAGCAGCGCTGGACCGACACCTGCGACTACGCCGACGTGGTGCTGCCCGCCACCATGCAACCCGAGCACCTCGACCTGCAGACCTCGTACGGTCACCACTACACGACGTTGAACCTGCCGGCCACCGGGGCGCCCGGCGCGGCGCTGCCCAACACCGAGATCTTCCGCCGGATCGCCGCCGCGCTGGGCCTCGACCATCCCCGGCTGCGCGACAGCGACGAGGAGCTGGCCCGGCAGCTGCTGCGCGACTCCCCGGTCAGCTTCGAGGAGCTGTGCGAACGGACGTACGCCCGGACCACCGGGGTCGAGGTCGGCTCCGCGCCGTACGCCGAGGGCGGCTTCCCCACCCCGGACGGGCGGGCCCGGCTGCACGACCCGGAGCTGGCCCCGTCGGGCGTGGACCCGCTGCCCGGCTACACGCCGCCGGCCGAGGCGGGCGACACCGCGCTGGCCGCCCGGTTCCCGCTGGTGCTGCTCTCCCCCGCCGGCCGGTTCCTGATGAACTCCACCTTCGCCTCGCTGCCCTGGCACCTGCGCAGGGCCGGTCCGCCCCGGCTGCACCTGCACCCCCACGACGCCGACGCGCGCGGCCTCGCCGACGGCGACGCGGTGCGGGTCCGCAACGACCGGGGCGCCTTCCTCGCGGCGGTCGCGGTGGACGAGGCGACCCGGCCCGGCGTCGCCTTCACCTACAAGGCCTACTGGGCGCGGCTGAGCCCGGGCCGGGCCACCGTCAACGCGGTCACCGGGGTGCGCGACACCGACCTGGGTGGCGGACCGACGTTCCACGACTGCCGGGTGGAGGTGGAACGGGTGCCGGCCGAGCTGCTCACCGCCGAAGCGCCTGCCGACGGGACGGCCCAGCCGGTCGGCTGACGGCGGTCCCGCCACCGCCGGGCGGGACTTCCGGCCCCCGGGGCCGGTCCCTGCGCCCCTGCTCGGGCCCACCGCGCCGACCTAGCGTCGGAGGTGGGAGCGAGCAGGGAGGTCGCCATGCGGACATGGCAGGTGCAGGACGTGATGACCACCGACGTGGCGGCGGTGACCGAGGGCGCGGCGTACCGGGAGATCGTCGACGTGCTGACCGGCCGGCGGGTCACCGCGGTGCCGGTGGTGGACGGCGCGCGGCGGGTGCTCGGCGTGGTCTCCGAGGCGGACCTGCTGTACAAGGTGGAGCTGCTGGGGCAGCCGCACGAACGGCGGATCTTCCCGGACCGGCACCAGCGGGAGGCGCGGGCCAAGGCGGGCGCGACGCTGGCCGTCGACCTGATGACCGCGCCGCCGGTCACCGTGTCGCCGGACGCCTCGCTGGCCGAGGCGGCCCGGCTGATGGACGCCCGCCGGGTGAAGCGGCTGCCGGTGGTCGACGACCTCGGCCGGCTGGTCGGCATCGTGACCCGGGGCGACCTGCTCAAGGTCCACCTGCGCCCGGACGGCGACATCCGCCGCGACGTGGTCGACGAGGTGCTGCGGCACACCCTCGGCGTGCCCGACCGGGTGGTCGACGTGACCGTGACGGGCGGGGTGGTGACGCTCACCGGCCAACTCGACCGGTGGTCCACCGTGCAGCTGGCGCTGCGGCTGACCCGGCAGGTCAGCGGCGTGGTGGAGGTGGTCGACGCGCTCGGCTACGCGATCGACGACGCGCCGATGTCGGCGTTGCGGATCGGCGGGAGCACGCCGGCCGGCATCGCCTGAGCCCGAGAGCCGGCGTCGCGCCCTGGGGGAGCGACGCCGGCGACTCAGCCGTCGGCGAGGGCGTCCAGCAGCAGCGCGGCGGTCCAGCTGAACGCCGGGGAGCCCAGCCCGGCCCCGGTGTCCGGGTGGAAGTACTCGTGACAGCCGCCGCGATCGACCAGCGCGAACAGCGACTCCCGCAGCCCGGCGGCCAGGTCCGGGCGGTGGTGGGTGAGCAACCCGCGCCAGAGCATCCAGGTGGTGTTGATCCAGCTCGGGCCCCGCCAGTAACGCAGCGGCTCGAAGTCCGGCGCGGTGCGGTCGTGGGTGGGCAGCGGCCGGTCCATCCGGGCGGCCAGCCCGAAGCGGGGCGAGCAGGCCTCGGCGAGCACCGACTGCACCTGGCGGGGCGGCAGGTCGGGCAGGATCAGCGGCATCAGCCCGAGCACCGTACGGGCCGGGATCAACCGGCCGGTGCGCAGGTCGCGCGGGTGAAAGGTGCCGGTGGCCGGGTCCCAGAGCCGGGTGACGAGCGCCTCGGTGATCCGGGTGGCCCGGTCGCGGTGCGGCCCGGGGTCGGCGCCGACCACCGTGGCGATCCGGGCCAGGGCGTGCTCGGACATCCCGAGGACCGCGTTGACCAGCGGGCACTCCACCAGGAACGGGTGCCGCCCGAGCAGCCCCTCGTCGCGGTAGCGGCCCGCGCGGTAGGCGTCGACCAGCGTGACGTACCGCGCGTAGTCGAGGTCGGTGGGGCGGTGCGCGGCATCGGCGTGCGCGGTGTCGTGCCGACGGTACGCCCGCATCACCGCGACGTCGGCCGGCACGGCGGCCAGCGGGGCGTCCCAGGCGGGGCTGTTGTCCAGCCCGGACTCCCACGGGTGCACGATGCAGGCCAGCCCGCCCCCACCCACGTCGCGCCGCCCGGTCAGGTAGCGCTGCTGGGCGACCAGCCGCGGATAGAGCCGGTGCAGCGCGGCCACCGACGCCTCCGACGGCGCACGCCGGTGCACCAGCCAGGCGGCCGGGGCGTGCACCGGCGGCTGCACTATGCCGGAGGTGGCCCGGGCCGGGGCGCCGTCGGCGCGGCCCGCGTCCCAGAACTCGGGCCCCGGGAAGTACGAGCCGACCCGCAGCGCCGGGTTGAACACGATGTGCGGCACCCGCCCGTCGGCCCACTGCGCGGCGAACAGCGTCCGCAGCTCCCGCCAGGCGCGGTCGGGGCGGACGTGGGCCAGCCCGACGGCGATGAACGCCGAGTCCCAGCTCCACTGGTGCGGGTAGAGCGTCCGGGACGGGACGGTGTGGTCGTGTTCCCAGTTGGCGTCGAGGGTGGTGAGCGCCAGCCGGCGCAGCCGGGCGGCCCGTTCCGCGCCGGTCGGGCCGGAACCGGTCGCGGCGGGACCGGTCGGGCCGGGGCGCAGTGAGGCGGCCGCGCCCCCGGGGACGGCGGCCGTCACGCCGCCACCCGCCACTGGGCCGGCCCGAGCACCGTGGCGGCCTGCCGCAGGGCGGCCACCGGTTCGCCGCGCAGCCGGCACTCCAGGGCCAGCCAACCGCCGTAGCCGATCTCGTCGAGCGTGCCCAGCAGCGCCGCCCAGTCCAGGTGCCCGGCGCCCGGCTGGTACCGGTTGGAGTCGCTGACCTGCACATGCCCCAGCCAGGGGGCGGCGGCGCGCAGCGCCGCGTGCACGTCGTCCTCCTCGATGTTCATGTGGAAGGTGTCGGCTACCACGCGCACCGAGGGCAGGTCGACGGCCCGGCAGAGGGCGACCGCCTCGTCGAGCCGGTTGACCATGTGGTCCTCGTACCGGTTGAGGGGTTCGAGGAAGAGGGTGACCCCCTCGGCGCGGGCGTGCTCGCCCAACTCGCCCAGGGCGTCGACGAGCACCCGCCGGTCGCCCTCGGGCGAGCGGGGCGGTTCGAACGGCGGCAGCCGCCGGGAGAACATCCCCCACGCGGCCGGCGTCATCGCGCCGACCCCGCCCAGCTCGGCGATCACCGAGAGCTGCGAGCGGAGGTTGTCCACGGCGTCGCGGGAGCGGGCCGGGTCGAAGTCGCCGATGAAG
Organism: Micromonospora auratinigra; assembly: GCF_900089595.1. GTDB lineage: Bacteria > Actinomycetota > Actinomycetes > Mycobacteriales > Micromonosporaceae > Micromonospora > Micromonospora auratinigra. The sequence goes on along the minus strand of NZ_LT594323.1, from coordinate 934,765 downwards.
TGGTCCATCTCGACGCAGACGGTCGGCATCGGGATGCCCTCGGCGCGGGCCCGGCGCAGCTCCGGCAGCCGGCGGGCGAAGGCCAGGTCGCCCCGGCCGCGCAGCTCGATGCCCTGGTAGCCGAGGGAGACGGCGAGGGCGTACTTGTCGGTCAGGTCGGCGCCGGGGAGCAGCTGCTCCTGGCAGGCCAGTCGGATGGTCATTCAGAACCTCAGCACCACTTGGAGGACGTCACCGTCACCGCGGTCGAGCAACGCCAGGGCGTCGGCCACCGCGCCCGCGTCGACGACGTGGCTCACCAGCGGCAGCGGGTCGACGCTGCCCTCGGCCACCAGGTCCATGAAGGTGTGGGCGATCCGGGCCCCGGTCCACCGGCCGGCCGTGCCGGGTGCCGGGGTGGGCCCGCTGACCTGGGCCGCCACCAGCTGGATCCGGTTGTGGTGGAACTCCTCGCCGAGTCCCAATCCCTGTGCGTACCCCTGGTAGAAGCCGGCGGCCACGACGCGGCCGGCGTGGGTGGTGGCGCGGATCGCCTCGTGCAGCGCCGGGTACGAGCCGGACAGTTCGAGGCAGACGTCCGCGCCACGGCCGTCGGTGGCCGCGCGCAGCGCGGTGGCGGCCGAGTCGACGGCGGCGTCGACGACCCGGCGGGCGCCGAGGCGGGCGGCGTGCTCCAGCCGGGCCGGGACGCGGTCGACGGCGACCACCCGGGCTCCGGAGAGGACGGCGAGCCGGGTGCCGAGCAGCCCGATCACGCCCTGCCCGAAGACCCCCACCCAGTCACCGAGGTGCAGGTCGCCGGCGAGCACCGCGGTCAGCGCGATGGCGCCGGGGCGGGCGAAGACGGCGGCGAGCGGGTCGAGGCCCGGGGCGAGCGGGGTGACCGCGCCGGCCGGTACGACGGCCTCCGCGCGGTGTCCCCAGATGCCCCAGACCAGCTGGCCCCGGTGCCGGTCGGCGACGTCCGGCGCGGCCTCGACGACCTCGCCGACCTCCTCGTAGCCGAAGCCGACCACCGGGTACGCGGGGGCCGCCTGCCGGGGCAGGAACATCCGGGTGGCGTCGTCCCAGTCCTTGCTGAGCCGGGGGTTGCTGCCCCGGTAGAGGGTCAGCTCGGTGCCGGCGGAGATGCCGGAGTAGCAGGTGCGGACGCGGACCTGGCCCGGGCCGAGCGGATCCGGGGGGCAGGGCTCGAGGCTCACGCGCCGGGGCCCGGCCAGAGAGACAACCCAGTTGGCCATGGCGTCGCTCCGAAGAAAGTACCGGCCTCGATTCTAACCGAGAAAATCGGCATATGTGGTTAGATTGATCAATCGGTGGGTATAGATGGCACGCCGTACTGTTTTCGGGAGGAGTGCCACCGATGTCATCACCCTCGAGGCGGCTGCTCGCCTCCAGCCTGATCCTGGCATTTGCCGGGGCCGGGCTGGTGGCCTGCGGCGACGACCAGCAGAAATCCGACAGTAACCAGATAACGGTGTGGAGCCTGGAGGACGTGGCCGACCGGGTCAACGCCACCAAGGCGATCATCGCCGACTACACCGCGAAGACCGGCGTCAAGGTCAACCTGGTGGCGGTCAACGAGGACCAGTTCCCCTCCCTGATCGCCTCCAGCGCCGCCGCCGGTGACCTGCCCGACGTGGTCGGCTCGGTCTCGCTGGCCGGCGTGCGCACCCTCTCCGGCAACGACCTGGTGGACGCGGGGGCCAACAAGGCCGTGGTCGAGAAGCTCGGTCGGGACACCTTCTCGCCCCGGGCGCTGGAGCTGACCACCGAGGACGGCAAGCAACTCTCCGTGCCCAGCGACGGGTGGGGTCAGCTGCTGGTCTACCGCAAGGACCTGTTCGCCGCCGCCGGCCTGCCCGCCCCCGACACGTACGAGAAGATCGCCGCCGCGGCGGCCAAGCTGAACACCGGCGGGGTCGCCGGCATCACGGCGGCGACCTCCCCCGGCGACGTCTTCACCCAGCAGACCTTCGAGCACCTGGCGCTGGCCAACAACTGCCAGCTCACCGACGACTCGGGGAACGTGAAGCTCGACTCGCCCGAGTGCGTCGAGGCGTTCCGCTTCTACGGCGACCTGATGCGCGACCACTCGGTCAAGGGCGCCCAGGACGTCGACACCACCCGGGCCACCTACTTCGCCGGCAAGGCGGCCATGCTGATCTGGTCGCCGTTCATCCTCGACGAGCTGGCCGGGCTGCGCAACGACGCCAAGCCCACCTGCCCGCAGTGCCAGTCCGACCCCGGCTGGCTGGCGAAGAACAGCGGCTTCGTCACCGCGATCAAGGGCCCGAACGGCACCGCGCCGGCCCAGTACGGCGAGGTCAGCTCCTGGTCGATCCTCGACGGCGCGGCCGACCCGGCGAAGTCCTTCGTGGAGTACATGCTCTCCGACGGCTACCCGCGCTGGTTCGGCATGTCGCCGGAGGGCCGGGTGCCGGTGCGCACCGGCACCGCCGACGACAAGCAGAAGTTCCTCACCGCCTGGAACAGCAGCCAGGCCGGGGTGGACGCGAAGAAGCCGCTGTCGGCGGTCTACGGCGACGACGTGCTGGCCACCCTGCGCAGGAGCCCGGACTCGTTCGCGCGCTGGGGCCTCCCGCAGGGCCAGGGCAAGCTGGTCGGCGCGATCCTCGGTGAACTGCCGGTGCCCAAGGCGCTCGCCGACGTGGTCAGCGGCAAGTCCGACCCGGCGGCCGCCGCCGGCCGGGCGAAGAAGGACGTCGAAGCGATCAAAAAGGGCGTCAATTGACCACCACCGCGCCGGAGGCCGGCCGCTCCCCCACCGGGGAGCGGCCCCGCCCCGGCCGACGCCCGCTCACCCTGCGCCGCCGCGAGTCCCGCGCCGGGCTCGCGCTGGTCGCCCCCACCCTGCTCGTCGTGCTCGCGGTGATCGGCATCCCCATCGTCTGGACGGTCGTGCTGGCCTTCCAGCGGGTACGCCTGGCCACCCTGCGCAAGACCGGTCTGTTCGGCGAGCTGACGCTGGACAACTTCGACCGGGTGCTGCACACCCCCGGCTTCGCCGACACGCTCTGGACCACGCTGCTCTACAGCCTCGGCGGCACGTTCGGGTCGATCCTGGTCGGCCTCGTCGCGGCGCTGGTCGTCCGCCGGCCGTTCCGGGGCCGCACCATCGTGCGCGCGTCGATGCTGCTGCCGTACGTGGCACCGGTGGTCGCGATGGCCTTCGTCTGGCAGGTGATGCTGGACCCGCAGCTCGGCATCGTCAACGACTGGGGACAGCGGTTCCTCGGCTGGGACTCCCCGGTGCCGTTCCTGTCCCAGGAGTCCACCGCGCTGTGGACGGTGATCGCGTTCGAGGCGTGGCGGTACTTCCCGTTCGCCTTCCTGTTCCTGCTGGCCCGGCTCCAGGCCGTACCGGCCGAACTGGAGGAGGCCGCCCGGGTCGACGGGGCCACCCCGACGCAACGGTTCCGGCACATCCTGCTGCCGCAGCTGATGCCGGTGATCGCGCTGCTCGGGGTGCTGCGCTTCATCATGACCTTCAACAAGTTCGACGACGTCTACCTGCTCACCGGCGGTTCGGCCGGTACCGAGGTGGTCAGCGTCCGGGTCTACCAGTTCCTCACCGCGCGTACCGACATCGGGGCGGCGGCGGCGCAGGCGGTCGTGCTGGCCGTGGTGCTGATCGTGTTCGTCGCCATCTACCTGCGCTTCTTCAGCGGACGACGGGAGTCGTGATGGACCGGGACCGGATCGAGACGGTGAGCCTGCGCTGGCTGCGCCGGCTGGTGATCGCCGCCTTCCTGCTCGTCACCCTGCTGCCGTTCTGGTACATGCTGGTGCTCTCGGTACGCCCCATCGAGCGGTTGCTGCTCGACCCGGGCTCGTTGCTGGTCCCGGTCGGCGAGCTGACCGTGGCCACCTACGTCGAGGTGCTCAAGTCGGTCGACAACGGCGGCCAGGGCTTCCTCACCTTCATCCGCAACAGCGGCATCGTGGCGCTCTCCGCCACGGCGCTGACCCTGCTGGTCGCCATTCCCGGCGCGTACGCGGTCTCCCGGCTGCGGTTCTTCGGCCGCCGGCAGGTCAACGCGCTCTTCCTGGCGGTCTACCTGTTCCCGTCGATCGTCATCGCGATCCCGCTCTTCGTGGTCTTCACCCGGGCCGGGCTGCGCGGGTCGCTGCTCGGGCTGGTGCTGGTCTACATCTCGCAGACCCTGCCGGTCTCGGTCTACATGCTGAAGAACTACTTCGAGACGATCCCGGTGAGCCTGGAGGAGTCGGCGGCGATCGACGGGGCGGGCCGGCTGGGCATCATCCGGCGGGTCAGCCTGCCGCTGGCCGCCCCGTCGGTGATGGCCGTCGCCCTCTACGACTTCATGATCGCCTGGAACGAGTTCCTCTTCGCCCTGCTCTTCCTGGTGGACCGGCCGAACCGGTGGACGGTCTCGCTGGGGCTGTCGCTGCTCTCCGACGGGGTCGAGGTGCCCAAGACGGTGTTGATGGCCGGCTCGGTGATCCTCACCCTGCCGATCGTGCTGCTCTTCTTCGCCAGCGAGCGGCTGCTCACCGAAGGTCTCACCAGCGGAGCGGAGAAGGGTTAATTGACCTTGGCGGCCCGGGGCCGCAGGATTACCCGGTGCGAGCAGCCACGCAACGGTCGGTCAGTACCCGACTCGCCCGCCTGTTCACCGAGGTGCTCGCACCGGGTGTCCTGGTCACCGTGATGCCGCTGGTCGGCGTGGTGGCGGTGAGCCGGTCGACACGCGACTACCTGCTCTGGGGCGGCACGGTACTGCTCTTCTGCGCGGTGATCCCGATCGGCGTGCTGGTCCACGGCGTACGTCGGGGCACCCTGAGCGACCGGCACATCGGCGACCGGACCCAGCGGGCCCGGCCGCTGCTGACCGGCCTGGTCTCGGTGGCGGTGGGGTTGGGCCTGCTGGCCGTGCTCCGGGCCCCGGCCACGCTGTTCGCGATGATCCTGGTCATCTTCGTGGTCGGCGGGGCGTGCACGCTGGTCAACCACTGGTGGAAGCTGAGCATCCACGCCGCCTGCGCGGCGTCCTCGGTCACCGTGCTGGCGCTGTTCCTCGGCCCGGCGCTGCACCTCGGCTGGATCCTGGTGGCAGCGGTCGCCTGGTCCCGGGTCGAGCTGCGCGACCACACCTGGCCGCAGGTGATCGCCGGTACGGCCCTCGCCGTGCCGCTCTCCGCCGCCACCTTCCTCCTGCTCAGCTGAGCCCGGCTACGGTGGGCCAATGGGCAAGCCGACACGTTGGGTGACCGACACCGATCCGGGACATTCGCAGTGGTACGTCGACCGGTTCCGCCGGCTCGCCGCCGAGGGGGCGGACCTGGCCGGTGAGGCCCGGTTGCTGGACACGCTGGTCCCGCCGGGCGCGCGGATCCTGGACGCCGGCTGCGGCACCGGCCGGGTCGGCGCGGCGCTCGCCGCCCGGGGGCACACCGTGGTCGGCGTGGACGCCGACCCGGTGCTGGTGGCGGCGGCCGAGGCGGACCACCCGGGGCCGCGCTGGCTGGTCGCCGACCTCGCCGACCTGGACCTGGCCGCCCAGGGCGAGCCGGAGCCCTTCGACGCCGCGGTGATCGCCGGCAACGTGATGGCTTTCGTGGCACCCGGCACCGAACGGGCCGTGCTGGCCCGGGTCGCCGCCCACGTACGGCCGGACGGCCCGGTGGTGGTCGGCTTCGGCACCGACCGGGGCTACCCGCTCACCGCCTTCGACGCCGACGCGGTGGCGGCCGGCCTGCGCATCGAGCACCGCTTCGCCACCTGGGACCTGCGCGCGTGGCGCGACGACGCCGACTTCGCGGTGACCGTCCTGCGGCTCCCCCGCTGAGTCGGCGGCACCCAGCCGGGCGGCGGCAGGCGGCGGGCGGGCGCGACGCGTTGCATGCGGCGCGTCATCGCCCCTCACCCATGGGTGCTCCCCCGCCCCCTGCAAACTTGATGACGCAGACGGTTCAGATGACCGCTCCGCGGGCGAGGGATGTGCCAGCGAGCGGTGCGCCGGCGGACCGGACCGGTCCGGGCCGTCCCAGGCGACCGGACCCGGCCAGGCCAGGCCAGACCAGACCGGCGGCGGGTCAGGCCGGGGCGGCGACGGCGCGGGCGGCCGCCGGGTCGAGCGGGCTGCCCGCCGGCACCAGGCTGACCAGGCCGGCCGGCAGTCGCACCGGCCGGACCCCGGGGTAGCCGAGCATGCCGAGCACGTCGGTGCTCGGCAGCACGTACCGCCGGCCCAGGTCGGTGACGACGCTGACCGCGCCGCCGGTGGCGCCCGGCGCGGCCACCGACTCGACCACCGCGCCGCGGCCCGGCTCGACCACCACCTGGTCGGCGAGACCACGGCCGGCGGAGGTCCGCGCGGCGGCGGAGAGGTCCGGCGGGGTGGCGCCGACCCGGATCTCGCGTACGCCGGTGTCGTCGCCGACCCGGGCGCAGAGGGCACCGGAGTCGAGGGTGGCCAGCCGGGGCGGTACGGCCGGCGGGGCGGTCGGCCCGGTGGGCGCCAGGTCGGGCAGCTTCGGCAGGGCGGCGAACCGGCCAAGCGTGATCGGCTCCGGGTCGCCCTGGCCGGTGCGGGCCAGCAGCAGCGCCGCCTGGAGTTCGGTGATGCCCGCCAGGCCGTCGCGTCCGGCGACCGCGTACTGGCGGCCGCCGCCGGTGTTGCGGACCAGGTAGACGTCACCGACGGTGGCGTCGTCGACCCGGTCGGAGCGCTCACCCAGGCCGGGCAGCGCGGGCGGGGCCAGGTCGGCGCCGGCCGGCACGGCGTTGAGCAGCGCCGCCGCGACCGGCACCGCCCGTTGCCGGGTGGTGGCCAGCGCGGCCAGCACCCGGTCGGTGTCGCGCAGCAGGTAGCGCCGGTCGTGCCAGAGCAGGTGCAGGCTGCCGTCCGGGTGGCGCAGCAGCAGCCCCTGTTCGCCGAGGGGCCGGCCGCCGGTCGCCTCCCGACCGATCAGCAGGGCCGAGCGGGCGTCCGCGACGGTCGGGTCGGTGCCGGTGACCGAGCAGACCGTCCAGGGGCCGGTGGCGAGCCGGCCGGCGGGCGGGAGCGAGTCCGGCGCGTCGGCGATGCCGAGCGGCAGCCCTCGGGGGACGCCGTCGATCGAGCGGCGGGACACCAGGACGGTCTTGGGCCGTTCGGCCCCGATGATCAGCAGCGCGGAGGCGTAGTTGAGCACCGGGTGCAGCTTCTGGTCCCGGTACACGAACCGGGCACCGGACTCCTTCTCCACGATCACCGCGCCGGGGTCCCGCCAGGAGCTGCCCCCGCCGGCGAAGAGGCCGTACAGGGCGACGCCACCGAGCGCGATCACGGCGACCAGCACGCTGGCCAGGCCCGCGCCGGCCAGCCGCCGGAACGGTGACTGCGCCGGGTCCGTCTCGCGCATCACCAGCGCCGCGACCGCCCGCTGGACGGTGAACTGGTAGGAGTGCAGCTGGTCCTGGCGTGACGGCATCGGGTCCCTTCCGACGGGTTCGTCGGCGGACAGGATAGACGCTGCGTCGATCCCTGGTGGACCCAGCGTCGCCGCCGGCACCGGCCGGGCGGGGGCGGCCAGGTCGGGCCCGGCCGCCCGCGCGTCGGCGGTCAGACCGCCGCGTGCAGGGTCTGCCAGGCGCCGTAGCCGCCGAGCAGGTCGGAGACGTCCGCCCGGCCGGCGGTGCGGAGGAGGCTGGCGGCGACGGAGGAGCGGTAGCCGCCGGCGCAGTGCACCACGACCGGCCGGTCGGCGGGCACCTCGTCGAGCCGGCGGGTCAGCTCCGCGAGCGGGATGTGCAGCGAGCCGTCGACGGCGCCCTGCTCGCGCTCGCCGGCGTTGCGCACGTCGAGCACCACCGGCGCGTGCGGGCGGTCGAGCGCCGTGCGCAGCTCGGTGGCGGTGACCCGGCTGGCCCGGGTCAGGTCGGCGGCCAGTTCCAGGAACGCGCCCTCGGGCTCGCGCAGGTAGCCGACCACGTGGTCGAAGCCGATCCGGGCGAGGCGGACGACGATCTCCTCCTCGCGGTCCTGCGGAGCGACCACGAGGACCCGGCGGTCCGGCGCGACGACACTGCCGGCGGTCTCGGCGAACCGACCGTCGGCGGGAATGTTGATCGCGCCACGCAGATGTCCGGCGGCGTACTCCCGGGGGTCCCGGGCCTCGACCACCACGGCGCCCTCGGCGCGGGCGCGGGCGAACTCGGCGGGGTCGAGCGGGCGGGCGGACCGGGTGTGGTCGAACAGCTCGCGGGCCTTGCGGTTGAGCGCCGCGTCGAAGGCGAAGTAGCCGGGTGCCGTGGGCTGTCCGCCGGTGACCAGGGCGAGGAACCGCTCCTCGCTCATCGGGGCGCAGGCGTAGTTGGTGCGGCGCTGCTCGCCGATGGTGGACTGCCGCTCGGTGGAGAGGTTCTTGCCGCACGCCGAGCCGGCGCCGTGGGCCGGGAAGACCCGGACCTCGTCGGGCAGCCCCATCAGCTTGCGTTGCACGCTGTCGTAGAGCATCCGGCCCAGTTCGTCGGCGGTGACACCGAGGGAGGCGAGCAGGTCGGGGCGGCCGACGTCGCCGATGAAGAGCGCGTCGCCGGTCAGCACCCCGTACGGCACCGCGTCGTCGGCGTGCGCGCGGACGAGGACGCTGATCGACTCCGGGGTGTGGCCGGGGGTCTCCATGATCTCCAGCGTCACCTCGCCGAGGCTGATCCGCTCCCCGTCGCGCAGCTTGCGGCTCGGGTACTCGGTCTCGGCGCGGTGGCCGTAACCGATCCACGCGCCGGTCGCGGCGGCCACCTCGAGGTGCCCGGCGAGGAAGTCGGCGTGGAAGTGGGTGTTGATCACGCCCTCGATGGTCAGACCGTGCGCGCGGGCATCGGTCAGGTACTCGTCGATGTCCCGACGCGGGTCGACGAGCACGGCCAGCCCGGTGGTCTCGTCGCCGACCAGGTACGACGCCTGGGACAGACAGTCGAGGTAGTACTGGGTGAACAACATCTGCCGAACTCCTTCACCGCGATGGCTGGCGATACACCGACCATAGCGCATACCCCCGGGGGTATATTCCGGCCACCCGGCGAGCGCCCCGCCGACCGCCAGTAGTTTGGGAATACCCAGCGGGGTATCCGACTCGGGCTGGGCAGGTGGGTACCCCCCGGGGTATCTTGAGACGCAGGAGGTAGTGCCGTGAAGCTGCAACCCGAGATGACCGGCGAGGCGCTGACCCGACTCAAGCGGGCCCGGGGCCAGCTCAACGCCGTCATCGAGATGATGGAGAACGGCGAGGACTGCCGGGCCGCGTTGACCCAACTCGCCGCCGTGTCCAAGGCCATCGACCGAGCCGGCTTCAAGATCATCGCCTCCGGCATGCGGCACTGCGGCACCGCCCGGGACCGGGGCGAGGAGCCGGAGATGACCGAGGAGGAGCTGGAGAAGCTCTTCCTCGCCCTGGCCTGACAACCGACCGCCCCCGTCGCGTGATCGCGGCGGGGGCGGGTAAGCGGTCCGCGACCCGGGCCGACGTCTGCCTCCTACATACCCCCGGGGTATGTAGGGAATGAGAGGAGAACCGCACATGTCAGTCGACGTGTCCGTGATCGCCACGTCCTCGCTCGGCGACCGCAGCTATCTGGCCACCGACGGTCGGGTGGCGGTCGTGGTCGACCCGCAGCGCGACGTCGACCGCGTCCTGTACCTCGCCGGCGCCCGCGGGGCGCGGGTCACCCACGTGGTCGAGACGCACGTGCACAACGACTACGTCTCCGGTGGGCGCGAACTGGCCCGGATCACCGGTGCGCGGTACCTGGTGGCGGCGGCCGACCAGGTCGCCTTCGACCGGGTCCCGGTGGCCGACGGCGAAACCGTGCCGGTCTCCGACACCCTGCGGCTGCGGGTGGTCGCCACCCCGGGCCACACCTTCGGCCACCTGTCGTACGTGCTGGACGAGGCCGCCGGGGACGGCTGGCGGCCGGTGGGCGTCTTCACCGGCGGGTCGCTGCTGTTCGGCACCACCGGACGCACCGACCTGCTCGGCCAGCAGCACGCCCACGACCTGGCCCACCACCAGCACGCCTCGGCGCGGCGGCTGGCCGACCTGCTGCCCGACGGCACCCAGGTCTGGCCGACGCACGGTTTCGGCAGCTTCTGCTCCGCCGCCCAGGCCGACGCCCCCGACTCCACCATCGGCCGGGAGAGGCAGGCCAACCCGGTGCTGCGCCTCGCCGCCGACCAGTTCGTCACCGAGACCCTCGCCGGCCTCGACGCCTACCCGGCGTACTACGCCCACACGGGCGTGACGAACGCCGGTGGACCGGCCCCGGTCGACCTCACCCCGGTCGCCCGGGCCGACGCCGAACAGCTCCGGGACCGGATCGCCGCCGGCGAGTGGGTGGTGGACCTGCGGCACCGCAAGGCGTACGCCGCCGCACACCTGACCGGCACCGTCGCCCTCGGGCTCGACGGCCCGATGTCGACCTGGCTCGGCTGGCTGATCGACCGGGGCACGCCGGTCACCCTGCTGGCGGAGACGCCCGAGCAGGTCGCCGACGCCCAGCGGGAACTCGTCCGGATCGGCATCGACCGGCCCGCCGCGCAGGCCACCGGCACGCCCGAGGAGTGGTCCGCCGAGCCCGGACAACTGCGCGAGCTGCGTACCGCGGACTTCCCCGCCCTCGCCGCGGCCCGCGCCGGACGGACCCCGGTCGGCCGGCCCGCGCCGGACGTCGTGCTCGACGTACGGATGACCAACGAGTGGCAGGCCGGTCACGTCGAGGAGGCCGTGCACGTCCCCCTGCCCGAGCTGCCCGGGCGGCTCGGCGAGATCCCCGCCGGCGTGGTCTGGGTGCACTGCGGCTCGGGATACCGGGCCACCGCCGCCGCGTCCCTGCTCGCCAACGCGGGCCGCGAGGTCGTCGTCGTCGACGACCGGTTCGACCGGGCCGGGGCGGCCGGCGTCGCCCTGACCACCGACTGAGGCGTACCCCCGCTTCCGGCCCGCGCGACCGTGCGCCGGCCGGCGTCCCACCCTGCCCGCCCGCCGTGGCGGTTCATCCGAGAACGAGGAGACATGAGCACTTCCGAGACCACCCGCCCGGCCACCCTCGACGCCGCCACGCTGCGCGAGCTGATCGACGCCGGACGCGCCCCCCGACTGCTGGACGTGCGCACCCCGGCCGAGTTCGAGACCGTGCACATCCCCGGCGCGTACAACGTCCCGCTGGACCTGCTCAAGGAGCACCGCGAGGAACTGCGCCACCACCTCGACGAGGACGTGGTGCTGATCTGCCGCTCCGGTGCCCGGGCCAGTCGGGCCGAGCAGTCCCTCGCCGGCGTCGGCCTGCCCCACCTCAAGGTCCTCGACGGCGGGATGCTCGCCTGGCAGGCCGCGCAGGCGCCGGTCCGGCAGGGCCGGCAGCGCTGGGACCTGGAGCGGCAGGTCCGCCTGGTCGCCGGCTCGATCGTCCTGCTCAGCATCCTGGCCTCGGTCCTCGTGCCGGGCCTGAAGTGGGTCGCCGCGTTCATCGGCGCCGGCCTCACCTTCGCCGCGCTCACCAACACCTGCGCGATGGGCATGCTGCTCGGCAAGCTGCCGTACAACCGGGGCGCGAGCTGCGACCTCGACACCATCGTCGGGCAGCTGCGCGGGGGGCGGGCATGACCGCGACCCTGGCGCTCACCCTCGGGCTGGCCGTGCTGATCGGGGTCAGCCTCGGTCTGCTCGGCGGCGGCGGCTCCATCCTGGCCGTGCCGCTGCTGGTCTACGTCGCCGACCTGCCGCCCAAGGAGGCCATCGCGACCTCCCTGCTGGTCGTCGGCGCCACCAGCGCCGTGGGCGTGCTGCCGCACGCCCGCGCCCACCGGGTCCGCTGGCGGACCGGACTGATCTTCGGGCTGGCGGGCATGACCGGCGCGTACGCGGGCGGCCGGCTGGCCGCGTACGTCCCGGCCGGGGTGCTGCTCACCGGCTTCGCGGTGATGATGCTGGCCACCGCGGTCGCGATGATCCGGGGCCGGCGTGCCGCCGAGGGCAGGCCCGTGCCGCACGAGTTGCCGGTGTTCCGGGTGGTCCTCGACGGGATCGTCGTCGGGCTGGTCACCGGTCTGGTCGGGGCCGGCGGCGGCTTCCTGGTGGTGCCCGCGCTGGCCCTGCTCGGCGGCCTGCCGATGCCGGTCGCGGTCGGCACCTCGCTGGTGGTCATCGCGATGAAGTCCTTCGCCGGGCTGGCCGGCTATCTCTCCAGCGTGCAGATCAACTGGGGTCTCGCGCTCGCCGTCACCGCCGCCGCGATCGTCGGCAGCTTCCTCGGTGGGCGACTCGCCGGACGGATTCCGGCCGACCTGCTGCGCAAGGCGTTCGGCTGGTTCGTCGTGGTGATGGGGATCTTCGTACTCGCCCAGCAACTGCCGCCCGCGCCGGGACTGGCGCTGGCCGCCGTGGGAGCGCTTGCGACAGCCGGTACGGTCACGGTGGCGGTGTGGGGCCGCCGAAGGAGGGGACACAGTGGACAGCAGCGCCTGGGACACCCGGTACGCGAACACATCGGGACTGGTGTGGAGCGCTGAGCCCAACCGTTTCGTGGTGGAGTCCGTCGCCGGGCTCACCCCCGGCGCCGCCCTCGACCTGGCCGCCGGCGAGGGACGCAACGCGGTCTGGCTGGCGGAGCAGGGCTGGCGGGTGACCGCCGTGGACTTCTCGGCGGTGGCCGTCGAGCGCGGTCGGGAACTGGCCGCCGGGCGCGGGGTGACGGTCGAGTGGCGGGTCGCGGACGTGACCGCGTACCGGCCGGTGCCCGGCAGCTACGCGCTGGTGCTGCTCAGCTACCTGCACCTGCCCGGCGCCGACCTGGCCCGGGTGCTGGACTCGGCGCGGCGGGCGCTGCGCCCCGGCGGCACCCTCGTCGTGGTGGGGCACGACCTGGCCAACCTCACCGGGGGCACCGGCGGTCCGCAGGACCCGGCGGTGCTGCTCACCCCCGAGACCGTGGTGGACGGGCTGGCCGGGCTGCGCATCCGGCGCGCCGAGACGGCCCGCCGGCCGGTGGCCACCGACGACGGCGGCACGGTCGACGCGCTCGACACGGTCGTCGTCGCCACCCGCCCTGCCGGCTGACCCGGCCCTCAGGGGCGCAGGATCAGCCGGATCGGGTTGCCGTCCTTGTCCTGCACCCGGCGTACCGCCTCGGTGGCGTCACCGAGCGGCAGCACGTCGCTGACCGACGCGGCCAGGTCGAGCCGCCCCTGCCCGGCCAGCGAGACCAGTTGCGTGACGTGCTCGGCCGCCGAGCCGTAGTGTCCGAGCACGGCCTGGCCCAGGTAGTTGAAGCGGCTGTCCGAGGCGATGGTCACCGGTTGGTTGGCGATCCCGGCCAGCACCAGCCGCCCGCGCCGGCCGAGCACCGTCAGGGCCTGCTCGCGGACCGGGGTGACCCCGGCGAAGTCGAACGCCACGTCGAGTCCCCGGGCGTCGGTCAGCTCCAGCACGGCGTCGCGGAAGCCGTCGTCCTTCGGGTCGAGGGCCACGTCGGCGCCGAGGACCAGGGCCCGGTCCCGGGCCGCCGGCAGCGGGTCGACGGCGATCACCGGGGCCGCGCCGACCAGCCGCAGCAGCTGCACCGCGTGCGCGCCGAGCCCGCCGACGCCCCACACCCCGACGGCCTCCCCGGGCCGGGTACGCGCGGTGTCGGTCACCGCCGCCCACGGGGTGGAGACCGCGTCCGGAATGATGCAGGCCTGCTCGAACTCCAGCGCGTCGGGGATCGGGACCAGGGTGTCCTCGCGGGCCAGGGCGTACTCGGCCCAGCCACCGTCGTAGTCGACGCCGCGGGTGAGCACGGTGCCCCGCCGGTCCCGCTCCCCCGCCTGGAGCAGCACCCGTTGGCCGGGCTGCCAGCCGGTCACCCCCGGGCCGAGCGCGTCCACCGTGCCGGCCACCTCGTGACCGAGGGTGACCACGTCACCGGCCAGGTACACCGGGGTCAGGGTGCCGTCGATCAGGTGCACGTCCGACAGGCACACTCCCGCCGCGGCGACCCGTACCCGCACCTGCCCGTGCTCCGGCTCGGGCACCGGCACCGTCTCCAGCCACAGCTCCCGCTGCGGCACGTGCAACCGTCCGGCCAGCATCTGCGCCACGCCGTACTCCTCTCTCCGCCTGGCGAGGGCGTACCCGCCGACGGGCCGGCGATGCCGACGGCGGCGGAAAACCCCGGCCGCCCACCACCCTGCCGGTAGCATCCGGGAACGGAACCGACGGAGAGGACCACATGGTCGCGCGATTCGAGGAACTGGCCTGGCGGGAGACCCCGATCGGCGAGATCAGCCTGCGTCGGCGTCGCGACCCGTCGCTCGACGTCGACGTGTACGAGGTGAAGCTCGACGACGAGTTCCTCATGTCCAGCCTCTTCCCGGTCGCCGAGATCGAACTCGCCCGGCTCGGGCTGGCGCAGCTGGACGGGACAGCCCTGGACGTGGTCGTCGGCGGGCTGGGCCTCGGCTACACGGCGCGTACCGCGCTGGAGGACTCCCGGGTCCGCTCGCTGGTGGTGGTCGAGGCGATCGAGGACGTGATCGACTGGCACCGGCGGGACCTGCTGCCGTTCGCCGCCGGGCTGGCCGCCGACCCGCGTACCCGCTTCGTGCGGACCGACTTCTTCGCGGCGGTCGCCTCAGGCGCGGGGTTCGACCCGGAGTCGCCGGGTCGCCGGTTCCACGCGGTGCTGCTCGACGTGGACCACTCGCCGCGCCAGGTGCTGCACCCGAGCCACGCCGACTTCTACACGGTGGACGGGCTGCGCCGGCTCGCCGCGCTGCTGCACCGCGACGGCGTCTTCGCGCTCTGGTCGAACGACCCGCCGGACCCGGCGTTCCAGCGGACGCTGACCGAGGTGTTCCCGACGTCGGTGGCGCACGTCGTCCGGTTCCCCAACCCGTTGCAGGGGCGAGAGGCGGCGAACACGGTCTACGTGGCCCGGTTCTGACCGGCATGGCGCGTCCCGGAACGGGAAGACGGGCGACCCACCGTACGCACGGGAGGTCGACATGCGCGCGCTGATCTGGGTCGTCGCCGTCATCGCCGGCGCGCTCATCCTGGTCGGGCTGATCCTCCAGGCCGCGAAGTGGTTGATCATCATCGGCGGGATCGCGCTGATCGCCGCGATCGTGCTGGCCTTCGTGCGCGGCCGCCGGGCGATGCAGCGGCACTAGCGGCGTCCCCTGTGTGACGAAGTCACCAGGTTACGCGAGCGTAAGTTACCGGATGGTTAAGTTAGGGTGGTCACCGTCATCCGGTAGCGAGGAGGCACGGCGATGGACGCGACCCCGCAGCGCCCCTGGACCCGCAGTTACGCACCGGGCGTACCGGCCACCGTCGCGGACCCGCCCGGCTCGCTGGTGGATCTGCTCACCGACGCCGCCCGCCGCTTCGGCCCCCGGGTCGCGCTCGACTTCTACGGCGCCACCACCAGCTACGCGGAGCTGACCGGACAGGTCGCCCGGGCGGCCGAGGCGCTGCGCCGGCTCGGCGTCGGCCCGGGTGACCGGGTGGCGCTGGTGCTGCCGAACTGCCCGCAGCACGTGGTCGCCTTCTACGCGGTGCTGCGCCTCGGCGCGGTGGTCGTCGAGCACAATCCCCTCTACACCGCGCAGGAGTTGGCGCACCAGCTCACCGACCACGGCGCCCGGGTCGCCATCGTCTGGGACAAGGTCGCGCCGCTGGTCACCGGCCGGGGCGCGGTGCGCGAGGTGGTGGCGGTGGACCTGACCGGGGCGCTGCCCCCGCTCAAGCGCTGGGCGTTGCGGCTGCCGTTGCCGAAGGTCCGCGCGGCCCGTGCCGCGATGACCGCGCCCGCGCCCGGCGCCCACTCCTGGTCCGCGCTGGTCGCGGCCGCGCCGCCGCTGCCCGCCGACCATCCCGCGCCGGCCGTCGACGACGTCGCCCTGCTCCAGTACACCGGCGGCACCACCGGCGTCCCGAAGGGGGCCGTGCTCACCCACCGCAACCTGCGGGCCAACGCCGCGCAGGGCCGCGCCTGGGTGCCCGGCCTGCGCGACGGCGAGGAGACCGTGTACGCGGTGCTGCCGCTGTTCCACGCGTACGGGTTGACCCTGTGCCTGACCTTCGCGGTGGGCATCGGCGCCACCCTGGTGCTCTTCCCCCGCTTCGACCTCGACCAGGTGCTCGACGCGGTGCGCCGCCGGCCGCCGACCTTCCTGCCGGCCGTCCCGCCGATCTACCAGCGGCTCGCCACCGCCGCCCGGGAACGCGGCGTCGACCTGACCTCGATCCGGTACGCGATCTCGGGTGCGATGGCGCTGCCCCCGGACACGGTGCAACTGTGGGAGTCGGTCACCGGCGGGCTGCTCGTCGAGGGCTACGGGATGACCGAGACCTCGCCGATCACCCTGGGCAACCCGGTCGCGGCCGGCCGCCGGCCCGGCACGGTCGGGGTGCCGTTCCCGTCCACCGAGGTCCGCATCGTCGACCCGGAGGAGCCGACCCGCGACCGGACCCCCGGCGAGGCCGGCGAACTGCTGGTCCGCGGCCCGCAGGTCTTCTCCGGCTACTGGAACCGTCCGGAGGAGACGGCGAAGGTGCTGTTGCCGGGCGGCTGGCTGCGCACCGGCGACATCGTCACCATGGACCCCGACGGGTTCGTGACCGTGGTCGACCGGATCAAGGAACTGATCATCACGGGCGGGTTCAACGTGTACCCGTCCGAGGTGGAGGAGGTGCTGCGCCGGGTCCCCGGCGTACGCGACGCCGCCGCCGTCGGGCTGCCCGGCACGGACGGCGAGGAGGTGGTCGCGGCGGTGGTCCTGGACCCGGGCGTCGGGGCCGACCCGGAGTCGGTCCGCACGTCCTGCCGGCAGCACCTCGCCGGGTACAAGGTGCCGCGCCGCGTCGTCGTGGTGGACGACCTGCCCCGCTCGCAGATCGGCAAGGTGCTCCGCCGGGAGGTCCGCGACCGGCTGCTCGCCGAGCGCTGACACCCGCGGCGGCTCAGACGGTGAAGTCGGCCGGTGCTCCTTCGCCGACCCGACCGTCCACCGCTTCCCGGAGCAGGTCGGCATGGCCGGTGTGGCGCGCGTACTCCTCGATCATGTCCAACAGCATGAGCCGGACCGTGGGCGTGCGACCGTCGGGCCAGGTGAACGAGGCGGGCCCGTCGAGGCCGCGTTCCTCGATGACCTCGGCCACGAGCGTGCGCGACCGGTCGACAGCGTCCCGCCACAACGCGTGGAGCTCTTCCGGAGAGTCCACGGCCCCCGTGCGCCACTCCCAGTCGGGATCGGCGTCGAAGTCGACCGCGTTCCACGGAGCGCCGTACTCCTTCCCGGCGAGCTTGACCGCCAGCCAGTCCGCCTCCACCAGGGCCACATGCTTGACGAGCCCACCGAGCGTCATCGAGCTGGCGGCCGTGGTCATGCCCAGGCCCCGCTGGTCGAGACCCGACGTCTTCCAGGCGAAGGTACGCCGGTTGCGCTCGAGGACGGACAGCAAGGCATCGGCTTCGCCGCGAGCTGCCGACGGGGAGGCCGGTGCGGGAGTCTCGCTCATGGCCGGAGCCTAGCCGTGCGGCCCGTCCGGTGTGGTCCCCGGCGGCGGGCGACGTGCACCGCCGACGGGGTGACGGTGCGTAGGGTGTGCGCATGCTCGATGCGCGTCAGGTGAGGAACTTCCGGATCCGGGCCCAACAGCTCGACCGGGCCGGGGGCACGCTCGCGGACACCGCCGTGCTCGACATCGGCGTGCAGGACACCGGCCCGGACGGCGGCCGCTGGGCGCTGGCCGTCCGCGGCGTCGACGTGACCGCCCTCTCCCCCGACGACGTCGCCCTGCTCTGGACCGTACGCGGCGCGCCGCACCTCTACCGCCGCGCTGACCTGCCGCAGGTGGCGGCGGCGGTCGAGCCGTTCTCCGACGCCGACGCGGGCAAGCGCATCTACGACGCCGCGAAACCGTTGAAGGCGGCCGGTATCGGCATCCTGGCCGCCCTCGACGAGGTGGCCGCCCGGATGCGCGCCGTGGTCACCGCGCCGACGGTCAAGGGCGAGGTGTCCGCCCGGCTGGCCGAGGAGCTGCCCGAGCCGTACCTGCGGTTCTGCCGGCCGTGCCAGGCCACCCACCTGTACGAGATGCCCTTCCGGCTGGCCGCCGTGCGGGCCGGGCTGGAACTGGAGCTGGACACCTCGCCACCGGTGCTGCGCCGCATTCCCGGGTTCTCCCGGGCGGCGGACCCCGGTGAGCGGTTCGCGCTAATCCGGGCGTACCTGCGGCTGCTCGGTCCGGCCACCGCGCAGCACGTCGCCGGTTACCTCGACGCCCCGGTCAAGGAGGTGAAGGCGCACTGGCCGCAGGACGTGGTCGAGGTGACGGTCGACGGCGAGCGCCGTTCGCTGCTGGCCGCGGACGAGGCGCAACTGGCGTCGGCGGACGCCCCGGCGACCCGGCTGCTGGGGCCGTTCGACCTCTTCCTGCAGGCCAAGGACCGGTCGACCCTGGTGCCGGACCCGGCCCGGGCGAAGGAGTTGTGGCCGGTGCTGGGTCGCCCCGGCGCGGTGCTGGTCGACGGCGAGCTGGTCGGCACCTGGCGGCCCCGCAAGGCCGGTCGGAGGTTCACGGTCGCCGTGCAGCCCTGGCAGCCGCTGTCCGACGCCCGCCGGGGGACCGTCACCGAGCAGGCCGAACGGCTCGCCGCGTACCGTGGCGTGGCGCTGGGCGGCGTCGAGTTCGCCGACTGACGCAGCCGGGCGCCCCACTGACGGGGCGGACAACTGATGGGGTCGGGCCATATCGTGCACGTCATGCCGCTGACCGGGACCTCGGAACGTCACAGCCGCATCGATCGGCGGCGTGATCTCGCCGGTTGGCTGGTGACCCCCCTCCTCACGCTGGTGGCGGGTCCGGTGGTCGCCGGATGCCTGGGGATGCTGGTGACCCTCGGCGACCAGTCGGAGCCGGCGTTCTGCGACCGGGTCCGGGCCGAGAACGGGTGCGAGGAAGCCACCCTCGCCATGCTGGCCGGGCACGCCGTGGGCTTCGCCGTGCTGTGGCTCCTGCTCTGGGCCGTGCCGTGGTGGCGTGGTCTGCGCGCCGTACGGATCCTGCTGGCCCTCGTCGCCGTCATGGTGCTGGTCGCCGCGCCGATCCGGATGGCCGGCTGACGGCCCGACCGGGTCAGCCGCCGCCCATCTGGTCGCGGCGGCGCAGCAGGTACCCGGTCTCGGCCTGGTTGCCGGGCAGCGCGACGGCCCGGTCGTACGCCTCCCGGGCCGGTGCGCTGCGGCCCAGCCTGCGCAGCAGCTCCGCCCGGGTGGCGTGGTACGCGCGGTAGCCGGTCAACGGCAGCGCGTCCACCTCGGCCAGCGCGACCTGGGGGCCGTCCAGTTCGGCCAGCGCGATCGCCCGGTTGAGCCGGACGACCGGCGACGGGTCGAGCCGCAGCAGGTGGTCGTAGAGCGCGACGACCTGCGACCAGTCGGTGTCGCGGACGTCGGCGGCGTCGGTGTGCACGGCGTTGATCGCGGCGAGGAGCTGGTAGCGACCGGGCGGTTCCCCGGCGGCGAGACGCGCCCGGACCAGCGCGTGGCCCTCGGCGATCAGTGCCCGGTCCCAGGCGCCCCGGTCCTGCTCGGCGAGGCTGACCAGCTCACCGCCGGCCGACACCCGCGCGGCGCGGCGCGCCTCGGTGAGCAGCATCAGCGCCAGCAGCCCGACCACCTCGCCGTCGGCGGGCAGCAGGTCCCGGACCAACCGGGTCAGCCGGATCGCCTCGGCGGTCAGGTCGGCGCGGACCACCCCGGTCGCGGCGGCCGAGGGCAGGTAGCCCTCGTTGAAGATCAGGTAGAGGACGGCGAGCACGCCGGAGACCCGGGCCGGGAGGTCGTCGCGCAGCGGCACCCGGTAGGGGATGCGGGCCACCCGGATCTTCTCCTTTGCCCGGGTGATCCGCCGGCCCACGGCCGCCTCCTGGCCGAGGAACGCGCGGGCTATCTCGGGCACGCTCAGGCCACCGACCATCCGCAGGGTGAGCGCGACCCGCGCCTCCATGCCGAGCGCCGGGTGGCAGCAGGTGAAGAGCAGGCGCAGCCGGTCGTCGTCGATGACGCCGAGCGGCTCGGGGTCCTCGGAGAGCATCAGCGCCTCCCGGTGTTTCTCCTCCCGCCGGACCTCGCGGCGCAGCCGGTCGACGCCCTTGCGGTACGCGGTGGTGGTGAGCCAGGCGCCGGGGTTCGGCGGGACGCCGTCGACCGGCCAGCGTTCGACGGCGGCGGCGAACGCCTCGGCGGCCATCTCCTCGGCGACGTCGAGGTCACCGAAGCGTCGGGCGAGGGTCGCGACCACCCGGGCCCATTCGTCGCGGTGGGCCCGGACGGTCGCGGCGTGGACCTCGGTCACTAGCCCAGGAACGGGCGCAGCTCGATGCGCCGGTTGCAGTGCTTCGAGCCCTGGGCGGCGAGCCGCAGCGCCACGTCCAGGTCGGCGGCCTCGACGATCCAGAAGCCGATGACGTGTTCCTTCGACTCCAGGAAGGGCCCGTCGGTGATCATCGCCTCGCCGTGCCGCCCGTCGACGACGGTGCTCGCGTCGGGCCCGGCCAGGCCACCGGCGAACACCCAGTGGCCGTCGGCCCGGAGCTGGTCGTTGAACACGTCGATCGCGGCCATCTCCTCGTCGGTGGCCAGGGCGTCCGAGTCGTGGAGCACGGACATCAGGTACTGCGCCATCGGGATCATCTCCTGTCGTCGGGTGGCCGCCCCTCGGGCCGCCGCTCACCCCTGCTACGAACGCCACCGCCCCGATCCGACATCCGCCCCCGGAAATTGTCCGGCCCGGACGAACCACCCCATGATGCCGCAGCCCGGGACGCCCCGCCCGCACCCCAGCCGGGCCGTCCCTGGGCAACACGATCGACTACGGTCGACCCGTGCCGAACCCCCCGCGCTGGCGCCTGCTCGACATGAACACCGACGTCACGCTCACCGAGTGCGCGGACGTGGACGGGCTCTTCGTCGACCACGTGTTCCCGGTCGAGCCCGACTACGAGCGCTACACACTGGTGGGTTGCGCGCCGTCCGGGCCGCTACGCGCCGCGGTCGACGGCACCGGGCCGGCCTGGCTCGGCAACGTGCTCCTGGAGGGGGCCCACGTCCCCGACGTACCGGTGAGCCACCGCTGCGGGGACGGCTGTGCCGAATGTTGGGACATCATGGAGGAGTTGCTCGACGTACGGGTCGTCGGCCACCGAACCACCGGGGACGGGTCCGGCCGGCTCGACATCGATCTCGACGGTCACCGCCGGGACAGCGACAGCAACGGCGGCGGCACTCGGCCACCCACCGTCGCGGGCCATCGACTGTTCACCTGTTCGGGCACGGAGGAGACGGCGGCCGGCGAGTGCCGCGACGTCACGAACCTGTTCCACGCCCGGCCAGAGGTCTGGCCGGAGGGTCCGCCGCTGACCCTGCGGGGCTGCCGGACCGCACTCACCGGACCGGTCGAGGCCGAACTGGCCCACGTACGCGTCGACGGCACGGTGAACTCGATGGGCTGGGGACACCGCGTGGTCGGCAACGTCCTGGACGTGGCCCCGTCCGCGCTCGGCGACGATCTCGTCGACATCACCCTGGACGCACGCATCCCGGAGCCCCTGGCGGCCAACGACCGACCGCTCTGGGACATGTGGCGCGCCGGCGGGCCCACCGAGCCGAACGGCTGGGCCCCGTTGGAGCGCAGCGACCGCCACCTCTGGGTGCGGGCCGCCGCGATCCACCGGATCCACGCCCCGGACAAGCCCGCCGGCACCGTCTACCACCTGGACGGGCGGTTCGTGACCGACTACGACGCCTTCTACTGCGCGATCGGGGAGGCGATCAACGGGCCCGGTGGCTGGTTCGGTGGTGACCTGTTCTGGCTGCACGAGAACGCCGCCACCGGCGATGGCGGGGCGACGCCCGGCTTCCGGCTCGTCTGGCACCACTCCGAGGTCGCCCGCGCCCATCTCGTGCCCGGATACGACCGCAAGAGCTGGGACCGGGCGGTCACCTTCGACGACCTGGTCCAGTTCCTCACCCAGGAGGGCGTCCGGCTCGAACTGCGCTGAACGGGCGGAGCACCCCCGGTCGCCGCCCCGCCCGGGTACGCCTCAGCGGGCCGCCGGGTTGCGCCTGCCGGCGTCGACGGCGGCCTGTTCCACCCGTCGGCGGTGCTCGCGCCAGGACGACTCGTCGGCGGGTGGCAGGTTGTCGTTGCCGGGCAGCAGGCCGGCCGTACCGTCGATGAGTTCCCGCACGATGTCGGCGTGGCCGGCGTGCCGCTGGGTGTCCACCACGACGTGCACCAGGACCTGGTGCAGGGTGACCACCTCGTCGCCCCACCACGGCACGCGACCGACGTCGTCCAGGGACAGCGCCTCGATGGTGGCGTCGGCGTGGGCGGTCGCCCGACGGTACAAACCGACGATCTCCTCGCGCGTCTCGTCGGCGGTCGCCCACATGTCGGCGTGGGGCTCCGCCCCCTCCCCCACGAACGGCAACTCCTCGGGAAACGGCCGGCCGAGGACCACGCCGAGGTAGCGGATCTCCCCGACCGGCGCGTGCTTGACCAGATCGAGCAGGTTGGTGCCGGTGGGGGGTCAGCGGACGGCGCAGGTCGTACTCGCTCAGCCCGTCGAGCTTCCACAGCAGCGCGTCGCGCCGCCACGCAGGTAGGTGTGCAGGTCTGCCTTCATGGCGTCACCGTCGCGTCCGGTCCGCTGCCGGCGCTGCCCCGCCCGACCTCGTCGTCGCAGCGCCGTTCCGCCGGCTGCCGGTCGACGTGGAGCCGGTTCTGCGGCGGAACCAGCCCCCGTTTCCCGCTCGCCGGGCCCGTGGCTCGGCACGAGGATGTGGGCATGAGTTCTTCGCAGCCCGTCGAGGACCCGGCGTCCACGGCGTCCCCGGACCACCGATACCTGCTCGACAACGCCCGGGTGGAGGCGGGTGAGCGGTTCACCTGGCTGGCCGAGCTGTTCGACGGCGTCACCCGGGGGCACCTCGACCGGCTCGGGCTGACGGAGGGTTGGCGCTGCTGGGAGGTCGGCGCCGGCGGGCCCGGCATTCCCGAGACGCTCGCCACGGCGGTCGGACCGACCGGTCACGTGCTGGCCACCGACATCGACCCGGCCTGGTTGGACCCGCACGCCGGCTACGAGGTACGCCGGCACGACGTCGTCGCGGACCCGCCGCCGCAGCCGGGCACGTTCGACCTGGTGCATGCCCGGCTGGTGCTCGTGCACCTGCCCGACCGGGCCCGGGCACTGGCCACGATGGTGGCCGCGCTGCGGCCCGGCGGCTGGCTGGTGATCGAGGACGCCGACACCGAACTGCAGCCGCTGGCCTGCCTCGACGAGGTCGGCCCGGCGCAGCGGCGCGCCAACCGGCTGCGGGGTGCCACCCGCGAGTTGATGACCCGCCGCGGCGCGAATCTGCGCTTCGGTCGTACCCTGCCGAGGGTGTTGCGGGCGGCGGGCCTGGCCGATGTCGCGGCGGTCGGCAGCTTCCCGGTCGGCGGGCTGGCCTGCGCCCGGCTGGAGGCCGCGACGGTGCGCATGCTCCGCGCCGATCTGCTCGCCGCCGGCCTGGCGGACGACGCCGAGATCGACGCGCACCTGGCCGCCGTCGATGCCGGCGAGCTGGACCTCACGCTCGCGCCGCTGATCTCGGCCTGGGGACGCCGTCCCGGCTGACCGTCCCACCGACGGCCGTCAGTGCGGGTACGCGCGCGGGATGCGGGCGCCGACCAGTTCGTCGCGGAACGCCTGGATGCGGGTGATGACCTGGCGTCGACCGATGGTGTTCTCGATCCGGTCCAGGTAGAGACAGCGGGCGGCGAGCGTGTCGAGGTCGACGGTGAAGTAGATCGCCATCAGCGGGTTCACGAACAGGTCCCCGCCGCCGGTGCGCCGGGTGAAGCGGACGTCGCCGAACGCGCCGGCGGTGGCGGCGGCGATCTGCCCCTGGACGATGCTGGGCCGCTGCGGGGTGGCCGCCTGGGCGTCGGCGACGGCGTCCCGGTAGAGGACCGCCTCCCGGCCGGTGCCGGGGATGGAGAGCGCACCGAGGTAGCCACCGTCGCGGTCGAGCGCGGCGAGGTTCTCCAGCACCTCGACGTGGTTGACGCCGTCGTGGGCGTCGATGCCGAAGCCGAGGCTGGTCACCAACTTCACCGGTACGTCCAGCGCGGTCACCGCGGCGACGCTGGTGAGGTCCTCGACCGGGGTGCCGAGGTTGCTCTCGTCGCCGCGCAGCAGGATGTCGGTGCCGCCGTCGACCAGCACGATCGCGTCGAGGTCGAGTCGCTCGACCAGTTCCCGGTACGCGGCCCGCAGCGGCTGCACGCCCAGCGGCGGGAAGGCGTACACGGTCGACGGCAGGTCCTGGGCCGCCAGCCACCAGGCGAGCGTCCGCTCCGGGAAGTACCAGTCCGGGCTGCCGGTATCCGGTCGCACCGCCGCGACGTGCTCGGCCACCCAGGCGTCCCGGTCGATCAGTTCGAGTTCGGAGAAGGAGAGGCTGGCCAGGTGCACCTGCTTGCCGGTCTGGCGCAGGGCGAAGGCCAGGGGCAGGGCGGCGTACACGTCGAAGCCGCCGCCCGCCCCGGCGAGCAGGACGTTGCGGGCCGGGGCGAGCGCGGCGAACAGGGGTGGCACGGTCAGCGAGAAGGCGGCGGAGTCGAGCACCGGTCAATGATCAACCACGCCGCCCCGCACCGCCGCCCCGCGATCCGCACCGTGCCGGCTCACGCCGAGGAGGGTGCTGTCACCGGGTTTCCTTCCGAAGGGACTCCTGATAGAGGTCCGCGTGGGTGGGCGAGTCCTTGATCAGGTCGTCGCAGAAGGCAGCCACGTCGGTGCCGACGAGGTGCAGGACCGGCTTGCCGGCGGCGGCGCCCTGCGCGAAGAAGTCGACGATCTCGGCGAGCAGGCGACCGTCGGCCAGGTCGACCGGCCCGACCTTGAACAGGTAACGCTGCATCTCCCGGTAGACGATCCGGTAGTCCGGCGGGAGCGCCTTGACCCGGGCCACGTGTGCCCGCCACTGCTTCTTGCCCTCGATGATGTCCTGGATGCTCACCTCAACCTCCCAGCCGGCCGAGTTTCCTGGCGACGTTGCTGTTCAACTGCTCACGCCACCGGTCGCGATAGGTGCGGGCGCCCGCTCCGCCGGCCAGCGCCGCGCAGAAGCCGGGGATGTCGTCGCCGAGCACCTCGTCGATGCCCTGCCCGTCCGCCGACGCCTCTTCGAGCAGCCCCAGGGCGGCGTCGACGATCGGCGTCAGGTTGCGGCCCGAGAAGTTCCCGTACGGCAGCAGGCTGCCCTTGATCTGTTCCCACGCCGCCCGGTGGTCGGCCGGCAGCGCCTGCGCCCGCGCCTCGAATGCCGTCCATTCCTGGGTGAGATCGCTGCCGGTGATGGTTTCCCAGAAGCTCACCTGCCGCCCTCCTTGAGCTTGTCGATGCGGGACGAGACGTACTGCCATTTCGCCCAGAACCGCGCGAGTTCCGCGCGACCGGCGTCGTTGAGCCGGTAGAACTTGCGCGGTGGACCCACTTCGGACGGCCGTTTCGTCACCTGGACCAGTCCGTTGCGCTCCAGCCGCAGCAGGATGGTGTACACCGTTCCGTCGACGACGTCGGTGAAGCCGAGTTCGTTCAGCCGGCGCGTGACGGCGTACCCGTAGGTCTCCTCGCCGTTGATGATCTCGAGCACGCAACCTTCGAGGGTGCCCTTCAACATCTCCGTCAGGTCGTCCATCGCGGCTCCTCTCCCCGCCGGTACCTCGTACCACCGGGTACCGCTATACGGTATCACTGGGTACCGCTACACGGTAGTACCGAGTACCGGGCCCGACGAAGGTCATGACGCGTGGGTACGCCATGTGCGCCTGCTCGGCGCGGCCGGGCTGGCCCGTCCGCAGGGAACCCTGTCGCCACCGCCGTACGCGGACGCGCCGATGGCGAGACTCGTGCTGCACGTACACCGCGAGGTGATCCACCACGGCGCGGAGGTCGCCCTGCTACGGGACCTCTACCGGCGCAGGGGCGACGACGGGCCCGTTCCTCGGTAGCCTGCCGGGGTGGCGCGGACCTGGACCGAGGAAGAGCTGATCGCGGACGGCTTCGAGCGGGTGCACACCGAGCTGGACTGGTACGACGGCCCGCGCGCCGGCCTCGCCGACGTCGACGGGACGCCGCACTACTTCCACGGCTACGACTTCCACTACACCAACGCGGTCGACGAGTACCAGGTCTGGCCGGCGAGTGCGGTAGCCGTGGCGCTGGAACGCGAGCAGTGGGCGATCTTCGTCCGGTGGCACGCGCGCCGCAAGGCGGGCACGGCCGGCACCGACGGCCATCCCGGTGAGCCGGGGAACGACCCTCGGTACGAGGAACTGGAGCAGCTCTTGACGCCCTACCGCGAGGTGCCGCCGGGCGCGCGCCGACTCCTGGGCGAGCTGCGGCACGACGCCGGCGCCCACTACCGGATCGACGGGCCGGGCTACTGGTTCCGCTGGCACACCCGCAGCTGATGGAAGCGCCCGTGACGCCTTCGAGTTCCGGGTCACCCAGGTTCTCGACAGCCGGGCCGTCGCGCCTGCTCGTCGTCGACACGGTGCTCTCGCGGTACATCGGATACTTCGTCGGTGGAACGCCACGTACGTCAACCCTGCGGTCAGACCCGCCCGGTTCGTTACGGCGCCGGGCGGAGGGGTGAGCGGCTGAGACACCCAGAACGATCAGGGACAGCGCGTTCTGATTCGGCTCGCCCCACATCCGCCGATGGGACAAGCAAACCGAGCGCCTGTAGACGCGGCGTCAGAACCAGCTGTCGCGCACGTCCAGGGTGGTCCGGTCGAGGCTCTCCAGCAGGTCGAACTGGGCCGTCGTCCTCGGCAGCTCGTACCGGAAGAAGTAGCGCGCCGCCTGCCGCTTGCCGGCCAGGAACTCGCCCTCGGCACCGTCCGGCGAGCCCAGCCCCTCCGCCGCGAGCACCTGCTCCAACCACATCCAGGCGATCACCACGTGCCCGACCGCCTCCAGGTAGAGCGCGGCGTTGGCCAGGGCGACCTCCGGGTCCCCGCTGCCCCACAGCCGTCGGGTCACCACCGCGATCCGGTCGACGGCGGCCCCGAGCGGTCCGGCCAGCTCGGCGGGGAAGCCCTCGGCCTTCCAGGCCCGGGTCGCGGTGGCCCGGATCGTGTCCAGCAGCAGCTCCAGCCCGGCCCCGCCGCGCATGGTGACCTTGCGGCCGAGCAGGTCGAGGGCCTGGATGCCGTGGGTGCCCTCGTGGATCGGGTTGAGCCGGTTGTCCCGCCAGTGCTGTTCGACGTCGTAGTCGCGGGTGTAGCCGTACCCGCCGTGCACCTGGATGGCGAGGTCGTTGGCGGCCAGGCACCACTGCGACGGCCAGCTCTTCGCGATCGGGGTGAGCAGGTCCAGCAGCAGGTGCGCCCGTTCCCGGTCGGCCTGCTCCGGGGCGGTCTTCTCCTCGTCGAGCAGCCGTCCGCAGTAGAGGATCAGCGCGAGCGCGCCCTCCACGTAGCTCTTCTGGGCCAGCAGCATCCGGCGGACGTCGGCGTGCGCGATGATCGGCACCTGCGGCGCGGTGGGGTCCTTGTCGGCGGCGGGCCGGCCCTGCGGGCGCTGGCGGGCGTACGCGACGGACTTCAGGTAGCCGGTGTAGCCGAGCGCGGTCGCGCCGGCCCCCACGCCGATGCGCGCCTCGTTCATCATGTGGAACATCTGCGCGAGCCCCTGGTGCGGCTGACCGACCAGGTAGCCGACCGCCCCGGCCCGCCCGTACGGGCGGTGCACGCCCTCACCGAAGTTGAGCAGGGTGTTGGTGGTGCCCCGGTAGCCGAGCTTGTGGTTGAGGCCGACCAGCACCACGTCGTTGCGGGGGCCGAGCTGGCCGTCGTCGTCGAGGAGCACCTTGGGCACGATGAACAGCGAGATGCCCTTCACCCCGGCCGGTGCGCCGGGGATCCGGGCGAGCACCAGGTGGACGATGTTCTGCGCCAGCTCGTGCTCGCCGCCGGAGATCCACATCTTGGTGCCGGTGAGCCGGTACGTGCCGTCGTCCTGGGGTTCGGCCTTCGTGGTGATGTCGGCCAGGGAGCTGCCGGCCTGCGGCTCGGACAGGCACATGGTGCCGAAGAAGCGTCCCTCGATCATCGGCCGGACCCAGGTGGCGATCTGCTCGGCGCTGCCGTGCGCGAGCAGCAGGTTGGCGTTGCCGAGGGTGAGGAACGGGTACGCGGCGGTGCCCACGTTGGCGGCCTGGAACCAGGCGAAGCAGGCGGCGGCGACCACGTGCGGCAGTTGCATGCCGCCGATGGACCCGTCCATGGTGGCCGACAGCAGCCCGGTTTCGGCGAACACCTCGAGGGCGGCCTTGACCTGCGGAATGGTGTGCACCCGCCGGCCGTCGAAGGTGGGTTCGGTGGCGTCGGCGGCCCGGTTGTGCGGCGCGAAGTGCTCGGCGGCCACCTGGGCGGAGAGGTCCAGCACCGCGTCGACGGTGTCCCGGGAGTGCTCGGCGTAGCGGGGCCGCTCGGTCAGCCGGGTCACGTCCAGCCAGTCGTGCAGCAGGAACGCCAGGTCGCGGCGGGACAGCAGCAGGTCGGACGAGGACAACGGGGCTCCTTCCGGCGTACCGTCGTCAGCCGCGGCGCAGCCCGGCGACGGCCTCTCGGAGGTCATCCTGGCTGATCGGGGCGGCCGGCGCACCTTCCGCCGCCTCCCGCATCGCCTTGGCGAGTTGCACCCGGCGCAGCACCTCGCGCAGGTCGGCGCCGGTGAGCCCCGGGGTCTCGGCGGCGAGCGCGGCCGGGTCGACGTCGGCGGCGAACATCCGGAAGCCGGGGCGCTCGTGCCGGTCGATCAGCTCGCGGACCATCTTGGTGATGATCTCGGCGCGGCCGGTCTCGTCGGGCGCCGGGATGGCGATCTTGAGGTCGAAGCGGCCGGAGCGGATCAGCGAGGCGTCGACCCGCTGCGGGAAGTTGGTGGTGGCCACCACGATCACGTCCGGGTTCTCCTCGAACAGGGTGTTCATCTCCTGCTTGAAGATGCCGGCGACGGCGTTGACCGCCTGGCTGGCGGCGTCCCCGCCGGCCCCCGCGTAGCTGATGATGCTGTCGAACTCGTCGAAGAGCATCACGGTGGGCCGCCGGTAGCCGCGCGCCTCCCGGAAGATCCGCTTGATGTTGCGCTCCGAGCCGCCGAGGTACTTGTCCAGGATCTCCGGGGTGCGGATCTCCACGAAGTCCGCGCCCACCTCGTTGGCCAGCGCCCGGGCCAGCATGGTCTTGCCGGTGCCGGGCGGCCCGTACAGCAGGATGCCCTGCGGGCGGCGCGCGCCCCAGCGGGCCATCACCTGCGGGTGCCGGAAGGAGACCGCGACCTCGCGGAACCGGGCCACCACGTCGGGCAGGCCACCGACCTGGTCGAGGGTCACCGCCGCGCTGACCGCCGGCGTCGTCGTGGCCACCCGCCGGCCCACCGTGTACGCGCGCCCGCGCAGCAGCGTCGGCTCGGGGGTGTCGCCGGCCAGTTCCCGGACGGCCTGCAACAGCACGCCGACCATGGCGTGCAGGTGGGCCGGGGTGACCTCGGCGCTGGGCACCGACGCTCGCAGGGTCAGCGCGTCACCGTCCTGGCTGGCGCTGGGGTGCAGGCCCAACTCCTCGGCCGTGCGCAGCACCGCCTGCCCGGCCGCGTCGCGCGGCGGTTCGGCGAGCGCGGTGCCGGTGGGACGCAGCCCGAGGCGGCGGCCGGCCTCGGCGGCGAACCGCCCGACGCCGGCGGGCAGCCCGTCGCCGCCGCGCGCGGCGAGGCGCTGGGCGAGCAGCAGCCCGACAGGTCCGGCCAGGCCGAGCGCGAGCAGCCCGACGGCCTGGACGGGACCGTCGACCCGCAGGTACGCCTCGAACCGGTGCACCCCCTCCGCCGCGTGCAGGGTGACCCGCACGTCCCGGACCGGGGCCGGGAAGTCCGCGCCCACCAGCAGGTCGACGGGACCGTCCGCCGCGGCGGCGAGCAGCGCGGTGGCGTCGGAGACGGTGACCCGGGCGCCGAGCAGCGTCGACGTCTCCTCGTCCGGCCTGACCTCGTATCCCATCCGTCCACGCCCCTCACTGCGGTGGTCCCCCGCTGCCGAGTCTGACACCGGCGCACCGCCGCTGCCACCGGGTCGCCCGTCCGCCGGGTCAGCCACCCTCGGTGAGCAGGGCGTCGACCAGGTCGCGGGGCAGGCCGTGGGTGTCGTGCAACCAGTGGTAGTCGCGGTCGGTGAGCGGGCCGCGTCCCCGCACCCGGTCGACCAGCGGCCGGCCCCGCCGCAGCAGCTCCCGGAAGCGCCGCTCCTCGTCGGCGAGGACCGTGCGCAGCACCGGCAGGTCGGGCTGCTGGCGGAAGCGCCGACCGGTCGCCGCGAACACCTCGTCGGGCAGGTCCGCCAGGCTGCGCCCCGGGTCGTCGCGCCAGAGCAGGGTGAGCGCCCGGCGGATCAGCCGGCGCAGCACGTACCCGCGGCCGGTGTTGCCGGGGCGTACCCCGTCGCCGAGGACGACCACCGCGGACCGGAGGTGGTCCGCGACCACGCGCCGCTCGGTCCCGCCGAGCGGCCAGCGCTCGCGGATCGCGTCGACCCACGGGCGCAGGCCCTCGCCCGCGAAGACGTCCGCACCGCCGGTCAGCACCAGCTCCAGCCGTTCCAGGCCCATCCCGGTGTCGATGCTGACGTGTGGCAGCGGGGTGAGCCGCCCGTCGTCGTGCCGGTGGTAGCGCATCTGGACGTGGTTCCAGACCTCCATCCAGCGCTCGTCGGTGCCGGGCGTGCCGGTGGGTGGGCCGTCCCCGGTCCACACGAAGATCTCCGAGTCGGGCCCGCAGGGGCCGGTCGGGCCGTTGGACCACCAGTTCTCCGCCGCCCCGTTCACCTCGACCGGTACGCCGAGTCCGGTCCAGGTGCGCAGCGCGGTCCCGTCCGGGCCGACCTGGTCGTCGCCGCCGAAGACGGTGGCGTGCAGCCGGCCGGGGTCGATGCCGAAGCCCTCGGTGAGCAGCTCGTGGCCCCACCGCAGGCTGGTCGCGATGTCGTAGTCGCCGAGCGACCACGAGCCGAGCATGTCGAAGACGGTCAGGTGGGTGCGGTCGCCGACCTCGTCCAGGTCGGTGGTGCGCAGGCAGCGTTGCACGTTCGCCAGTCGCCGCCCGCCGGGGTGCGGGCGCCCCAGCAGGTACGGGGTGAGCGGGTGCATGCCGGAGGTGGTGAAGAGCACCGGGTCGCCGGCCGGCGGGACCAGGGAGCTCTCCGGCGCGTGAGTGTGCTGCCGGCGGTGGTATTGGTCGAGGAACGTGCGGATGATCTCGTCGAGGGTCACGGCGTGGGCCTTCCGGGTCGGCGACGACCGGAGCCGGCCCACCGCGCGATCGGCGCGTGACACGACGACACCGGCGGACCGTTTCCGGTCGCCGGTGCTTCTGGAGCGGGGTCAGGCGGCGGCGGCCGGCGAGCGGGAAGCTCGCGCGGCGGCGGTGGTGCCGGTGCGCCTGGACTGCATGCCGGCACGGTAGTCGGCGGCGGCCGGTGCCGCCCAGTGCTTTTCCGCACCGTCGCCCGGCGCGACGGACCCGTCAGCGCCGCTGCGGACAGAAGTCGACAGAGCGGTATGCCTCTCAGGCATCTTCATGACTGAGAGGCATACCGCTCCGCACGCGTGCTGCTGCTGTGCGCCGAGCGCGAACCAGGGCGAGCCGGTCAGGCGTTGGCGGGGGCCAGCGGGGCCGGGGCCAGCGGCTCCGGCGCCGTGCTGCGCCGGTTCGGCAGCGACAGCCGGATCACCTTCCACCAGGCCGAGGCGACCTGCTTGGGCAGCGGGCCGGTGGTGTACTTCAGCCCGTACCGGTCGAACAGCGCCCGGACCTGCGGGGCGATCTCCTGGTAGCGGCTGCTCGGCAGGTCGGGGAAGAGGTGGTGCTCGATCTGGAAGGACAGGTTGCCGGTCATGATGTGCATCAGCCGGCTGCCGCTGATGTTGGCCGAGCCGAGCATCTGCCGCAGGTACCACTCGCCCTTGGTCTCGCCCTCGATGGAGGTCTTGGAGAAGGTCTCCACGCCGTTCGGGAAGTGCCCGCACATGATCACCGAGTGGCTCCACACGTTGCGGACCAGGTTCGCGGTGAAGGTGGCGGCCAGGGTGGTCAGGAACGACGGGCCGGAGAGCAGCGGGTGCAGCACGTAGTCCTTGAGCACCTGGCGGCGGATCTTGCGGCCGACGGCCTTCGCGCGGGCCCGGAACGCCGGGTCCTTGTGCCGGCCCTTGCGCAGGTTGCGCCCCAGTTCCAGGTCGTACGCGGCGATGCCGTACTCGAAGAAGCAGGCGTTGATGAAGTTCCACAGCGGCTGGCCCAGGTAGATCGGGTGCCACTTCTGGTCCTCGTCGACGCGCATGATGCCGTACCCGAGGTCGTTGTCCTTGCCGAGCACGTTGGTGAAGCGGTGGTGCAGCTCGTTGTGCGAGTGCTTCCACTGCTCGGCCGGCGAGACGTGGTCCCACTCCCAGGTGGTGGAGTGGATCTTCGGGTCGCGCATGAAGTCGTACTGGCCGTGCAGGATGTTGTGGCCGATCTCCATGTTCTCCAGGATCTTGGCGATGGACAGGCCGAGCGTGCCCACCACCCAGGCCGGCGGGAAGAGCGAGAAGAGCAGCACGGCCCGGCTGCTCACCTCCAGCGTCCGCTGGGTCTTGATCACCTTGCGGATGTAGCGGGCGTCCCGCTCCCCCCGGTCGGCGAGCACCCGGTCCCGGATCGCGTCCAGCTCCTTGCCGATGATCTCGATGTCCTCGGCGCTCAGGTGGGCGATCGGGTGGTCGGCCTTCTTCTGGATCACGGTCACGTCGGTGGCTCCCGTCAGAGTTCGATGTCGCAGGTACCGGCGGCCGCCGACACGCAGGTCTGCACGAGCACGCCGTCGCCGGGGACGGCGGTGGTCAGGTCGCCGTTGCGCAGGTCCCGGACCGCGCCCTGGCGCAGCGGGACCACGCAGCCGTAGCAGATGCCCATCCGGCAGCCGGACGGCATGAGCACCCCGGCGGCCTCCCCGGCGTCGAGGATCGGGGTGGCCCCGTCGGCCTCGACGGTCACGCCGGCCCCGGTGAAGGTCACCGTGCCGCCCTCGCCGGGCGAGATGACCGTGGGCCGGAACCGCTCGGTGTGCAGCCGCTCGGCCAGCCCGTTGGTGGACCAGTACCCCTCGATCGCGTCGAGCATGCCGACCGGCCCGCAGGCCCAGGTCTCCCGGTCGCGGTGGTCGGGGACCAGCTCGTCCAGCTCGTGCACGCCGAGCAGGCCGTCGGTGTCGGTGTGCCGCTCGACCAGCCGCAGCGCCCCGGCCGCGGCGAGGCCCCGCAGCTCGGCGCCGAAGATCACGTCGTCGGGGCCGGGCGCGGAGTGCACCACCACCACGTCGGCCCGGCCGGGCAGGCCGGCCCGCAGCATCCCCATCACCGGGGTGACGCCGCTGCCGGCGGTGAGGAACAGGACCCGCTCCGGGGTCGCCACCGGCAGCGTGAACTCGCCCTGGGCCTGGTCGAGCTGGACGATCGTGCCGGGCCGGACCCGACGGACCAGGTGGTTGCTGACCTTGCCGTCCGGGATCGCCTTCACGGTGACGGTGATCCGGCCGTCGGCGCGCTCCGGCGGCGAGGTGAGCGAGTAGGCCCGCCACTGGCGGACCCCGTCCACGTCCACGCCGAGGCGCACGTACTGGCCGGGGCGGTGGCCGCGCCACCCCCGACCTGGCTGGATCACCACGGTCGCCGCGTCCCGGGTCTCGGGGTGCACGGCGACGATCCGGCCGCGCAGCGGCGCACCGGCCCGCAGCGGGGCGACGAGGTCGAGGTAGTCGTCGGGCAGCAGCGGAGTGGTGACCGAGCCGGCCAGCCGCAGCAGCCTGTCCCGGAAGGACACCTTCTGGGCGGGGCGCGGGGCAGTTGTGGTCATATCCCCAGGGTGACCGCGCTATCGCATAACATCTTGACCGTCAAAGGTGAAACACCCGTAGGTTTTTGTTCGGGGAGAACAATGATGTCGGACGAGCCCGCGACCACCCACCGCGCCACCCGGCTCGACCTCGACGACCACATGGCCGGTCTGCTGCGCGACCGGCTGCCCCTGGTGGCCGAGCGGACGGTCAGCGCGATCACCGCCGAGGTGCCCGACTACTCCGGCGCGCTCACCGGCGCGATGCGGGCCAAGATCGAGAACGCGGTACTCGTCGCCCTGGGCACGTTCCTCCAGCTCATCGAGGGTACCCAGGCCACCGACCCGAGCACCCCGCTGGCCCCCGCGCTGGAGGCCGCGTACGCGCTCGGCAGCGGGGAGGCGCGCTCCGGGCGGAGCATGGACGCGCTGCTGGCCGCGTACCGGGTCGGCGCCCGGGTGGCCTGGCGGGAGGTGTCCAGCACCACGGTGCGCAGCGGGCTGGCCGCCGAGACCGTCGCCGAGTTCGCCGAGTTGATGTTCGCGTACATCGACGAGCTGTCGGCGGCCAGCGTGGCCGGGCACGCCGACGAGCTGGCCAGCGCCGGGCGGGTGCGCCGCCGCTACCTGGAACGCCTGACCCGCCAGCTGCTCGCCGGGGAGCCGGAGGAGCTGCTACGCCGGGGCGCCGAGCTGGCCGACTGGCCGCTGCCGCAGACGCTCACCGTGGTCCTGCTGCCCCGTCGGCACCTGCGCGCGGTGCTCGCCCTGCTCGGCCCGCACACCCTGGAGAGCGGCGAGGACCTGCCCGGCCTGGACCCGGCCGAGGAACGCGTCGTCCTGCTGGTGTCGGACATGCACGGCGCCCGGCGGCGGCAGCTCACCCGGCTGCTGCACGGCCGGCGCGCGGTGCTCGGCCCGGCCCGGCCCTGGCACCGGGTCGCCGCCTCCTACCAGCGGGCCACCCGGGCGCTCGCCCTCGGCCTCGGCAGCCCCGACGCCGCGCCCGTGGACACCGAGGAACACCTGGCCGAGCTGCTGCTCAGCACGGACCCGGAGGGGCTGGCCGACCTGCGCGCCCAGGTGCTGCGTCCGCTCGCCGACCTGCCCCCGGCCACCGCCGACCGGCTGGTCGAGACGCTGCGTTCCTGGCTGCTGCACCAGGGCCGCCGCGACGACGTCGCCACCGAGCTGTTCGTGCACCCGCAGACCGTCCGCTACCGGATGGGCAAGCTGCGCGAGCTGTACGGCGAGCGCCTGCACGACCCCGCCACCGTTCTCGGCCTCACCCTGGCCCTGGCCACCTGGACGGGCGGCGCCCCGCCGGACCCCTCGGCCGCCGGCCGCAGCCCGGGACCGGCGGTCCCGGGCTGACGGGTCCTCCGGCCCTGGGCCGGCCCTCGCCCGGCGGGCAGGGTCGGAGGGGGACGAGCAACGCGAGGAGGCCCACCATGAGCCAGCCGTCGACCTGGACGGAGCAGACCCCCACGGTGCGGGTGCTGGAGGCCGCGGCCCGGCAGTCGCTGCACGCCCCGTCGGTGTTCAACACCCAGCCCTGGCGGTGGCGGGTCACCCGGGACGCCCTCGAACTGCGCGCCGACCCCGACCGGCGGCTGGCGACCACCGACCCGGACGGCCGGCTGCTGACGCTGAGCTGCGGGGCCGCCCTGCACCACGCCCGGCTGTCGCTGGCCGCCGTCGGCTGGGCGGTCACCGTCGACCGGTTCCCCGACCCGGCCGACCCGGCGCTGCTGGCCCGGCTGCGCGCCACCGGCCCGGCCGACCTGGACGTCGCGGCGGGCCGGCTGGTCGAGGCGATCCCCCGCCGCCGCACCGACCGCCGGGCGTACGGCGACCGACCCGTGCCGGAGGCGGTGCTGTCCCGGCTGCGCGACGCCGTCGAGGCCGAGGCCGCCCACCTGCACGTGGTGCGCCCCGACCAGATGCCGATGCTGGCCGTCTCCACCGGCCGCGCCGCCGACGCCGAGCTGGCCGACCCGGCGTACCGGGAGGAACTGCACCGGTGGACCAACCGGCCGCCGGAGAGCGGTGACGGCGTACCCACCGCCACCGCCGTACGCCCCGCGCCGCGCCGGGTGCCGCTGCGCGACCACGCCCCTGGTGGCGCGGCCGGGCTGAGCGCGGGCGCGGACTTCGACCGGGGCGCGGCGTACGTCATCGTCTTCGGTGACCGCGACGAGCCGGACGCCTGGCTGCGCGGCGGGGAGGCGCTGTCGGCGCTGCTGCTCACCGCGACCGCCGAGGGGTTGGCGACCGCGCCGATCAGCGACGCCATCGAGCTGGCCTGGCCGCGCCGGATGATGCGCGACCTGCTCGCCGGGATCGGGGAGCCCTACCTGGTGGTCCGGGTCGGGTGGGGGCCGGCCGAGGAGTTGCCGCCGGCACCCCGCCGGGCGCCGACCGACGTGATCGAGGTGGACCCGCTCGGGTGACACCGCGCCGGTCCGGCGCTCCCGCACCGCCCGCCGTGGATACCGTCCGGACGGAGGCAGGTGAGGTGGGGAGGCCGGCGTGGACGACTATCCCGCCATCGAGGACCACGGGCTGATCGGCGATCTGCAGACGGCTGCCCTGGTGACCTGCGACGGCACCATCGACTGGTTCTGCGCGCCGCGCTTCGACTCGCCGAGCATCTTCGCCGCGCTGCTGGACCGGAACATGGGCGGCTACTTCCGGATCACCCCGGACGGCGTCAAGTACGTGACCAAGCAGCTCTACCAGCCCGACACCCCGATCCTGATCACCCGGTTCATCAGCGCCGACGGGGTCGCCGAGATCATCGACTTCATGCCGGTGGCCGGCGACCGGCCCACCGACCAGCACCGCCTGGTGCGCCTGGTGCGGATGATCCGCGGCAGCATGCACTTCAAACTGGAGTGCCGGCCCCGGTTCAACTACGGCCGCGACCCGCACGACCTGGAAGAACACCCGGAGGGGTACGTCTTCCGCAGCCCGACGCTGACGCTGACCCTCAACCCGGTGCGCCCGGTCCCCCGGCTGCTGCGCGAGCGCGACGTGATGGCCGACGGGCACGACCTGGTCGGCCGGGTCACCCTCCAGGAGGGCGAGACCGGCGGCATCGTGCTGGAGACCGCCTCGCTGCGCCCGCCGCGGATCATCCCGGCCGAGGAGGTGGGGGCGATCTTCGAGCGGACCCTCGACTTCTGGCGCCGCTGGCTCGACCGGTCCACCTACGGGGGGCGCTGGCGGGAGATGGTGGAGCGGTCCGCGATCACGCTGAAGCTGATGACGTACGCGCCCACCGGCGCGATGATCGCCGCGCCGACCGCGTCGCTGCCGGAGCAGCTCGGCGGCACCCGCAACTGGGACTACCGCTACACCTGGATCCGGGACACGTCCTTCTCCGTGTACGCCCTGCTCGGGCTCGGCTTCACCGAGGAGGCCAGCCGGTACGTGGAGTGGCTCGACGAGCGGGTCCGCGAGGCCGGCGACAACGCCGCCCCACTGAAGATCATGTACCGGGTGGACGGCTCGTCCGACCTGCACGAGGAGGTGCTCGAACACTTCGAGGGCTACCGCGGCTCCGGGCCGGTACGCATCGGCAACGGCGCGGCCGACCAGTTGCAGCTCGACATCCACGGCGAGGCGCTGTACGCCATGCACCTCGCCGACCAGCAGGGCATCCGCCCCTCGCACCAGGTGTGGCGCAGCACCGTACGGCTGGTCGACTGGCTCTGCCAGCACTGGGACCAGCCCGACGCGGGCATCTGGGAGAGCCGCCACCACCCCCGCAACTACACGTACGGCCGGCTGATGTCCTGGGTGGCCTTCGACCGGGCGATCCGGCTCGCCAACCGGCACGGCCGGCCGGCCGACGTCAACCGCTGGGTCCAGCAGCGCGACCTGGTCTACAACCAGATCATGGAGCGCGGCTACCACCTGGGCCGCCGCTCCTTCGTGCAGAGTTTCGGCGAACCGGTCCTCGACGCGGCGCTGCTCATCATGCCGGCGGTCGACTTCATCACCCCGTCCGATCCGCTCTGGCAGTCGACGTTGAAGGCGATCGAGGAGGACCTGGTCTCCGACAGCCTGGTGCACCGCTACGACCCGGCGGCCGCGCCCGACGGGCTGCCCGGCGACGAGGGCACCTTCAACATGTGCAGCTTCTGGTACGTCTCGGCGCTCGCCGGCGCCGGCCGGCTCGACGACGCCCGGCTGACCTTCGAGAAGATGTTCACCTTCAGCAGCAACCTGCGGCTGTACGCGGAGGAGATCGCCCTCACCGGCGAGCAGATCGGCAACTTCCCGCAGGCGTTCAGCCACCTCGCCCTGATCACCACCGCGCTGCACCTCAACGAACTGCTCGACAACCGGCAGCGCTGAGCCGGAAAAGGCGTTGTCGGCCGGTGTACGCGTACCTAGCGTGGGCGGATGCCCTCGCGAACCCTGACCGTGGACGTCGCCGCGCACGACCCCGCCCGCCTGGCCCGGTTCTGGGCCGACCTGCTCGACCGCAGCGTCGTCGCGGAGGCCGGTGGTCTGCTCCTGCCCGGCGGGGACGGCCAGGTCGGCCTCCGGTTCGTCGCCGGTGAGCCCGGCCCGGTGCCGCACTACCTGCACCTGCACCTGACCAGTGACAGTGCCGCCGACCAGGAGCAGCGGGTGGCGACCGCGCTGCGGCTCGGTGGCCGCCACCTCGACGTGGGTCAACGTCCCGAGGAGGGGCACATCGTGCTGGCCGACCCGGCGGGCTACGAGTTCTGCGTGATCGAGCCGGGCAACTCCTACCTCGCCGGCTGCGGCCCGCTCGGCGAGCTGGCCTGCGACGGCACCCGCGGTGTCGGTCTCTTCTGGGGCGCGGCGCTGGACTGGCCGCTGGTGTGGGACCGGGACGAGGAGACCGCAGTCCAGTCACCGCAGGGCGGCACGAAGGTCGCCTGGGGCGGCCCGCCGGTGCACCCCCGGGCGGGACGCGGCCCGCAGCGCTTCGAACTCGTCTGCGCCGGCGCGGACCAGCGGGCCGAGGTCGAGCGGCTGGTCGCCCTCGGAGCCACCCGGCTCGACGACGACCCGGACGGCGCGGCCGTGCTGGCCGACCCGGACGGCACCGAGTTCCGGGTGCGCGCCGGCTGAACCGCTCCCCCGCCGGCGGGGCGGGCCTCCCGCGCGCGGGGGAACCCCGGGCGGGGCGTCCGGCGCAGGCTGGACGGAGCCGCCACGGAGGGAGCTCACATGATCCGGCCGGACCTGGACGGGCTGCCGTTCGTCGACGAACACCGGATCATCGCGCCCGCGTCCCCGGCGTCGACCTGGCGGACCCTGGCCCGGCAGTTGGGCGGCGGGCGGGGCGCCGGCGCGACCGCCCTGGCCCGGCTGCTCGCCGCCGAGCCCGGGCGGGCCACCGGCACGCTCTTCGACGAGGGCGCCGCGCTGCCCGGCTTCGCGGTGACCGAGGCGGTGCCCGGCCGGCTGGTCCGGCTCACCGGCCGGCACCGCTACGCCCGCTACGTCTGGCTGTTCACCCTCACCCCGGTGTCCGGCGGCACGATGATCAGTGCCCGCACGTACGCGGCCTTTCCGGGACCGCTCGGCCGCCTGTACCGGCTGCTGGTGATCGGCTCCGGCGGTCACCGGGTGGCGGTACGGCGGCTGCTGCGCGCCGTCCGCGACCGGGTCGGGCGCTGAACTCAGGCCGGATCCGCCGCGAAGACCAGCACCGTCCGCGCGACCCCGTCGGCGTCCGACCGGGTGTACGCCCCGATCCGGCGGAAGCCGCTCTTCTCCGCCACCCGGATCGAGGCCGTGTTGTCCTCGTCGGTCTCCAGCAGGACCTGCCGCACCGCCGGGCCGGTCCGGGCCCAGCCCGCCAGCAGCCGGACCGCCCGCGGGGCGATCCCGCGCCCGCGCTGCTGCGGGAACACGCCGTAGGCGACGGTGGCCACCTCGTCGTCGCGGAACTGGAGGTTGACCATCCCCAGTGGCTCGTCGGTCACCGCGTCGGCGATCACCAGCGGCGCGGCCCGGCCGCTGCGCCACGCCTCGGCGGCCCGGGCCAGGGCGGTCCGTCGGGCCTGCGCGTCCATCGGCGTGTCGTCCAGCCAGCGGCGGATCTCGGGGTCGTGGCTCGCCGTGGCGATCGGGTCCACATCGGATTCCCGCCGCAACCGCAGGCTGACCACGCCGTCGGTGAGCGGAGTGGCCGGCGGCTCGGCGGGGGCGGAACGGACCATGCCCGGCAGCCTAGGGCCCGCCGCCGGTGCTGTCAGGCGGGATCCGGTGGGCCGCACCCGGTGGCCGCATGGGCGGGGCGGCCGGCGGGGCCGGAAACCGGAGGCGGCGGCCCGCGGTCTCCGGGCAGACTGCCGGCGATGAGCGACGACACCGACGATTCGACCGGCTGGCGGTACGCGCCGACGCGCACCCTGGTCGGGGCGCTCCAGCGGGGTCTCGGGCGGGGCGCCCACCGGGCCCTGGTCGACCCGGCCGCCCCCGAGGCGGTCCTCGCCTGCCTGCGCCGCGACCACCGGTGGTTCTGGCAGATCGACGAGCGGGCCGGCTACCTCGCCCGGCTGGTCCGCGACCTGCGGCTGCCGGTCGCGCCGATGGTGGCCGGGCTGGCCGCCGCCGCACCGGACCCGGCCGATGACGACAACCAGTTCCAGCACACCCTCGACGTGCTGGTCGAGCTGGGCCGGATCGACTACGACGGCACGGTGGCGGCGCTGCGCGACCTGGTCCGCGAGGGCGACCGGTGGCACGAGGTCCTGGCGTCGCTCGCCCGCGACTGGCCGGTCGACCAATGGGACGACCTGTACGACACGGTCGCCGACCGGCTGGGCGACCTCGACCCCGCCCAGGTGCACTGGCTGTCGCCGCCCTGGCCCCGGTGGGCCGACCGGGACCGGCGGATCGCCGACGCCGTGGCCGCCACCCGACTGCGCCCCGGGCCGGCCCGGCCCTTCGCCGGCAGCACCGGCACCGCGCTGCTGGACCTGCTCGGCGACGCCACGCGGACGGCGGACTGGCGTCCCGCCCTGCGGGAGCTGCGCCGTCGACCACCGGAGCCCGCGCTGCTCGACCTCGTCGACCCGCTGCTGGCCGCCGACGTCGGGTACCCGCTCCACGCCGCGCTGACCCACCTCGGCCCGCTCGCCGTACCCGCGGCGCGGCACTGGGCCACCGCACCGCGGCATCCGCTGCACTGGACCGCGCTGCTGCTGCTGGCGGAGCACGGCGAGGCCCGCGACGCGGGCGCCCTGCTCGACGGCCTCGCCTGGCTCGACGGCCGCCCGGACGACCTGTGCGGGTACGACCGGCTGCTCACCGGGCTGGTCCGGCTGGACACCCCCCGGCGTGCCGAGGCGCTGCCGTGGCTGCGTCGGCTCTGGTTCAGCCCGCACTCCTACGAGCGGGCCGCCTACCTGCGGGCCCGGCTGCGCGTGGACGCCGACGACGCGGCCCGCTGCCTGCGCGAGGGGTTGTGGGACTGCGAGGCGGACGTACGGCTGCTGGCGGCCCGGCACGTCGCGCTCGGCCCCGAGGTCCGCGACCGGCTGCGCGCGCTGCGCGACGACCTGCTGGAGACACCGGAGGTACGCGCCGCCGCGGCCGCCCGGATCTGAATGCTCGCGCAGGTCGGCGGCCCGCGTGAGCACGCCCCGCCGCCGCGTCCGGCCGGCGCGTCAACGGTCGGGTAGCAGCACCGAGAGCGTCCGGTGGACCGGACGGAAGCCCGCGTCGTCGTACATCCGGCGGGCCGGGTTGCCGTCGGCGACGGAGAGGCCGACGGCGGGCAGGCCGGCCTGCCGCGCGCCGCGCAGCGCGTGGGCGAGCAGGGCGCGGCCCGCCCCGCGCCGCTGGGCGTGCGGTGCCACGGCGAGGTTGAGCACCCAGGCGCAGGCGTCCTCGGTCCACGGCACCGGGCCGGCGCAGAGCACGTGACCGGCGCTGCGTCCCTCGGCGTCGCGCAGCCGGGCCGAGGCGGGCGCCAGCGGCGGCACCGGCTCCCCGGTCTCGAACATCGACCGGATCTCCGCCGTGTCGCCCGGCTGCCACGCCCCGTCGGGGTGCTCCGGCCCGTACGCCGCCGCCAACCCGGCCGCCAGCTCGTCGTCCCAGCCGGGCGGACCCAGCGACCAGCCGGCCGGCAGCGGGCCCGGCGCGGGCACCCGGTCCAGGTCGTGACGCATCTCGGTCGCCGCGCGACGCAGCCGCAGGCCGCCGTCCACCAGCGCCGCCACCAGGGCGTCGTCAGTCGTCTCCAACCGGTGGCCGGCGAGGTCCGCGCGCGCCTGCCCGGCCAGCCGCACCGCCGACACCCCGGGCAGCGCGCGTACGTCTGCGGCGACCGGTTGCCCCGCGTCGTCGCGGACGCGCAGGCGGGCCAGTGTCGTGCCGTCCTCGGCGACGAGCAGCGAGTCGGTGGGGGCGTCGGGGTGGGGGCGTACCGGCATCCGGCGAGGCTAGTCGGCCCGCCCCGGCCGGCTCCAGCGGAATACCCGGACCACCAGGGCCAGTGTTCGGCCAGCGTGGCCGGGTCGTCACCCGGGGAGAGCACGCCCGACCCGGTCGGCCGACGGTTCCCGGGCCGGGTCGGGCGTCCAATCGGGTCAGAAGGTGTGCAGGTCCAGGGTGATCCCGTCGGGCCCGCCGGAGTGGGTCACCGCGACCCAGTCCTCCCCGGCGCCGGCGACCCAACCCGGGTAGCGGCCGAGCTGCCGGCCGGTGGCGACGTCGAGGACGAGCACGAACGGGCGGTCACCGGTCGCGCCGCTGACCGCCACGAGTCGTCCGGTCACGGTCGAGTGCCAGCTCGCCGACTGGCCGGAGAGCCCCGGGTCCGGCGCGGTCCACCGGGGCGTACCGGTCTCCAGGTCGAGCAGGGCCAGCTCGCCCTCGTCGGCGGTACGCCGTACCAGGACGGACCGGTCGTCGCCGTCGATCGGCACCCCGGGGGTGGCGCCCACCCAGACCGCCTTGCCGGTGCCCAGGTCCACGAGCTGTGGCCGGCCGGTGGCGGTGACGGCGACGAGCCGGGTACCGGCGCCGATCAGGTCCATGCCGCTCTCGCGGTTCGTCAGCCACTTCTGGCAGTCGCCGTTCTCGCGTCGCCCGCTGTAGACCGGGCCGGACCAGCGTTTCGCCCCGGTGGCCGCGTCGACGGTGGCGATGGTGACGGTGCACTGCCGGTCACCCTGGGGCGGGTCGTTGTCGGTGGTGACCAGCAGGTCGCCGGCCATGAAGCCGTACCAGGCCCGGCTGGGCAGTCGGCCGGTGGCGAGCTTGCCGGTGCCGGCCGCGACGGCGTGGAAGCCGTCGGTCGCGGTCAACCGCGCGGGCAGGTACCGGTCGGTGGCCGGGGCGTACGGGGTACGCGCGCCGAGCGCCTTGTCGCTCACGGAGGCGAACCGGTCGGAGGGCAACCGCCAGAGCCGGCGGCCGTCCCGGATGTCGTGGGCGACGACCGCGCACCGGGCCGACGGTCCGGTGCCGACGCACTCGCGGTCGTAGACGGTCTTCTGGTGCACGACGACGTCCTGGGTGTCGTCGGCCCGCCAGCGGACGGCCCCGGTGGCCGGATCGAGCACCTCGAGCGGCCCGTCGCCGTTGCCGGCGGTGACCACGATCAGGCCGTCGGCGACCGTGTACCGGTAGCTCCTGGCGAAGGAGTGCCGCCACCGGTCCGCTCCGGTCGCCCGGTCCACCGCCCGCAGTTCCCGCTCGTCGGGGATGACGATCACCGGGCCGACCTGCGCCGACTGCTCGTCGATCCGGTTCGCGCGCAGCGACCAGGTGGCGGTCGGGCCCTCCTCTCCGGCCGGGCGCACGCTCTTGCGGTGACTCTTGCGGTCGGTGCTCGCCGCCGGGGACGGCCGCTCGGGTGACTCCGCCCGGGGCGGGCTGCACGCGGCGAGTCCGGCGACGAGGCCGAGGGCCAGGCCGGCGGCGCACCAGCGGGACGGGCGGTACGACGGCACCAACGGTCACTCCCTCGATCAACGGTCCGGCGTCCCACCTTAGGTGCCGTCGGCACGCGCGGATGCCCGCAGTGGACGGTCCGGTCGGGCTGTGACGTATCGCGCACGCCGGAGGGCCAGCCGACCGGGGGGCGGATGCCTACAGTCGGCACCAGGGGCGCGGAGGCGGACGGGCGGAACCGGCTGCGCCGGCACGGTGGCACGGTGCCGGGCGCCGCCGGCCGGTGTGCAGGATCGGGAGGACGCCGTGCGGTACGGGGACGGTCCGGTGGTCGAGTGCGACGTCCACGTCGGGGCGGCGCCGGGGCGGGTGTGGGAGCTGGTGAGCGACATCGAGGTGCCGGCCCGGTTCAGTCCGGAGCTGCGGCGGGTGCGCTGGCTGGACGATCCACCGGCGCCGGGGGCCCGCTTCGAGGGTCACAACCGCAACGCGCTGCTCGGCGAGTGGCGCACCGTCTCGTACGTGACCGAGCTGGCCGCCCCGCGCACCTTCGCCTGGGCGGTGGTGGATCCGGACGGCCGGTACGGCGGTCCCGCCGCGGACCCGCACACCCCGCTGGCCAGCTGGCGCTTCGACCTGACCCCGGAGGACGGCGGCACCCGGTTGCGCCTCGGCGCCCGGCTCGGCCCGGCCCGCTCCGGGCTCAGCCTGGCGATCGACCGCATGCCGGACCGCGAGGAGGCGCTCGTCCGGCACCGCCTCGCCGACCTGCGGACCGGCATCCGGGCCACGCTGGAGGGCATCAAGGCGCTGGCCGAGCAGGACGGGCCGGCCACGCCGCGCTGAC
This sequence comes from Micromonospora auratinigra, assembly GCF_900089595.1. Lineage (GTDB taxonomy): Bacteria > Actinomycetota > Actinomycetes > Mycobacteriales > Micromonosporaceae > Micromonospora > Micromonospora auratinigra. The sequence continues at coordinate 890,018 of NZ_LT594323.1, read as the reverse complement.
CGGGCGAGGGCTCAGCGGGGGACGTACAGGCGGTCGAGCTGGTAGGTGAGGATGCGCAACGCCGCGTCGGCATCGCGCTGTCCACCGAGGACGCTGGAGCCGAGGCCGTTGGTGAGCGCGAGCAGCGCGGCGGCGGTGAGCTCGGGGTCCAGGTCGGGATGGGCGTCACCGGCCTGCTGGGCGGCCCGGAGCTGGTTGGCGAGGAAACCTTCCAGCAGGTCGGGGTGGGGTGCCCCGTGCCGGGTCAGGTCCGGTTCGGCCAGGACCAGGCTGTAGAAGGCGGCGTAGGTGCGGGTCAGCCGGATGCTCTCCGGGTCGGTCGGCAGGATCGCGGTCAGGGTGGCGGCGACGACGTCGCGCGGGGCGGGCGGCGAGCCGAGCTCGGTGATCCGACGGGTGACCCGGGCGCCGAGCTCCTCGGCCAGGTAGCCGAGCGCCGCGAGGAGCAGCTCGTCCTTGGTGTGGAAGTAGTACTGCACCAGCCGCACGGACACCTCGGCGGCCGCGGCGACCTCGCGCATGCTGGCGTGTTGCAGTCCGCGCTGCTCGGCGATGCGCAGCAGGGCCCCGGCGATGTGGCGTCGCCGCTGGTCATGGTCCACCCGTTTGGGCACAGTGCACCGTCCCCCTGCTCGAAGGCGCTTTCATGATACGGTCGTACCATGAAAGCGCCGGATCGGATCAGCGAATTCACCAGCGACCGGGCCCGGACACGATTCCACACCGCCTACGACCAGGCGCGGGCCCGGCTCTGGCCGGCGCCGCCCGAGACGGTCGTCGCGCCGACCCGCTTCGGCGAGGTCGTCGCCTACCGTTTCGGGTCCGCCGAGGGCACGCCGGTCGTGCTGCTGCCGGGGGCGGGCGGGAACGCGCTGAGCTGGACCCCGTACCTGGCCCGCCTGTCCGCCCACCATCCGGTGCTCGCGGTGGACCCGATCGGCGAGCCCGGGGCGGCGCGGCAGACAGCGCCCGTGCCCGACGAGGGTGCGGTCGTCGAGTGCCTGGCCGAGGCGCTCGACGCCCTCGACGTGCGACGCGCCCACCTCGTCGGCATGTCGTACGGCGGCTGGCTGGCGCTCCGCCACGAGCTGCGGTTCCCCGGCCGGGCCGCCAGCCTGACCCTGCTCGACCCGGCGGGATTCGGCGCGGTGAGTGGCCGGTTCCTGCTCTGGGTGGTCGCCGGCGGGCTGGCCGCCCTCACCCCCGGGCCGCTCCGCCGCCGCCTGGCGGGCCCGCTGGGCAACGCCACGCTGCGGCAGGAGGAGCTGCTGGGACTGCTGCGGGCGTCGCTGTCGTTCCGGCGACGGTTGCCGGCCGCGACCCCGCTCGCCGATGCCGAGCTGGCCTCGATCACCGTCCCCACCCTGGTCCTGCTGGGAGCCCGCAGCCGGCTCTACGACGCGGCCGACGTCGCCGAGCGCCTCCGCGGTCTGGTGCCGACGGCCGACGTCGAGGTCGTGCCGGACGCCGGCCACGACCTGCCCGTACACTCCCCGGGGCCGGTCACCGACCGCATCGAGGAGTTCCTGGCCGGCCGGTGAGCCGGAGTCGGCCGCACGCCGGGTGACCAGTGACTGCCCGGCCGTCGGACGGGTCGCCCGGCCGTCAGACGGGTCGCCCGGCACCGAGCGGGTCGCGCAGCGAGGTCGGGGAGAGCAGCGGCCGGAGCAGGTCGTCGTCGACGATCCCGGGCATCCGCCGGGCGATCCCGGCGAGCAGGTCGGCGACCTGGACCCGGGGATCGTCCCGGGAGTCGGCCATCACCAGGCCGACCAGCGGCGACCGGCCGGCCGGTGCCCCCGGCGGAGCGGCGGCGAGCGCCTGTTGGAGGCGACGCAGCCGGTCGGCGGTGAGCGCGCTCTGCTCGTCGTGGATCACCAGGACCGGCCGCTCCGCCCGGCTCCAGTGCAGGACGGTCTCGGCGAGCGCCGGCAGCAGCGGCTCCAGCGGTGGCGGGATCGACCGGTCGTCCGCGGCCAGCCGGGCCAGCACGACCTCCACCCGGGCCGGGTCGAGCGCGCGCAGCACCGTCGCGGCCGACGGGGCCGGCCCGTGGCGGAGCAGGGCGTCGCGCGCCTGGAAGAACCGCTCGACGGCAGGCCGGTCCGGCCGCGGGCGCCGGTTCGTCCGGAGCATCGCGACGAAGGCCGCGAGGAAGCCGGTCCAGTCGGCGCCGGCGTGCCGCCCGGCCCGGTGGACCGCGAGGGCCGCCGGCCGGTGCTCCCGGGTCAGCCGCGTGCCGGCGGCGTACGACGGCTCGTGCAGCAGCAGGTCGACGATCCGGGTGACCAGGAAGAACTCCTTGTCGACCAGGTGCACGTGGGCCCGGCCGCGCAGTGCCGCGAGGAACCGGCCCAGCACCGCGCCCGCCTCGGGCCGGCGGAGGAACTGCCGGGACTTGAACTCGTCCGGCGAGAACCGGGAGCCGGAGCGCAGCGCGGCGATCAGCTCGGTCGCCTCACCGTCGCGCAGGTCGACACTCGCGTGGCTGATGACCGGGGTGGCCGGATCGAGCAGGTTGGTGCCGGAGAAGCCCGACTCGTCGCAGGCGATCTCGACCAGCGGACCGGCCACCGGGGCCACCGGCGGCAGCCCACCCTGCATCGGCAGTCGTCCGCCCGGGTACCCCGCCATGCCGACCATGGTCGCCCACCAACCCCGGACCGGACCAGCCGTTTGCCGCCCGGGACAGCGGGGTGTCCCCCGGCCGGAGGTCGGGTCACGGCGTCGACGACGGACGGCGGGACGGTCGGCGATCCGACAGGAACCCGACCGGCCGTCTGTCACCACCATGTCGCACGTCCTCCGCTTTGCCGCCGGGTAGGGCGGTCGCACGCGGGGCGGCGAGGCCGACCGGGCCGACTTGTTACCGGACCATGATCTCGTCGAGCGCCGGACCGTGCCGTCGCTTCGCCAACTGGATGACCGACTGCGTAAAAGGGACTGCGCGTTCCTCTTTGCACGTTCCGTACCCGACGGGAGAATGCCAGTCACCGCCGCCGCAATTCGCACCTCGCCGTTCGGGCATCCGCCGCCACCAGACCACGGACCCGACGGGTGCCACGTCCGCGCGTTCCGCGGCCGCCGGTCACGATCCCGGCGGCGAAGCCGTACAGCAGAGCATCGGAGGTGACGGACACCCTTGCAGCGCCCCGGGCAGCCGGCCACGCCGGAGCAGGTGATCCGCGACGTGGTGGAGCTGGTGGCGTCGACCGCCGTGGCGGTGTTCCCGAACGCCGGCATGACCGTCTTCTACCTGCCCGAACCGGCCGGTGTCCGGCCCGCGCTGGCCCGCCGGGCCGCGGAGTACATCGAGGCGCACGCCGCCGAGCCGCTGACCGTGGCCCAGATCGCCGCCGCCTGCGAGGTCGGCCCCCGCGCGGTGCAGATCGCGTTCCAGCGGCACTACGGGCAGAGCCCGATGGCGTTCCTGCGCGCCGTCCGGCTGCGCCGGGCCCACCAGGACCTCCAGCGGGCCGGCCCCGGGCAGACCGTGGCCGGCACCGCGCGCCGGTGGGGATGGGCCCATGCCGGTCGGTTCGCCCGGGCGTACCGCGAGACGTACGGCCAGGATCCCGGCGACACGCTGCGCGGGGCGGGGTTGGCGGGGCCGAGCCTCTCGGAGGACCCCACTTTGCACTAGCGCCGATCGGTTTCCTGTGCAAACCTATTGGCATGACCACTGAATCGGTTCCGGCCGACGGCGATCCCCGTCGGCTGCTGTCGGAGGCGCGCGGGCTCGCCCGCCGGGTACGGGTCGACCAGCGGGTGACCTGGTCCGCGCTGCTGGTGCTGGCCGTGGTGACGTTCGTCGGGATCCCCTTCGACTGGCTCTTCCTCGTCGAGCGCTGCGGGGCCGACGGCACCTGCCAGTTCTCCCGCCAGGGCGTGCTCTACTACTGGCCCGTGGCGCTGCTGCTGGCGTACGCGGTGATCGCCTTCTGCTACGTGCGGGTGGCGCGGACGCGCGGGCTGGGCGCCCGGGTGCTGCCGTACGCGCTCACCGGCGCCGCGCTGACCATCCTGTTCACCGCCACCTGGATAGCGGCCCGGCTCTATCTCCCCAGCCACCCGCGCACGACGCCGTTCCCCGACTGGGTGCTGGTGCTGGACCGGCTGATCTCCCCGTGGGGCACGATCGGGGTGGCCCTGCTGGTGCTGGCCCGGCTGGAGCGCCACCTCGGGCTGCTGCTGTTCACCATCGGCTACCTCGCGGTGGTGCTGGTGCCGCTCGCCCCCGACGTGACCTGGGGCGCGCCCCGCCCGATCGTCCTGCCGCAGCAGCTCATCAGCGGCACCGTGCTGCTGCTGGGCGCGGCCGGCTTCGCGCTGGCCGACCGGCGACGCCGGTGACCACCGGGACCGGGTCCCCGGACCCGCAGGAGAGCGCCGCCCACCCGGCCAACGGGCTGGACGAGGTGGTGCACCAGCGGGTCCGGCTGGGCATCCTCGCCATCACCCACGAGGCCCGCAAGGTGGAGTTCGGCTACCTGCGCACGCAACTGGAGTTGACCGCCGGCAACCTCTCCAAGCACCTCGGCGTGCTGGAGGCGGCCGGCCTGGTCGAGATCGAGAAGGGGTACGCCGGCCGGCGTGGGCGTACCTGGATCACGCTCACCCCGACCGGCGACGCCGCGCTCGCCGACGAGATCGCCCGGCTCAAGCTGCTCATCGCCCGCGTCGACACCACGGAGGACCGATGACCGTCGCCCCGTCCCGCAGCGGTGACCGGACAGCCCCGCCGGTGGTGACATCGGCGCGGACCAGTGGCCAGCGACCATGGGCGCCAGTGGATCTCTCGGGCCGCCCGCCGGCCGACTGCCGGCCTAAAATGGGCGGGTGACTGGTCAGCCCGTCGGGTCGTTGCTGGGCGAGTTGCGGCGGGTCGCCGGCCTGACCCAGGAACAGCTGGCCGAACGCACCGGGCTGACCGTGCGGGGCATCAGCAACATCGAGCGCGGCCGGGTCCCCCGCCCCCGTCGCCGGTCGGTGGAGGCGCTCGCTCTCGGTCTCGGGCTGCGCGGCGATCAGGTGCACCACTTCGTCCGCAACGTCGCCCTCTACGCCGCGATCGCCGCGGCGGCGGCCCGGGCAGGCCTCGGATCCGCCGTCCGGCTCGGCTGAGGCGGGCAGCGGCCGGCAGCGGACGCGGCCCGGCTCCTCAGCGGACCCGCCCGCCCCGCGCGCGCACCACGGTCGAGGAGACCGCCGCCAGGTCGGGCTTCGCGGGCAGGAAGACGGTGGCGACCCCCAACGACTCGTTCATCGCGGCGAGCCGCTGTTCGGCCTGCAGGTCGCTGGTGTTGCGCACCCCGCGCACGATCACTCCCACCTCGTGCCGACGGCAGTAGGTGGCGGTCAACCCGCGCCAGGCCGCCACGGTGACGGAGGTCCAGCCGGCCGGCAGGGCCGCCCGGACAGCGGCCGCCCGCTGCGCCTCGTCGGCGCTCGGACGCTTGCTGCCGTTGACCGCGACCAGCACCACCACCTCGTCGAAGAGTTCCCGCGCCCGACCCAGCACGTCCAGGTGCCCGGGGGTGAAGGGATCGAAGCTGCCGGGATAGACGGCACGCACGCGTACGGGAGCCCGTACGCCCTGTTCGGTGCTCATGGCTCGACTGTAGGTGCGGCCGGGAAAATCGCCTTGCGGCCTCGACCCCGGGTGGCCATAGTCATGCCATGATCTCGTATCGGAAGGGCGGCGACGCCCTGGCGCGTTGAGCGCCCCCACGCGGCGCGTCGACGCCGCGACCTCCACACCCCGGCCCGTCGACGCCGCGACCTCCACACCCCGGCGCGTCCACGCCGCGACCTCCGCACCGGCCGTGCGCGGCGGCAATCCCCACGAGCTGTGGCAGCAGGCGGTCCGGATCCGTCGGGACTGGCTCGACCAGGCGCTGTGCACCGAGCCGGCCGACCGGGCGACCGCCGAGCGCTGCCTGACCGCCCTCTACGCCCGGGCGTCCCGACCGCGACCCCGGTTCGTCTGGGTCGACTCGCCGGTGCAGGCGCTCCCGCTGATCGCCGGCTGGCCCACCCTGGACCAGCTCTTCGCGCACGTCCGGGATCCCCGGCCGCGCCGCACGCCAGCACCGCTGGCCGGCGACATCGCCGTGATGTCGTCCCAGCTGCGCGGCGCGCTGAGCGCGGGCGTGCCGCACACCGACCCCGAGCTGTCCCCCGCGCGGACGAGCCGGACCAAGGAGGCGTGGCCCGAGCTGCCGCCGGGGCGCGCGCTCGACAGCGGCGTGCCGCTCGGGGTCGTGCTGCACCAGGGCGTCCGTACGGCACTGCACCGCAGCCTCGCGCACGGGTACCGCCAACCCGTGCGGGCGGCCCTCGCGGGCGACGCCCCGGTGCCGGTCTGCTGGTACGGGCAGCAGGACGCCTCCTGGATCGCCTACTACGACGTGCTGCGCCGACTCGGTCTGGCCCGGTACGGGCCGGACGAGGCGCGACACCTCGACCTCTGGGCCGACCTGGCCCGCTCCTGCGGCTGGTGGTGGCCGGGTGAGGACGTCTGCGTGGTGGTGGACCGGCCCGAGGCGATCCACGTCGAGCCGGTCCCCGGGACGGCGCACGAGCAGGTCCGGCTCGCGCCGCGCGGGGTGCGCCACCGCGACGGCTGGCAACCGTCGTGGCACAGGTGAGCTGAGCCGGGCACCGGCCGGGACGGCCCGCCCGTCCCGGCCGCACCGCGGCGGTCGCCTCGGTGGCAGTCCGGCGGTTTCCCGCGCCGAGCCGCGTCGCGGCACGACTGGCCGCACGGCAGCCGCCGCCGGAGGGAGAGAACCGCCCGGGACGCACATCGGACAGTCAGCGGCGCACCGGGGCCGGCGTCCCTACCGTGTGCCCATGGCCGTCACGACGTCCGGTGGTTGCTTCGCCGTCGGTGAGCTGCTCGACGCGTCCAAGGACTACGGGCAGCTCAACGGTACGGCGATCTTCGGCCTCGACATCGCCGAGAAGGTGATCTTCGAGCACTACGTGGTGGTCACCAACCAGGCCGCCTTCCTCCAGGCCGTGTTGGACGAGCGGGACTGGCCCGACCACGGCGGCAAGCGCACCTACTGCGAGATGCTGGCCCGGCACAACAAGCACGTCACCGTCGAGCAGCTGATGGCCGAGCGGATGAAGTGGCCGGACATCGTCACCCACGACGGCGTCTCCGCCCCGCCGGTCGCGGCGCTCATCAACTCGCTCATCCTCAACCCGGGTCGGCCGGGCGGGCCCCGCCCCGCGCTCCCCCGGGGCCGGTACGAGTTCTACGAGATCAAGCCGGACTCCGACACCGGTCTGGAGGCCGGCAAGGAGAAGCTCGCCGACATCGGCCGGGTCTACCGCAAGTACCGGCTGCCCTACCGGCCCGGCGACTACTACCCGCCGTACCGGCCGGAGGTGAAGATCCCGCTGCCGGTCAACCGGGTCTTCGTCATGCTCTGCGGGACGCTGCTGGCCCGACACGGCATCACGGCGATCCGGCTGGCGCTGAAGGTGCGCCGGGAGCGTCGGGGACTGCTGCTGTACAAGATCTGCGTCGAGATGGACTCCGAGGATCGGCGCGAGCTGCGGACCCTGACCAAGGCGCTGGCCAAGCACATCATGGCCGTCTACGTCTACTGCCTGGCCCCGGAGCGGTTCAAGGACCTGCAACGGGAGCTGGGCGACACCTCGTTCGAGGGCGACGCGGTGCCCCGGATCCGGTGCACGTTCGACGCGATCGATCCGCTGCGGCCGTTCCAGGCCGGGATCGCCGAGGCGATGTTCCAGCGCGGGCTGGCGCTGCCCGGCGAGCAGTGGCTGCTGGTCTGCGACGAGGCGGCGTACCGGCAGCTGGTCCCGCTGCCCGGCCCGACCGTGGACACGCTGTGGGATCGGTTCCGCACCCAGGCGGAGGCCTGGGCGGAGCTGCTGGGCGGCAAGCGGGGCGTGTCGATGCTGCGCCAGGACGTGCTGGTGAAGGTCGAGGAGCTGGCCCGGCTGGCGAACGCGGCGGTGCCGGGGCTGAAGGAGTTCGCCAACGCGGTGCTGCGCTGGATCAGCGACCACCCGTACCTGACGGTGGCGCTGGTGGTGGTGCCGGTGGTGGTGACCGGCGGCCTGGCGGTGGCGATCGACGCGGGGCTGCTGGTCGGTGGCGCGCTGGCCGCCGCGGAGCTGAGCGGCGGGGAACTCGTCGGCGTGAACATGATCGGCGGGCTGGGCCGTACCGCGCTGCCGCAGGTGGTCGTCGAGGCCGGGTCGGGCGCGCAGGTGGCCGCGGCGACGGCCAGCCGGGGCGCGGCGCTGACCTTCCAGGAGGTGGCGCTGGCCCAGGTGGGCGGGGCGGGCACGGCGGCGAACACCACGAGCACCGTGGTGCCGCTGCTGACCACCGCGATGCGGGCCGCCGCGCCGGTGGTCAAGACGGCCGCCGCGGCGGCCGGCGGCATCGCGGTGCTGACCTTCTCCACCCAGGCGTACGCGGGCCCGTCCGCCCCGCCCACGCCCGGGGCGGCCCCGCCGCCGCAGACCACGGTGACCGCGCCCGACCCCCGGCACCTGATCGCCGAGGTGACCTCCGGGGTGTACCTGGTGCGGGCGCTGGCCGCGCACCGGGGCGCCCGGGACGCCGTCAAGGGCGAGCTGATCAACATCCACGACTACGGGCAGACCCGCGACGCCACGGACCTGTCCACGTTCCCCGAACGTCCGGCGCCGCTGAAGGTCCGCTATCTCGGCCGGGTGTCCGTCCGCTGATCGAAGGAGCTCCGATGGAACTCACCAACAGCAAGCGGGTGCTGCTGAAGGCCAGCTACGTGCAGACCGAGCTGTCCGAACACGACCGTTCCCGGGTCCGCTCGGTCACCGGCCGGGCGCTGGAGAAGGTCAACTTCGTCCGGGACCTGGCCCTGGCCGAGCCGGAGCTGCGCACCCTGCGGCACGCGCTGCCCGACGACCATCACCTGCTCGACCTCGCGCAGACGCTGGTGGCGAGACCGTCCGAGCATCTGGTCACCGCCGGGCGGATGGCGGCCCTGGACGACGCGGCCTTCCTGCGGCTGGGGCAGGCCGTGGCCGGGCTGCGGGACACGCCTGCGACGACGTACGTGGTGGCCGCGTTCCAGCAGCGGCTGCGCGTCGCCCCGGTCGGGCGGCTGCACCTGGAGCGCATCGAGATGTCCCCGGCGGGCACCGAGCGGGGCGAGTTGATCTTCACGGTGCCGATGACGCCGATGGAGACCGTGACCGTCGCGCACAAGGAGTGGTCGATCTCGAAGGACGAGTACGAGCAGATCGTCTCGGACTACTTCGAGAGCTACAGCGAGCGGGGCGTGGTCGACAAGACCGACGCGTCGATCGCGACGGAGAACGAGTCGCGGCACACCAGCGCGTTCAACTTCGGCTCCAGCGTGAGCGGCGGGTACGGCCCGGTGACCGCGTCGGTCACCGTCGGGCTGGCCAACACCTCGGAGGACCGGTCCGCGGTCAAGGAGAGCGTGTCGAACGTCCGCGAGGTGACCCAGAAGGCGTCGGCGCGGTCGCGGCAGGAGCACAAGGTGTCGGTGAAGCTGGAGTCGACGCGGGGCGCCGAGGACGCGTCGTACCGGACCATCACCAACCCGCACGCGGACCGGGCCCTGCGGGTCGACTACTTCCGGATGATGCGCAAGTGGCGGGTGGACCTGTTCCGGTACGGGCTGCGGCTGACCTTCGACATCGCGGTACCGAACCCGGGCGCGCGGCTCTGGGCCCGGCACCGGGAGCTGGCCGACCTGGACACCCGGATCCGGGCGCCGTTCGGCTTCTCCCTCTCGGTCGACGACATCACCGACACGAGCTGGGTGACGCTGGCCAAGGAGTACGGGCTGGCGTTGGAGCCGCCGCCGGCGGAGTCGATCAAGATCCCGTACGCGCACCGGTTCGACGCGGGCAAGGACGTGGACGGCCCGATCGAGTTCACCGCCCCGCCCGGGTACGCGATGGACAGCGCCTTCGCCGGTGTCATCGAGTGGTGGGGTCCGTCCGGGATCCCGCTGATGCTGTGGCCGACCGAGGACACGAAGGTGCAGATGCAGCAACCCACCCCGGGTACGGGCATCGGCCGGGTGAACGGCAAGGGCATCGCCGGTGGCGACAAGCTCATGATCACGTTCATGAAGACCGCCGAGTACACGATGCAGTTCTCCCTGGTCGCGGTGGCCCGGCGGACCGACCGGACGACCCGGGAGTGGAAGCAGCGGGTGTGGACCGCGCTGCGCGACACCGCGCTGGCGCGGCACCAGACCCAGCAGGCGCTGCTGCAGGACAGGCGCGACCGGCTGTGGATGCTGCTGTCCGGCAAGGACACCCTGACGCTGCGCCGGCTGGAGCGCGACGAGCTGATGCGCGGGGTGCTGACCTGGCTGGTCGGGCCGGAGTTCGAGACCGCGCCGAACGAGGTCGGCCGGATCATCAAGCTCTCGATGGACCGCGACGCGGACGCCGCCGACCTGCCCGACGACCGGCCGCAACCCGACCGGCGGTTGACCGCGGGCCAGTGGGGCACGGTCTCCGGGTTCGGGGACCTGGTGAAGTTCGTCCACCAGGCCGTGGAGTGGGAGAACCTGCTGTACTTCCTCTACCCGTACTTCTGGGGCAGCGACGACCTGGCCCGGGAGAAGCTGCTGTTCGAGCACGCCGACCCGGGGCACCGCGACTTCCTGCGCGCCGGGTACGCCCGGGTGGTGGTGCCGATCCGGCCGGGCTTCGAGGAGCGGTTCACCCACCTGCTCGACACGGGCAGCCCGACCGGCACGTCGCCGTACCTGACGATCGCCCAGGAGGTGGCGGCGTTCGCGCACACCAACTACGCGGGGATCCCACCGGCGAACCCGGAGCAGCACGCCCGGCCGCTGTTGTACCCGCAGCAGCGCACGACCTGGGACACGATGCAGGTGGTCGTGGAGGCGCTGGAGCGCTACCGGGACGCCAACGGCCGGTATCCGACGCAGCTGAGCGACCTGCCCGGCGGCCCGTACCTGGACGCCTGGAACCGGGAACTGGTCTACCGGCTGCCCGGCAGCGGCAACGACTACGACCTGATCTCCTACGGCGCGGACGGCGAGCCGGGCGGCGAGGGCGTGGACGCGGACATCTCCGCCGCGGCGGGCGCCTCGTTGATGGCGACCTGGTTCGACTACACGCCGACCAGCGGGATCGACATCGACCTGACCTCGATCCCGATCTGAGCGCCGCCGGTCGGCTATCGTCGGGTCCGTGTCGGGCCCCGCGGACGTGCCACCGGAGATCCTGGACCGGCTGCGGCCGATCTGCCGGCGGCTGCCGGAGTCGTACGAGGAACCGGCCTGGATCGGAGTGCGCTGGCGGATCCGGAGGCGCACGTTCGCCCACGTCTACAGCCCGGACCCGGCCCGGCATCCGGTTCACGCCCGACGGACGGTCGACGGCGGGCCGCCGACCCTGATGACCTTCCGGGTGCCCGGCGACGATCTGCTCGGGCTGACCGCCGAGGGCTTCCCCTACTTCCGCGCCGACTGGGGGCACGACGTGGCCTGCGCCGTGCTCGGTACGCACACCGACTGGACCGAGATCGCCGAACTGGTCACCGACAGCTACTGCCGACAGGCCCCGAAGTTCCTCGTCGCCCGGGTCACCCCGCCGGCCGGCTGAGCCGCCTCACGGGGCCGTGGCGCCGCGCCGCTCCTCCTGCGCCAGCACCGCGTCGCGGCGGGCCGGGTCGGCACGCTCGGCCAGTTCGGCGGCGAGGCGCGGGTCGGCGGCCAGCCGTTCCCGGTTGCGGTGCAGGAACGCCTCGAAGCCTGCGGTGTACGGGCACGCCGGGTCACCGAGCGCCTCCTTCGGCACGTACCGGCAGCCGCCGCAGTGGTCACCGATCCGATCGAGGTGCGTGCCGTCGAACGCCCACGGGTGGGTGTCGATGCGGGCCAGGTCGGCGTACTGGCTCATGCCGATGACGGTGGCGTTCATGACCCAGTCGGTGCCGTCGACGAAGCTGCGCCGGAACCAGTCGGCCAGCTCGGCCGGTCGCCAGCCGCGTTGCAGCCCGTAGTTGCCGAGCACGGTGAGCCGGGTGGTCCGGTCGACCCAGCCGGTGTCGCGGACGCCGGCGAGCGCGTCGGCCAGGCAGCGGGCGTCCACCGCGTCGGCGTCGAGCCGGTCGAACCACTCCGGCAGCGGCTGGTTGGCGGCGAGCCAGCCGGCGCCCCGGAACCGGGGTTCGAAGTACCAGTAGAGCTGCCACAGGAACTCGCGCCAGCCGAACAGGCCACGGACGAAGCGGTGCACCCCCGCGGCCGGCGCCGCACCGTTGCGGCCGGCGTGCAGGGCGGCCCGGATCGCCGGTGCCGGATCGAGCAGGCCGAGGTTGAACGAGGACGACAGCAGGCTGTCCCCGTTCCGTCCGGTCCGGTCGCCGAGCCGGCCGTCGGTCTCGGCGTAGCCGGGCAGCCGGTGCTCGAGGAAGTGGACGAGGCGCGCCCGGGCCTCGGCGTGGGTGGCGGGGTAGCGGCGCGGGCCGTCGCGGCCGACGAACCGGATCCCCTCGGCCTGCCACCGGTCCAGGTCGCGGCGCACCTGTGCGTCGATGTCGTCCTCGACGATCGCCGGCGGTGGTGGCACGTCGACCGGTGTCCGGCGGGGCGGCCGGCGGGTCGGCGGCGGCAGGTGCGCCCGCAGGTCGTACCGGTCCAGCGCGTAGCGGTAGAAGTCGGTCATCCGCAGCCGGCCGCGCCGCCGGTCGGCCCAGGCGGCGAAGTCGGCCCGGTCGGTGACGAACCCGCGCGGCGGCAGCACGTCCAGCCCGTCGACGGTACGGGCGAAGGCCAGTGCCGCCCGCGACGGTGGGTGCACCATCTCCACCGGCGCACCGAGCGCGGTGAGCGCCTCGCGGAAGGTGTCGGCGCGGACCAGCCGGGCCCGGTCGCCGAGTTCGGCTGCCCGGTGCCGCAACGCCGACAGGATCAGGTGCGCCTTCTGCCGGTGCAGCCGGCGACGGGCGAACAGCGCACGGGTCTCCACCAGCAGGACCCGGTGCGTGTCGTCGTCGAGGAAGTGCGGACCCAGTTGGTCGGCGAGCAGCCAGCGCCAGCGTGCCATCTACGGGTGATGCCCCTTTCGACGTACGCGAAATCGTGCCCGGCGGTGTCCGGCCGGGAGCCACCCGGACCACTGTGTCACGGGTCGGGCCCGTCGGGGGCGAGCGACGCCCGCCGGTCGCGGAGCCACGACCGGCGGGCGTCGGCCGGTACGTCAGTAGAAGCAGCCGGTGGTGGGCAGGGTCGCCGGGGCCGGCACGGACGTGCCGTCGTAGATGGCCAGCAGCAGCTGTTGCGGGCAGCGGTTGGCGCCGCCGACGCGGACCTCCAGGTGCAGGTGCGGGCCGGTGACGTTGCCGGTGGCGCCGGTGTAGCCGATGACCTGCCCCGGGCTCACCCGGGCGCCGGCCGCCACGACCCGCGACGACAGGTGGCAGTAGAGGTAGTAGGTGCCGTCGTCGGCGGTGATGCCGATGCCGTACCCGCAGCTGCCGCCGGCGTAGCCGACGGTGCCGGCGGTGATGGCGTAGGTGGTCGTGCCGGTGTCGGTCGGCAGGTCGAGGGCGGGGTAGTCGTGGTGCGGGTCGTCGTACTCGCTGCGGGGCAGCACCGACCGGTCGATGACCGGGGCGTAGAGGCCGCCGCCGCCCCCGCCGCCGAGCAGCCACTGCCAGGTGGTCGCGCCGACCGTGGTGCCGCCGGTCAGCCCGCGGCTGGCCTTGTAGTCGGTCACCGCGGTGGTGGTGGCGGCACCCCAGGCCCCGTCGACGGTGAGGCCGTACCCGTACTTGTTGAGCGCGGTCTGCAGCGCGCGGACCGCGTTGTTGTTCGCGCCGACGTCGAGGGTGACCACCAGGCGGCCCCAGGTGAGCGGGCCGATCACGCCGTCGGCGGGCAGGTTGTTCGCCGACTGGAAGGACAGCACCGCTGCGGTGGTGCCGCTGGTGAACGCGCCGTCGACGGTCAGGCTCTGGCCGTGGTGGCGGAGCAGGAACTGGGCGGAGGCGACGTTCGCCCCCGACATGCCGCTGCTGAGGGTGGGCCACGCCGGGGTCGCGGCCCGGGCGGCGATCGGAGCGACCAGCACGCCGGCGAGGCTGAGCAGCACGGCGGCCAGCCAACCGGCCGTGCGTCGGATGGAGGTGGACATCGGCACTCCTCGTTCGGGGGTGTGAGGATGCGGAATCGCAGTGCGGCCATTCTTATCCACTGCGACAAATATTTACAAGTGTGAGCGTCCAGCGGAAACTTGTCGCCGAGGCACCCGCGACGGCCGACCCAAAATCATCCATGTTCGCCTATCGACGGACACCGGGGCAAGAAGATCCGCGGAAGATCACCACCTGGCAGGGAATCGACCGAGGTCTTGTTACCGGCGGGTAGACGACGTGTTACGAACTGGATCCCGCCCCCTCGGAGGTCCTGAATGTTCCGTCGTCCACTCCCCCTGCTCGGCAGCCTCGCCGCCGGTCTGCTGCTCAGTCTCGGGCTCGCCGCGCCGGCCGCCGCCGCCGGTGCCGACTACGCCGCCCTCGGCGACTCCTACTCCTCCGGAGTGGGCACCAACAACTACGACGGGACGAGCGGCTCCTGCCTGCGCAGCCCGCAGTCGTACCCGCGGCTGTGGGCCAACAGCCACGCCCCGGCGAGCTTCCAGTTCGTGGCCTGCTCCGGGGCGACCACCCGGGAGGTGCTGAACAACCAGCTCGGCGCGTTGAACTCCGGCACCGACCTGGTGACCATCTCCATCGGCGGCAACGACGCCGGCTTCGCCGACGTGGTCACCACCTGCCGGCTGGGCTCGGACAGCGGCTGCCTGACCGCCGTCAACAACGCCAAGGCGTACATCACCACCACGCTGCCGGGGCGGCTCGACGAGACGTACCGGGCGATCCGCAGCCGGGCCCCGGGCGCCCAGGTGGTCGTGCTCGGCTACCCGCGGCTGTTCGAACTCGGCTCCTGCGGCTTCGGCTCCATCAACGAGTACAAGCGCAGCCTGCTCAACGGCGGGGCCGACACCATGTCCAGCGTCATCTCGGGCCGGGCGTCGGCCGCCGGGTTCAGCTACGCCGACGTACGCGGGCGCTTCGCCGGGCACGGGGTGTGCGCCGCGACGCCGTGGATCAACGGCACCACCTTCCCGGTGGTGGAGTCCTACCACCCCAAGGCCGCCGGCTACTCCTCCGGCTACCTGCCGGCGCTGACCGCCATCACCGGCTGAGCCCACGTCCGAGGCGGCCCGTCCGAGCGGACGGGCCGCCTCTGTGCTGTCCGGACAGGACCCGGCACGGCTCCCCCACCGAGACGTCGATCGCCTGCGGCGTGCGCCCCCGTGTCATGGTGGTCGGCCCGGTCGGTGAGGGGCGCGCCTACGGCGAGCCGGCCGGCCACCAGGGGTGACCGGCCGGCTCGAGGGCGTACGGGATCAGCTGAGGGTCACCGCGGTGTCGTCGATGACGAACGAGGTCTGCAGCGACGAGTCCTCGGTGCCGGTGAAGGTCAGGGTCACCGTCTGCCCCGCGAAGGAGCTGACGTCGAAGCTCTTCTGGGCGTAGCCGGTGCCCTTGTTCAGGTTCGAGTAGGTGGCCAGGGTGGTGCTGCCGAGCTTGACCGTCAACTTGTCGTACTGGCTGGTGGTCGTGGTCTCGGCGCTGTCGACGTGCAGCCAGAGCGACAGCGTCGCCCGGCAACCGGCCGGGATGCTCACCGACTGCGACAGCGTGTCGGTGTGCGTCGAGCCGTACCCGTTGAGCCACGCCTTCCAGGAGCCGGAGTGGGCCGCCTGGCTGGCGCTGTTGTCCACCACGCCGGAGCTCGCGGTCCACGGCGCGGCGGCGCCGGTCTCGAAGCCGGGGTTGCCCAGCTTCTGGCCGGAGCAGCCACCGCCGGGCGCGGTGACGGTCCAGGTGAAGGTGGTGCTGCCGGTGGCGTTGGTGGTGTCCTTCACGGTGACCGTGGTGGTGGCCGTCTGGACCGTGGTCGGGGTACCGCTGATCAGGCCGGTGCTGGAGTTGATGGTCAGGCCGGCGGGCAGGCCGGTGGCGCTGTAGGTGAGCGTCTGGCCGGCCTGCGAGTCGGTGGCCTGGATCTGCAGGCTGGTGGCGGCGTTCTGGGTCGCGCTCTGGTTGCCCGGGTTCGTCACCGTCACGGTGTTGCCCGAGCCCGGCGGCTTGGTGAGCAGGCAGCCGGCGATGGTCAGGTCGATCTGGTTGCTGCCGTTGAGGCAGGTGGTGAACCAGTAGGTCTGCTGGCCGTAGCTCTGCCCCTGGTACGCGTGGGTGGTGCCGTCGGCGTCGACCTCGCACGGGTTGTTCAGGGTGCACATCGCACCGTTGTCGTTACCGGTGTTGTTGATCCCGACGATCTTGCCGGAGGCGACGTCCACGATGGGCGAGCCGGAGGTGCCGTGGGTGGTGTTGCAGCCGGTGCTGTAGCGGATGGAGTCGTGCCAGGTCCACTGGTCTTCCTTGAGGGTGGGCACGAAGCCGTTGATGCTGCAGTTCCAGGTCTGCTTCCAGTACCCGGAGGGGATGAACATGGTGCTGCCGTCGACCGGGTGGGTGTTGCTGATGGTCAGCGCGGTCGCGCCGTAGCTGCTCCGGATCGAGGCGAAGGTGGTGGTGAGCCGGTAGAGCGCGACGTCGTTGCCGGTCATGGTGGCGTACAGCAGCAGGTCGGCGCGGACCGTGCCCAGTGAACCGCCGGTCGAGTTCAGCAGCGTGCCGGAGCGGGTGCTGGTCTTGTTCTGCAGCACCACGCCCGCGGCGGGCATGCTGCCCTCGTAGCAGTGGCCGTTGGTCAGCATCAGCGCGCGGTCGGTGTCGAGCGAGGTGGGGAAGCGCACCAGCGCGGCCGAGCAGTTGTTCAGCGCGATGGTGGAGGCGAGGCTGGGGGTGACCGCCGCGGCTGCGGGTGTGGCGGGGCCGGTGATGAGGCCCGCGCCGAGCAGCAGCGCGCCGAGGGTGGTGGCAAGTCGCCGGAACATGGGGGTCTCCAAGGGGGTTGCCGTGAGGCGGGCGGCAGCACAGCGGCCGGATCGGCCGGCTGCGCGGGGAGTTCGGGGTGGCGTCGCCGCCACCGGGCGGTGACCGGCCGGCTCCGGGGGTGTGGAGTCGGCAGGCAGTGGGCGCGGTCGCCGCCGATCCGTGCCGGGTCGGTGGCGACTCCTCCTTCCTCCGCTCGGGGCATGCCCACCAGCGACGGCGGCCCGTCGCGGGACAGTCCTGTCCGCGTCCGCCACCGGCACCCGTGTCCATTGCCGATCATCGATCGGAAGAATCGTCTTCAAGAGACGCGGGCCTGTCAAGACAGCCCGGCCGGACAACCGCCCGGCGGCCGTCAGCGGCGGGTCGACGACCGCAGCAGCAGCCACGCGGGGCGCGGTTGCCACGGCCGCGCCAGCCACCAGCGCCACAGGTGGAACCGGGCCTCGTGGGCCCGCCCGTGCCGCATCAGCAGCTCCCCGAACAGTCGGTCGAAGTCCAGGCCGCGGCGGCGGATCACCGCCGGGTACCGGCGGCCGTGGTGCTGCCAGACCGCGTACGCGCCCAGCATCAGCCGGTCGAAGTCGGCGGTGAGCTGTTCCTCGGTCGGCACGTCCCCGGCGCTGACCGCCCGGTACTCCGCCAGCGGCGCGGGATTGGGCACACACCGGTGACCGGCGTCCAGGAACCGCCACATGAACTCCTGGTCGTCACCCAACCGGAACGCCTCGTCGAACCGGATCCGGCGGGCCACCTCGGTACGGACCACCGTGAACGTCGGCTGGATCCACGTCCCGGCGCACATCGCCTCGATCGAGGTGGGCATGGTGAAGTTCGGATTGTCGAACAGGAGGTGCCAGGAGCCGTCCTGGTCCTGGCGACGCCCGTTGCACAGCACCAGGTCGGCGTCGGGGTGCGCGGCGAGCACCGCGAGCTGACTGCTGAGGTAGGTCGGCTCCCACCAGTCGTCGCTGTCCAGCAGGGCGGTCCACTCGGCCCGGGCGGCGTCGATGCCGGTGTTGCGGGCGGCCGCCGGACCGCCGTTGGCGCGGGTGAGCACCCGCAGCCGTGGCTCGCCGGCGTAGCGCCGGGCGAGTGCGGCGACCGTGTCGTCGGTGGACCCGTCGTCCACCACGATGACCTCGAACGTGCACCCTTGCTGCGCCAACGCGCCGTCGATCGCGGTCGGCAGCACGGCACGGCGGTTGTACGTCGTGATCACCACGGACACGGCCGGTGTCACGGGGCATCGCCCCCTCGGTCTCGACGGGTGCGTCACACGGTACCGGCGACCGCGCCGCGCCAGGGGGCATCCGCCGCGGGGCCGCCGGACGGGCGTCCGGCGGCCCCGCGACTCGGGCGGATCAGTTGCGGGTGATGGTGAACGTGCTCGTCGTGTTCCTGATGTCCTGGTAGTTGTCGCTCAACCGCAGGTTGGTGAACGTGGCCGAGCCGACCGCCGGCCCCTGTCCCGCCTCGGGCATCTCGTTGACCCAGATGCCGAAGCCGGACCTGGCGTCGAAGGCGTCACCGCTGCGCCGCGCCCCGGAGATCGACACGTTGGTGAGCACGGTGTCGGTGATCGGGTTCTCCGGTTGGCCGCCGGTGTACTTGGTCTGGAACATGATCCCCGAGTACGTCGGATCGACGATGTCCAGGTCGGTCACCCGGATGCCGCGGAACTCCTTGGACGCGGAGAACAGCCACAGCGCCGGGAACGTCTGCGCGCCCCAGAAGTGCCCGCCCGAGCGGATCAGCGAGATGTTCTCGAACCGGGTGGGCGGGCTGGCGCCGAACCCGACGAACGGGTAGCCGAAGTCCAGCGAGCTGATGGTGATGCCCGAGTACGTCAACTGGTCGGCGATGTAGAGGTTGCGGAAGACGTTGTCGTAGCCGCCGTACACGGCGATGCCGGCGGCCCGCCAGGTCAGCGTGGCGGTCACGTTCTCGAACACGTTGCCGTGGTTGCCGCCGGAGCCGCCCTGGTCGGTCGCGGAGAACAAGGCGAACGCGTCGTCGCCGTTGGAGCGGCCCTCCGAGTTGGTGACCAGGGCGTCGGTGCTGCCGTTGGTCATGTTCACGCCGTCGGCGAAGGTGTCGCGGAACCGGCTGTCCCGGATGGTCAACCCGTTCACGCTCACCCCCCAGTAGGCGCAGACGGTGTGCTCCACCCAGACGCTGTCGAGGGTGAGGTTGTCGACGTCCTTCAGCTCGCCCCACACCTTGCCCGGCCCGTCGATCCGGTTGGTGTAGTTGCCGAAGAACGCCAGGTGGGCGAAGGTCGACCCGCTGGCCGAGGACTCCACCCGGAAGCCGGCGTCGGTGTTCTGCTGGTTGGTCGGCGTCTGGAAGCGGGTGTACCACATGCCCGCGCCGACGACCTTGACCGACTTGCCGTACACCTGGAACTTCTGCGCGGTCTCGTAGGTGCCGGCTGGCAGGTAGACGCCGACCAGGGTGCCGGTGCCGTCCATCCGGACCGCGTCCAGCGCGTTCTGCACGTCGGCGTGGCTGAACCCGGTCGGCACCTTGTAGCGGGCCGGGTCCGGGTTGGCCCGCGGCGACACCAGTTCGGTGTTGACGAAGTCGATCGCGTACGTGGTGGTGTTCGCCGCGTCCTTCTGCAACCGGATCCGGCTGCCCGCCGGGACGGTGGAGTTGAGCAGCACGTTCGCCTCGTCGTAGAGGTGCCGGGGCGCGCCCGCGCTCGGTGAGTCGCTCGGCGCGGCCTCCGCGCCGTAGAGCCAGCTGTGCTTCGAGGTGAGGCTGATCGGCTTGTGCAGGACCCCGTTGACGTAGACGTCCAGCGTCGAGTCGATCCCGCCGCCGCCCGGGGCGTCCGGGATGGAGAAGCGGGCGACCACGGCGTTGGTGGCCGACTTGGTGGTCCACTCGACGTACGCGCCGGTGGTGTTGAGGGTGACCGCGCGCCGGCCGGACGCCTCACCGGCCAGGTCGCCGATGGTGCGGTTCGGGCCGACGACCTGCGCGCCGCCGCCGACCGCTCCGTCCTCCGCCTCGTACGCGTCGTAGCCCAGGTTCGCCCCGCGCCCCACGAACAGCGGCCGGTCGCTGGTGTTGTTCTGCCGCTTCACCGGCAGCTCGTTGGCGTCGTCGGCGAGCACCACCCGCACCGTGTAGCGGCCGTTGGCGGCGGTCCAGCTGCCGAGCGACACCGGGCCGGTGGTGGCCCCGGCGGCGATCGTGCCGGAGTACGCGCCGGTGAGGGTCTGCACCACCGCGCCCGAGTCGTTGAGCACGGTGAGCGTGATGCCGTGCGACCCGCTCGCCGAGGCGACCGTGCCCTGGTTGCGCAGCGTCACCGCGAAGGCGACCGGGGTGCCGGCGGCCGGCGTGCCGGGCGACCAGGTCACCGCGGCAGCCACCAGGTCACTGCTGGCCACCGGGCTGACCGTCAGCGCGCTCGGGCTGGTGAAGCTGTTGTTCGCCTCGTTCTGCTCGATGACCGCGTTGGACTCGTCGACCTTCGCGGTGATCGGGTAGCTGCCGGCGTTGCGCACGCCGATGCCGGTGGAGACGGTGCCGGTCGCGCCGGCCGCGAGCGCGCCGACGGCGGCGGTGCCGACCTTGGTCGTACCCAGGTAGAAGGAGACGTCGGTGGCGGCGGACGCGGCGGTGCCGGCGTTGCGCACGGTGGCCGACAGGGTGATCGGGTCGGTCTCCACCGGCGCGGCCGGCGCGGCGGTGACACCGGTGACCGTCAGGTCCGGGTTGGGCGCCGGGACGCCGATCACCTGGAGTTCGGCGACCTGGCCGTTGGACGAGCCGGAGTTCGCGGTGAACTGGAGCCGGACGTCCGCGGCGGTGCCCGACACCGGGACGGTCACCGTGTTGCCGGTGTTCGGGTCGAAGGAGTACGTCGCGGAGCCCACCAGGCTGGTGAACCCGGTGCCGGACTGGTCCCGGCCGAGCACCTGGAAGGTCTGGGTGCGCGCGCCCCAGGCCGGGTCGGGGTTGAGCTTCACCACGACCGCGCTGATGCTGGCGTTGGCGCCCAGCTCGACGGTCAGCGTGCTCGGGTACGCGCCGGGCGCGCCCTCCCAGTAGGTGGTGACGTCGTTGTCGACGGCGTTGGCGGCGTTGAACACGTGCACCACCGACGACGCGGTGGCCGGTTTGCCGACCGCCAGGTTGGTGCCGCCGGTGCCGCTGCCGGTACGGGTGACGGTGTTGCTGTTCGCGGACACGTTGCCGGCCGCGTCGCGGGCGCGCACCTGATAGGAGACGGTGGCGCTGTCCGGCTGGCCGTCGGTGTACGTCAGCGTACTGCCGCCGACGGTGGTGCGCAGCGCGCCGTTGGCCCACACCTCGTAGCCGGTGACGCCGACGTTGTCGGTCGACGCGTTCCAGGTCAGCCGGATCTGCCCGCTGGCCGGCTGGGTCCAGGCCAGGTTGCCGGGGGCGGTCGGCGCGGTGGTGTCGCCGGTGTTGCCGGTGCGGGTGACGGTGTTGCTGTTCGCCGACACGTTGCCGGCGGCGTCGCGGGCCCGCACGTAGTACGACACGGTGGTCCCGGCCGGCTGGGTGTCGGTGTACGTCAGCGTGGTGCCGCCGACGCTGGTGCGCAGCACGCCGTTGGCGTACACGTCGTAGCCGGTGACACCCACGTTGTCGGTCGACGCCGTCCAGGTCAGCCGGACCTGGTCGGTGGCCGGCTCGGTGAACGCCAGGTTGCCCGGCACGCCGGGAGCCTGGGTGTCGCCGGTGGCCGGGCCGTAGATCTCCAGCTCGGCGAGCTGCCCGGCCGGCCAGGCGCTGTTCGCGGTGAACAGCAGCCGCAGGTAACGGGTGGACGCGGTGGGCACGGTGACAGTGACCGTGTTGCCGCCCGCCGGGTCGAAGGCGTACGACGCGGACCCGACCAGCGTGCCGAACGAGGCGCCGGTGGTGCTGCCCTGCACGGTGAGCGTCTGGGTACGCGCGCCCCAGCCGGTGGGCAGCCGCAGCACCAGCCGGTTGACGCTGGTGGCCGCGCCCAGGTCGACCTGGATCCACTGCGGGAAGGCGTTGTTCGGGCTCTCCCAGTAGGTGCCCGGGTTGCCGTCGTTGGCGTTGCCGGCGCCGTACACGTCGGCGTGCCCGCTCTCGGTCATCGTCCGGCCCAGCGCCAGGTTGGTCGAGGAGCTGGCGGTGCCATAGACCTCCAGTTCGGCGAGCTGCGCGGCGGCCCAGCCGGTGTTCGCGGTGACGACGACGCGCAGGTAGCGGGCGTCGGTGGCGGTGAAGCCCAGCGTCACCGTGTTGCCGGCGGCCGGGCTGAACGAGCGGGCGGCGGAGGCGACGACCGTGGTGAAGCCGCTGCCGTCGGCGCTGGCCTGCACGGACAGCGTCTGGTTACGGGCCTCCCAGGCGGCCGGCAGCTTGAGCACCACCTGGTCGACGGCGCGGCTGGTGCCGAGGTCGACCTGGGCCCACTGGGGCAGCGCGCCGCTGCTCTCCCAGTAGCTGCCCTGGCTGCCGTCGGTGAGGTTGGCGGTGACGTAGGGGCCGTTGACGCTGCTGGCGGTGGCGGGCCGGCCGGCGGCGAGGTTCGGGCCGCCGGCGGCCAGGGCCGGTGGCGCGGGCGCCGCGGTGACGGCCAGGCCGACCGCGGCGAGCACCGCGACCATCCTGGTACGGAGTCTGGACATGGGGGACGGACACCTTCTTCCCGGGGGAGGTGGAGAGGCGTTACGGGTGGGGGGATGTGGTGCGGCGGCGGGGGCCCGTCCGGGCCCCCGCCGCGCCGGTCACGAGGCGTAGACCTCGAACTCGGAGAGCTGGCCGGCCGGCCAGCCGGTGTTGCCGGTGAAGGTCAGCCGCACGAAACGGCGGTCACCGGCGGGCAGCGCGATCGACACGCTGTTGCCCGACGCCGGGTCGAACACGTAGCCGGTCACCGCCTTGAGCGTGGCGTACGACGACCCGTCGGTGGAGCCGAGCACCGTCACCGTCTGGGTGCGGGTCTGCCAGGCCGCCGACGGCGGCAGTTTCAGCACCAGCCGGGCCACCGGGCGGGCGCTGCCCAGGTCGACGGTCACCGACTGGGGGAAGGCGTTGTTGGCGCTCTCCCAGTAGGTGCCGGCGTTGCCGTCGACGGTGTTGCCGGCGCCGTAGACGTCGGCGTGGCTGGTCTCGGCGACCGGCCGGCCCGCCGCCAGGTTGCCGCTCGGCGGCGGCGTGGTGCTGGGCGGCGGGGTGCTGGTGGGCGGCGGCGTGCTGGTGCCGTCGCCGTACACCTCCAGCTCGCTGAGCTGGGCCGCCGGCCACCCGGTGTTGCCGGTGACGGTGACCCGGACGTAGCGGCGGGCTCCGGAGGGCAGCGTGATCGACACGCTGTTGCCGGACGCCGGGTCGAACACCCGGTCGGCCGACGCGGCGAGCGTGCCGTAGGAGGAGCCGTCGGTGGAGCCGAGCACGGTCAGCGTCTGGGTACGCCGTTCCCAGCCGGCCGGCAGTTTCAGCACCACCCGGTCGACGGTGCGCGACGCGCCGAGGTCGACGGTCAGCGACTGCGGGAACGCGTTGTTGGCGCTCTCCCAGTAGCTGGCCGGGTTGCCGTCGACCGCGTTGCCGGCGGCGTACACCTGGTTGACGCTGGTGGCGGTGGCCGGCCGGCCCAGGGCCAGGTTCCCGCCGGTGGGCGGCGGGGTGGTCGGGGGCGGGGTGGTCGGCGGGGTCGTGGTCGGCGGCGGGGTGGTCGGGGGCGTGCCGGTGGACGGCGGGGTGGACGGGCCGTTGCCCCACTGCGGCTGCGGCCACGGCCCGCAGTACGGGCTGGCCGTGTACCAGCCCGAGTTGCCGGCACCCTGGGTGATCTGGAAACCGCTGCCGACGCAGTTGTGCATCGGGTTGGCCTGGGCGATGTTGGTGGCCCGGACTCCTGTGAAGCTGACCTGGCTGGGCGCCTGCACCTGGAGCGCGTACGTGCCCGCGCCGTCGATGCGCACGTTGGTGAACGAGATGCCGCTGGTCTGCCCCTCGATCCAGTGCAGCGCCGCGTAGGAGCTGTCCAGGATGTCGGTGTCGGTGACGGTGATCGCCGCGCCCTGGATCGGCTCGTTGAGCGCGGAGAACCAGATCGCGCCGACGCCGAAGTTCCAGTTGTAGTCGGAGTTGCCGTTGCGGATCAGGGTGTTACGGGCCACCGTGATGGTGCCGGCGACCGCCGTCGGCCCGTTGACGCCGGGATAGCGGTTGGCGACGTGGATGCCGCCGCCGTTGGTGACCGAGTCGGCGGTCACGTTGTCGGCGATGGTGATGTCGCGCCCGCCGTAGGTGACCAGGTGGTTGGCCAGGACGGTGACGCCGATGGTGTTGTGGGTGAAGGAGTTGCCGACGTTCGGCACGTTCTGCGCCCACATCGCCAGCGCGTCGTCGCCGGTGTTGCGGACGAAGGTGTTGGTCACCGTGGAGTTGGTGACGCCCCAGTGGAAGTTCACCCCGTCGGCGGTCTGGTCGAGGATGCGGCTGTTGCGGATGGTGAAGTTGTTCATCGGGCCGTCCATCCAGGCGCCGACCTTGGTGTGCTGCAACCAGAGGTTGTCCACCACCGAGTCGGTCAGCGCGCCGCCGAGCGCGTTGACCTGGTCCTCGTCGACCCGTTCGCGGATGTCGCCGATGATGGCGAAGTCGCGCAGCGTCACGTTGCGGCTGGGCCCGCCCGCCTCGTGCGCGCGGATCTCGCCGGAGTAGCCGCCGCCGGAGACGTACTTGCCGTAGATGCCGGCGGCGCGTTTGCGGTCGGTGGGGTGCCGGCCGCCGAGCACCGAGTACCAGGGACCGGCGCCGCGCAGCGTCACGCCGTCGACCACCACGTGGTCCCAGAGCGTGAACGTGCCGGCCGGGATCCACACCGCCTTGCCCTGCGCCCGGCCGGCGTCCACCGCGGCCTGGAACTTCGCGGTGGAGTCGGTGCCGCCGCTCGGGTCCGCGCCGAAGTCGGTGACCACGTCCAGCACGCCGGCCGGTTTGGCGATCGGCGCGGCGACCAGCTCGAAGTCGGCCAGGTCGATGGTGAAGGTGGGCGACTGCGCGGTCGAGGAGACCTGGAGGCGGATCTTCGTGCCGGCCGGGTAGCTGGTGCCGAACAGGGCCCGCGTCTCGTCGTAGAAGTGGTGCGGGTTGGTGTCGCCCGGGTTGTTGTTGAACGGGTAGCCGCCGTAGAACCAGCCGTACCGGGAGGTCACCGGGACGGCCTTGACCAGGGTGCCGTCGGCGCGCAGGTCGATGCTGGCGTCGCGGCCGGTGCCGGCGGCGCTGTCCGGCAGGCTGTAGCGGAAGGTGACGGCGTTGGCCGGGGCGGTGAGGGTGAACTCGACGTACTCGCCGACCGCGTCGAGGGTGACCGCCTCGCGGCCGGACGCCTCGGACGGCAGGGTGCCGTAGCGCCGGTCCGGGCCGATCCTCGTGCCGGTGTAGGCCGCCCGCTCCGCCTCCTGCTCGCGGAACGGCACGGTCGCGCCGCGGCCGGTGATGTCGAACGGGGACAGCCCGGCGGCCTGCGCCGGGGTGGCGGTGGAGGTCAACGCCACGACGGTCAGTGTCGAGGCGGCGAGCGCGGCGGCGGCCAGGGCCGCCAGCCCGGTTCTGCGGTGGTGGTGCGGGGTGCGGTGCTCGGCCATGCGGGGTGTGCTCCCTTTCGTCGGTGGCCAGGTCCCCCGTGCGACGGTGCTCCGGTCTCCTTCCTCCCAGGTGCTGCTGCGGCGGCGGCCGGGACGGGCCGCAGGGTGCGCGGTGGCGCCGGCGGCGGGACGGGGCCGCCGGCGCCGCCGCGGTTCAGTTCGCTCGGGTACGCAGCCAGACGGCGGTGTCCGCCGGCAGCCGGTCGTCGTCGAGCGGCCCGCTGGCCAGCAGCACCCGCTCGTGCGCGGGCAGCGGCACCGGCTCGCCGCCGAGGTTGACCAGGCAGGTGAAACCGGGTTCGCGGGCGAACGCGAGCACCCGCGGCGGCGCGGGCAGCCAGCTCAGCGGGCCGTCGCCGAGCGCGGGCTCGGCGCGGCGCAGCGCCAGCGCGGCCCGGTACAGCTCCAGCATCGAGTGCGGGTCGCCGGTCTGGGCGCGGACCGTGCGGTCCTTCCAGTCGGCGGGTTGCGGCAGCCAGGGCGCGGCGGACGCGCCGTCGGGGCTGAACCCGAACGGCGGGGTGTCGCCGTGCCAGGGCAGCGGCACCCGGCAGCCGTCGCGGCCGGGGTCGACCCGGCCGGAGCGTTCCCACATCGGGTCCTGCCGCAGCGCGTACGGGATGTCCTCGACCTCCCAGAGCCCGAGCTCCTCGCCCTGGTAGACGTAGGCGGCGCCGGGCAGCGCGAGGCAGAGCAGTGCGGCGGCCCGGGCGCGGCGGGTGCCCAGTTCCAGGTCGGTGGGGATGCCCTCGCGCTTGGCGGCGAAGCTGAACGTGGTGTCGGCCCGGCCGTAGCGGGTGACGTGCCGGGTGACGTCGTGGTTGGACAGCACCCAGGTGGCCGGCGCGCCGACCGGGGCGTGCGCGGCGAGCGTGCCGTCGATGCTCTCGCGCAGCGCGGCGGCGTCCCAGGCGCAGCCGAGGAAGTCGAAGTTGAACGCGGTGTGCAGCTCGTCGGGGCGCAGGTAGTTCGCGAACCGCTGCCGGTCCGGCAGCCACACCTCGCCGACCAGCGCCCGCTGGCCCGGGTAGCTGTCGGCGATGCGCCGCCAGGCCCGGTAGACGTCGTGCACCCCGTCCTGGTCGCGGAACGGGTGCGGCCGGTCCGGGTGCACTTCGGGCAGGGTGCCGTCCTTGACCAGCAGGCCGGCGGAGTCGATGCGGATGCCGTCCACGCCCCGGTCGAACCAGAACCGCAGGACGTTCTCGAACTCGGCGCGTACCCGGGGGTGGTCCCAGTTGAAGTCCGGCTGCTGGGGGGCGAACAGGTGCAGGTACCAGTCGCCGGGGGTGCCGTCCGGATCGGTGGTGCGGGTCCAGGTGGGGCCGCCGAACTCGCCGGTCCAGTCGGTGGGCGGCAGGTCGCCGCCGGGACCGCGGCCGGCGCGGAACCAGAACAGCTCCCGCTCCGGCGCGTCGGGGCCGCCGGCCAGCGCGGCCCGGAACCACGGGTGCGCCTCCGAGCAGTGGTTGGGCACCACGTCGACGATGGTCCGGACGCCGAGCGCGTGCGCCTCGTCGATCAGCGCCTCGACCTCGGCGAGGGTGCCGAAGACCGGGTCGATGTCGCGGTAGTCGGCGACGTCGTAGCCGGCGTCGGCCATCGGCGAGGGGTACCAGGGGCTGAACCAGATCGCGTCGACGCCGAGCGCGGCGAGGTGGTCCAGGCGGGACCGGATGCCGGCGATGTCACCGATGCCGTCGCCGTTGCCGTCGGCGAAGCTGCGCGGATAGACCTGGTAGATCACCGCGGAGCGCCACCACGGGCTGCTGTCGACTGTGGACACGGGCACCTGCTTTCTGCGGGTCGGTTCTGCTGCGGCGGGGCGGGTGGTCGGCTGCGGCGGAGGGCTGCTGGTCGGCTGCGGGCGACGGCGCCCGGTCAGCCCTTGAGGCCGCCGGTGGTCAGGCCGGACATGATGTTCCGTTGGAAGATCAGAAACAGCACGACGGTGGGGATGGCGGCGATGACCGAGGCGGCGATCACCACGTTCATCGGGGTGCCGCCGGCGAAGGCGTAGATGCCGACGCTGACCGTGCGGGTCTCCGGGGACGGCATGACCAGCTTCGGCCAGAGGAAGTCCTTCCAGACCGCGGTGACCGCGAAGATCGCCACCACGCCGAGGATCGGGCGCGACATCGGCAGGACGATCGACCAGAGGGTGCGCAGCGGGGACGCGCCGTCCATCAGCGCGGCGGCCATCAGGTCCTCGGGGATCGAGTCGAAGAACCGCTTGAGCAGGAAGATGTTGAACGCGTTGGCGACCAGCGGCAGCCAGATCGCGAACGGCGAGTCGAGCAGGTTGAGGTGCACGATCGGCAGGTCGATCACGGTCACGTACTGCGGGACGATCAGCACCATCGCCGGGATCATCAACGTCGCCAGCATCATGGCGAGGATCAGCCCACCCAGCGCCGGGCGCAGCTTCGACAGCGCGTACGCGGCGGCGGTGTCGAGCACCAGCTGGAACAGCACCGCGCCGGTGGCGTAGTAGAACGTGTTGAACAGCAGCTTCGCCAGGTCGAGGTGGGTCCAGGCGTCGACGTAGTTCTGCGGCTGCGGGTCGTGCGGGAACAGCGTCGGCGGCGTCTGCGCGATCTCCTGGCCACTCTTGAGCGCGCCGGTGACCATCCAGTAGAGCGGGCCGAGGAAGACCAGGGTGAAGGTGACCACGACGACCGCGAGCACGGTCCAGTAGAGGAGGCGACCGCGACCGCGCCGTAGCTGGGCGGGCGAAATGAGGGTCCGGGTGGTGGGGTCGGCGGCCATGTCCTAGTCCTGTCTCGCGGTCAGTCGCAGGTAGACGGCGGAGAACCCGGCCAGCACCACCAGCATGATCACGCCGAGCGCGGCGGCGCCGTTGAGGTCGTTCTGGAAGAAGCCGTGCTGGTAGATCAGGTACGCCACCGACGTCGCGGAGTCCTGCGTGCCGGCGCCGTTGGCCAGGATCAGCGGCTCGATGAAGAGCTGCATGGTGGCGACGATCTGGAGCATCGCCAGCAGGGCGAGGATCAGCCGGGTCTGCGGCACGGTGACGTTGACGATCCGCCGCCACACCCCGGCCCCGTCGATCTCGGCGGCCTCGTACAGCTCGCCGGGGATGTTCTGCAGCGCGGCCAGGTAGATCAGCACCGCGCCACCCATGTTCATCCAGGTGGAGGCGATCACCATGGCCGGCATCGTCATGGTGGGCGACTGCATCCACTCGGAGGTGGGCAGGCCCACCGCGGTGAGGACCGCGTTGAACAGCCCCGCCTCGCTCGGGTCGTACGCGTAGAACTTGAACAGGAACAGCGCGGAGGCCGGCGGCAGCATCACCGGCAGGTAGACCAGCACCCGCAGGTAGCCCTTGGCGTGGCGCAGCTCGTTGAGCAGGATCGCCACGAAGAACGGCACGGCGTAGCCGAGCACGAGGGCCAGGCCGGTGAAGACGAAGGTGTTCTTCCAGGCGGTCCAGAAGCTCGGGTCGGCGATGATCCGGAGGTAGTTGTCCCAGCCGACCCAGGTGGTCTCGCCGCGTCGGGTGCGCTGGAAGCTCATCACCACGCCGCGGACCATCGGATACCAGGAGAAGACGGCGAAGCAGGCGACCGCGCCGATCAGGAAGGTGTGCCCGGTGAGGTTGTCGCGTACCCGACGGCCGAGGGCGGCGCGGCGTGCGGCGGTGGGGCGCGGCGACGGCGTGCCGCGCTCGGGGCGGCGGGTGGTACCCGGGGCGGTGGTGAGCGCCAAGGCGACTCCTGCGGTCGTGGGTGGAGGCCGGCCGGGCCGGCCCCCACACCGGGTGGGTCAGCTGCCGGCGGCGAGGAGCTGGTTGACCTTGTCCTCGGCCGTCTTGAGCAGCGCGTCGATGTTCGCGTTCGGGTTTGTCAGCACCCCGGACATGGCGGCGTCGAGCACCGCGTAGATGGCCTGGGCATTGCGCGGCTCGCCCTTGATCGGCACCGGGTTGGCCTCGAAGACCGCGAAGTTGGTGGTGTCGACGTTGGCGTTGGCCTTGCGCAGGTCGAGTTCCTGCTTCTGGGCGTCGCTGCCGCCTGCGAACAGCAGCGGCTGGGGCAGGCCGACCGGGTAGTTCTGCGGCTTGGCCCGCACGTAGTCGAACTGGCCCTTGCCCGGGGTCAGCTTCTGGTAGGCGATCCACTTCAGACCGGCCCTGACCTGCTCCGGGGACAGGCCCTTCTTGAAGAAGTAGCCCTCGCCGCCACCGAGGGTGGCCTTGGCCGGCCCGTCCTGGCCGGGCAGCGGGCCCATCGCCCAGTCCTGGTACTTGCCCTGGAACTGGCTGACGATCGCCTGGGTGGCGTCGGGCGCGCCGATGAACATGCCGACCTTGCCGGCGCCGGCGTTGGTCAGCAGGTCGCCCCACTGCAGCAGCTGCCGGCTGCCCATGCTGTTGTCGCCATAGCGCATGTCCTTGAGGTTCTGCAGGACCTGCCTGCCCATCGGGTTGTTGAAGTCGGCCTTCTTGCCGTCGGCGCTGAGCACCTGGCCGCCCTGCGAGTAGAGCAGCGAGGTGAAGTGCCAGCCGCCGGTGTTGCCGGCGCTGTACTCGGAGTACCCGGCGACGCCGCCGCCGAGCGCGGAGATCTTCTTGGCCGCGGCCCGCACCTCGGGCCAGGTCTTCGGCGGGTTGGCCGGGTCGAGTCCGGCGCGCCGGAACAGCGCCTTGTTGTAGATCAGGCCCATCGAGTAGTTCTTCACCGGTACGCCGTAGAGCTTGCCGTCGTCGGTGAAGACCTGCTTGAGCGCCGGGTCCACGCTGTCCCAGGTGGGGATGGTGTCCTTGGTGGCGTACGGGGTGATGTCCATCGCCTGACCGGAGTCCAGCACCTGCTGCAGGTCGGTCATGTAGCCGTAGAAGACGTCGGTGACGGTGCCGCCGGCGAGGCGGGCGGTGAAGTCCGGCGGGTTGTTGCACTGCTCGCCGACGCTGACGCTCTTGACGACGATGGTGGGGTTCTGCCGCTGGAACTCGGCGACGTCGTCGTTCCAGTTCTTCAGCAGTTCCTTCTGCGCGCCGACCGGTTGGCAGTCGACGGTGATGGTGACCTTGCCGCCGGCCTGGCCGGAGTGGTCGCTCTTGGTGGAGCACGCCGCGAGGCTGAGCCCGAGGCCGGCCGCGAGGGCGAGCGCCGCGACCTTTCGGTGCTGCGGTACGGACATCTGTCCATCCCTTCGGGAACGGGTGTGTATCGAGGGACTTCACTGATCGGCGGTGACCGCGCGGCTGTCGCGCCCCGGGTCCGGTGGAAGTGGAGCCAATGTAGCGACGGCGACTCATCCCGGCAAGGTCTGGACTGGATGATGAAAGAACACGACTTGGCAACGGGTGATCGGGACGAAGGCGTCCGAGGGCACGAAAAAGGCCGCCGACCGCAGGTGACGGTCGGCGGCCCGGTGGGGCGCGGGATCAGGTACGCGGGGCAGGGGCGGTGGAGCCGCGTACCACCAGCTCGGGTTCGAAGAGCAGCTCGTCGTGCAGCACGCCGGCCCCCTCGATCTGGGTGACCAGCAGGTCCACCGCGGCCTGACCCATCGTCTCGATCGGCTGGCGCACTGTGGTCAGCGGCGGATCGGTGCAGGTCATGAACGCCGAATCGTCGAAGCCCACCACCGACACGTCGGCCGGCACCGACCGCCCGAGCCGGCGGGCGGCCCGGATCGTGCCCAGGGCCAGCACGTCGCTGGCGCAGACGATGCCGGTCACCCCGCGCTCGACGAGCTTCGTGGCGGCCACCCGGGCGCCCTCCATCGAGAAGCTGGACCGCTCGACGAGGTCACGGTCGGCGCCCCAGCCGGCGGCGCGGACCATCGCGTCCAGCTTGCGCCGCGAGGGCACGTGGTCCTCCGGGCCGAGCACCATGCCGATCCGCTCGTGCCCCAGCGAGCGCAGGTGCCCGTACGCCTGCTCGACCGCGACCGCGTCGTCGGTGGACACCCGGGGGAAACCCAGCTCCGCCACCCCGGCGTTGACCAGCACCACCGGCAGCCCCCGGTCGGTCAGCCGGCGGTAGTGCTCGTGCGAGGCGTCCGCCAGCGCGTACGAGCCACCGGCGAAGATGACGCCGCTGACCTGGTGGTCCAGCAGCATCTCCACGTAGCCCGACTCGGGCACGCCGCCGATGGTGCGGGCGCAGAGCGCCGGGGTGAATCCCCGCTGCGCCAGCGACCCGGTGACCACCTCGGCCAGCGCCGGGAAGATCGGGTTCTGCAGCTCGGGCAGGACCAGCCCGACCAGCCGGGCCCGCTCCCCGCGCAGCTTCGTGGGGCGCTCGTAACCGAGCACGTCGAGGGCGGTCAGCACGGCCGTCCGGGTCGCCTCGGACACGCCGCCCCGGCCGTTGAGCACCCGGCTCACGGTCGCCTCGCTGACCCCCGCCTTGCGGGCCACCTCCGTCAAGCGTTTCGTCACGGCGGCAATCGTACGTCAGATTCTTGCAAGAAATGAACAGCGATCTGCCGGCGAAGCTGACACCGGAGCCCCTCTCCTGCTCGAAAGAATCGAACATATTGATGCTTGAAACTCGACTGTAGGCGGGAATAACATGAGGAACCTTGTCGACGGGCGTCCCGTCCCCTCCCCCAGGAAAGTGGGTGCTCCGATGTCACGCAGCGTTCGACGCACGGCGGCCCGCCCGTCCGTGCCCCGGATCCTCGCCGCGGCGGCCGTCGCCGCCCTGGCCGCCGTGCCCGGCGCCGCCGTGGCGGCACCCCCGGCACCGGCCCCGCCGCCGGTCGTGACCCGGGCCGCGCTCGACCCGGCGCTGGTCGCCGGACGCGGCGCGACCGTCGACCACGTCGAGCAGGAGGCCGAGCACGCGCGCACCACCGGCACCGTGATCGGGCCCGACCGGTCCGCCTACACTCTCGCCGGCGAGGCCTCCGGCCGCCGGGCCGTGCGGCTGCTCCCCGGCCAGCACGTCGAGTTCACGCTGCCCCGGGCCAGCAACGCGCTGACCGTGCGCTACAGCATCCCGGACGCGCCGGGCGGCGGCGGCATCACCGCGCCGCTGCGGGTCACCGTCGGGCACTCCCCCGCCCGCACCATGACGCTGACCTCGCAGTACGCCTGGCTCTACAACCAGTACCCGTTCACCAACGACCCCGACGCCGACCTGCTGCACCCGGACTGGTGGATCACCGAGTGCTCCTGCGTACCGGCGGCCACCACCCCCGCCCCGGCCATCGGCAAGCCGTTCCGGCCACACCACTTCTACGACGAGCAGCGGCTGCCGCTCGGCCGCACCTACCGGGCCGGCGAGGTGGTCCGGCTGACCGCGCCGGCCGGCACGCCCGCCGCCTGGACCGTGATCGACCTGCTCGACGCCCACCTGATCGCTCCGCCCCGGAGGGTCCCCGGCGCGGTGAACGTGCTCGCCTTCGGCGCCGACCCGACCGGACACCGGGAGTCCGCCGCCGCGTTCGACCGGGCCGTCGCGTACGCCCGCCGGGCGCACCGCCCGCTCTACCTGCCGCCGGGCACCTTCCGGGTGGACCGGCACATCGTCGTCGACGACGTGACCGTCGTCGGCGCGGGCAACTGGTACACGATCGTGCGGGGCCGTGAGGTCACCCTGGACACCCCGGGGCCCGACGGCTCCCGGCACACCGGAGTCGGCTTCTACGGCCGCGACGCCGCCGACGGCGGCAGCCACGACGTACACCTCTCCGGCTTCGCCGTCGAGGGCGACGTGCGGGAGCGCATCGACACCGACCAGGTCAACGGCATCGGCGGCGCGCTGAACCACAGCACCGTCGACGGGCTCTACCTGCACCACACCAAGGTCGGGCTCTGGCTCGACGGGCCACTGACCGACCTGCGGGTCACCGACACCGTCATCGCCGACCAGATCGCCGACGGGGTCAACTTCCACACCGGCGTCACCGGATCGTCGGTCACCAACTCCGTCATCCGCAACACCGGCGACGACGCGCTGGCCATGTGGTCGCAAGGCACCGCCGACTCGGGCAACACCTTCGCCCACAACACCGTGCAGTCACCGGTGCTGGCCAACGGCATCGCGCTCTACGGCGGCACCGACCTGACCGTCGCGGACAACCTGATCGCCGACCCGGTACGCGAGGGCAGCGCCATCCAGCTCGGCTCCCGGTTCGGGGCGGAACCCTTCACCGGCCGGATCCGGATCACCGGCAACACCACCGTCCGGGCCGGCACCTACGAACTCAACTGGAACATCGGCCTCGGCGCGATCTGGTTCTACGCCCTCGACCGCAGCATCGACGCCGACATCCAGGTCACCGGCGACAGCTACCTGGACAGCACCTACAACGCGATCATGCTGGTCAGCGACTGGCCGGTGAAGGACCGCGTCCGCATCGACCACGTCGCGTTCCGCGACATCCGGGTCGACGGCACCGGCACCTCGGTGGTCAGCGCCCGGGCCGCCGGCGGGGCCAGCTTCGCCGACGTCGACGCCCGCGACGTGGGCGCGGTCGGGGTGAACAACTGCGGCTCGTTCCACTTCACCTCGGCCGGCTCGGAGTTCACCGTGACCGACCTCGGCGGCAACGACGGCGGCTGGCTCGCCCCCTGGCTGCTGCCCAACACCATCACCTGCGACGACCGCCCGCCGGTGGTGCCGCCGCCACCACCCTCGAGCTGGTGACCGGCGCCCCGACCGGTGCGGTCCGCGCCGCGTGCGTGATCGACCCCGGCTCGGGGCCGCGCCGGTCTGTTCACCGATGTGGCCTGCGCGGCGCCGGCGTCGAGGAGGTGTCGGCCGGGTCCCGGCCCGACCCCAGCCGTTGCACCGCCTGCGACATCAGCCCCGGCGAGGCACCGTGGGCGGCCAGGAACCGGGTGACCGTGCCGTGCCGGTCGGCGATCCAGTCCAGCGCGTGCGCCAGCGCGGCGACCGAGCCGGTGTTCATGGCGTCGAAGTAGGCCAGGTCCTTGCCCTTGGCGGTCCAGGACGCACGCCGTCGGGCCACCACCGGGGCGACCGCCTCGACCACCTCGGCATGCTGGGCCATCACCGCCCGGCGGTCCCACCCGGCCAGGGTCAGCACGAGAGCCACGACGAGGCCGGTGCGGTCCCGGCCCGTCCGGCAGTGCACCAGCACGGCGCCGTCGCGGGGCTCCACCACGTACGCCACCGCCTCGGCCACCGCGCAGCCGTGCGCCGTGAGGTGCCGGACGTACAGCTCCGACAGGGTGGCGCAGTTGTCCGGCAACGGTCGGGACGCCTCGTCGCCGATGGCTATCCGGCGGTAGCTCACCCCGGAGCGCGCCGGCAGGTGCTGGGGGAGCTTGCCGGCCTCCCGGTCGCTGCGCAGGTCCAGGACGGCCGTCACGCCGTACGCGCGCAGCACCGCGACGTCCTCCGGGGAGTACCGGGCGGTGAAGCTTGCGCGCAGCAGCGGGCCCGGCACCGGCTCCGCGCTGCCGCGCTGCCCGAGGACGTCGTGCACCAGGTGCGGCGGCGCGAGTTCCAGCGTGCGCATCAGATCCGCTTTCCCGCCCCGCGGCGCCGATGCGGACACCGTCGGAGCGACGTCGTTTGCCCTGTTCCCGAGTGGGCGAGCCGGTCAGCCGAACTGCCCGGGAGGCCGCAGGTCCTCGACCCCCACCAGGGGCCGGCCCGGTCCGGCCCCGTCGCCGAGGAAGTACTGGTGGGCCTCGTGGTTGCCCGGGTCGCCGTAGGAACCGAGCGCCGGATGCGGCGCAACGGTGTCGTACCCGGCGAGTCTCGCCCGGATGTGCAGCCGGGCCCGGTGGTCCGCGCCGGCGAAGGTGTCGAAGGACGAACGTGACTGGACGACGGCGGTCCACGCCGGTCCCAGGTTGCGGCTGCGGCGGTCCCGGTGGCCGGGGGTGCTGAAGTTGAAGAAGAAGTCGACGCCTTCGAACCAGAAGACCCAGCGGGGGTCCTGCGGGTCGAGCGGTGTGGTCTGTGGCCAGTCGTGCCGGTCCAGGCGGCGCAGCAGCCGCAGCACCTCCGCCGAGAACTCCCGCTCCGCCGGGAGCGATCCGGCCCCGGGCAGATCGGCGAAGATCACGACGATCTGCTCCGGTTCCTTCGAGATCGCCGCCGCCGCTTCGGCGAGCAGATCGGCCGCCTCGGCCGTCGTGCCCGCCTCGGCGAGACCGAACAGCAGCGTGTCCTCGAGCACCGGGCGGGCGGCGAACACGCAGGGAAACGCCGGGTCCAGCACCCGGTGGGTGAACTCCTCGACCAGCTCGGCCAGCCGCCGCAGCCCGCTGGTGGTGCCGCCGGCGACCTGTGAGGCCCGGTGCAACACGTTCGTCCACCTCCCGTGTTCGACGTCGACGTGCGGAGATCGACCGCCCGTCATTCGACGGGCCGCGCCGGGGGCCTTTCACCGGCCACGCACTCGCGCAGGAACGACAGCTTGGAATAGAAGGTCTTCTCGGCCGTCACGCCGGCCTTCGCCAGCCACTCCCCGACCGCGTCGGCGAGCCGGTACAGCTCCGTGTCGATCGATGCCGGGTCCAGCCCGTCGTGCACCCGCGAGCGGTGGTACTCGATCTCGACCTGCTGGAGAACCGCGTCGTACTCGGGGACCACCACCTCGTCGATCTCGATGCCGAAGAAGTGTCCGGTGGCCGTCGACTCCACGTTCACGTCGAAGCGGCACCGGGTGAACGACGGCAGTCGGCGGCACGTCAACCCGGGGTAGTCGCGCGCCAGGACGCCGGCGAAATCGCCCGCCGGGATCTCCAGGCCCTGCCGGAACGTCTCGGTGCGCCGCATCGCGTCGGCCGCGAAGACCTTGTGCTTGAGCTCGTAGTCTCCCGACGGCTTCTGGACGAACCCGAGATAGCCGCGCTCGGCGACCGGTTCGAGGACCTCGAAGGTGTGCTGCTGGAAGTGCCAGCGCTGCAGTTCGTTGCCCACATCGGGGACGAACCCCGGCAGGTGGCCGTCCCGCACGTCGGCCGCGATCCCGGACGCCAGCCCCCAGGGGGACACCCGCTCCTTCAGCCCGAGCTTGAGTTCGATCTCCGTCTGCTCCTCGAAGTGGGTGAACTCCTGCCACTCCACCGCCACCTGGTCTCGCAGGTCGTGCGCCCGGGTCAGCGCCGCACGGGTGAGCTCCGACCACGTGACGCCGGCCGGCAGCTCCACCGTGGCGACCCGGGCGAAGAGGGCGCCCACCTCCCGCATCCGGCTGCACATCAGGACCTCGGTGCGGTCGTGCCCGGCGCCGCGGTGCACCCGCAGCACCGCCAACGGGGTGATCGTCTCGAGGTCCGCCGTCCGGTCCCCGGGTGTCCGCCACCTGGCCAGGACCCCGGCGAAGTCCGCATCGATGGACGTCCCGCGCCAGGCCACGACCGGCTCGGTGAACCTGCGGGTCACCCCCTGGCCCGCACCGTCGAGGAGCATCGCCCACCGCGTCGCGGTCGACGCGGGCTTCAGGTACTCCACGGCCTGAGGGCCGGCCGAGCCGAAAGGGCTCGGCGCGAGCCGCAGGACGACCAGCGGTGAGTCCGGCCGGGGTGCGAGCGGGAAGTGGAGACTGACATCGCCCAGCAGCAGGTAGCGCTCCGGCTCGGTTCCGACGGCGTCGTCGACCGGGTTGTCGTTCACGTCGATCCCTTCCCCCTGTGTGTGCCGCCGTGGGTGCGAGCGGACGAGCGGCGGGTCGCCCCCGTGGTGGGTGAGCCCGGTGGAGCGCGGACGGTCGACGGTGGGCACCCCCGCGAGGGTTCCGTGGCTGACCTGCCGCGCGGCTGTGGGCAGCCGGAACCAGGGATCGAAGGGCGCACGTTCGTCGACCGGCCTCGGCAATGGCAGCCGCACCGGCGGACGGCATTGCCGAAGAACTGCCGTCTCCGCAATTCGGCGACCCTTTTCCGGGAATGCGGCCTCCATGCGAGAAACAGCACATTCGACAATGCCGTGTTTCCGTCGAGTTTCACTCGAGGACGGATCGAGTTCACGTCCGCGGGTCCGTCCGCGCGGGGGCGCGGGGCTGCGCCGGCGGGCCCGGCCCAGGCTCGGCCGCCGTGACCGACCGGCCCCGGGAAGGCCCTGCTCACCAGGGATTTCGTCGGTGTCGCGGCCGGCCGCGACGGACGGCGCGACCTCCGACGCCGACCCGGCCCAGCGCCGGGACCGGCCGGCCCGCAAACCCGAAAAGTGCACATGGTCCCAATTCCCCGAAATGACGTCCGGACCTCGGGAACTCGCCCCACCCGCGCCTTGAACCGCACTGATCACATCGACTAAGGTCGTATCTCCGCGCAGTTCTCCAATTGTTTTTGACCTCGCGTGCAGGTCACCTGCCGAGCGGTCCGCGCCGTGTGCGGCGTGGGGACGGTGGAAGCAGGCAGCTTCGGGCGGGGGTCCGCGCGACGGGGGCGGTAGCAAGAGATGACACCGAGAGCGGGGCCGGGTGAGTGCGGTGCGGACGTTCCTGGGGAACGGGCGCCTCGCTGCGCGGACCACGGAGCCGGCCCTGAGCCACCCGCCCCCGGCCGACCACGTGGTGATCCGATGATCCCCACCGGGCGGGCCGTCCGGGAAGCCGTCGGCGACGGCGACCTCGCCGGGTACCAGGACTCCCCAGGGCCACGGACGTCGACGATCTTCCAGGATCCGTGCCGGCAGTCCCTGTCCCGGGCCGGATGACCACCGCGACCGACCGCTGGTCGCCGCTGTGGACGCGCGGCCTACGCGCCGGCCCCGGGTGTGGACCGACGAGGCGCGGATACGGGCCGGGCCGCGCCGGAGGCCGTCGGCGAGCCTCCGGACGCCGGACCCACCCGCCCTGATGCCCGCCCGACCCGTCGGCACATCCCGGACATCCACCGACAGGGAGACCTCCTCCCGTCCCGACCAGAGGAGACACATGGCCCTGCTGCTCATCGGGGCGTCCCCCAACATCCTGCGTGCCGGACAGGCCGCCAGCACCCGGGTGCTGATCGTCGACCGGACGGCCCCCGACCTGCTGACCGTGCTGCGGGGCGAGGACGACCAGTTCTACCTCGTGGACTACCACGACCTGGCAGCCGTCGACGCGTTCGCCGACGTGCTGACCGTCGGGCCACGACCGACCGCCGTCGCCTCCGTGACCGAGCAGGGCCTGATCCCGGCCGCCCGCCTCGTCGACCGGCTCGGGCTACGCGGGCCGGGCGAGGACGTCGTCCGGAGCACCCGCGACAAGCGCCGGATGCGGGCCCGCCTCGCCGCGCACGCCCCGCACCTGTCGCTGCCCTCCGCGCCGGGGACCGACCGCGAGGCGGTGGCCCAGATCCTCAAGGACGCCGGTCAGGCGGTGCTGAAGCCGGCCCTGGGAACGGCCAGCCAGGGCATCCGGCGCCTCCAGTCCCTCGACGACCTGGACCGCCTGCCCGAGGACGAACGCCGCGACGCGCTGGTGGAGGCATTCGCCCCCGGCACCGAAGTGAGCGTGGAATCGCTCAGCGTCGGCGGCGAGCACCGCATCGTCTGCATCGCGGAGAAGCGCATCAGCCCCGGTTTCGTCGAGGTCGCGCACCTGACCCCACCGCCGTCGCTCACCGGGGCCGACGTGGCGCGGGTGACCCGGGCCACGGCCGAACTGCTCGACGCCCTGGGCATCACCGACGGACCGGCGCACACCGAACTCATGGTGTGCCCCGAACGGGTGACCGTCATCGAGACCCACAACCGTCCCGGCGGCGACGGGATCGTCGACCTCGCCGAGGCCACCACCGGGATCGACTGGCGGCGTGCGTCGCTGGCGTGGTCGCTGGTGCCGGACGGATCGGGCCCCGGCGCGGTCGACGACGTGCTCCGCGACTGCACCGGACCGGCCGTGGCGGGCGCGGCGGCCATCGTCTTCTTCACCGCGCCGCCCGGCACCGTCACCCGCGTACTCGAACGCCCCGAGCGGGTGGGCGCGGCGAAGACCGTCAACTGGCGGGTGGAGCCGCAGGTGGGCACCCAGGTCGGTCCGCTGCGCGACTCCTTCGGCCGGCTCGGCGCGACCGTGCTGCACGCCCCCGACGCCCAGGCGCTCCGGGACGCGGTCGAGCACCTGCTCACCGTCGGCGTCATCGAGGTAACGGAGGGATCGGCGGCATGAAGCCACTCGTGGTGAACCGGCACCGGCTCGACTGGACGGTGGGAGCCGGCGGGTCCCACGTCCCGGCCACCGGATGGGACCGTCCGCTGCTGACCCGGACCTGGGCCGGCGGCCTGGCGACCTGGACCCGGGAAGCCTTCCCCGACGTCGTCGTGACCGACATGACCAAGCCCCGGCAGCTGGAGGCGGTCTGCGACTGGATGGCGCGGACCCGGGGGGTCAGCCACATCGTCACCCTGCACGAGAAGGACCTGCTCATGGCCGCCCGGGTGCGCGCCCGGCACGGCCTGGAGGGGCCCACCGAGAAACAACTCCTTCCCTACCGCGACAAGCTGCTCATGGCGCGGACCGTGGCGGCGGCCGGCCTGCCCTGTCCGCCGGTCACCGAGGCCACGCAGAGCTCCGTCGAGCTGCCGTGGAAGGGACGCACGGTGGTCAAGAGCCGCTGGGGACTGGGCGCCATGGAGGTCGTCGTCGTCGACCGGGCCGCCGACATCCCCCGGGCGGTGCAGCAGCTCGGCGGTCGGGCGCAGGACCTGCTCCTGCAGGAGTTCGTCGAGGGCACGATGGCCCACGTCGACTCGGTGGTCCACGACGGCCGGATCGTCTTCGCCTCGGCCAGCAGGTACCTGCAGCAACCCGGTCACTTCGACCGGATGCCCTACCAGGGCTCCGTCGTCCTCACCGACGGGCCGTTGCACAGCGCCCTGCTGAGCCTCAACGAACAGGTCCTGCAGGCGCTGGGCCTGCACGACTGCGTCACCCACGCCGAGTTCTTCGTGACCGAGGACGGCCTGCTCTTCTGCGAGGCCGCCGCCCGTCCCGGAGGAGGCGGCATCGACGACATCGTCGCCCGGACCCACGGCGTCGACCTCGTCCGCGCCGCCGTACGCCTCCAGTGCGGCCTCGACCCCATGATCCAACCGGCCGCCCCGGACGGATCCACCCACGGTGTCATCGGGGTCTTCCAGAACGTGACCGACCAGGACCTCGCCGACCCGCTGCGCGAGGTGCCCGGTCTGGTCTCCTACCGGCGCATCATCGCGGACATCCCGGGACCTGCCCTGCACGCGACCGACTACGGACACATGGTGGTGCTGCGCGCCGCCGGGCAGGAGGCGTTCGACAGCGCCCTGGCGCAGGTGCTGGCCGTCGTCGACAAGGGGTCCCACCGTGTCTGAGAGCAGCAGCCACCCCGACTCGCCGGCCGCCGAGCAGCAGAACGCGGAACGGCAGGTGGTGCGCGTCCTGGTCGGCACATCGGTGATCGGAAAGACGGCGGACTACGGGCTCATGCTGGTGGCACCCCTGGCGGTGCTCGGCGCCACGGGCTCCGTGGCCGGCGCGATCCTGACCTTCGCGTTACGGGGTGTCGCGTACGCCATCTCCCCGATCATCGGGGTCTACCTCGACCGCTACGAACGCCGTGGCATGTTCGCCGCGGCGCAGGTCCAGCAGGCCCTGTGCGTGGTGGTCGCGGCGCTCTTCCTCGACCGGGAGTGGGTCGTGGCCGCCGCCCTCTTCCTCTCCGGTCTCGGCGGCGTCGCCGCGTCGCTCAGCAGCCAGTTCGTGCTCATCCCCGAGTTGATCGCCCCGGACAACCGGGCCCGCGTGGTCGCGCGGGTGTCGTCGTCGATCGAGTTCGCGAAGGTGCTGGGCTTCCTCGGCGGCGGTGTGGTGCTGGCGGCCCTCGACGCGCGCGCCGCGACGCTCGGCATCGCGGCGCTCTACGGCATCGCGGGCCTGTGGGCCATGCGGCTCCCCCGGGTCCCGGTCCAACCGGCGCGGACGAGCCTGCGCGGTGACCTCGCCGTCGGCTTCCGGTGGCTGGTCAAGCCGGAGATCGGCTGGCTGGTCCTCAGCATGGCCGTCTCCAACCTGGCTCTGGGCGGGCTCGGCTCGGTCCTGGTGACCCTGATGGGTGACCGCGGCACGAACCCGACCCTGATCAGCGCGACGCTGGCGATCGGCCTCTTCATCGGCGCGTGGGGCGCGCAGTTGACTCCCCGAGCGCTGCCCTCGTGGTCGCTCCAGGCCCGGATCCTGCTGTTCCAGGCGCTGGCCGCCGTGGGGTTCGGCCTGCTCGTCCTGGAGCCTCCGGTCTGGGTCGTCATCCTGGCCTGGTCGGTCAACTCCTTCGCGCTGGGTCTGAGCAACGTCGTGTCCATCACCTACCGGCAGGAGGCCATCCCCGTTCACCTGGCGGGCCGGATCAACAGCGTGATCCGCATGTTCATCGCCGGTGCCGTCCCGCTGTCGGGCATGACCTACGCCCTGGCGGAGGCGCGCGGCTGGTGGCTGTGGGGGCCCGCCGTCGTGCTGGAGGCGGCGGCGCTGCTCATCTGGCTCCTGCACACCGTTCGCGGCAACCACGACCGGCAGCTCACCACCGGAGGCGCGACCGGCTCGTGACCGGGCACCGGCACGAGGTCGTGGGTGGCCCCCGTGACGGTGGTGCGCGCCGACCCGACCCGGCAGCGCCGGGCCGGGTCGGGGCCGCTCGCGGGCGGTACGACTACTCCCCCGTCAGCGCGTGACCTCGACGACCAGGTGCTCCGTGCCGACGATCGGATGGGTGCCGACGGTGAACGCACCGGACAGCGCGGCGACCGCCGCCGCCGGCAGATCCACCTCCAGCAGGCCATCGCCCGGCTGCCGGACGGCGAAGGCCGGCGCCGGCCGCAGGACGGCCCGGGCCCCCTCGTTCTCCAGGACCAACGGACGGCCGTGCGGCAACCGGTCCTGCACCGCCTGCGCCACCCCGCCGGCCGTCACCTCGCCGAACCGCAGGCGGACGGTGTCCGCCTCGACGTGCCAACCGAAGCCGGCGACCATCAGCAGCCCGGTCGACGAGCCGTCCCGGGCCCGCCCCGCCTCGATCGCCGCCCGCGCTGCGGGATCGTCGGTCAGCGACGGGCGGTCCAGATCGGTCACCAGCAGCGGCTGCCGCTGCGCGAGCAGGCCCAGCACCCCTGCCGTGTCCCACCGCCGGGCGGCCGCGTACTCGTCACCGGTCAGCCCCACCACCTGGAGGAACTGCACCCGCCCGTGCGGGGTGTCGATCGTGCCCAGCTCCGGGTCCTCGGCGAAGGCCAGGGCGGTCAGCCCGGTCGGGTGATCCTGGCAGATGGGTCCGTTGGCGTTCATGTGGTGCCCGGGCTCGAACCAGTTGCCGCTGGAGAAGACGTACCGGGCCAGGTTCTGCAACAGGCTCGCCGCCCACAGCGGCGGCTCGGCGTCACCGCCGTCCCGGGCGACCCGGAAGGTGAACTCGAAACCCCAGCCCGACTCCTCGGCGTTCCCGGTCTCCTTGGCGTACAGCTCACTCATCCCGTAGCCGACGAGGTGCCAGTGCGGCACCGGCTCGTCCCGGGGATAGAAGCTGACCCCGTCGAGCGGATCCGGTCCACCCAGGACGAAGCGGTGCAGCGTGGCGTAGTGCTTCGGCTCGACACCGGGATACCACTGCGCGAGGCGGGCGTCGATCGCGTCCCAGCCGGGGGAATCATCGGTCACGCACGGATCAGATCATGATCGCCCGGATCCCACCGACCCGCCCGGGCCGGATCCCGGCCCACCCGGCCGTACCCCACGGCCCGGTCATGATCGGAGACACTGTCGCCGTGCGAAGCGACCTCGACCGGATCCAAGCGGCCCTCGACGGCACCCTCCTGGCCGGCCTGCCGATCGGGCCCGGCCCGGCGGGCACCGTCCTCGTCGCCGACATCGACCCCCACCGCCTGCACGAGGCCTGGCAGGCCGCCGAGGCGCTGGTGCCACTCACCGGACGCCGGCCCCTCCTGGTCACCGACGACTTCGACGACACCCTCGGCATCCGGCCCGAGCCGCGCCCGGGACCGTCGGACTCCCGGTTGCGCGCGTTCGCCGAGGCGGGCGCGGCATGCGACCCGTGGCTGACCTACCGCCACCACAGCGAGGACGACGACGTCGACGAGGGCCAGGCCGGCCACTACGCGCGAGGCCTCGCCGGCGTCGACCTGACGGACCTGGTGTCGGACCTGGCGCTGCCGGTCCCCCGCCCCGAACTGGAGCGGACGGTGTACGACCGACTGCTCGCCGACGCCGGGCGGCACGCCCGGGTGCGCGACGCGGTGCGGTTCGTGACGCGGACCAGCTACTGGTTCCAACCCACCGGCGTCCAGCTCATGCTGCTGCCGACCGGCGACGTCCGCAGCTCCGCGTACTGGGTCGACTTCTACGGCGCGCCCACCGAGCACCACCGGTGGAAGCTCGGCGAGGTGCTGGCGCAGTGGCGGGACCGGTGGGACGCCCGGCTGGTCGCCTCGTGGGGCACCATGCTCCAGTTCCAGGTGGGCCGTCCCCCGGCGGCGGGCGACGAGGCGTGGACCGTGGCGGGTCAACTCAAGGGGCTCGCCGGGAACCTCGACCTGAGCCGGTGGGAGCTGGCCGTCGCCCTGCCCGCCGGCGACGCGTGGTTCGTGCACGACCGGCCCTGACCCGGCCTACCCCGGCCGCCCGTGCTGGCGCCACCGTCTGCCCGGGACGACGAGCGTCACTTCCGCTAAGGCGTCCTAGGACAATAGGATCGGCGTGGCGGGTCCACGCCGGCCGGTCGTCGGGGATGCTGTGGGCGTGGAGTACGTGTCCCGAGTGCCGCGACCGCCGCTGGACGGGCTGATCGACGACCTCTACCACCTGTCGGGTGCCCCGCCGTACGCCCGGCTGACGCTGCCGCCGATGCCGGCGGCGCTGCTCATCGTCAACCTCGGGGCGCCGTTCCGCA
This sequence comes from Micromonospora auratinigra, assembly GCF_900089595.1. Classification (GTDB taxonomy): domain Bacteria; phylum Actinomycetota; class Actinomycetes; order Mycobacteriales; family Micromonosporaceae; genus Micromonospora; species Micromonospora auratinigra. The sequence continues at coordinate 845,548 of NZ_LT594323.1, read as the reverse complement.
TCCGCGCCGGCACCGACGTCGATACCGCCGAGTACGCCGACGGCTGCGTGGTCAGCACGCCCACCCGCGCCCTGGACTTCGGCTACCCCCGCCCCACCCGGTCCGTCGGGGTGCACGCCAAGCCGTGGGGGCTGGCGCCGTTCCTGCCGATGCCCGCGGCCGAACTGTGCGACCGGCCGGTGCCGGTGGAGCAGGTGTGGGGCCGACGCGCCACCGCCGAGCTGCGGGACCGGCTGGCCACGGCGCGCGGACCGCACGAGGCGCTGACCCTGCTGGAGGACGAGCTGCTGCGCCGGCTGCGCGGGACCGCCGGCCTGGGGCTGGTCCGGCACACCAGCGGCGTCATCGCGGCGACCGGCGGGACGGTGGCGATCGGCGACCTGAGCACGGCCGCCGGCGTCAGCAGCACCCAGCTGGCCCGGCGGTTCAGGGAACTGGTCGGCGTCACGCCGAAGCGGCTGGCCCGCACCCACCGGTTCGCCGCCACCGTGTTCGCGATCGACCCCGCCGAGCCGATCGACTGGGGCGCGCTCGCCCACCGCGCGGGTTACTTCGACCAGGCCCACTTCGGCCACGAGTTCCGGGCGTTCACCGGGCTCACGCCGACCCGCTACGTCGAGGTCCGGCGGCGGTTCCTGCGCGAGCATCCCGGCCACGTGCTGGACGGCTGGCCCCTGCCGACCGGTTGATTTCCTACAAGAGCGACGGCTCGCGAGTCGCTAGCGTGGGACATCCCCAGCAGAGGAGAGCCCGTGGGCACGGTGGTCATGTACAGCTCGGTGTCGGTGGACGGCTTCATCGCGGACGACGAGGACCGGCCCGGACCACTGTTCGACTGGTTGTCCAACGGGGACGTCGCACTGGACGACGGTGGCGCGCTGACGGTGTCGCAGGCGTCCTACGACCACACCCGGCCGTACTGGGACCAGATCGGGGTGACGGTCGTCGGCCGGCACGTCTTCGACCTGACGGACGGCTGGGACGGCACACCGCCGGCCGGGGTCGACCACGTGGTCGTGGTGACGCACCGGCCGCCGCCCGAGGGCTGGGACGCCGCCGCGCCGTTCCACTTCGTCGACGGCGTCGAGGCGGCCGTGGCGACGGCGCAGCGGCTCGCCGGTGACCGCGTGGTCGAGGTCGCCGCCGGTGACGTCGGTGGCCAGGTGCTCGCCGCCGGCCTGGTCGACGAGGTGCGCATGGACGTCGTACCGGTCGTCTTCGGGTCCGGCAAGCGCTACTTCGGGTCGGTCGACGCGCCGCACCTGTTGGCGGACCCGGACGCGGTGATCCCGGGCAACCGGGTGCTGCACCTGCGCTACCGGGTGCGCCGCTGAGCGACCCGGGCGGGCGGGTCGCGTAGTACATTCACCTCCGACGATATCTTGGAGGATGCGATGACCGTACGACGACTCCTGCTGCACACGACGGCGGCCTGCCTCGCGGTGACGGCGGTGACCGCCCTGGCACCGGCCGGACCGGCCCGGGCGGCGTGCACCACCAGCAGCTTCACCGTCGTCTGGGACTACGCGGGCATGTACACCTCCCCCAACGAGTCGAGCCTGTACGGCACCCGCCGCTACGGGCAGGTCGTCACCGGTCCGACCGGCAACACCGCCAACGGCTGGACGCTCACCTACGACTGGTGGAACGGCCTGCCGCTGTGGGCGTACATGAAGGACGCCGCGTTGCAGTACCGCGGCTGCGCCTGAGCCGGATCAGCGCGACCGGCCGGCCCCGGTGACGTCCCGGGCCGGCCGGTCACGCAGGGCCGCGATGGTGGCGTGCAGCTCTTCGACGAGCGCCTCGTCGGACCAGACGACGTCGTCGGCGGAGCCGGCGACGTCCAGCCGGCCGTCGCCGTCGGCCAGCCCGGCCAGCAGTGGAACGGTCTCGGTGGCGGACAGCTCCCGGATGGTGGCGAGGCCGAACCGGCCGGCGTAGTCGGTGACGCCGGCCACCAGCGCTTGCGTGAGGTCGGCGGTCGGCACGCCGAGCCGGGCCAGGGCGCGGGCCGCGGCCACCCGGCACCACCGGTCGCCGAGCCGGTCGCGCAGCACCGGGCGCAGCCCGGCGAGGGTGTCCCGGTGGGCCGGGGCGAGGTCGGCGACCAGGTCCGCGGCGGCCCGGGCCGGCACATGCCCGGCGGCGAGCACCGCGCGCACGGTGGCCAGCACCGGCGGCACGCCGTCGAGGGCGGCGACCACCCGGGCGGCGAGGATCTGCGCCTCCCGCTGCGGGTACGTGGCGTCCGGCACGCCGGTGAGCCGGGCCCGGGCCGCCGGCAGCAGCGGGCGCAACGCCTCCCCCGAATCCGCGACGACCGTGACCGGGCCGGGCAGCGGTCGCAACCCTCCGGCCAGGGCCGCGCCGACGAGCTTGCGCAACGGTCGGACGTCACCGGTGATCCGCAGGACGGCCGCAGCCGCCGCGAGATCGGCGGACTGCGCGGCGCGGGCCCGCAGGTACGGCGCGGCGCGCGGGTCGTCGTACCCGATCGCCAGCAGCGCCCCGGCCACCTCCGGCCCGGCGTATGGCAGCGCGGCGCGCAGTTCCGGCACCGCCGCCTCGGCCCGCCAGTGCCCGAGCACCCCGGCCAGCACGTCGGCGCGGGCGGGCTCCGCCGCGAGCCGTCGGCGTACCGCGTCCAGCACCACCGGGGTACGGCGGGCCCGGTCGGGCACCCGCGGCCGCGGGTGACCCGCCGCCGCGGCGGCACAGACCGGCTCGATCCAGCGGGGATCACCGAGCCGGGTCAGGGCGCCGAGCGCGTCGTGTGCGACGGTGATCGCCCGACCACCGGCCACCTGCGGGTAGCCGGCGGCGACCTCGGCGAGCAGGTCGGCGTACGGCCCCGCCGCCGCGCCGGCGCGGGAGAGCGTGTCCAGCGCGGCCCGGCGTACCTCCGGATCCGGGTCCCGGGCGACGGCCGCGACCAGCGGGACCAGTTCGGCCGGCGCGGAGCGGCTGGCGTCGCAGCGCTGCGCCGCGGCCCAGAGGCCGGTCCGGCGGGTCTCGGCCCGGGTCGACGCGAGCAGGTGGCGCAGCAGGTCCACGGCGACGGGTGCGGCCGGGGCCACCAGCAGCTCGTCGGACCAGTCGGCGCCGCGCGCCCACCAGTAGGCGATGGTGGCGCCGGCGTCGACGGCGGCGGCCACCGCGGCGACGGTCCCCGGCGGCCAGGGCAGGCCGGCGCGCAGCAGGGCGATCGCGGCCGCCAACCGGAGCGCCGGGGGCCCGTGTCGGGCCTGGTCGGTCAGCGTCGATTGCGCGCCGGTCGGGTCGGTCAGACCCAGCCCCAGCGCCAGCGACGCCCGCACCGGCTCGCTGCGCTCCGCCGGCCAGCGCTGCCACAGCGCCGCCGCGGGCGCGCCCGCCCGCGCCGCCGCGTAGGCCGCGGCCTCCCGGACCTCGGGGTCCGGGTCCGGGAGCAGGTCCAGCAGTACCGGCCGGCACGCGGCGACCGCGGCGCGCACGGCCGGGAAGTCCTCGCCGTACGCGTGCTGCGGGTCGGCCAGTTGCCCGAGCAACCAGACCAGGTCCGCCCGCCCGTGCGGCGCGGTCCGCGCCGACTCGGCCAGGAACGGCACGGCGGCCACCGTGGCGGGGTAGACGGTCCCCTGGTGGAAGATGCTGCCGTACAGCTCCGCGAGCGCCGCCTCGGCCGCCTCCCGGTCCGGCGCGCCGAGCTGCCGCAGCAGGTCCGCGGTGTCGGAAGCCGGGCCGTACGCGTGACTCAGCCCGGCCCAGTGCACCTCGGGGAGATCATGCGGCACGGCGGCAGCATAGCGGCCGCCCCCGACCGGAAGCGTTTCACGGATCGCTGCCGTCGCAAGATGGAAGATGCTCGGTGCCCCCACCGGCCCGTAACGTATCGCCATGGTTCAGTATCCGAGAGTAGTTGGCGAGCTGGGTCGCGCGGTGCGGTACCGGGTGTTGGACGGCGTCGCGGTACGGGCGACGGACGGCACCTGGCACGACGCGCCGACGCCCAAGCAGTGCCGACTGCTGGCGAGCCTGCTGCTGCGGGGCAACGAATGGGTCGCGGTCGGCCGGCTGGTCGAGATGGTCTGGGCCGGGCAACCGCCCCGGTCCGCCGCCGGCAACCTCAAGACGTACGTGTGGCGGCTGCGGTCCCTGCTGGCGGACGCCGGCTACGACAGTGACCGGCTGGAGAGCCGGCCCGGCGGGTACCGGCTGCTGGTCGAGCCCGGTGAACTGGACCTGCACCTCGTCCACGAGCTGGCCGACCGGGGTCGACAGGCGCTGGCGGCGGGCGACCCGGCCAAGGCCGGCCGGCTGCTCACCGCCGCGCTGTCGCTCTGGCCGGCCGAGCCGGTCGACGGCAGCCCGGCGGCGATGTCCGAGGCGGACCTGGTGCACCTGCACGAGGTGCGCCGCGGCCTGCAGGCCGTGCTGGTCGAGGCGGAGCTGGCGGCGGGTCGGCCGGACAGCACGATCGCCCTGCTCCGGCGACTGGTCACCGACCAGCCGCTGGTCGAGCAGTGGTGGGCGATGCTGATCCGGGCGCTCGCCCTGGCCGGTCGGCGGGCGGAGGCGATCGTGGCGTACCAGCGGGTGTGCCTGCTGCTCGACCGGGAGCTGGGGTTGACGCCCGGTGTGCTGCTGCGCGACGCGTACGGTCTGGTCCTGGCGGGCTGAGCCGGCGCGGGCCGGTCAGTGGCCGGCGGCCAGGCTCAGCGCCCGGTCGCACTCGGACCGTTCCCGGCGGACGTCCTCGTCGGTGGGGTCCAGCTCGGCGGCCCGGGCCAGGTCGGCCACCGCGTCGTCGTAGCGGCCGAGGGCCCGGTACGCGGTGGCCCGGTTGTACCGCAGCGCCGCGTCGTCGCCGACGGCCAGCGCCCGGTCCAGGTGCCCGACGGCGGCCGACGGGTCGCCCGCGTCGAAGGCCAACGCGGCCAGCCCGGACCAGGCGGCGACGGCCCGCGGGTCGGCCGCCAGCGCGCGCCGGTACGACCGTTCCGCCTCGGCTGCGCGGCCCTGCTCGGCCTGGCTCTGGCCGAGCAGGCAGAGCAGGTGCGGGTTGTCCCCGTCGAGGGCGAGACCGGCGTCCAGGTCGGCGCGCAGCGCCGCCGCGTCGTCCAGCACGGCGTAGAGGCCGGCGCGGTTGACCAGGGCGTCCACGTTGTCCGGTTCCAGCTCCAGCACGTAGCTCAGGTCGTCCAGGGCGGCCTCCAGCTGACCGAGGCCGGCCAGCACGTCGGCCCGGTTGTAGTGCGCCTCGGGGAACGGCGGGCCGAGCCGGATCGCGTCGGCGTACCCGGCCAGGGCCTCGTCGTCGCGGCCGAGCCGGTGCAGCAGGTTCGCCCGGTCGAAGTGGTACTCGGGGTGGTTGGGGTCGTCGGCGATGACCGCGGTGAAGTCGGCCAGCGCCTCGTCGAGCCGGCCCAGGGCGGCCAGCACCTGGGCCCGGTTGTGCAGCAGCACCGAGCGGTGCAACCGGTGCTCGTCGGCGCCGAGTTCCTCGTCGAGGCGGTCCAGGCCGGCGCTGACCAGGTCCAGCGCACCCGGCAGGTTGCCCAGGTGCAGCTCGATGAGGGCCAGGCCGTTCTGCTGGAAGACGGTGGAGAAGCTGCGGTCGGCGCCCTCCGGCTGGAGGCTCGCGATCGCGATGGCCTGGTTGATCCAGGCCCGCGCCCGCAGATGGTCGCGGTCGGCCCGGTCCCGGTGCCGGGTGTAGATCATCGCGGTGGCGTACGCGGCCTGCCGGTGGATGATCGGGTTGACGCTGAGGGTGCGGGCCTCGTCGTACAGCTTCTCGGCCTCCTCGGGGTGCCCCAGCGCCGACAGCGAGGTGGTCATCTTGGTGGTGAAGGCCCACCACGGACCCTCCTGGGTGGCCCGGTCCACGGCCGCCCGGCCGCGCCGGCCGAGGTCCAGGGTGGCGTGGTAGAAGCCCATGTCCACGCAGTAGTTCAGCGCCTCCAGCAGCGCCTTCGCGCCGGTGTCGGCCGGGTCGCCGGCCCGTTCCAGGTGGTGGGGCACCGCGCCGAGCCGGGGCGAGCGCAGGCCGGTGGCGAGCAGCTCCTCGGCCCGCCGGGCGTGCAGCCGCCGCCGGTGGTCCGGGTCCAGCCCGGCGTACGCGGCCAGCAGCGCCGGTTCGTCGGCGCAGCAGTCGGCGTCGACGTACGCCCGGGCCGGGTCGGCCGGCGGGTCGGGAAAGGGCACCGGCGGCGCCTCGAGGCGCTGCGCGTAGCGGTCGAGGGCGACGGTGAGGGCGTCGTCGAGCGGTCCGGTGCCGGTGCCGACGATCACGGTGAGCAGGTCGGGGTCGAGGCGGCGCAGCAGGACCGACACGAACTCGGCGTCGGTCGGGTCCGCCTCGTCGAGCCGGTCCAGGACCAGCGTCCGGCGCGGACCGCCCAGGGTCCGGAGGTGGTCGCGGAGCAGTTCGACCAGGCCGTGCGACAGCCGCAGGGTGCGCACCCGGGAGTAGAACCGGGTCCGTTCGGCCGGCACCGCCAGCGAGGTCAGCGTCTCCCGGGACGCCGGCACCAGCGACCGCAGGTCCGGGGCGACGGAGAGCACCTCGATGTCGTGCCGCCGCACCAGCTCCGGGCTGGTCGCCAGCAGGTCCGGCACCAACGCGGTGAACAGCGTGTTCGTCGCGGTGTAGGGCCCGTACCGGCGGCGGTGCGCGTCGATCGGCGCGACCAGCGGTACGGCGGTGCGGGCACGGGCGGCGGCCAGGCGCTGGTGCGCGTGCTCACCGGTGATCCACAGGCGCTGCGCCATCGCGCGCGCTCCTTTCACTGGGTCAGGTGACGGAGGTCGGCGGCGGCGCGCCGCTGCCGACGGTTGCGCACCATCAGCGCGCCGACCAGGACGAACTGACCGACGGTGACGGTGAGGAAGATCAGCGCGTCGACGATCTCGGCGGCGTGGGCCGGGTGCACCAGGCGGGCCGCGGTGAGGCCGATCGTGCGGAGCGTGGTCGGTAGCACGGCGAACACCAGCACCCCGAGGGAGACCGCGTAGCCGACCAGCAGGAGCCAGGAGTACCAGCGGGCCACCTCGCGGTCGCGCGGGTGCAGGCCGGCCTCGTCGACCGGCGGGCGGCCGACCAGCCGGCGGGCCCGGTTGGCGAGCACCCGACGGGCCGCACCCTGCAGGTCGTGGGCGCCGAGCACGGTGGTGACCACCCCGTACAGGTCGGTGCGCAGGTAGAAGGCGAACTGCCAGGCGAAGCGCAGCACGGTGAGGAAGGCCAGCGCCAGGCAGAAGCCGCCCACCCCGGACGGGCTGCCGTCCGGGTGCAGGGTGGCTGCGGCGGCCAGCGTGAGCACCGCGACCAGCAGCAGGTCGGCCAGCATGCCGGCGAGCATCGGCAGGTAGCGCTGCCGGCGCGGCACCACGACCAGACCGTCGAGGTTCGTCTCGAAGGTGAGGAAGTGCAGCCGGTGGTCGACGCGCAGGCCGGAGCGCAGCCCGAGGCGGCGGCCGGCCAGGGCGTGGAAGCTCTCGTGGACCAGGATCAGCGGGATCTGGCCGAGGAAGACGGTCAACGCCAGCGCGGTGACGTAGTCGGTGTAGAAGAAGTTGTCGGGCTGCGGGATCAGTCGGGGCCGCAGCGCCATCGCGGTGACCGCGCCGACGAGCAGCAGCGCGTAGAGGACCCGGGCCGGCGGGGAGAACAGCCACCGGCCCAGCCGCTGCCAGCGCACCGGCGCCGGCGTGGCGGCCGGCCGCTCGTCACCGGCCAGGAAGTCCAGTTCGGACAGGACGCCGAGGAACTCGGCGAGGTCGACCTGTTCGCCGTAGGTCTCGGCGTACCAGTCGGCGGCGTCGGCCGGTGGCATCCCGTCGGCGATGCGCCGCAGCAGTGCGGCGCCGTCGGGCGGGAAGACCCCGAACGAGTCGACGTCGGTCCGGCCGACCACGACGTCGTCCCCGTCGGGCAGGTAGGTCAGTGGATGCACGCGCAGCGGCTGGCGCAGCGTGGACGGAACGGTCGACATGGTGGCCTCCCCGACGGTGGGCCGGTGCCCGGACCGTCCTGTCGCGGACGGCCCGGGCCCCGGTGTGTGTCGGCGCTGTCGGCTCAGAACGGCCAGCAGAGCGGGTTGTCGTAGAACGTGGCGGCGGTGGTCAGCCGGACGGTGCCCGGCTTGCGCACGACGATCTTCTTCATGGGTCTTCCCTCCCTCGCAGGGTGTGGGGGTTGGTGCCGCTGAACCTGCCACCGGTCGGTCCACTGGTTGTCCATCACGGGTGTTACGGCTGGTCACCATCCCGCCACGGGGTGCGGGAGAACCGGTCGGGTCGGTCCGGGCGCGGGCGGTGACCGCGCTCACGGTGCCCGGCCCGCACCGCTGCGCGCCGCGGCCGGCGCGACGTCGCGGGGTGCGTCGGACCCGGCCCGGTGCGTACAGTTCCGGGTCGGACGTGGGGCGGGCCGGGCGGAACCGGCGCAGGGAACGGGACGGCATGAGGGCGGACGAGACTACCGAAACCGGTCAGGACGGCATCGAGCGTGACCAGCTGGAGACCTGTCTGCGCGTCTTCGAGGCGCTGGAGGAGCTGCCGCCCGACCACCCCGACGTGGTGCGGGTGCAGCGGGCCACCGCGCGGCTCTACAAGGTGATCAAGCAACGGCGCCGCGAGGACCGGCGCAACGCGATCCTGGCGGCCGACCGCGCGGTGACGGCCGCCACCGCCACCGGCGCCCCGGGCCGCATCGACGACGAGACCCAGGGCATCCCGCTCGCCTCCCCCACCGTGGGCAGCACCGCCGGTTTCCTGCACCAGCCGCGCGGCTGTTACATCTGCAAGCAGCGCTACCGCGAGGTGGACGCCTTCTACCACCAGCTCTGCCCGCCCTGCGCCGCGCTCAACCGGGAGCGCCGGGACGCCCGCACCGACCTGACCGGCCGGCGCGCGCTGCTCACCGGCGGCCGGGCGAAGATCGGCATGTACATCGCGCTGCGGCTGCTGCGTGACGGTGCGCACACCACGGTGACCACCCGGTTCCCGCACGACGCGGTCCGCCGGTTCGCCGCGATGCCGGACAGCGGGGACTGGCTGCACCGGCTGCGGATCGTCGGGATCGACCTGCGCGACCCCGCGCAGGTGATCGCCCTCGCCGACTCGGTCAGCGCGCAGGGACCGCTCGACATCCTGATCAACAACGCGGCGCAGACCGTACGCCGCACCGCCGGGGCGTACGCGCAGCTCGTCGCCGCGGAGGCGGCGGCCCTGCCGGACGGTCCGCTGCCGGAGCTGGTGACGTTCGCCAAGCCGGCCGGCGCCGACCCGGTGGGCAGCCTGACCGCCGTCCCGGAGGGCGCCACCATCGCCCCGCACGCGCTGACCGCGCTGGCGCTGACCGGCGGCTCCGCCTCGCCGGAGCGGATCGCCGCGGCCACCGCCATCGACGCCGGTGGTCTGGTGCCCGACCTGGACCCGGTCAACAGCTGGGTGCAGCGGGTGCACGAGGTCGACCCGCTGGAGCTGCTGGAAGTGCAGCTGTGCAACGTCACGGCACCGTTCGTGCTGGTCAGCCGGCTGCGGCCGGCGATGGCGGCGGCGCGCGCCCGGCGCAAGTACGTGGTGAACGTGTCGGCGATGGAGGGCCAGTTCGGCCGGGGCTACAAGGGACCGGGGCACCCGCACACCAACATGGCCAAGGCCGCGCTGAACATGCTGACCCGGACCAGCGCCCAGGAGATGCTGACCGACGGCATCCTGATGACCAGCGTCGACACCGGCTGGATCACCGACGAGCGGCCGCACCCGACGAAGATGCGGCTGGCCGACGAAGGCTTCCACGCCCCGCTGGACCTGGTCGACGGGGCGGCCCGGGTCTACGACCCGATCGTGCGCGGCGAGCAGGGCGAGGACCTGTACGGCTGCTTCCTGAAGGACTACGCCCCCTGCGCCTGGTGACCGGCACCGGCACGGTCACCGTCCGATCCGGACGGTGGCCGTGGCGGTATCTCGGCTGCGCCGAGGGCGGCGGCTGCGTACTGTTTCGCGACATCGGCGTGTAGCTCAGTCAGCAGAGCACCGGGCTCGGGACCCGGAGGGCGCGGGGGCGGAACCCGCCACGTCGGCGTGAACGACGACGACCTCCGCGCCGGTACCGGCTACCCGCTGGACCGGCAGGCGCGCGCCCTGAGCACCGCCGCGACCCACCCGGACGAGGCCACCCGCGAGCGGGCCGAGGTGCGGGTACGCCGCTGGCAGCAGATCGTGGACGGGATGACCGACGGCCGACTGGACATCGGTTCGCGTACCCCCGTGCGGGGTCTGCCCGCCTGGGTGACGCCGGAGGTGGCGCACGGCGGTTTCGCGACCGGACGGCCGGCGGCGGGTGGCGCGCTGCGTCCCGACGAGCTCGACCGGGCACACCGGCTGGGCCTGCCGACGGAGCGCGGGGCGCTGTTCCGGTCCTGGCTGACCGATGCCGGCCTGACGGAGCTGGGCGAGCTGCTCGACAGCGGCCACTACCGGCTGGAGTACGCCGAGGAGGCGGCCCTGCCGGTGGTGGCGTGGCTGCTGCGCGCGGGCGACCACGACGCGGCGCTGGGTGTGCTGGAGCGGATCGCACCCTTCGCCGACCGGCTGCGGTTCACCCCGGCGCCGAGCGACCGGCGGGCCGACGACCCGGACGTGGTGTGCCGGCAGACCACAGCCGAGGTGCGCCGGGCGCTGGAGCAGTGGCAGCCGGACCCGCGGATCGAGACGATGCGCGAGGCGCTGACGGTGTGGAACCCGTTCGCCGACGACCTGCTGACCCTGTGGTTGGAGACCGACGCGGACGGCCGGATCGGCACGGTGACGCCGGACGACTGGCTGCCGCGCGCCGCCCGGCTGCTGACCCGCTACCGGGAACTCGCCGCCGCGCACACCCGGTGCACCCGGCACCGCGACCCGAAGGGCAGCATCGGCGTGCTGCGGACCGCCCTCGAGCGCCGGGTGGCCGGGGCGGAGCTGACGCCCCGCGAGCGTGGCCTGGTGCAGAGCATGGTGACGGCGATGCTGCGCAAGCGCGGCCGTCCGGGCAGCGCCCGGCACACCGCCGTGCGCCGGCAGCAGGCCGCGGAGGCGGCGCTGCCGCGCCACCACCAGTTCGCGGCGCTGGTCGCGACCCGGCTGGCCGACCTGCCCCCGGACGGCGGCATCGGCGACGTCGACCACGCGCTGCGCCCGGTCGACGCGGCCGAGGCCCCGGCGGCCGACGCGGTGGCGGGCCGGCCGGTGCCGGCACCGATCGCCCGGATCGTCGCGCGCGGCGCCGCCGGCACCCCCGAGGAGCTGATCGACCGGGGGGTGATCGGCTCCGCCGAGGTGCTGGCGGCGCTGACCCCCCGGTTGGCGGCGGCCACCGCGGCCTCGGCCTACCCGGACCCGGCCCTGCGGATGCTGATGGAGGCCACCTACCGGGCCTTCCGCAACCGCCGCTCGCTGCTGCTGCTGAACCTGGCGCACCAGGTACGCCTGACGGAGCTGCCCTGGGTGGCCGCGGTCGGGCGGGCCCGGACCGACACCGGCGGCACCCGCGAGCGGGCCCGGCGCACGCTGGTCCGGCTGGCCGCCGCCACGGTCCACGGGTTCCCGGCCACCGTGCTGCCGAACCCGATGGTGCGGGAGCTGGCGACGCTGTCGAAGCAGGCGGACCTGGACCTGCCCTGGGTCGAGGAACTGGCCGCCGACATCTTCATGGGCACCTTCACCCGGAAGTACCTGCGCGCGGCCCGGCTCGCCGGTGAGTGGCTCACCGGCAGCCTCTACGCGCGGTACTACGACATCGACTACCCGGCGCTCGCCGCGATCGACGACACCGGCCGGAAACTGTTCCGGCGGGCCCGCGACGGGGTCACCTTCGACCAGCTGTGCCGCGACCGGGCCGGCCGGTGTACCAGCCGGTCGTGGGGGGACGTCGTCGCCAACGGGACGGTCATCGAGCAGGCGCAGATCCTCACCACGCACAACCTCGCCACGGTCGCCGAGCTCGGCGTCGACCTGCCCGCCCTGGCGTTGGCGGAGCGGTGCCTGGACACCGTGCTGCGGCTGGCCGCGCGCCTGGCGCGGCAGCCGCGTCCGCTGGGCACCGTGAAGAACATCGCGTACGCCTGGCGGCAGCTGGTGTTCTTCCTGTCCCTGACCACCCAGGCCGAGCAGGTCGCCTTCCTGGCCACGGTGGACCGGCGCGGCGCCGGGCAGCCGGCGCACCTGCGGGCCCGGCTGGCCCCGGCCGTGACCGGACTCGCGCAGGTGATCGAGGGCGGCAGCTTCGGCCCGGACGGCCGGGCCGGCGACGGGCGACGGCTGCTCGGCTGGACCACGGGCGGGCACTGGCTGCTCGGCGGCGCGTGACGCCCGCTGACCGGGCCGGTCGCTACGGCCGGCCCGGCGGGGTCTCCCCCGGCTGAGGTCCCAGGACGATGGCCAGCTCACGCCGGTTGCGGACGCCGAACCTGGTGTGATGCGGGTCAGGTTGTCGTTGATCGACAGGCCTCACCTGTTCGGCGACCTGCCGACTCGGCATCGACACCGGAACAGGCAACGGCCCGTTCCCGCTGGGTCAGCCGCGGCCCCACGCACCCGTCGTTGCGATGTCGTCGGCTCGTTGACGCCGCGCCCGCGCGGCCCGGACCTCGTACGGTCGTTGGTCGCCGTGGTGGACGTCGTGGCCGGGGCGGCGCTCACCGAATCGGCCGCGGGCCGCGTCCCGCCGGCGGGCACGTTTCGCCGAGGCCAGGAGTGGTGATTGTCGGCGCATGTCATCGCTGACCTCGCGGGCCCGCGGCGCCGTCTCCCGCGCCGCCGACCATCCCGGCCTGGAGCGGCTCACCCGCGCCGGCTTCATCGGCTACGGAGTCCTGCACCTGCTCTTCGCCTGGGTGATCGCCCGGGTCGCCACCGGCGGCCCGACCGAGGACGGCGACCAGTCGGGTGCCATGCAGGAGATCGCCGACGAGCCGGTCGGGCTGGTGCTCATCGTGGCGATCGTGGTCGGTCTGGTGGCCATGGCGCTCTGGCAGGTGCTGGAACTGCTGCGGCAGCGGCGACCGACCGAGTGGATCGCCTCGGCCGGCCGGGCCGCGTTCTACCTCTACCTCGCGTTCAGCGGGGTGAAGGTGCTGCGCGGCAAGAAGTCGTCGAGCGCCGACACCCAGCAGGACGCCGCCGAGGGCCTGCTCGCCTCCAGCGGCGGGCGGCTCTCGGTCGTCGCGGCGGGCCTGCTGCTGGCCGGGATCGGTGGCTGGCTGGCCGTCGTCGGGTTCACCGGCCGCTTCGAGAAGCACCTGCGGGTCGGCGAGATGACCGCCGCGACGCGGCGGCTGGTGCGCCGCCTCGGCGGGGCCGGATTCGTGGCCAAGGGCCTGTCCTACGGCATCGCCGGCGCGCTCTTCGTCGTCGCCGCCTGGCGGTACGACCCGGACAAGGCGCGCGGCCTCGACGCGGCGCTGCGGACACTGGCCGGTGAGGCGTACGGCACCGGGCTGCTGCTGGTGATCGCGGTGGGCTTCGCGGCGTACGGGCTGTTCGCGGTGACCGAGGCGCGCTACCGCAAGGTGTGAGCGGTCAGCGCAGTCCCGGCCACGCGGCGAGGTAACCGCCGCCGGTGCCGTGGGAGGGGCCGGGCCCGCGCCAGAAGCCGGGCTCGTCGACCCGGGCGGCGGCGGCCGCGACCCCGCCGGACACGGCGACCCCCTCGACGACGCCCGCGCCGCCGTCGGTGAACACCACCCAGCTGAGCCGCCGCCGCAGGTCGGCCGAGAGCACCAGCACCCAGGCGTCCCCACCGGCGTACGGGGCCAGCCGCCGACCGCCGAGCGTCACCCGGGACCGACCGGCGATCTGGTACGCCGACACCCCGCCGGCGTAGATCCGGCCGGACTCGTCGGCGGTGATCGCGGACGGGGTGATGGTGTTGCCGCGGTTGCCCTTGCTGTCGATCCGGCTGATCACCACCTGCCCGGCCAACTGCCGGCCGGTGGCCGGATCGAAGCGGGCCAGGTACGTGTGGTGCGCGTTCCCCGTGTTGCTGGCCCGGCTGAAGTCGTCGGTCGCCACGTTCGGCGCGGGCCGGGTGACGTCGGCCGCCGAGCGGGTGAAGAGGCTGTTCCCGCCGGCGGTCTCGCCGGCCAGGTAGAGCCGGCCGTCCCGGCCCATCGCCACCCGGTCGGCCCGGCTGTCCGCGCACAGGTCGCCGAGGCGGTCCGCCGGCGGGTCGTAGCCGCGCCAGCGCAGCTTCCCGCTCCGGTCGTAGGCGTGCAGCCAGGCGATCTGCACCGGGTCGCACCGCCCGCCGCCGGTCTGCCGGAACCCGGCCACGAAGACCAGACCGGTGCGGTCGTCCACCGCCACGTCGCGGACCGTGCGGCCGGCGAGCCGCAGCCGCGTCAGCGTCGCGCCGCCGCGGTCGTACACGGTGACGGTGGTGCCGGCGACGGCCGCGACCGTGCCGGCGGCGCCGACCGCGACCCGGTCGACCGCGCCCCCGCGCTGCCAGCGGATCCGGGTGGCGCCCGGGTCGAGCAGCAGGACGCCCCGGTCGGTGGCGACCGCGACCTCCCCACCCGGGCGACGGACCTCCAGGTCCGCGACGGCGCCCGCCAACCGGACGGTACGCAGCAGCCGCCGCCCGGTCCCGTCGAGCAGCAGCACCGCGCCGGCGCCCTTGCCGAGGGTGGTGGTCGGGCCGCCGGGCACGCCGGTGAACCGGCCGCCGACGACGATCTCACAGGTGGGAGTCACGTCCACGCCGGTCGCCGCCCCGCCGGGACGACCGAGGTACGTCCCGGCGGTCGGGTCCAGCCGGCTCGACGAGGCCGGCGTGGCGGCCGGCTCAGGGCAGGTGACCGGAGCCGCCCCGGCGCCGGCCCGGGCGCTCGGCCGGACGCTCGGCGACGCCGCGCCGGTGGCCGGCCGGTCGGTGCCGGCGGCGGTCGGGCCGGCCGGTGCCCGCTCCCGGTCGGCACCGCAGCCGGCGGCGACGAGCAGCAGGGCCACCAGGGTCGGGGTGAGCCCGCGGCGGCGGGTGACCGTGCGCACGTCGTTCCTCCACCGGGCCGCGTCGCCACCCGAGGACGCTCCTACGACCGCCCGGGAGCCTAACCGCACCGGGCGGCCCGCCCGGCACCGGTCGGGCACCGGGCGGCCCGCCCGGCACGGGTCGGAGCCCCGCCGACCCCGAACCGGTGTCCGCGCCACCCGCTCCCGGCCGGGCCGGTCAGCCGGCGGGCGGCCGGCGGCGGGCGCCGGCGGGCCAGAGGACCGTGGTCGGGATGCCCCGGCCCCGCGCCGCGTCGATGGTCCGGTCGGTCGACGCCGCGTGGCATCCCGGCACGCCGTCCCAGACCGCCAGCAGCCGGTCCACCCGCCGCAGCAGCTCCTGGTTGGCCGCCACGAAGGCCGGGGTGCCGGAGCGGTCGTGTCCGGTGTGGATCACCGTGGTCGCCCGGGCGAGCAGCTCGTCGAAGGCCGCTCGGTGCTGCGGGCCGATCACCGCGGTCCGGTAGTCGCGCGCCGGCAGCACCACGTCGTACGTGCCACCCAGGCGCAGGACCGTGCGGGCGAAGACCTGGTCGGTGCCGGCCGCCAGGCAGGTGACGCCGTGCACCGGCCGGTCGTGGAGGCGGCGCAGCTCGGCGTGGAGCGCGTCGGCGACCAGCAGCTCCGTGTCGGGGGTCAGGTTGATGTGTCCGGTGACGCCGACGCGTACCGGGGTGGGGTCACTGGCCATCCGCCGGTCCGCTCCGTTGGGCGGGCACCGCGGGCGCCAGCCGGATCAGCTCGAATCCGCTGTCGGAGAGCACGTCGGGCAGGGCCCGGATCTCCTCGCGGTTCTGCTCCTTCAACTCGGGGGGCAGTTCCTCCCAGGGGCGCAGGGCGGGATGTCGCTGGTGGACGTCGTCGCGGCGGACGCCGTACCGCCAGCCCTCACCGCGCCGCTCGCGGCACCACCGTTCGTGTTCGAGGCGGGCGAGCTCCTCGATCCGGTCGTCGATGGCCTGTTCGGCGGAGGGGTCGCCGGGCCCGCGCCGGGGCGCCACCACGCAGCCGAGGTCGAGCAGCTTGGCGGCGATGTCCTGGACGTGCGCCCGGTTGGCGCGCCGCAGCGACTCGGGCAGCCGGGACCAGTGCACCATCGCCGGGGCGTCGCCGAGGCGCAGCCCGGCCCGCTGCTGCGCCTCGACGTAGCGTTCGTGGATCAGCTGGGCCAGCCGCTCGGTGAGGTCGTCGCCGATCAGCCGGGCGTCGCAGGCGCGGGTCAGCACCGGGTAGAGGCGCAGCTTGCCGTGCACCTCGTCGAGCAGGTCGTGGCGGGAGTCGCCGTGGAACGCCGCGGCGAGCGCCGCCTGCCGGTAGACCGGCACGAAGACGGCACTGCGGGCGCCCTGCCAGAGGGCGGGTGAGTCCAGCACGAACTGCACGCCGCTGACCTCCTCCGGCGCGCAGACGTAGATCCGGTCGTAGCCGCCCCGTTCGAGCCGGTCGAGGCTGCCGAGCCCGTCGAGGTCGAGGTCGTACGCGGTGAGCCGGCAGACGGTGCTCAGCAGCGGATAGCGGGCGGTGGCGACGTCGAGTTCGGCGTGGGCGTCGGGGGCCGCGAGGTCGATGCGCAGCGGTGGCGCGCCGGGGCGGTCGGCCCGCCAGTGCCGGGCCGTCTCCACCAGCAGGGCCCGGCGGAAGGCGCCGGTGCCGGCGATGAGCAGGCGGGTGGGCCGTTCGGTGACCTGCGGCAGCGGATGGTGCCGGTGCAGGGCGCGGGCGGCGACGTCGTCGACGTGGAAGTAGTCCAGGCGCAGCCGGCTGGACCCGGCGGCGCCGAGTCGGCGGGCCTGCAGGGCCAGGCACATCTCCGAGTCGTGGACCAGCACGTAGACCCGGGGCGGTTCGCGGCGGTCCTGGACGAGCCGGCTGGCGGTGTTGGCGATGGCGTGGTTGTGGTCGTCGTCGTCGCTGCAGGCGTAGATGGTGTGGGCCCGGGGCAGGCCGGCGCCCCGCAGCACCTCCGGGCTGGTCGGGTCGCCGACCACGCCGAGGTAGCGGCGTCGGCGGTACTCCAGCGGGCCGAAGGCGGTGGAGCGGACCACGACCACGCGCTCGCCCTCGCCGAAGAGCCGGTCGGCGAGCATGTGGGCGAACTGGGAGTCGCCGCAGACCAGGACGTGGCCGCGGGACTGTCGGGCGCGCAGCCGGCGGCTCTCGGCGGCCAGCAGCAGGCGGCCGGCCTCGGCCACGGCGAGGAGGGTGAACAGCGGGGCGGCGAACCGGGCGACCTGCAACTGCCAGGGGTAGGGGCCGGGGTTCTGGAACGGTTCGGCGCCGAAGACGAAGAGCTGAAGGTCGTAGTAGAGCACGTCGTAGCGGTCGTGGACGGTGTCCGGGCGGACCTGGAGCAGGCTGGAGAAGCCGAGGTAGCCGAGCACGAGGGCGGTCAGGCCGATGAGGCCGAACAGGCCCCTGAGCCACCATCCGGTCTGGCGGGGCGAGCCGGCGACCGGGTCCGTCATGTGGTCGATGGTATTTGACCGGGTCGATCAACAGCGGACTCGACGCGCTCGCCGGGGCCTGGTCACGGGAAGTCGTCGGGCGTGGTGTCGGGCAGCGTGGCCAGCAGTTGCCCGGCCAGCCGGCGTACCGTGTCGTCGCCCTCCCGGTGGCCCAGCCGGACGAGCAGCTGCCGGGTGCGGGGGTCGCGGTAGTGGTGGCGGGTCAGCGCGAGCAGGGCGGTCCGGCGGATCTCCCAGTCGTCGTCGTCGGCCAGTCGCAGCAGCAGCTCCGGCACGCCCGCGCGGCGGGCCAGGGTGGCGCCGAGCTGTTCCACCGCGCGCCGGCGGACCTCCAGGGCCGGGTCGTCGCGGACCAGCCCGACGAGCAGCACCTGCACCTCGGGATCGGCGCCGAAGTGCTCACCGAGGGCGGCGGCGATCCGGGCGCGGATCGCCGGGTCCTGATCGGCCAGGCGGCGCATCAGGCGCAGGGTGACCGCCATCGAGGCGCTCCCCCGCTCGGTCAGGCAGCAGACCGCGGCGTCGAACACGGTCGGGTCGGTGTCCGACTCGACGCGTTCCAGCAGCACGTCGGTCACCGCGTCGGGGTCGCCGTACCGGCAGAGGGTACGCACGGCGGCGAGCCGGATGCCGACGTAGCTGTCCCGGCGGGCCCGCCGGCACAGGGTCTCCAGCAGCCCCTCGGTCTGCCCGTGCCGGGCGAGCGTGTCGGCGGCGGCGCGCAGCACGTTCGGGTCGGGATCGCGGCTGACCTGTTCGGCGAGGCATTCCCGGACCGCCGGGTCGGGTGGGTCGGCGAGGCGGGCCAGGCTGCGGGTGACCCGCAACCGCACGAGCGCGTCGCGCTCCTGGAAGGCGCGGCTGATGAGCAGGTCGCGGGTGGCCTGGCCGAACGGTTGCCGGCCGGTGAGCAGGTCGACGGCGGTGAGCCGGACGCCGGCGGTCGGGTCGCGGCGGGCGCTGTCCAGCAGCAGGTCCGCGGTGCGGGGGTCGGGGTGGGCCTCGGCCAGCGCGCGGACCGCCGCGAGGCGGACGGTGGCGTCCTCGTCGGCGCGCGCCGCGTGCGCCACCACGCTGCGGCAGGTGTCGTCGGTGCCGCCCCGGTCGAGCAGCGCGGTCACGGCGGCGGCCCGTACGGAGGCGTCCTCGTCCTGTTCGAGCTGGTCGATCAGCCGGGCCCGGCAGCGCCCGTCCGGGTCGGGGACGAGGGCCAGCCGCTGCACGGCGGTGGCGCGCAGCCGGGCCGACCCGTCCGAGCCGGCCAGTTTCAGCAGCAGCTCGACCTCCTGCGGATCGGGCCGCTCCGGCAGGAGCCTGGTCAGCAGGCAGCGCCGTACCTCGTCCGGGGAGTCGCCGGTCACCCGGTGCAGGGCACGGGTGCGGGCGGTCGCGGCGTGCTCGGGCAGGGCCAGCAGGGTGCTCAGCGCGTCCTGCACGACCGCCGGGTCCGGGTCGGTGGCCAGCAGCCGTTGCAGGGTGCCGGGGGCGTCCGGCAGGTCGGCGCAGCGGGTGGTGAGGACGGCGACGGCGGCCCGGCGGACCGTGGTGGCGGGGTCCTCGGTGGCGCGCAGCAGGACGTCGCGGACGTCGTCGGTGAGCTCGGCACGGCCGCCGAGCGACTGGACGGCCAGCGCGCGGACCGCGGGGTCGGGTGAGTCGGCGAGCTCGCGCAGCGCCTCGGTGAGATCGGGGTCGGTGCCGAAGTGACTGATCACGGCCCGGACGGCGGCCTGCCGCACGGCGGTGGAGACCTCGGCCCGGGCCTGGGCGAGCAGGATGTCGCGGTAGCGCCGGCGGCCACTGTCGGCGCCGTCCAGCCGGCCGGCGGCCTCGGCCAGCCCGGCGACCAGGGTGAGGTGGGCCTGGCGCTCGCGCCCCGGCTGGAGTTCCCGGACCAGCAGGTCCTCCAGGTGTTCCTCGGTGGTGGACAGCGCGGCGGCGATCCGGGTGGCGAAGGCGGAACCGGCCCGCCAGCTGGTCCGGACGCCCCGGCGGCGGTACCAGGTGAGGAAGGTGTTGCGGCTGGGCCAGTTCGGGCCGAGGGCCCGGATCGAGGAGAGCAGCTCCTGTTCGGTGAGGTCCACCAGGTTGGGGTCGTCGGCGGAGATGCCGTGTTCGACCAGCAGCACGATCCGGCGCAGCACGGCGTCACCGGCGTCGGCCAGGTCGGCGGGCTGTGGGGTCTCGGCGACGCACTGGGCGGCCAGCACCAGGTTCCAGGGCGGGGCGGTCAGGTTGAGCGGCGGCCAGGGCTCGGTGGTCTCGGTGGCGAGCAGGGTGATCAGGTCGTTGGCGGTCCGGGCGGGCAGCGCGCCGGCGACCAGCCGGAGCACCTCCCGCCAGGACGGGTCGGCCCAGTGGTCGCGGAAGAGGGCGCGGAGCCGGTCGAGGCCCCAGGACCCGGGGTCGTTCTCGATCCTGTCCACGATCTCCTCGGCGCAGAAGAACTCCAGGAACGCGCGGTGCACGAAACCGAACAGGCGCAGTCCGTACCGTTCCAGGATGAAGCTCCGCCGGCGCAGTTTGTCGATCATCGAGTGGGCCATGGCGAGGGCGCGCTCGTTCCCGAAACCGTAGAACGCGACGAGGTGGTCGCGGAAGATGAGGGCCAGTTCGTCGGAGTCGATGTAGTTGCCGGCCGGCCCGGATTCCCGGAACTGCATCCAGAAGGCCAGGTGCCGCAGGAGCCGCCGCTTGGCCTGCGGGTCCAGCGAGGGTACGTCGCCGTGGCTCTCCCGTAGCTGTTTGGTGACGTCCCACTCCGAGATGAGCACGTCGGTGACGTGGGCGTAGAGCCGACGCCGGTTGCGGGGCAGGGGGTGGCTGCGCCCGACGATCGTCATGAGCATCAGCAGCAGGGGGTTGCCGGCGATCTCGTGCATCGCCCGGGAGGTGCGCAGCATGTCGAGCAGTTGCCGGCGTTGCCGTTGGGCCTGCACCGGCGGGGTGGGCATCACGTAGCGGTACCAGTTGTCGAGGAACCGGGTGATCTGCTCGTCGTCGAGGTCCTCCAGAGTGAAGTGGTCGAAGCCGGCGTTGGCGAAGGTCTGTCGCTGGTAGCCGGCCGCCCGCGAGGTGACCACCGACAGCACCCCGGGGTACTCGTTGGCGAAGGTGGCGATCTGGGCGGCCACCTCTTCGCGCTGGACCGGGTCGAACACCTCGTCGAGGCCGTCGAAGAGGAAGAGCGCCTGGCCGCCCTGGCGCAGGTACGGCTCCAGCACCTCCTGGTCGATGCCGGTCAGGCCCTGCTGGTGGCGGTGGCCGACGTAGTCGAGCAGGCCGTCGCAGCGCCCGTCGCCGTGGTGCGCGGCGTAGGAGCGCAGTTCGATCAGCACGGGCAGGTACCGGTTCAGCGCCGCGAGTCGGGGTTCCTCGCAGGCGCCGGCCAGCGCCAGGGCCAGGTAACGGGCGGCCGCCGACTTGCCGGAGCCGGGGTCGCCGAGCAGCACGATGGTCCGCCGGCCCGGGTCGCCGACCACGTCGAACAGCGACAGCGCGTCCTTGGCCGCGTACTCCTCCCAGAGCCGTTCCACCTCCTGCGGGTTGACCACGCCGGGCAGGCCGCCGGTGTCGCCGCCCGGGGTGGCGCCGGCCCACCGCCACCAGGCCAGCGGCATCTCCGGCCGGGCGTCCTCGTGCACCCTCGGCTCGACGAACACCTTCGGCAGCCCGACGGTGAGGTAGCCGATGGTGGGGCGGGGTGAGACGGCGTCGACCGGGACGGCCTGGTAGCGCAACGCGAGCTGCTTGCAGTAGTGGCTGCGCACCGCCTCGGGCAGGTGGGTGTCCGGGTCGGCCGGGCCGCGCGCCGGCGACCGTCCACTGCGGACGTCGGCCAGCGCCGCGGTGACCTTGGCGGTGAGGTCGTCGACGCTGGAGAAGAAGTCGCACAGGTGCCGTTCCTTGAGCTCCTTGCGCAGTTCGACGATCCGTTCCCCGTCGACGCCCCGGTCGACCAGGTCGACCGGCCAGGGGGTCTCCTCGGCGAGCAGGAAGACCAGGCAGGGCTTGCCGGCCGCGAGTGCCTCGCGGTACTCCAGCTCGGTGATGGAGGACTCCTGGCCGGGCGGGCGGAACCCGTAGCGCCAGGCGAACAGTCCGACGTAGAGGTCGCAGCGGCGCACGTCGGCGAGGCACCGGTCGAGCGGGGGCCGGACGTCGGCGCCGTACGCCTCCATGGCGACGTCCTCGATCTCGAGGCGGCGCGCCACGGCGTGCACGGCAGCGCGATATTCCAGCAGGTCCTTTTGGGTGGCCGAAATGTAGACCTTCATGAACGGCAACTCCAGGGGTAGCTGGCGACCGCACCCTCGAAAATATCAGTCGTCGTCACGTTCGCGCGGCCGGTGAACGCTCGGCGGCGCTTCGTCATGAATGGGATTCCCGTCGATGTCCGGCCTATGATGTCCTTCGGGGCAGCTGCCGGTCCGCGCCCCGGTTCCCGTCGTCGCGGGAATCCGGTCAACCGCGGGCGGGCCGGTCCCGGCACGGATCACGGCGAGTGGGAATCAGCGTGGGTCGCATTCCGCAGGATGATTGCGGACGGACGGCATCGATGCGGAGGCAGCCATGATCACGGTCGGCGAGGTGCACACCAATCTGCTCCAGCACAGCACCGCGCTGGGCCAGGAGCAGAGCACGGAGGTGCTCAGCCTGGTCGAGGGCGAGGCCGTGCTGACCTCCCGCCGTCCGTCGCTCTACGCGGTCTCGCCCGACGTGCGCACCGGCGTGGACTGCTGGCTGCCCAGTGCCCGCCGGCGGCAGCTGCGCGGCGTGGGCGCGGTGGTCACCCGGGCCATCATCACCGGCGGCCGGATCGTGCAGGCGTCCTCGGTCATCCAGGTCGTCGCGGGCGAACGTCGCCAGCCGTGGTCGCACTACCTGGCCAACCCGGGCGTCCTGGAGACCGTCGGCAAGCTCGACAGCGCCGACCTGACCGCGGGTTTCCTGCGCGGCAACGACGCGGACGTGCTGAACCTGGAGGCGATCACCGGACGGGTGCTCGACGGGGTGCAGATGTCCGACCTGCTGGACCGGCGTCCGCCGTTGCGCGCGGCCCGGACCCGGCTGCGCTGGGCCGCGCAGGTCGGTCCGCAGCCCGACCGGGAGGTCTCGGCCGTCGTCACGGTGGACTCCCCCACCCTGCGTACGGTCGAACTGGTGCTCGCCCCGCAGGACGTGCCGGCCGCGGTGGCCGGTCTCTGCGAGGACCTCGCGTTGCACGACTGGCTGCTGACCATGCTCTCCTCCCTGGTGGAGGCGGCGGTCACCCGGTCGGCCTCCGGGCAGGAGCACGTGGAGCGGCTGCGGCCGGTGCTGGAGCACCTGCTGCACCTGTGGTTGCCCGGCGCACGGGTCAACCCGCGGCTGCGCCCGATCTGGGACCGGCTGGAGCAGGTGCCCGGGTTCAGCCGGCAGTGGAACTCGTCGGTGAACTGGATCCGGGATCAGATCAGCGTGGGCAACATGGCGCTGCTGCGGGACCTGGCCGCCCGGACGGCCGTCGAGCAGCCGTGCCGGCGGTGACCGCGCTCACCCGCCGATGAACACGTAGCTGAGCCGGTCCACCAGCTCACTGGGCAGGTGCAGGCCCTCGCCACCGGCGCGCCGGGCGACCTGCTGGGCGACCGCCGGCGGCACCGCCACCTGCCCGAGGATGGTGCGTACCGCCAGCTCGACCGGCAGGTACTGGGTGTCCATCAGGGTCAGCGTGCGGTACGCGCAGAACGGCGCGGCGGCCGGGTTGAGCTGTACGACCGCCGGCAGCGCGTCCCAGTCCGCGGGCAGCTCACCGGTCAGCGGGCTCGGTTGCACCAGGGTCTGCCCACGGTGCCGCAGCACGCCCAGCCGGGTCATCTGCCACACCGAGGCGAGCAGCGCGCAGGCCCACACCCGGGTGGTCGGCTCCTCGGACCAGAGTTCGATGTCGACGAAGATGGAGTGCCGGGGGTCGCCGGACTGCACGGGCGGGGACCAGGGGCGCGGCAGGGTCATCGCGGGCGCGTCCGCGTACCCGGGTGAGCGCATCCCGTTGGACAGCCAGCCGGACTCGCTGAGCGGGGGCCGGCTGCCGTTGGTGTGCCGGGGTGGTTCGACCACCAGGGTGTCGACCACCATCTGGGCCAGCTCGACGCCGCCGTGCCGGGCGAAGCTGGACTCGCGGGCCACGTAGTCCAGCACCAGGCCGTGCTCCGCCGCGGCGCTCTGCACCTGGGGGATCACCTCGCGGGGCGTGCCGAACCGGTGGAAGTAGTCGTCCACCATGAAGCAGGTGCTGATCCGCGGCTGGCGCGTCCCCGGGACGCCCCGGCGGGCCAGGGCCGGGATCGCCGCCGACCAGTCGGCGATGCGCGCGAACCGGCGCCGCAGGTCCTGGCATCCGGCGCCGAAGTCCTCCGCGTAGAAGTGCCCCAGTTCGACCGACAGGTGGGAGTACGCCACGCTCTCTGTTCGACGCACCGCAGCCGCCTCCTGGAACCTGACATCCACGTCGATCACACGGTCTCCCATGCGGTCTCGTCGAAGAGCTTCTCGGTCAGGTCCACGATGGCGTCCACTGTCTTCACGTTCGCGATCTTGGCTTGTACGTCGTGGTCCGAGATGAGCTGTTCCCGCCACTGCAACAGCGGGTCCAGCGGCACCGCGCCGAGCAGCGTGGTGCGCCCGACGCCACGGCGGCGGGCCAGTTCCGACAGTTCGGTGTCGCACGTGCGCAGGAACGCCTGCTGCGCGAGGTCGAGGTGGCCGACCTCGGGGCCCCGGGAGTCGATCACCGCGGTGCGGACGAACCGCAGCGACTCCCGCAGCCGCTCCGGCTCGTGCCCGTACTCCTTGCCCATGGCGAGGATGCCGCCGGCCTCGAAGGCGAGGTCGGCGGCGGCGGTGACGTGCTGGGGCGTCCAGCGGTGGAAGACCAGCCAGCGGGCGGTCACCTTGCGCAGGGTGGGGGTGGCGGTGGCGGCCAGCGCGATCTGGCTGGCGTACGAGCGGCCGGCGCTGAGGTCGACCAGGGTCAGGTCGAACTCCTCCTCCAGCCGCAGGAAGAGCTCGGCGCAGCGCCGGGCGATGTCGTTGGTGAAGCCGAACTCGCTGCCGTTGCGCTGGCCGGGCAGCAGCACCAGCGGGCCGGACCCGATGGGGCGCTGGCGCAGGCTGGCCCGTTCCGAGGTGCCCCAGACGTCCAGCTGCTCGGGGAACGGGATCTCGCCGCGAAGGTAGCGGTGCAGGCCGCCGCCGTTGGGCCCGGCGCCCTCCACCCCGTTGACCGCCTGCGGGATCTGGAAGGTGATGCCGGCGGTCGGCGAGCCGAAGTCGTAGTCCAGGTAGCAGGTGGGGCGCCCGGACAGCGCGCTGCGGTAGGCGATGTTCGCGGCGGTCACCGAACGACCGGTGCCGCCCTTGTGCGACGTGACGAAGACCAGCATCAGATCCCCTCGCTGGCTTTCTGCTGGCCGGTGGTGACGTCGTTGAGCAGGAGCAGCAGCGTGTTCGCCAGGGCGGCGGCCGTGCCCGGGCGCTCGTCGACCAGCAGCTGCGCCCGGCGCAGGCTGGCCCGGATGCTGCGCATGCTGCGCTGCATCGCGTCGCCGGCGAAGGTGCCGCGCATCAGCTCGCGGTCGAAGAGGTACTCCGCCTCGTCGATCAGGTCCTGGGCGTACGCGGCGAGCCGGCCGGCGCGCGGGAAGGGCCGGTCCCAGAGCAGCTGCCCGGCGTTGACCAGAGCGTGCACCACCCGCTCGGTCAGATACCAGGAGGGCGCCTCCGGCTTGGGTGCCAGCCCCGGGAAGGCGCCGCCGGTGTGGTCCCACAACCCTCGGTGCCGGCCGTCGGGGATCCGGCGCAGCAGCAGGTGGTCCCACACCTCGTCGGCCAGTTCGAGCAGTTCGCTGCGCCGACGGGCGTTGCTCAGCAGGCCGGCGACGGTGGTGGCGCGTTGCAGCAGCACGGTGGAGAACTCGTTGACGTTCCACGTCATGATCGGCTTGGACGTGTTGTCGTTGAGGGTGACCCGCTTACCGGGCGCGTGCACCAGCAGCGCCGGCTCACCGGGCGACGCGCGCCGGGTGACGCGGGCCCGCTGGGCGAGTTCGACCAGCACCGCAGCGATGCGGCCGAGTTCCTCGTCGCCGCCGCGTCCGACGGCGAGCAGTCCCTTGACCGCCAGCGACGTCGCCTGGAGCGTGTAGTAGTCGGTGCGGTCGCCGTCGGTGGTGCGCCACGGGATGTCCTCGATGGGCCAGCGCCGCCGGTTGCCGAAGGTCGCCACCGTCGCCCAGTAGGTCCGGGTCAGCTCCCAGCGCAGTTGCAGGGCCCGCGACAGCCGCTGCTGTTCCTCGGTGAGCAGGCCGAGCAGGCGGGTGCGTTCGGAGTTCAGGTCCTCGATCGCGTCCATCGCGATGACGGTGAAGTAGAGGTAGGGGGCGTTCTCGGCGGATCCTTCGCGTTGCCGGCCGATCGGCTCGGTGGTGGGGACCGCCTCGGCGCCGGCGATGGTGCCCCAGGACCAGCCGCACTCGAAGAGCATGTCGCTGTTGTCGAGGTCCTCGGTGACCCGGCCGGACCCGATGACCACGCTGCGCAGGCTGGCCATGGTGTCGCGGAGTTGTTCGCGCAGCGCGGTGACGAGTTCGCGGCGCGGCAGCTCGTCCTGGTTGACCATGTCGACCAGCCGGCGGCCGTACTCGTCGGTGGAGGTGAAGACGAAGGTGCTGAAGCTGCGCAGCAGGCCCACCATGGCGGCGGTGAGCCGGATGCCGGCCATCGCCTCCAGCTCCTCCAGCTGGGCCAGCAGGTCCCTGCGCTGGGTGGCCTGCCGGTAGACCTTGACGAAACCGATCGTGGCCAGGGTGAGGGTGATGGAGACCGCGAACGAGTCGACGATGTCCAGGGAGCGTTGGTCCTCGCTGAGTTCCGGGCCGCCCTCGGTCGGGGTGAGGTAACTGCCCCCGCTGAAGATCGGGGTGCCGTCCTCGGCGGTGTACCGGCGGAAGTAGTCGATCATGACGCCGACCAGTCGGCGGGGGATCTCGATCGCGCCGCCGATGGGGCTGAGCGCGTCGATCACCTCGTCGTCGGCGCGGTCCGGGTCGTCGAGCGACAGCACGGGGACCTTGGCGGCGGGCAGGAGCAGGACCAGCAACTGCTCGGCGTCACTGATGGAATTGCTGCCGCTGCGACCGCCCCAGTGCCATTCACCGCTGTCCCAACAACTGCGCACCGTCGCCCGCCAGATGTCGAGGATCTCCTGACGCGGCTGTATCCGCATGATCCACCGCCGTCTGCATCTAGTCGCCGACTCGGAACCGCTGGTGTTGCCGTGCGCACGATGATCCACGATGACCGGCACCGATGTGCGATGTCATGGTAACGGGCCGGTCGAGGGTGACCGGAGACGCGCTGCCGCCGCGTGTCGGCGGGGGCGCGGCCCTCCCCCACGGCCCCGGCGACCGCCGTGCTCATCGGGGCCGGCCACGGGTCCGGCCGGTGGCCAGCAGCATGCTCAGGTACCCGTCGCGCAACGGCGGCCGGGGGTGCTCCTCGTGGACGGTCACGTCGTACGCGCCGGCCGCGATGCCCGCCACCACCTCGGCGCGGCGCAGCGCCACGGCCGGGAAGGAGCGCGGCCCGACGCGGTACCCGGCCGAGCCGAGCATCACCGCCACCGCGAAGGGCGCGCCGGGGCGCAACGCCCGCAGGAACCGGGCCACGGCGTGCTCGGCCTCGGACCGGTCGGCCGAGATGGAGCAGGCCACGAAGAACATCGTGCCCGCGTCCCACGCGTGCTGCGGCAGGTCGAAGACGCTGGTCC
Source organism: Micromonospora auratinigra (assembly GCF_900089595.1). Taxonomy (GTDB): domain Bacteria; phylum Actinomycetota; class Actinomycetes; order Mycobacteriales; family Micromonosporaceae; genus Micromonospora; species Micromonospora auratinigra. Next base: position 818,251 of record NZ_LT594323.1, on the reverse strand, counting down.
GGCAGACCCGGCCGACCTGCGCCAGCCGGCGGCGCGGATCGGGCAGCGCCGCGTACGCCGGGTGCTCGGCGCAGACCCGCCAGTACGGGTCCCAGAGCGCGTCGTAGCCGTCGACCTGGGTACGCAGCCAGCGCACGTTGGACGTGGACCACTCGCACAGGTCGACGCGGCGCGCGAAGGGCAGCAGCGTCAGGGCCGGGTAGAGGTTGGCGCCCGACCCGACGTCGACGCAGCGGGCCTCGGCCAGCTGCGCCCCGGCGAAGAAGTCCCGGGTCCGGCGCAGCAGCTCCCGGTCGTCGGCGCGCAGGTCCGCGTAGTTGTGCCGGACGTACGCCTGCGGGTCGAAGCCGTCCCACTCGACCTCGGCGTTCACCGGGCTCGGGGACTGGATCGGCACGGATGACGCGGGCGAGTCGCCACAGCCGCCGGCCGCCGGGGTCAACGCCATGGACGTGCCTCCATCGGTCTGGGCGAATCACACTCGGTCGTCGCTCCGGCGCGCTGAGTGCACCGACCATTGTGTATCGAAACCTATGCCTACCCGCAAGGGGCAGCACCCCGGCCGCTCGCCCCGGGACGGGCGCACCGCCGGTCGCCGTCGACTGCCGCTGCGCGCGTACGCCTGCGTACCGGGGCAGCCGTCCTCGTCCGTCGCGGGCTCGGGAGCAATCCGGGGCGTATAGTCCGCCACGGGACGCTTCCGGCGGCCGCCCCGGCCTGGTCCCTGGTGTCGCGGTCGTCGCGGCACCCGCCGCACCGGGCACCCGCCCGACGGGTCAGGGCGACGACAGCGCCGGACCCGGAGGAGTGACGCGCATGGTGGCGACAACCGCGGGCGGTGACGGACCATCGCCGACCGATGACGACCAGGCCGCGACGGGCGTCGGCTTCCGCTCCGACCGTGGCCCGGTGCTCGCCGCGATCATGCTCAGCACCAGCCTGGTCGCCCTGGACGCCACGATCATCGCCACCGCCGTGCCCTCGATCGTGCACGACCTCGGCGGCTTCTCCCAGTTCCCCTGGCTGTTCTCGATCTACCTGCTGACCCAGGCCGTCACGGTGCCGATCTACGGCAAGTTCGCCGACTCGCTGGGCCGCAAGCCCGTCATGTTCTTCGGCATCGCGCTGTTCCTGCTCGGCTCGGTCCTGTGCGGCGTCGCGTGGAGCATGCCCGCGCTGATCGTCGCCCGCGCCGTGCAGGGCATCGGGGCGGGCGCGGTGCAGCCGATGAGCATGACCATCGTCGGTGACCTCTACACGGTGCAGGAACGCGCCCGGGTGCAGGGCTACCTGGCCAGCGTGTGGGGCGTCTCCGCGGTGCTGGGTCCCACCCTCGGCGGGGTCTTCTCCGAGTACCTGTCCTGGCGGTGGATCTTCTACCTCAACCTGCCGCTCGGGGCGGTGGCGTGCTGGGCGCTGGCCCGCCACTTCACCGAACGGATCACCCGCCACCGGCACCGGGTGGACTACGCGGGCGCCGTCCTGCTCACCGTCGGCTTCGGGTTGCTCATCCTCGGGCTCCTCGAGGGAGGCGTGGCGTGGCCGTGGGCGTCCGCGCCCAGCCTGTCGATCCTCGTCACCGGCGCGGTGGCGCTGGCCGCGTTCGTCGTCGTGGAGCGCCGCGCCGTCGAGCCGGTGCTGCCGCTGTGGGTGTTCGGACGCCGGATCCTGGCCGGCGGCAGCCTCACCGCCCTGTGCGTCGGCGCCCTCACCATCGGCCTGAGTTCCTACCTGCCCACCTACGCCGAAGGTGTGCTCGGCACCAGCGCGCTGGTCGCCGGGTTCGCGCTCGCGGCGATGACGGTCGGCTGGCCGCTGTCGGCCAGCCTCGCCGGGCGGGTCTACCTGCGGATCGGCTTCCGCGACACCGCGCTCGTCGGGGCCGGCTTCGTGATCGGCGGCGCGCTGCTGACCACCCTGTTGGGGCCGCGCTCGACGGTGTGGGCGGTCGCCGCCGCGGCCTTCGTGCTCGGCGTCGGGCTGGGGCTCACCTCCAGCCCGACGCTGGTCGCCGTGCAGTCGGTCGTCGGGTGGGACCGTCGTGGCGTGGTCACCGGCGCCAACATGTTCAGCCGGTCGCTGGGCAGCGCGGTCGGCGCCGCCGTCTTCGGGGCGATCGCCAACGCCACCCTCGCCGACCGGTTCGCCCACCCGCCGGCCCGGATCGCCGCCGACCTGCCGCGGCAGGCGGACGCCGCCAGCCTGGTGCTGGGCGGGCACCGCCAGGCCACCCCCACGGCGGTGGCCGACTACGTCCGCGCGTCGCTGTACGACGCGACCCACCACGTGTTCGTCGCGCTGGCGGTGCTCGGGGCCCTGGTGCTGGGCGCGGTGCTGTCGATGCCGCGCCGCAGCCAGGACCTCACCTTCGAGTAGTGGGCGACCCGGTCGCCGCGTCCGTCAGTCGTCGCCGGTCGGGTCGGCGAACGCGCGCAGGCGCAGTCGGGCGGCCACGTTCGCGACGAACCAGGCGACGAACTCGTCGCTCTGATCGAGGCCGGCACGGACCGTGTCGCACCAGTCCTGCCGGTCGAGCACCGCGAGGTACCGCCGTACCAGCTCGTCGCGTTGCGCGGTGCCGCATCCGGACCGCTGCGGACTCCGGTCGGCCAACTGGTCGGCGATGGTCGCCGCGTCGACGTACCTGCCGACGGTGGGCGTCTGCCGGGCGAGGTGGGTGACGTGCGCGGCGAGGACGGCCGGGGCCGGCGGATAGTGTTCGAGCGTCAGACCCATCCCGCCGCACCCGGCCATGATCTTCAGCAGGTGTCCGGTGTGGTCGACAAGGTCGTCGTCGACCTCGTCGGCGACGATCGCCGCGTGCAGGTGGGCCGCGGTGGCCACCTGGCCGGCGAAGTAGCCGTTGAGGTAGTCGCCGTCGCAGGCATGGCGCAGCAGCCACTGCCGTGCGGCGCTGGCGCCACCCGCGCAGAGCGCCTCGATGACGTAGACCCGGCCCCAGCCGGCGGCGCGCTGGGCCAGCCACGTCAAGGCTTCTTCCCCGCCGTCGTGGCGGCGGCGCAGCGCCTCGGCGGCCAACGGCCCGAACCAATTCGAGAGCAGGCCGATGGTCTGGATCAGCGGGATGTCCTCCGGCGTCCAGTCGGTGGCGAGCAGCGCCAGGCCGACGGTGGCGGCGCACCGGTCCGTGCTGTGCCGCACCAGCCACCGGCCGGTCTGTCGGACCCGCTGCCGGTCGGCGCGCAGCGCCGCCGCGGTGATGTGCGGGTTGTGGTGGATCGGCACGTCTACGTCGTGGAACGCGTCGACGAGGTCGCGCGGCGGCGCGTCGGGTCGGCTGAAGTGCCGGTCGAGGATGGCGGCGACGTCGGCGCCGACGAGCCGCTGGTCCCGACGGTCCCACTTGCGCCCCCACTGGCGGCCGTGGCGGTCGTCGTCCGGATACGGTTTGCCGTCGCGTGGCAGGGGCGAGTGCGGGTACTGCCGGTGCAGCCGCAGGGCGTACGCGAACAGGGTGCGGTGGGGTCCGGGCGCGTCAGGCCCGGTGGTCTCGCTCACCGGCGGGCGGAGCGCTCGATTCTGTCGATCATGGTCGTGATGATCGCACCCCGGCCCGGTCGGGGCAACCCGGTACGCCGGCGCTGTGCGAGCCTGGCGGCCATGTACACCGAGACCCGGGTCCCGCTGGTCTGCAGCTACGACAGCGACGCCGATGCCGCCTACCTCTACCTCGACCACCCGCTCCCGGCGGCAGCGGTGCGCCGGGTGGTGCCGTTCGACCCGGCCGACGGCATGTCCAACCTGGACCTCGACGCCGATGGGCGGGTCGTCGGCCTGGAGATCCTCGGCGCGGGTCGCCGGCTGCCGCCCGCGTTGCTGCGGGCGATCCGGCACCCGGCCGAGGAGCAGGCGGGCAGCGACTGAGCGCGGGTCCGGCTCAGCGCACCGCCTGTCTCACCAGGGCAGCGAGGCGCGCCTGCACCTCGGCGGTCACCTCGGTCAGCGCGAAGGCGGCCGGCCACATCCGGCCCTCGTCCAGCTTGGCCTGGTCGCTGAACCCGAACGTCGCGTAGCGGGTCTTGAACTTCGCCGCGGGCTGGAAGTGGCAGACGATCCTCCCGTCGAGGGCGTACGCGGGCATCCCGTACCACAGTCTCGGGGCGAGGGCCGGGGCCGCGGCGGTGACGACGGCGTGCAGGCGTTCGGCCATGAACCGGTCCGGCCCCGGCAGCTCGGCGATCTTCGCGAGCACGTCCCGCTCGGCCTCGGCGGCCTTCTCCGCCCGGGAGGCACGGCGGGCCGCCTTCTCGGATCGGGGGTAGGGATCCGGCGGGACCAGGTGCTACCGGCCGCTCTCCAGGCCACCGGTCGGTGCGGTCGACACGGCGTACGGGCCGGGCACGGCCTCCCACGCGAAGCCGTCCGGGTCGGTGAAGGTTCCGGCGGTGCCGCCGATGGCCAGCCGGTGCGACCCGGTGCCCTCGGGCGGGACCCCCACGTCCTTGGCGGCGGCCCGGCGGCCGTACATCGCCAGCGTGATGCCCGAGGTGGCGAACTCGACGTACCGGCGGCCGAAGCTCTTGGCCACGGACAGCCCGCGTCCGACGTAGAACTGCCGGCTCACGGCGACGTCGGTCGCGCCGAGCAGCAGCACGACGTCGTCGACGCGCCGGTGCGCGGGCGCGGTGTCCTTCTTCGCCGACGACGCGATCTTCCAGATCGTGCCGTACGGATCGCGGAGCACCCCGCCGTAGCCCCAGAAGCTCCTGGCGGCCGGCTTCAGCGTCGTCGCCCCGCCGTCGAGGGCGGTGCCGAAGAGGCTGTCCACGGTGCTCGGCTGGGACACCACGAGCGACATGGCGAAGCCGCGGAAACCGGTCGTCGGCGCCGGCGCGGCGCGCACGCGTACCCGGTCGCCCAGGCCGAAGGCCGCGCGGTAGAAGGCGTCGGCGGCGGTGGGGTCGGAGACCTCGAACGTGACGTGGTCGATGGTGGACATGACAGGTCCTTTCACAGGGTCGGCCGGCGGCGGGCGTGCCGGGGCCGGGACGGAGGTACGTGGGTGGCCCGCAGCGGGTCGGTCCCGATGACGGCCGACGGCGCTCAGCGGTCCTGGATGAGCCCGAGGACGTTGCCGTCCGGGTCGGCGACGGTGGCCACCAGGCGGTCGCCGCCGACCTCGTGCGCGGGCTCGGTCACGGTGGCGCCGGCGGCGCTCAGCTCGGCCAGCTTCGCCTCGATGTCCGGCACGTGCCAGTAGGTCACCGGCGAGGTCATGCCCTGCGGCCCCCCGCCCGGCACCAGCCCGACGTGCTGGCCGGCGGCGTCGAAGCCCACGTAGTAGGTCGAGTCGGTGGTCGGCGGCACGCCGAGCAGGGCCGCGTACACCGCCGTGGCGGTCGGCAGGTCCGACACCGGATGCAGCACGGTCCTGATGCCCAGGGGCGAAGAGCCGGCCATGGTCACTCCTTCGGGTCGCGGGTCGCCGTCGGCGTCCCGTTCGATGCGGTGTCCACAGCCTGCCCGCCGGCGGGTACGGCCCGGATCCGTGCTGACCACGGAGTCGGCCACGGAACCGGCACCCGTGGGGGCGTACGACAGAATGAGGCGGTGGTCGACGTCTCCCCTCGGGAAGCCGAGGTGCTCGCGCTGGTCGGAGCGCATCTCAGCAACGCCGAGATCGGGGCGCGGCTGTTCATCTCGGTACGTACCGTGGAGACCCACGTCTCGTCGCTGCTGCGCAAGCTCCAGGTCCCGGACCGTCGGGCGCTCGCCCAGCGGGCGCCCGGGCCGGCCGGCGCCGGGGCGGCGTACGCCGCGCCGGTCCTGCCGGCGCCGCTGACCTCGTTCGTCGGCCGTGCGACCGAACGGACCGACCTGACCGCGCTGGTCAGGGCACACCGACAGGTGACCGCGGTCGGCCCCGGCGGGGTGGGCAAGACCCGGCTCGCGCTGGCGGTCGCCGCCGACGCCGCGGGTGGATACCCGGACGGGGTGTGGTTCGTCGACCTGGTGCCGGTCGGTGACCCGGACATGATCGCGACCGCGGTCGCCGGGGCGCTCGGCCTGGGCGAGCAGCCCGGCCGCGACCTGACCGGGTCGGTGGTCGCCGCGCTGGCCGACCGGCGCGCGCTGCTGGTGCTGGACAACTGCGAACACCTGGTGGACGGGGTGGCGCGGTTCCTCGAACGGCTGCTGGCGGGATGCCCGGGTCTGACGGTGCTGGCGACCAGCCGGGCCCGGCTGATGGTGCCGTACGAGCGGGTGTACCCGGTGCCGCCGCTGTCGCTGGCCGTCGACGGTGAGTCGGACGCGGTCGCGTTGTTCCGGCAGCGGGCGGCGGCGGTCGGCCGGCCGCTGGATCCGGCCCTGCGCGACCAGATCGCGGCGATCTGCGAGCGGCTGGACGGCATGGCGCTGGCCATCGAGCTGGCCGCCGCCCGGTGTCCCACGCTCGGACTGGACGGCATCACCGCGGCCCTGTCCCATCCGCTGCGGATGCTCACCGGCGGCTCCCGGGCCGACGAGCGGCACCGGTCGGTGCGGGCGACGCTGGACTGGAGCCACGCCCTGCTGGAGCCGGCCGACCGCGCCCTGCTGCGCCGGGTGGCGGTGTTCGTGGCGCCGTTCACCGCCGCCGCGGCGGCGGAGGTCGCCGGGGTCGAGGAAGGGCTGGTCGCCGACGGGCTGGCCCGGCTCGCCGAACAGAGCCTGCTGGTGGTGACGGCCGCGCCGGGCGGCACCCGGTACCGGGTGCTGGAGACCATCCGCCAGTACGGCACGGAGCGGCTCACCGAGGCCGACGAGGTGGTCGACCTCCGATCCCGGCACCTGCGCTGGTGCCTGGCGCAGGTCGCCGACCTGTCGGTGGTGCGCGCCGACTGGCGGACCCGGTTCGATCCGGTGGCCGACGACCTGCGCGCCGCGCTGGCCTGGGCGGCCGAGCGGCCCGAGCGGCGTACGCAGGCGTACCGGCTGGCCCGGCACCTGGCGGAGCTGACCTTCACCCGGAACCTGATCGGCGAGTCCCAGCTGCGCTACGAGCAGGCGGCCGCCCTCGCCGACGATCCCGCCGACACCGCGTCGATGTTCCGGCACGCCGCCGCCGTGGCCGGCTGCCGGATGCGCGGCGACGACATGTACCGCTGCCACCGGGCCGCCGCGCGGGCCGCCCGGCGCGGCGGGGACACCGCCGGGGCCGCCGCCGACCTGGCGACGGCCGCCACCAACGCGTACCGGTTCTGGAGCAAGTTCGAACGGGTCCCGTCACCCCGGGAGGTGGTCGCGCTCGTCACCGAGGCGCGGGAGCTGGCCGGCGACGACCCGGCCGCGCTGGCCGCGGTGGCGCTGGCCGAGGCCGGGGTGCTCACCGACGCGTTCGGTGCCGCCCAGGGCCCACCCGACAACGCCGTGGCGGAGACGATCGCGCGCGCCGAGCGGGCGGTCGCCCTCGCGCACCGTACCGGCGATCCGCTCGCCGAGTCCGCCGCGCTCGACGCGCTCACCGGCGCCCGGTCCTGGTCCGGTGAGACGTTCGCGAGCGCGGCCACGGCCCGGCGTCGGGTCGAGCTGCTGTCGTCGCTGCCGCCGTCCCCGGCCAGCACCCACGAGCTGCTCGACGCGCTCGGCAACGCCACCGAGGCCAGCCTCGGCGCGGGCGACCTGCCGGCCGCCCGCCGGTGGGCGGGGCAGATCGCCGACCATCCGTTGCTGGCGGAGGTCGGCCACCGGGCCACGAGTTGGCTGCTGGTGGCCGACGCGTTGGCGGGCGACGTGGACGCCGTGCTCGCCGGCGGTGTCCGCTTCCTGGAGGCATGGCAGCGGGCCGGCAGCCCCGCCCGGTCGGTCCTCGCGCCGGCCGCGGCCGGCGTGGCGATGATCCACGGCCTGCGGGACGACGAGCCGGCCCGCCGCGCGTGGCGGGACGTCCTGACGCAGCTCGGCACCCCCACCGCACACGTCTACGGCTGCGGGGCGGTCTTCGACGCGCTGGTCCTGCTGCACAAGGGGCAGGCACCGGCGGCGCGGGAACGGCTGGCACCCGAGCCCGACCAGGTGTGGAAGTGGGTCACCTGGATCTGGCTTCACTGGTACGTCGCGCTGCGCGCCGAGGCCGCCGTGCTCGCGGGGAGCGCCGACGCGCGGGAGCGCCTGGCCGAGGCCCGGACGGTGGTGGCCGGCAACCCGGTCGCCGATGCCCTGGTGGAGCGCGCCGAGGCCCTGCTCGACGGCGACCGGGCGGCCCTGCTCGCCACGGCGGACGCGTTCGACGCCGCCGGCTGCCGCTACCAGTGGGCGCGGACCCTGGTGTTCGCCGGTGGCGGCCACGCCGAGCGGGGCGCGGCCGCGCTCGCCGACCTCGGACTCGCCCCGATGGTCGCCCACCGGCCCGCGACGACGATCAGCTGAGATCCGTGCCCTACCGGAAGGTGGCAGCGTGCATCACCCGGACGACGCCCTCACCGAGGACGAGCTGGCGGCCATCGAGGAGCGGGCCGCCGCCGCGACTCCCGGCCCCTGGCACGTACGCCTGCTCGACGACGACCACGCCGCCAACCTGGTCGCGGTCGGCACCACACCCGACACCGGTCGTGATTCGAGGTGGCCGAAATTCGCCGCCGGCGAGCTGGTCGCCGCCACCCTCGTGCAGTTCCCCCACCGCTACGTCGACTGCGCCGACGAGCGCTGGGACGAGAACGCCCTGTTCATCGCCCACGCCCGCGAGGACATTCCGCGCTTGGTCGCCGAAATCCGCCGGCTCAGGAGCGGCATCGGACCTACCGACGCGCCATGACAGCCGCTCCGGCGGTCCTCGGACCGCCGCCGGGCGTCGCGCGGCGCCGCCCCGCTAGGGTGCGGGCCATGGGGAGGTACGCATCGGTCCGGGGGTGGCTCGAGATCGACTTCGCCCAGCGGTCCGCCGCCGAGCAGGTGATCGAACGCAGCCGCGACGAGCTGTACTCGGGCGGCTGGGCGTTCCCGCCGAAACCGTTCAACTGGACGTTGTACCTGTTCTACGGCGGTGATCTCCGGCAGAGCGAGCTGCCGTGGCTCCGTGACCAGGTCGCACAGCTGGCGGTGCTGCCGCCGGTCGACGACGACAACGACAGGCCGCGGGGGATGTTCCTCGTGACCCTCGACGATCGCGAGCCAGCGGTGATGTGGCAGGTCCGCGAGGGGCGCCTGGACGAGGTGCCCGCCGCGGAGCTGTCCTGGTTCCGCGCGTAGGTCGTCGCGGGCCTGTCACGCGATGCCGTCGACGGCGGCCCGGAGCGCGTTGATCGACGGATCCCAGCTGAAGTTCAGCACGGGGATGCCGGAGGCGGCGGCGTTGCTGTCGCCGCCGAGGACCACGGCCCGGGGCTTGCCCGAGCCCTGCGGGACGATCAGGTACCAGCTGCCTTTGACGTTCGCGATGAACACGTCGTCCACCTCCTGGTCGGGCGGGTTCGGGTCGGTGACGTCGCCGACGTAGGTCTCGAAGTCGACCGTCGCGGCGTAGTTCGTCGGGCCGGCGGTGTTCAGCCAGAGACTGGTGTGCACGTGCGGTCCGACACCGGAGTCGCTGCCGTTGGCCGAGGCGCCGGAGTAGGCGATCGTCTGACCGCGCGACACCCGTTGACCGGTGGACACGGCGATCGCGGACAGGTGCAGGTGCCGGGTGTAGTTGCCGTCGTCATGGGCCATCCCCACGACGCGCCCGGTCGCCGCCGAGGTGTCGGTCTTGACGAGACGGATCGTGCCGTTCGCCGCGGCCATGACCGGGGTACCGGTGCCGACCGCGTAGTCGGTCCCCGGCTCGGCCGAGGGTGGCGTCCGGTTCCGGTGGTCCTGCCACGAGCTGGAGATCCCGACGTTGCCGCACGGCCGCTGGTAGCTACCGACGGCCCGCGCGGATTCGGGCAGCAGCGCGAAGGCGGCCGACAGCCCGGACGCCGCCACGGCGGCACCGGTGAGCAGGCCCCGCCTCGACAGTCTCCGCAGATAGGCGATGCCGTCGAGATCCTCGGGCCGCACGTCGCGCTGCTCGCCTTGCCGCGACGGGTCGGGCCGCGACTCGCCACTGAGGATCATCAATGCACGGTAGGCCCACTCCCCCTCCCGGGCAAGGGCTTCGCGGCGATCGTGCGGGCGGCGGACGGCGGGCGTACGCGAGGGGTCGTGCGCGGGCGGACGGCCGGGCATAGGGTCGGCGCGACACGGCGAGCCTCGGGAGAACGGGACGCGACGGCACATGGAGCACGGCACCCGTGACGAGCTGCTCGGCCGCCTGGCGGAGGCGGTCGGGTCCATCGTCGTGGCCCACCCGACGCGGGTCGCCGTCGACGGGCCGCCCGCCGGTGGCAAGACCACCCTCGCGGACGAGTTGGCCGTCGTCCTGCGTCAGCAGGGCCGAGACGTCGTCCGGGCGACGATCGACGACTTCCTTTTCCCGCGGGCCCGCCGGTATCGGCGCGGCGAGTATTCGGCCGAGGGCTGCTATCTGGACGCGCACGACACCGAGGCGCTCAACCGGGTCCTGCTGGATCCGCTCGGCCCATCGGGAGATCGGCATTTCCGGTGCCTGGCCTACGACCGCGCGAGCGACGCCGTGGTGTCCCCGCCGGTCAGCACCGCACGGGCCGATGCCGTACTGCTCTTCGACGGCGTCTTCCTCCTGCGTCCGGAGCTGATCGACCGCTGGGAGCTGCGCGTCTTCGTCTCCACGGCGTACCGGATCACCGTGGAGCGTGCCGTGGCCCGGGAGGGGTCACCCCGGGCCGACGTCGAGCGGCGCTGGCGTGAGCGTTACCTACCCGCCCAACGGCTCTACGGCCGTGGTGTCCGCCCGACCGATCGGGCTGACGTCGTCGTACACAACGACGAGCCCTCGCAGCCGGCCTGGGAAATGCGACAGCACCGGCGGCAGCCGCCGCACTGACACCGGACGTGCCGGCTGCGGTGGGCAGCTCGTCGAGCACGGAAGCGGTCGGAGGGCCGCCCGCCGCCCGGCGGTTGCGGGGCGTCCACATCACGCAGACGGCGACCGTTGATCGGCATCAGGTCACACGGTCGGTTTCACCGGCCGCTCATCGGCAGGTCGTGCGCGCCGCACCATCTCGGTGATCCAGACGGGCGCGTACGGAGATGTGCAGCCCGGCGCGGTCGGGTAGTCCTTGAGCACCGCCAGGCGCTCGCCGATGTCGATCGCGCGGGCGCGGTGCTCGGCGTGGCTGATCCCGATCTGCGCCAGGCAGTGGTTCATCGCCCACTGCAAGCGGTCCGGCGCGCTGGTCAGTTCCGCCTCGATGACGTCCAGCAGTCGGGCCAGGTCGAGGCCCTCGGGGGTCTTCGCCACGCGTTCGGTGGTCAACGCCCAGCCGGCGCTCGCGACGACCGGGTCCGGATCGGCGGACCAGGTCAGGCGCAGCACCTCGGCGTGCGGGCTCTTGCGCACCACGTGGGTGACGAGCCAGTCGTGCACCTTGGGAGTGCGGGCGTCTCGCAGCATGATGTCCAACTGGTCCCGTCCGAACGCCTTCGGACGGCAGATCAGGATCGCCAGCAGTCTCGCCGCGCTGTCCTGCGTGTCCCAGAGCTGCTGGGCGAGGTGCTGCTGCGTCTTCAGCCGTTTCGCCACCGCGCGCAGCTTGCCGAGATTGACGCCGTGGTCGTCGCCGTGCCGCTGGTTCACCTCGCGCGTCTTCGCATCCCGCAGCTCGGCCAGCTCGGCCAGCACCTCGGCCGCCGTCGTCTCGGTCATCTCGGACTCCTGCCCGTCACGTCTGCGCTCAGCCTACGAGGTGTCCCGGCCGTCCGGAGTCCGGCTGACAACTCGCAACGACATCAGGCGGTGACTGCCCGGCAGCGCGTCACCTCGGCGGAGGTACGCGCGCCGCCGGGCCGGGGCGGCCTGCCACCTACGTCGCCCGGAAGGGTCCCCACCGCCGGCCGGGCGACATCCCGGGGTCAGCCGCCGCCGGGCGGGTCGATCGGTGCGCCCGTGATGGCGGCCTGCTCGCGCAGGAGGATGTCGAGCAGGGGCGCGTTGTCGTCGTTGCTGAGCACCACGCCGACCCAACCGGTGTCCGGGTAGATGCTCCAGTCGGCGCCGCCACCACCGCCGGAGCCGCCGCGTCCGATGACCCACTGGCCGTTGGTGACGCTGACCGGCATGGTGTATCCGTCGAACGACGTGGGTTCCGGGCCGGGAAGTTTGGCTCCGGTGAACAGGTCGGCGTAGGGCCGCCGCAGCACCGTGCCGTCGCGCAGCGCTTCGGCGAACCGCACCAGGTCCGGCGCGGTGGCGAAAGCGTCGCCCGAGGCGTACCCGATGAAGCCGCGAGCGGGGTTCCTTCCGCGAATGTTCGGGTCGACGCTGCCGATGTCCAGGTTGCGGACGGCGTCCACCGGGCTGCCGTCGGCCTGCCGCAGGTACGGGTGCGCGAGGTGCGGGTCGGTGAGCCACTGGTCCCTGGTGTAGAACGCCGAGCCGCGCATGCGGCAGCGCCGGAAGACGTTCTCGTGGACGTAGTCCCAGAACGTCGTGCCGGAGATGACCTCCACGATCTGCGCGGCCATGGCCAGGCCGACGCCGGCGCCGGGCAGGTGGCCGTTGGACCCCGCTCCCGGCACACCCACCAGCGTCGCCTGCCGGACCCACTGCTCGTGGTACTCGCGCACCTCTGCCCGGCTGTGGAAGGTGCGTTGCCAGTCGGGCATGGGGGCGTCCATCCCCGAGGTGTTCGTGAGCAGGTGGTGGATGGTCACCGTGTCGGCGATGCCGCTGGCGACGCCGCTCAGGTATCTGCCGACCGGGTCCGACAGGCTCAGCTCGCGCTGTTGCAGCAACTGCAGGACGGCTACCGACAGGAAGGGCTGGCTCGCCGAGGAGAGGGTGAACGCGGTCCCCTGGTGGTTGCGGGTCCCCTTCTCCCTGTCCGCCATGCCGTAGCTGCGCGACAGCACCGTCCGACCCCGGTGGGACAGGAGCACCACGCCGGAGAACCTGCCCGACGCGGCCAGCTGCGCCACGTACCGGTCGTATGCCCCACCGGGGAGGGTGTCCGGCGGGATCCGTTCGTCTCTCGTGGGGGCGGCGTGGCTGATCCCCGCGGGCAGCAGTGGCACGACGGCCCCCGCAGCGCCCGCGGCGGCCAGCCCACCCCAGCTGATCAGTCTGCGCCGACCGATGCGATGTGCGGCATGAGGTTCCATGATCACGAGCTCCCTCTGGACGACGAGTCAGTCACGGGTAGTGGTGCTCCGTGGTTCATGGACCCACTCAAGACCCGTCGCCGTTGCCGCGGCGTATGCGAATGTCGATACGCGCACGACAACCACGGGTGCTCGACTCGTCGAGTCGACCGCGCAGGGTGCTCCACCGGCCGCGCCGTCGGCCCGGCCGGTGGAGAGCGCACGATCAGCAGCGGGGCACGTTCGGGATGTAGCCGCTGTTCCCGGTGTTGACGAAGGTGTCGGAGACGTAGCGGTTGGTGCCGATCCGGTCCCAGATGTTGCTGGTGCCGTACGTGCCGGTCACCGTGGTGCCGGCCGCCTGGCAGTAGACCGAGACGCTGGTGCCGTCGCTCACCGATCCGACGATGCCGTAGCCGGTGCCCGGTCCGGAGCGGACGTTGACCGACGAGGCGGTGTGCACCGTCCCCGTGCCGATCGCGGTGTTGCCCTGGACCAACTGCATGTAGTAGGTCCAGTTCCAGTTCGGGCCGGGATCGGTGTGGGTGGCGCCGGGCACCTCGACGTGCCCGATGATGTGCGACCGGTCCTTCGGGATGCCGTACCGGTCGGCGAGGGTGCGGGTGAGCTTCGCGGAGGCCCGGTACATCGCGTCGGTGAACCAGGCCGGGTCGTCGACGAAGCCCTCGTGTTCGATGCCGATGGACTGGGTGTTGTAGGTCCAGTTGCCGGCGTGCCAGGCGATGTCCTTCTCCCGGACCATCTGGGTGACGGCACCGTCGGAGGAGCGGAAGACGTAGTGGGCGCTGACCTTCGCCGACGGGTTCTGGAACAGGCTGATCGTGTCGGCGTAGGTCTCCTGCGTCATGTGGATGACGACGTACTTGACCGGGTAGCTGGTGGGCCGGTTGGAGACGGTGTAGTTGGCGGTGCTGGCCGGCGCCCAGACCGCCGGCCCGTAGTCGGTGCTCAGCGTGCCGACGCCGGCCGAGGGCGCGGGACCGGCGGGCGCGGCGCCGGCCGGTGTCGGGACGGACGCCGCCGCGGTCAGCCCGGTGAGCAGCGCGAGAGCGCCGCCGAGGAGCCGGATCCGACGGCAGTTGACCAGGGGCGTAGGCGTCACCGCTGACTCCAATCGACAGACATCGCTGAATGACGGTGACGCTAACCCCCGGGAATGGAGGTTGTCTACGGCCGAGATCCGGAACACGTAGGAATGCTTCAGGACAGCCCCGGCGCGCGACGGTCGAACTACTAGACGGCGCCTAATACCACCTCTATTATGTGTCGCATGATAGTTGGAGGTGGGTCGGACGACTCGGCCGAGCGGCAGGCCCAGCTGCTACGCGGCTGCCTGGACATGTGCCTGCTGGCGCTCCTGGCCGCCGAGCCGGCGCACGGCTACGAGCTCGTCCGCCGACTCGACTCCGCCGGATTCGGGTCGGTCAGTTACGGCACCGTCTATCCGTTGATCACCCGGCTGCACCGCCTGGGTCTGGTCGACAACTCGCTGCGGCCCAGCCCCAGCGGGCCGCCCCGCAAGGTCTACCGGGTCACCGATGCCGGCCATGACCGACTACGCGCCTGGCGGGAGCAGTGGGTCCAGTTCGCGGGCGTCGTGAACGAGACCCTCGCGGCCCGTCCACCGAACCGAGGAGACGACCATGAGCACGTCGACGCCGACCGTTGACCACTTCCTCGCCGCCGCGGACCAGGCGTGGCGCACCGCCGGCATCGACCGCCGCGACCGCACGACCCTCGCCGCCGATCTGCGCACCGAACTCGAGGCCGCCGCCGCCGACGGGCTCGATCCCGCGGAGCTTCTCGGCACCGACCCTGCCGAGTTCGCCCGCAGGATCGCCGAGGAAGCCGGCCTGGCGCGCAACCCCCCGCGGTACGCCCAGGTGCTCGGCGTGGCGAGCGGGGGCGCGTTGCTCTCCCTCCTCGTGGGCTACGTGCTGGTCAACGCCCTGCACCAGGCGTTCGTGGCAGCCTTCGACCTACCCCGGGGGGTGCGCGTGCCGGTGTGGCTCGCCGCCGGCGTCTTCTACACCGGCGTCGCGGCGGTCGTCGTCACCGGCGCGGTGCTCGCCGTACGCGTGGCCCTTCGCGACGCGACCCGCGTCCGACAGACGGCGGCGCGGATGGCCCTGCTGCTTCCTCCTGCCCTCGCGGTCGCGATCCTCGGGGCGGCGGCGTTCGGCTGGGCGCTCGACTTCCCGCTCACTCCTCTGGCGATCGGGACCGAGGCGGCGATCGTCCTCGCCGCCTTCCTCGCGGCGACCGCGCTGGCTCGTCGCTGGTCGGTGAGGGCGGCGGGGTGACCAGCCGGCTCAGCGCCCGTCGCCGGTGATCGCCGTGCCGGGCTACGCCACCGGCCTGCTGGTCGCCGCCAGTGCGGCCGCGGTGATCCTGCTGCTCGACGCGCGCGCTGCCGTCCCCACCCCGAGCGACCAGCCACCGGGCAGGGCACCGGGCCGGAAGTCCGTCAGGTCCGGGTTCTCGACGACCCTCGTCACCGGTGGCAGCTCCGGTCCGTACCGGCGCCGGACCACCTCCAGGCAGTCGTCGAGATCCTCGCCGGTCACGCCCACCACCGGCGGCCAACCGCGCGGGTGGCCCTGGGCGAGGTCGAAGTGGAGCCGGTACCTGCTCATCTCCCCCGACCACCTTTCGTCCGGGACGGACGGTACCGGCTACCTGTCGGCCTGCGCGTCACACAACGTCTCGACCTGGAGGACCCGCGAGGCGCCGGCCCGCACCTGCGCCCGTTGCCGCTCGGACAACGCCGACCCGAGATAGGAGACCGCCTTCTGCGGATCCTCGACCTCGAAGACGGTGACCTGGCACCTGCCGGTGCCCGGGTCGCTGCCGTGCCCGATCGCCAGGAACGAGAAGATCGAGTACGACCAGTCGGTGCTCCCCCGGTCCCGCCCGAGCCCGGGGCCGGTCACCGTGGGCACGGCCGTCCCGGCCGGTCCCACGTACGAGCGCCGGGCACCGTCCGAGTAGCCCGCCTTGACCTGCGTGAACCCGGGGACCTGGAGCTTGTCGGCGTACCGCTCGGTCTCGGTGCCGTCGGAGCCGGCGCACCCGGCCGGCGAGGCCACCACCGCGACCGC
The DNA here is from genome assembly GCF_900089595.1 of Micromonospora auratinigra. Taxonomy (GTDB): domain Bacteria; phylum Actinomycetota; class Actinomycetes; order Mycobacteriales; family Micromonosporaceae; genus Micromonospora; species Micromonospora auratinigra. The sequence goes on along the minus strand of NZ_LT594323.1, from coordinate 801,992 downwards.
CAGTGCGCGCCGGATCCGGCACGGCACCCGGGTCAGGAACACGGAAACATCCCGGAGCGCCGGATCGGCGGGTCGGCGGTACCGATGCGTCGTGGTGGCGCAGGTGGTGAGCAGTGGGCGGCGACCGCGGTTCAACCGGACCTCAACCGGGCGCGCCAGGGATGACCGGGGTGGACCAGGCCGAGGGTCGCGTCCAGCCAGCCGCGCTCGGCGCGGGACAGCAGCGGCAGCACGCCGGTGAAGTCGGCCTCGTCCTTGTCCCGCCGGTGCTTGGCCTTGAACAGCAGCACGGCCTCGATGGCCAGGTACGGGATGCCGTCGTCCGTCCGGCGGATGATCTCCGGGTACGGCCGGCGGATCCGTTCGTCGCGGCGGCAGATCCAGACGTCGCCGTCGTGCGGCTCGCGGAAGACGTCGAAGCGCCACTTCCCCGCCGCCGGATCCCAGGCCCAGGTCTGGTGCGCGTCGCCGCGCGCGGTGTCGGGCGTCAGCGGCACGAGAACGCCCTCGCCGGCCGGCACCCAGAAGTCGAGTTCGGGAAACAGCGGCGGCAGGAGCGCGAAGTGCGCTGCGGGCACGGCGAACTCCAGGTCCCCGTGGGCGCGGGTCTGCGCACCGCGGAACAGGTCCACGGCCCAGCCGGCCGCGACGTACCAGGGGATCCGCAGGGCACGCAGTCGCTCGGCCAACCGGGTCGGGTGCCAGGCGTCCCACGCGTCGATGTCGGGTTGGCCCACGGCAGCGAGCCTACGTGTCCCGGGGCCTTCCGGTGTCTCCCCACCGTCGCCGATATCGTGGTCGTGCACACGGGTGGAGGGCGGGTCGTGACCGACGTGAAGACGTTCCGCCGCGCCTGCCACGAGGCGGCGCGACGGACCGGTGGCGCGCTGACCGAGTTCCGGATCAGCCACGGGCCGACGCCGAACTTCCACCAGGGGATCATCGCCCACCCGGACCGGACCGCAGCGGTGGTCGGTGTCCGCGACATCCCACTTTTGGCGATAGCCGAGCCCCGCCTCATCGAGTTCGGGCCGGCGCGCGAATCGGGTCCACTGACCTTCCTCGACCGGCCCGACCTGGCAGCCGCACTGGCCCGAATGGCGGGGTTCCGGCTGCTGTCGACCGATGAGTTGCGCGGACCCGTCGACCCGGCGCAGTGGCCGCACCTCAGCCGGCAGGACCTGCGCTACCGGCAACCCCGGACGCTCGGCGAGGCCCTGTTCCACTACGGGGACTGATGCCGCGGCGACACGGTGGCCGAGCGCCGTCCGCACCGCCGCGACGGCGGGGACGGCCCGCATCCCGCCTACGGTCCGGCCCGCCGCCCGCCGCACCGCGCTCTCCCGCGTCGCCCCGCCGGGACGATCCGCACCACCCGGGGCGTACGCCGATGCCGGGGCTGGCCGGCGCCGTCGGGTGGCCGCGGGCCGCCCGCGACGGGTGGCGCCGCTAGTGGCACTGATCGGGGGCAGTCGGCCCGAAGAGTGGCCTCGAGTGGTCGGCGGGACAGTCCACGTGCGCGGCCTGCAGCGCGCGGAACGCCGCGTCAGCGATGATCTCGTGCCCGCTGGCGTTGGGGTGGTCGCCGTCGTTCTGCAGGTCGGCGGTGGGGTCGCGGTCGTTGGCGGTGCCCTTGAACGGGGCGTGCGTGTCGACGTAGACGGCCGCGGTTGCTGTCGCCACGTCGCTGATCGTCCGGTTGACCTTCTCGGTGGCCTGTTCGCTGGCCGCCGCGAACGCGGTGCCGTACGCCGCGCCGACCGCGCCGTCGACGGTGATGTTCCAGTAGCCGATGACGGCGACGACCGGGTGATGTGCCGTGGCCTCGGCGGTGGCGACGATTCGCGTCAGGTTGGCGCGCAGGGCCTGCAGCACCGGTTGGCCGCAGGCCGGGTCGGCGGTTCCGCACTGCGTGATCGCGTCCATGTCGAAGTCGTTGGCGCCGACCTGGACGACGACGAGGTCACTGGCCGCGAGGTCCGACGAGACGGGCTCGTCGCCGATCGCGTCGGCGACGTCGGTGCTGGTGGCGCCGGGCTCGGCGTCGTTGTGGACGAGGACCGCACGACCCGTGGCGGCCTTGATCCGGTCGGCGAGTGACTGGACGTACCCGTCGCAGGTGCAGCCGTAGCCGCTGGGCACGGAGTCCCCGAGGGCGACCATGGACAGGCCCGAGGCCGGCGGGGCCGCCCGCGGGCTGACCCGGCGCGGTCCGCAGGCCGCGGTACCGGCGACGGTGAGGGCCAGCAGGGCCGCGGCGACCGCGCGGACACGCGTTCTCCCGCGCTCAGGCATGGAAGCCCGGGAGGGTGCTGCCCAGCCAGGTCAGGGCGGACGTGACGAGTGGCTGCCATACCGCGTTCCGGTGTCCGCCCCGGGGCAGCACGGTCGCGGTGACGGCGGTGGGAGAACGGGCCACCCGCAGGAACTGTGCGGTGCTCGGATAGGAGAGGGTGTCCTGTCGCGACGTCATCACCCACATGGAGAGCGGGACCGGATGCCGTGACTCCAGCCGGACCAGGTCGTACTGGGCCACGTCGGAGGCGGCGGGGATGTAGTGCGTACCGAAATCGGGGCGGAAGTAGCCCTGGAACACGACGGCGGCGCCGAAGAGGCCGGGGTGTCGCAGGCCGAGGGACACCGCGCACCAGCCGCCGAAGGAGTAGCCCACGGTCGCCCAGGAGAGGCGATCGGTACGCACCCGGAAGTGCGCGACGATCCACCGCGGGAGGTCGTTGGAGAGCCAGCTGTCGATCTGCGGCTGCCCGGGACCGCCGTTGACACATTCGGTGTCCAGTGAACGGGGCACGTTGATCTGCGGGATGACGACGATGCTGGGGCCGAGCAGGTGTTGGCTCACCAGACGGTCCTGCGCCGAGAGGATCCCGGTTCTGACGTACGAGTCGGGCGAGGAGGGGAACCCGTGCAGGCCGACGACGACCGGGTAGCTGCGGACGTCGGCGGGGTCGTAGCCGGCCGGCAGCTCGACCAGCACCTGAGCGGTTCCGCCGACGTCGGGCGAGGGCACCGTGTACCGCTGCAACCGCTGGCCGGGTGCCGGCAGGGCAGGGAGCCGGCCGGGGGGCTGGCGCCCCGCCAGCACCGTGCCGGACAGGTGCGGGGGCTGCGCGGCGGCGACGTCGCCGATCCGGTGCGTCGTCGGGTGGTCGGACGGCCCGAGCAGGTCGGTCCAGGAGGTGTAGAAGAGGTACTGGTTGTTGAGCGTCAGGCCGCAGACGAGCACGGCCAGGGCGCTGACGCCGACCACGCGGGCGGCGCGGGTGAGCAGCTGCAGGTCGGCGCGACGCGGGCGGGGCTTGTCGAGCACCGCGAGGGCGAGCATGCCGACGGCGAGGACGCAGACCACTGTGAAGAACGCCGTACTGGTCAGACCCATGACCTCAGTCTCCCTGGCCGATGATCCGGTCGACGCCGTCCCCGGTGCCGCCGAATCCGCTCGCCTACCGCACCATCGTGCTCTGCCGATCGGGTCGGGCGGCGGCCGCGACACGGCTGGTAGCCGTGGGTGGCACAGCGCCCGGGATCAGGATGCGTGCCGAACCTGAGCTGATCCTGAAGATCTCCTGCGGATCGGGCGCGGGTCGGGCCGTCCGCGCCGATCTCAGGTGGAGCGTTCTCCCAGGTTTCGGTCAGGCCACACACCGACAGGTCTCAGGATCGACGGTGACGATGACCGGTGGGACGTCCGAGGTCACCGGTCGGTCGACGCGGACGGGTCCCCGGCGGCGCACGTGGGTTGCGGGCAGGTGGAGGCGGCGATGGCCGATCATGATCAGTTGTCGGATCCCGGTGCGCCGGCAGCCGACCGGATGGATCAGGTGCCCGACAACCTCGTCGTCGACGTACCGTCGGGCGGCTCGGCACTGGTGGTCAGTGACCTGCATCTGGGGCAGCAGGTGTCGCCCGCGTCGGCGCGCCTGGAGCGGATGCTGAGCGCCCGGCTGGCGCGCTGGTCGGGGCCGGGGGTGCTGGTGCTCAACGGCGACGTGGTGGAGCTGTGGGGTGAGCCCGGCGGCACGGTCGCGGGCGCGCTGGAGGTGCATCCGCGGCTGACGGCGGCGTTGCGGACCTTCGCCGGGGAGCCCGGCCGTCGGGTCGTGGTGGTGGTCGGCAACCACGACGCGGCCCTCGCGTGGGACAGCGCCGCGGCACGGACGTTGCGCGAGCGGTGGGGTGCGACGTGTGCGTTGTCGGTGGACCTGGTGTTCGGGACCGGGTCGGCGTCCCGGACGGTGCGGTGCGAGCACGGGCACGCGTTCGATCCGGCGAACGCGTTGCGGGATCCGCGTAACCCGCTGGACTCTCCGTTGGGGCAGCACATCGTGCAGGAGGTGTTGCCGGAGCTGCGCAGATCACCGTTGCTGGCCGATGCCAGCGCCCTGGCCGACCCGAACGAGGTGGGGCGTTTCCTGGCGTCCCGGCTGGTCTACCGGCAGCTGGCGCCGCGGGCGGGGTGGCTGCTGGCGCCGCTGGCCGTGGCGGTGCTCGGGCGCATCCCGGTGATCGCGGCGGCGTCCCTGCGCTCGCGGGTGTTCGGGGACGCGCCGCGCTGGCTCGCCGTGCTGGGCGTGGGACTGGTGCTGGACCTGCTCGCCCTGGCCATCATCGTGGTCCTGGTCGCACGGGGGGTGTACGCGGCCCTCGCCGGCAGCCGGTTCGGCCCGCGCGGGGCACGACTGAACACGGTGGCCCGTACCGCCGCCACGGCCTGGTGCGAGCGGGGCCGGGCGGGGCTGATCACCGGGCACACCCATCAGCCCGAGCTGACCCGGTTGGTCGACGGTTTCTACGCCAACAGTGGGTGCGCGGCGCGGGTGGTGGTGGCGCGGCGGTCCTGGTGGCTGCTGCCGCCGGTGTTCCAGGCGGTGCTGCGCTGCGGCTGGGTGGAGGTGGATGTCGCCGGTGACCTGCGGGTACGGCTCGTGCAGGGCGACGTGTGCGCCGGGGAGGCGACCTGGCTGGAGCGGCGCCTGATCCGCGGTGACCGCCTGGCCGGGGGTGAGGCGCAGGTGGTGGCGGCGCTGCCGGGTGACGCGGAGTGGCCGTTGCGGGACCCGGCGCTGCGCCGGTACGCCCGCGGCGCGCGGACCAGGGTCGTGGCGGCGGCCGCGGTCGCCGCGGTGGCGGTGTGGGGTCTGGTGTCGGCGATGGTCCCGCCGTTGCGGCCCCGGCTGGCGGCGCTGCTGGTGGTCGTACCGGCGCAGGCGCCCCAGGCCGCGGTGGCGGCGACCGTGTTCGCGAGTGTGGCGTTGCTGGTGGTGGCGTGGGGTCTGCGTCGGGGCCGCAGCGTCGCCTGGGGCGCCGCCGTGGGTCTGCTGGTGGGTTCGGCGGTGCTGCACCTGCTCAAGGGGTTGGACGTCGAGGAGGCGCTGGCCGCGTTCGCCGCGGCCGGATGGTTGGCGTGGCACCGGTCGGCGTTCCCGGCGCACCCGCACCGCCGGCACGTCCGGATGGCCGCCCTGCTGCTGGTGGCGGGGATGGGCGGGGTCACGGTGCTGTCGCTCGTGGTGGCCCGGGTCGCCGGCACGTCGGTCGAGGTCACGGTGCGCGCCGCTCTCGGACGGATGGTCGGTGACACGGCCCGACCGCTGCCCGGCCCGACACCCATGATCACCCCGGCGTTGGTGGCACTGGGCCTCAGCCTGGTGGTCGCGCTCGGTTGGCTGCTGCTGCGACCACGGATGGTGGCCGGCGCGTCCGCCGCCGACCGGGCGGCCGACCTGGCCCGGGCCCGGGCGATCATCGCCCGGCACGGCGGGGACACCCTGGCCTACTTCGCGCTGCGGGAGGACAAGTCGTTCTTCTTCGTCGGGGACTGCGTCGTGGCGTACGACGTGCGGGACGGCGTGTGTCTGGTCTCGCCGGACCCGATCGGGCCGGCGCAGCAGTGGGTGCAGGCGTGGACGCGGTTCCTCGCGCACGCCGACCGGCACGGCTGGCCGGTCGGCGTGGTGGGGGCGGCCCCGGGGTGGCTGCCCGTCTACCAGGCGGCCGGCATGCGGGCCTTCTATCTGGGCGACGAGGCCATCGTCAACTGCAGCGCCTTCACCCTCGAGGGCCGACCGATGAAGGGCCTGCGCAGCGGCCACCACCGGGTCGCGCGGGCCGGATACCGGGTTCGCTTCCACGACCCGTCGGCACTGCCCCCGGCCCTCGCCGACGAGCTGCGGGAGCTGGCCGCGCAGAGCCGGCACGGCGACACGGAGCGCGGCTTCTCGATGACCCTCTCGCGCCTGTTCGACCCGCGCGACACCGGTCTGCTGCTCAGCGTCGCCTACGACCCGTCGGGGCGCCCGGACGCCTTCTGCCACTGGGTGCCGGCGCCCGACGTGGCCGGCTGGTCGCTGGACGTCATGCGCCGGCGCACCGACGTCGAGGTGCCCAACGGCCTGACGGACTTCGTCATCATCGAGACGATCCGGCACCTGAAGGAGCGCGGCCAGTGGGGGCTGGGGCTGAACTTCGCGGTCATGCGGGCGGTGCTGGCCGGCGAGCGGTCCGTCGGGCGGCTCGGTGACGTACAGCGCCGCCTGCTGCAACGGCTCGGGGCCGACACGCAGATGGCGTCGCTGTGGCGGTACAACGAGAAGTACCACCCGATGTGGCGGTCCCGGTACGTGGTGCTGGCCGGGCTGGGCAACGTGCCGTCGCAGGGGCTGGCGATCGCAGCCGCGGAAGGCGTGCTGGACCTGCCGGGCCGGCGCACGAGACGTTCCGAGGCAGCCGGTGGGCGCGGAGGCGACGCTCGGTCGGTGGGCCGGTCGTGACCCGGTCGACCGCCCTGGTCTGCGCGGTGGGCGGCGCGTTCGGCTACGGCATCGGATCGGTGCTGCAGGCGGCCGGCGCCCGCCGCGTGCGGCGTACCCGGCAGGTGGTCGCCCATCCCCTGTACCTGGCGGGTCTGGTCGCCGACCTCGTCGGCTGGCTGCTGTCCCTGGCGGCGTTGCGCCGGTTGCCGGTCTACCAGGTGCAGGCCACGGCGGCGGGTTCCCTGGCGGTGACCGTGGTGGCGGCGCGGCTGCTGTGGCGCTCGCCGTTGCGACGCCTCGGCGGCGCCGCCGTCGTCGTCACCACCGCGTGCCTGGCGATCATCGCCGCCGGCGCCGACCCGCGATCGGCGCCGGCGGTGACGTACCCGGTGGTCGTCGGGCTGGCGGCCGGCGCGGTCGCCGTCGGCGTCGCGGCGCTGGCCTGCGCGCGTCGACGGTGGCCCGGGGTGCACGCGGCACTGGCCGGCGCCGCGTTCGCCGTCTGCGCGCTGTGCGCGCGGGCGCTACCGCTTCCTCCGCACGCCCTCGATCATCCCCCGCACACCGTCGCCGTCCTCGCCGCAACGCCCGTGAGCTGGGCGTTGGTGGTCTCCGGCGCGGTGGGCACGATGTCCTACGCGCACGCGCTGCGGCTGGGCGACGCCGGCGCGGTGACGGCGGTGCTGTGGGGCGTCGAGGTCGTCGGTGGTGCCACGGTGGGCTTCTGGGCCCTGGGTGACGCCGTCCGGCCCGGGTGGGCGCTGCCCACCGTGCTCGCGATCCTCGGCACCGTGGCCGCGTCGGCCGTGCTGGCCACCGCCGCGCCGGCACCCGAACCACACCCGCAGGCATGTCCGCAGGACGCACCGATGTGAATTGCTGCACCGGCCCCTTCCACTCCGGGAATCGAGACGGTTGAGTCCGGGTTATGGCTCGAATCGCGTACGACAGCGTCAACGCGGCGGCGTACGAGGCGACCCGCCATCTCACCGACGACGGGCTCGCGGCCTGGCGGGAGGCGATCACCCGGCACCTCGGTCCCCGCCCCGGGCTGCGGCTTCTCGACCTGGGCTCCGGCACCGGCAGCTGGGCGCAGGCCTTCACCAGCTGGTACCCGGGCGTCGAGGTCGTGGCGGTCGACCCGTCCGAGGCGATGCGCGCCCGCTCGATGTACCAGCCCGTGGCCCCTGGCGACGCCACGCACGTCCCGCTCGACGACCACAGCGTCGACGCCGTCTGGATTTCCACCGTCATCCACCACGTGCCCGATCTCGCCGCCGCGGCCCGCGAAGTGCGCCGGGTCCTGCGCCCGGGCGCGCCGCTGCTGATCCGCTCGGCGTTCGCCGGCCGGCACCAGGCGATCACCCTCTTCCGGTACTTCCCGGAAGCCGTCCGGGTGCTGGACACCTATCCCAGCGTGGCCGACGTCGAGACCGCCTTCGCCGCCGCCGGCTTCACCACCGCCGCCTGCGAACAGGTTCCGCAGACCACCGCGGCGTCCCTGCACGAGGCCGCCACGACGCTACGCCGCGAGGCGCACACGCTCCTGCATCTGATCAGCGACGACGACTACGCCGCCGGCCTCGCCCGACTTCGCCGGGCGGCGATGGTCGACACCGGACCGGTCATCGACTCGCTGGACCTGCTCGTGCTGCGCTGATCGCCCCGACGTCACGTCGCGGGTCGCGCCGGCGCACCGGCGCACCGGCTCGCCCGACGTCTCGGGCCCGCGACGGGTCGTTCGCGACGATGCTTCACGGCCGTCCGCTGCCCCGTGGGGTGAGACTGGAGACCTGCAACGACCTACCCGAGGAGGCAGGGTGACCCAGCGCTCGCATCCCCGGCAGGGCCGGTGCCCCGTCTGCAAACGCCTCGTGGCCGTCGCCGCCGACGGACGAGTCACTCGGCACAACGGCACCATCCGCGCCTATGCCCCGCCCGAGGAGTGCCCCGGGGGTGGGCAGCAGGCGGAAGGCACGGAGTCGTGAGCAACCGGGTCTGCCGACCGTCCCGGCCACCTGGCCCACTTCGCCGGCCACCGGCGGCCAGGAGGGACGTCGCTGTCCGTACCCGAAATGGGTGGCCTCGCCGGCTCGTCCCGCCCTAGCGTGTGACCGGATCTTCTCCGCCCCGCTCACGAGAGGACTTCATCCCGCGTGACGCCGCCTGCTCTCTACACCTGACACGTTCCCCCTGCATCGGTCGCCGACGTCGCCGTCGGCTCTTTCCCATGCCGCCTGTCACGTCTTCAGAGAGATCAGACCATGCCCACGCGTCCTTTTGCCGTGCTGTCCGGGGCCCTTCGGCGCACGCGCTTCCCTCTGCTCACGCGCCCCTGCGATCCCGGCCCCTGCTGCGTCAGGGCAACCGGTGAACTCCTCGACAACTCGTCCGGCCTTGCCGCCGGCATCCTTCTCGAGCCGCTGACCGCCCGGCGCAGCCGGTCAACCCTGGTGCGGGAGCCATGCTGCGCACCGCTCGTCCGTCCCGCTGAGCCGCAGAACTCGCGGACATTTCTCGGGCGGCCCGTCGGGGGCCGCCGTGGACCCGAGCCGAGGCGGAAGGCGAGGTGGCCTCACCCCGGACCGCATCACGCGGCGCTCCGCGCACGGTCGCTCATGACCGGGCGCGGACAGGGGCCGGGGCCTGCCCGACACCGGCGACGGAGATGATCGCCCGACCGTGTTGCCGGCCGGCGCGAGCACGGTGAAGTCGGCACGTCCCGGGGACCGCAGCGCCGGATGAGCCGAGCCAGGCTCCGGGGAGCCCGCTCATCGTGAGCGGGCTCCCCGGAACGGCCCGACCGGGGCGTCGTCCGCTGCGGCTCGCGGCAGCGGCGCCCCCGCCGCCGGTCGCGACCTCAGGCGGGGTCGAGGGCTGGCCGGCCGTCCCGCCCGGTGCGGACGAGCCGACGCCAGCGGGGCAACTCGGTCAGCACGGTGACCAGCGCCAGCACCGTCACCGCCACCGCGACCGCCCGCGGCCACGCCCACCAGGCCGACAGCGCGGCGGCGACCAGTTGCAGCACCACCAGCGCGATCGTGACCACTCCGGGCACCGGCACGGTGACGTGGTTCTTGTCGCCGGGGGTCGCGAAGACGGTCGGCAGCCCGACGAGGACGACCACCGAGCCGACCGCCAGCACCACCGAGTGCCCGGCGAGCGCCCACGGGGTCGCGACCCAGGCCACCAGTTCGGTCAGGAATCGCAGTGCCGAGGCGACATCGGGGCGGTGCGGCGAGTCATTCACGGCAGCAGTATGAACGTCGTTCCCCGGCGGCAGCACCGCTGGCGCCGTCACATCCCACCGCTTCTTCTGGTCCGTCGTCGTCACCGCTGCGCGGTGGGCCGTACCACGATCTCGTTGATGTCGACCTGATCCGGCTGGGTGACCGCGTACGCGATGGCGTCCGCGATCGCCGTGGGATCCAGCGCCATGGCGTCTCGGCTGGCCAGCAGCGTGGCGCGTGCCTCGGGGTCCGCGATCGCGTTGACGAAGTCGGTGTGCACGAATCCCGGGGAGACGACGGTGACGCGTACCGTGTCGCCGACCTCCTGCCGCAGCCCTTCGCAGACCGTACGCACGGCCGTCTTCGTCGCGGCGTACACCGCCTGCCCGGGGACGGTGCGGTACGCGGCGGTGGATGCCACCGTCACCAGGTGTCCGAACCCCTGGCGGCGGAAGACCGGCAGCGCGGCGGCGATGCCGTGCAGTACACCGCGCAGGTTGACGTCGATCATGTCGTCCCACTCGTCGACGCGCAGGTCGTCCAGCGGGGAGATCGGGCCGATGCCGGCGTTGTTGACCAGTACGTCCAACCGGCCGAAGTCGGTGACCGCCGTGTCGACCATGCGGATGAGGTCGTCGCGCCGCCGCACGTCGGTCGCCAGGGCTGCGGCGCGGCCGCCGCGTGCACGGATCTCACCGGCGAGCTGCGCGACGCGGTCGCTCCGCCGGGCGCCGACGACGACCGTCGCCCCTCCATCGGCCAGGGCCAGCGCGGTGGCCCGGCCAATTCCGCTGCTGGCGCCGGTGACGGCGATGACCTTGTTCCGGGCACCTGTCTGCTCTGTGCCTGTCATGGGGTTGTCCTCCTCGGGTTGCCGTGCCGGCTGCGGGGCGGCCCTGCCGCCCTGTTCCGCCTGTCCCGCATGTCGTGTTTCCTGTCGCACACCCGCAGCCCGCCACCTCTGGGGGCAGCTGCCGGTGGCTAGGATGGGAGCGTAAGCGGACAGGTGTCCGCATGGCCTCGACGTTAGCGGACACATGTCCGCTTAGCCAGCGAACAGGAGTGACATGGATCGCAGCCCTGATGACCGGTCACCATCCGGCGCGCAGCGGCGACCGAGCCGGCGCACCGATGCCGAACGCAACAGGACCCTCATCCTCGACGCCGCGCGCACCGCCCTGGAGCAGGATCCCGACGCCTCGATGCAGTCGATCGCCAAGCTCGCCGGCATCGGTCAGGGCACCTTGTACCGCAACTTTCCCCACCGCGAGGCGCTCGTCCTGGCAGTACACCGTCGCGACGTCCAGGCCCTCATCGACGCCGCACCCCGGCTGGCCGCCGGCAACCCTCCGCTCGCAGCGCTCCGGCGATGGCTGGACGAACTGGGCAGCTACGGCAGGATCAAGCACGGCCTGGCCGGCGCCCTCAACAGCTCCACCAGGGAACAGCTCGCCACCGAGGGGTACGACCCGGTCGTCGATGCCATGGGCACGTTGCTGCGCGCCTGCCAGCAGGCCGGCGAAGTCCGCGCCGACGTGACCGCTGACGACCTCCTGCTGCTGGTCGGCTTCCTCTGGCGCATCAGCCCGGACGAGAACTTCGAGACCCGCAGCAGCCACCTGCTCGACCTCGTCATGGACGCGCTGCGACGACCCGCCACGTAGCGTGGATCTCGCTCCGGCGACACCCGGAGTCCACACCGGACCAGGCTTGTCGGCCCGAAAGGGCCGCCGTCGTCGGACGGTGTCCACCACGCCGCAATCGGAAATCTGATGTCAACGCCGGTCCGACCACGCCGGCCAGCGGCCGGACGGCGCAACACACACCTCGACCCTGGATTGAGAGCATGATGTCCTCCTTCATCACCACGCCGATCACCGCCGAGCTGCTGCGCGGCGCGCTCGACGTGCAGCACACCGCGCGCGGTGTGCTGCCGCACCGGCTGCCCGCCTGGGCCCGCGCCCAGAACACCGACGGCCAGCTCGCCATGGTGGAGGCTCAGCCCGCCGGCGTGCGGCTGGTCCTGCGCACCCGCGCGACCGTGGTCGAGCTGGACACGCTGCCCACCCGATGGACCTACACCGGCCTGCCGTCCCGCCCGGACGGCGTGTACGACCTGCTCGTCGACGGTCACCTGACCGACCAGGCGACCGTCACCGGTGGCGACACGGTGACCATCGACATGGCCAGCGGGACCACCGAGCGCCGGTCCGGTCCGCCCGGCACCGTCCGCTTCACCGGCCTGCCCGACCGGATGAAGGACCTCGAGATCTGGCTGCCGCACCACGAGACCACCGAACTGGTCGCCCTGCGCACCGACGCCCCGGTGGCGCCCGTACCGGCGTCGGGTCGCCGGGTGTGGCTGCACCACGGCAGCTCCATCAGCCAGGGTTCCAACGCCACCAGCCCCACCGCCACCTGGCCGGTCGCCGCCGCGGCCCTGGGCGGCGTGGACCTGGTGAACCTCGGCTTCGGCGGCAGCGCGCTGCTCGACCCGTTCACCGCCCGCACCATGCGGGACACCCCGGCCGACCTGATCAGCGTGAAGATCGGCATCAACCTGGTCAACGCCGACGTGATGCGGCTGCGCGCCTTCACCCCGGCGGTGCACGGCTTCCTCGACACCATCCGCGACGGCCATCCCGGCACGCCGCTGCTGGTCGTCTCCCCGATCCACTGCCCGATCCACGAGGACACCCCCGGCCCGGGCACGTTCGACCTCGCCGCCCTCGCCACCGGCGAGGTGCGGTTCCGGGCGACCGGCGACCCGGCCGAGAAGGCGAGCGGCAAGCTCACCCTCGGCGTCATCCGGGAGGAGCTGGCCCGGATCACCGCCCAGCGGGCGGCCGACGACCCGAACCTGCACCACCTCGACGGCCTCGACCTCTACGGCGAGGCCGACTACGCCGAGCTGCCGCTACCCGACCAGCTCCACCCGGACACCGCCACCCACCGGCGCATCGCCGAACGCTTCGCGAAGCGGGTGTTCGGCGCCGACGGCCCCTTCGCGGGTCCCACCTCCTGACGGTCCGGGGCCGGCTGGCGAGGTAGCAGCCGTCGGCCAGGGTTGCCGGGCCGTCGGCCCGGCAACCCTGGCCTCGGACGTACGACATCCCGGGACCGTGGGCCTGATCCTGGCCGGCGACCTGGCCGTCGGTGTCGACCGATGCCGGATCGGCATGAACACCGCCAGTTTCGTCTTCGACCGCATGGCGGATCCCTGTCAGGGTCGAGTCCGGTCCGATCGACGCCGTCCGGCGTCGGCCACGTATCGACAAGGAGTGATCATGGTTTCTGCGGCACACCGACTGACGGCCACGGCGGCGGTGCTCTCCCTGGCCGCCTGCAGTCCCGCCGACGCCGCCGAGCAGCCGACGCGGGACAGCGCGGCGACCACCCCCGCGTCATCCGTGCCCGAACGGGAGCACGCGTTCCGTCAGCTGGAGGAGCGGTTCGACGCGCGGCTGGGGGTCTACGCGATCGACACCGGCACCGGTCGGACCGTGCAGTACCGGGCCGACGAACGGTTCGCGTACGCCTCGACGTTCAAGGCGCTCGCCGCCGCCGAGATCCTCGACGAGACCACCGACGCCGAGCTGGACCGGGTGGTGCGCTACTCGGCGGACGACCTGGTGACCTACTCACCGATCACCGAGCAGCACGTCGCCGAGGGCATGACGCTGCGCGCCATCGCGGACGCCGCCGTCCGGTACAGCGACAACACCGCGGCCAACCTGATGTTTCGTCACCTCGGCGGACCGCAGAAGATCGAGAAGGAACTGCGCGAGATCGGCGACAAGGTCACCGACCCCGCGCGCTACGAGACCGAACTCAACGAGGCACGGCCCGGCGACCGGCGCGACACCAGCACCCCCCGGGCCCTGGCCCACGACCTGCGGGCGTACGCCGTCGGGAACGCCCTCGACCCCGCGGACCGCGACATCCTCAACGGCTGGCTGCGGGGCAACACCACCGGCGGCGAACTGATCCGCGCCGGTGTCCCCGACGGCTGGGTCGTCGGCGACAAGACCGGCTCGGGCGGCTACGGCACCCGCAACGACATCGCGGTGATCTGGCCCCCGGACCGGGCGCCGATCGTCCTCGCGGTCCTGTCCAGCCGCGACGAGAAGGACGCCGACTACGACAACGCCCTCATCGCCGAGGCGACGAAGGCGGCGCTGGCCGACTGGTGACCGGCACCCGCCCGTCGCCGAGCGACCACCCGGACGTGTCGGACACCGCGGGGCGGCAGCGACCAGGACCCGGTCGGGCCTGCACCGCCGACCGGTCGGCATCGTCAACACGCTGCTGGCCGACGGCGAGCCCTCCGCGATCGACCGCTCCACCGACTCCGGCGACGCGTCCCTGCTGATCCTCGCAGCCGTCAACATCGCCATGGTGACGCTGGTCCGGCGGCACGAGCCACCGGCCAGGGCAACGCGCGTGGGCTAACCCCACCAGGGCAGGGTGCCCGTACGTAGATGGTCGTGCAGGGAGCGGGCGACCTGCGCCATCGTCGCCTCGCTGGCGGGTTGGGCGGCGGCGGGCACCCGGGAGGCGGTCAGCGCGGCGACCGCGTACGACTGCCCGTCCGCGTGCTCCACCACCCCCACCTCGTGGCGCAGGTGCAGCAGGGTGCCGGTCTTCGACGACCAGCGGGACGCGTCCGAGGTGAAGTCCGGGGCGAGCCGCTGCCGGTGCAGGTTGTCACCCAGCAGGGCGCGTACCCGGGCTGCGGTGGCCTCGTGGATCGTCGAGGGTCGCCAGAGGGCGTGCAGCAGGTCGACGAACGCCCGGGCCGATCCGGTGTTGGCGCGGGTGACGTCGAGCTGCGTGACCGGGTGGCCCTGCCCGGGGGTCGCCGCGCCGATGGCGAGGGAGTGGGCCAGGTGCACCTCGTCGGGGCCGAGACGTTCCGCCGGCGTGTCGGCGAGATCGCCCGCCCGGTGCCGTACGGCGATGCCGTCGACGCGCAGTCGCCGCAGCTCGGCGGCGACCGCGGCCGGCGGGACGAGGTCGAACAGGGCGTCGGCGGCGACGTTGTCGCTGATGCAGGTGCTCAGGTAGAGCAGGTCGTCCACGGCGATCCGCGCCGGGTGGCGGAACCGGCTCAGCCCGGTCGGGCCCGGTGTGGTGACCCGGCCGGGCGGGACGTCGACAGGAGTCGCCGGGTCCAGTTCCCCGCGCGCGATCCGCTCCAGCACGGCGACCGCCAGCGGCACCTTCACCAGCGACGCCACCGGGTACGAGAGCTCCGCGTCGAGGCCGATCTCCGCGCCGGTGTCGAGGTCACGTACCAGGAAGGCGCCGCGCAGCCCCGCCTCGTCGAGCAGGTCCCGGGCATTGCGGACGACCGCGATGGCGCTCATGTCGGATCTCCGGTCGAAAGGCTGCCGGGTGGGGATCCCTCGGGGGGCAACGGGTTGCCGTCGGCGGCGCCCAGGCAGTGTGCGATGTCCGCGTACAGGTCCGTGCTGAGCTGATCGAGGTCTGCGTGGACCCCGGCCGCCACGTCGTAGCCCCGCAGGAGCGGCGGACCGGACAGCGGGCACCAGTGCAATCCGAACTCCTCGGCCTGCTGACGGGAACAGAGCAGCAGGTCGAGAGAGCCGAGGGCCGCCGCCGCGGCGTCGACCAGCGATGGGGCGACCGCCACCTGCGACGGCGCCAGGCCGGCCGACTGCCCGGCGCGGGTCAGCGGGTCCCGCAGGTGCGCGACGTCGTCCTCGGGTTGGATCAGGATCCGCCGCCGGGCCTGGGTCCGGGCCCGTCCGCTGCGCAGCGTCTCCAGGAACACCGTCGGCGCCGGAAAGGGGGTCCGGGCGGCCAGCCCGAGCGGCACCCGCCAGGCCGCCGTCGCCTCCGCAACCGCCACGATCGCGGCACCGACCTCCAGGGTCCGGCAGAGCCGTTCCCGCTCGGGCGGGCCGGCCGGCCGTAGGTCCAGGTAGATCCGCTGCCGCCGGGCCGCGACCACCAGGTCGGCGAGGCGGCGCGGCGGGCAGATCTCGGGTACGGCGACCCGCAGCGGACGCAGCCGGGCCCGCTCGGCGTCGTCGGCCATGGCGTCGGCGAGGTCGATCAGGCGCCGCGCCGACGGCAGCATGTCCCGCCCGAACGACGTCAGCCGCACCGCCCGCGACGATCGGTCGAACAGCCGCCCCCCGAAGTGCTCCTCCAGGGCGGCGATACGGCGACTGGCAACCGACTGGGGAATGCCCGCTGCGGCGGCCCCGGACGTGAAGCTCCCGTGCCCGCTGACCGCGACGAAGGCCCGGCAGGCGGCGACCACATCCACCTGCCGAACCTATACCTGCAGCGGATGGACGACCTGGCGCGGCACCTGCCAGCATCAGGCCGAATCACCCGATGCCGGGCAGAGTGCCACAAGGTGAGGCAGATCATAAGGTAGCGACACCGACGTGCGGCCGTGCGCAGCGCTGTCTCGATCTCACGGGCGAGCAGAAAGCATTCACGGCGCGATCGCGGTCGCCTCCAGTTCGACGAGCACGTCGGGCTCGAAGAGGTGGTCCACCCCGATCAGCGACGCCGGCGGAAGGGGCCAGGGAAGGCCGAGATCCTCGACGACCGATTCGATGCCGGCCATGAACGGCCCGATCTTCTCGGGCGCCCAGTCGGTCACGTAGAAGGTCAACCGGACCACGTCCTCGAAGGAGGCGTCGGCTCCGGCGAGGGCCCTTCCGGTGTTGCGCAGCACCTGCGCGACCTGCCCGGTCAGGTCGCCCGGGGCGACCGGTGAGCCATCCGCCAGTCGGGCGATCTGACCGCTGACGTGGATGTGACGCGACCCGGTGGCGACCGCCACGTGCTCGTAGGGGGTGTGCGGCTGAAGACCGTCGGGGCTGAAGCGGGTGACAGGCATCGATTCTCCTCCACTGGAACCAACTCGGTTTACCATTGATACCTAGTTGACGGAGGACACTTCAAGGAGACCTGGTTTCATGCGCGATACCACCACCCCCCAGGTCGGCGAGCTGCGCATCGACGCGCCCCACCGCGAGTTGCTCGACCAGGTGCTGGACAAGTGGTCGCTCAGCGTTCTCAACGAACTGTGCGAGCGCCCGTGCCGGTTCAACGAGCTGCGCCGCGCGATTCCGGCGGTGACCCAGAAGTCGCTCACGGCGACGCTACGACGGCTCGAGCGCAACGGGATCATCGAACGCCACGTCGTGGCGACCCGCCCGGTCGCCGTGGAGTACCGGATCACCCGGCTGGGAAAGACCCTGCGCGCCCCGGTCGACACCCTCCTCGAGTGGGCCGACACCTACCTGCCGCAGATCGAACACGCCCGCACGGCGTTCGACGCCGGGATCGGGTGACGGATGCGGGCCGCGGCCATCACCGGGAGGCGGCCCGCTTGACGTCCATCAGCTCGAGCACCTCGTCGCCGAGTCCGTGGATCGCGATGTCGTCACGGTGGCTCTCCCACCTTTCGCGGTCGAGCACCAGGTTGATCTGCTCCTGGCGGGCACCGTCGAAAGCCCGGATCGTGGTGCCGTTCGACCGGTAGCCGAGCGACCACGAGACTCCCAGCGACGGCGCGTTGGTGGACCAGGCGGCGGAGTCGGCGCGATCCGCTCCCAGTCCGGCGAACGCGAGGTGCAGGATGGCGGCCCGCATCTCCTTGCCGTGACCACGCCCCTGGAACCGCCGCGCGATCCATGATCCCGTCGAGACGGTTCCAGTGATCCCGAAGTCCTGCGCGCCGATCTCCTGCACGCCGACGCAGGCGCCATCGACCTTCACCGCCATCACCAGGTTCCATCTGCTCGGCCGCCAGTCCGCCAGGGACGCCCAGTAGTACCGCAGGAACGACCGCTCGGCCTGGGGAGACGGCCCCGACTCCCATCCCGCCACCGGCGAACGCGCCAGAAAGCGGCTCTGCGGATCGTAGATGCCGGCTGCCGCACGGATCGCCAGTTCGGCGAGCTCGTCCTCACCCGGCACCGCCAGCTCGAGCGCGGACGTCGTCACCCGCAGACGGCGCACGGGCCAGATATCGGCCAATGTCATCCGATCATCATGCCCTGCCCCTGCCGCCACGCACCCGGGCGAATCGTACTGATCACCTGACACCATGCGGTCGGCGGAGGAATCGTCGCCCGCCCGCGCGGGCGATCACTGTCCAGCGGTGCTGAGCTCGGCATCGGCTCGACGACGGCTCGTATAACATTCCAGGTCGTGCGCAGGTTCTTCACGGTCGGGAGTCGGAGTCTCTCCTATCTGGACTTCGGTGGTCCGGGCGCTCCCCTGCTGGCTCTTCACGGGCACTACAACGAGGCGTCAGCATTCGCACCGCTGGCCGAGGCGTTGGCACCCCGATGGCGGGTGATCGCACTCGATCAGCGCGGGCACGGAGCATCGGACCGCGCCGAGAGCTATGACCGTGACGACTACGTCGCCGACGTCGCCGCCTTCCACCGACATCTGGAGGTCGGTCCTGCGGTGCTGCTGGGCCACTCACTCGGCGGTGTGAACGCCTACCAGTACGCCGGGCGGTACGCGGACCGGGTCACCGCGCTGATCGTCGAGGACATCGGCGCGGTCGTGGACGTCGACTGGTCGTTCACGACCAGTCTCCCCCGCCACGCGCCGTCGCGCGCCGCGCTGGCCTCGGCGCTGGGCCCGGCGATGCCCTACCTGGAGTGTTCCGTCCGCCGGTCCGAAGACGGCTGGGGTTTCTCGTTCGACCTCGGCGACACGGTCGCGTCCCAGAAGGCACTCAGCGGTGACCACTGGAAGGACTGGGTTGCGGTGGGCTGCCCCACTCTCCTGATTCGTGGCACACGCAGCGATGAACTGGCGGGGGACCACGCTCGCGAGATGATCGCTCGCCGCGCCGGCCAGGCTCGTCTCGTCGAACTGCCCGCCGGTCACGTGGTGCATCACGACGCTCAGGCACAGTTCGCCGCCGCGGTCAGCGCCTTCCTGTCCGGGCTCGGCTGAGCGCGCCATGGGGGTGCCAGCTGTCCGGCTCACGGCACGACCACAGGGAATGATGTCTCCAACGCGTCCCTGGGCTTCTCGAGGACGTAGGGCGGACGCTGGTCAAACGTGAGGTAGTGGTCGTGGTTGTCCGGACCGACGGCCTCGTCGGGGCGGCCCTGGATCGCCGGCGCGACGAACCCGAGGTGGAGCTGCCGGGTCGCCCCCGCCCCGAGGTCCGGCACCGTACATCGCAGCACGAGCGCCTCTACGTCGGCGGCGACCGTGCAACCGGTCCACCCGTCGCCGGCCGGCCGCACCTGAGCCGGTACGAACACCGCCAGCTCGGCGCGGGGCACGTCGAGGGTGCCGCCGTTATGGACGGTGACGGTCAGCTCACCCGCGTACCCGCCGCTCGCGCGGTGGAAGGTCAAGGCACCCGACCGCACGGACAACGCGGCTGCCGGCGGATCGGCGGGGAACGAGGTCGGCCCGGCCACCTGCCGGAACCGGTCCCCCGCCAGCCGTACACGCGCCACTGCTGGGGCACGAACTGGGCGCCGCCGTCGGTCACCTCGGCGAGGACCTGCACCGCGATCCGGCCGCCGGCGCGGGCCTCGATCGCGGTCAGCATTGCCGGCCCGTCCTGCGTCCCGACCACCCGGCCCAGCGGCAGCAACTGCCCACCGGACCGCCGGAAGGCGACCACCTGCTCGGCCGGCGACTCCGTGCCCTCACCACACTTCAGGTGGGCCACGTAGTCGTCCCTGCCGTCGCCGTCCACGTCCGTGGTGACCCACGACAGCACGTTCACCGGCCGCGTCCCCGCCCCCCGGTAGTACTGACCGTCGACGATCCGCACCCGGCCGGTGACGCAGGTGGTGCCGGTGGTGCCCCAGGTCGGCACCGTGACGGTGGCGTTCGCGAACGGACCGGAGCCCGGCGCCGGTGTCTGGACGTACGAGGGAAGGGTGGTGGGCTGCGGCGCGACCGACGTCGACGTCGCGGGCGGACCCGGCGGTGACGGGGCGACCCGGTTCATGTCGATCACCACGGCCGAGGCGACAACCGTCGCGGCGAGCGCGGTGGCCACGCCGGCGGCGGCCCGCCGCCGGGCCACCCGGCGCGAGGACGCCAGCACCCGGGCGTGCAGATCGACCGGCGCGACCTCCTCGGCGATGTGTGCCAGACCGGTACGCAGCTCATCGAGGTCGTTCATCGGAGGCCTCCCGTCGCGGACGCGTCATTGAGCTCGGGTGCGACAGCGCGCAGTCGGGCCAGGGCCCGGGCGGTCTGGCTCTTGACCGTCCCGACGGTCACCCCCAGCATCTCGGCCGCCTGCGCCTCGGAGAGGTCCTCGAAGAACCGCAGCACCACGACGGCACGCTGTCTGACCGGCAGCTGCGCCAGAGCCAGCCGCAAGGACAGTCGCAGCGCGGTCAGCTCGGCGTGGTCGGGCTCCGCCCGCTCGGACCGTTGCGGGGTGGCACCGGTGAACGACTCGGCCGGGCGGCGCCGCCGCCACCGGGAGATCTGCAGGTGGTACATCGCCTTACGGGTGTACGCCTCGGCGTTGCCGAGTTCGCGCACGCGTCGCCAGGCGCGATGGGTACGCACCAGCGCGCTCTGCACCAGGTCCTCCGCGAGGTGCTGGTCCCCGGTCAGCAGATATGCCGAACGCAGCAGCGCGGGCGTTCGCGCCCGCACGAACGCCTCGAACTCGTCCGGTCCTGAATCCACGTGGCTGCCCCCGCTCGGCTGAAGGATCCCGTACCAGCAAATACGCCGCCCGGCACGGAATGGTTGTCAGCCACCGCGCAGCGCCGAGACGCGGATCAGGACCGGATGACCACCACCACCGCCGGCTGACCGGGAGCCCTCGGCGCGCCCCATCACGCCGGTGTGACGCCTCTGCTCGGCACTCGCCGCAGCTCGGTCGATTGAAGATGTTATCGATAACATGCTATCTTTTGCCGCACGGGCGAAGGGCACGCTCGCGTTCACCGATCCAGCCGGCACGGCGCGCCGAGGGGCAGGCCACCCGCACCGCCTCGCCGGTGGGTGACCAGTCCGGGCGTTCCGCGGGGCGGGGCGGCCACCCGTGGTCGCCGGTCGACGCCGGTCCGGTCATCCGCCTCCCCTCCATGCCGTCGCGGCGATCCCGGCACCGCCGGACGGCCGCACCCCACGCGCGGGGCCCGGGCCACCACGCCCGCCGGTCGGCGCGCAGCGGGCACCGCCATGCCCATCCGGCGGCGCCGGAGAAGGCCGCCAGCACGTCGCTGACCCGTCGATGGCGGAGCGCGCCCAGCCACCGGACCGGCCTCGCCCGACACCACCGGCACACCACGACCAATGGCAAGGAGCCAAGCAGACATGAAACGGAGACACCTTCTTTCGTCCCTCTCGGCCACGGCGGTTCTCCTGGCCGCGACTGTCGGTGGCGCGTGGAGCGCAAGCTCGGGCAACGCGGCGCAGGCCGCGACGACCGGCACCCTCGCCGCGACCGCAGGCTGCGGCAGGGCGCCGACGCTCACCAGCGGTACCCGCACGATCCAGAGCGGCGGACAGAACCGGAGCTACATCCTGCGCATCCCGGACGGGTACGACCGGAACCGCCCGTACCGGTTGGTGGTCGGCTTCCACTGGCTGAACGGCTCGGCGAACGCCGTCGCCTCAGCCGGCTACTACGGGCTCGCACCGCTGGCGAACAACAGCACGATCTTCGTCGCGCCCCAGGGCATCGACGCCGGCTGGGCCAACACGAACGGTCGGGACCTGACCCTCTTCGACAACATCCTCCAGCAGGTCGAGGGTGATCTCTGCGTCGACACCAGCCAGCGCTTCGTGCTCGGCTGGAGCTACGGCGGGGCGATGAGCTATGCCGTGGCGTGCGCCCGGCCCACCGTCGTGCGGGCGGTCGCGGTCCTGTCCGGCGCCAACCTCAGCGGATGCAACGGCGGTACCCAGGCCGTCCCGTACTTCGGCATCCACGGCACCCACGACAGCGTGCTGAACATCTCCCTGGGTCGGTCGCTGCGCGACACGTTCGTCCGGAACAACGGCTGCACCGCGCAGAACCCGCCCGAGCCGGGCCAGGGCAGCCTGAGCCACATCACCACCGTCTACTCCGGCTGCCGGTCCGGTTACCCGGTGCAGTGGGCCGCGTTCGACGGTGACCACACCCCCAGCCCGGTCGACGGGTCGGCCAGCCCCAACGACTCACGGACCTGGACCTCGGGAGAGATCTGGCGGTTCTTCACCCAGTTCCAGTCCACCACCACGCCACCCACGACCGCACCCCCGACGACCGCGCCGCCCACCACCACTCCGCCGACCACCGCTCCCCCGACCACGCCTCCGCCGACCGGCTGCGTCGCCACGTACCGGACGGTGAACAGCTGGCCCGGCGGTTTCCAGGCCGAGGTCACCGTGGCCAACCCCACCGCCACCACGATCAACGGCTGGACGGTACGGCTGACCCTGGCCGGCGGTCAGGCCATCAGCAGCC
The DNA here is from genome assembly GCF_900089595.1 of Micromonospora auratinigra. GTDB lineage: Bacteria > Actinomycetota > Actinomycetes > Mycobacteriales > Micromonosporaceae > Micromonospora > Micromonospora auratinigra. The sequence goes on along the minus strand of NZ_LT594323.1, from coordinate 779,535 downwards.
TGTGGAACGGCACCAGCACGGGCACCACCGGCGACGTCACCGTGCGAAACGCGCCCTACAACGGCGCGCTGGGCGGGAACACCTCGACCACCTTCGGGTACACCGCCACCGGCGACGGCGCCACTGGGGCCAGCAACATCACCTGCACCAGCCCCTGAACGCGGCACTGCCGCGGGCCCGGTGCCGTCCGGCACCGGGCCTGCGGCGCACAGATCCGGGCCCGTGAGCACACCGATGCGCGCCTCGTCGAATGCTCCGGGGAGATCGGTGACGAGCCAGACTCCGTCGAGGCGGGCCAGGTACTCCTCGAACGACGCCGGGTGGCCGTCGTGTCCGGCGGTGCCGCCCGACGGTGGCCGCTGGCCCTCCGCGACGAACCCGTAGGCCGCGCGCGCATCGCCGCACAGGAAGAGGTTTCCCAGGCATCTGTCGTCGCCACCGTAGATCACCGCGTACCCGGCCACCTGGGTGCTGTGCGGCCGGGGTTGGCACGGTCCAGCACCGGCTCCCGCCGGACCGTGCCACAGATCAGGTTGTGGACGAAGGCACCTCCCTGGCTGCACAGCTCCAGCGCGGTCACCGCCGGGGGGCCGCCGGCCCCGGTACGGCTCGGCTGCGCGGCCGGCGCCGGCGGTTTGCCTGCCCCGGCCGAACCAGCGCGACCGGGTCAGTCCTGACCGCTGGTCGGATCGCTGCCCATGGCGCTCGGGTCGTAGGCCAGGAGTTCCCAGCTGTGGCCATCCGGGTCGTCGATCGCCCGGTTGTACAGCCAACCCAGGTCCTGGGCCGGGCGTGGCTCGGTGGCCCCGGCGGCGAGCGCCGCGTCCGCGAAGCGGTCGACCTCCTCGCGCGACCCCGCGGCAAGGGCGTTGATCGCCTCGATCGCGCCCCGCGCGACGGGCCGCTCGGTGAACGTCGCGAACTGCTCGGGTGTCATCTGTTGCACGGCGATCGCCTCGCTGAGCACCACCTGAGCGGAGGTGTCGTCGGTGAACTGCGGATTGATCGTGCCACCCATCGCCGTGTAGACCTGCTTGCTCACCTCCAGGTCGGCGACCGGCAGGTTGACGTAGATCTGGGTGTAAGCCATCTCAGGTGCCTTCCATGACGTTCCGTCGGGCCGGTGTGCTCCGGCGTCGACACCACGCTATGGGCGTACCTCGGTGTCGGTCTTGTACAGGAGCGACAGCACCTCGTCGGCGTCGGGCCGCCGCAACTGGGTCGCCGTACGTCCCAGGAACCGGGTCAACGATCGCGCCATGTGCGGCTGGTCGTGGTAGCCGACCTGCGCCACCACCTCGCTCGCCGCCGCGCCCCGGATCAGGAGGATCGCCGCCTTCCTGGCCCGCTCGATCTGCCGGATCGTGCCCTGGGTCAGTCCGGCCGCCGCGACCACCCGGCGCTGTACGGATCGAGGCGTGACCAAGGTGGTCGTGTCCCCGCGCAGAACATCGGTGACCAGCGGATCACGGACCAGCAGCCCTACCCGGACCAGGCGTTCCACGAAGGTTTCGGCGTTGTCGTAGGTCGGTAGCTGCCACTGGTCGCCCTGTAGGACGAAGGTGCGTGCCGTGGTGTGCGGGCTCGGCACCATGGTGTCGACGAGGCCCGACACCGGCATCGGCGCCAGGAACGCGCCGTGGCGGAAGATGATCCCGAAGGTTTCGCCGGCATCGGAGGCCAGGTCCAGGACCGTGGGCATCGTCTCCGGACCCCGTACGGCCACACTCGTCTCGCCCCGGTGGTGCCAGGCCACGAGCTCCCAGTTCGAGTTCGCGATCGACCGCAGCCGCGCCGGCAGCGGGCCGGACACCGGCCCCGCACGGTAGACCCGCTCGACGTACGGAGAATCGGACGGACGCTGCTCGACACCCAGACCCGGATCCAGGCTGGGGTCGACCGTCACGACCAGGAACGTAGCATGACCAGGGACGCAGCCCGGCAGTCGCCGCAGGGCCAGCAGGTGAGCGCCGACGTCGCCAACTACCACTGGGCCACGAGCGTCCAGAAGGTCCGCGCGGCGGTCGGGACCACCGTCAGCTCGGATCGGTCCCCGGGCGACCGTACCGCTCGGCGGCGCGTGCCCTGGCCTTCGCGGCCTCCACCTGCCGGTCGCGGGGAGGCGCCTTGGTCACGAGGCTGTCCAGCAGGGTTCGGGTGACCGCCGTGACGGCACGGACCGCCTCTTCGAAGGCCTCCTCGTTGGCCGCGGACGGCCGGGTCGTGCCGCTGACCTTGCGCACGTACTGGATAGCGGCGGCCTCGATCTCGTCCTCGGTCGCCGGCGGCTCGAAGTTGTGGAGCACGCGGATGTTCCTGCACATCCCTCCACCATGCCACGCGACGGGCAGAACGACGGCTCGAGCCACGTCGCCGCGGCTCGAGCCCATCATGATCGCGCGTTCCGAAGAGGGCCGTACCTCCTGCTGAGCCGGTGGTCGCGGTCTCACGCCGGGGCAGGCGGTCCGGGGACGGCCCCCGGGCGGGAGCCGTCCCCGGACCTCGCGGTCAGGCCGGTGTCACCAGGTCACCGGTTCCCGTTGACGACCGGCGGCGCCAGACCGACGTACGTCGACGCGGCCCGGTCGCCGACCACCGCCACGTCGAGCGTGCAGGTGTCGAGCCACTCCGGGGTGACCCTGGCCTGCAGGCAGACGGACTCGGCCCGCTTACGGACGTCGTCGGTGAGGTTGCCGGCGAAGAACGGCGCCGACGGGTTGCCCGAGGCGACGGTGGCGCAGGGGGCGAGCAGGGTCCGCAGCGGGTTCACCCGCCAACTCGCGCCGAACTTCTGGTACAGCTCGTCGAAGGAGAGCGGGACGGCGTACCGGGTGCCGTCCCTGCCGGCGAGGAGCTTGGGGTCGCCTCCCGGGTTGCCGAGCAGGCCGACCGCCTGGGTCGCCGAGCTGCCGAGGCCGACCGCGACGTCGATGTAGCCGCTGTTGACCGTCACCCGGATGCTGTTGCCGCTCTGGTCGGTCACCACGTAGACGTTGCCGACCCGGTGGATGTCCACGCCGGAGGGCAGGTGCAGCGCGCCCTCGGACTGGATGTCGGTGGTCCGTCCGTCGACCACGAGACTCTTGCCGTCACACAGGGCCACCTTGGTGGTGCCCATCCTCGTGGCGACCGAGCGGTCGACCGAGGCGTTGGGCCAGGTCGGTGCCCCGGATACCTTCCGGGTCTGCACCTCGAAGCCGCTGCCCGCCTGCGCCTCGACGAAGTCCCCGGAGGCCTGGAAGTCGTAGAGCAGGCCGGCGAAGGTGTGCTGGTGGGTGTCGCCGACGACGGTGGCCGCCGCGCAGTTCGTCGCCGCGCCGCCGGTGGTGTTCTCCACGAACACGACGGCCGGGCCGGGCGGGGTGAACGACGGTGCGGGTGTGCCGAAGTCGAGGTTGTTGGTCTCGCCGGTGAAGCCCTGCGCCGCGCAGACGGGTGCGGCCGTGCCGCCGTAGGTGATCCTCGTGCGTACGTTCAGGGAGGCGCCGGAGTTGAAGGTGGCCTGACCACCGCCGTCGGCGTTACCGCCGTAGCCGAACACGTTGAACTCGGACACGGTCCAGCCGGCCGCCGCGTTGACGGAGTTGGAGCCGCCCGCCGTGTACGCGGTCGCGCCCACGAACAGGGTGGCGCTGTCACTGCTCGCGCTGACCGTGCCCGTCAACCGAAGCGCTCCGAGGTTGGTGATCGGCTGGTCGGGCACCGGCGTCGCTCCCGGGCTGTTGCGGTAGCAGTAGATGTCGGGGTCGCCGGTGAACGAGAACTGGGTCCAGCCGCCGGCCGGGCACGCCGCGTTGTACTGCAGCAGCCAGTACTGGATGAACACCAGCCCGCTGGAGCCGTCGTTGGCGTAGACGAACTGCTCCCAGCCGCGGCAGCCCGGGTTCGGCGATCCGGCGCAGGCCGTACTCGCGAAGAAGTCGGTGTTGATCTGCAGGGTGTAGGCGTCGGCGACCGGTGGCCCGGCGTTGGCGATGGGCGAGCTCTCGCTCGTCACGTTCACGATGTTCTCGAACGTGCCGGACGACTCGGAGATGAAGCCGCTCGGCGCCTGCGCGGAGATGTCGTTGCCGCTCCCCACCACCAGCGGCCGAATACTGTGCTTGGGCGTCATCGGCAGGTCCGGGGCCGCGGCACAGCTGGTCCGGTGCCAGGCCAACCGGGGGTAGTCGGCGGTGAAGCAGCCCCGCGCCGACGGTTGGGGCACCTTCGTGATCTCCGACTGCCACGCCTTCAGCCCGGCGGACGACGGTGCCGCGTCCGCCAGTCGGGCGGGCCCGCCCAGCATGAGCAGGACCGCCAGGGTGGTGACGCCGGCCAACCGCCGGGTCGTGCCGCGTGTTCGCGCAAACAGCCCCATAGTCGTTCCCTTCACCAGCCGGCAGCCGAGTCGCCGGACAGGACAAAGAGAAGCATCTATGTGTACGGCTGCGGCCGTTGTGACGTCGTTGTGACAAGCGACGGCGCGTGGTCGTCGGATCTCGGACCCCCCACGGTGGCACGCCCTCCGGCGGGCCGGACCGCGAGCATGCAACCGACCGGACGGGGGAAACGTCCCGGCATGGCGACCTACACCGATCCCGAACTGCGGGAGAAACTGAAGGCGCAGATCCGTGATTCCGACAAGGGAGGGCGGAAAGGGCAGTGGTCGGCACGGAAGTCGCAGCTGCTCACGCAGGAGTACAAGCGGCAGGGCGGCGGATTCGAGGGCCCCAGGGACCAGCGGCAGCGCTCCCTGCAGCGGTGGGGTGCGCAGGACTGGCAGACCGAGGACGGCTCCACCCGAGCCCGACAGAACGGCGAGACCCGCCGCTACCTGCCCAGGCGGGCGTGGCAGCAGTTGTCCGAGCCGGAGCGGCAGGCCACCGAGAACCGCAAGCGACGCGCATCGCGGACCGGGCGGCAGTACGTCGCCAACACCGCTCCGGCGAAACGCGCCCGCAAGGAGGCCACGTCACCCCGAGGGCTGACGGACCTGCCGGTCGCCGAGGCGGGCAGGCTCGTGCGCGGCCTCGACACCCGGGACCTGCGCGCCGCGCTGCGACGCGAGCGACGCGGCAAGGCCCGCAAGACTCTCCTGCAGCGCATGGAATCGGAACTGCGACGACGCTGAGGCTCGGGTCATCTGCCGATCGGATCCCGGTCGTCGTCGATCCGCCGTGGCACCGAGGTGCCGCGGATCGGTACCCGGGAGCCGGGAACGGCGCGGTCCGCGCCGGCGAGCCGGACGGGCATCCCCCGGGCGTCCGTGACGGGCGTGTCCCCTGCCGAGCTGCCGGCCGTCCATTGGGGAGGGCGTGGGGCATGGCATCATGAGACGGAGCCGAGTTCCGGGCACAGGGCAACCTCAGGGCACCGCCATCGATTCCCGAAGGGAATGTGCTCATGCGCATCCGGCTCCGTAGATCCCCGCGCCCATCTCGTACCCGGACAGCCGTCGTCGGCGTGGCCACCGCGGTCGCGCTCGCCGCCACCGGGCTGACCCTGGCCCCGGTCGCGGGGGCGTCGACACTGCCGTATCAGGATCCCGCCCTGCCCGTGGCCCAGCGGGTGGCGGACCTGCTGTCGCGGATGTCGTTGGACGAGAAGATCGGCCAGATGACCCAGGCCGAGCGCGCGAAGGTCAGTCCCGCCGACGTGACCGCCTACCGGCTCGGCTCCATCCTCTCCGGCGGCGGCTCGGCGCCGGCACCGAACACCGCGGCCGGCTGGGCCGACATGTACGACACCTTCCAGCGGGGCGCGCTGGCCACGCCGCTCGGCATCCCGATGATCTACGGGTCGGATGCCGTGCACGGACACAACAACGTGGTCGGCGCGACGATCTTCCCGCACAACATCGGGCTGGGCGCCACCCGCGACCCGGGCCTGGCCGAGCGGATCGGCCGGGCGACCGCCGAGGAGGTCACCGGCACCGGCGTGGACTGGACCTTCTCGCCCTGCCTCTGCGTGGCCCGCAACGACCGGTGGGGCCGCACCTACGAGTCGTTCGGCGAGAAGCCCGAGCTGGCGACGCAGATGAGCAGCATCGTCACCGGCTACCAGGGCACCACGCTCGGCGGCCCGGCCAGCGTGCTGGCCACCGCCAAGCACTACCTCGGCGACGGCGGCACCACGAACGGCACCGACCAGGGCAACACCCAGCTCTCCGAGGCGGAACTGCGGGCCATCCACCTGCCGCCGTTCGTGGAGGCCATCCGCAAGGGGGTGGGCTCGATCATGATCTCGTACAGCAGCTGGAACGGGCAGAAGCTGCACGGCAACCGCTACCTGATCACCGATCTGCTGAAGAACGAGCTGGGCTTCACCGGCTTCGTGGTCTCCGACTGGAACGGCATCGACCAGATCGACGGCGCTCCCGGGTTCACCGGTGCCGAGGTGGCGCAGGCGATCAACGCGGGCATCGACATGGTGATGGCGCCGGACGGCTGGCAGTCCTTCATCACGCTCCTGCGCGGTGAGGTGCAGGCGGGCCGGGTGCCGATGTCGCGCATCGACGACGCCAACCGGCGGATCCTGACCAAGAAGTTCGAGCTGGGCCTCTTCGAGCGTCCCCTCGCGGACCGTTCGTACGCCGGCACCCTGGGCAGCGCGGCACACCGCGAGCTGGCCCGCGAGGCGGTGGCCAAGTCGCAGGTACTGCTGAAGAACGGCGGCGCGCTGCCGCTGCGCACCAACAGCCGGATCTTCGTGGCCGGCAGGAACGCCGACAACATCGGCAACCAGAGCGGCGGGTGGACCGTCAGCTGGCAGGGCGGCAGCGGCAACACCACCCCGGGCACGACGATCCTGCAGGGCATCCGGAACACCGTGGGCTCGGCCGGCACCGTGACCTACAGCCTCAACGGCAGCGGCATAGACTCGTCCTACGACGTCGCGGTCGCGGTGGTCGGCGAGACGCCGTACGCCGAGGGCCAGGGCGACCGGCCCACCGGCATGGGTCTGGACGCCACCGACCTGAACACCATCACCACGCTGCGCGCGGCCGGCGTGCCGGTGGTGGTCGTGCTGGTCTCCGGGCGCCCGCTGGACATCGCGGCACAGGTGCCGAACTGGAACTCCCTGGTGGCCGCCTGGCTGCCCGGTACCGAGGGCCAGGGCGTGGCGGACGTGTTGTTCGCCGTCCGCCAGCCGACCGGCAAGCTACCGGTGACCTGGATGCAGTCGGCCAGCCAGCAGCCGATCAACGACGGCGACGGCAAGCCCGCCCTCTTCCCCTACGGCTATGGGCTGAGCTACGGCAGCCCGGCGCCGGACACCACCGCGCCGACCGCGCCGACGAACCTGCGCGCCACGGTCAACGGCACGTCCGCCACGCTGACCTGGTCGCCGTCCACCGATGAGGTGGGGGTGCGGGAGTACGTCGTGCACGAGCTGGCCGGCACCTCCGACACGGTGTACGGCCGGACGGCCACCCCGTCCCTCACGGTCACCGGTCTGGTTCCCGGCGTGTCGCGGCAGTTCTTCGTGGTCGCGGCCGACGCGGCCGGCAACACCTCGCCGGCCTCGACGACGGTCGTGGTGCAGGCGGCGGGGGTGGATCCCACGCCGACCCCCACCCAGGGCACGGCCACCTGCCAGGTCAGTTACGCGACGAACGACTGGGGCGCCGGCTTCAGCGCCACCATCACGGTGCGCAACAGCGGCACCGCCGCGCTGTCCGGCTGGACGCTGCGCTTCGCGTTTCCCGACGCCGGCCAGCGGGTCACCCAGGGCTGGTCGGCCACCTGGTCGCAGAGCGGCACGGCAGTGACGGCGACCAATGCCGCGTGGAACGGTTCGCTGCCGGCCGGCGCGTCCGTCGGGCTCGGCTTCAACGGCACGTACAGCGGCACCAACCCACGCCCGGCCTCGTTCACGCTCAACGGGGCCCCGTGCACCACTGGCTGACCGGATAGCGCAGGCGGATCCGCTCCCCCACCTGCGGCGTGTCGGTGTCGTCACCCGGTGACGCCCCGGCACACCGCAGGTGGGGGGCTGTCGGCCCGTCGGCAGCCGGGCCGGCCGGAAGCGGCAGGACCGGTCAGCGGGTACCGGAGGGTGCCGCCCCCGGCACCCGGGTCAACGGCGTATCGACGACGTCCGCCGGCAGCGCTCACGGATCATCCGCCGTCGCCGTCGCCGTCGCCGATGACGGTCGGCGGCCAGGTCGCGACGGCCTACGGCTTGCGGGCGAGGACCCCGCCCATCGCCACAGAGCATCCGTCACCGTTGGTCTGTGAGAGGGCCGGCGCGGGGCCGGGCCGGTCAGGCCGGTTCGGGTACGCCCCCGGGCTCCCCGTCGTCGGGCATCGGCTCGACCGGCGCCTCGGGCAATTCGCCGGGCGTGTCCGGGAGGAGTTCGCTCGGGTCGTCCGGCACGTCCGCACGCGGGTCGATCGGCGGGTACATCTCGGGATCGAGGTCGGGGTTGGTCATCGGCTCAGTATCCGACGCCACCGCCGGGACCGCCCGCCGGGCACGACGACGGGCGGCGCTCGCTGCCCCGTGCGGCGGTCGGTCGGCGGGCCGCCCTCGAGTAGGTGCCGTAGCCGCAGTATGGGCCGTTGCGACGGCGGATCCAGGGACGGGTGGATGCTGACTCCGAGGTCCCGTGCGGCGTCGTCGGTGGCCGGCTGTGTGCTCGCGCGCAGTGTGCCAGGGGCGGCTCGTCGGCCGCCTGCCGTTCCCCGAACGTTCAGGAGACCCGCCCCAGCGTCACCGCTGACCACGGACCACCTGCTCGGCCCAGGGGCGAGCCGGTATGCCACGGATGAAGGACGACGACATCTCGTGGGTGGCGTGGCGGCTCGACGTCGACCGCGTCGCCGCCTGCAACAAACCTGCACGTCCCCGCCCTTGCCTCGCCGGCAAGCGCTTTCCTAGTCTGATGTACATCGATGTCGCGAGCCCTCGCCCGGGCCGGGGGGTGCGAACACGAGCTCATCCCACGGTGACGGGCCCCAACGGGCGCGGCCTGCACCGTGCCCACTCCCAAGGAGTCCCACAGTGCGAATCGCAGTGCGACACAAGCTTCTCGTCGGCGGCACCGCCGTCGCCGCCGCGGCCGCGGTCGCCACGGCGCTGCCGATGACCCAGGCGTCGGGCGCATCCGGCGGCCCCGACCCCGCCTCGATCGGCGTCAACGCGACGAATCTCAGCCTCGGGGCCGGCGCCGACGGCTCCAGCAAGGCCAGCGGCACCAGCTACGGCAACGCGATCGACGGTGACATGAACACCTACTGGTCGCCGGCCGGCTCGACCGGCCGCATCTCGGTCAAGTGGGATTCGGCCACGACGGTGGGCTCGATCAACATCCGGGAGGCGGCCGGCGCCGTCGGGGCCATCCACTCCTGGCGCGTTGTCAACAACGACACGGGCGCCACCCTGGCCAGTGGTACCGGGGCCGGGATCATCAACTTCGCCGCCACCTCGCTGCGCAAGATCAATTTTGAGATCGCCAGCTCGACCGGCACACCGAGGGTCGCCGAGTTCGAGACGTACGCATCCGGCTCCACCACACCACCGGCCACCCCGCCGCCGACGACGCCCCCGCCGACCACGCCACCCCCGACCACTCCCCCGCCGTCGGGCAGCACGCTGTACGTGGCCCCGACCGGCGCCGACGGCGCGGCCGGCACGCAGGCGAACCCGACGACGCTCACCTCCGCGCTCACCAGGATCTCCGCCGGCGGCACGATCTACCTGCGCGGCGGCACCTACCGCTACGCCCAGACCATCACCATCGGCCAGGGCAACAACGGCACGTCGAGCGCGCGCAAGAACCTGTTCGCCTACCCCGGCGAGACCCCGATCCTGAACTTCTCGGCCCAGAGCGAGGACCCGGCCAACCGCGGCCTCGCCGTCGGCGGTTCGTGGTGGCACATCCGCGGCATCGTCGTCGAACGGGCCGGAGACAACGGCATCCTGCTCGGCGGCAGCAACAACATCATCGAGCGTACGGTGACCCGCTACAACCGGGACTCGGGACTCCAGCTCTCGCGGCTGGTGGCCGACGCGCCGCGCGACCAGTGGCCGTCCAACAACCTCGTGGTGAGCACCGAGTCGCACGACAACGCCGACTCCGACGGCGAGGACGCCGACGGCTTCGCGCCGAAGCTCACCGTCGGCCCGGGCAACGTCTTCCGCTACACGGTCTCGCACAACAACATCGATGACGGCTACGACCTCTTCACCAAGCCCGAGACCGGGGCGATCAGTCCGGTGACGATCGAGTCCTCCCTGGCCTACGACAACGGCACCCTGAGCAACGGCGGGCAGGCCGGCGCCGGCGACCGCAACGGCTTCAAGCTCGGCGGCGAGGACATCGGCGTCAACCACGTCGTGCGGGGCAACATCGCCTACCACAACGGCCAGCACGGGTTCACGTACAACCGCAACCTCGGCTCGATGACGGTGTCGAACAACGCCAGCATCGGCAACACCCAGCGCAACTTCAACTTCGACGGCGGCTCCTCGGTGTTCCGCAACAACACCTCCTGCGACGGCGGCACGAACGACCGCATCGTGGGCAACGCCGACAGCTCGAACCAGTTCTGGTCCGGCACCGACGGCTCCCGGTGCGCCCAGTACTCCGGCGCCCTGGGCTGGTCCTTCGCCTCCGACGGTCGCCTGGTCGTGACCTTCGGCGGCCGGGTCGTCACGCCGTAACGGACTGGACGACGACAATGTCTCCGCAAGGATGATGCCGGCGTCCCACCGACCGGCCGATCCGTTCGGGGTCCGCGCTCGCCGGCCCCGAACGGCGGCCACGGTGGCGGCGAATTGACCGTGCATGGCGGCTGTCGGTGGGGAAGGTCGCCTCCTCGTCGGCGGCTCTGCTGGTAGCCGCGCGAGCCGGATCCTCACCCAACTGCGGCTGTCACGACCGATCCACCACCTGCCTTCGACGGAGCTGAGCCAGACCGGTGTCGGGTGCGGTGAGCCGTCGGGTCGCACGGTGCACAACGCGGACATGCGCGGAACGTTCTTGACCGCGACGTCCAGATCGGCTCAGCTTCGCGGGAAGGCCGTGCTGGCCGAGGTCTGCGACACCGCACACCGGACACACGCCGACGCTGCGGCGAAAGGGTTCACTGACGCCTCCGGCGTCACGTTCGCAAGCCGCGGAGCACGCCGCGGTGAACTCTCGATGAGCGGGTCAGGTCGGGCTCGATGCGAGGTCGGACGGCCTGGCACGCTTCGCGGCCAACTCCGGTTGTCACCCTCGCCCGGAGAGGTCGGATCCGTTCGGTCGACGCGTACCGTGAGTACGTAGGCGCACTGAGCGCAGCCCTCGTCTGCCTCCAGCTCACCGAAGCAGTGGACGCGCTCTCCTCCGCAGCACGGGCGGCTTGGCCCGACCGGCTGCCGCCCACCACCCCACCGGCCACGGCCTGTCGTGCCGCGGCGGCCCTCCGGACTTCCCACTGTCCGCGGCACTCGCCGGGATCAGGCGGGACAACTGCAGAGCGAAAGCGGCGGCGCGCGGCCCGCCAAGGGCCGCCCTGACAGATGCCGAGTCAGCAGGTTGAGCGACCGCCCAAAAGGTCGTAAGCTCCGGTTTGAGCGATAGCTCAACCTGGAGGGCGGCCCGCCGGAGCAGGCATCACTCCGGCCCGCCAGCCGCGCGCCGGCATAGGGAAGGCGGCCACATGAGAGCCCCCCGGTTGGTGAGCGTCGTGCAGCGCCGCCTGCTCGTGAACTACCGCACGGATCCGGAGACCACCGCCCGGCTGCTACCCGCCCCGCTGCGACCTCCGCGGAGCAGCCCGCCGATGACCGCACCTGCGCCCGACCGGGCAAGGACCGGCGAGCAGCCGATGAGTGGTGAGCATCGGGCCCGATCCGGCAGGCCGAGAACCGGACCCGGGCAATGTGCCGAAGGACTCGAGCACGAGTTCGGCCACCTCGTGACCCTCAGTTCTCGGTGGTCCCGGTGCGGCCCCAATTCGGGGGTGCTGAGATGACTGATCTGCAAGGGCGTGGTGCAGGCTGGTGGCTCAGGCGCACCAGCCTCGTGGGCGCGCTGCTCGTGTTGGTCAAGTTCGTCCTGATCCTGATCATCGTGGGATCGGAGGCGTATCTCGGCTCCATCCAGCCCGGGGGGACGTTCCTTGCCCTCGGGTTCGAGGTTCTCCTCTCCCTGTTGCCCACGGTGCTGCTCTTGGCGCTGTTGTCGGTGGTGGGTCCGGCGCTCGGACTCGGACTCGCGTTTCGCGTGCTCACCGTGGTGCTGATCGCCGCGGTCGCGACGCTGACGTTCGTGTTCATCGGCTGGATCGTCTACGCGATGATCGCGCTCATCGGGCAGCTGGTAGTGGCTGCCGTCGCAATCCGATACGTGGACGCCCTGCAGCCGCGGAACGGATCCGTCGAGTAGGTGTCCACTGCCGGGCGGCGGCCGCTCGGAAGATTGCGTATGTCCTGGCTGCTCCTGAGTGAAATCCCTGCAGTTGATCAACTGCAGGAATGGGTGCCTTGCCCGCCTGGTTGTCCCGGACCAGGACGAAGGCCAAGTAGCCAGTCAGGGTAAATGCCTCCCCCACGGGTCCGCCGAACTCCTCGGCCAGCACCGTCGCGGCGGTTCGGTGTGCTGGCAGCCGTCGCATCATGCCGAAGGGGAGCAGTAGGTTGAACAGGCACAGCAGCGCGACCACGACCAGTGCGGCCACCAGGTAGGTCATGTTTCCTGACCGTGGGGCGATCCGGTGTCCGGGTGGTCGTCCGGGTCGATGGATGTCACTGTTCGGCGAGCAGGGCGGCGGTCGGGAGCCGGCGAATGAGGATCGCCGGGACCAGGGCGGCGAGCACGGTCAGCAGCAGCGCTGCGGCGGTCACGGCCAGCGCCAGGACCGCCAGCCGGCCGTCGAGGTGGCCGACCAGCAGGGCCACCGATCCGAGGCCCGCCACGGTCCCGAGGACGCAACCGAGCATCCCGACGCCGAGGGCTTCGTAGACGAGCAGCCGGTTGAGGGCGGAGTCCGGCCATCCGACGGCCCGGAGGGTGGCGAACTCGGCTGACCGTTCCCGCACGTTGAGGTAGAGCACGTCGGCCACGCTGAGCAGCCCGAACAGCAGCACCCCGCCGACCGCGACCAGGTCGACTCCGCGTACCTGCACGGAGACGGCCTGGCCGAGCAGTGAGCCCACCATGCCGTCGTGGAACGCCCAGAGGGAGGCGGCGATCACGGTGACCGCGCCGACGCCGGCGGCAAGGCTGACGGCTCCGGCGAGGGTGCGGGCGGGTGCCCGTACCAGATTGGCCAGGGCGAGTCCGGCGAAGGTCCGCCGTGGGGCGGACCGTCGGGCCGGCGCGGGGGTTGCCTGGAGTGCCTCGGCTGATCGGGTCCGGGCGGCCTGGATCGCTGGGAGCGCGCCAGCCACCGCGGTGAGCAGTACCGCGATCGGTGTGCACAGCAGGACGACGGTGCCGGAGACCTGGACGCCGGCCAGGTGGCCGAGTGGCCCGGACAGGCCGGCACCGAGCAGGCCCGCGGCGAGGCCGAGGGTGGTGGTCTCGGTGAGGACCAGTTGGCTCAGTCGCCAGCCGGGCCAGCCGACGCAGGCCAGTACGGCCAGTTCGCGGCGGCGAGCGCGGACGGCGGTGGACACCGCGTTGCCGACCAGCAGGGCGCAGACCACCAGGAGCAGTCCGAGCAGCATGACGTTCTTGCGGTCGACGGCCGTGACGATCTCGGCGGCCACGCCCCTGCGGGTGCGGGCCTCGGCCAGCGTCAGGTCGGGGCGGCCGAGTTGGTTGGCGGGCAGCAGCACGGGGCTGCGTACGGTGGAGCCGCCGAGCACGATCTCGACGGTCAGTCCGGTCTGGTGGACGATCTCGTCGGCCACGAGCCGGACGCGTTCCCGGGCCACCTCGTCGAACCGGTCGATGTCCGCCACCCGCACCCGGACGGAGCTCAGCGGTGTGTCAGCCGCCGGCGACCGGACGCTCTGGTACAGGTCGTGGGCGGCGGTCAGGGTGGTCAGCAGGTGGGGTGGGCGGGGCGGGTAGCCCAGCGGATCGTCGCCGGGTAGTAGTGGACGGTCGGCGAGCAGTTGCCGGGTACGGGGGTCGCCGCCCACCGGTGCGGCCGGCCGGTACAGGTCGAGGGCCTGTTGGGCGGCGCCGCCGGCGGTGGGGAGGTCGCTGGGCGCGAAGCTGCCCACGGGGGTGACCGACCACTCCTCGCTCTGCCCGTTCAGGATGATCGACTCTGCGGTGCCGGCGCCGCCGGTGCCGAACCAGGTGTCCCGCCACAGGTCGTCGACGGCCTGGTCGGTGGAGCCGGGTTCACCGACCCGGGGCAGTATCCGGCTCGTGCCGTCGGGTCGTGGCGCATAGGCCGGTGACGCGGGCCGCAGCAGGGTCTGTACGCCGGACAGGGGGGTGTTGCCGGCCAGGGCGGTGTCGAGTCGGGCACGGTAGAGCTGGCCCAGGTCGTATGCGGCCGTCTTCGGGGGTGTCCCGGTCGAGCCGTGCAGAAGCGGCCACAGCGCTTCTGTGGTGGAGCCGGGTACCCGTCGGGCGTCCCGGCCCGCGAGTCGGGACATGGCGAGCTTCATCTGCTCGTCCACCGCGAGGTCCGTGGTGGCGAGTACCGGGATCGCCCGGCCTGTCCGGCCGACGGGTGTGAGCGGGGACGTCGATGAGCTGCCGGTTGCGGGGCCGATGGTGTCGGAGCCGGTCAGGTAGCGGCCCTGGCGTACCGCCCGGTCCAGGCCGGCCAGCCGTGCCTCGGCCGCAGGGTCGATCCCGGCGACGAGCATCGGTACGACCGCGGGGAGCCGCAGCTCCAGTCGAGCGGTGGCGGGTATGGCGGCGGCCGGGCGGCCGAGTGTGATCGCCGACGCCAGCCGGAAGGTGCCGCCGGGGAGCAGTTGGTAGGCCTGCAGCGCGCTGACCCTGGTTCGTCGGGCGGCCGGTTCGAAGCTGCCCACGGCGGTCGCGCACACCTGCAGGCGCCGCCCGTCGGGCTGCACCTCCAGGGGGCCTCCCCCGCCGGTGCCGGGGCACTCGGCGGCGGAGGTGGTCTGGTTGATGCGGGTGCCGTCGGTGTAGACGAACACGCCCGGGTCGCCGATGATCCGGGACAGTGCCAGCAGGGGTCGGCGGGACACGTACACGTAGGTGGGGGCGGCGGCGAGGGTGCTCAGCCCACGGTCTGCGCCGAGCCGGGGGGCGACCTCGATGACCTGCCGCTCGGCGCTCCGGTCGACCTGGTCGGTCACGTCGACCCGCAGGTCGGGTCGGATGTCGGCGAGCCCGAGGACCGCCAGCGGGGCGGCCACCTCGACGCCGGGGATGCGCTCGATCCGCCGCCACTGGTCCAGGGTGATGCCGCCGTAGGCTGCGGTGGGCCGGTCCTGGTGCAGCAGACCGTCGGCGGGTCGCGACGGGTGGACCAGGATGTCGTACGACGGGCGGAACTGGCCGTCGATGGAGCCCCGGGCGACCAGCCGCGAGGTGGCTGCGACACCGGTGAGCACGGTGAACCCGGTGGTGGCGACCAGCACGGCGGCGAACACCGCCAGGCTCCGGCCGCGGGTGTGCCGTAGCTGTGACCAGACCATCCGCAACATGGGTGGGAGCTTCTCCGCTCAGGCAGTACGGGCCGTCCCGGCCGACCTATGACCGGCCGGGAGGGTGTGGTCATGGCGATCGTGCGTCAGGTCAGCAGCGCGTCGTGGTGGTGCGGCAGTAGCCGCGGGTCGTACCGGTGCTGTCGCAGCCCTTGCAGCAGTCCCGGACCCGGACGTAACCGCTGATGGTGCTGGCCGCCTGTGCCGTCAGCTTCGGAACGAACATGCTGAGCACCCGGCCCGCTGTCGCTTCGGGAATTCGTACCATTCCCACTCCCTTCTGATCGAGCTGTCGATGAGCGTTGTGGGAATTCGTGACGCTGCCGGTTTCCGATCGCCTCACCCCCGTTTCCGCGCCGATGCGTCGGCGCTAGACAATCCGTCCGTCGTGAATCTCGACGGTCCGGTCGCAGCGGTCCGCGAGCGACGCCTCGTGGGTCGCCATGAGCAGGGTCATGCCGTGCTCGTCGCGTAGCCGCCAGAGCAGATCGATGATTCCGGCGCCGGTGGCCGAGTCCAGGTTGCCGGTCGGTTCATCGGCCAGCAGCAGCCGGGGCCGACCGACCAGGGCCCGCGCGATGGCAACTCGCTGCTGCTGACCGCCGGAGAGCTGTCCGGGCATGGCGCGCTCCCGGCCGGCCAGCCCCACTTCGGACAGCAGGGTCCGGGCCCTGTCGACGTCGTCGGGCCGGGGCCGGAACGGCAGCAGCGGCGCGAGAACGTTGTCCAGCGCGGACAACGCGGGCAGCAGGTGGAATCGTTGGAAGACGAAACCGGTCCCTCTGCGGTAGTCGGCGAGCCGCCTGCCGGACAGGCCGGTCACCGCCACCTCGTCGACCTCGATGCGGCCCGCGTCGGCGCGTTCGATCGCGCCGATCAGATGCAACAGGGTGGATTTGCCGGAACCGCTAGGGCCGGTCACCGCGACGGTGGCGCCCGCCGGCACGTCAAGGGTGACCCGGTCGACGCCGACGATCGTTTCGTCGCCCGAGCGGAACCGCTTGACCAGGTCGGCCACCCGGATGGTCGCTCCCCTGGTGGTCTCGAGGCTGGCGCTCATCGGGCACCGGGCGACGCCGGCGCGACCGCGGTGGCCGGTCCGCCTGAGGTGCGAGCGGTGGATGCGCGCAGGAATTCACCATGCAAGAGCACATCTGTCATCGCCCAGCCCCCGTATTGCTCGGCATGAAAGGTGAAAATACATGAGCTGCCGTCGATCCATCAACAGTAGACATGCGTCTGGTTGATGAGAGTCGTACGGATTGCCGCACCTCACGGGAGACCACTGGGCCCCTTTATCGTGATCATGTCGGTGACGGTGGGGGCGAGCATCCCGGGAACAATGAGGGCAGGGCTCCCGCCGACCCCTGAACCACCTCGCCGAGCGGCGTGTTCCCCACGTGCACCAGCAGCTGGTTCACCTACCCGGCGGTGTCACACACGGCGTCTACATCCCACGCCGTGACACCGGCTCCCGGCTCAACTCCTGGGTCGGCGGCAGGCTCTTCCCGGGGCGACACCACCTCAGCCGCTTCGACGCGAGAGAGCGCGAACGAGCTGCGGATCGCCTTCGCCGATCCGTCCGATGCGGTCCGCGTCGACGTCCACGTCCGGATGGTGGCCGCCCTGTCGGGCAGCCACCTCTTCTCCGACGTCGACCAGGCATCGGACTTCTTCCGGCGCGGTGCCACCGGCTTCTCCACCACCCCCGACCCGAGCCGCCTCGACGGACTCGAGCTGCTCACCGAGGGCTGGCGGGTCACACCGGTGGAGTTGGCATCGGTCCAGTCCACGTTCTTCGACGACCCGGTCCGGTTTCCCCCGGGATCCGCGATACCCGACTGCGGGCTACTGATGCGCAATGTGCCCGCCACGTGGAAGTCACTGCCGTCGATGGCCGTGCGGCCCGCCGGTGACCCGACCACCAGCAGCCGCCGATGAAGATCGTCATCGCCGGCGGTTCCGGCGCGCTCGGGCACGCATCGCCCGTGACCTGACCGGTCGGGGCCACGACGTGGTGGTACTGAACCGTTCGGTCAACGCGTCCCCTCCGCCGCATCAGGAAGTGGACCTAGCGAGGGCTGGAAAGATCGCATGCATGATCTCTCTACCTCAACCCGACGACCTGGCGTCCATGGTCTTGCGCATCGGCCCTCACGACGAGGTGGCCGGGGCGGTTCGATGAACCCTCACAAGGCCGCCCCGGGTTGTGGCGGAAGAGGATCTGGTGCTGTGACCGCACAGGTTCGCCGGGTTGGATGCGTTACAGGTTGTTCACGTAGAAGTTGGTGAGCCTTTCGACGGCGGCGTCGACGTATGCGGGCTCGTCGTACATCTCGTAGTGGCCGGCGCCGTCGATCGTCATGAGGTCGACCGGGTTGGGAGCCAGTTTCCACAGCTGCATGCCGGTGTCGTAGGAGCCGGTGTTGCCGATGCGTCCGGCGAGGATGACCTGCAGTGGCTGGGTCATGAGCTGATCGGCCAGGTGGAAGGCGTCATAGCCCAACAGGAGGGAGTCGCTGCGCAGGAGGCGCCGGTTCGTGGAGTGTTCGTCACCGCCGCGCTCGGTGCGGTAGTAGGTGACGGCCTGAGTGGTGTCGATGTCGGTCAGGCCCGCTGCCGCGGCGTCCTCAAGGGTATCGGGCAGCCAGTTCACGCGGGTCGTCTCGCCGGAGCGGGCCTCTTCGGTCCGTGCGTCCGCGAGGGCGTCGAGTGCTGCGGCCGGACCGTCGGAGGAGAAGCTGCGGAACGCGGCGCCGATGTTGACGGGGACGACCGTGCCGACCGCCTTGATGCGGTGGTCCGTGCGGGCGGTGTGCACGGCGTAGCCCCCACCGGCGCAGATGCCGAGGACGCCGATGCGCTGCGGGTCGATGCCGGAGGTCGCGGTGAGCATGTCGATGGCGTAGGAGATGTCCTCACCTCGGCGGTAGGGGTCTTCGAGGTCGCGGGGCTCGCCCTCGCTCTGGCCCTGATGGGCGGGGTCGAGGACGAGCGCGGCGATGCCGCGGGCGGCGAGACGGGAGGCGTAGTTGGCGCCGATCTGCTCCTTCACGCTGCTGCCCGGGGTGGAGAGCACCACGGCCCGCAGCGGTGCGCTGCTGTCGGCGTTGTCGGGCAGGTGGAGGTCCGCGGCGAGGTTGATGGGACCGCGCGGGATCGTGAGGTGCTGAATCACGCTTGGCTTCCTTCGTGAGATTGTTGTTCCACAGGAGTCCAGTACAAGACTGCATCTTGTACGATCTGAAACTAATACGAAACTGTACCACCTGAATGGGGGCACCGCATGTCGGTCGACGGGGCGCAGCTGTGGACGCTGAACCAGCGGCTGCTGGCAGTCGTGATGGATGCCTGCACGGAAGAGCTGACCGAGCTCGGTTTGGAGACGAAGGAGTTCTTCGTCCTGGCCGAGGTGGAGGCGTCGCCGTACCCGGCCGAGATCGCCACTGCGTTGCTGCTGCCCAAGGCGAGCGTGACGGTCTACGTTCGCAACCTCGTCACCAAGGGCTTCATCCGCCGCGAGATCGACGAGGCGGACCTGCGGCGTCACCGGCTCGTACTGACCGCTGAGGGCGCAGCGGCACGGGATCGTGCACTTGCAGCCCTCGCGGCGGAGTACGACCGCAGGTTGGCGAGGGTCACCCCCCAGGACCGCGCCGAGCTGCAGCGCATCCTTCAGGAAATGCTCTCGCCCGCGTGAGTCCATGGTCACGAGCGGTCCGTCTGCCCGGTGAGCCCCTGCTCGCCAGTGCGGTGACCGCGTAGATTCGTTGGATCGTTCAGGCTGAGGTGGCGAGCGGGCGGCTGCCCCAGCGGATCCCTTTCTCGCTGCGGATGCGGGCGCGCTCCTTGCGTTCGGCGGCCAGGACATCGTGGTGGCGGGCGTTGGCGTCGCGCCGGCGGAGGTAGGCGTGCAGGACCCGTGTCTGCACAATGTGGTTGGGGTAGTGCGAGTACGCGATGGTGAACTGGCGAAGCGGTCCGAAGTGCGCCTCGATGGGGTTGGCCCCGGTCCTTCCTCGATGAACCCGCGGCACGGCCGCGCTCCGGGCGTGGCACCGGCGCGAGTCGTGCCTGGTGGGCATCGCTGATCGGGTGCACCCGCCACGCCGCTGACCCGTCCACGGCCCGCCGTGCTCGGGCGACCGCCGAGGGCCAGGTCCGCGAGGACCGCTCCACCGAGGACATGGAACAGGGTGTTCTCACCCGCGATGCTCCTGGAGGTGGGCTGGAACAGCAGCAGGAAAAGATCTTCGACCACGGTCGGGGTGTCCGACCGTGGTCGGTGTCATCGGCGGGGTTCCCAGCGGAAGAGTCGGGTGGCGAGGGCGACGGCGATGACGACCCAGCCGAGCGTGGGTGCGAGCAGGAGCAGGGAGCCGGTCACGGCGACCCCGCCGTTCCAGGCGTTCATGGTCAGTTCGGTGGCGGCGCCGCCGGGCAGCAGCCGCTTGAGCCAGGCGAGGTCCTCGGTGCCGGTGATGCCCACCCAGGTGGCCACCGCGATCACGCCGAGCGTCACGGGCAGGGTGGTGACCTGGGCGTGCTCGGGTGAGTTCGTCAGTCCGGCCGTGGCCAGGGCCAGACCGATCATCATGGCCAGCGTCGTGAGGGTCGCCACCACGAGCAGGGCAACGTCGGCCGGCTTGCCGGCGACGACCGCCAGGGCGGTCAGGATCGCCGTCACCTGCACCACGGCGAGGACGACGACAGGCAGCAGCAGGCCGGCGAGGATACCCGCGTCGCCTTCGGCAGTGGAGCGCAACCGCTTGAGGAAGAGGTTCTGCCGTCGGGAGGCCAGGGTGGTGACGGCGGTGGCGTAGAGCCCGAACGCGGCGACGGTGAACATCACGACCGCTGCGATGTAGCCGAGGCTGCCGATGGCGGCGAAGGTCTCGTGCTGGCCGACGAAGAACACGCACACCGCGAACGGCATGATGAGGCTGGTGACCAGCACCAACCGGTTACGGAAGATCTGGATCAGCTCGCTTGCGGCGATGGACAACATGATGTGCTCCTGTCGGGGTGGCGGGTCAGGTGCTGATGGCGCGGAAGATGTCGTCCAGGCGGGTCGGGCCGGCCTCCAGACCCCGCAGCTCGACGGCGTGGTCCTGGGCCCACCCGAGCAGGACGTGCAGGTCCTTCTGCAGCCCGAAGGTCTCGACCACCACCTTTCCGTCGGCGTTGACCGCGGCCTGCAGCGGCAGTGCCGGCGCTCCGGCCGGGAGGGAGAAGCGGATGACGGCCGGCAGGGTGCGGGTCAGTTCGGCCACGGTGCCCTCGCGGTGCAGGGTGCCCTGGTGCATCAGTCCGATGCGGTCCGCGCGCTGCTGTGCCTCCTCCAGGTAGTGAGTGGTGAGCACGATGGTGGCGCCGTTCTCACGGAGTCGGTCCACCGTCGCCCAGACCGCGTCGCGGCTCTGGATGTCCAGGCCGGTGGTCGGCTCGTCAAGAAAGATCAGCTCGGGGTTGCCGTAGACGGCGGTGGCGAAGTCCAGCCGCCGCTTTTCCCCACCGGACAGCTGCGACACCCGACGGCCGGCCCGGCCGGTCAGGTCGACCAGGTCGAGCACCCGGTCGACGTCATCGGCGCGCCCGCTGAGCCGACCGATCAGACCGACGGACTCACGAACGGTGAGGTCCGGGGAGAACCCGCTCTCCTGGAGCATGACGCCCGTCCGGGGACGTACCGCGTGCCGGTCGCCCGGATCGTGCCCGAAGACGCGCACCGTGCCGGAGGCCGGTCTGCGGTGTCCCTCGACAATTTCCAGGGTCGAGGTCTTCCCGGCCCCGTTGGTGCCCAGCAGCGCGTACAACTCGCCGGGCCGAACCTCGAAGGAGAGGTCCTTGACGGCGTGGTAGTCACCGTAGGTGAGGTTCAGCCGGTCGACGTCGATGACAGGTGAGGTGGACATGCACCCATGACAGCGCGGACGACGCCGACCCGTCAGTGGCACCACGTCATCACCACATCTGACGTGGTGTCACTGGTCGCGACGCGTGGCTGCCCGATACTGGTGTGGTGACCGCGACATCCCCGCGCTTCACCGAGTCGACGCAGGGAAGGCTGCGCCGGCTCAACCTCGCCACATCCCTGCCGCCGGTGGTGTTCGCCGCCGTGATCCTGCTCTACATCGACGCGCGTACCTGGTGGCACCTCGTCATCCTGGCGCCGGGGGCGGTGGCGGCCGTGGTGGCCTTCGAACGATGGACGGCCAACGACCTGGCCCGGGTGGCGCTGCCCTGCCTGATCGTCGGGGCAGCGGTATGGCCGCTGGGGGTCGTGGTGACCGGCAGCCCCAACGCCTACTGGGGGTTCTGCGCCGTGGGGTCCCTCGCCCTGCGAGAGGTCCGGCGAGACCGTCGGCGGGCGATGGCCGGGCTGTTCTCCTACGTCGCCGCCGTCGGCGCGGCGCGGCTGCTGGTCGAGCGGCACGACATCGGCCACGTCCTGGTCACCTACGTCCTCGTCCCCACCGTCCTCACCGTCGTCGTGACGGTCTTCACGATCATGGGCGAGCGCTTCTACGACCTCATCCGGGAACTCGAACAGACCCGGGAACGCGCGGCGGAACTGGCCGTCGTCCGCGAGCGCGTCCGGTTCGCCAGCGACCTGCACGACATCCAGGGCCACACCCTGCACGTGGTCAAGCTGAAGATCGCCCTGGCCCAGCGGCTGGTACTCCGCGACACCGCAGGGGCCGAGAAGGAACTGCGGGAGACGTACGCGCTGGTCAGCGACACCATCGCGCAGACCAAGGAACTCGCTCACGCACAACGGCGGCTCAACCTGACCGCCGAGATCGAGAACGCGAAGAACCTGTTCGAGGCCGCCGGCATCCGGGTGCGGGTCACCCGAGAGGCCGAGGCCGACGCCCGGACCAGCGAACTGCTCGGTCAGGTGCTGCGCGAGACGACCACCAACATCCTGCGCCACGCTCAGGCCACCCAGGTGCAGATCACCCTCTCCGAAGCAGGTATCACCATCGTCAACGACGGCGCGACCGCCGACGCGCCGCCGCAGCTCAGGGGACTGTCCGTTCTCAAGCAACGGCTGGCAGGCGACGGAGGTGGACTGATAGTGGAGCAGTACGACGGGCGGTTCCGGACGGCCGCGACCTTCCCGACCGCCCATGGCTCCGCAGCCCCACCGGGCCCGGGAAAGGACGGCCGATGACGACCATCGTGCTCGCCGACGACGAGGTGCTGCTCCGTGCGGCCCTCGCCGCGCTGCTGCCCCTGGAGGGCGACATCACCGTCCTCGCCGAGGCGCAGGACGGTGAGACAGCCATCGAGGCCACCCTGCGGCATCGACCGGACGTCCTGGTCATCGACTTGGAGATGCCCGGCGTGGACGGCCTGGGCGCCATCGCCGAGATCCGCCGAACGCGACCCGAACAGGTGATCCTCATGCTGACCCGGCACGCCCGCCCCGGTGTGCTCCGCAAGGCGTTGAAGCTCGGCGTCCAAGGCTTCGTCAGCAAGTCCGCCGAGCCGGGCCACATCACTTCCGTCATCGCCACGCTGCACTCCGGTAGACGCTGGATCGACCCGGACGTCTCCGCGCTCGCCGTCACCGACGACTGCCCCCTCACCGACCGCGAAGCCGACGTGCTGCGGGTCACCGGCGAGGGCTACGCGGTCACCGACATCGCCGCCCGACTGCACCTCGCGCCGGGAACCGTCCGCAACTACCTCTCCAATGCCATGCGCAAGACCCAGACCCGAACCCGCCACGAAGCGGCCCGGTACGCCCGCGAACACGACTGGCTGTGACCGGCGCTCCGGCCGGTCCCCGCCTGGCGCGATCCGGCAGCTCATACCCCGGTCCGCCGTGCGGGGAATGATCAGCTCCTGCCGGGAAGGCGAGCGGGAAGCTCACCCTCCGGGTCGTCCGCGACGAGTTGGCCCGGCTCACCGCCCAGCGCCGACGGCCGCTCCCACTACGGTCTTTTCCGGAGGAGTTCCGCCGTTGCCGGCTGCTCAGGAGACCTGGCGCGGGAGATGTCCCGTCAATTCCAGCCAGACCGAGATGATCAACGCCGGACTGCCCGGGAACCGATGATCCGGTCGACCAACTCCGGCACCCACTCGACGTACTCGACCTCCGCCCCGCCGGCATGTCGGGCGTACAGGTAGCGGCCGGTCGGGCTGGTTGCCTCCGGCGTGGTGATTTCGCCGCCGCTGGCGGTCAGCCCGGCGACGACGGCGTCCAGATCATCGACGATCACGGTGGCGGAACCGTGCCCGTAGCGGGCCCGTTCCTCCGGCGGACCAGCGATCACCAGGAAGTCGCCGATCGCCGCCAACTCGATCTCGTCGAACGCGAACCGCAGATCCGGCTCCGCGCCGACCAGGGGTCGCAGCGACGAGAGCGAAGCGTCGAGGTCGTCCACCCAGAGCCGGGCGTACGTTTTCCGGATGGCCATTTGTCTCCTGTACGTTGGGATTGCCGACCCAGACCGTACGGCCATGGCTGGAGCTGGCGTAAGTACGCACTTTTTAGTAAGAGGTGGCAGGCGAAGGAGGAACGGTAGATGGACGAGCCGTTCCCGGGTAGGCCGACGGCAAGCGAGGTGGCGCAGGTGCACCTGGTCGCCCGTGAGGTATTCGACGTGGTCGGCTCGAAGTGGGCCGTGCCGATCATCGAGGCCATCGGCACCGACACGCGCCGCTTCGGCGAACTGCACCGGCAGGTCGCCGGCATCAGTCACCGGCTACTCACCGCGACCTTGCGGCAGTTGGAGCGGAACGGGGTGGTCGATCGAACGCTCCATGCCACCGTGCCGCCACGCACCGAGTACCGGCTCACCCCCGCCGGCCGGGATCTCCACAACACGATCAATGGCTTCTGCCGGTGGAGCCGTCGCCACCTGGATGAGATCCTGACCTCGCGTCGCCGGTTCGAGTAGGCCGGCGCTTCCCGGTGCCGATCCAGCAGCGGGGCGTTGCGGCCGCACGCCCTGACGTGCTGCCTGGCCGGGCGGCATCCCAGGCCTGACACAGATACTTGCGATCGGGAGCGGGAGCGGTCGGTCCGCGCCGCGCCGGCGATGCCCGATCCTTCATGCGGTCGGGGCGTGGAGGACGCAGTCGACGGCAGTGTAGAGAGTTTCGGTTTCGGACGTCAGGATCGAGTCCTCGGCGGGCAGGGCTCGTTCGATGGAGAGTCCTTCAAGGACGGTGAGCAGGAATCGCACTCGGCGTGCGTGGTCTTCCCGGGGCAGCGCGCCTTCGTCAGCGAGCACCGTCAGCCAGTACTCCACACGGCGCCACCCTTGCCGCCGCACGGCCAGGTACGCCGCGCGTACCTCCTCGGCCGGTTCGGGGGCGATGAACATCTGGTAGGCCCTGCCCCACGCCTCACGCGCCTGCTCGCCGACGCCGGCGGGGGCGAGCACCTGCCGGAGACAGTTGACCAGTCGATCCCGGGCGGGTAGCGATCGGTCGTGGATCGGGTCGTCCGGGACCAGGTGGTCGTAGATTCGGGCGAGTACGGCGTCCTGCAGCGCGCGTTGGGTCGGGAAGTGGAACCTGAGCGAGCCCGTGCTCACCCCGGCGCGCGCCGCGACCGCACGCACGCTCAGCCGCGCAGTCACATCCTCGGCAAGCATCGCCGCCGCAGCCGCGAGGATCCGTTCCCGCGAGCCGGTGCTGCTGTCGTCCCGTGCCATCTGCCACCTCCTGTCACATCGTACTAGCACGCTGTGCTAGCGTTGGCACTAGCACAGCGTGTTAGCAGGAAGCGGCGATCAACGGCAAGCGAGGAAACGTGATCGAGGACTGGCGGCAACGGCGGGCAGCCAAGCGCATCACCAGCGGGGATGGGCGGGCGTTGAAACGCCTCCGCTGGTGGCAGCTGCCCTTCCGCGCACTGTTCTACCTCACACTGCCCAACGGGGACGGCCGGCAGACCGAATATGCCGTCGACATCCCACGCCGGATCGACTCGGAGGGCGGCAAGGCGAGAGCGCACCTGTATCTCGACGGCAGACACCACGCGGAGTCCAAGCTCCCGGCAGCCTTCCCCGTCGAGGGTGGCACCATCGAAATGGCGATCAGCGCATTCGGGCTCAAGCGCTGCCACTACGTCACCACCGCCGGCGCCCAGCACCGGCTCATTCCTGATCCGAGGTCTGCCGAAGGACGCCGCGCCCGCGTCGAACGCGAGCACCCGACGCTGAGCCGCTCAATCAGTCACCTCTCGGCGCTGATCCTTCTCGTCGGCGTGGGCCTGAATCTGCTGCAACTCGCCGAACCAATGTCGCGGATTCCCCCGATCGCCGAGAGCATCGGGACTTTCGAATCGCCCGTCCGGCTACCGATCTGGCTCAACTTCGCCCTCGCCGTCGGGGCCGTACTGGGGAGCGCCGAGCGGGCCCTCCGCCTGCGCTACGGCGTGCTCGACCGAGCAGGGAAGTAACCACATCCACCAGAGGACGCCATGACCACGACGAACAAGCCAACCTCGCTACTCGCGCCGGCCGAGCCCCGCAACGGGTCGTCAGTCCCCACCGGAGTGGAATACCACCGGGTACTCGCCGGCGACAAACGCCGGATCGGTCGCGGCGTCCTCGCCATCATCCTCCTGCTGGCAGGGCTCGTCACCTTCCCGACGGCCATCGGCAGGGCGGCTGCGCTCATCGACGTACGGATGGGCAACACCCCGCCGATCCTGGGCGGCACCGACTACACGCCGCTCTACCACGCCAGCACGATGCTCTCCCTCGGCCTGCTCATTCCCTGGAGCATGCTCATCCAGCGGTGGCTCTACCGGGTGCCCGGTGCGTCCCTGCACTCCGTGACGTCTCGGTTCCGCTTCGACCTGCTCGGCAAGTCGCTGCTCATCTTCGGTCCCGCCTGGCTGGTGGTCAACGCGCTCGGAGCCCTCACGCCCGTTGAGGAATCCCCCTGGTCGCAGACCGACCTCATCGCCATCTTCCTCACCACGATCCTTCTCACCCCGCTTCAGTCGGCGGGCGAGGAATACGGGGTACGTGGGCTGATCTTCCGCGTGATCGGAAGCTGGACCCGCAGCCCACGGGCGGGACTGGTCGCCGGGGTGCTGCTCTCGAGCGCGCTGTTCACGGCCGTACACGGCGCGACGGATCCGTACATCATCGTCTGGTACTTCGTGCTCTGGACCGGACTGGCCATCATCACCTGGCGCACCGGCGGGCTCGAGATCCCCGTCATGCTGCACGCCGTACTCAACACGTTCAGCCTCATCCTGGCCGTGTGCCTGCGGGTAGACCTCGGCAGCGCGCTGGAGGACCGCTCCGCCGGAGTCGGCACGCCGTACCAGCTCGTCCCCGCCTTCGCGGTCATCGTCATCACCGCGATCATCTGGTGGCGCACCCGGAAGACAGGACCAGCACGCACCGCGGGCCGCGGACAGACACCGAGCAGTACGCGCTCGTGACGTGGGGTCACCGTTTGGGGGCTCGAGGGCTGCCGTCGTCGAACTGTGCGCGCCACACCAGGAATCGACGGCCGGGGTCAGCGAAGAGCCGCGGTGGCCTGGGCAACGAGCCGGCGATCCGATTTCTCGTAGCTCCAGCCGTTGTCGTCGAGCAGGGTGAAGTAGCCGGAGTATGAAGTAGAACCAGAGAATGTCGGTCGCCTCCGCGAGGGTCATCCCCTTCCGGAGGCCGCCGACGTCCCGGAGCCGGACGGCGACGGCTTCGATGGCGTCCCGGTAGCGTTTCGTGGCCACCCGCAGGTTCTCGGCGACCTCGGTGTGGTGTGGCGCGGTGGTCAGCACCATCCGCATGACGTCGCCGTACGTCTCGCGCATGGACCGGACCACGGCTGCGGTGTCCCGCAGAATCTCGTCCGGGTCGGTGAGGGTCTGCTGCCGGAAGAGGGTCTGCTGCACCACCGGCGCCCTCGCTCCACAGGTAGACGAGCGTCCGGAGCAGCCCCCATTTGCCACCGGTGGCGGCGTACACCGTGGCCGGCGCGACGCGAGCCTCCACCGCGATGTCGGCCTGGTGCGCCGGATGGCGAAACTCCGAATTGATGCGTTCCTCGAAAACGACCGCCCGGACGGCCCGCGCGAGCTTCCCGGCGCGGTGCCACCAATGGTTGTCCGGAGTGTTGGTCGCATGGATGACGACCTCGTCGGCGTGCCCGTACCGCAGTGCGGCGGCAACACGTACCGCATGTGGCACGCGTGCTCCAGCGGCGACCACGTGCCGGGTCGTAGAGCCGGCGGCCCTACCCGCCGGAGGCAGCCTGTGTACCGCCGACGGACAGCGAGTTCGTCACTCCCTGGCGGGCACGGCGGGCTCAGCCCGGTGAACACGACTATCCAGGAGGACTGCGACGCCGCGAGCCAGCAGCCATGCGGAGAGAATCTCAATTGCCGCCACTGCCTGATCTCGTGAATCATGCCTGTTCAGCACGCAGGGAAGGGAGGGCGCGTGGGGCTGGTTCTGTTCCCGGGCGACGGTGACAACAACAGTCCGGATGTCTCCTGGTCCTACACCGGCTTTCACGCGTTTCGGCGACGCCTGGCCCAGTCCGAAGGGTTCGACCTCTCCGAGATGGGGGGCTTCGACGGCGATCGGCCCTGGAGCCAGGTGACCACCGTGCTGGAGCCGTTCCTCAATCACCCCGATGACAGCGGCGACCTCTCGCCAGCCGACTGCGCAGTGATCCTGCCTCGGTTGGAGACGATCACGGATCAGTGGGAGCAGGACGGCGACGACGTGCTCCTCCGCAAGCACATCGAAGACGCCCGCCAACTGGCCGTCATCCTGCGTATCTGCCTCGAGAAGCGCGTCCCACTGCTCTTCATTTGAAGCCCTAGGCGACCCGGTCCCACCTACGGGACAGCCTCGAGGGCGGGCGGACCACCTACCTGAGGCCCAGGATCATCGTCGATGGTGGGCGCTGGGCCTCGTGATGCCCGCGGCCCCCGTGACCTCGCTAGCGGACGATTCGTCAGACATGCCGTGCTAACGGAGGGAACTCGACCAGCGGTCAAGGAGTGCTAACAGGCGGCGTACTGGACCAGCATGTCCCCCCAGGAAGCAAGAAGGGCCAGCCCGATGTTTCGGACAAGCCCTCTGACCTGCGATTTCAATCTGTCGGGACGGCCGGATTCGAACCGACGACCCCTTGTTACCATGCGTAGCTGTCCCGACCTTGTCATTGGTCGTCAGGAATAAGCGCTGAGCTGCACAGACAGGGCCAGAGACCGATCGCCTCTTGTCACTGGCTGTCATCTGCAGGTGAGGGTTTTCGGGGGGTAAACGGGGGGCGACGTCGACTACGAATCCATGATCGTCATTCGGATGAGTTGGTGCTAACACCCTAGCCGGCGATATCCCTACGCGCACTGCCCTCTGCGCCGGACCTGCGGGTCAGTTCGGGCGGCGGCTATAGATGAGGCTTCTGGTAACTGGTGCCGCTGCTGGCGCTGATCCAACTCACTGCCGTCTTGTCGCCTACCGAGCAGTGGGAGCACTTCTTGTGCTCCCACTGCTCGGTATAGCGGAAGACCACGAACTCGCTCCCCGTGGCGATTCATTGGGCACGTGGTCGCCGTCCCGGTCCTACTGCTCCGATGAGAGCGTCCACGTGGCCGCAGGCCTCGGCGACGTCGATGGGTTCTCCGGCTAGGCCGGCGACAGACAGGCCGAGGGGAGGCGGCCAGCCGCCGACTGGGGCGGTGGCGTGGTTGACAGGGGCCGGCGTCACCTTGGTGGGGAACCTTACTGTAGAAGTCACTGATCGTCCGGCCCCGCTTTCCGGCATCCGGAGAGCGCAGTGCTTCCAGCAACGTCGGGACCTCTTCGGCTGAACCGTGGGCATGATGCATCGACGCCCAGTCGGCACCTCCAATTCCGCTGAACATGCGCAGCACTATGCCCACACCCACCGACGTTCTCGGCAGGTGAGCCACTGCCGGAGCTACCCGGCATCGCATCGGCCTCTCGTGGCCGCGAAGCGCTCCGTCCTCGTACGTCGTGCCCTGAGACGGACTCGTCAGGCAACCAGGACCAGGAAGTCCCGCCACACCTGGCCCCTGCCCGCCCGCCGCCACACCCCTCGCATCAGGACGTCGGGGACACAGGTTGAGGGAGGTCACCGACGCAATCGCGCGCCTTCTTGACGAAGATGAGCCGATAGCCCCCGTTGCGGAAGGGTCATGATGGGTAGCGCAGCATCTGGGATGGTACGGCCGCCATTGAAGACCTCTTCCTGGGGTCGACGCTGGGTTCATCTGCGCCTCGTCGCTGTGCTGCTGGCTGCCACAATGGCGGTCTTGTCAGGCCCGACCGCATCCGCGAGTATCGGCCTGCCGCCCCATCCGCTGAACCTTGCCTACCTGCAATTCTGCTTCACGCCACCCAGCTCCCAGCCGACCGGAAATCTGTCGTTCAGGGCGTGCGCGAACATCTGGCGCAAGAAAAATGGCGCGATTGACAGCACGGCGTTCAAGGCTACCTATTCCGTTCCCACCGCAGGTCGGGTCTATGTCGAACAGGTCGAAGTCGCGGAGGTCACCGACAACGAGTCGGACATCTGCACCCTGCCGAAGGAATCAAGGTGGATGACTGCGGGATCAAGCGCTGATTGTCTACTGACTGCCGTCCTCACCACCGGCCAGTTTCATGCGAACATCAGGTGGCTCAGCGAGAGCGTACCGACACTTCGAACGACCACGATAGACATTCGTTGCGAAGATCCGCATGGTACGCCTTCTTGCCATCTTCTGTCCTGAGTCGTCCGCCGAGTGGTAGCGTGCGGTGATTCCCAGGGCCAACCGAAGCGCGGGTGGGAGTGTGTCGAATTCCGTGTTTGAGCCTGCGGTGTGATCGATGCTGTTAGATGGCGATCCGGGCGCCGTAGGCGAGGATCAGGGCGTTGAGGGCCTTGGCCCAGCCGTAAACCCGGCCGGTGACGCTTCCGCCTCCCTTACGTTTCTGCTGGACGACGAGGTAGAGGACCTTCATCGCGTCCTGCTCGGTGGGGAAGCGTCCCGCCGGCGGGCGGCCTGACGGAAGCGGGCGTCGAGGCTCTCGATGATGTTGGTGGTGTGGAGGACCTTGCGGACCTCGTGGTCGTAGTCCAGGAACGGCACGAACTGCGGCCAGGAGGTGCGCCAGAGCCGGATCACGGCGGGGTATTGATCGCCGAACTCGGCGGCGAACGCCTCGAACGGGGCCTCGGCAGCCGCCACGGTGGGGCGGTGTAGATCTCCCGCAACTCGGGGGCGATCTTCTGCCAGTCCTTGCGGTTCGTGTAACGCAGGCTGGCCCGGACGAGGTGCACGACGCACTGGTGGTGCACCGCCTGCGGCGAGACCTGCTCGATGGCGTCGGTCATGCCTTTCAGGCCGTCGGAGCAGACCATGAACACGTCCTCGACGCCGCGGTTGCGCAGTTCGGTCAGGCAGCCGGCCCACTGCTTGGCGCCTTCCCCGCCGGTGCCGGCCCACGTACCGAGGACGTCGCGTTCCCCGTCGAGGCTTGTGCCGACAACGACGTAGACGGGCCGGTTCGCGACCTGCCCCTGGCGGATTTTCATCCCAGGGCGTCGATGAACACCACCGGATAGATCCGGTCGAGGGGCCGTTGCCGCCAGGCTTCCATCTCCTCCACGACACTGTCGGTGACCCGCTGATCAACTCCTGGTACACGTCGGCGTCGTACACATCCGCCAGATGCGCGGAGATCTCCCCGGTCGTCAATCCTTTGGCATACAGCGACAGGATCGCCTCGTTGAACGTCCAGCCGGCGAACGTGCTTCGGGACGATCCGCGGGGCGAACGAACCCGCCCGGTCCCGCGGGACCTGGATCCGCACTGGCCCGACCTCGGTCTGCACCGTCTTGGCTCCGTGCCCGTTGCGGATGTTGGTCCCCCGGCCGGTCGCCTCGTCGACGCCGGCCTCGTCGAGGTGGGCATCCAGTTCGGCATCAAGCGCTGACTCAAGGACCGTGCGGGTGATCCCTGCGACGAGCCCACCCGGGCCGACCAACGAGACTCCGTCGGCCCTGGCCCGCTCGACCAGCTGCTGCGCGAACTCCACCTCCGCCGCCGTCGGCTGCGGAAGCTGGACAGCTTTCTTCTTGTCTGCCATGACGTGGTCCTTCCCGGACAGGATCGACGTCCTGTCCAAGGGACCACAGCCAGGTCAACCACGGAAATCTACGCAGTCCCAAGCGGGTCCCTCAGCGGTGCGGGTCGTGTGAGGTTCGCCGGTTGCCGGGGGTGAGATCCCCGCCGTGACGGCTCGGTGGGGTTACCTACCGCCGGATGCCGCAGGAGTGGCGAAAGGTGGTTCGGCTTAGCGACGTCAACCAGAGGACGCGGCCCACCTGGCCCGGGTCGGCTACGTCGCGGCCAGGCCGAGCCCGTCGACGGAGGCGGCGGTGTTCTCCATCAGGGCGCTGACGCTCCTACGGCTGTCAAGTAGCCATGGTGATCGTGCGAAGAGGGCGCAGCAGAGCCCAGATCTCGCGGGCGACGAGTCGTTCCAGGCAGCGGACGATCTCGGCTTCGGTCTTGCCGTCGGCTGCGCGCCGGGCGGCGCAGGCGCGGGTGGGTTCGTGGTGCTGCACGCGGACAATGACGGCCCGACAGAGTGCGGCGTCGGCCTGGCGACGGCCGCCGCGGTCGAGCCTGCGCCGGGCGGTCATGCCGGAGGAAGCGGGGAGCGGCGCGACGCCGCAGAGCCGCGCCCAGGCCGGTTCGGAGCGGACCCGGTCGATGTTGATCTGGTGGTTGATCCCACCGGGCGACGTTGCGCCAGACCCGGCCGCACCGCAGGCGGTGAGCCAGCCGCCACCGCCGCTCACGGACGACTGATGGCGGCTCACGGCATACGCCCGGCACCGTCCTGACCGAGCGGGTCGACGATCGCCGTGGCCTGCTCGACACGAGAATCTGGGGCGAGGGCCTGACCCTACTTGTTGTTGGTCAGCTCGAACAACGCCATCTTCTTGGTGCGAGGGTTGTAGTACTTGACCTGAACGCCGTACGTGTCGGTCGAGTACCCCTTCTTGTGGTAGCACTCGTTCACCTTGCCGGGAGGTATCCACCCGGGCCTGGGGCACTTCGTCGCGCTGACCTTTCCCTCGTGGTCGTTCCAGAGCACCAGTTCGTCGATCAGGTGGTCCTTGTCGTCATCATTCCTATACTGCACAAGACCAGTTGCGGCCCGAGGTGGGTCCTGCTTGTCATACTTGAGCTTGCACAGGTTGAGCCGCAGGTAGGTGTCCGGCAGACGACGCTTGCCGGTGCACACCATCGTCGTGAAGACGACCGGGGGCGGCGGCGGAAAGTTGATGAACTCCGGCAAGGGATCGGTGTCGCTGGCTGCGGACACACCAGCCGGGAGCCATGCTGTCATGCCCAGGACCACGCATAGCGCCATCAGCCCACGCAGAACCCGTCGCCCAGACGCGGCAACAGTGGACGTCGATGTGACTCTCGCCTGTCGCATCGCATTTCCTCTTTCACGGATTGTGGTATCAGACCATGGACGAAAACTCACGCTGATCGGGAAACCTCAGGAGAGAGCATCCTCGTAAGCGCCCCTCGATGCATCGGGGGAATCACTCATTGCTGCCACGGAGGCCGGCGGCGGCACCGAGTGCACGGCGGCTCACCGTGACCACCTCTCGCCACCGACGGCCCGACGCCGGTGGGCACAACGCGCGGTCGAGCCGTTAGGGTTGCCAGAACCGCGGGCCGCCACGGCTGAGCCGGTGCAGGAACGCGAGACTACCTGCGAGTCCCGTGCCGTATCCCGCGCTCACTTCCGTGCCGGTCTCGTCGGGCAACACCATCCGCCCGCCGCGCAGCACCTGCCGGGCACACATCGCATCCGCCAGGTCCTGCGCCATACCGCGGTAGGTGTCCTCCCCGAGCTCGTCGGCGAGGTCGAGCAGATAGTCGCCGTCACCGGCGAGGCCGTGGCACTGCGAAATTCCGGACTGCCAGCGCGATCGGTGCACCGCCACAGCCGCCCGCCGGACCAGAGTGAGCAGCTCCTCGTCACCGGTCTGGCGCCACGCCCGCAGGAGGAAGGTGCCGACACCGGAGGACCCGCTGCACCAGTGCACCAGAGGCGCTCCCCCGGCACCGCTGGGCCAGTAGGCGGCGTCGCCATCTCCTTCCGCGGCGGCCGTCAGCGTTCCCGCTGCCGACACCGCGAGGTCCAGGTATCTCCCGTCACCGGTCTCCTGCCCCACGGCGAGCAGGAACGACCCGATACCGGCCGTGCCGTGCGCGAACCCGTAATGCGTCACGCCCGCGAGCACCGAGGCGAAGTCCCGCGGGATGGGCCACACGATCTGCTCAGCCCGAGCGTCGGTGCCGGCGGTCAGGATGTCGGCCGCGATCACCGCGCGGGTGAGGAACTCGGGTTCCCGGGTGACGCGCCAGAAGTGCAGCTGGGTCAGGCCCGCGCCGGCGACCCCGTGGCAGACGTCGGGATTCGGCGACCGCAGCGGCGTGCGCAGCGCGAGGTCCCGCGCGTGCTGCGCGAGGCGGTGGTCGCCGAGCGCCGTGGCGGCGTCCAGCAGCGTCCACGCGGTTCCCGACCGTCCGAAGTACAGGCCGGGCAGCATCCGCGGCTCCCGCGCGACCGCGCCACAGATCCAGCGGGACGCGACGGAGAGGGCGTCGCGCAGCGCAGGCGACGGGTCGTTCTCGTAGCGGCGGGTCAGCACCGCCACCACCCCCGCCGCGCCGTACTGCACGTTCCCCGGGTCGCTGCCGGCAGCCGCCGTGGCCGCCGGCCAGAGACGGGCACCGTCGTCTGGTTGCATCGTGTCGAGCAGGTACCCGACGCTGTCGGTGATGATGCGGTCCTGGTCCACGCGAGCGGGGCGCGGTGCTACCGCAGCGTGCCCGGCTCCTCTCAGCTGCTCCCGCAGGACCGGAAGCGGAGGCCGCAACGCCGGTTCCGGATCCACCAGGGACAGGATCGCCGCGGTGTACCGGCGCGCCGTCTCGTTGTGCCGGCCGATCAGCGCCAGGTGATCGGCCAACCGCTCGGTGTTGCGTCCGTGGGGCGCGTCGGGCGAGTCGGGCGCGTGCCGAGGCTCCGCACCGCTGACCAGATACATCAGCGTGGCACCCACCGCGTAGAGATCCGCCTCGGGTCCGCAGGCGGGTCCGTGAACTGCAGCCGCCACCTGTTCCGGCGCCGCGTAGCCCGCTGTGAAGGCGCGGGCCACGCGGGCACCGGGCTCGGCGAGCAGTTCCAGGTCGATCAGCCGCAGGCCGCCACCGGGCTCGACCATGACGTTGTTCGGGGTCAGGTCCCGCAGGACCAGTCCCCGCGCGTGGATCAGCCCGACGAGCTCGATGAGTTCGTCCGCGAGGCGAGCCACCTCGTCGGCCGGTGGCCCCCAGTGGTGGCCGTCAAAGGTCATCGCCTGTTGGACCCACCGGCGCAGGGTGGTGCCGGGGATCTCCTCCTGGACCAGGAACAGGTCATCCTGCTGCTCGAACAGCTCCACAAAGCGCGGCGTCCGACCGGTGTCCTGGAGCAGACGCAGCATGTTCGCCTCGTGGCGCAGCAGGTCACGGACGTCGCCGCCGGTCAGTAGGGAGCCCACGTGGGCACGCGCCTGTTTGACGACCGCCGCGTGACCCGTGCGGGTGTCGGTGGCGCGGAACACTCCGCCCTTGTAGGCGTGCCGCACCGCGCGGTGCACCACGTATCTGTCGTGCAGCACGACCTGCGCACCGCTGCCCGCGACGGCACCGGAGCCGGCGGCATCGGACGTAAAAGGGTCACGAGGCACCCACGCCGGCGCGACGAAATGGGCCAACCTCTGATCGCGGACCAGACCGCCGCTCGGGTCGACGAGCATGGCATCGTAGGCGCCGTCCATGCCGAGCACCGTGAGACCGGTGAACGCGCCGAAACGGTAGTGAACCAGACTGCCGGGCAGGTATCGGCGGTCGGACAGGATCCCCGGGCCGGGCAGGCCCTCGGTGGTCTCGTGCAGCTCCTGCGCGAGCCGGCGCAGATCCTCGACGTCCCCGCTCGGGTAGGCGGTGATGAACTTGCCGCCACCGCCACGATCCTGGCGTGCGGACACGAGTCGCTCGACGTCGCCGAGCGTCGCGGCGAACTTGAACGCGCAACCGTGCCGCACCAACACGTCCGCGGCACGGGTGAGGACCACGGGGGCGGACAGCGGCGTCGCCGAGACGTGCAACTTCCAGCCCTGCACCGGCGACCGGTAGCCATCCTGCCGTACATGACACCAGGGCGCCGCCGGCCGCAGCCGCCAGCTGTCGCGGCCGTGCCGTCGCAGGGCCGCCCGCACCGCGGCGGCGAACATGGGGTCGACGGTCGGCTCGGATCGGCCGACGGTCGTCGTGGACGGCGGGGTGATCACCGGCGCTCAGCTCCTTGTGCGCTCTGGTGCACCGCCGTCGTCGGCGGTGCGAGGTCGTCGTGTTCGGGGCGCGTCTGCCAGTAGCCGACCAGTTCGGCGTAGGTGGGCGAGGTGCGCATGAGAATCTCGTGGGTGCCCACGGTCGAGCCGTCGCCGTCCAGCACGAGAACTCGGCGGGCCCGTAGTGCGGAGGTGACCCGATGGGCGATGACGAGCAGTGTGGTGTCGAGGCGCGAGGCGAAGGCCTGCTCGACGCGGGCCTCCGCCTCCGGGTCCAGGTGACAGGTGGCCTCGTCGAGCAGGACTATCCGTGCCGGTGACAGGTAGACGCGGGTGAGCGCCACCAACTGTCGCTCCCCGTCGGAAAGGTGTGCGCCACCGGCACCGATGGCCGTGTCGAGCCCACCCAGTCTGCTGACCATCGGCCCCAGGCCCAACGTCTGCACCGCGGCGGCCACCGCCACCGGGTCGGTGTCGGGTGCGAGATAGCGCAGGTTCTCGTCGAGCGATCCGGCGAAGACGTACGCCTCCTGCGGGATGAAGCCGATCAGTTGCCGCAGCTGCGTCACGTCCAGGTTCGCCAGGTCGACGCCACCGAGCCGCACGGTGCCCGCCGTGGGCACCAGCAGACCGGCGGCGACCGCGGCGAGGGTCGACTTGCCGATTCCGCTGGGTCCGAGCACCGCGAGGTGATCTCCTTCGGCCACGGTGAAGGTCAGGTTGTGCAGTACCGGCTCGGCGCGGGAGCCGTAGGTGAAGCTGAGCTGCTCCAGGCGCAGGTCGCGTCCGGCCGGTAGGGGCACGCCGGCTGTCTGATCCGTCCTTGCCGCGACGAATCTGCGGCTCAACCGGTCGAGGGTCACCAGCAGATCCAGCCCCCAGGTCCCGACCGCGTCCAGGAGCGCCCGCAGCGCGGGGCTCAGGCTCACGGTCAGGTAGGTCGCTGTCCCGACCACCTCGCCGTATCCCAGGTATCCGTGGCGAAGCAGCCATGGCGCCGTCATCAGGAGCAGTCCCAACGGCAACGGGCCACCGATGAACAGGTAGATGCCGCGCAGCGCCACGAGGTTTCCCAGGGCACGGTCCGCGGACGCCTCTGCCCGCGCGGCCGCGTCGACCCGGGATAGCGCGTAGTCGTCGGCGCCGTGGGCGAGGACGTCACGGGCGGCGCCGAGGACCTCGCCGGCGTGGTGGGCGTACTGCTCAGCGGCGGCCAGGGCCGCCCGGTAGCGTCGGGCCAGCGGGGCCAGCGACATCGCGAAGAGCCCGCCGGCGGCCAGGACGGGCAGGCCGCAGAGCAGCGCGGCGGTCGGCCCGAGCAGGAACAGGCCCACCACGGCTCCACCGATGCTCACGACGACCTGCCGCATCGCGCGCAACAACGCGCCGAGCACCCCCCGCACCGACTGCACCTGGGTGCTCAGCTGGGCCACACCGGAGGCGTCGGGACGTCCGCCCGCCTGCACCGCGGCGGTCACCGCCGCCGACACCACGGCGGCGAGCAGGGCATCCCGGATCGGATCGACGATCTGCCGCAACCATGGGAACTGTCGGTACGTCGCGGTGGCGCTGAGCAGCGCCGCCGTCATCAGGACGCCCAACCAGGTGGCTCCGGGCCACCAGCGCCCGGCCAGGAAGTCGTCGACGGCCCTCGCCACGGCGACACCGGACAGCGTCTGCGGCAGCGCCTGCACCAGTGACCAGGCTCCGAAGCGCAGCAGGGCGCCGCGCCGGGCCCGGAGCTCGGCGCGTACCAGCGCTGTCGCCGCGTTACCGCTCAGGACGCTCATGGCGCCGGTGCCGACAGGTCGCGGCCGAACACTGCGCGGTAGGCCGGGTCGGTGGCCCAGAGGTGGGCATGAGGTCCCAGTGCACGGATGCGACCGCCGTCGAGCCAGGCGACGAGATCGCAGCGCGCGGCCGTGACCGCCCGATGGGCGACCACCAGCCGGGTACGACCTCGAAGCCGCTGCGTCAGCGCGGTGGTGACCTGCGCCTCGGTCACCGTGTCGAGGCTCGAGGTGGCGTCGTCGAGCACCAGGATGCGCGCGTCATGAGCGACGGCTCGGGCCAGGCTCAACCGTTGCAATTCGCCACCGGAGAATTCCACCGCGGCCAGCCGCGTGTCGGCCGCCTCCGGCAGTCGACGCACGAACGTCTGCGCCCCGGCCACCTCGAGCGCGGTGGTGAGGTCGGCGGCGGTGACCGACGGACGGCCCCACCCGATGGCCTCGCCGAGGCGGTCACCGATCAGCGCCGGACGGGCGAAGGCGTAGGCGACCTCCCTGCGCAGAACGGTGGTGCTCACCGCGTCGACCGGGACACCATCGATCAGCACACGGCCGTCATCGGGGTCGAGCAGCCGCCCCAGCAGTGCCGTCAGTGTGCTCTTGCCCGATCCCGACGCGCCGACGACGGCCAGCGCGACCCCGGGCGGGACGGTCAACTCGAGGTTGTCGAGCACAGTTCGTCCGGCGGCCCGGACCGTGACCCGCTGGAACGAGACCGCTCCCGGGCCGGGAGGCAGGGCTGCTGCCGGGCCGCCGACCGGCTGCGGCGCCTGGCTGGTGACCTCGGCGAGCCGCCGGGTGCTGGCAGCCATCCGCGCAAGGGCAAGCAGACTGTCGACGGTGCCGGGAAGGGCAAGGGCCAACGACAGGTAGAGGGAGGCGGCGAGGAAGTCACCGCCGCTCAGCCGCCCCGTACTGATCTCGAACCCTGCCACGGCGAGCACACCGACGCGCGCGGCGGTGAGGACGAGTTCGTTCTGCCAGGACACCACCCGCTGGCCATGCCATATCCGCTGGCCCACCGCATCGAGAGCGGGCAGGGGCGCCAGCACCCGCGCCATCTCCCGCGCAGCGCTGCCGGCTGCCCGGATGGTGCGTCCGCCGCTCACCGCATCGGTCAACCTCGCGGCGATGGCACCGAGGACACGCTGGTACTCGCCGTGCGCCACACCGATGCGCCGCACCGCGACCCGCAGCGCGGGCCAGGCAGGCAGCACACCCACGACGAACACAGCGCCCAGCAGCGGGTCGAGCAGGAACAGCAGCGCGAGCCCGCCGCAGGACGTCGCCACGGCGACGGCGGTGTCCACGGCAGCGATCGCGGCGCCCACCGACTGGGGTACGTCGTCCACCAGGCGTCCGACGAGATCCCCGACCGGGCGGCGGCGCAGGTCGGCCCAGCTCAATGAAAAGAGATGCCGTAGCACCTGACCACGGCGCAGCTGCGTCGCCTCTGCCAGCACGGCCTCCCGGGTGACTGCGGCGAGCAGTTCCGCCGCGCCACGTGCCACCAGCACGACGAGCAGGGCCAGGTACCCCGTGCCCGGTGCGTCACCGGTGATGCCGTCGGTCGCGCGGG
Organism: Micromonospora auratinigra; assembly: GCF_900089595.1. GTDB lineage: Bacteria > Actinomycetota > Actinomycetes > Mycobacteriales > Micromonosporaceae > Micromonospora > Micromonospora auratinigra. The sequence goes on along the minus strand of NZ_LT594323.1, from coordinate 740,229 downwards.
CGGCCACGGCAGGCAGCGCGACGGAAGCGGCGGCGGCGACGGTGCTGCCGAGGAGGTATCCCGCGGCCCACCCCGGCGTCAGGCGCAGCACGTGCCACCACACCGTTGCCGTACCTCCTCGTCGCCGTGTCGATCAGGATTGCCCGGTTGGGTGGGGAGGTCCCCGCCCAACCGGGCCGACGCAGTCATGACCGCGTCGTCATCAGCTGCCGGTGTACACCGTGGTGTTGTCGCCCGTCGTCGGGATCACCGTGTCCACGCAGGTCCCCAGGCAGTACCGCAGCTGCTCCTCCTGCTCCTCGGGAAGCGTCTGCAGGACGTTGACGTCGATCTCCATGTCATTCACCTCCTTCCGTCCTCGTCGCTGACATCGGGCCCTCCCGCGACCACGCCTCACCCGGAGGGCACGCCAGAAGAAACGCCAGCACCCGCTCCAGCAGCTGCCCGCTGCCGATGTCGCCGAGCGGGTAGTGACCACCGTCAGGGACCTCGATGTACTCGAACTCCCTGTCGGCAGGGCGCGCTCCGGGCCAGAGCGCGGTCGCGAGAAGTCGTGAGTGGCCGACCGGGACCACGTGATCGCGTGCACCGTGCACGAGCTGGACCGGCACCCGGATGCGCCCACCGAGGCGCAGCAGATCTCGGGGGCCCAGGTCGTCCTGCAGTTCGGTCAGGCCACCGAGCCTGGCGACCAGACGGCGCACCCGGGGCGAGCCGTCCGCGTGCAGCCGGGGACCCGAGATGAACGGGGCCACCGCCACACACCGCGCCCAGCCCTGCGGATCAGCGGCCGCACACAGCAGCGCCAGGAACGCGCCGTAGCTGGCGCCGAAGAGCAGCGGTGGCGCGGCCACACCCGGCCGCCCGGCCGTCAACACCTGCCGCAGCCACCGGATGTCGGCCAGGTCGGGTCCACCCCAGGCTCCGACGATCGCGTCCCGGTGGCCGGGTCCGTAGCCGTCGCTGCCGCGCTGGTTCGGAGCCACGACGGTCAGTCCGGCGTCCGCCAACCGGCGCAAGGTGGGCTCGTACTCCAGCGTCCACGCAGCCTCGGGACCTCCGTGCAGCGCCACGACCACGCGTCGGCTGTCACGCCAGTCACCGCCGTACACGATGGCCTCGATCGCGCCGGCGGGTCCGGCGAACGTCTCGGTCCGCACGTCGAGCTGACGCGAGGGTGCCGGGTCGGCGGGCAGTGACCAGCCGATGGGCGGTGGCAGCGATACCGACGCGATCGTCGTCGGCTGCGCCGGTGTCGACATCGCCAGTCGAATCGTGTCGTCGCGCCAGACGGCGGCGCGACCCAGCACGCCGTCGGGCGTGGGTAGGAGCGTGGTGCGGTCGTGGACCGTGTCGTGGATCGCGAGGCGTGACCGCACGCCCTGCGCGACCCTCAGCGCCAGCAGACGGCCGCTCGGATCCGTCGCCAGCGGCAGCACCCTGCCGGGGACGCCGTTGAGACCGGTGGGCAGGTGCACGCCGTCGTCGTCCGGCGCGGCCCAGCCCAGTAGCGGGCCGGCGGGGTGCGCAGCCGCCACGAGCATCCGACGCTGACGGTTGGTCAGCACCAGTGTCCCGAGCGGCGCCGGCAGCAGCCTCACGCTCCCGCTCGTCAGCGCGACCGTGGCCATGCGCCAGCCGCCCCCGGTCAGGACGTTGCAGACGAGGTCCCGGTCCTCCTCGTCGAGCCAACCGGTGATGCCGATCCGCCCCGGCAGCCCCGCCACCGCTTCGGCGCGCGAGGTCGTGGCGTCGACGCGGTAGAGGATCGTCTCGCCCGAGGTCTGCTCGACGGTGAGCCACACCGAGGTCGCCGGGTGCGACGACAGGATGGCGTCCACCGCGGTGCCGTCGACGCCAATCGTGGTGCCGGAGGTGCCGTCGAGGTCGTGGATCTCGAGCTCGTGGCGGGTGCCGTGAACTCGACGAAGAACACCGGTCCGCCCGTCCTGCAGCGGCAGCGGACGCGCCGACACCGACTCGACTTTCCTCGTCCGTCGGCGCGTCACGGCCCGGGTCCCGTGGAAGGACCACGATTCGACCGCCAACCGCTGTCCGTCGTTGACCAGGCAGGCGGCGTGGCGCCCGTCGCAGGAGAGGGCGATGTTGGTCCGCGACGTCACGGTGTACGAGGCGTCGTCAGCGTCGTTCGGCACTTCCCCTCCTTCGTCGAATGTCCGGCTCGCCGCACTCTCGGCGAGCATCCGCAGCAATGGTGCTGTTTGCCCGCCTTGCTTGCATATACGGGGAAGCACCCAATATCTCTGAGGCCGGCTGTTGGTGCCGTACCGCTGCGGGCACACCTCACGGATCCGGCACGTCCCGCACCCGCGACGTGTTGTGCCAGGACGCGCGGGACCGCTACACGTCCTGCCGCACCGGCAATGGGGTGGTCCTTGACCGCGGTCCACCGGGTCGACGGGGTGCCCGGCTACGGCGCGAGCTTCGCCACGTACCGCGCCTACCTGGTCAACCGCGAAGTCGGACACCGCCTCGGTCGGGGTCGCGGACCGTGCCCGGGGCGAGGGCGATCGGCCCCCGTCATGCAGCAGCAGACGCTGGGCGTGCACGCCTGCACCGCCAACGCCTCGCCGTACCTGGACGGCGAGCGCTACCCGGGCCCATCGGGCGCCTACGACGCCCCGGTCCCGCCTCGCGAGCGCGTCCGGATGGGCTGAGCCGCCCAAGCCGCGTGTGTGCCCAGCCTCAGGGCCCACCATCGTTGCGGGTGAGGACGCGATGCAAACACCGTCCGGGGCCCACCGGGCTCAGCCGAGGCCGAACCGCTCCCAGTGCACCTGGGACCGCGGCACCCCCAACTGGCGCAACGCCTTCAGCACGAGCATGTTCATCCCGGGCGGACCACACACGAAGACGTCCCGCCCGGCCACGTCCGGAACCAGGTTCGCGATGAGGGCCGCGCTGATCGGCGGTGCGGTCGGCCCGGCCAGCAGGTGCAGTCGCGCCCCCCGGCTGCGCGCCAGGTTGCGCACCTCACCGAGGAGGCTCGCCTCGGCCTCGGAGCGGACCCGGTACAGCACGGTGACGGATCCGCCCAGCTCCTCCAGCAGCGCCCGCACCGGCGTGATCCCCACTCCCCCGGCGACGAGGAGCGTGTCGCGGCGTACCTTCGCCGCGCCGGTGAAGGCGCCGTAGGGGCCTTCGATGAACACCCGGGTGCCGACGGGCAGTTGTCGAAGCCCCGCGCTCGTCCTGCCCACCGCCTTGGCGGTGAGCCGCAGAGTCCGCCCGTCGGGCATCGCCGACAGGGAGAACGGATTCGCGGTCCACCAGAAGTTGTGTTCGAAGAAGCGCCAGATCGCGAACTGTCCGGCTCGGGCGGGCAACCGGTCCAGGCGGCGGCCGGTCACGTACACCGACACCGCGTTGCCCGCCTCGGGCACCACCGCCGCGACGCGGAACCCGTGCCGCAGGTTGCGCCACAGCGGCACGACGACGCGGCCGTACACCAGGGCCGTCCCGACGGCGACCCACATGGCCCACCAGTAGGCGCCGGGGAGCGGGCCGGCGAGGGTGGTGGTCTCCAGGGCCTGGTGCAGGAGCGCCAGCACGAGGGCGACATACAGCAGGATGTGCACCGCATGCCACAGCTCGTACGGCAGACGTTTACGCATCCACCGCACGGATGTCACCGCCACCAGGACGATCACCGCCGTGGCCAGCATGCCGAGCAGCGACGCCGGTACCCCGGCCAGGGCCATGAGGGTCCGTGCGGCCGGGGCGCCGTCGAGCGCCGCGTAGCCCAGGACGACCAGCAGGCCGTGGGTGACGACCAGCCAGAGCAGACCGAAGCCGTTCCAGCGGTGCCACAGCGTGAGCCGGTCCATGCCCAGGCGGCGATCCAGGTACGGGATCCGGGCCACGAGCACCAGTTGCAGCATGGTCAGCAGCGCCGCGTGCAGGCCGACGAACCTCGCGATGGACAGCAGTTCGTTCTTCCCCGACGGGCCGAGGAAGAACAGACTCTCGACGATGAGCACGTTCGCGGCGAGACAGGTCCACAGCACGAGGTGCGCCCTCGGACCTCCTGGCCGGGTGGTCGTCGGTCCAACGCCGTTGATCGTCATGGTCGCTCCGTCGATGAGGGGTACGGGTTACCCGGTCGGTACGTGGTGGGGGCGTTGTGCGGCTCGGCGATCCGGACCGATACCGCGCCGCCACCTGGCCCGGCAGCGCGCCGGGCCGTGCGGCGGCGACCGATGACAGCAGCCCGGCAGCACAGCCACCCGGCCAGGTCGGTGGGTGATCAGCCGGGACCGGTCGGGGTGACCGATCCACAGCGGCTCATCTGGTGCGCGCCGGCTTCTTGAAGACGGCCTTGCCGTCGGTGGTCACCGTGGACCAGTTGCCGCCGAGACCTTCGCCGAGAGCGTCGCCGGCGGAGGCGTCCTTCTCGAACCAGTACAGCGGCCAACCGTTGTAGGTCACCTGCACGTGGCCGTCCTCGCGCTTCACGCTCCCGACGAGGCCCTGCTTGGCCCCGCCCTCGACGGTGACCGGGGCACCGTCGGTGAGCACCGGCGGCCATACCACGGGGCAGTCGGTGTGGCAGTTGACCTTCGACGGCTTGTCGCCGTCCTCCTCGAACCGGTAGGCCGTCTTGCCGTTGACCGTCAGGATGTTGAAGGTGCCGCCGGGGATGTTGACCAGGTCGGTGCGTTCGGCGCTGAACTGGTGGCGGGCGGTGCCCAGCACGGCCGGTCCGACCTTCAGTGGCGGTACCGCCAAGGGCGTCGCCTCGGCCTGCGCCTCGGCACTCGGTGCGGCGGCCGTCGACGTGGCGGAGGCCTCGGGCCGCGCGGTCGTGTCGCTCGAACCGCACGCGGTGAGTCCCCCCACCAGCACCGTGACGGCGATGGTGATGGTTGCTGCGTAAAGTCGGCTTCTCATGATCTGTCTCGCCTCTCTGTCGCCGGAGGTCGGCACCTGCATCACGCGACGCCACCTCGGCCCGGTTCGCGGTGGCTCGCGATGAGAGCCACCGCACAGCGCGGATGTCCACGTGCGGCGTCGGTAGCCGTCTCCGGCGCCGCCTTCGGCCGAGGGCCGGCTCACGCGCGACGGATCACGCAGGAGCCGGCCCTCGTTCAGCTCACCGATCGGTCAGGCGGTCTTGATGAACCAGCGCTGCCCGTCGTCCGTGTCGCTGCCGTTGTTCTGGACGAGGGCACCGGGGCGACCGGTGTCCGAGACGGTGTCGAGGAACTTGCCACTGAACGTGTTCTGGAGCCCGAAGCTGGCGAGGCCCAGACCACCGCCGGCGCTGGAGTGCTGGATCCGCCAGCGCTGGCTCGGCGAGTTGTCGAAGGGCCGCAGCACGATGGTGGCGCCCGCGGTGGTCTGCTCGTTCGCCACGTCCAGGCAGCTCAGCAGGGGAAAGTTGTTCGTGCTGGTCGAGACGGAGAGGCTGCAGACAGCGAAGGACCCGCCGTCGAGGGCGATGATGTCGAAGCGCTGGCGCGCGAACGTCGGATCGGTCGACGGGGCCGCCTGCTTGCTGGTCACGCCCTCGCGCAGATCGTGGTTGCTGTCGACGCCGGCCGTCATCCGCAGCAGCCCGAACGTGCCGTTCGACGAGCCGGGCTGCAGCACCACGTGTCCGGTCGGCACCCCGCCGGCCAACTGCTGCGCCGTCGGCACCGGCGCCGCCTGGGCGGCAGTGGCGCCCACGCCGCCGGCGACCGCCATCGCCGCCAGGACGACACCGATCCCGGTAGTCTTCTTCATCGGATTCCCCTTCACCGTTGCTGAACAATTTTTCGTCCAATTCAGCCGGGTGAGTTTCCGTTTCCGGAATCGGCCCCGCAATCGGACGCACCAGATACACGTACGGGGATCGGTAATCGGATCTCGGCATTCATCAGGGGATCGCATCGGGCGGTTGTGATCTGCCCGACCACGACTGCGGGAACGCGACGCCGGGACATCCGGCGAGACGTCCGCCGGGTGAGCGACCGTGTGTCGCCCACCCGACGGACGCCTCGAACGACGGGCTCGGGCAGTGAGTCGGTGACCGGGGCGGAGGCTTCCTCCGCCCGGACATCGGCGATCGGGATTCAGAACAGTCCGACGGCGCGTGGGAAGTTGAACTGCTGCACCTGGAAGGCCGTGCGGCGCTCCTCGCTCGACTCAGCACGGATGATCTGCTGCTGGGTGACCCGGTCCCCCGCCTTGTTCATCACGAGCCCGCTCCAGCGATTGACCAGCAGCACCGCGCCGATGGGACTGCCCGGCCTCGTCCACATCTGACTGCTCGTGCCGTCACAGGGCCGCAGGACCAGCCGTGCCCCGGCCTGCTTGGAATCGCCCTCCACGTCCAGACAGAGCCGCCGCCCATCGCTCTCGACCCGATTGATCAGGTTGAAGGTGTCTCGGACGAAGACGCCATCCACTTTGACCTGTGGCACGTTCCACTGCTGCGTCGCCTTCGACGTCAGCACCCGGCCACTCCTGCCCTGCGGGGGCACGAACCGCAAGGTCGCGCCGATGCGGGCCGCCACCGGTTCCAACAGGGTGTCCGAGGTAACCGTGGCGTCGGTCACCGCCACGAACTGGTCGGCCGCTGCCGAGGCTGGGGCCGACGCCGGGGCTACCGCCGCAACGACTCCCATCAGCACGGCGATGATCGTGCGCATCGTCATTTTCCGACATCCTCTTGTCGTGTGGATACTGTTTCTCTTCGGGCATCACGCCTCGCCAGCGCCGCTCGGATCCCGCAGCGGCGGACCCCTCGGAGGGTCTCGAGCGGGCGGGGTGGCCCCGGAGCAGAGGTGAGCCGCGTCAGGGCCGCCGACGGACGGCGCGGCCCCGAGCGGCACCGGCGTCAGGCAGACCAGATCCGCAACAGCAGCGCTGCCACCGCGGCCAGACCGAGCACCACCGGCGGCACCAGGGCGAAGTTGCGTGCGCGCAGGTGCGTCCAGACGGCGCCGATGAAGTAGCAGATCACGCCGATGCTCGCCAGCACGCCCAGCAGCGGAATCACCGAGCCGAGCACCAGGCCCACTGCTCCCGCCAGCTTGCAGGCCGCCAACCACGGCAGCCAGGACCGCGGCACCCCCACATCCGTCATCTGCGCACGGACCGCGGGGTTGCCGGTGGCGGTGAGAACCGCCGAGATCGTGAGTACCGCCGCCAGAATCAGCGTGACGACGAGGTAGGAGATGAACACCTTTTCTTCCTTCTCTTGTGACAGGGCAGTCGTGTCCTGCCCGCTCAGATGCGTCGACGGTGATCGGGCCACAGCCGACGGGTGACTTCGGCCCGGCCCGGCCCGACCGGCCGGCCGGCTCTTCGGAGGGGGGCGAAGGACTCCGCTGCGCTAGGCCCGTGGTGTTCCCTGCGCCGCGACGAGACGAAGCCCGCTGCCGCCATCGGCGAACACGTGGGTGTAGCGACTCGCCACTTGCCGGCGGTGGCCCTGAAAGGACATCACCAGCTGTGTGCTTCCGACGACGACACCGACGTCACCGTGGATGCGCACGACCAGAGAGTCGGGTTCACGGCTGATCCGCTCGAAGCGCAGACTCCCGTCGGAGATCAGCGCCAGAAACACCTCCCGGGGCACGAGCTCGCCGGCCAGCACGTCCACGATGATGAAGTCGTCGCTCAGCAGCCGCTCCAGCGCGCCACTGTCCGACGCCACGAGCGCATCGAAGTAGGCACCATCCGCGTCAATCAACGCCTCGTACACACTTGCTCCTCGGTTCCTGCCGGCTGCGGGTTCAGCACCGGACTGCCGATCAGGACCACGCCGTACGGGCGCCGGCGGTTCTCGGTCGCGCGGCCGGACCGGTACCCCGTACCGACGGTGCGGCTCCGGCTGACGGGCGCCATCGCCCGTGCGCCGGAGGCAGTTCGCCCGCGGTCGTGCGCAGCGATGTCATCCCGGGACCTCCGTCTCACGCAGATGCGACAGCAGGCCCGCCAGCCGGCGCTGCGCCCGGAAGGACCGGCTCTTGACGGTGCCCAGCGCGATGCCGAGGGCGGCCGCGATCTCGCTCTGGGTCATCCCCTGGTAGTAGGCCAGCTGGAGCACCTGCCGCTCCTCCGGTGCCAGTCGCTCGAGCGCCGCACGGACCTGCCAGACCTGCCAGGTGGCATCGAGAGAGAGCCCTTCCTCACGCAGCTCTCCCGCGGTCGCCCAGGTCTCGTCGAACGGCAACTCTGCCGAGATCTTGCGGCGGCGCCGGTAGATGTCCACCGCCGCACGGCGGGTGATGGCGTACAGCCAGGGCTGGATCTCCCGAGACGCGTCGAACCGGTCGGCTGCTCGCCACGCCTGGACGAATGCCTGTTGCACCGCGTCCGCCGCCAGGTCCCGGTTCCCGAGCACGTGGTACGCGGTGGCGTACATCGGCCCGGAGAATCGGCGGTACAACTCGTTGAACGCCAGCTCGTCGCCGGCGGCGAAGCGTCTCTCCAACGCGAGGTCGTCGGTCTCGGTCATGATGTGTGTGCCGCAGAAGCAGACACTTCCGCCCCCCAGTAGTAGTAGCTTCCGCTGCGACTCTGCTGAGGGCGCTTGCTGGTCGGTTTCAACCCGCTTTCACTCGCGGCGACCTGGTCCCCGGCGTCGGGTTCCGGACAGTACGGATGCGGGGCACACTGACGGCGCGGCGAGGTCGACGACCTGCTCGTGAGCTACGGGGCCAAGCGACGTGTCGTGGCCGAGCGCCACAGCAGCCGATCATTGCACCCGCGCGGTTCGCTGCGGAGAGTCTCCGTACGGCTGCGCCGGTGCCGTCCCGGCTCGGGACAGGACGGCACGCACCCGGGCTACTGGCGCTCCCACTGCTCCTTGGTCGTCTCGTACCGTACGCCGCCATGCTCGGCCCCATCGATCATGACCATGTCGGCCGGAAGGGGAACGGAACCCACAAAGGACATGCCGACCTTTTCCATGATCTTCCGTGAACCGCGGTTGACGGTCATCGTGTCGGCCCAGACCATGCGCACCCCGAGCTGAGTGAACGCCTTGTGCAGCAGTCCCCGCGAGCCCTCGGTGGCGTACCCCTTGCCCCACGACGCCCGCCGCAGCCGGTAGCCGAGCTCCACCTCGTCGAGCGGCCCATCCGGAGCGGGGCGCAGAATGAACCAACCGATGAAGGCGCCACCGTCCTTCTCGTGTGCGGCGAACAGGCCGAAGTCGCCGTCCCATTTCTCGTAGCCGGCCAGGATGTTCGGGAGGTAGCGCTCGCGAATGACGTCTGGTGCCGTCGGCTCTCCGCCGGAGAGATAGCGCATCACCGCCGGGTCGCTGTCCAACTCGATCAGCAACTCGGCATCGTCGGCGGTGAACCGGCGCAGAACGAGGCGTTCGGTCACCAGGTAGCTGTCCACGAGCCGATCATGCCCGGACAACGCCGGGCCGCCCAACGATTTCATCGACACAGCACTCCAACCTGATGGGCAGCGGATCGGTACAGCTGTCACTCGATGCGGACGGGGCCGCTGGCCGGTCGCCGGCAGCACGGCTCGGAACAGGCCGGCGAGCCCCGCCGCCGTGCTCCACCGCCCCCCACACAGCCGGGCGTTCACACCGCGGTGAGCCTCGTGCGTGATCACTCCCGCTGCCCACCCCCCGGTTCCGCACGAGGGACGACGTCTCCCGGCCGCCACGGCCCGTCGACCTCGGGTGCCGGTCGCAGCGGCCGGGACTTCCCACGCTCGCCCACGGCCATGTCCTCGCCGTCGGTGCCGGCCGATCGGTCGGCGGTGTCCGAGTGCGGCGGACGTGCGGGATCGGTGTGCCGCGGGCCAGGGCGGCCGCCATCCCTGGCCGGCCGCCCTGGCCCGCGGCGCGGCCCGGGCCGGGCCGGCACGACGGTCGCCGCGGAGGGCCCTCAGGCGCCGCCGACACCCAGGGACTTCGGTCGGGGAAGGAAGGTCTGCGCGTCCCTGCGGGCCTGGAGCTTCGCGCGCTCCTGCGCGCTCGCGCCGGCCGGGGCCCGACCCACGAAGCCTCGCTGAACGACCGTGCCGTCGGGCTGGACCTCCAGGTTGAGCCCGCTGCGCACGTTCTGCACGTTGGGGACCTGGAGGTCGCCCACGAATGTGAACACCTGGCTGGGGGTGCCGTCGCACAGCCGCAGTTCCACCGACGCGCCCGCCTGTGCCGAGTCGCCGGCGACGTCCATGCAGAGGGGACGCACACCGGACCTGCCGAGCGTGGGCTGGAAGATGAAGCTGACGCCACCCCGGATCACGGCGCCGTTCTGGTCGAACTTCCGGCTGTTGTCGAAGGCCCAGACCTGGGATTCCGGCGTGTCCTGCGCCTTGCCGATCCGCGGCTGCGACACGACCCGCGCCCCCGACCTGCCACTGGTGGGTACCAGCAGATCGGCGGTCCGGAAGGGCTGGATCACCCGGTCCCGGCTGGGCGGGGGATCACCGGGGGCCGCGCTCGCCGCAGCGGCGAAACCGGACAGCACACCCCCGGCGACGACGGTCGTGCCGAGAACGGTGGCGAGACGACGTGCGATGCTGATCGGCATCGGATTCCTGCTTTCCTGCTCGTTGTCTGATTCGCTGGTCAGTACGGCGCGGGCAACCGGTGCGGTTCCGTGCCTCAGGTCGAGCGGCAGCCGCCGTACCCGGCGCTCTGACGTGTCACGACGGCGGTCCGGGTCCCGATGCGCCAGCCCACGGGGTGGGGCTACTTCTTGATCGCCGGCTTCCCGTCCGGACGAATCACCGACCAGTTGCCACCGACGCCCTCGCCGAGGGTGTCATCGGCGGTCCGGTCGCTCTTGAACAGATAGAGCGGCCATCCGGCGAGGGTGACCTGGGTGAAGCCGTCCTCGCGGGTGACGGTGCCGACCAGCTTCGGGTCGACACCGGAGAGCTCGATCTTCGTCCCGTCGGTCAGCAGCGGCGGCCAGACGATCAGGCAGTCGGCCGTGCAGTTCACCTTCGACGGGTCGTGGTCGTCACCCTCGAAGCGGTAGACGATCCGATCCTTGAAGCGCACCACATCCGACCGGACGCCGGCGACGACCGCCCGGCCGGCGGTCAGGGTGATCTGCTCGGGTTCGGGCGTCGGCACCACCTGCGGGGCCGGTGCACTCGGGTCACCCCCGGTGGGTGCCGCCGAGGCCGGCGTCCGCGGTGCGGCGCCGTCCCGCTCGGCGGAGTCGCAGCCCGCCGCGCCGGCCACCGTGGCGGCCATGAGCAGGACCAGCAGAAGCTTCTTCATTCGTGCTCCTCGGAGTTCGACCAACCGGTTCGGTAGCTCTACGCCGGGCCCGGGTCGCCCGGTTCTCGGGCGTCCGGGCCAGCGGCGGACCCGTCGGGCCGTCGGGGTCGGTCGGGTCGGTCCGCGGGCGTCGCGGGTGCCGGGTACCGCAGGATCCGCCGGACGTGCTGCTCCGAACCGGTCGCATGATGGGGGTAGGCGGCACGCACCGTGCGCAGGCCCAGGTCGGTCAGGCGAACGAAGGCGCCGCGGCCGTCGTCAGAACTGGGCTCCCGCTCCACCAGGCCGCGGCCCCGCAGGGAGTTCACCTGGTACGTGACACGACTCGGACGGGCCTGAAGTTCACCGGCCAGCGTCTTGAGGCGCAGCCGGCGATCGAGCGCGCTGACCAGCAGCGTGAGGACGTAGTAGTCGCTCAGGCTCAGTCCGCAGGCGCGCCGCAGGCCGTGCTCGAAGTCGAGCAGACTGCGCTGCACGGTGTGCAGATATCCGCACCACTCCACCTGGCCGGCCGGCGCCGCCGTGCTCGCGGAGGCCATATCCCCGTCCGACCTCACCTCAATCGCAGGACGGTCCTTGGTGATCATGCATCCTCTCCGGGAGCCAGCGCTACGCGTACGGAGAGCAGTGGCGGCTCACGCCCACTCCCCCGCTCTACCGTTGGTACGCCCCGACCATGGTCGTCGGTTCCCGTCGGGGAAACGGAGTACCGGCGTCGTGGCGTACCCCTGCTGGTGCTGGCGCCCACGGTGGCCGCGCATCGGCACGTTTCGCCACTCCGGCGCCCGGACCGCTCTCGGCCACCGGCCCGGCCCTCGGTACGGACCTCCCGGCGCGGCGGCGGGGCGTGTCACCGCTCTGCCGGCACCGGTAGGCTGGGGCGGGAACGGCACCGCAGTCTTGGAGGACCGATGGTGGAGTCGGAGGGCGCGCCGGCGGCCGGACGGTGGTCGCCGCCCCGCCTCGAGGAAGCCCTTCGGGATCCGGCGGTGTGGGCGACACCCCCGGAGGACCTGGAAGAGCGCATCCGGTCTGCCCTGGCCGCCGAGCGAGCCGGGACGGAGGACGACGACCGGCACTGAGCTCGCGGCACGCCGGTGAGGTGGGCGGCCGGAAAATCTCGCCATGAGAACCGGAAGCGGTGGTCGGTACGTACTGCTGGTCGGCGGCGCCTGAGGGGTGCGTTGCCACGGGCCTGTCGCTGCCGGCGTGACACCGGCGGCGGCAGGTCCGACCCGGCCCGGCCGATCCTCGGCGCGGCTCGCGGGGCAGCGCAGCGGCCCTTCGACGGCCGGCTCGGGGGCGCAGGCGGCTCCCGGTACGTGTCTTACCGGCTGGTGATCGCGGTGACGGCGCCATGGAACGATCGAGGTTGACGCAGCCGGGCCGCGGAGATCGCCAGGTGTGACGATCGTCGTGGAGATCCGCTCTCCCGTCGGGGTGATCACTCATTGCCGCCGAGCAGCGGGCGACCCCCGGCAGGCGGCGGCACCCGCCGTCCTGACGCCGCCGCCTGCTCGATGCCGGCGATTCCCTGAACGGCGGCAACCAGAGTGGGGTGGTCCGGACTGACCTGCGGCCCGAGGATGGACCTGGCCAGCGCGAAGTGGTGCCGCGCCGCGCTGAGGTCACCATGCCGGCAGAGGGCGGCCGCCAGGTTGACGAGCGTGACCGCGAGATCAGGATGGCGGGGTCCGAGGAGTCGGCGCTTGAGCAGGAGCGCCTCGCGGTACTCGTCGATGGCCTCCTCGAGCCTGCCTCGCCGGTGCTGAACAGCGGCGAGATTGTGCAACGCGGAGGCCACCTCGTAGCTTCGTCCGCCGTGGTGAGCGCGAAAGATGGCCAGCGCGCGGAGCAGTTGCTCTTCGGCTTCGTCAGCCCTGCCGCACCCCACCAGCAGGGCCGCCCACGCCGCCCGATCAGCGCCCACCAGCGGGTGACCCGGTCCGAGGATGCTGGTCCTGATCCGCACCGACAGCGCCGCGTAGGGCTCTCCCTCGGCATGGGCGCCACGGGCATGGGCGAGACCCCCGAGATTGTGCAGGACAGTCGCCACCGTGTTGTGGCAGGCACCGTACCTGTGCCGAAAGATGGCCAGAGCGCGGAGGTAGAGCTTCTCGGAGAGGTCGAAGTCGCCCGCGTACTTGCCCACCACTGCCCACTCGTTGCACAGCTGGGCCACGTCGAGAGATTCGCGCCCGCAGTGTTCCTCGACCGTCGGCATGGTCAGCGCCAGGAGCAGCCCGGCACGCCGGTAGTCGCCTTGTTGCCGCCAGCGGCGCGCCACGTCGATCTGCTGGCGGGCCCGATCGGCCGGATCGTACCGGTGACGCGCGACAGCGGCGCGGGCCCTCACCTCCACGGCGTCGTCGTCCACGGCCATCGTCCCGGAATCAGCCGCCGATGACGATCGGCCGGTCGTCCTTCTCGACGCGGCGAGCGTTCGCCTTGTCGTAGAGGTAGAAGGGACGCGCGGCCGCCAGGAGGTCGTCGACGGTGGCGAAGCCGCGTTCCAGGGCGACGTCCGCAAGGTGCCGTCCACCCCACCGCGCGGTGAAGTGGGAGATCATCCGGTCGGTACGAAGCTGATGAACGAAACCCGGGCGGGATCTGCGCAGTGCGCGGTTGAAGCGCATGCACTCGAGGAAGCGTTCCTGGATGGCCGGGTAGGACCCGGTGGCCTTCAACGCGTCCAGGAAAGGGTCGGACCACGCCAGGTAGGCGGGCGGGAAGAGAGCCCGTGCCGCTGCCTTCAGCACCCGTACCGTCGGGGGCAGGTGTCGCTCCCGCACGGTGCACCAGCGCTCCATTCCCGGATCCACCCGCCCTTGCCGGCTCAGGTAGCCCAGGGTGGTCAGGTGCTCCAGGGCCGCACGCGAGACGTCCTCGTCCGACCGCCGCGGATCGCCGTGCCGACCCGGGCGGTGCGCGCGCCCGGTCGGCCACATCCCCTTCGTCGGGGCGGTGTGCCCACCCGGCTGGGACCGGGTGCTCGGGGTGGCGGACTCCCCCGTCCCGCGGCGGGCCGGCTCGGCAGCAGCCAGGTAACGCGTCGCCACCTGCTCGCGGAACGCGGCGTAGTCGGCCGCCAGGACCTGCACGAATCCATGCACGTGGGCCTCGGGCACCCAGCCGGCCACCGGATCGTTATGGCCGCGTGCGGTCATCTTCCAGCTCCGCAGGTGCAGCGTCTCGTGCAACGTCCAATCGCGGACGGCCGTCGTCGGTGTAGCGTCCGCAGCCGGCGGCGGGTGCAGCAGCGCATCGATCATCTGCTGGGCGTCCAGGCGCTTGACGTCCGGGGCGGCGAGCAGGACCCGTTCGAGCGTGCCGAGATCGCGGCTGCCGAGAGCTCCCGACCCCGCAGCCATCTCGAGGATGGACGCGTGGGTCCGTTCGGTGAACGGCAGGCGGGCAGCGTCCCGCAGGACCGCCTCGGCGACCGCGGACGTGATGAGGCCCGCCCGCCTGGCGTCGGTGAGCGCGTAGCGGACGTTGACGAGGGCCAGAGTGTAGGGCTGGTAGCCCTCCTCGTCGGTGCCGTGCAGCAGGGCGACCTCATCGTCGGCCGTGATGTCACCGCAGAGGTAGTCCCGGAATATCCGACCGTGTCCTACCATGCCGAATACCGACAGTTCGGCAGCGCGCAGCGCGCCCATGCTGGCTCCCCCGTGCACCTGCACCCCGGCGGCCAGCAGATCCAGCACCTCCTTGTGTCGCACCGCCGGGCGACGCTGGAAGTAGCCATCGATGATGCCGACGACATCCCCCGGGCCCGCGCCCAGCCGGAGCAGGTCGCCACCGGCCACGGGCGGCAGGAGCACGGCGCCGGTCGCTGCGGCCTGCCGGGACTCACCGGACAGGGAAGGGCCGGCGAAGATGAAGGTCGTCATCGGTAGTCCTGGCTGAGACGAAGGCCCGGGGCCACCACCCGAACCACGGGAATATCGAAGTCTCGGTGCGAGAGGTCCACCCAGTAGACCCCTCCTGAGGATTTCTCGTCGACGAGGGCCGTGACCGCGGCGAGGTCCTCAAGGAGATTGGTCGTCACCGCCCCGGCGACGAATTCCCTGTCGGGCCGGCAGTCGGAGAAGGGATCTCGCAGGCGCGGGCGGGAGTCGACCCAGGCGTAGGCCTCGTCCGAGAGGTCGTCCCGGGAGCCGGCGATCATGGTGAGGCGGGACTGTGCCGCTTCGGTGAGCGCACGAGACAGTGCCACGTCGGCGTACCGGTGACAACCGCTGCCCGCGAAGCGTACGGGAAGGTCCCTGGACCAGATGACGGCCTCGTAGCACGGCAACCCGGCGAGGTCGGTGAGGTCCCGGACGAGCAGACGCACGCCTGCGCGGTGGAAGCGTTCGGCCAGCGCCGCCGACTCCCCCGTCAGCGTGGTGACGTCCACGGTTGGCGTCGCGTGGCCTGCGCCGACCCTCGCCCGGGCGTCCCGCTCGACCAGCTCGTACAGGGCGTGCACCAGCGCCTCGCTCACGGTGTTGCCGCTGGCCAGTCCGTTGGACGTGGAGCTCAGCAGCGGCGGGCTCCAGCCGGAGGGGTCGGTGTTATCCATGCGCACGCAGGCCAGCGGCAGCCAGGTGCCCTGCGCTCCGCTCAGCGACCGGGCGGCGGTCCAGCGGAGCCGGCTGCCGCTCGACAGTGCCGACCGTGGCGGCTGCGGAAGATCGAACACCGGATAGGCCAGCTGCGGCTGGATGTCGGCGACGACGGCGTCGACGTACGGCAGGTCCACCTCCTCGGCGTGCCACATCTCGATCGACTCCATCACCGCCGACACCCGGGCCAGTTCTGCCGTGACGCCCTTGCCCTGCGACACAGACAACGTCCGGCCGTTCGGGCGGACTGCCTGGAACACCGGGATGCCGATCACGTCGAGGCCGGTCACCTCGGCCACCCGGGTTATCCCCATCGCGGCCAGGTGCGGGCGGACGCGCGCCCAGGTCTCGGCCGGATCCACGACCCGACGGTTCCCGGGCGTCATCGACTCGGCGATGGTACCCACCGTGCCTCACCTGCTTCACAGCGAAGAAGCCGAAGGGCTCCCGCGGCCGGCCCATGAGAACGGAAGCGGCGCGTGAGCCCTTCGCGCGATGTCGATCAGCTGACGACCAGGATCTCGTTGTGGTTGATGGCGATGCCCTTCTCGACCGCGTCGAGCTCCACGCTCTCGTCGAGCTCGAGGTCCAGATCCGCGTCGACGGTCTCGGTCAGGTCGTCCATGGTGGCGTTCCTTCCAGTCGATGATCCACGCGTGATGTCCGGATCAATTGATGCGGACTGCCCGGCGAAGTACTCGCTGAGTTTCGGCTCACAGGCCTGAATGGAGTGTTCAAGCCGGGCCACGACACACACATCGGGGAGAACCCTCAATCTCGCATCCCGGCTCGCACCGGGGTCTCCACCGGGTGCGGGAGGGCGTCGGGCACCTGTCACGAGCACCCGATTGACGGGCGTCACGCGGGCCCGTAGCGTCCGATCCGCTGTGGCGCGGAGCGGCGACGCCAGGACCGCCGCGTCGCACGCCCGGCGTTTCATGCACCCGTCGCGGACCCTTCCCGACCGGTCCTCGATTCGAGGACGGGGTTTGGGCGTGCCAACGGCCCCGTGCGGTACGGCGCCTGCGCGAGATGGCGCCGGGGGCAACACAGAAGCGGACCGAAAGCCCCCGGGAGGTTCACGTGCCGACCTACGATCACATTGACGGCCAGCGTTATGACAAGCAGCGGGAGTCCTCGCTTTTCGCCCCGGAACGCGACTCGATCCTCGGGCTGGCGGGTGACCTTCGAACCCGAACGGTCGTAGACCTCGCGTGCGGTTCGGGCGTCTACGCCCGCCTGGCGCGCCGGGCCGGGGCGGCGAGAGTGGTGGGCGTGGATGTGTCAGCCGGGATGCTGGCGGTCGCACGTCGCCACGAAGCACGCGAGCGACTGGGCATCACATACGTCCACGCGGATGTGCGCGCCCTGCCCCTGCTCGGCACCTTCGACGTCGCCCTCGCGGTCTGGCTCTTCGGCTACGCCGAGGACGCCGGCGCGCTGCAGGCGATGGCCGCCTCCGCAGCCACCCTCCTGGCCCCGCGCGGGCGACTCGTCGCCCTGACGATCAATCCGGACTTCGCGCTGGGCGACGACGGCTGGGGCGGTTGGACGACCTCGTCCCTCGCGCAGCGCAGAGTCGACGACGACTGTGTGGAGTACACACTGCTCCACGACGCCATCCGGATCACCTTCCGTCAGTGGTCCAGGGCAGCCTATGAAGCAGCGCTCTCGGCTGCGGGGCTGGGCCGGGCTGCCTGGCACCCCATCGCCGTTCCTCCTCGACTGATCGACGGACCACAGGGCGTCCAGTGGCGCCAGTTCGTCGCCAATCCGCCGATGATCGCCCTCACCGCGACCCATGACCGGTCCGAGCCCGATCCAGGGTCGTACGGGGTGGTTCGCCCCTACCGACCGGCTACGGCTGCCGGAGCCGAGAGCCGCCACGGCTGAGCCGGTGCCGGAACGCGACACCGCCGGCCAGCCCGGTACCGCGGCCCGAACCGACCTCCACCCCCGCTCTCGTCGGGCAACACCATCCGACTGTCCCGCGAACCGGCACGCCGGTGTGCTGCGTGGTGTCACCATGACCCGTTCGCGGTACGCGCCGCAGGCAGGAGGAGAACCATGGCGGACGAGGCCTCACTACGCCGGGAGATCGCCGTCGAGCAACAGCACGTCGACCGGGTCTACGCCCGGCTCGCGACGCTCCGTGCCGCTACGGTGCAGGCCGAAGAGGCCGGCTACCGGCAGGCCGACGTCGGCACCGTCGGCGCCCTGGTCGAGCGCGACGCCCTGGTCTTCCACGCCGCCCGTCGGCGCCGGGCGTTCGACTCCGAACACGAAGGGCTGGTCTTCGGGCGGCTCGACCTGCGCCCCGACCGTAGCCGGTCGGGTGAGTCCCCCCGGTACATCGGCCGGTTGGGCCTGCGCGGTGAGCGGGCCGAGCCGCTGGTGATCGACTGGCGGGCGCCGGCCGCCGCGGCGTTCTACCAGGCCACCGCGCGAGACCCGCAGGGGGTGGTCCGCCGCCGGCTCATCCAGTCGACAGGCGAGAAGGTGACCGGCGTCGAGGACGACCTGCTCGACCCGGCGAACGCGCCGGCGGACATGAGCGTGGTCGGCGACGGGGCGCTCCTGGCGGCGTTGAGCCGTGCCAGAGGCGCCAGCATGCGGGACATCGTCGCGACGATCCAGCACGAGCAGGACCTGGCCATCCGCGCGCCGGCTTCCGGCGTCACGCTGGTGGAGGGCGGCCCGGGAACCGGAAAGACGGCGGTGGCCCTGCACCGCGCCGCGTACCTGCTCTATCAGGACCGTGGACGGTTCGTGGGCGGCGGCGTCCTGATCGTGGGTCCGTCGCCCGTCTTCGTGGACTACATCGAGTCCGTACTACCCGCGCTGGGGGAGGACTCCGCGACGCTCAAGGCCGTGGGGCAACTGGTGGCCGGGGTGGAGGCGAAGCGCGAAGAGGCCACCGCCGCCCGCGCCGTCAAGGGGTCGCTACGCATGTGTCGGGTCCTGCGTCGGGCGTCGGAGGACGCGCCACCGGGCGTTCCCGCCGGTCTGCGCATCCGGTACCGGGGCACCTGGCTGACGTTGACCCACCGGCAGGGCGAGAACATCCGCCAACGGGTGGGACGGGGTCGGCGGCGCAATGAGGTGCGGAGAGCCGCGTTCCAGGCCGTACTGGGCCGCCTGTGGCTGAGCCACCGGCGCGAGCTGAGGCCGCTGACCCGTGCGCAGTTCGACGACGACCTGATCGACCACGACGCCTTCCGGCAGTACCTCCGGTCCTGGTGGCCCATCGTCACGCCACGCGAGGTGCTGGGCTGGCTGGCCGATCCGGCCCGGTTGACGCGCTACTGCGCGGACATCCTCACCCCCGCCGAACGGACGACATTGCTGGCGTCGATGAGCCAGCTCGGCGAACTCGGGCCCAGCGTGCACGACGTGGCGTTGCTCGACGAGCTGGAGACCTACCTGGGACACCGACCGACGGTGAAGCGGCCGGCGCCGGCCCCCTTCACCGTCCTGGGCAAGCAGGAGGTCGTCACCACGTTCGAGCGGGAACAGGCGGCACGCACGTGGCAGCGCCCCGACGACTATCGCGAGTTCGCGCACATCATCGTGGACGAGGTCCAGGACATCACGCCGATGCAGTGGCGGGTGCTGGGCCGGCGGGGGCAGTTGGCCAGCTGGACCCTGGTGGGCGATCCGGTGCAGTCGGCCTGGACCGGTGACCCGGCCGAGCAGGTCAGCGCCCGGACCGAGGCGCTGGGCGCAAAGAAGGTCAGACGGTACGTACTGCGCACCAACTACCGGAACTCGACGGAGATCTTCGCCGCCGCGGCGCAGGTGATCCGGTCGGTCCTGCCGGATGCCGCGCTGCCGACCGCGGTGCGCAGCAACGGCCTGACACCCGTGCACCTGCTGGTGCCGGCCTCCGCCCTGCCGACGACGGTACGCCGATCGGTTGCCGACCTGTTGGCGGCCGTGGTCGGGACGGTCGGGGTCATCACGCCCGACGCCCACGGGTGCGCCGAGGCACACGAGTGGCTCAGCGGTCTCGCCGGCGCCGAGGCGCGGCTGACGGTCGTGAGCGCGTTCGAGGCCAAGGGCATGGAGTACGACGCGGTGGTCGTCGTCCGCCCCGAGGACATCATCGCCGGCTCGCCGTTGGGTCACCGCACGTTGTACGTGGCCCTGACCCGGGCGACGCAGCGACTCGGCACGGTCGCGACCGCTTCTTGGCGCAACGTCGTGGGCCCGCCGGATCCGGACGATTCGGTGGCGCTGCCCCGACCGGCGTGGTCCGGCCTCAGCGCAGGTGCACCGCCTCGGCACAGGTCGCCAGGTCACCCTGAAGGAAGTGCAGAGAGAAGCGGGCATCCGGGCCGTCGCGCACCGTGAACTGGTCCTCGTCCACCTGGAAGCCGCATCGGCGATAGAGCGACGCCACTTGCGGAGGACATCCCCCGAACGCATGACGGATCGCCGTGTTGTCCAGTGTCCATCGTGCCGCCACGGGCAGGATCAGCGCGGCAGCGGGGAAGGCGAGTCCTGGCCGTGAGGCCATGCCATTTATCTCCATCCACGTCTCATCGAGCGGTACTCCGTTCAGTTTCGCGCCGTAGCCGGCCATCCTGACGAAGCCGGAGGCGTAGGGCACTCCACGACCCGTCGCCACGACCTCGCCGAGGCGCTCGACGACCCAGAGGAAGCCATGGGCATCCGCCCGGCGGCTCCAGGACGGGTCGAAGAGCGGGTGAGCGCGCCACACGTGCTCCCGAAGCGCGGCCGCCGCAGCGAAGTCGGCCGGGGCGTCGGCCAGTCTGACCACCACGTTCCCCAGCTGCCGGACATAGCGGGTCGGGTGCGCGGACAGAACAGTCATGGCCGCTCACCCTGCTTGTCACGCAGCACCTGATAGAGGTCGGACACGGTCTGCACGTCGGTCAGAGCGACCGTGCTGAGGATCTCGACGCCGTAGTGCGCCTCGACGGCGAGGATCATTTCGAGGATGGCCAGTGAGTCGTAGCCCAGGTCGCCGAGCCGGTCCGTCGCGGAGACAGGACGGCTCCCACCGGTTCTGAGCGCGTCGAGGAACGCCTGGAACTCCTGAGCTGAGCCAGTGTCACAGGTAGGGTCGGTCGTCATGTGAGCTCCTCGGTCACGGCAGCGTTTTCGGTCAGGTTCACGCACGTGTCGTAGGTTCGGAAGTCCGGGACGATGCCGTTCGCGACGATCTCCCACAGCACCTCGTCCGTACCGGCGCCGATCCGGGCGAGTCGCGCGTCTCTCCACAGCGCCGCCATCGGGGTCTCGTCCTCCAGGTATCCCGCTCCCCCGAAGAAGTGCATAGATTCGCTGGTCACCCGCTCGATGAGACGCGCGGCCGTCACCTTCAGCGCGGCCGCTTCCCGCACCGTCGTCCTGCCGCCGCTGCGGGAGGCGGCCGCGGCCGCCCCGCAGACGGCATGCCGCAGGACTGCCAGTTGCGATGTCAGGTCCGCCAGCCGCAGCCGTAGGGCCTGGTGGCAGATCAGCGGCTGCCCGAACTGGGTACGTCGATGCAGGTGCGCCGCGGCCAACGTCAGCGCGCGGCTGCCCACCCCGACGCAGTGCGCCGCCACGGCGACGCGCTCGTAGGTCAGGGCCTCACTGGCCATGACGAGGCCGAGACCGGGTCTGCCGAGCATGGCCTCGTCGGGGACCCAGGTGTCACAGGCCATCCACGTCGTGTCGAGCGCCGCCGCGCCCGCCTTGTGCAGCGGCTTGACGACCCGCAGGCTCTCGCCGGGCACCATCACGATGGCGAGCGGCTGGAGCGTACGGGCTCGTTCTTCGCGCTCCACCCGGCACAGCAGCAGCGCGAAGTCGCATGCCCGCCCGAGGGACAGGTACTTCTTCTCGGCCCTGACCCGCCAACCGTCCCGCTCCCGCCGTACGGAGCTCCGGATGCCGCTCAGGTCGGATCCGCCGGTCACCTCCGACGCTCCGAAGCAGCCGACCAGGTCGCCCTCGAGTACCCCATCGAGCGTCTTCCTGAGCTGCGGGGAGTGACCGAACCGCAGCAGGGCCCCCGCCACGGTCTCCATCACCAACGTCACGCCCACCGCGACACCGGCGCATCCCGCCGCTGCCATCTCCTCGTGCAGAATCGCCGCCCGTCCGGGGTCTCCCGCCTGGTCGGTCCACCGTTGCCGAATCAGACCGGCCGCCCCGAGGCGCGACAACGCCTCGCGTGGGAAGAGCCCAGCATCCGCGGCCGGGCGGACGAGCGGCACGATGTCCCGCTCGATCACCGATCTGACGGTCCGCCGGTAGTCATCGACGTGTTCGCCCACCACTCCGTCATCGAAGAGCATCGACATGAGGCGCCCCTTCCGCTTCCTGGGCCCGGTCGGGGCGCTGCTGCCCGACGACGACACCGGGCAGCTCGCCGGTGAGGTGCCTCTGCCACATGTGGCTACGTCTCGGCTTGCCGCTCGAGGTGAACTGGAGGGATTTGCGGGCGAGCACGACCACGTCGACACGCGCCTCGTCGCCCACCCAGGACCGCAGGAGATCGAGTGCCCGGGTGGCGAGGACGTCGTCCACCTGATGTTCGGTCAACAGCAGGATCGTCGGCGCCGTGGCATCCGTGCCGGCCACCACCACGGTCCTGTCCGACAACTGCGGCAACGTCGCGGCGATCGCCTCCTCGATCTCCTCGACGTAGACGCTGCGGCCGCGAACCTTGATGCTGTCCCCCTGCCTACCGAGCACGAACAGCTCGCCGTCGTGGCAGAAACCGACGTCGCCGGTGAACAGGTTGCCGTTGGTGAACCGGGTGGAGGTCGACGACTCGCCGAGATAGCCCTTGGCGACGCCGGGTCCGCTCACCACGATCTCCCCGAGGTGGCCGGGCGGCAACAGCCGTCCCGCATCGTCGACGATCTTGATCGCGACGCCCCTCAGCGGCACCCCGCAGCTGACGTGTTGCACCAGTTCAGCACCGGAGGGCCCGGGTTCGTCGACGGTACCGACATCGAGGATCTCGATCTTCGCGCCGATCTGCTCGCTCTGGCGTCGCACAGCGACGGTGATGGGGATTTCTCCCACTCGTACGCCGCTCACCGCCAACGTCGCCTCCGCCAGGCCGTACATCGGCTGCAACGCCTCCCACCGCAACCCGAACGGCCGGAGCAACTCGTAGAAGGCCGCCACACTGGCGGCACGCACCCGTTCGGCCGCGCTGATGACGACCTCTACCCGGGAGAAGTCCATGCCCGTCAGGCTCGGCGCGGCCACCTTCCGGGCGACGTAGTCGAATCCGAAGTTCGGCATGGCCATCACCTGGCCCTCGCCGCCTCCGTACGGGGACAACCAGTCGAGCGGGGAGCCGATGAACTGGCTGGGAGACATGAGTCGCTGGGACACCTGATGCACGATCGGGAACAGCAGGCAGCCGACGAGACCCATGTCGTGGTAGAACGGCAGCCAACTCGCCCCGAAATCGTCCGGAGCGCCCAGCGCGACATTGATCGAGCTGATGTTCGCGGCCAGCTGCGCACCGGTGACCTGGACCGCTCGCGGGGATCCGCGCGAACCGGACGTGAACTGGAGCAGGGCGACCTCAGGCGGTTCCTGGACGGGGAGGGCACCGTGCCCGTCCGGCTCCGCCGCGAGGACGCACCGATGGTCCGACCGGCGCGCGGCGTCCGCCAGGAGGCCTGCGTATTGGTCCGCGCCGAGCAGCAGGTCGGGACGAACGAGTTCGATGACGCGTCCCGCGTGCTCGACCCACACGTCACGGCCGCCGAGCGCACGCGGTGGAGCAAGGGGTACGGCCGTGCATCCGGCGGCCAGCGCGCCGAAGAACGCTCCGACAAACTCCGGACCGGTGTCGTGCAGCACCAGGACGCGACCGCCACGCTCGATCCCCATGTCACGAACCAGGGACGCGTACGACAGGGCCTTGTCGGCAAGGGCCGGGTAGGACAGCCGCTGCCAGCCGTCGCCGGTGAGGAAGGAGAGCCCCCGATCACCCACCGGGTCCGTCAACCAGTCGAGCAGTTTCCGATCCGGCCGCATCGTCGCCTCGCTTCATCTGTGAAGACAATCACGTCATCGACCATGGTCGTTGGTTCTATCTGTTGGTGCGTCGGGGAGATCGCCCAATCTGTGCATCGCTGAGCCCGGCCGTGCTGACTGCGCGTGCCGGCGGGCGGTGGCGTGCACATGCCCTCGACGGATGGTCGACTCGCCGGTAGTCAGTCCAGAACCTCGACCCGACCGTGGTCACCGTCGACCCTGATGCGCTGGCCGGTTCTGATGGTCCTGGAGGCGGTACCGGTGCCGGTGACGGCCGGCAGGCCGTACTCGCGGCACACGATCGCGGCGTGGCTCATCATTCCGCCGATGTCGGTCACGGTGGCCCTGATCCTGCCGAAGATCGGACCCCACGACGGGGCCGTGATCGTGGCGACCAGGATCTCGCCCTCCTGCACCTCGCCGAGCTGGTCGGCGTCGTGCACGACCCGGGCCGGTCCCTCGGCGACACCGGGTGAGGCCGCCAGACCGCTGATCGCCGACGCGTCCTGCTCCTCATCGCCGGCGAGCCACTGCTGCACCTGGGCAGTCGTGATGCCGTACAGCATCATCGTGAACGGCTCGGTGATCTCGGCCGGTGGGGTGTTGAGTGCCGGCTGCGGGCGCTGGGTCCGGAGCGCCTCGACGACCCGGCAGCGACGCTCGATCTCGTCCGGCCAGTAGGACGGTCCGGACGCCGCCGACCCGACGGCCCAACCGGTCACGAGGTCGAACAGGGCTTCGCGCACCTCGTTCCTGGTCAGGTAGAGCAGGTCCCCGGCGTCGCGCCAGAAGCCGGCCCCGGCGAGAACCCGCCCGAGCTCGCGGACCTTGCGCCAGAAGACGCCCATCGTCCAGTGCTCGATGTAGAAGTTGTGGTTCTCGACGTAGGGATAGGCGGTCGCGGCCAGACTGTGCTTGGCGTCGAACTCCGCCGCGTCGGCCGGGTCGAGCAGCTCGCGGTACTCCGCGACGATGCGGTCGCGCTCGGCCACCAGCTCCTCGACCGGTCGACCGATCCGGTGCCCGCTCTGGAGTCGGTGGATGTAGTCCTTGATGTAGCCGAGCGGGATCTCCTGGTGATCGAGCCAGTACCTGTCGTGGCCGTAGAAGCCGTTGCCCACGGTGAAGTTGAACCACGGCTCCTTGGCCGCCTCGTACCGCGCCAACCACGCGCGGCCACCGTCGCCGGCCGAGACGCGCCGCAGGGTGCCCTCGACGTCGTCGGTGTCGGCGAAGGCGGCCGCCAGGCCGCTCTCGACGGCCAACGTGGCGAGCTCCTTCAGCTCGTCGTCCGGGCGGAACAGTTCCATGTCGGCGCCCTGGACCATCTTGGCGATCGCCTGGTCGGCGATCCCCGGGAAGGCGGTCTTGCAGAACTCGAAGAAGTCCAGGTACGCGAGATAGCCGAGGTTCAGGAACTCGAAGTGGTACTGCCAGTTCCGATAGCACAACTGGATCAGCCGGTCGTAGTTCTCCAGCAGCACCTCGGAGCCGTCCTGGGCCTTCCCGGTCAGTACGTCCTCGAAGGGCACCAGATCGGGCAGCGGCTCGAACTGCAGCGCTTGCATCTCGTCGATCGTCGCGCGGACCTTGACCCGCCAGGAGTCGAGCAGCGTCTCCCAGTTGCGGAAGTAGTGGCCGGCCCGGCGCTCGAACTCCGGCACCCGGGCCGGGATCTGCTCGGGTGGCACCGGCACCGGAGACATGTAGAGGCAACCGAGGTGAACCTTGAACTCGATGCCGTTGGCGGGCGGGATCAGCAGGTGACGGGTGTTGTACTGCCCCAGGCACTTGACCGCGAACTCGGCCCCGATCGTCTCGAACGGTTTGAACACGGTCGGCCAGTGCTGGCTGTCGCAGAACCAGAACTTGTCGTCGGCCCCGGGGCTGTGCCGGAACCTCAGGTGGTACGGGTAGAGCTCCTCCCAGCCCTCGGCGCCCGCAGGTACGGGCAGCTCCGACGGCTTGGGGAACGATTTCGTCGTGGCGCCGGGCGCGGGGATGGTGTGCGTCATGAGGCAGTCCTGTTCGTGAGGCCGAGGAGGAAGTCCACACGGGGTGTGGCGGACGTGGCGACGGCGCGGCGCACGGCCGGTCTGCTGCTGTGCACCGTCTCGGGTCGCGATTGCAGCAGCAGGAGGTTTCGTCCGTCGGGAAGGTCGGCGTCGAAGGCCCACTCGATGTCCTGCGGGCAGCCGAAGAGCCGCTCGGCCCTCTTGGCCATGGCCGCCACCGCGACCACCTCGTCGTCGGTGAGGCTGCGGCGCCGGCGGCGCTGTTCGTCGACCGCACGCTCGACCAGGCGGCCGGTCGCGGTGTCCGGGACCAGCTCGGCGTGCTTCTCCCCGATGATCTCGGCGGTCACGGTCAGCATGACCTTGTCGAGCAGAATGCTGTCCGGCGTGACCCGCCCGCTCACCACCATCTCCCCCACGCCGTACGACGCGTCCAGCGCGATCTTCGAACGGTCGCCGGTTGCCGGGTTCATGGTGATCGCGACTCCGGAGACGCGGGCGTTCACCATCTTCTGCACGGCCACGGACATCGACAGGCCCTCGTCGGAGACGGCGTTGCGAAGCCGGTAGATGATCGCCCGGCTGGTGTACAGGGAGGCCCAGCACTCGCGGATGTGCCGCACCACGTCCTCGCCGGAGGTCAGCCAGAGGTACGTGTCCTGCTGCCCGGCGAAGCTGGCGGTGGACAGGTCCTCCGCGGTCGCGGAGGACCGCACCGCCACCGGCACCGGCGCCGCGAAGCGTGCCTGGAGCTGGCGGTACGCCTCGAGGAACGACCGCCTCATCCGCTCCGGGACGGGCCGGGAGGTGATCAGATCACGGATCGCGGCGGACACCGAGTCCACCTCGTCGACGTCGTCGGGGTCCAGGCACGCCAATCGGGACCGGATCTGGTCGCGGATGCCGGCCTGCGCCACGAAGGCGTCGTAGCTCACGGTCGGTACGGCGAAGCCGGGCGGGACCGGCAGACCGGCGGCGGTCATCGTCACCAGGGAGGCGCACTTGCCACCGAGCAGTTCATGCCTGCTTCCGCTGGCGTCGAAGAACCGCACATGATCGCTGTCGAGGTGCACGTCAGCCTGCCCAGGTGACCGGTACCGACAGTGGTGCCCGCAGTGACAGGTTCGCACCGTACGCCAGCGGGACGTCGGGAGCGAGCCGGAGGTGCGGGCACAACCGGGTGACCTCCTCGACGACGATCTTCGCCTGGGTCTTGGCCAGCACGCTGCCCAGGCAGTAATGGATGCCGAATCCGAAGGCCAGATGCTCGCGGGCGTTGCCGCGATGGATGTCGAACACGTCGGGGTCGACGAAGCGGCGCTCGTCCCGGTTCGCCGAGCCGAGCACCAGCAGGATGTTCGCGCCTGCCGGCACCTCGACCCCGCCGATGGTCGCTGCCCTGCGGGCCTGCCGCCGCCAGGTGATCACCGCCGGGCTGTGCCGCAACACCTCATCGATCGCGCCAGGAATCTTCCCGGCGTCCGCCACCAGCGAGTCCCACTGCTCCCGATGGGCCAACAACACGCTCAGTGCGTTGGAGATCAGCGCAGTGGTGGTCTCGTGGCCCGCGAAGAGCAGGCTGTAACAGACCGAGGCGATCTCATGGTCGCTGATCGGGTCGCCGCCGCGCTGCGCGCGGACCAGGTCGCCGACGAGAGAGTCCCGCTCGCTCTGCCCAGCCTCGGCGACCAGACGCAGGCACTCGTGCCAGTACTCGACAAGGCGGTGGGCATGCGGCACCTGCTCCTCGGCGCTGAGATCACCCCAGGTCATCGCGGCCCGCGAGGCCGACCAGCGCTTGAAGGTGGACAACATCGCCGGGTCCGCACCGAGCAGGGTCAGGATCGTGATCGTCGGGACGTCGATGGCCAGGTCGCTGACCAGGTCCCCCGTGCGCTCCGCACGGAGCAGCATGCGCTTCAGCAGCCGTACGACGTTCGCTCGGATCTGCGGCTCGAGAGCCCGGTACCGCCGCCGGCCGAACTGCCGCTGGACCACCTTACGGATCCGGGTGTGCTCAGGAGGCACCCGCGCTGACAGGCCGGAGTAGGCCGTGAAGCCGCCTTCCCGCAGGACCCGGCGTGCCTGCGCGCCCGGCTCCCGCACCGGGGCCTGAGCGTTCGCGCTGCTGAACGTCTCCCAGTCCGTGAAGACCGCTCTGACGTCCTCGTACCGACTCACGACCCAGTAGCCGGTGCGCTCGTCGTACAGGACCGGTCCACCGGCCCGCAGTTGTGCGTACGCCGGGAACGGATCGGTGAGGTCGAAGGCGTCGAAGCCGTGCGTGACCGGGCAACGCCTCGCCTCGCCGACACGGTGAACCGTCGGCATCGGACCTCCGAGGGTGAGCAGCGTGTCGATCGGTTCGACACGCCGTCATCGTGGTCCGCGTCACCGGACGAGTCCACGGATGGCTTCCGATGGGCGGAAGTCGGTTCACCCGCGCTCCCGACGCGGCCGCGGCACGGCGTGCCGCGGCCGGGCCGCAGCCGCTTCTATGCGGCGTGCCACCATCTGCAGCGTCGGTAGGCGGCGGACCATGTGCGCCGCCCGGGTCGAGTCCATCACGAGGCCGAGGGCGGCGGTGCCGGTATCGGTGCGTACCGGCACCGCGATCGAGCAGGCGCCCGTCCTGGCCTCGTCCACCGTCGTGGCGTAGCCCCGGGTGCGGGCCTCGGCCAGCTCCCGCGCCAGCCACCGGGAATCGATCCGGGTACGGGTGGTCAGCGACTCCAGCGGGCCGTCGAGGTAGGCCTCCCGGAACCGGTCCTCCTCGTGCGCGAGCAGGACCTTACCGACGGCGGTGGCGTGCAGCGGCAGGCGACCACCCACCCGGGAGGCCCGCGGAACGCGTCGGGAGCTGTACACCCGGTCCAGGTAGAGCGCCTGGTCGCCGTCACGCACCGCCACCTGAGCGGTCTCCTGGGTCAACAGGAACAGGTCCTGCAGGAGCGGACGTGCGGCGTCGCGGAACTGCCGTCCGGCGTTCTGGGCCAGCCCCCACAGCCGCAGTCCCACCACGTAGCGGCCCTGCGCGTTGCGCTCCAGCGCACCCCAGTTCACCAGTTCACTGGCGAGTCGGTGGGCCGTGGAGAGCGGGATGCCGGCGTGCTCGGCGATGTCACCGAGCGTATGGGCGCCGGAATCGCTCTCGAAGATCGACAGAATCGTCAGCACCTTCGAGGTCACGGTACGCCCGCCAGCTCGCACTGTCCCCTCCTCGCCCGGCAGCACGGCCGCGGCCACCCGTACGCTGCACGGTGCCGATGAGGCTCTGCTCGGCCCCGCCCACCATCACGTGTGCCGGGCCGGACCCGGTTCCCGGTCGGTGACGACCACGACGGACGAACGCCCGCCGATCACCACGCGCCCACGCGCCACGCGGCACTGCAAACTGTGGACTCGCGGCGCGGATCCGGCCGGCTCGTTGAGGGATATCGCCCTGTCCCGCCGACTGGCAGGCGACTACCGTTGCCCACCGGCACAGGCCATGCGTCGACACAGGTAAGACATTCGAGGCACCTGGGGTGGATATGCGAAGAACCATCATTCGCAGACTTGCTGCTGCGCTTGTATGTGCGGCTCTGGTGATCTCGGGCACGACGTCTGCCGCCGCACTGCCCGACCACTTCTTCATGCCGCCCCCACCTCCGAAACCGCACCTGCTGAAGTGCAAGAAAGCAGGCTCCCTCGATGTCTACATCGAGCTCTGCAGGACCATGTTCGGAGGTAACGACTTCTACTACACCTACAGCGCGTGGGGCGGAATAGGGGTGTACACGATAGATCCGACCATGCCGACGGCCATCTACGTGGAGCAGGCCTACATCTACGCACGGCTGGGCGCCATCTCCCTGGCCACGGACTGCCTCGACAAGGGGTTCAAGAACCAGTATCCGCCGGCCGGCCCGCGCTGGTTGAGGGGACCTGAGGAAGCGGGCGCACCCCACAAAATCGCCTGCGCGACGGAGTTCATGCCGTTGGACGGAAGCGATCCGTGGGACTTCGAGATGGTGGTCAAGCTCCGACGCTGGAGTTACGGAGACCAGACTCTGAGCCCACTGCAGACGCTCAAGGTGAAGATCTTGTCGACCGAGTACATTTGAGGCCCCGTCACGGCACTGCCGGCCGAGGGCGTCCGCCGGTCCGCCGGCCACGGCCCCAAGTGTCCTCCGGGCTCACCAATCCCGTCGGTCGTTGGCTGCGAGAATCGGCCGTGCCGCGGCCCGTATCGGGAGACTACGCAGCGACCGCGCGCCCGACGCCGAAGCCCACCGGCGTCGGGGTACCAGGCCGTGTCCTAGAAGGGTTGGTTGCCCGGGCTGCGGCGCCGCTTCGGCCGGCTGGGTGTGTTGACCTTCATGGAAGGGGCTGACGAGTGATCTTCCGCAGAAGGGGCCGTGCCTCGTAGGCAGCCTCGATCGCTTCGTCGCCGCGTGCTCCTCACGCGATGCTCGTGGATCCGTCATCAGTATGTTCCTGGACTCTCCGGTCCTGCGAACGCTGCAGCAGCCCGGTCCCGACCTGACCCGCCGCACGACGCAGCTCCACCCGCCCGAGCCGGCCCGCGAAGCAACCCAGCACCCCGGCCAGCACCCGCTCCCTCCGAGCAACGGCTGCGCTGTGACACACGGCCACCGCAGAATCTGATGTCGTGTCCACAACGCACGGACGACCACGCGGTGGCTGCCTCGCGTCCACCCCGGCTCACCAGCAAGATCTCAAACGGACGGCTGCCGTACTAACCGGCCGCACGCCGCACCGCGACCATCGCGGCCAGCGCCGATCGCGACGAGACGCCGACCTTGACGAAGATGCGGGCGAGGTGCCGCTCCACCGTCTTCACGCTGAGGAACAGGTCGGCCGCGATCTCGCGGTTGGTCTTACCGGTGGCGACGAGCGCCGCCACCTCGCGCTCGCGCCGGCTGAGGCTGTCCATCGGATGCGCCGAACTATCGCCCTCGTCGCCTGGCACCGGCGCCAAGCCGTCGAGCTGACGCGTGGCCCGTACCCGTAGCGCTTCGAGGCCGAGGAGCTGGGCCTCGCGCGCTGTCTCCGTCAGCCGGCGCACCGCGGTGGAGTGGTCTCCCAGCACAGCGAGCGCGTCCGCCACCACCAGGCCGGCGCGGATCATGTTCTCCGCGTCCCCGGTCTCGGCGAAGAGGCGGCGTGCCTGGTCCGCGTGGACCAGGGCCGCGCGGCCGTCCCCGGTGTGGCGGGAGATCCGCGCCTTCGCCAGAGTGAGGAAGCCCTGGGCCTCCGACAGGGTCGATCCTCCGGCGGACGAGGTCATCTTCTGCAACCACCTCCCCGCTGCCACGTCGTCGCGGGCGATGAGCGCGGCCTCGAGAAGGGTCTCGTACCAGCGGATCCGGGTGGGGACGTCGAGCAGTCCGGCGACCCTGGACGCCACCAGGTCCGGAGGTGATCCGGGTAGCCCGAGCGAAGGGTCATCGACATGCTGCTCGCGACGCACCAGCAGATGGCAGACGGCCCAGACCCACCCGCGGACGGCGAAGAGCTCATCCAGCGCGCGTCTGCCGTGCCCTGCCGCGGCCGCGGAGTCTCCCCGGGCCACACCGACCTGGCGGAGACCGGCGCTACTGAGCGCGGCGAGTGGAGCGCTACCGAGGTGGTCGGCGAGCGCTCGGGCTTCCTGGGACGCCGAGAGCGCCGCTGCGGTGTCGCCCATCCTCAGCAGCACGTGGGATGACAGGACGAGCAGATGGGCGAGGACGAACTCCTGACCCCGCTCCCGTGCCAGCCGCACCCCTCGGCGCTGATGGCGGGCGGCCTCGGCCAGTCGCCCCAGCAACATCTCGGCCAGGCTGAGCCAGAGGAGATGGGCGAGTTTGCCGGCCAGCCTCCCGTCCGCGACCGAGTCGACCTCCACGCTGGCGTCGTCGACGAGCCGGGACGCCTGGTCATCGTCGCCGCAAACAGCGAGGACGACCGCCACGAGCCCTCTCGTGCTCGGCGCTGAGCCGGAGCGTTCGACCAGTCGGTGGGCGAGGTCGAAGTCGCCGCGCAGCAACTCGACCACGGCCAGCTCGGCGTAGATGATTCGCTGGAACCGTCGCACGGACGGTAGGTGCGACGCCAGCCCGCGGCGCAGGAGAGACGCGGCCTCGTCCAGGTTTCCGATCATGTACGCGAGCCGGGCCAGCGTCACGCATTCCCTGCCGTCCTGGGCGGGGTCCAGTGCGAACCCGTCACCCCGGACGTCGTTGACGACGTCCCTGGCGACCATGAGCCGGCCCCGCGTCATGAGGGCGTGCACCCGGGCGAGGCGTGAGCGCCGCCGGCGGCGGACCGACGCGGTGCCGGCGAGGCGCTCGACGGCCGCGTGGAACTCCGCCGCGCGATCGGGGTCGCGGTACGTCAGCCGCGCCGCGGCCCGGGCCACGATCCGCAGCGCGTGTTCGTCACCGACCGCGGCACAGCGAGCGGCATGGTGCGCGCGCGACACGACGTCCGCGCCCCTGCGCTCGAGCAGCTGGCCGATCCGTTCGTGCGCCGAGGCTCGCCGGGACACGGTCAGCGTCCGGTAGATCGCGTAGCGGACGAGCGGATGACGGAATTCGAGATCTTCCTGCTCGCCGCGGATGCGCAGCACGTCTGACGCGACGAGGCGCTGCACCGCCTCGTGGACGGTGTGCGGATCGATTCCGGCCACCTCGACGAGGTCGGCGACGCGAAAGGGACCGGTGAAGGCCGCCGCCAGCCGGGCGACCCGCAGCTGGACCCGAGGGAGCCCGGAGATCTCGGCGGCGAAAGCCGCCAACCGCTCCGCACCACCCTCCCCCGTGGCCCGGGCGATGAGGGCGTCCAGGTACGCCGGGTTACCGCCACTTGCCGCATAGATGGTGCGCCGCGCCGGCAGATCGAGAGTGTCGGGTATGAGGGCGTCCGCCTCGTCCTCCCGGAGCGGCTGGAGCGCGACCCGACGGACGCGGTGTTCGAGCGCGGCCAGCGAGTGTGCCAGCCTCGCGCGGACCTGGCGTGGGCGGTACGCGAGCAGCACCACGTCTCCCGCCCCCTCGGATCTCAGGCGTGACAGCAGCGTGTCCATGTCGAGGGAGAGCGAATGGGCGTCGTCGATCGCGATGAGGCGGGCACCGCGCCGGTCCCCTCGACCGGCGACGGGCAGCGCACCGGGTCGGCCCGGTGGCTGTACCGGCCAACCCCGGTGCGCCGCCTCGCGCGTCACCTCGGCCAGGAACCGGGTCTTGCCGATGCCCGGTTCGCCCGGCACGGCGACGATTCGCCGCGGATCGGACGGGTCTTCGAGGAGCGCCAGCACCGCGGAGAGATGGCTGGCGCGACCAACGAAAGGGCTCTGCACGGCCTGACCGCCTTCGCAACGAGGTGACAACTGCCCGTCGGACGAGGCCTACGGGGAAGGGCTCAGCAGCGGGACGGGATCCCGCTGCTGAGGTGTGGGCCGTGCCCCTATGCGGCGGCGACGACGGAGCGCAGCGCGCGCGACCACGCCACCAGCTGATCGAGCATCTCGACCAGGTTCGCCTCGTGGTGCTCAGCCGGAACGCAGACCTGGTAGTCAACGAAGTCAGTGACCAGGCTGAGGCTCACCTGCGTACGCACATCGGCGATCTGGAGCTCCCCCATGACCTGGCGGAGTTGCTCGACCGCGCGGACCCCGCCCCCGCTGAAGCCGTAGGAGACGAAGCCCGCGGCCTTGTTGTTCCACTCCTTGTAGAGGTAGTCGATGGCGTTCTTGAGCGCGCCGGTCATCGACCGGTTGTACTCGGGTGTCACGAATACGAAGCCATCGAAGCGGTCGATCGCGGCGGCCCATTCCTTGGTGTGGTCGGCCTGGTAGTTCCCCCAGGTCGGGGGCGTCTCTTCGTCCAGCACCGGAAGGTGGAAGTCGCACAGGTCGACCACCTCGAAGGTCGCGTCCGTCCGCCGGCTCGCGACGTCCAACACCCAGCGTCCGACTGTTTCGACCTTCCGCCCGGGGCGGGTGCTGCCGAGGATGATTCCGATCTTCATCATGGCTCTCCTTGGAAAGAGGTAGGGACCTGCAGGAAAGGGGCGAACGCGAGTGCGCGCCGGCGTCGTCCACCGGTCATCACGCCCGTGGAGGCGAAGTGGTTCTCGAGCCGGCCGGCTGGCACATCGCCGGGTGCTCGCAGCTGACCAGCTACGGGAACTGAATGATCGGTGAGTTGCGGTCGGCGCAGACGGGTTCGGCCTCGAAGGGACCGAAGGTGCTCACCACCTTGACCACCACGCAGACGTCTCACTTGCCGTGCCGAGGTGATGAGGGTGCGGTGGGCGAAGCCGGACCACACAGCGAGGAACCGGTCGGGTGTGCTCTCGCGTAGGCATGACAAGCAGGGCGCACATTTCGGCAGCAGGAAGAGAGAAAGAGAGACGTGATGGATCGCGACAGCGCCGCCGGTCAGCCGTGGAGGTCGGCACCCGAGATGGACGCCGCGCTGGCACAGGTCCCGGGGATC
The DNA here is from genome assembly GCF_900089595.1 of Micromonospora auratinigra. GTDB lineage: Bacteria > Actinomycetota > Actinomycetes > Mycobacteriales > Micromonosporaceae > Micromonospora > Micromonospora auratinigra. The sequence goes on along the minus strand of NZ_LT594323.1, from coordinate 705,881 downwards.
GAGGATCTCCTTCGCCGGGGGGCGGTCTGGGCCGCCGTGCCGACCGAGCTCGAGGCCCGGATCTTGGCGCACGTCTCCGCGGCGCCAGCCCCGCGTGCGGGCAGCGTGCCCGCCGCGGTCGGCGCCAGCGACCGCACCGGTCGAGCCCTGCGACGCCGGCACCTCTTCGCGCTCGCCGCCGGCGTCACCGCACTGGCGGGAATCGGTGCCTACGTGGCCTTCGCGCCGTCCGAGCGGCCGGCGCAGACCCAGGTGGCGCTGGCCGGTACCGGGCTCGCCGAAACGAGCCGTGGCGACGCCGTGATCGAGGACACGGCGTCGGGAGTCCGCCTGGCCCTGAGCTTCCGCAACCTGCCCGCTGCCGCGGCCGGGACGTACTACGAGGGTTGGGTCGCCGGACCACGAGGATCCGTGGCCATCGGCACCTTCCATCTCCGTAAGGGAAGCGACGGCGTCGTCCTGTGGTCGGGGGTGGACATGGCCGACTACCCGACGATAAAGATCACTCTCCAGAAGGAGGGCGGCGGGCCCGCGTCGTCCGGCAACGTGTTGCTCATCGGTGAGACCCGCGCCGACTGAGGCGCACGGCTGTCGATGTGCGGCGCTCGGCAGCGCCGCCCCCTGCTCGCGGAACCGGCGGTTCGACACGCGGCCGGCGCGGCGGCCCATCAGTCGAACGGTTCCCTACGCCGGAAACGCCTGCCGGACCATCGCGTTCGCGTCGTCCTGCGCCACGCCCGAGGCGGCCAGGAGGTCGCTGGCGGCGGTGCGTACCTGCGCGACGACGACGCTGCCGGAGAACCCGACGCCCTCGCGGTAGGCCTGTCCGGCTCGGTGGACGGCATCCAGACTGCACAACCGGGCGCGTTCGGGCTCGCGGCCGCCCGCAAACTCGTGGCGCAGCAACCGCACGGCCCGCGCCAGCATCGACACCGCCTCGGGCAGCGAGGTCGGTATCGGTTCGGCGTCTTCGATCATCGTCACGGAACGGCGTATCAAAGCACCGCTGTTGCGCATCGCGCGGTCGATCGGTTCGGCCGCCGCCGCGTAGTGGCGCAGTACGCTGCGGCGGCGCCGCCAAGAGTACGGAGACAGGGTGGTGGCCTCGCGGGCCCCCTCGACGGCGTCGGTCAGCGCCTGGACCTCCGCCTTGTTGCGGCGCAGTCGGTGCATGGCGAGTTCGGCACGGCCGGGATCCCGGTCGGTGAGGGCGTCCGCGGTGCTCTGCAACTGCTCCGCCAGCATGTCCAGGGCCGGCCGCGCCGCTCGGTTGATGACCCGCAGCGGATTGAGCGGCAGCAGGACGGACGTCACGAACAGGGCCGACCCGCCACCGACGAAGGCGTCCACGAACCGTGGCACCTCGAGGTTTCGGACCGTGGGGCTGAGTGTTGCGATCAACACGGCGGTGGCGGCCGCCTGCAGCACCACGCTGGGGCTGCCACCGAGGATCAGGGCAGCCATGATGGCGAGGAAGACAATCACCCCCAGCTGCCAGGGGCCGGTTCCGACCAGATAGAGCAACACGTCCCCGACGAGGATGCCCAAGGCGATACCGACCACGAGTTCCACCACCCGACGCACCCGTTGGCCCACTGATGCGGCCAGCGTGCCGACCGCCACCAACGGCGCGAACACGGGATCGGGATTGTCGAGTACCAGGCGGGCCAGCAGCCAGGCGAGCACCGCCGCGAGGGCGGCCTGCGCCGCCAGCACGGCCCCCACCCGCACCCGCTGCGTCCGGTCCCGCGCGGTCGCCACGAACCAGGCCCCGATCGACCTCCGCGAACCCTGTGCCATCGCCCTCCACCGCCCGAGACCGAGGAACATCCCGTCACCGCCCACGACGAGTACCCGGGAGGCGGGGTCTCGAACGGCGCGCGGAACCTCGGGGTGCTCGGGACATGAGTCCGCGCCCCGCGGGTACCCGAGGCCGCGTGTCCGACGAGGAACGGCGGCAGTTCTTCACTCAGCTGGCGGGGCGCGCCGGACGGTTCGTGCCCCCCCGGGCCCGTGGCGTGGTACGGATCGAACTGCACGCCGGCCCCGACATCGAGTGCTGGACGGTGACCATGCGCGGAGCCGAGGTCAGCGCCACCCGGGAGCCCGTGGTGGCCGACCCCGACGCCGAGATGATGCTGTCCGCGGCCCTGTTCGACCGGCTCGTCCGCGGCGAGTCCTCGGCCCTGTCGGCGGCCCTGCGCAACGAGATCACCTTCGCCGGTGACCTGGAACTGCTGCGGGTGTTCAGCCGCTTCTTCCCCTCGCCATCCGGCGCCGTCGACCCGCGGTCCGCCCACCGGCGGCCCCCGGCGACCGCCGGCTCGTCCCAGTGGGAGGCCCTCGGTGGAACTGATCAGCATCCTTGACGGAAACACGTTCCTGGTCAGCACCCGGGACGGTGACATCGATCCGTCGCCCGACTACCCGTCGGGTCTGTTCTCCAACGACACCCGGTTCCTGTCCACCTGGCAACTGACTCTGAACGGCGAGCGGCTGCACGCGCTCTCGGTCGACGAGCAGGAATACTTCATGGCCCGCTTCTTCGTGGTGCCGGGTCGTCCGACGCAGTACATCGACGCGAAGCTCTCCGCCATCCGACGCAGGACGATCGGCGGCAGCTTCACCGAGGACCTGGCCATCCTCAACCACACGCAGGACGAGGTACGGCTGACGGTACGGATGGAGATGGACAGCGACTTCGCCGACATCTTCGACGTCAAGGACCCGCAACAACCCAGGGGCGCGAAGGCGGCGACCGTGGTCGACGGCGCCCTGCGGCTCAGCTACCAGCGGGACACCTTCCACCGGGAAACGGTGATCACCAGCAGTGAGCCGGCCGCCGTCGACGACCACGGCATGACCTTCGACATCACCGTCCCACCCCACGGTGAGTGGAACACCCAGTTCCACGTCCAGCTCGTCCTGGGGCCGCGCAAGCCCGAGTACCAGAAGCGCGTCCAGGCTCCCCGGGCCCGGCCGGTGGACCGGCTGCGGGGGGAACTGCGCGAGTGGGTCGACAACGCCCCACGGCTGGGCGACGGCAGCCCGGCCGGGCTGGTGGACGCGTACCAGCGCAGCCTGGTGGACCTGGCCGCGCTGCGGTACACCTCGATCACCATGGTCGCGGACCTGATCGCCGCCGGACTGCCGTGGTTCGTGGCGCTGTTCGGTCGGGACAGCATCTTCACCTGCCTGCAGGTCATGCCCGTCGCCCCTCAGCTCAGCGCGCCCACGATCGGCATCCTGGCCCGTACCCAGGGCAGCCGGCTCAACGATTTCCGCGACGAGGAGCCCGGCAAGATCCTGCACGAGGCCCGTACCGGCGAATCCGCCGCTTTCGAGGAGCAACCGCACTCGCCCTATTACGGCTCGGCCGACTCCACGCCGTTGTTCGTCGTCCTCCTCGACGAGTACGAGCGATGGACGGGCGACGCCGAGACGGTACGCGCCTTCGAGTTCGAGGCCCGGGCCGCGTTGGACTGGATCGACACCTACGCCGACCTGCTCGGCAACGGCTACATCTGGTACCAGACCCGAAATCCGGAGAAGGGACTGGTGAACCAGTGCTGGAAGGATTCCTGGGACGCCATCTCCTACGCCGACGGGCGCCTGGCGGGCTACCCACTGGCCACCTGCGAGCTGCAGGGCTACGCGTACGACGCCAAGATGCGCGGTGCCCGGCTGGCCCGGACGTTCTGGAACGATCCCGCCTATGCCGCGCGCCTGGAGCAGGAGGCCGCCGAGCTTCGGGACCGCTTCAACCGCGACTTCTGGGTGGCCGACGGCGGCTACTACGCGCTGGCCCTCGACGCCGATGGCGGGCAGGTGGACGCGTTGTCGTCGAACATCGGGCATCTGCTGTGGAGTGGGATAGTGCCGCCCTCACGCGCCCGGCGGGTCGCCGACCTGCTCATGAGCCCTCGGCTGTTCTCCGGGTGGGGGGTACGGACGCTGGCCACCGACGCCGGGCGGTTCAACCCGCTCGGATACCACGTGGGAACCGTCTGGCCCTTCGACAACTCGATCATCGCGTGGGGTCTGCGCCGCTACGGCTTCGCTCGCGAGGCCGCCACCATCTGCAAGTCCATGATCGAGGCGGCGGGGTTCTTCGATGGTCGCCTGCCGGAGGCGTTCGCGGGGCATGATCGTTCGCGGACGACCTATCCGGTGGAGTATCCGACGGCCTGCAGCCCGCAGGCGTGGTCGTCGGGGGCCATTGTGCTGTTCCTGCGGGTCCTGCTGGGTCTCGATCCGGACGGCGAGAACCTCATCATCAGACCCCACATCCCCGATGGGATGGGCCGGATCGAGTTGCTGAACATCCCCGGCCGCTGGGGGCGCCTGGACGCCCTCGGGCGCAGTCGTCGGGGCTGAGCGCACGACCGCCGCAGGCGGCTGCCCCCCGACGTCGTCAACCCGTCCGATGAGCCACCACATCCCGCCGTCTCCATCGGCCCGTAATCGAACCGTCGACCGAATGACGAGCGTGTATCCGGGAAACGGGTCATGGACGACGATGGGAAGCGATCAGTTGGGCACGCGAAGAAACCACGCCATCAGGTGGATGGTGGCGCTGGCGATCCTGCTGGTGGGTCAGGTGATCTGGCCCGGTCGGGGGGCCGCCGACCCCGAGTGCAATTGGACGGGACCGGCCTTGAGCCTGCCGGCGGTGCGGACCGCGTGCGGGCCGTGGCTCTCCGTACCAAAGGGAGGTGACCCGCTCTACCTGCATTTCCGCCAGGGCAAGGTCGTATTCAAGGGCAGCGTACAGTGGTGGGCCGAGTTCTATGTGCCACCGCTGCTGGCGCGTACCGAGCAGACCCCGCCGCAGGCCGGCTGGCCCTTCGTGGAGTGGGTCAGGGTCTGGGACGACAAGAACGAGTCACGGTGCTCCTTCCGGTACTACTTCGCGTACGGCACCGGCCGGAGCTGCGTCCTGAACTCGGTGTCGACCTTGCAGACGGGTTCGGCCGCGGAGATCTGCCTGCTCTATGTGAAGGACGGCAAGCCGCCGGTGTGGCAGAGGTCGGGCAGCATCTCGTTGGGAACGTCAGGGGGTGGTGAGCCCCCGGACCCGAATGAGTCCCCGGGGGGCCCGGCACCGAGGTGCGGCGGCTGAGCGGGGCATCCCGGTACTGAGTCGTCGGGCCGGTCACGACATGATCGTTGACCGGTCTGCGGCATGATCGTCGGGCGAGTTCCCGGATGATCGGGCGGTTCGCTGGGCCTGCCGGTCACCGGGAACTCGCTGTGTAATGTCGCCCGCCTGGGTCTGATCCTGGTGCCCGATGTCCGGTAAATGGAGACGTCGGACGTCACCCTCCCGGGGGCCACCGACCGTTCGCAGCCGGCCCGGCATCCGCCTGCCCGTGCCCGAGGCCCACCGGTGCCACTGAACGCCGCCCGACATAAGGCCGGAGTCCGCGATTGCCGGCGCCTCTCGCCCGAGGTTGCCCGACGGCGCCCGAGGCACTGACCGCGGCACAGCGGGGCCCGAGGAAGACTCCTCGGGCCCCGCCGAACCTCACCTGTGCGGCAGCTGCGTCACGTCACTCGCTCAGATGTAGTCAGTAACCACGTCCGTCATGACGGGTGTCAATATCCGACCAGGCACTGATTTGGGTCGTACGGATCCACTCCCCAACTTTGGTGACCGTTGTTGTACTCAGGGCCGTGCGCGGCTGTCACCTGAGCCTTGGCGGCCTTGAGTGCTTCAGCCTCTTGCTCGGCCCAGACAGAAACGACGTAGGTCAGCCAGTCAGGCTCCCACGGCCACTGGTACTTCGTTGCACAGAACTTGAACTCTCGAGTTTGGTCCGTACACCCGGCCGTGGTCGGGTTGGCGACAAACGTAAGGGTCCAGCCGGTCGGACCGTACTGCTCGGTGGCGAACTCGCGCGCCTGGGCTTCACCGAGCGTCTGGTTCTCGTCCAGCGTCGGGATGTAGCCGTCGGGGATGTTGGGTCCGGTCAGGCAGAAGACGTACCAGTTGATCACCGGCTGGGTCGGCGGGACCCACGGCGTCCCCGGAGCCGGCGGCGCCGGGATGGGGTTGCCCTGGCTGTCCAGCGGGACGTCCAGGACCTGGCTGTACGGCACCCGACGCCACAGGTCGGCGCCCGTCAGGTCGGTGACCGCGAGCGCGCCGGTCGCGGGGTCGGTCACCATGGGGAAGTTCCAGACGTCGTGCAGGACGTTGCCGGTCACGACGGCGACGACGTTGGAGCCGTTCCGGGTCACCGCCGGGGCGTCGGACGTGGCGGCCCCGGTGCCGGGCGGGACCAGGTCCCACTGCTGGCGCCACGCGCCCAGGTTGCCGATCGCCGACCGGTACCTGATCTCTCCGGTCGGGCTCGCCGCGTCGCGGACGAGAATGTGCAGCACCCCACTGTTGACCGTCACCGCGGGGGCGTGGCCGGTCCGGGTGGTCAGGCTGACGTCGGTCCAGGAGGTCCCGCCGTCGTCGAACGACCCCAGCCGTCGGTACTTGATCTTGCCGTCCTCGGTGCCGCCCTCCGCCCTGGCCACGACGACCAGGTCGTGGTTGAACTCCACGGCGCCGACCGCCTTCTTGGTGGTCAGGCCGCTGAGCGGCTCCCAGTGTCCGACGCTGAACAGGGGCGTGCCCTGCAGCCAGTACACCTGCGAGTCCGCGCCCGGACCGAACGCCTGCAACGCCCCGTGCCAGACGGTCAGCGTCGGAGCACCGATGAACTGTCCGCTGGCACCGGGCGCGGGAGCCTCCGACCAGACGGCGTCCCACATCTTGGACTCGACGTGGAAGCGTTGGGTGTACATCTTCTTGTCGGCGGCCACCACCGCGACGTAGATGTCGTTGCCGTAGGTCGCCGCGGCCGGGGCGAAGTCCGTCTTCACCTCCATGCCGGACGACGTCTTGCCGGGGATGGGCGCCCACCCGAAGCTCTGCCAGGAGTCCGCGCTTGCGGACTGGTGGCCGATGCTGGCGTACACCCGGGAGTCGCTGATCTTGCGCGCGATGATCATGTTGTCGCTGGAGGAGCCCATCCTGGTCACGCCGACGCCGTCGGTGCCCTGCAGCGCCCGGTCCTGCCACGGGTCGGGGTTGAGGAACGACTCCTGCGGCAGGGTGGTGGTCCAGTCGGCTCCGTCGGGCGCCGGGCGCAACTCCGGTAGCGCGTCGCTGTCCGGCACCATGCTGAAGATGTCGCTGGTGTAGCCCTCAGCCGTCGCGATCTTCAACGTGGCACCGTCGGTGCTCCCGTCGCTGCCCGGGACCAGGGCCGTGACGCCGACCGTCCGGTCCCGGCCGATGACGTACATGTGCAGGGAGGACGCGTTCGATCCGGCCACCGAGACGGATACGGGCGCCAGGCGGGTGGCGACCATCGAACCGGTCACCCACTTGCCGAACACCGGCGCGCCGGGCGTGGTCTCCACCAGGTTGATCGCCTGCACCCGGTCCCCGAGGGTCGGTGTGGTGCCCTTCACCGCGATGGAGAGCACGTTCTGACCGGCTCGCCCGATGCTCGGGCCTTCGAGGTCCTGGTAGGCCATTCCCCCTGGCACGGGCTGCCAGTTCGGTGCCGTGTCGGGGGTGAAGTCGGACCAGACGAGGCTCGACGTCGCCTGTCCGGCGGTCTTCTTGCCGACGACGACCTTGGTGCGACCGTTCAGGTAGGCCGCGGCGGGGCCGCCGTACCCCCGGTTGTCGTCGACGGTCGGGCCCCACGCCTTCCACCGCTCCCAGGTGGCGGTCCCGGGCTGGGTCGGCGTCGACGGGGACAGGATCAGCCGGTTGTAGTAGATCCCGCCTTCGGAACCCCGGGCGAACACGGTCATCTGCGAATAGTTCTGCCCCGGCGCGCCGTCGACGGCGATGGACGGGCCACTGCCGTAGAAGCCCGGCTGCGTGCCGGGGGCCTCGACCCATGAGCCGAACGTGCCGTCGGGAAGATACGAGTCGATCATCACCTTGCCGCCGGAGGTGACCGCGATGACGATCTTCTCTTCCGGGCTGTTCCACGCGCCGTCACTGTGCAGCAGCGCCACAGCGGGCCGGTGATCGGTGGTCATGCCGCCGGGGATCTCGCGCCAACCCTTGGAACTGAAGACCATGCGGTCGCCGGAGCGGCCCCCGGTGTTGTAGAACAGCCGGCCGTCCGGGCCCTGGACGACCACGAAATCCTGGCCGGACTTCTCGAACAGCGGCGCGGAGGCGACAGCTTTCGCGCCTGCCGGAAGGTTCTGGTCCTCGGTCACCGCGACCGCGCGCTGCGGGTGACCACTGAGCACCGCCAAGCCGACGGACGCGACAACGAGACTGAGCAACGCGGCGACACCACGCCGACGCCTTCGTAGGAGCATGTCTGTCTGATCCCTTCTGCGGCCACGTCAACGTGGTCGGTTGCGGAGGTGGCCCGCGGCGCTGATCTCGGCGACAGAGCCACGTGTGATGATTGGTGTCGACGCCCTCGCACCACCATTCGGCAGATCACTCAACTTCCCGCCGGAGGACGCCGACGGGACCGGGCACGTCGTCGGGCCGCGGCTCGACCTCCGCCCGCGGTGCCGCAGGACCCGACCAGCCGCACGGTCGAGCCCGCGGCCCACGTGCGATCCGTGCTATCTCGTCTGCCGGACGGACCCCTCGATCAGTCGCACCAGTTCGGCACGGGTGTCGATTCGCGCATACGCGTCACGGAGTCGCTGCGCGCCCCGCCGGAACGACGGCTCCCGCAGCACCCGACGGATCGCCGTGCGCAGGGTGTCGTCGCCCGGCGCGGCGGAGCGCAGGCGAAGACCGGCGCCGGCATACGCGACCCGGGCCGCGACCTCCGGCTTGTCCTCGGTCGCGCCGGCCACCACCAGCGGTACGCCCAGCGACAGGGCCTTCTGGACGCCGCCGTATCCGCCGTTGGTGACCATCACGTCGGTGAAGGGCAGCAGCTCGCTGTGCGGCACGAAGCGGGCGGCACGGGCGTTGCCGGGGAGCTCGCCGAGAACCGACGGGTCAGGCCCTCCGGTGGTGACGACGACGAACACCTCGTCCTCGCTGAGCACCCGCATGGTGCGGCCGACGAGGTCGTCGAGGTTCTCGTTCGCCACCGTGCCCTGGGTGACGTGCACGACCGGGCGGGCCCTGGACGTCACCTCGCCCCACCAGGCGGGTGCGGCGAACGGGGCGCTCGGGTCGTCGGCGAGCGAACCCACGAAACGAACCTGGGGAGGCAGGTCGCTGCGCGGGTATTCGAACTCCGCGACGCCGTTCTGCAGGTGCAGCAACGGGGAGATCGTTGCGAAGGGCGGCACGTCGGTCGGCGGGAGCGCGATGCTGGCCCGCAACTGCTGCCAGTGGTTGCCCACGTCGCGCAGTACGACGTTGTCCATGAGGCTGTACAGCAGTCGGTTGCGCAGCCGCCCCAGCGTGGTCGCGGACGGCGACAGGGCGCTGCCGAACGGGGCGGTGTCCCGGCTGGGGATCGGCAGCGGGCTGATGCCCACGGAGATCCAGGCGATGCCGGTCAGCTCGTGCAGGGCGGAGGCGCCGACGAAGCCCATGTCTGCGATGACGGCGTCGGGCCGCAGCCGGCCGGTCAACTCCCGTAGGTCGGCGACCTGTTGCACGACGGGGTCGAGGAACAGGTGCTTGAGGTCCCAGCGGATGCCGGCGAGGCCGGTCAGGGCCTCCCGCTCCGGGTGGTCGTGGCTGAACTTCGCCGCCTGCCGTTCGAGTTCGGCGTGCATCGGTAGGTGGGTGGCGCCCGTCGCCACGACTCCGTCACGGAAGTCCCGTCCGGTGTACCAGTCGACGACGTGTCCCGCGTCGACGAGAGCGCGAGCGATCGGTTTCAAGGGGTTCGTGTGCCCGGCGATGGGCACCGAGGCCAGGAGGAAGCGTGCCATGCCCGTACTACGGAGCAACTCTGGGCTTCGGTTCCCTGCCCCGCACCCGCCGGGGTCCGGGCTCGCCGAGGTGGCCGTCCCGGGCAGAGGCGGTCCGGTCCGCACCGCGGTCGACGCCCGCCGCGCCGTGCTCCCCGGCAGCGGCGTCAGATCCTCAGACCAGGGAGCCGACCAGGGTCAGGATCGCCTCGAGGACTTCCCTGAGCTGCCGCAGGACATCCTCGTCGGTCACCAGCCCGTCCGGCCCCACCGCGGTCCTGTCCACCGGAACCAGGAACCCGCCCGGGCGCAGGACGTGGGCATCCACGTAGCCGAGCACCTTGGTGAGCTCGGCGTGGGCCCCGGATCCCCGGCCCGACTGCGCCACATTGATCCAGGCGACCGGCTTGCGGTAGAGCTCGCCCCCACCGACCGTCCAGTCGATCAGGTTCTTCAGGCTTCCGGGCAGGGCGCCGGCGTATTCCGGGGTGCAGAAGAGCACGGCCGCCGCCCGGTCGATCTCGCTTCGCAGTTGTTCGGCCGCCGCTGCGGCGGCATGCTCGCCGACATCGGGGCTGAACGCCGGAAGCGTCGACAGTCCCCGGTACAGCGTTGCGGTGACACCCACCGGAAGTAACGTTTGCACCGTCCGGAGTACCGCGGTGTTGGTCGATCCCGTCCGGGTGCTTCCCGATATCAACAAAAGGTGTGAGAGCACCGTTTCCTCTTCTCGTCAGACGCCCCACCGTCGCCGCGGCGCCAGATGTCGGCCGCGGCGGCGCGGGGCGTGAACGCCAATGGCCACTCGGTTGTCGGCGGATCAGAATCGACTAGCCGTCTCGCAGATGCGCCAACCGGCTCGCCAGATGACGTTGGGCGCGGAAGGTGCGACTCTTGACGGTGCCCAAGGCGATGCTCAGGGCCGCCGCGATCTCGCTCTGGGTCATGCCCTGGTAGTAGGCGAGTTGGAGGACCTGACGCTCGTCCGGCGGCAGCCGTTCGAGCGCCTCGCGGACCTGCCAGACCTGCCAGGTGGCGTCGAGCGAGATGCCCGCGTCACGCAACTCTGCGGCGCTCGACCAGCTTTCGTCGAACGGCACCTCCGAGACGATCTTCCGACGCCGCCGGTAGATGTCTACGGCCGCGCGACGGGTGATGGCGTACAGCCACGGCTGGATCTCGCGGGACGCATCGAAGCGGTCTGCGGCGCGCCACGCCTGCACGAATGCCTGCTGCACCGCGTCCGCGGCCAGGTCGCGGCTGCCGAGCACGTTGTACGCGGCAGCGTACATCGGCCCCGAGAAGCGTCGGTACAGTTCGTGCAGGACCAGTTCGTCACCGGCGGCGAAGCGTCTTTCCAGTGCCAGGTCGTCGTGTTGCGTGTCAGTCATGACGAATGTGCTGCAGAAGTCGACACTTCCGCGCCCTCCAATAGTAGTAATTGCCGGCCCCAGTCTGCTGAGGGCACTTGCTGGCCACTTTCAGCACGCTTTCAATCGCCCCGGTACCGTGCGGATCGCTACCGGGGCGCCGGCAGCGTCGAGTGGCGTCGGGACAGACCCGTACGCCGTTCGCCTGACATCGCTGACGGACGACCGCGCGTCGCGACGCCCGCTCGTCGAGCCGTCGCGGCTCAGCTCAGGCAGCCACCTGCCAGACGGGCTTCACCGCGCCCAGTGCGATGACCGGCAAATCGGCGAGGTCGACCGCCCAGCCCTCCAGGGCCTGCGCGTGCCGCTCGCGGAAAACGTCGGCTTCGCCGGCCTGCTCTAGCTGGTCCTCCGCGTAGCACTGCACAGTGTGCAGGAGCGAGTGTCCCCGCATGCCGGGCGCGGGATCGGCCCGCCGGCTCACCAGAGACTTGTCCACGAGCGACGCCAGCAGAGCCGGGATCTGACCGGGCGGCAGGGTGTCGTCGGCACACACCTGCGACGCCCACGTGACGGAGAACCATCCCGCGAAGACCGACAAGCGTCGGAGCAGCCGTTGTTCGTCGGCCGCGAGCCGGTCGAAGGACCAGGAGACGGCCGCGCGAAGGCTACGGTGGCTCGATCTGTCGGTGCGCCGACCGCTTGCCAGCCACAACAGGTCGGCGACTCCGGCGGAAACGGAGACTCCCAGCGTGGAAACCCGGCCGGCGGCCAGTTCCAGTGCCAGCGGCAGCCCGTCGAGCCTGCCACAGATGACGGCCACCGTCCTCAGCACGTCGAGGTTCTGTTCGTCGATCGGTTGCCCTGCGGCAGCGATCCGGTCGAGAAAGAGTCGCACCGCGGGCGCCAGCCCCTTCCCGGCCTGCACCGGCAAGGGCGATACGTTGATCACGTACTCGCCCTCCACGGCGAGGCGCTCCCGGCTGGTCACGAGAACCCGCGCCTGCGGACAGGACCGCCGTGCACGGGCGACCAGCAGCGCCACCTCGTCGACGACATGTTCGCAGTTGTCGAGCACCAACAAGGTTTTGGGATTGTTCACGGCACGCAGACCGGCTTCGGTGACGCCTCGCGGCCCCGGGGAACACGGACCGAGCGAGGCGGCGAAGTGCTGCGGCACGTCGGCACCGGTGTCGCAGCTCGAGAAGTCGACCCAGCGGACCAGGGTCACCTCGGAGGATCGGGCGCAGAGCTCCTGCGCCAGCCGGCTCTTGCCGACCCCGGGGGGACCCACCAGCGTGACCGACCCGTTTCTGGCCAGCGCCCGGTCCAGCTCGTCGAGTTCGGCCTGCCGGCCCACGAACGAGGCGACCGCCGAGGAATGCGGCGCTGGACCTACCAGCCGCGGTTCGGCCACGGCGGTGGGGCCGGCCGGGGCAACCGATTCCTGACGAAGCAGGGACAGGTGGAGATCCTCGAGAGTGCGGGACGGCTCACTGCCCAACTCCTCGGCGAGCACCTTTCGCAGCCGTTGGTACAGGGAAAGCGCCTCGCTGGTCCGGCCCTCCAAGGCAAGGGCGCGCATGGCATAGCCGTATGGCCTCTCACGTAGCGAGTCCTGACTGATCAACGCTTCCGCGTCCGCGACCGCCTGGGTCGTCTCCCCGACCGCCAGCAGCGCCGCTATCCGCTCCTCCAGCACCCCGCCGCGAAGCTGCTGGAGCCGCACCGCCTCGGCGTGCGCGAAGGTGTCGGCGAACTCCGCGTACGCCGGCCCTCGCCACCGGGCCAGGGCCGCGTCGTATCGATGCAGCGCCTCCTGCGGATTCCACCGCAGCAGTTCCCGGCCCTGCAGCGTCTGCCGCTCGAACATCTCGGCGTCGATCAGCTCAGGCGGAAGGTCGAACCGGTATCCCCCGCTGACGGTGGCGATGAGCTCTCCCAGCGGTCCGAGCAGGGTCCGGAGCCGGTGCATCTGGACCTGCAAGCCGGCGCGCGAGTCGCGGGGCCTCGCCCGGGTGCCCCACGCGTCGTCGACGAGGGTGTCCACCGACACCGCCCGGCCGCGGGCGAGAGTCAGACGGGCCAGCAGTGCTCGCTGCCGAGGGCTGACGACGGCCACCCGCACCCCGGAAACGCGTGCCTCGATGGGACCCAGCACCGCGATGTGATCCATGACATTCCCTACGTTGCGCCGCTCATCGCCGGCCGGCACCACCGTCAGCCGCCGTCCCCCGTCCGGGCCTCTACCAGGCGGCTGGACCGGCGCCCGGCCCCGGGCGGTGCTGTGCCAGCAAGTTTCGTCGGACAGGGTGTAGTTGACACTACACGACGTCCGCCGAATTACAAGCGAACGGTCACTGCCACGCTTGCGGGAACCCACCGGCTCCGGCCCCGCCCCGGGGTCGCCGGCCACACGGTGGCGCCCGTCGGCCCGGCTCGGCGCCTCGACAGCACGAGCGGGCGGCTGCCGCGCGGAGGGATTCCGGCGGCAGCCACCACCGCTGACCGGACACGGGCGGCTCAACGGCACGGTGCCGTTTCGCGGGAACGTGGAAGCGAAACCGGCACCGCACCGCGGATTTTCCTGCTCGGCGGTCAGCTCGCCTTGTAGAAGAGGGTGTTCCACCGGCCTCCGGCGACCTGGGTCCCGTCCGACTGGTCGATACCGATCACCGTGCCACCTCGGCAGATGTTGCGATGGTCATAGATTCCGTTGCTGTGGAAGAAGTCGCTGCGCCGGTCCGACCCGCGCCACACCTCGAAGCGGGTGAAGGTGGTGTCGAGGGGCCGGATGACGTTGAACGGGTCGCGGTAGTGCTTGACGCTCTTGACGGTCCAACTGACACCGGTGGAGAAGGGACCCTCGGAAGCGGGCGGGGTCGCCGAGTGACGGGCGATCTTGGTGTATCCGACGTAGGAAGTCAGCAGGTTGTTCTCCTGCAGCACGTTCCCCCAGATGCCGCGATTACCAGTGGCAGGGGAGTCGAGATATGTCAGGTCCCGCATTCCGCCCCCTTTCAGATAGCCGTCGCCGAAATGCCACCAGGACCGCGCGCTGTCGTTCTCCTGCGGCACGGCGTCCACGGGCAGCGTCCACGGGGACGGCTCGTACCACGGGGCGACGGCTGTGTTGGTGGCCTTCCAGGGCAGCGGTGGACCAGCTGTGTACCGCTGCGCGGAGGCGGTCCAGGTGAACTGTCGGAAGAGGCCGCCGGGACCCGCGTCGTCGGAATGGTTCTTGTCGGTGCGAAACACCTGGAACGAGGTCAGCTCCGGATCGACGAGCCGCACGAAGTTCACGCCGCTCGACCCGTGGCGGAAAGCCAACGCCGGGTCACCGAAGGCTGATCCGACAAGTCCGCCGCCGACGGAGCCGGCTGCGTCGACGCCCAACCGCCAGTAGAAGTTGACGAATCCCTGATATCCACCTGCCTCGATGGGCCATGCGGGAAAACTCGGCCCTACCGCCTGGGTCGAGCGGGTGTCACCCCCGACCACCGCGGCCGCCGCGGCCGCCGCGACCGTACCTCCGAGAACAGTCCTTCTGCCGAGTGCCACCATCGCCGTTCTCCTCTCTCAGGTCCGTGCGTTGCCGCAGGTGGGCTAATTAGCTGTCGGCCACCCACGTCCTGTCGGTGGTGAAGCTGCCGACGCTCGCCGAGACGCCGCTGATGCCGTCGATCTGCTGAACGTCGGCGACACGCCGGAAGTAGGCCCCTTCGTAATAGCCGCTGCCGTACTTGTTGTCCCGCTCGTCCACGCCTCGCCACACCTGGAACGAGTTCCAGTTGGTGTCCAAGGGACGAATGAGGGAGAAGACCCCTCTCATCTCGACGAGGCCCTCGTCGTTGACCTTGCTGCGGTGGATCGGCATCGTCAGATAACCCATCACCGTCGTGGTACGCGAGCCGGCCCCGACGGCGGCGGTGGTCGAACCCCAGAACTGACGGAAGCCGGTTCCCAGTTCGTCCTCGTAGAGGCAGTCGCTGCACCCACCTCGCTCCTCCCCCGAGTCCCAGCCGGCGAGGCGATACCCGAAGAGCGCCGGTCCGCCGTCAGACTCGGCGAAGCTGTCGCTGACCGGAAGATTCCACGGGTGCACCTCCGACGGCGTGAGTGCCCAGGATCCCTCGCTGCTGACGACGTACTTCCAGCCGTTGAACGAGAATGCGGTGACGTGACCGCCCCAGGCATCGCCGGCACCCGGCAGGCTGCGGAAGACGCGGAACGTGTCCAGCTTCGGATCGAGTGCCTGCACGAGGCTGATCCCGCCGATGCCCACCCCGAAGGCCAGCGCCGGGAAGCCGGCGAGGCTCGCCGCGATGCCACCGTCCAACCGCCAGGCGCTGGCCGGATCGTCCCGCCTGTTCAAGCGACACTTGAATTCCAGCACACTGTGCACACCACCGATGCTCAGCAGCCACGCAGACTGGGCAGAGGACGGAAACTGCATCGCAACTCCTTGGCGGACGCCGAACTGAACAGCTGCGCTCGAAAGGGCAACCGCGGGGCGGGCATCGGCGCCGCCGCGTTCGCGGCGGTCGCGCCCATGCCGCCCCGGGGAACCGCCGTGCGGCGGCACAAGGTCACGGCGCCGGTCTGCCGCGGGCGCGGATCAGCGCCTGACGCGGGTTCAGAGGTTGGGCGGAGCGGAGAAGGTGTTCTCTCCACCCGCGCTGAGCTTCCGCTGCCTGACGAAGGTGCCCGCCCCGACCTCGACGCGCATGAAGAGCTTGCTGTAGAGGTTCTGGAACCGGTATTCGGACTTGCCGCCGGCGGCCTGCCTGACGGGCTTCCACAGCTGCGAGGGAGTCTGGTCGAACGGACGGATGACCATGACACCGCCAGGCTCGGTGGAGTCTCCCGACACGTCCAGGAAACCGAACGCACCGCTCTCACTGCGAACCCGAATGGTGTAGAAGCCCGGGTGGGTGACCGACGGGATGAACTTCCACTCCGGCGCGGTGGCGGCGCTCTTCAACGACACGCCGCATTCGACGCAGGCCGCCATCAGCGCCTGCGCCGAGCGGGCAGTCGGCACGATCTTCCCGAAGGTGGAGGCGGAGGCGGGTACGGTGGTCGCCACCAGGCCTACCCCCACCAGCGTCGACGCTGCGATCAGGTGGGAGACAAATCGGTAACGCATCGCTGCCCTTTCTTGACGCGTGACAAGGAGTGGTGAGATCGAGGACCGGAAGCGACTCACCCGTGGAGTCCCGCTGGATTCCGTCCTGAAGTGCGGCTCAACGATCTCGACGAACACCACGCCCCCGTCACCGGGTTCGGTTCGCAGGGTCACGACACGACCTGGCAGAGGGACCGGCATGCGGGACATCGTCGCGATGATCCAGCACGATCAGGGCGTCGCTATCCACGCTCCCGCCCGTCGCCGGTCTTCACGGACTACATCGACTCCGTGCTGCTGGCCGTCGGAGAGGACTCCGCGACGCGCAAGGCCGTGGGGCAACTCGTGGCCGGAGTGGAGACCACACGCGAGGAAGCCACCGCCGCCCGCGCCGTCACGGGGTCGCTGCGCATGTGCCGGGTCCCGCGTCGGGCGTCGCGGGACGCGCCACCGGGCGATCCCGCCGCCCTGCGCATCCGATACCGCGGCACCTGGCTGACGTTGACCCACCGGCAGGGCGAGAACATCCGCCGACGAGTGGGACGAGGACGGGTGCCCATCGGCACGGCCAGCCACCGGAACGACCACCGCCCGGAGGTCCTCCTGGCCGATGCCGGTGGAGACCCGACAGCAGCCGCCATCGGGGGTCGCCGGCGGGCGTCGTGGCAGTGCAGCAGCAGTGCCCCGACGAGCAGCCCGGCACCGAGGAGACCAGTGGGCCGTAGGCGATCCCCGAGCAGCCAACTCGCCAGAAGGATCCCGACGAGCGGTTCCAGCAGCGCCATTAACGCCGCCGTACTGGCTGACACACTGCGCAGTCCCCGAAAGTACAGCGCATAGGCAATGGCGGTGGGGGCGCTGCCCAGGAGCAGCAGCAGTCCGATCGATGCCGGGCTCGGGGCGAAGGACAGGGCCGATGTCGAGAGGGCGAGCGGAACGAGCAAGCTCGCGCCGACCACGAATCCGAAGCCGGTAGCCGCGAGGTCGTCCAGACCGGTCACGGGTCGGGCGCCGATGAAGGTCATCACGGTGAAGCTGGCTGCCGACATCAGCGCCAGGACGACGCCGGTGACGACGCCGGCCGTACGGTGACCGCCGAATTGTGATCCGACGAGCAGGCCCAGACCGGCGACGGCCAGGGCAGTAGTCCCGACCACCGACCAGCCGATGCGCCGACGGCCGGTGAGCCACTCGGTTGTCATCGCCAGGATCGGTGACGTTCCGATGGTGACCAGGGTGGCGAGGCTGACGCTGAGGCGGGCCGCGGCGGCGAAGAAGCACGCCTGGAAGGCCGCCGCGAGGATACCCAGTGCGGCGATCCGGACCCAGGCTCTGGCACCGAGCGGCAGTCCCCGCCGGATCAGCACCAGCGGCAGGGCGATCAGCACACCGCCGACAGCGAGCCGGTAGGCGGCCACCGCCGACGACGACAGCCCCGTTTCGAGCGCCAGCAGCCGACCGGAGGGTCCACCGGTGCCCCAGAGCACGCCGGCGCACACCGGCAACCACCAACCACTGCTCGAGCGCCTGGTGACGCCCGCCGACGGTGTGTGAACACGCATGAAGATCTCTCCTGCGACGAGAGAAAAGAGGCCGCGGAAGCGGGCCGGGCCGGGCCGGCGGCACGGTGAGGGCGGGACCGGCGGAACAGGTCCGCAACCCGACCCGGGGTACGTGGCGGCCCGGGCTGTCGAGGGCCGGCTGATGCCGGTGCGCCCCTACCCCAGGGGCCGATGGGTCGAAGCGACCTCGGTGGGGTTCTGCCCGCCTGGACGTACGGCCCGGTGGCGTAGCCAGACGTACTCCCGTGGCTGGCCGGCGTTGAAGGAGTCCTGCTCGTCCTGCGGCACGTCCTCGAACCCGACCTTGCGGTAGAGCCCTAGCGCGGCAGTGTTGTCGGGCTCGACGCGGATGAAGACGTGAGGCGACGAGTCATACGCCACGGCGGTCAGCGCGGTGACCAGTTGTCGGCCCACACCGCGTCGCCTGCGCTGCGGATCGACGACGAGGTGCGCCAACTCGACCTCGTCCTCATCGGTCCAGAGCTCCCCGTAGCCGCACGCCACCCCGCCGACGAGCAGGACGTAGCGGAGCACGTCCTCGCCCACCTGAGCGGCACCCAGGCCCTCGTCGCCGACGAGCCAGGGCCGCGAGTACGGCGACTCCTCGGCCCACTGCCGCACCGTGGCAGCGAAGCCCGGCCCGAAGGGCACCAGCACCGCCGGGTCCGCGGCGGGCACCCCGCACAACGCCCGCTCCGCCGCACTCGCCAGGACCGTCGCGGCGTCGTCGGCCGTCAGACCGCGACCCGAGACTTCCAGGTCGATCGCCTGGAAGCTGCAGAGCGTCCAGAGCACGTTGGTCGCGTGCTCGACGTCGACCCCCGGCCGGAGCAGGCCGGACTCACCGAGCCGCCTGGCGAGATGCCGCATACCTTCGAGCCGGTCCTGCTCCATGCGGCGGACCGCGCCCCCCACCGAGTCCGGATCCAGGGCGTCCATCGCATAGAGGCGACGGAAGACGGGCAGGTTGGCCGCGAACATGCGCGTCCCGGCGACGATGCCACCACGGAGGTGCACCAGGGCGTCCTCGGCCTTGACCGCCTCGGAGAGCCGGGTCAGGCCGCTGCGCATCCAGAGATCATCGGCGTACGCGTCGAACAGTCCCGCCCGCGAGCCGAAGATGGCATAGACGGTGGAACGCACGATTCCTGCGTCCTGGGCGATGAGATCGACACTGATGGCCTGCGTGCGCTTCGAGCGCAGTCGCTTGTCCAGCGCCTCCAGGACCGCGCGGCGCGTTCGCTCCGCCGACTCCGCGCGCATCGTCTGGGTGTAGCTACGGGCCATGCCGAACCTCTCCACGGTGAGCGTGCTTGAACTTCACTGTACAGCATGTATTCTGTACTACATGCTGTCTGATGAAATTTCTGCCGACGATCACGCTCAGGTCGTCGTGGTCGGCGCCGGGCCCGCTGGGCTGCTGGCGGCCGCCACGCTGGCCCGCTACGGCGTGCGCGTCGCGCTCCTGGAACGCCGGCTCGAGGGCTCCGAGTTGCCCCGGGCCACCGTCAGCAGCACCCGGACCATGGAGGTCCTGCGCTGGCTGGGCGTTTCGGAGCAGGTACGCGACCGGTCCGACGCCGTCAGCATGACCATGTTGATGACGCACACCGCGGCGGATGCCGCAGCAGGCGTCACGCTGGACGTCGGCTTCCCGTCAGCCGAGCAGGCGGCAATCGTCAGCCCCGAAGGACCGCTCTGCGTGGCCCAGGACCAACTCGAAGCCGCCCTGCTGCAGCACCTCGCTCAGCGACAGGAGGTGAGCATCCGCCGCGGTTGGCAGGTGTCGGAGGTGGTGGAACACGCCGATCACGTGCTCGTCGTCGGCCGCGACGTCCGGACGAACCAGGCGCTGTCGATCCGCGGGGACTGGGTCCTGGCCGCGGACGGGGTCCGGAGCGCGGTGCGACAGAGCCTCGGCGTCGAGATGGTCGGACCGGCGGACGCCATGTCCGCCACCCAACTCGAGGTACGCGCCCCGATCTGGGACCTCGTGGGAGACAACCGGCACCTGATCTACGCGATCACCCACCCGGAGGGGGCCGGCGCGCTCTTGCCGGCAGGGCTCGGCGACCGCTGGATCTACGCACTGGACCACGGCGCCGATCGCACCCCGCCCACCCTCCAGGAGACCGTGGACAGGTTGCGGATCGCCAGTGGCAGCAAGGACCTACCGGTGGTGGCCCTCCGACACCGGCACACGCGCATCGGCGCCCAGATTGCCGCCTCGTTCGGCCGGGACCGGGTGTTCCTGACCGGGGATGCCGCCCATCGGGTGACGCCACGCGGCGGTACCGGACTGAACACGGCAATGGCCAGCGCCTTCAACATCGCGTGGAAACTCGCCTGGGTAGTGCACGGCTGGTCGTCCACCGACCTGCTGGCCAGCTACGAAGCCGAGCGGCGGGTCATCGCAGAGCACAACCGGCTCCGCTCGCTGGATCCGCAGGGATCGCTGCGGTCGGCCTCCGAAGCGCTCGTGGCCGATCTCGGTGGGCGCATCAGGCACCTGTGGTTGAGGCACCATCGGATGGCTTCCACGCTTGACCTGCTCGGCCCCGGCGCGACGATGTTCGTCGGCCCCGACGCGTCGACAACCTCCCGGGCCACCCGCCCTGACCTCGGTGGACCGGTCCCGGCACCGGTGACCGTGGTCGAACTCGACCCCCTGGCGGCGCAAGCGTTCGGGGTCGGCGCAGCCGGAAGCATCCTGGTCCGTCCGGATGGCGTCCCTTTGCCGTTACCGCCGACGACGACTCAGATGGAAGAGGGCCACGGCATTCTCGCCGAACACCCACTGCGCACGGTCGACGCCCGGTGACGGCGACTCGTCGATCCAACCGGCGCGCCGGCGACGCACGCTCGTCTGCCCCGGCGGGCCCAGCCGCGGCCCTGCGGAAGACCTCCGGGACGCCGGCCGGCGTCCGACAGCAGCGACCCGCTGACACCGGCATCCGCCAGATACGTGACCGGGGCATGTCGCACTCCCGAGGAAGTCAACGCACAGAGTGAGCAGCCTAGAAAGACCTGACTGGATGAGCCAGGAAGAGTTCCCGCAGGACGGCATCCGAGCCGCCGCATCGATGAACGAGATACGCGTTCGGGTACGCGAGGTGGAGAAGCTGTTCGCGGAGCAGGCAGCGATCGGCCTGTGGGAGTTCTACTCCCTCACCGCGGTCGCCACCAACTCGCCGCCGATGAGGATGGGCACACTTGCCGTGCTGCTGGGCCTGCACAAGAGTCAGGCCGCGGTCCTCGTACGGAGGATGGAGCGGCGGAACCTGCTCACGCGGGAGGTGTCCGAGGGCGACCGGCGCGGCCGTGACGTGTTCCTGACCGAGGCCGGTCGGGTCACCCTCGACGAAGCAGTCCAGGTCTTCTCCGGCGCGATGCAGCGCGTCCGCGCCGGGAATCCGGGATCCCCGCCGCCGGAAGAGCCAGGTGGCCACCCGGGTGGCGCCTGTGAGCGAGCGCCGACGACGACCTCACCGACGCGGAGATCCGCGACGACGAGAGAGCCGACCCTGTAGGCGACGCGCTCCGCCGTCGCGTGGTGTACCGCACGGGGCATCCCCATCGGGTGCTGTCAGACAACGGGTCGGCCTGCACATCCTTCGCCTACCACGAGCTGAACATCGGCATCGCCCGCCGGCTTCGGGTCAACCACCAGTCGAGCATTTTTACCGCGCCATGACCGACGGCCGGGCCCTGGCCCGCTTCCACGACTCCGAGCGAGCCCGCAGGAAGGCCTCAGCGACCTTCCTGCAAACTGTCGGCAACCGTTGCGGGAGTTGACCCGCTCGTCGCCGCGCGATGCCCTTACGCGGCACCGTAGATCGCATCCGCCTCGACAGTCATCAACGCCTGTGCGAACGTGCCGACCGTCACCGGAAACACACCCGCGCCCTCGATACGCACGCGCATCAGGCGCGGAGGCTGCATACCGCCCGAAGTGGGCCATCGCGCTCTCTCCTCCGACTTGATCGTCTTGACGGAACAACGCGACGACCGTCGCCCGGCTACGCAACACGACCATCGGGCAACCTGTCCACCACCCCGCTGAACGCAGCACGCTACAGCTTCACGTGCACGGTTTCGGGATCAGCCAGATATGGGCCAGGATACAGAAGACGTCGAATTGAAGCACTGGCTTCGAGTTGGGCACCGATCGGCATGGCTGGCATTAGGCAATACATCTTCGTCGGCCCATCCTGCTCCTCCGGTCGCGCCATGTACCCTGAGCCGTAGGGATTGGCAGGCGTTGGGCTCATGAAATAGCAGGGGAACATGTAAAAATTGTCATTTCCGCCAGGCAAGGTGACTTTGATCTTAATATTCTCGATCCAGACTGTCGCCCCTGGCGCCGTCAAGCCGTAGGTAAGAAATGCAGTGTCGGCAATACCGCTCCCCAACTGGCACAATGTTAGCTGCAGCGAGGGGCCACCGCCTCCCGTTTGGCAGGTTCGAGTGAGACCACCGCCAGTTGGGGCCGGCGGAACACTGCTCGCATGCGCCGCCGAGGACGGAATCAGCAGTGCAGCAACCACAGCTAGTGCGACCACCCGGATCCAATAAAGGAGATGCGAATACATCTTCGCGAACATGAAACGCCCTTCCCGCGCAGGTAACGCCCCAGTGCCGTCGGACCAACGACTCCCACGCCGTATGCCGTCGTACATCATCCGACAATTTTGACTGTTCCAAAAGTGGGGGTTCCACCCAGCCGGGACACGCTATGACTGCCGCCCGTGCGCCACCAGTGGCGCCAGGCACGTGCCGACGCCGACCTCGACCGCCGCACACCTTCCGCAAGACCGCGGTCACCCTCATCAAGGAGAAGACCGCCACAGCCCAACTCAGCCACTCCGGCGAGGAGGTCACCGAGACCCACTACGTCACCATGCCCGCTCAAGCCCTAGACGTGTCTTGCATCCTCAAGGGACTCGGCATCAGCCGGAAGGGGCCGCAGCACCAGGGCGATCGTGGGTTGGTCCGCGGCGACGAACAAGCGAACCGCTGGTCCTCGCCACCCTGGACGTGGGGTTGTGGCGCCGCTACAGCGCCGGCCAACCCGTCGGGGCGGACCTGGCGCGTCACCGCGACGCGCGAGGTGGTGGGAGCCAACAGCCGAGGTCTCCACGCCGCCGTGGGCCTCGGAAGCTGAAACGCCGTCTTCTTGTCTGCCATGACCTGGCCCTTCCCAGACGGGATCAACGTCCTGCCCAACGGACCGCACCCAGGTCAAACACGGAAATCTACGCAGCCCTCGCTCGTGGTCGTGACCGCCGGCCGGCCCGCGGTGCATCTCTGCCTTGGGCCGGCCGGGCGGCTGCTACGGCTTCGTGGGCCGCTCGCGGTCGAGGTTGAGGCGATCCAACTGGTCGTCGAACGTGGTGAGCCGCTGTGCCTTCGAGGGGTCCGCCCGCACCGCGGCCGGGGCCACGCCCGCCCATTCGAGAAGCTTGGCGGTGGCAAGAGACTTTTCGGAATCGTTGAGTCCACCGATAACCGCCAGGTGGTGGTTGGCTCCGGGTGCGACGAAGACGAAGGAGTCGCTGCTACCCGGGCCGAGGCGGAACGGCTCGGCACCCCATGGGTCATTCTGGCCGTAGATGAAGAGCATGTGCTCAGCGCGATGGCGGACCCATTCGTCAACGTCCCGCATCGCGCCTGAGTCGAAGGCCGGCATGACGATACCGTGCGGCACGAAGTTGCGGGGCGGCTGGTATCCGTAGCGGATCAGCCGTGGCTCGATGTATGGGAAGTGAGGGCTCGGAGCACCGAGCTGGGTGCCGGCCTGGTAGAAGTATGGCTGGAAGAGCACTAGGCCCTGATCGGTGTAGTACCAGAACCCAACCAGTTCTTCGATCGAATCCCAGATCTCCTGGTCGGTTGCCTTGGTGGCATTCGCCGGGATCTTGTCGCAGTCCGCCAGCGTATCGACCTGCCAGAAGCTCCATACGTAGTCGAGAACCGTCATCTCAAACGCCCGGTCCATGTCGCCGATGTAGTTGAACGAGTACGAATTCTCGGTCGCATACGCCTCGTAGAGCTTCTCCAGCGGCTCTCGGCGCACCAGCGCCTCGCGCTGCATGCCGTTCAACCGGTCCCGGCATTCCGCGGTGCCGACGGTGGCAAAGAAGTTGTCATAGGCCGAGTCCTCGTCGTTCACTACATCGTTCGGGGCGACGTACGCGGCGACTCCGTCCATGTCATTCGGGTAGAGGCGTTCGTAGTAGGTGGCGGTCATGCCACCCTTGGAGACACCGCTCGCGAGCCAATTCTTCGGGTAAAGCGGCTTCAGCGCGCGGAAGATCCGGTGCTGATCGCTGGCTGCCTGCCAAATATCCAGTTTCGACCAGTCGGCCGGGTCGGGTCGCGACGGGGTGAAGAAGCGGTATTCCATCGAAACCTGATTGCCGTCGACAATCTGAGTCGGTTCTCGCCGGCTCGGATTGGTGGAGACGTTGTACCCGCCAGTGTAGAAGACTGTCGGGCGGTTCGTATCCTTGTGCAGGACAGTGATCCGCTGCTGGAAGGTATTTCCGCTCAGATCCCGGTGATCTACCGGTTGCGTGTAGTTCAGGATAAAGAATCTGTAGCCAGGGTAGGGCTTATCCTCGATCAGACTCATACCCGGAATCGCAAGCAGTTGGTCCTTGATATCGTCGTTTCGCGATGACGCGGCATTGGCCACTCCTGCTCCACTCATCGCGCCCACCATCACGGCGAGGGTTAGCAGCCATCCAAACAATCTGCGCATGCGTGGTCCCATCTTTGGAGCTAGTGTGTCCTCAAAGGAGGGTATTCCAATTTCGCAGTTGGCCAATCGGGGTAAACCCCCAAGATCGGCCCATGCGGGGTGGCCGCCCAATGGCGACATCGGAAGTCTGGTTGAGCCGCCCCCGCTTTCATGGAGCTTCTTGACCATGGTCTGATGACCGTGGGGGAGGAAGTCGTCCGTGGCAGCACCGAAGAAATACCCCGTTCCCGGCCCGCCCGCAGCCACTGGTAGAAGGCGCTGTGACCGACGCCGAGGAGCCGGCAGAGCAGACGGACCGGGTAGGTGGTCTTCTCCGCGTCGATGAACCGGTACACGTCGGTCCGGTTCACCGCTCCGTCTCGCGTGCGAAGAAGACCGCGGCTTTCTTCAGGATCTCCTTCTCCAGCTCCAGCTGGGCGACCTGACGCCGCAGCCGCAGCAGCTCGGCCCGCTCGTCAGCGGCCAAGTCGTTGGTCCGGCCGCCATCGCGTTCCTGCCGCAGCTGCGCGACCCAAGTTGCGTAGCGTCTCGTGGCTGACGCCCAACTCCCGGCCGACGTCACGGATCGTGCGACCGGAGTCGACAGAGCCACCGGCAGCCGGTCACAGAGTCGGACCAGTTCACTGACGAACCAGCGTCGCGGCCTGGCGGCGGAACTCCTCGGGGTACTTGCTCTGTCGAGCCACAGCGTTTTCCTCCTCCTCGGCAGGATGCCAAGTCAGAAGGTGTCCGGTCTCAGTGGTCACTTCACCCACCCAGCGACCAGCGACCAGCGACCAGCGACCAGCGTGCCGCGCTGCTGCCACACCCGGCGGATGGCACGGCGCGGCACAGTGGGTCATGCGTGGCCGAAGCTGCTGCCCCGTCTTGGTCGGGCCAGTTGGACCAGCGCGCGCCGCCGTCGTACGTGCAGGGTCGAGCCGGCGGCGGTGGCGGAGACCGACGCGGACGTGGCTTCTGAGCACGGACGCCGGCGCCGATGATCGGGCGCCGGCTCAGAGAACAGCTGCTATGGGGCTCGTCCGTCACCGCGACCGACGCGCACGGTACCGGCACCCAGGCAGCCGGCTGCGCCGGGCCAGATAACAGTCGTCGCCGGGAGCGATCTGCTGCCTTGACGGCTACAGTGTGCGGCCGTGCGCGTCCACGGCTGCAATGCCGTCCAGTGATGTTCCCGGCCTCAGCTGCGCCGGATCGAACCAGAAGATCACCACCTGCCCGTCGCGGCTCCACCTGACCAACCGAGCCTCGACCTCGCGCCCCGCGGCGGTGCCGACGATCCGCTTCGCCGGCCCGACGAAGTAGCCGAAGGTGGGCACGGCGGGACTGGTTCGAATGGGCCCCGGCTGGTCGTAGCCGATCTGGTGGAACCCCGGCCGGCGGTCATTTCCCTCGGTGTCGTTGACCACGAAATCCGACGTCAGCCTCCCGTCGGCGGCACGGCGGCCGGCAACCAGTCCGATCGTCACGTGCGGCTGCCTCGGCACCTCCACCGGAACGACGTAGAAGACCCGCTCCTCACTGCCATACCAGATCCCGCTGGCCACCACAGCGCCCACCGGTCGTGGCTGCGGTGTGCTCTCGCTCGGGGAGGCGGTCGCTGCGGGTCGGGTGGTCGTAGTGGTAGCGGCCGGCGCAGGGGTGAGCTCCGGTCCAGGTGGGTGGGCCACCTGCACGCCGAGGGCCACCCCGGCGATGACCGCCGTCGCCAGCGCCGCTGCTCCTGCGCCGGCGAGCCGGCGGCGCTGACGCAGCTGGCGGCCGTCGCGCATGACCGCGGCCAGGTCGAGGACACCCTGGCTGGTGACTTCCGTCGTCCTCATCGCTCGACGGAGCTGCTCCGCCTCGTTCATGTGCAGGTCTCCTGCGTCTGCGGCATGCGGTTGCTGGTGCGCAGCTTCGCCAGGGCCCGGGCACTGGTGCTCTTGACCGTCCCGACGGATACGTCGAGCTCGCGGGCCACCTGCGTCTCCGGAAGGTCGAAGTAGTAGCGCAATACGACGATGGCGCGCTCGCGGGGACTGAGCGTCCCGAGGAGGGCGAGCAACCAGCGACGGGTCGCAACCTCCTCGGCGACATCGCCGCCGAGCTGCTCCGGAAGATCCTCGCTGGGGAATTCGCGAATCGGCCGTCGCCAGGTGTCGATGAGGTGGTTGACCAGCACCGACCGGGCGTAGCCGTAGGCGTCACTGTCACGCACCCGCGACCAGGACGCGTACGTGCGGACCAGGGCCGTCTGGGCGGCGTCTTCGGCCTGATGGTGGTTCCCGGTCATCAGAAATGCGGCATGGACCAAACGTCTGGACGCCGTCGAGGCGAACTCGACGAACTCCGCGTCACCCCGGGCCATGCCGGTCCTTCTCCATTCCCACGTCGGCCAGGACGGGTGGGACGGGGCAAAGGTTGAGTCCACGCGACACCAACTTTGCGGCGGGACGACCCGTCCTTCTCGCTACCCGGCACCGACCGGCGCCGGGCAAGGAGGAGGAACACATGGTGGCCAATACTAGGAGCGCCGTCCGTGTCGGTGGGTCGTCAGGGCTGGTGCTGGCGGCGATGCTGCTGTCAGGCTGTGCCGCACCGGCGTCCGGCGGGTCGTCGGTCCCGGCGGCTCCCACCGGACGTGCGGAGGCTCCGGCGCGAGTCACGTCACCGCCCGGGGCATCTCGGACGGCCGCCCCGGTGACCTATCCCGCCGATGGTGGCAACCGGTGGCGTGGCGCTGCCGCAGAGGTGACAGCCCCGCACGGTACGGGCAGACTGCTGCGATACCGGGTGGGCATGGAGCGCGACATCCAGGGCCTCCCGGTGACCCAGTTCGCCGCCGAGGTCAGCAGGACGTTGAACCACCCCCAGGGGTGGACCGCGGACGGCAGGCTACGACTGCGCCGGGTCGGCTGGGACCAACCGAGCGACTTCACCATCTACCTGGCCACGCCCGGCACCCGCGACGTGTTGTGCCAGGACACGCCGGACGGCTACACGTCCTGCCGCACCGGCGACCGGGTGGTCCTCAACGTGGCCCGCTGGGTCAACGGGGTACCCGGCTACGGAGCGAGCCTCGCCACCTACCACGCCTACATGGTCAACCACGAAGTCGGACACCGCCTCGGTCACGGTCACGAACTGTGCCCGGGACGAGGGCAACCGGCCCCCGTCATGCAGCAGCAGACGCTGGGCCTGCACGGCTGCACCGCCAACGCCGCGCCGTACCTCGACGGCGAGCGCTACACGGGCCCGTCGGGCGCGTACGACGACCCTGTCCCGCCCCGCGACCACAGCCGGATGGGCTGAGCGGCGGAGGCAGCTGTCACACCTGGCCAGACGGCTCTTCGATCGTGTCGCGCCCGAGCGTCGTCGACCCGGGGTGAGTTCGGCTGCCGCAGCAGGTGGAGCAGTGGAGCGCACGGCAGAAAGCCGGCGCCGCGCCGGGCAGCGTGTACGACCAGGCAGAGTCGGCGTTCCGTCGCACCGCGCTGGAAAGTTGGCGGCTGGACGCCCTGGAGCTTCACCGACCCGCAGCCCCTGCCCTGCCAGGACTGCGGAACGCCGCTTGAACCGCTGCTGACGATCGCCTCGAGCGAGTGGGACGACAGCAACCACAGCTGGATCCCTACGGCATCTTCGCCATCGCCGAGGGCCTCACCGCCAATCATGTGCCCTGCCCATCAGCGCACGACCGCGCCCGCAACCGGCACCGCCTGGTCCAAGAGCGCCGTCCGCGTCATCCTCACCAACCCCCGCTATACCGGCCGGCAGGTGTGGAACAAGCAACGCACCGACAAGGTGCTGCTCGACGTCGACGACGTGGCGATGGGCCACACCGGGGTGATGCACTGGAACGCTCGCGACAAGTGGGTGGTCTCCAAGGAGATCACCCACGAGCCACTCATCGACGACGCGACCTTCGAGCAGGCCCAAGCCATCCTGCGACGGCGGGGCCGGGGACCCGGTGGACAACACGTAAGGCAGCGCACCCGCAACCCGTACGTCTTCCGCGGACTGATCTACTGCGCCGCCCGCAACCGACGCATGCAGGGCCAGTACAACCACGGCGACGCCTACTACCGCTGCCGATTCCCCCAGGAGTACGCCCTCGCCAACCAGGTCCCACATCCCCGCAACGTGTACCTCCGGGAAGACGCCCTCACCGACCCCCTCGACACCTGGCTGGCCTCCGCCTTCGCACCCCACCGCATCGAACAAACGATCACCGCGATGACCGACGCCCAGCCCCTAAATCACCCGCCCGCAACCGGCACAGCAGCCCAGAAGATCATCACCGAGTGCGACGCCAAGCTGGAGCGCTACCGCGCCGCCCTCGACGCTGGTGCCGACCCCGCGGTCGTCACTGGTTGGATCACCCAGACACAGGCCGAACGCGCCCGCGCGGAAGCAGATCTAGGCGCGAACGCGGGTACCACACCGCGCCGGATGAGCCGAGCAGAAATCACGACCCTGGTGACCGCGCTCGGCGACATCGCCGCCGTGCTCCGCGACGCCAACCCGGCCGATAAGGCCGAGGTCTACCGGCAGCTCGGCCTTCGGCTCACCTTCCGGCCTGAAACGCAAACGGTGCGCGCTTCAGTGGATCTAAGCGCGCACCGTGGGGTAATGGTTTGTGTCCGAGGATCAACACAAACCAAAACCCAACCGGGCCCCACGCTGTCCGCGTCGATCCCATTGCTGTGACGGCTGATCGTTCGGCGGTGCTCCACCCCCGCCACCTATGGGTGGAGCAGTTCGTGGGGAGCCCGCCTTCTCAGCGTCTATCGATTCCTGATCCTGCTCCCTCTCTCTCCGTCTCTGCGATAGCCTACGTCGAACCACGGGTCCATTTAGGACGCCGTCGAGGACCAAGGTTCCCAGCCTGGGTAGATGAGGTCGCAGTCGCGCAGGGTGCCGCCGACTTCGGGGAAGTGGCGGTGCTTGTTCAGGCGGCAGATCTCCGGCCACCGGTCGGCGTCGCCGAGCCAGTCTTTGGCGACCTTGGACAGGGTGTCGTGTCGCTCGACGGTGTAGAGGTATCGGGTGTGGGCGACCTGGATCAGCGCGGGTCCGCGCGCAACGGCCTGTCGAGGGACGGCCTGTGCAGCGTCTACTGGGGCGACCGCGGCGGGTGACCTGCCTCCCCCGTCGATGGCGGAGAGGTTGCCGGCGGAGGTGACGGCGATCGCCGCGGTACCGGCCAAACCGAACACGAGCCGGTGCAGCGGTGCGGGAAGTCGCAGCACCCGGATCCGCGAGCGGGTCGCGAGGGCAACCAGTTCGGCGACCAGTAGCAGCGCCAGGGCAGCCCACAGGAGCCACAGCACCCAGATGACTGCGCCCGCGAGCACGGTCGGGGTGAATCGTCCGCTGGGCTGGTCGAACCACGCCACCAGCTGCGACCCCGACGGCAACCGCCGTACAGGATTGCCGCCGAGAAGCAACAGCAGGGCAGGTAGCCCACCCAGGAAAGCCGCCGAGCCCACAGCGGCACGGATCATCCGGGCCAGGGAGGACGCCCGCTGCGCCGAACGACGCGGCGCAGTCTGGACGGGTGGGGCGTAGACCGTGGGACGCACGTACTCGGCCAGCCGGTCACCTCTACCCGGGGACTCCTGCGGCACCCTGTCTCCCCCCGCCCGATACCGACCTCCTTCTCGCATACAGGGCAACGGGCGCCGATGACCATCCCGCGAGGAAGGATTCTCACCATCCGCGCACAAAGGATCACTCGACAGAGCGGCGATTGACGATCTCCACCCCCGCCGAGAGAGACTGCCTCACATGCCAAACGGGGGCATCCGACTGTCGATCGACCTCACCTCGGCGGTCATCGCCGCCACCGCCGACTTACACGGCACCCGGATCCCCGTCATGCTCAACGGCCGCATCGTCATGCCTCACGGGCTCAGCGTCGGCCCCTCCGGTCAGCTACACGTGGGCGCAGCCGCGCCGTCCGAGCCCTCGGCGGACCACCAGTTCATCGACGATCCGCTGGAGCTGCTCGGCGCAGCCAGGAACCAGCCGCCGCTCGACGCCGTGCAGTTGCTCGCCGGTCAGCTGTGGCACATCGCCGATCAGGCCGTCCGGCAGACCGGAGTTCCCGTCGACGCTCTCACCGTCACGATCCCCTCGGCCTGGGGGCCTCGGCGACGAGGGCATCTGACCGACGCGGCGACTCGCGCCAGTCTCCCCGCCCCCGCCATGGTCACCGCGCCAGCTGCACTCGCCGCCTACGCCACAGCCGGCACCGTCCCTAACGGCTCCTGCCTGCTGGTCTGCCAAGCCGACCGGCACCGGATCACCCTGACCGTCCTCCAAGCCGACCCCGACGGATACCGCGAACTCGCGACCCGACCGATCAGCCTGACCCACGACCTGGACCACGCGCTCGCCCAGCAGCTCACCGGCACTAGCACCAAGGACGACGACCCGCCGCCGGCCGAGACAACCCAATCCGCTCAGGAACACGGTGCGGTAGCGCTGCTGGAGTCCATCCGCCAGGCCCGGCAACTCCTGACGACGCAGGACCGCGCACCCGTCCTCCTACCCGCACCCCGCCAGCCCGCCGTCATCACCCGCGACGACGTCACCGCCGCAGCCCAGCCACTCCTCGACGCAGTCGACGGCGCGGTCCAGGACATCCTCGACGCGGCTGACGTAGACCGTCACCACCTCGCCAACGTCATCCACCACGAAGCCGAAGCGATACCGGGCCTGCAAGAGCGGCTCGCGGCAGCCACCGGTCACACGCCGACCAGCCTCATCGGCCACTCCCACGCCCTCGCCGACGGCGCCTTGTCCCTCACCACAGCGCACCACCACGCACAACCCACCGCCGCCGACACCCAACTACCACGGGTGCGACTCCGTATCCGGGACCTGACCAGCGCCATTCTCATCGGCGGCTGCTCCCTCGCCCTGCTCCTACAGGCAGTCTTCACCGCAGATGTCGTCACCGTCGACTACCGAGTCATCGGCGTGCGCACCTCACTGCCCCAGCTCGGCGTCGCAGGCGCACTCGCCATGATCACCGCGTTCGCCGTGGCGCACCTCGCCCCCACCACCTGGCTCGCCGGAACGTCCACCCCGACCACACCCGAGCCGGCGACCGGCAGCCTCATCCGACGCGGATACCTCGCCGCCGCAGCCGGCGGCACGATCGCCGCAGCCCTCTACGGCCTCGCCACCGGCACCGCCGTCGAATACGACTACCAGCCGTACCTGAAATGGACCCTGGGCTCCGCGCTACCGCTTGCCGCCTGCGCCGCCGTCATCGCGGCCACAGCACCCCGCATCCCCGCCCCGCAGCTGCCCGACTGGCTCGCACGCACCCGACCAGCGGTCCTACACACCGCAACCGCCGGCATCGGCATCTACCTCATGCAGGCAGCACTCACCCTCACCCCACCGGTCGACCTCACCGGCATGCCCGGCCTCATCGGCAGCGCCGGAGCCGCGCTGCTCGGCATCGCCACCGCCCTGACCGCCAGCCGAAGCCGCACCATCCGCACCGTCACCGCACCCGGCCTCGCCATCGGCTACGCCATCGTCGTCACCAGCAACACCAGCAGCGCACTGATCATCGGCTACCTCGTCGCCCTCACCTGGTGGGCAACCCACCTCGCCGCACACACCCTGCGACTCGCCTACCCCAACGTCAGGCAGACGCTAGGCCGTCTCACGGGCGGCCCCACCGCCTGACAGCGCCAGAGCCAAGCATCGAGCGGGTGAGGTCGCCGGTTCAAGCGACGCGCTCGCCGACGTTCAGGTGGAGGACGCCGTCGTCACCTGCGCCGGTACAAGTGTCTAGCCGCTGACAGGCCGCCAGATCGGCGGCGTCCACTCCATGCAAGCCAGCCCGCCGAGCTCTCCGCTCGGCGGGCTATCTGCACGCGTCCGTTCGAGCGAGCGAGGCATCGCATCAAGGCGTTCATCCGAGTTCCGACGACGTTCGGCTCAACCAGTCCGAACCCACCGACCTCTTCAGCCGGCCGACGTACCCGGCCAAGACCGCTGGCGACATACGCACTCCGGCTATCGCCGCAGTGCGGTCACTGCCGCCGCGAGCACCTCACCCTCAGCAGCTACAGCGAAAGGCCAAGACCATGCGAACACTTCAGAATCGCCCGATCTTCATCGTCTCGAACACAGGAGTGGCTACTACCGCCCTGGCAGAACACTCCTGCACGCCCGGATCCCGTACGGGCGCACGTGCCATCTCACAGCCGAGCAACGGCACCCCCAGAGCCCTCTGTCCGCTGGTCAGCGACCTGAAGGCCCACAACAAGGATGCCTGCTCAGGCGCTCCGCAAAGCCAGCAGCGCATCGCGGCCACCGCGATCGAGAGCGCGCTTGACACCTGGCGGCCACAACGGGTGGATAGACGTCCACAAGCGACAAATGACGCGACCGCACATCGCGGCGGCAGCACGATCAACCCCCGGTCCCAGCGGCGCTGTGACCCCGAAAGGAAGCCCGATCCATGCCCGTCCTATCCCCGCCCAGGCCCCGAATTCGTGCCGTCTGGCGTCGGCACCAACCGGCGATCTGCCGGCCGCACCACACCACGCCAGCGGCCCCGTTCGGCCAACACCTGGGGCCGGCGATGAACAGCCCCGCCGCCCCCGAATGGCGGCCCGACCCGCTACTGACCATCGACGAACTCGCCGCCTGGCTGGGCAAGCCGAAGAACACCCTCTACGCCTGGCACAGCCGCGGCAAGGGCCCCCGCGCCATCCGTGTCGGCAACACGCTGCGCTGGCGGCGCAGCGAGGTCGAACGCTGGCTCGACGACCACACCGACGCGGAGCGGTGAGCCATGGCCCGACCTGAACTGCCGATCGGCACCTCGGGCAAGATCCGCACCGAGAAGCTCGGCCCCAACCGGTTCCGGGCACGCGCCCGGTTCCGTGACTACGACGGCAAGACCCGCGACATCGAGGCCACCGACACCACCGGCCCGGCCGCTGAACGAGCTCTGAAGGTCAAGCTCCGCGACCGCGCCACCCCCAACGACGACGACATCACCCGCGAGACCCGCGTCAGCAGACTCGCCGAGCTGTGGGTCGAAGAGATCACCGCCGAGGAACGGATCGCACCCCAGACCATCCACCGGTACGAGACCAGCGTTCGCACCACGATCGCGCCCGCCCTGGGCAACCTCCGGATCCGAGAAGCCAGCGTCGGCCGCCTCGACCGGTTCCTACGCGACATCGCCAAGGATCGCCCTTCGACGGCCAAGGGCGTCAAGGTCGTCCTCGGCCAGATGTTCGCGTTGGCCGTACGCCACGGCGCGATCCCGACCAACCCCGTACGCGACACCAGGCGGCTACGTAAACCCCGCCGGACAGTAGTCGCTCTCACCGATGAGCATCTCCAGGCAGTTCGCACGGCCATCCGCGAATGGCAGCAACCGGTCGCCGGCAAGCCGGGGCCCCGACACACCGGCGACCTGGCCGACGTCGTCGACCTCATGCTCGCCACCGGTGCGCGCATCGGAGAGATCCTCGCCCTGCGCTGGGAAGACCTGGACCTCGCCGCCGAACGACCGACCCTGACGATCTGCGGCACCCTGGTCTTCGTCAAAGGCCAGGGTCTCTTCCGACAACCGAGGACCAAGAGTGACGCCGGCTATCGGATGGTCGTCCTGCCGCGGTTCGCGGTCGGCATGCTCCTGGCCCGGAAGCTCGGCGCCGCAGAGAATCCGCGTGACGCGATCTTCGCCTCTCGACGCGGCACCTGGCTGTCGCCCAACAACGTGCGCCGCCAGTGGCGCCAGGCACGTGCCGACGCCGACCTCGACTGGGTCACCCCGCACACCTTCCGCAAGACCGTGGCCACCCTGATCAAGGAGGAGACCGACACCAAGAGCGCCGCAGCCCAGCTTGGGCACTCCAGCGAGGAGGTCACCGAGACCTACTACATCGCCAAGCCCGTCCAAGCCCCGGACGTGTCCGACATCCTCGAGCGACTCGGCACCAGCCGGAAGGGGCAGCAGCCACCAGCAGCACACAACGATGCACACCGATGATGAACTTGGTTGCCGTACCCCGTAAATGGGGGGTTTTCGGGGGGCGGTTCAAAACTTCATAGAAGAAAATCAAAGCCCTGACCAGCATTCTCGCTGGTCAGGGCTTTTTTCTTTGTCGGGACGGCCGGATTCGAACCGACGACCCCTTGACCCCCAGTCAAGTGCGCTACCAAGCTGCGCCACGTCCCGATGCCCCCGCGCGATGTTCCCCGCGGCAGCCGGTACAGCTTAGCGCAGGATCTTCGCCCCCCGCGCACAGGCCCCTCCCGTACCGTGTCGGAAAACGCGCCCGGGCGGCACCGTCGGAGGACGGCGCCGCCCGGGGCGGTGGGAACGACAGGGTCAGCCGTGGGCCTTGCCCCGACCACCCGGGCCG
Source organism: Micromonospora auratinigra (assembly GCF_900089595.1). GTDB lineage: Bacteria > Actinomycetota > Actinomycetes > Mycobacteriales > Micromonosporaceae > Micromonospora > Micromonospora auratinigra. Next base: position 670,794 of record NZ_LT594323.1, on the reverse strand, counting down.
AGCTTCTTGCGGGCGCGTACCGAGATGTCGATCGGGGTGCCCTCGAAGCCGAACTCCTCGCGCAGCTTGCGCTCGACGAAGCGCTGGTAGCCGGCGTCCAGCGGGCCGGTGGTGAAGAGCACGAAGCGCGGCGGGGCCACCCCGGCCTGGGTGGCGAACAGGATGCGCGGCGCGCGGCCACCGCGGACCGGGTGCGGGGTCGCCTGGACCAGGGCGGTCAGCCACTGGTTGAGCTGCGCGGTGGGGATACGGGCCTCCCAGCTCGCCAGGGCCTTGCGCAGCGCCGGGGCGAGCTTGTCGACGGCCCGGCCGGTCATCGCGGACAGGTTCAGCCGGATCGCCCAGGGGATGCGGCGCAGCTCCCGGTCGATCTCCTTGTCCAGGTAGTAGCGGCGGTCGGCGTCGACGAGGTCCCACTTGTTGAAGGCGATGACCAGGGCCCGGCCGGCCTCCACCACCATGGTGAGGATCCGCTGGTCCTGCTCGCTGATGACCTCGCTGGAGTCGAGCAGCACCACGGCGACCTCGGCCGCCTCGATCGCCGAGGCGGTGCGCAGGCTGGCGTAGTACTCGGTGCCGCTGGCCTTGCCGACCCGCTTGCGCAGCCCGGCGGTGTCCACCAGCTGCCAGGTCTCCCCGCCGATCTCGACCAGGCTGTCGACCGGGTCGACGGTGGTGCCGGCGACCGAGTCGACGACCGCCCGGTCCTCGCCGGAGAAGCGGTTGAGCAGGCTGGACTTGCCGACGTTGGGGCGGCCGACCAGGGCCACCCGGCGCGGTCCGCGCGGCCGGTTCTCGACGATCTTCGGGGCCTCGGGCAGCGCGGCCAGGATCGCGTCGAGCAGGTCGCCGGAGCCGCGGCCGTGCAGCGCCGAGATCGGGAACGGCTCACCGAGACCGAGCGACCAGAGCGCGGTCGCCTCCATCTCGATCGAGGTGTTGTCGGCCTTGTTCGCGACCAGGATCACCGGCTTGTTGCTGCGGCGCAGCATCTTCACCGCGGCCTCGTCCACATCGGTCGAGCCGACCATCGCGTCGACCACGAAGATGACCACGTCGGCGGTGGCGACGGCGATCTCGGCCTGCGCGGCGATCGCCGCGGCGCGGTCCTTCGCGTCGGGCTCCCAGCCGCCGGTGTCCACCACGGTGAACTCGCGGCCGTTCCACTGCGCGTCGTACGGGACCCGGTCGCGGGTCACGCCGGGGATGTCCTCGACGACCGCCTGCCGGCGGCCGATGATCCGGTTGACCAGCGTCGACTTGCCGACGTTGGGGCGGCCGACCACGGCCACCACCGGGCGCGGGCCGGTCGGCTCCGCGGTCTCGGGCTCCGGGTCACGCAACTCGACCCACCCGCCGAAGTCCTCGCTCACGCCCCCGCCTCGCTTCGCTCGGCGGTGGCGCGAGGCGCCCCGCTACTGAGCCTGATGGTTCGCTCGCTCCGCTCGCTCACGCCACGCCCCGCTCGGTGAGCAGCTCACGCAGCCGGGCGACGACCTCGTCGATGCCCAGGTCGGTGGTGTCCAGCTCGACCGCGTCCGCGGCCTGCCGCAGCGGGTTGACCGTGCGGGTCGAGTCGATCTTGTCCCGGCGGGCCAGGTCGGCGGCGGTCGCGGCCACGTCGGCCGCGTCCTCGGCGCTGCGCCGGCGGGCCCGGGCCGCCTCGGAGGCGGTCAGGTAGACCTTCAGGTCGGCGTCGGGGGCCACCACCGAGGCGATGTCACGGCCCTCGACCACGATCCGTCCGGCGTGGGCGATCAGCTGCCGCTGCCGGGCCACCAGCAGCTCACGGACGGCGGGAACGGCGGCCACCGCGGAGACCGCGCCGGTCACCTCGGCCCCGCGGATCTCCTTCTCCACGTGCACGCCGTCGGCGGTCACCGCGTACCCCTGGGGGTCGGTGCCGATGCGCAGGTCGACCTCGCCGGCGACCTTGGCCACCGACTGGGTGTCGCCCAGGTCGACGCCGGAGCGCAGCACCGCCCAGGTCAGCGCCCGGTACATCGCGCCGGTGTCCAGGTAGTGCGCGCCGAGGCTGACCGCCAGCCGCCGCGAGACGGTGGACTTACCCGAACCGGACGGCCCGTCCACAGCGACCACGCAGCGCCCGGCCGGTACGTTTTCCTCCACCGTTGTCCTCCTCAGCCCGTACCTCGCAGGTCGCCGGTTTCTCCGGCGCCGTTGAGCGGTTTCCATCGTCGTCAATCATGCCCGCACCGCGCGGGTCGGCCACACGCGCCGCCGCCGGGGGCGACCCGCGCCACCACCCGTCGGCCCGCGGGCCGCGTCGAAGCCTACCGGGAGCCGTACCCCGGACGACTCCGGTCAGTCACCCACCGTCTTGAACAGGGCGGCGACCTCCGCGTTGGTCAGCCGGCGCAGCCGCCCGGTGCGCAGGTCGCCCAGCTTGATCGGCCCGATCGAGGTACGCACCAGCCGCGACACCGGGTGTCCCATCTCGGCCATCAGGCGCCGGACGATGTGCTTGCGCCCTTCGTGCAGGCTCAGCTCCACCTGGGCGGTCTTGCCCAGGGTGCCGACCAGCTTGAAGGAGTCGACCTTGACCGGCCCGTCCTCCAGCTCGACGCCGGTCGTCAGGCGCTTGGCCAGGTTGCGCGGGATCGGCCCGGCCACCTCGGCGAGGTAGGTCTTGAGCACCTCGTACGACGGGTGCATCAGCTTGTGGGCCAGCGTGCCGTCGTTGGTCAGCAGCAGCAGGCCCTCGCTGTCGGCGTCGAGCCGCCCGACGTGGTAGACCCGCTGCTCCAGCCGGGCGCCGATGAAGTCGGCGAGCTCGGTGCGGCCCTTCTCGTCGGCCATCGTGGTGACCACCCCGCGCGGCTTGTTCATCGCCACGTAGACCAGCCGCACGTCGGCCTGCAGCCGCTCGCCGTCGACGTAGATCACGTCCCGGGTCGGGTCGGCCCGGTCGCCGAGCTGCGCGACCCGCCCGTTGACGGTGACCCGGCGCCGGAAGATCAGGTCCTCGCAGGCGCGCCGCGAACCCACCCCCGCGGCGGCGAGCACCTTCTGCAGGCGCTCGGCGCCCTCGTACACGGGGGCGTCGGGCTTCGGGGCACGGTTATCGCGTCGCATCGGCAAGCTCTTCTACGTCGTCGGGCAGGAAGGGGGCCAGGGGCGGCAGGTCGTCCACGGAGTTCAGCCCGAGCTTCTCCAGGAACATCGTGGTGGTCCGGTACAGGAACGCCCCGCTGTCCGTCTCGGTGCCGGCCTCCTCGATCAGGCCGCGAGTGACCAGGGTACGGATCACCCCGTCGCAGTTGACACCCCGGATGGCGGAGATCCGTGACCGGGTCACCGGCTGCCGGTAGGCGATCACCGCGAGAGTCTCCAGCGCGGCCTGGGTCAGGCGTACCGTCTGGCCCTCCAACACGAACCGCTCGACGTAGGTCGCGTATTCCGGGCGGGTGTAGAGACGCCAGCCACCCGCGGCCCGGCGCAGCTCGAAGCCGTGCCCGGCAGCGGTGTACCCGGCGGCGATGTCGTCGAGCATCGGGCCGATCCGCTCCGGGGCCTGGTCGAGGACCTGGGCCAGGGTCAGTTCGCTGACCGGCTGGTCCACCACCAGCAGGATCGCCTCCAGCGCGCCGCGCAGCTCGGCGTCGTCCAGCTCCGGCGCGGGCTCCGGTACGGGCGCCGCCCTCCGCCTCCCCCGCCGGGCCGGTACGCCGCCCACTACCCCGCTGTCCCCCGCCACCGTGTCGGGGCCGACACCGTGACCGGACTCACCGACCCCGCCGGTGGCGGCGGACGTCGCCGAGTCGGCGGCATCGGCCGGGACGGGGACAGAATCCGGCTCGTCCACGGCCCGATTCCCGCCAGGACCGGCGACGGCTCCCGGTTCGGGGGCGGTTGCCGGGTCAGGGTCGGTCGCCGGATTCGGGGAACTGTCGCCGTTCGGGATCACGGGCGCCGACGGCCCGGCCTCGTCGGCCGGGGGCGCGGGCTTCGGCGGGGTGGGGCGCTCCCACGGGGGGATCCAGGCGGCGGCCTGGTCGGCCAGCGAGTCGCGGCGCTCCTCGTCGCTCATCAGGTCACTCCTGCGTCGGTGCGGGCTCGCCCGCCGCGTCGGCGGGCAGGGCGTCAACGGGCGCGGCGGCGGGGGCGGGCACGGCGGCACCCGGCGCACTGTCGGCGGGGGCGTCGTCCGGGGTGCCGGCGTACTCGTCGATGCTCAGTTCGGTCTCACCGTCGGCCGGGCCGGTCCAGCGGACCGTCAGCTCTTCGAGGGCCTGTTCCTGCACGAACGCGACCAGGCCCTGCCGGTAGAGCTCCAGCAGCGCGAGGAAGCGGGCCACCACCTCCAGGGTGATCTCGCAGTCGGCGCAGAGCAGGGAGAAGGTGGCGGTGCCGGCGCGGCGCAGCCGGGCGGTGATGATCTCGGCGTGCTCGCGGACGCTGACCCGGACCATGTGCACGTGGGCGATGGACACCTCGGGCACCGGCTTCGGGGTCATCGCCCGCAGCGCCAGTTTCAGCAGCCGCTGCGGGCCGATGCCGAGCACCAGGTCGGGCAGCGCCTCGGCGTAGCGGGGTTCCAGGCTGACCGCGCGCGGGTAGCGGCGGCCACCGACCGACTCCAGTTCGGCGATGTGCGCCGCCGCCTCCTTGTACGCCTTGTACTGCAGCAGCCGGGCGAAGAGCAGGTCCCGGGCCTCCAGCAGGGCCAGGTCCTCCTCGTCCTCCACCTCGGCGGCGGGCAGCAGCCGGGCCGCCTTGAGGTCGAGCAGGGTGGCGGCGATGAGCAGGAACTCGCTGGTCTCGTCGAGGTCCCACTGGTCGCCCATGGCCCGGATGTAGGCGATGAACTCGTCGGTGACCTTGTGCAGGGCCACCTCGGTCACGTCCAGCTTGTGCTTGCTGATCAGTTGCAGCAGCAGGTCGAACGGGCCGGTGAAGTTGGCCAGCCGGACGGTGAAGCCGCTGGCCTCCTCGACGGTGGCCGGGTCGGCGGGGACCACGCCGTCGACCTCGGCGGCCAGCCCGGCGGCGGTGGCCGGGTCGGCGGTCGGGTCCAGCGGCGGTGCGGTCACCGGCAAACCGTAGTCCACGCTGCGCGCACCGGACGGGCGACCTACCGGTCGGTCTCGGCGGCGATCACCTCGCGGGCCAGCTGCCGGTAGTTGCGGGCGCCGGAGGACGCCGGGTCGAGGGTGGTGATCGGGGCGCCGGCCACGGTCGACTCGGGGAACTTGACCGTCTTGGTGATCACGGTCTGGTAGACCTTGTCGCCGAACGCCTCCACGACCCGTTGCAGCACCTGGCGGCAGTGGGTGGTGCGGCTGTCGTACATGGTGGCGAGGATGCCTTCGAGTTCCAGGTCGAAGTTGAGCCGCTCGCGGACCTTGTCGATGGTGTCCAGCAGCAGCGCGACGCCGCGCAGGCTGAAGAACTCGCACTCCAGCGGAATGAGCACGCCGTGCGCGACGGTCAGCGCGTTGATCGCCAGCAGGCCCAGCGAGGGCTGGCAGTCGATCAGGATGAAGTCGTACTCCTTGCGGATGGTGCGCAGCACCCGGGCCAGCGCCATCTCGCGGGCGACCTCGTTGACCAGCTGGATCTCGGCGGCGGAGAGGTCGATGTTGGCCGGCAGCAGGTGCAGCCCCGCCACGTCGGTCTTGATGAGCACGTCCTCGGCGGTGACATCGTCCTGCATCAGCAGGTTGTAGACCGACAGGTCGAGGTTGTGCGGGTTGACGCCCAGGCCGACCGACAGCGCGCCCTGCGGGTCGAAGTCGACCAGCAGCACCTTGCGGCCGTACTCGGCGAGAGCCGCGCCCAGGTTGATGGTGGTCGTGGTCTTGCCGACGCCACCCTTCTGGTTGGCCATCGCGATGATCCGCGCCGGGCCGTGCCGATCGGTCGGCATCGGCTCGGGGATCGGCTTGCGCATGGTGTAGGCGGCGGGATCCGCCGGCCCGAGGTCGGCGCCGAGCGTCGCCTGCTGCTCGCGGAGCTCCGACGTCCACGTCTCGGCACGGTCACCGTTGCCAGCCATGTCCTCGTTGCCCCCTCCCGACGACCACCCGGCGTCGGAGCCGTCCGACGTCCCTCGCGGCGCCGCCCGCGCACTCCCGGTCCGTCGCCCCTGGAGGTCCGCGCCGATGCCGACTGTACGCCACGCGCCAGCAGCGCGTTCGGTACCGGGTCGGCGTGTCGGGGCGCCCGCGCGGGCGCCCCGCGGTGCGCCGGTCAGCCGAGGGCCCGGGGATGGGCGGTCGCGTAGACCTCACGCAGCCGTTCCACGGTGACCAACGTGTACACCTGGGTGGTGGTGACCGAGGCGTGGCCGAGCAGTTCCTGCACCACCCGCACGTCGGCGCCGCCGTCGAGCAGGTGGGTGGCGTACGAGTGGCGCAGGGTGTGCGGGGAGACCGCCTCGGCGCCGGTCACCGGCAGGCCGGCCCGCTCGGCGGCGGCGCGCAGCACCGCCCACGCGCCCTGGCGGGTCAGTGGGCCGCCGCGGGCGTTGACGAAGACCGCCGGGGTGCCCCGGCCGGCGGCGAGCAGCGCCGGGCGGCCCCGCACCAGCCAGGCGCGCACGGCGGCCACGGCGTGCCCGCCGATCGGCACCAGTCGGCTCCTGCCGCCCTTGCCGCGCAGCAGCACGGTGCCCTCGTCGAGGTCCAGGTCGTCGACGGCGGCGCCGAGAGTCTCGGAGATGCGTGCGCCGGTGCCGTACAGGAATTCCAGCAGCGCCCGGTCACGCAGCGCGCGGGGGGCGGTGTCGCCGGTGGCGGTGACCGGCCCGGCGGTCTCCAGCAGCCGCAGCACGTCCTCGACGGGCAGCGCCCGGGGCAGCCGGCGCGCGGGCGTGGGTGGACGCACGTCGCGGGCCGGGTCGGCGCCGGTCAGTCCCTCGCGCAGCGCGAAGCGGTGCAGGCCGCGTACCGCGCTGGCGGCCCGGGCCGTCGACGAGACGGCCAACGGCGGGTGGTCGGCGTCGCCGGCGCGCAGCCGCGCCAGGTGCGCCTCGACGACGCCGGCGCCGGCGGCCGCCAGGTCGTGCACCCCCACCTCGGCCAGGGTGGACAGGTAGCGCTCCAGGTCCCGGCGGTACGAGGCGAGGGTGTTGGCGGCCAGTCCACGTTCGACGGTGAGATGGTCGAGGTAGCCGCGCACGGCGCGGCGCAGGGCCGGCGCGGGTTCCGCGCCGGCCGGCTGCGCAGGCGTGTCGGTCAGGCCAGCACCTCGGCCAGCGGCAGCACGTCCATGCCGTGCGCCTCGGCGACCGGGCCGTAGACGACCCGACCGTCGTGGGTGTTCAGGCCCAGCGCCAGCGCCGCGTCGTTGCGCAGCGCCTGCCGCCAGCCCTGGTTGGCCAGCTCCAGGGCGTACGGCAGGGTGACGTTGGTCAGCGCGTAGGTGCTGGTGTTCGGCACCGCGCCGGGCATGTTCGCCACGCAGTAGAAGATCGAGTCGTGCACCTTGTAGACCGGGTCGGCGTGCGTGGTGGGACGCGAGTCCTCGAAGCAGCCGCCCTGGTCGATGGCGATGTCGACGAGCACGCTGCCCGGCTTCATCCGGGACACCAGCTCGTTGGAGATGAGCTTCGGGGCCTTCGCGCCGGGCACCAGCACCGCGCCGATGACCAGGTCCGCGTCGAGCACGGCCCGCTCGATCTCGTACGCGTTGGAGGCCACGGTCTGCAGGTGGCCCCGGTAGATGGCGTCGGCGGACCGCAGCCGCGCGACGTTCTTGTCCAGCAGCAGCACCTCCGACTGCAGGCCCAGCGCGATCGCGGCGGCGTTCAGCCCGGACACGCCGGCGCCGATGACCACGGTCTTGGCCGCGTACACGCCGGAGACGCCGCCGGGCAGCACACCCCGGCCACCGCCGGTGCGCATCATGTAGAAGGCGCCCACCTGCGGGGCGAGCCGGCCGGCCACCTCGGACATCGGGGCGAGCAGCGGCAGCGACCGGTCGGGCAGCTCGACGGTCTCGTACGCGATGCCGGTGACCTTGCGCTCGACCAGCGCGTCGGTGCAGTCCTTGGAGGCGGCCAGGTGCAGGTAGGTGAAGAGCACCTGCCCCTCGCGCATCCGGTGGTACTCCTCGGCGATCGGCTCCTTGACCTTGAGCACCAGCTCGGCGGCGTCCCAGACCTCGTCGGCGGTGCCGAGGATCTTCGCGCCGGCGGCGGCGAACTCGTCGTCGGTGATGCTGGAACCGACGCCGGCACCGGCCTCGACGAAGACCTCGTGGCCGTGGCGGGTGAACTCGTTGACGCCCGCGGGCGTGATCGCCACGCGGTACTCGTGGTTCTTGACCTCGCGTGGGATTCCGACCTTCACGATGCAGACACCTTCCTCCGGGGCTGCTCATCCCCGACTGCACGGCGCCGTGCCGGCCCCATTGCCGACCCGGTCCACCGGTCCCGCCGGCGGCAGTCTAGGCGCGTGTGGAGTACCCGGAAGCCAGCACAGTGACACCCGGTGCCCGGTCGTCCTGACGATGTGTCAGGCGTGGACCGGGCTGGGCGGTGGAGACCACCTCAGCCGTCAGGACAAAGTTCAGCAACATCGTCCCACCGCGGGGACGGCGATGCGGACAGGACGGCAGTGGATCACTAAGGTGTCCGCTCATGACCACTCCTCCTTACCAGCAGTACCCGCAGGGCGTGTCCGACAAGAGCAAGGTCGTCGCGGGCATCCTGCAGATCCTCCTCGGCGGCTTCGGCGTCGGCCGGTTCTACATCGGCGACACCAAGACCGGTGTGATCCAGCTCGTCGTGACGCTCGTGACCTGCGGTCTCGGCAGCATCTGGGGCCTCATCGACGGCATCCTGATCCTCGTCAACGGTGGCGTCGACGCCCAGGGCCGGCCGCTGCGCGACTGAGCGCCGACACACGAAGGGGCCGCGCGGTGCGATGCACCGCGCGGCCCCTTCGTCGTCGGAGTCCCGCTCAGCGGGGCAGCGGCGCCTGCGGTCGGCGCAGCTCGGCGAAGCCGGTGTCACGGGCCCGGGCGGCGGCGAGCAGCCCGGCCACGCAGGACGCGTTGGTGATCTCCCCGGCCAGCACCATCCGCACCGCCTCGTCCAGGTCGACCCGCACGACCTGCAGGTCCGCCTCCTCCTCGCGGCGCTCGTGGCGCTGCGCGGCGGGCACGTCGGCGAGGTCACGGGCCAGGAAGACCCGGACCACCTCGTTGGTGAACCCCGGCGAGGAGTGCAGGTCCACCAGCACGTCGACGGTGCCGGCGGTCAGGTCGGCCTCCTCGGCCAGCTCCCGCAGCGCGGCCGCGTCGAGGTCCTCGCCGCCGACGTCCATCAGCCCGGCGGGCAGCTCCCACAGGTGCCGGCCGACCGGGTGCCGGTACTGGCGGATCAGCACCACCTGACCCGCCTCGTCCAGCGCCACCACGGCCACCGCGCCGACGTGCGTGACGTAGTCGCGGGAGGCGGTGCCGCCACCGGGCATGGTCACGTCGTCGCTGACCACCGAGAAGATCCGGCCGGAGAAGATCTCGCGATGCGCGGTCACCTCGTACCGGTGCTCGACGGCGCTCACGCCGCCACCTCGCTGCGCCCGGCGGCGGCGCGAGGCGCCCCGCTGCTGAGCCGGACGGCTCGCTCGCGCCCGCTCACGAGGCGGACGCCGCCTTCGCGGCGGCGGCCGTGCCGTTGCGGCCCGCCTTCTTCTCCGCCGGGGCCTGCGCCGCCGCGGCGTCCAGGTCCACCGGGAGCTGGTCGGCCTCGGAGTAGGCGATCGCCGCCTTCACGAACGAGGAGAAGAGCGGGTGCGGCCGGGTCGGCCGGCTCTTCAGCTCCGGGTGCGCCTGGGTGGCCACGAAGAACGGGTGCAGCGTGCGGTCCAGCTCGACGAACTCGACCAGCCGCCCGTCCGGCGAGGTGCCGGAGATCTGCAGGCCGGCCTTGGTGAGCTGGTCGCGGTAGGCGTTGTTCACCTCGTAGCGGTGCCGGTGGCGCTCGCTGACCTCGGTGCTGCCGTACGCCTCGGCGACCAGCGACCCCTCGGCCAGCTTCGCCGGGTACGCCCCGAGCCGCATGGTGCCGCCCAGGTCGCCCTTGCCGGCGACGATGTCCTCCTGGTCGGCCATGGTGGCGATGACCGGGTGCACGGCCTCCTCGTCGAACTCCAGCGAGTTCGCGCCGTCCAGGCCGGCCAGGTGCCGGGCCACCTCGATGGTCATGCACTGCAGGCCCAGGCAGAGCCCGAGCAGCGGGACGCCGTTCTCCCGCGCGTACCGGGTGGTGCCGATCTTGCCCTCGATGCCGCGTACCCCGAACCCGCCGGGGATGACGATGCCGTCCACGCCGGCCAGGGCGGCGGCCGCGCCGGCCGGGGTGACGCAGTCGTCGCTGGGCACCCACTTGAGCTGCACCCGGGCCCGGTGACCGAACCCGGCGGCCCGGATCGCCTCGCTCACCGACAGGTACGCGTCCGGCAGGTCGACGTACTTGCCGACCAGCGCCACGGTGACCGTGTGCCGGGGCTGGTGCACCCGCTCCAGCAGGTCGTCCCAGCTGCTCCAGTCCACGTCCCGGAACGACACGCCGAGCCGGCGCACCACGTACGCGTCGAGGCCCTCGCGGTGCAGCACCTTCGGGATGTCGTAGATGCTCGGCGCGTCCGGGGCGGCGGTGACCGCCTCCCGGTCCACGTCGCAGTAGAGGGAGAGCTTCTCCTTCACCTTGTCCGGGATCTCCCGGTCGCAGCGCAGCACCAGCGCGTCGGGCTGGATACCGATGCTGCGCAGCTGCGCCACCGAGTGCTGGGTCGGCTTGGTCTTCAGCTCACCCGACGGGGCCAGGTACGGCACCAGCGACACGTGCAGGTAGAAGCAGTTGTCCCGGCCCAGGTCGTGGCGGACCTGCCGGATCGCCTCCAGGAAGGGCAGCGACTCGATGTCGCCGACGGTGCCGCCGACCTCGGTGATCACGATGTCGGGCACCTGGCCCTCGGCGTCCGGCTCCCCCATGCCCAGGATCCGCGCCTTGATCTCGTTGGTGATGTGCGGGATGACCTGGACGGTGTCGCCCAGGTACTCGCCGCGCCGCTCCTTGGCGATCACCGCCGAGTAGATCTGGCCGGTGGTGACGTTCGCCTTGCCGGACAGGTCCCGGTCGAGGAACCGCTCGTAGTGCCCGACGTCCAGGTCGGTCTCCGCGCCGTCCTCGGTGACGAACACCTCGCCGTGCTGGAACGGGTTCATCGTCCCCGGGTCCACGTTGAGGTACGGGTCGAGCTTCTGCATGACCACGCGTAGCCCACGCGCGGTCAGCAGGGTGCCGAGGCTGGAGGCGGTGAGGCCCTTACCCAGCGAGGAGGCGACGCCCCCGGTGACGAAAATGTGCCTGGTCGTCCGTGCTGAAGGGGCCAACGCCTGCTCCCGTGTCGTCCGTAGCGGTCGTGCGAACCGCCGTGCCGATCAGCCAAGTGATCACGCGATCCACGGGATTCCACGGTAACACCTCCGTCGGCCCGTACCGCCCCCGCACCCGCGGTCCGGGCACGTGAATCCGGCTCCGGCTCAACCGGCGGGCACCCCGGTCGATGCCGCGCGGCCCTGGGCGGGGACCCGGACGCCGGCCACCGGCCCGTTCCGCGGCGGCTCGTCCCCGGTGGGCGGTTCCGCCGGCGTGTCGGAGGTCTCCTCCGGGTCGCCCGGGCCGGGCGTACGACCACTGTCCGGGCGGTCCCCGCCGTCCGCCGGACCGCCGGTGGGCCCCTCCTGCCCCGGCCGCCCGCCGTCGGGGCGGGTGCGGTCGGTGGAGTGGTCCAGCACCCGCAGCGCCGCCAGGGCCGCCATCGGCACCACCAGGGCACCCGCCGCCCCGACCACGTCCAGCCCCGCGCCGCTGAGCAGCCCACCGAGGCCGGCCGCCACGGCGGTGCCCGCCATCGCGGCCCGGATCGCCGGATAGATGCCGAACAGCCGCATCAGACCGCCCCACGGCTGGTAGAGGGCGAGCCAGACCAACGCCGCGCCGGCCAGCGCCAGCACGGTGAGCGGGCTGTTGACCAGCGTCTCGAAGTTGGCGCTGCTGGCCCGGTGCACGGTCAGCCCGCCGGTACCGTCGCCCAGGGCGGCCAGGAACCGACCGACGCTGCCCCGCTCCCCCGCCGGCCGGCGCAGGTCCACCAGCGCGAAACCGATGGTGACCGCGAGCCCCGCCATGGTGGCCCAGGCCAGCCGGCTGACCGTCAGCCAGCCACCGGAGCAGATCGCGGCCGCCACGCTCACCCCGGCGGTCAACGCGATCGCGCCGATCGAGTCCGCGCCCAGGTACGGACTGCCGACGATCACCACGGCGGTGCCACCGACGGCCACCATCATCATCGGCCGCCAGGGCCGGCGGACCCGCTGGGCGAGCCAGCCGCCGCAGAGCAGCGCCCCGGCGATGAAGACACCCAACCCCACGGTGCCCAGACCGGCGTACCGGCCGCCCTGCGAGGACGAGTAGCCGACCACCCCGTTGAGCTGCAGCCGCGAGCCGGTGAGCACGTCCACCCCGACCACCAGGGTGGCCAACCCGGCGACCGCGCCGAGCGGGCCGAGGGTGCTGCCGTGCCCGGGACTGAACCGGACGGCGGCCGTGCCGCCGACCACCAGCAGGGCGGTGACCACCCCGAACCACCAGCCGGCGTGCTCCCCCCGCCACCAGGGCGCCGCGTCGGCGAGCAACGCCGCCGGCACCGCCAGCGCGGCGGCGATCAGCAGCAGTTCCACCGCCGCCACCACCCGCGGCGACACCGGCTCCGGGCCGTGCGGGCCGGCGAGCCGACGCGCCCGGCGCAGCAGCGGCACCACGGCCAGGGCGAGCACCACCTGGGCGACGGCGAGCAGGGTGAAGAACATGCCCGCGACCCGGCCCTGGGCGCCGGCCTCCCGGTCGGCGTCCGCCGGCCGGTCGATCGCGGCCCGCAGGTCGGCCGGGCGGCCCTCGACGGGGACCGCGGCACGGCCCCGGAAGAGCCGATCGGGCATCGGCCGGCCCAGCGCTGCCAGGGCGGTCGGCGCCAGGTCCACCAGTTGCAGGTATCCGTCGCGACCGGTGCTCGGCGAGGTCAGCCAGCCCCGCTCCCAGCCGGGACCGTCGGCGACGGCCACGTGCAGCCGCGACGGCACGTCGGTGTCGGAGACCCCGGCGACCAGCACCAGCGACCGCGGTGGCCGGGCCGCCAGGATCCGGGCGAGCTGAGCGTCGGCCTGGCGGGCCTGCGCCGCGCGCACCGCCGGGCTCTCGCCGTCCACCGTGCCCAGGTCGACGATGCTGAGCACGCACGAGCCGAGCAGCTGGGCCGGGTCGGCGGGCAGCACCGGCGCGTACCGGTCGACCCGCCCGAACGGGCGGGCGGCGGCCACCGCCGCGCCCGGCCCGACCGCCACCGAGCAGCGCACCGACTCCGACAGCGCGCCCGGCGTCGCACCCCAGGAGAGCCGGTCCTGGTTGTACGCGACCACACCCGGCTGGTCGGGCAGGTTCGCGCCGATCCCGTCGGGCTGTTCCACGCTCACCCCGGTGGCCGGGCAGCCGCCCACCCGGGCGCCGCCGCGCCAGGCGGCGAAGTTGCCCGCGCCGAGGGTCAGCCACCCGTCCACCGGGCAGGTCGGCCGGTGCGCGGAGCGCACCGACAGGGACCCGATGGACCCCTGCTCGGCCATCCGCCACAGCGTGGGGGTGGTCTGCGGGTCCACGTCCTCCCAGCGCAGCCCGGCCACCCCGGCCAGCACCACGAAGTCGGCCCGCTGCCGCGGACCACCCTGCTCGGGCCGGGCCGCCAGCGCGGTGACGCCCAGCGCCACCACCAGCAGGGTCAGCAGAACCGGGGTGAGTCGACGCAGCATCACGGGGTCCTCGAGGCCGGCTGCGGCACCAGCTCGGCGTAGAGCGCGGCCAGGGTGTGCACGGTGTCGGCCTCGGTCGGCCAGGTCGCGGCGTGGGCCGCGCCCCGGCGGCCCAGCTCGGCCCGGCGGGTCTCGTCGTCCAGCAGCTCGCGCACGGCCGCGTCGACGGCGTCCACGTCGCCGGCCGGGACCAGCAGCGCGCCGTCACCGACCAGCTCCGGCAGGCCGCCCACGTCGGTGGCGACCAGCGGCACCCCGGCCCGCAGCGCCTCCTGGGCGAAGAGCTGGCGGGCCTCCCAGTCGCTGGTCACCACGGCCAGGTCCGCCCCGGCGAGCAGGTCGGCCACGTCGGTGCGGTGCCCGAGCAGCGTCACCGGGGCGCGGGCCGCCGAGATCCGCGCGGCCAGCTGCAGGTACGCGGGCCCGCTGCCGGCGATCACCACCACCGGCGCCGGGTTGCGGGTCCGCCACCGGGCGGCGGCGTCGACCAGGATGTCGTAGCGCTTCTGCGGGTGCAGCCGGCCCACCGACAGGATCAGCGGACGGTCGGGGCCGACGCCGAACTCCGCCCGTACGGCGGCCCGGCGGCGACGCGGCGCGGGCAGCGTCGGCGCGGCGACCGGGGCGAGGCGGGCGTCCGTGGCCCCGAGCGCGCTGGCCCGCGCCACCAGGTCGGCGGAGGCGCCCAGCGCGACGCGTACGTTTCGGGCCACGATCCGCTCGGCGAGCCGTGACAGCCCGCCGCGCAGGCCTCCGGCGAGCACGGCGTTGTGCCAGGTCACCACCAGCGGGGCAGCGGGTCGGGCGAGCACCGCGACGAGCCCGGCGCGCAGCCCGTGCGCGTGCACCACGTCGACCGGGGTGTCGGTGAGGGCCCGGCGCAGGGCGGTGACCGCCCGCGCGTCGGCCGGGGTGGGGCTGGCCGGGATCTCCACCGGCACGAACCGCGCGCCGGCGGCGGTGAAGTCGAACTGGTCCTGGGTGGCGGCGGGCCCGCAGACCAGCACGCCGGTGCCCTCGGCGGTCAGCCCCCGGGCCAGGGACCGCAGGTGCTGGCCGACCCCTCCGGTGCTGGAGGCCAGCACCAGGGCCACCGATCCGGGCCACTGCGCCGGCGACGAGGCGTCCGTCATGAGGACATGCTCTCCTTCCCGTCGCCCCGCGCCGAAGGGCCCTCCTCCTGCGGCGTGTCGCCGCCCCCGGGGCGGGTGCGCCGCACCCGGCGGGTCACGGCGGCCAGCAGCGGCCGCAGGTCCCGTGCGTCGGTCAGCCAGGCCACGGCGAGGAACAGTACGCCGACCACGACCCCGGACAGCATGCCCTGAACGAGGGCCTCCGATGTCGTCGGGGTCCCGTCGCCCAGCCCAGCGAGCCAGCGGGAGGTGCCCGCGCCGCCGAGCCCGGCGACGGTGGCGGCGAGCAGCCCGGCGACGCCGGCCCGGCCGACGCCGGCGAGCGCGGCACGCCCGGCGCAGCGCAGCACCGCGGCGACCAGCAGGGCGCCGAGCACCAGCATCCCGACCGACGTGGCCAGCGTCACCGCCAGCACCCGGTCGGCCAGCGGCAGGGCGTGCCCCAGCAGGACCGCCAGGGCCGGCACGGTCAACCAGCCGATCGCGGTGGCGACGGTCGCCGCCCGGGTCTCGCCCCGGGCGTAGAGGGCCCGGGTGAGCACCGCGAACAGGCCGTAGCCGAGCAGCCCGGGCGCGAACCCGGTGATCCCGGCCGCCGCCGTGCCGGCCGCCGCGCCGGCGAAGAAGAAGTGCCCGACCGGGATCGCCGTGCCGACCAGCGCGGCGGCGCCCAGCAGGCTGAACAGCACCACCCCGCGTACCGCCGGGGCGAGCGTCTCCCGGTAGGCGCGCTCGTCACCGGCGACCCGCGCCGCGGCCAGCGTCGGGTACGCGGCCACCGCCAGCGGCACGGCGAGCACCGCCCAGGGCAGGAAGTAGATCGTCTGGGCGAGGTTGTAGATGCCCACGTTGGCCCGGGAGCCGTAGGAGACCTGCTGCCACGTCACGATCAGCGCGACCTGCTGGGCCGCGACGGTCACCAGCCCGGCCACCGCCAGCGCGCCGACCCGGGCTCGCGCCTCGGCGGGGAACCGGAAGCCCGGTCGCAGCGGCACCCGCAGCCGGCGCAGCGGGATCAGCAGCGACAGCGAGAGCACCACCACCCCGAGGGTGGTGCCGCCGGCCAGCAGCAGCCGGCCCGCCGGGCTCACCCCGCCCACGGTGGCTCCGGTGCCCTCCAGCGCGGTGAAGCCGAGGTAGACGGCGATGACGGTGACGCTGGACAGCAGCGGGGCGATGACCGGCCAGGCGAAGCGGCGGTGCGCCTGGAGCACCCCGGTGAGCACGATCCCGACGCCGTAGAGCGGCAACTGGGGGGCGAACAGGCGCAGCATCTCGGCCCCGGTGCGCTGCTGCGCCTCGGTCAGGCCCGAGCCCTGCGCCGCCACCAGCGGCTCGGCGAAGAGCGCCACCAGCACCGCCAGCGGCACCAGCAGGGCCAGCACCCAGGTCAGCAGCGCCCCGGTGGTGGCGGCCACCGCCCGCCGGTCGCCCCGCTCGGCCGCCGCCGCGAGCAGCGGCACGACCAGGCTGGCCAGCGCGCCACCGGCGACGATCTCGAAGATGAAGTTCGGGACGTTGTTCGCGATCAGGTACGCCCCACCCAGGTCGGTGGAGGCCAGCGTCCAGGTGAACACGGCGGTACGGCCGAAACCGGCCAACCGGCTGACCACGGTGAGGACGGCGATGAGCGCGGCTGCTCCGGCCACCCGGCCGGCGCCGGCGAGGGGAGCCGGTGTCGTCACGTCAGTCGGCGAGCCGGCCCAGCGCGTCGAGTTCCCGCAGCACCGGCGTGCGCTGGATCACCTGCGTGAAGCTGACCTTCTCGCTGGCGGCGGTGAGCGCGGCGACCACGGCGAGGATGCCGGCGCGCCCCAGCGGCCCGGTCCGGGCGGCCAGGCTGACGCCCAGCAGCGCGCCGAGGGCGTTCGCGCCGCTGTCGCCGAGCATCACCCGCTCGTCGAGGTCCTCGCCGAGCAGCCCCGCGGCCGCCCCGACCGCGCCGGCCGCGATGCCGCCGTGCGGGCCGCGGGTCAGCGGGACGCCGAGCAGCAGGCCGGACTTCAACGCCCGGCCGGGGCGCAGGTCGAGCAGGTTGAGCAGGTTGGCGGTGCCGGCCACCACGCCGGCGCCGAGCAGCAGGTCCACACCCCGGCCGAAGGTGCCGGCGCGTTGCCGGCGGGGGTGCGCGGCGACCCGCGGGTCGGCGGCGAGCAGCGCCGCCGCGCCCAGACCGGCCGCGCCCACCCCGGCGACCTTCACCAGGCCGGCGGTGACCCGGCCCTCGCGCAGCGCGGCCAGGTGCCCGGCGAAGCCCTTGGCGGCCTTCTGCTCGGGGCGGGCGCCCACGATGTCGTCGTACAGCCCGACGCCGCCGGCCCCGACCCCGGCGAGCAGCGCGGCGGCCCCGGCGGGCGCGCTGCTCGCGCCGAGCGCACCGGCCGTGGCCGCGCCGACGGCCAGCGCCGGCCCACCGGCCAGGGTGACCGTGCGGCCCCGGAAGTTCGTCCGCTCCAGGGCGGGCGCGGCCGGCGAGCTGCGCACCTCCCGCAGCACGTAGCGGGCGGCGGCGACTCCCGCGCCGACGGCCAGCAGCCGACCCAGTCTCACGTGACCCTCCGATCCGGATTCCCGACGCGACCCGACCCGAACCGGACGCGCGCCGGAGTCACTGGGGCAGTTTAGGCAGCAGCCCGGCGGCGTTGTCACCGACGCCGTACTGGCCGGCCTTCTTCTCGGTCACCTGCTGCACCAGGGCCAGCGCGGTGACCAGTTGACCCTGGACACTGTTGGCGTTGTCGACCGTCGAGATGGTCTGCGTCAGCACCGGATCACCGCGGACCACGGCCACCACGTTGCCGCCCGCCGAGCCCATGCCGGCGACCACGATCGCCCCGGTCTTGTCGAACTGCTCGGCCATCTGCACCACCGCGTCGTCCTTGCGGCCCGCATCCTTGTCGATGTACGGCTGGCCGGTGACCAGCACGACCGACTCCGCGGGCCCGGAGATCTTGTCCTCGGGGGTGAGGTAGCCGGCCGTCGCGTACGACTGCAGCACGCTGCGACGCTCGGCCTCGGAGACCGCCGGGCTGCCCTGCGGCCGGTCCAGCAGGACGCTGGCCAGCAGCGCGCTGGACGTCTCGACGCCCTTGCCGTTGCCGGGCAGCCCGGCCACCGGCGAGGAGCTGGCCAGTTCCAGCAGGTTGTTGTTGCTGTCCGGGTTGATGAACTTGTCCTGCACGTCGACCCGGCCGGTGACGTTCGCCCCGGCCGTCTGGAGCATCTTCACCACACCCTCGGTGTGGTCGCGGCCACTGGGCAGGCTGAGCACCAGCACCCGCCGGCCGGTCAGCTTGCCCGGGAGGTAGACCTGCGCCATCTCGGCGGCGAAGTCCTCCTCCATGTCCAGTTCCTTCTGCATGCTGTTGACCGACTGGCGCATCTGCTGGTTGTCCTTGCTGAGCCCGTTGACCCGTTCCTTGAGCGAGTCGGCGACCGGGCCGTTCAGGGCGGCCGTACCGACCACCAGGCCGATCGCCAACGCCAGGAAGACCGCGGTGAGGGACACCACGTGGTAGCGAAAGTTGATCACGCTGACAGCCTCTTGATCGTCGGGGGAGCTAGAAGAGCTGGCCGAGCTGGAACACGAAATTGTCCCACCATTCGGAGACCACGCCCAAATACGCCTTCCCGACGGTGGAGACCGCCACAGCCGAGGCCATCGCGGCCACCGCCGACAGCACCAGCAGCAGCAGCGACGAGCCGGAGATGCTCTGCCGGTACAGCCGGCTCACGCCCTTGGCGTCGACCAGCTTGCCGCCCACCTTCAACCGGGTCAGGAAGGTCGAGGCCATCCCGCCCCGCCCCTTGTCCAGGAACTCCACCAGGGTGGCGTGGGTGCCGACCGCCACCAGCAGCGACGCGCCCTTCTCGTCGGCCAGCAGCATGGCCAGGTCCTCGCTGGTCGCCGCGGCCGGGAAGGTCACCGCCGGCACACCCAGCCCGTTCACCCGGGCCAGGCCCGGCGCCCGGCCGTCCGGGTACGCGTGCACGATCACCTCGGCGCCGCAGCGCAGCACGTCGTCGGTGACCGAGTCCATGTCGCCGATGATCATGTCCGGCGTGTAGCCCGCCTCGACCAGCGCGTCCGCCCCGCCGTCCACGCCGATCAGCACCGGCTTGAACTCCCGGATGTACGGGCGCAGCACGTCCAGGTCGGCCTTGTAGTCGTAGCCGCGGACCACGATCAGGCAGTGCCGGCCCTGGATCCGGGTCTGGATCTCCGGCACGCCGACGCCGTCGAGCAGCAGGTCCCGCTCCTGGCGCAGGTAGTCCATGGTGTTGGCGGCGAACGCCTCCAGCTGCACCGACAGGCCCTCGCGGGCGTCGGCCATCGACTTGGCGACGGACTCGGCGTCCTGCAACGCGCCGTGCGCGACCGGTTCCTCGCCGACGAAGACCGTGTTGCCCTCGATCCGCACCACGTCGCCCTCGCGGACCTGCTCGAAGACACCCTCACCCAGGTCGTCCAGGAGCGGGATCCCGGCCGCGACCAGCACCTCGGGGCCGAGATTCGGGTACCGCCCGGAGACCGAGGGCTTGGCGTTGAGCACAGCGGCGACACCGACGGCGACCAGCGAGTCGGCCGCCACCCGGTCCAGGTCGACGTGGTCGATGACCGCGATGTCCCCCGGCCGCAGCCGGCCGACCAGCCGTTTCGTCCGGCGGTCGAGGCGCGCGGTGCCGAGGACTGAGCCCGGTTCCGCGTTCCGGTTCCGGCGCAACGTGGGTAGACGCATCGTGACCATCCTGGCATGTGAGGCAGGGTTTGCTGTCGCGACATGCCTGAGCAGGGCCGCCTACCCAGGGAAGCACACCGGAGCGCACGCCGGTGTGCTTGCGCTCACAAACCCCGGATCACGGACGCCTTTCCTTGGCCGCCACGGCCAGGAGTTCCTCGGCATGGGCGATACCCAGATCCGAGTCCGGCAAACCCGCGAGCATCCGGGCCAGCTCGCGCGCCCGTTCAGTGTCCTCCACCACCCGCACGCCGCTGGTGGTGACCGCACCCCCGGTGTCCTTCGCCACCACCAGGTGCCGATCGGCGAACGCCGCCACCTGCGGCAGGTGGGTGACCACCAGCACCTGGTGGCTGCGGGCCAACCGGGCCAGTCGCCGGCCGATCTCCACCGCCGCCTGACCGCCGACGCCCGCGTCGACCTCGTCGAAGACCAGCGTGGGCGGGCCACCGGAGCCGGCGAAGACCACCTCGATGGCGAGCATCACCCGCGACAGTTCACCGCCGGACGCCCCGCGCTGCAACGGCAGCGCCGGCGCGCCCGGGTGGGCCAGCAGCCGCAGCTCCACCTCGTCCGCGCCGTCCGGGCCCACCCCGGCCTCGACGCCGTTGACGCGCAGGCTCGGCTCCGACCGGCCGACCGGCCGGGGCAGCACCGCCACCTCGATCCGGGCGTGCGGCATGGCCAACCCGGCCAGCTCGACCGTGACCTGCTCGGCGAAGCGCACCGCGGCCTCCTGCCGGGACGTGGCGACCCGACCGGCCAGCTCGGCCACCTCACCGGCCAGCCGCCCCGCCTCCCGGTCCAGCTCGTCCAGCAGCTCGTCGGAGGTGTCCAGGTCGGACAGTCGGGTGCGGGCCCGCTCCGCCCAGGCGATCACCCCGTCGACGTCGTCGGCGTACTTGCGGGTCAGCGCGCGCAGCGCGGCCCGGCGCTCGTAGACCGTCTGGAGCCGGGCCGGGTCGGCGTCCAGGGCGGCCAGGTAGGCCGACAGCTCCGCCGAGACGTCGGTGACCAGGGTCGCCGCCTCCTCCAGCCGCAGGGCCAGCTCACCCAGGGCCGGATCGGTGCCGGCCTGTGCCTCCAGGGTGCGCCGCGCGGTGCCCAGCAGCGTGCTCGCGTCCGGAGTCTCGTCGGCCGCCTCCACGCCGCCGGCCACGCACTGCGCGGCGATCTGGGCCGCCGTGCGCAACCCCTCGGCGTGCTCCAGCCGCTGCGCCTCCGTCTTCAGCTCGTCGTCCTCACCCGGCTGCGGATCGACCCGGGTGATCTCGTCGAGACCCAGCCGCAGCAGGTCGGCCTCCTGGTTGCGTTCCCGGGCGTTGCGCCGGCGGTCGGCCAGGTCGTCCACCACCGCCCGCCACCGGGTGTACGCCTCGCGCAGCGCGTCGAGCAGCTTCTCGTGCTCCGGGCCGGCGAACCGGTCCAGCGAGGCCCGCTGCTCGGCCGGGCGCAGCAGCCGCAGCTGGTCGGACTGGCCGTGCACGGCCACCGCCTGCTCGCCGACCTCGCCCAGCATCGACACCGGCATGCTCCGGCCACCCACGTGCGCCCGGGACCGGCCCTCCACGGTGACCGTGCGGCTCAGCAGCAGCGACCCGTCCTCGTCGGGCTCCCCGCCGGCGTCGGTCACCCGGGCGTGCACCGCCTCGGCCACCCGCCCGCGCAGCCGCAGCCGGCCCTCCACCACCGCGCGACCCGGCTGGGCCCGGACCCGGCCGGCGTCGGCCCGGCCCCCGAAGAGCAGGCCGAGGCCCGTCACCACCATGGTCTTGCCGGCCCCGGTCTCGCCGGTGATGACGTTCATCCCGCCGGTCAGCGGGAGCGTGGTGTCCTCGATGACGCCCAGTCCGGTGATGCGCAGCTCTTCCAGCACAGCACCCGACAGTAGACGCGGCCCCCGACAGTTGACCAGCCGGCAGGGTGCCGGCTGTGGACGACCCGCCGCCCCCGCCGACCTGATCATCGGTGCTGGCCGGGGCGCCGGAGCAGAGTCGCGCCGATCAGCTCGCGAGCCACCGCTTCCTCCGGCGGCGACTCACCGACCTGACACCGCCCGGGTCCTCACCCGGGCGACACCGGCTGACCGGTCCGCCCGCCGCGGCCGGTCACCACTGCTCCGGCACCCCGACCGTCGCGGCTCCGACCACCCCCTGGCCGGTCGCCACGACCGCCGGACCGCGCGTCCGGGCGGTGCGGGCCTCCCCGCTCCTCCCGGACTCCACCTCAGCGCAATCCGTACGCTCCGTTGCCCGTCGCTCGACAGCGCGTCGACCCCCCGGGACGGGCCGCACCTGGGGCATCCACCCGGCGCCCGCACGCCGTCGTCGAGCAAGGCCCCTACCGTAACCCGCCCGTCCCGCCCCCCGGGTACGCCGAAACGACGAGGCCGGATCAGCCGTGCGGTGCCACCCTCCGGGCGGGTGACACCTGATCGGCAGGTCAGCGGCGGTTGCCCCGCCACCCCTGCACCGGCAGGCCGAACTTGGCCACCAACCGGTCGGTGAACGGCCGGTCCCGCAGCCGGACGATACGCACCGGCAGGGTCCCCCGACGCACCGTGACCCGCGCCCCCGGCGGCAGGTCGTAGACCCGACGCCCGTCGCAGCAGAGCACCGCCAGCGTGGTGAACGGGTCCACGGTGATCGCGAAGGTCGACGTCGGCGCGGTCACCAGCGGCCGGCTGAACAACGCGTGCGCGCTGATCGGCACCAGCAGCAGCGCCTCCACCTCCGGCCAGACCACCGGCCCGCCACCGGAGAACGCGTACGCCGTCGAGCCGGTCGGGGTCGCGCACACCACCCCGTCACAGCCGTAGCGCGACAACGGGCGACCGTCGACGTCGACGAGCAGCTCCAGCATCTGGGCCCGCTCGCCCTTCTCCACGCTGATCTCGTTGAGCGCCCACGACTCGATCGTCGGGCCACCGTCGAACTCCGCGGTCACGTCCAGGGTGAGCCGTTCGTCCACCGTGTAGTTGCGCCCGACCACGTCGCGCACCGCGCGGTCCAGGTCGTCGATCTCCGCCTCGGCCAGGAAGCCGACCTTGCCCAGGTTGATGCCGAGCAACGGCACCTTCGCCGGACGGGCCAGCTCGGCGGCGCGCAGGAAGGTGCCGTCCCCGCCGAGCGCGAACACGATCTCGGCGCCCTCGGCCGCCTCCGGGCCGGTCACCGGCACCACGCCCGGCAGGTCCAGGTCCTCGGCCTCCTCGGCCACCACCCGCACCTCGAACCCGGCCGCGATGAGGTCCGACGCCACCGCCCGCGCGTGCTCGGTGCTGCGTCGACGACCGGTGTGCGTCACCAGCAGAGCGGTCCGGCTCACCCGGACACCTCCTCGTTCGTGGGCTCCGACCCGAATCCCTGCGGACCGGCCGCCACCACCGCCCGGACCCGCTCCGGGTCGGCCTCCGGCGCGCCCCGGCGCAACCATACGAAGAACTCGACGTTGCCGCTCGGTCCCGGCAACGGGCTCGCCGCCACGCCCGCCAGCCCCAGCCCGAGCCGCGCGGCCGCGGCCGCCACGTCCAGGACGGCCTCCGCCCGCAGCGCCGGGTCGCGGACCACCCCGCCCGCGCCGACCCGCTCCCGGCCGACCTCGAACTGCGGCTTGACCATCAGCGTCAGGTCGCCGTCGGGCCGGGTGCAGCCGGCCAGCGCCGGCAGCACCAGCCGCAGCGAGATGAACGACAGGTCGGCCACCGTGAGATCCACCGCGCCACCGATCGCCTCCGGCGTGAGGGTACGCACGTTGGTGCGCTCGAAGACCCGGACCCGCTCGTCGGTGCGCAGCGACCAGGCGAGCTGCCCGTACCCGACGTCGACCGCGACCACCTCGGCCGCGTCGGCGCGCAGCAGCACGTCGGTGAAGCCGCCGGTGGACGCGCCGGCGTCCAGGCAGCGCCGGCCGGCGACGCCCAGCCCGCCCGGGGCGAACGCCGCCAGCGCGCCGGCCAGCTTGTGCCCGCCCCGGGAGACGTACTCCGTGCTCGGGTCCTCGCCGGTGACCAGCAGCGGATCGGCCGGGTCGACCATCGCGGCGGCCTTGCGGGCCGGCACCCCGCGCAGCTGGACGCGGCCGGCTTCCACCAACGCGGCGGCCTGCTCGCGGGAGCGGGCGAGGCCGCGGCGGACGAGTTCGGCATCCAGCCGGGTACGACGTGCCATGGGTGGGTCTTTCTCCGCCTCTCGGTCAGGCCTGGTCGATGCTGGCCAAGGTCTCGCGCAACGTGTCGTACGCCGCCTCGTACTGGGCGATCTGGTCGGCCGGCGAGAGCCCCTCCGCGTTGATCATCGCCTGCACGGCGGCGTCCACCGCCGGGTGCCGGGCCTCGCCGACCTCCTCCGGCAACGCCGGCCGCACCCCGGCGGGCGGCCCGGGACGCGGACCGGCCGGCGGCGGCCCCGGACGCGGGCCGGGCGGCGGTCCGGGCCGGTACGGGGCGGTCACGACGGCTCACCCTCGCCCGCGCGGCGGCCGGTGGCCTTCCTCGCCGGCCGCACCGGCGGGGCCGGCGACTGCTCCGCCGGGGTCCGCGAGACCGTCGCCGGCGGCTTCTTCGCGATCGCCTTCTTCGCCACCGCCTTCTTCGCCACCGCCTTGGTCGGCGTGGTCCTCGCGGGCGTCACCTCCCGCCCCGACGCGGACCCGGCCGGCGCGGCGTCGCCCGGCGCGGGCCCGGTCGGCGCGGGCCGGTCCGGGGCGACATCGGTCGGGGCGGCGTCGCCTCGCGCGGCGTCGGGGCGGCCGGGGCCGGCCGACGCGGGCTTGACGGTTCCGGGCCCGGGAGCCGCGGGCTCGGCCGCGCCGGGCGGGGTGACGGGGCGGGCCGGGGCGGACGGCGCCGCGCCCAGGACACCGGCGGGGGCGGTACGGGCCTCCCGCAGCTGCCGCTCCAACTCGTGCACCCGGCGGGTCAGCTCCGCCACCTCGTCGGCGGTGGCCAGCCCGACCGCGCCCAGCGCCCGGTCCACCTCGAAGCGGACCAGCTTGGTCAGCGCCTCCCGGTTCGCCATCCCGGTGGAGACGAGTTCCTCCGCGAGCGCCTGGAGCTGGGCGGCGGTCGCGCCACCCTGGCCGACGACCCGGCGCACGGCGTCCTGGGCCTTCTTCCGGGGCGCCTCCGTCAGGCCCATGGCCAGCTCGAGGTAGGCGCGCCACGCGTCCTGCATGCCTGAGTCCTTCCGCGGGGCGGGGTGTGCAGGTGTCACGCTACCGGGCGCCTGGGACGCCCCATTGCGGTACGGTGCCGGGGAACGGCGTGGCGCGGGACGAAGGAGACGATGTGGCCAGCGTGGACGAGTGCCGGCAGGCGTTGCAGGATCTGGCCGCCCGGCTGGACCGGCACGCCGAGATGTCGGGCAAGATCGATCTCGACCGCACCCTGGCCTGCCGGATCACCGACCTGGACACCGCGTTCCACGGCCGGATCGAGGGCGGCCGGCTGCTCGGGCTGACCGACGGCGACGACCCGAAGGCGAAGATCGCGCTGAGCACCACCAGCGACGACCTGGTCGCGCTGGTGCACGGTCAGCTCGACGTGATGAAGGCGGTCGGTGCCCGCCGGGTCTCCATCAAGGCCAACCCGTTCGACCTGATGAAGCTGCGCAAGCTGCTCTGAGGACGAGGTCAGTCGGCCAGGCCGAGCCCGGCCAGGGCCTGCTGCGCCGCCGGGGAGACCCCCCGCACCCGCGACCGCGACCCGTCCCCCGTCGACCAGGCCACCGCGTAGAGCGCGGCGAGGGCGTCGAGGGGTCGACCGGCACCGTCGAGCAGCAGACCGTCCCCGGTCGCGGTCGCCGACCAGCCACCGCCGTCGGGGGCACCCGGCACTCCGACCACCGCCGCCGGGTCGAAGAGGCCCGCCAGGTCGAGCGAGACGTACGTGGGGCGACGGTCGGCGGGCGCGCTCAGCAGCTCGGCCGCGTCACTGACGCCGGTGAGCACCAGCAGGCTGTCCAGCCCGGCCCGCCGGGCACCCTCGATGTCGGTGTCCAGCCGGTCGCCGACCACCAGGGTCCGCCCCTGCCCGGCCCGCCGCGCGGCCGTGGCGAACAGCGCCGGCTCCGGCTTGCCCACCACGACGTCCGGGTCCCGGCCCAGGGCGGTACGCAGCACCGCCACCAGTGAGCCGTTGCCCGGCAGCGGTCCGCGCGGGCTGGGCAGCGTGCGGTCGGTGTTCGTCGCGTACCAGGGCGCGCCGGCCCGGACCGCCAGGGACGCCTCGGCCAGCTCGGCCCAGCCGACGTCCGGCCCGTACCCCTGGGCGACGGCGGCCGGCTGCTCGTCCACCGTGGTCACCGGGCGCAGACCCACCGCCCGCAGCTCCGCGCGCAGCGCCTCCGCCCCGACCACCAGCACCGGCGCGCCGGCGGGCAGCCGGTCCCGCAGCAGCTCGGCGGTGGCCGCCGCGGAGGTGAGCACCTCCTCCGGCCGGGCCGCGACGCCCATGCCGGTGAGCAGGTCGGCCACCTCGCTCGAGCGGCGCGAGGCGTTGTTCGTCGCGTACGCGACCGCCCGTCCCTCGGCGTGCAGCCGACCCACCGCCTCGACCGCGCCGGGGATCGGCTTGTCGATCAGGTAGATCACCCCGTCCAGGTCGAACACGACCAGGGCGTACCCGTCGACCAGCCGTGCACTGGTCCCGGCCGGATCGCGTTCCACGCGACCCGCACCGGCACCGGCGTCCCCGGCGTTCCCGCTCACCGGCGGTCCGTCTCCGTCTCGCGACCCGACGCGTCCCGCTCGTCACCGGCCGGCTGCGCCTCGGCGGCCACCGAACGGGCCTCCGCGTCGGTCAGCTCGTCGTCGGCGAGGTCCGCGCCGTCCCGGTCCCGGTACCCGGCGTCCTCGCCGCCCCGGGCGTCGGCACGCGGCGCGTCACCGTCGAGGTCGTCGTCCCCGTCCTCGTCGTCCCCGTCCTCGTCGTCGAGGTCCTCGTCGTCCTCGTCGCCCTCGTCGCCGTCGAGGTCGTCGTCCTCGTCGTCGTCGAAGTCCTCGTCGTCCTCGAGGTCGTCGTCGTCCTCGTCGCGGTCGTCCGAGTCGGCGGCACCGGTCAGGTCGGCGTCGGGACGGGCCGGGACGGCGCCCGGCGCACCGGGCCCGGCCGCCAGTTCCTCGTCGTCCTCGTCGTCACCCTCGATGACCACGCCGTCGAGTTCCAGCAGCCGCTCGGCGGCGTCGGTCTCCCCCTCGGAGTCCATGTCGGCGGCCCGGGAGAACCACTCCCGCGCCTCCTCACGACGCCCCACGGCGAGCAGGGCGTCGGCGTACGCGTAGCGCAGCCGCGCAGCCCAGGGCTCGGACGAGTCGTTGGTCAGCTCGGGCACCTGGAGCATCGCCACGGCTGCGTCCTTCTGGCCGAGGTCGCCGCGCGCCCCCGCGGCCACGATGAGCAGCTCGATCGCGACGGACTGGTCCAGCTTCTCCCGGTCCGCGCCCCGGAACAGGTCGATGGCCCGCTCCGGCCGCCCCAGCGCCCGCTCGCAGTCCGCGAGGACCGCCAGGTGGCTCTGCAGCCCGCTCATCCGGTGGTACGTCCGCAGCTCGGCGATGGCCGTCTGCCACTCCCCGGCGTGGTACGCCGCCAGCCCGACGGCCTCCCGCACCGCGGCGATCCGCGAGGCGAGCCGGCGGGCGGCCATGGCGTGCGCCAGCGCCTCCTCCGGGTTGTCGTCGATCAGCAGGCCGGTCGCCACGAGGTGCCGCGCGACGCTCTCCGCCACCGGCTTGTTCAGCGACAGCAGCTCGGCCCGGACGGTCGAGTCGAGGTCGCTCGCGACCACGTCGTCCGGCAGCGCGGGCGCACCGGTCCGCTCCCCCGTACGCCCCTCGGCCGACTCGTTCCGGTCGTCCCGACCCGGCCGGTCGCCGTAGCCCCGCCGCTCGCCGTCACGCTCGCGACCGCCCTGGAAGCCGCCCTGGCGGTCGTCCCGGCGGAAGCCGCCCTCACGGCGCTCGCCGCCGGAGAAGCCGCCCTCGCGACGCTCACCGCCGGAGAGACCACCCTCACGACGGTCACCACCACGGAAACCACCCTCACGGCGCTCGCCGCCACGGAAGCCGCCCTCGCGACGCTCACCGCCGGAGAAACCACCCTCACGACGGTCGCCGCCACGGAAGCCGCCTTCACGGCGCTCACCGCCGGAGAAACCACCCTCACGACGGTCGCCGCCACGGAAGCCGCCTTCACGGCGCTCACCGCCGGAGAAACCACCCTCACGACGGTCGCCGCCACGGAAGCCGCCTTCACGACGCTCGCCGCCACGGAAGCCGCCCTCGCGACGCTCACCGCCGGAGAAACCACCCTCACGACGGTCGCCGCCACGGAAGCCGCCTTCACGACGGTCGCCACCACGGAAGCCACCCTCGCGACGCTCACCGCCGGAGAAACCACCCTCACGACGGTCGCCGCCACGGAAGCCGCCCTCGCGACGCTCACCGCCGGAGAAACCACCCTCACGGCGCTCGCCACCACGGAAACCGCCCTCACGGCGCTCACCGCCGGAGAAACCACCCTCACGGCGCTCGCCGCCACGGAAGCCGCCTTCACGGCGCTCGCCACCACGGAAACCGCCCTCGCGACGCTCACCGCCGGAGAAACCACCCTCACGACGGTCGCCGCCACGGAAGCCGCCTTCACGACGGTCGCCACCACGGAAGCCACCCTCGCGACGCTCACCGCCGGAGAAACCACCCTCACGACGGTCGCCGCCACGGAAGCCGCCTTCACGACGGTCGCCACCACGGAAGCCACCCTCGCGACGCTCACCGCCGGAGAAACCACCCTCACGACGGTCGCCGCCACGGAAGCCGCCCTCGCGACGCTCACCGCCGGAGAAACCACCCTCACGACGGTCGCCGCCACGGAAGCCGCCCTCGCGACGCTCACCGCCGGAGAAACCACCCTCGCGACGGTCGCCGCCACGGAAGCCGCCTTCACGACGGTCGCCACCACGGAAGCCACCCTCGCGACGCTCACCGCCGGAGAAGCCGCCCTCACGACGGTCGCCACCACGGAAGCCACCCTCGCGACGCTCACCGCCGGAGAAACCACCCTCACGGCGGTCCCCACCGGAGCCGCCTTGGCGGAAGCCACCCTCACGGCGCTCACCACCACGGAAGCCGCCCTCACGACGGTCACCACCACGGAAGCCGCCCTCACGGCGGTCACCACCACGGAAGCCGCCCTCACGGCGGTCACCACCGGAGCCGCCCTGGCGGTCGTCCCGGCGGAAGCCGCCCTCGCGGCGCTCACCGCCGGAGAAGCCGCCATCACGGCGGTCGCCGCCGCGGAAGCCACCCTCACGGCGGTCACCGCCGCGGAAGCCACCCTCACGGCGGTCGGCGCCGGAGCCGCCCGAGCGGTCGTCGCGGCCGCCCCGGTACGACGGACGGTCGTCGCGGCGGGCGTCGTCGCGCCCCGGCCGGCGGTCGGCCCGATCCTCGTAACGACGGGGGCGGTCTCCGCCCTGCGGTCCTGAACTCACAGGTACATCCTTTCGATTGCGTCCCCAAGGAACGCTAACGCAGTCGAGGGCCGACCCTTGCGGGCGGCCCTCGACTGGAAAGATTGTCCGGCGGCGTCCTACTCTCCCACACCCTCCCGAGTGCAGTACCATCGGCGCTGGAGGGCTTAGCTTCCGGGTTCGGAATGTTACCGGGCGTTTCCCCTCCGCCATGACCGCCGTAACTCTATGAACATGTCAAACACACACATGCGGGTGTTCGATCGTTCAGAGTTGCACAGTGGACGCGTAGCAGCTTCGTAGTCAAGTCCTCGGCCTATTAGTACCGGTCAACTGAACCCGTTACCGGGCTTACATTTCCGGCCTATCAACCCAGTCGTCTAGCTGGGGGCCTTACCCCACAAAGTGGGTGGGATACCTCATCTTGAAGCGAGCTTCCCGCTTAGATGCTTTCAGCGGTTATCCCTTCCGAACGTAGCTAACCAGCCGTGCCCCTGGCGGGACAACTGGCACACCAGAGGTTCGTCCGTCCCGGTCCTCTCGTACTAGGGACAGCCCTTCTCAAGTATCCTACGCGCACGGCGGATAGGGACCGAACTGTCTCACGACGTTCTAAACCCAGCTCGCGTACCGCTTTAATGGGCGAACAGCCCAACCCTTGGGACCTGCTACAGCCCCAGGATGCGACGAGCCGACATCGAGGTGCCAAACCATCCCGTCGATATGGACTCTTGGGGAAGATCAGCCTGTTATCCCCGGGGTACCTTTTATCCGTTGAGCGACACCGCTTCCACATGCCAGTGCCGGATCACTAGTCCCGACTTTCGTCCCTGCTCGACCTGTCAGTCTCACAGTCAAGCTCCCTTGTGCACTTGCACTCAACACCTGATTGCCAACCAGGCTGAGGGAACCTTTGGGCGCCTCCGTTACCCTTTAGGAGGCAACCGCCCCAGTTAAACTACCCACCAGACACTGTCCCTGAACCGGATAACGGTCCGAAGTTAGATACCCAAATCAACCAGAGTGGTATTTCAAGATTGCCTCCACCCATACTGGCGTATGGACTTCACCGGCTCCCACCTATCCTACACAAGCTAATTCGGATACCAATGTCAAGCTATAGTAAAGGTCCCGGGGTCTTTCCGTCCTGCCGCGCGTAACGAGCATCTTTACTCGTAATGCAATTTCGCCGGGCCTGTGGTTGAGACAGTGGGGAAGTCGTTACGCCATTCGTGCAGGTCGGAACTTACCCGACAAGGAATTTCGCTACCTTAGGATGGTTATAGTTACCACCGCCGTTTACTGGCGCTTAAGTTCTCCGCTTCGCCCTTACGGGCTAACAGGTCCCCTTAACGTTCCAGCACCGGGCAGGCGTCAGTCCATATACATCGAATTACTTCTTCGCATGGACCTGTGTTTTTAGTAAACAGTCGCTTCCCCCTGCTCTCTGCGGCCATACAACGCTCCACCCGCGCGGGGCTTCACGTCTCCGGCCCCCCTTCTCCCTAAGTTACGGGGGCAATTTGCCGAGTTCCTTAACCACAGTTCGCCCGATCGCCTCGGTATTCTCTACCTGACCACCTGTGTCGGTTTGGGGTACGGGCCGCTAAGAACTCGCTAGAGGCTTTTCTCGGCAGCATAGGATCACTGACTTCACCTGAATCGGCTCGGCATCACGTCTCAGCCCATATGCACCGCGGATTTGCCTACGGCACGGCCTACACGCTTACCCCGGCACAACCACCGGCCGGGCTCAGCTACCTTCCTGCGTCACCCCATCGCTTGACTACTACCCGCCAGGTTCCCACGCTCCCCAACCTCGACCCGAAAGTCTTGGATGGTTTGGGTGGTTAGCACAACGAGGTTCATCAGGGTCGCTCTTTCGCGGGTACGGGAATATCAACCCGTTGTCCATCGACTACGCCTCTCGGCCTCGCCTTAGGTCCCGACTCACCCAGGGCGGATTAGCCTGGCCCTGGAACCCTTGGTCATCCGGCGGAAGGGTTTCTCACCCTTCTTTCGCTACTCATGCCTGCATTCTCACTCGTGCCGCGTCCACAACTAGGTCACCCCGTTGCTTCACCCCCGGCACGACGCTCCCCTACCCATCCACACACCTGCACCGGATATCAAGACCCGGCGTGGTTAAAATGTGAATGCCACAGCTTCGGCGGTGTGCTTGAGCCCCGCTACATTGTCGGCGCGGAACCACTTGACCAGTGAGCTATTACGCACTCTTTAAAGGGTGGCTGCTTCTAAGCCAACCTCCTGGTTGTCTATGCGACCCCACATCCTTTTCCACTTAGCACACGCTTAGGGGCCTTAGCTGGTGATCTGGGCTGTTTCCCTCTCGACTACGAAGCTTATCCCCCGCAGTCTCACTGCCGCGCTCTCACTTACCGGCATTCGGAGTTTGGCTGATTTCGGTAAGCTTGTGGGCCCCCTAGACCATCCAGTGCTCTACCTCCGGCAAGAAACACGCGACGCTGCACCTAAATGCATTTCGGGGAGAACCAGCTATCACGGAGTTTGATTGGCCTTTCACCCCTAACCACAGGTCATCCCCCAACTTTTCAACGTTGGTGGGTTCGGCCCTCCACGCGGTCTTACCCGCGCTTCAGCCTGCCCATGGCTAGATCACTCCGCTTCGGGTCTAGAGCATGCGACTAAAGGCGCCCTATTCAGACTCGCTTTCGCTACGGCTCCCCCACACGGGTTAACCTCGCCACATGCCACTAACTCGCAGGCTCATTCTTCAAAAGGCACGCCGTCACCCCGCAAGGCTCCGACGGATTGTAGGCGAACGGTTTCAGGTACTATTTCACTCCCCTCCCGGGGTACTTTTCACCATTCCCTCACGGTACTCGTCCGCTATCGGTCACCAGGAAGTATTTAGGCTTACCAGGTGGTCCTGGCAGATTCACGGCAGATTTCAGGGGTCCGCCGCTACTCGGGAACACCCACAGAAGGTCAGCAACTTTCACGTACCGGACTGTCACCGTCTACGGTTGGCTTTTCCACACCATTCGGCTAGCCACTGACTTTGTAACTCCTCCAACAGATGTCAGTCTGTTGAGCGGGGTCCCACAACCCCGACCACGCAACCCCTGACAGGTATCACACGCAGCCGGTTTAGCCTCAATCCGCTTTCGCTCGCCACTACTCACGGAATCACTATTTGTTTTCTCTTCCTACGGGTACTGAGATGTTTCACTTCCCCGCGTTCCCCCCACACACCCTATGTGTTCAGGTGCGGGTGACATCACATGACTGATGCCGGGTTTCCCCATTCGGACACCCTGGGATCACAGCTTGGTTGACAGCTCCCCCAGGCCTATCGCGGCCTCCCACGTCCTTCATCGGCTCCTGGTGCCAAGGCATCCACCGTTCGCCCTTGACAACTTGACCACAAAGATGCTCGCGTCCACTGTGCAATTCTCAACAAACGACCAACCCACAACCCCACCGTCTCCCACCAGCCCGACGTCACCGCCGGCGGTATGAGAAACCAGGTCGCGCCTGGCGCCCAGACGAACTCCCGCTCGCCTTCACGGCTCTGAAAGACAACCGTAGTTGTTCCTTCAGGACCCAACAGGGTGCTTATCGCCGAACCCCAGCCGCATCACATCCGTCGTTCCTGCACCCCGAAGGGCGTGTACTAGACATCCGCAACCGTTGCCGGCATCCGACCCACCAGTGTCTCCGCCATTGAGCACCCCGACCCGACATTCGCGGGCCGCGGGCTCCTTGCACCCTTTCAGGTGAAGGTGCTCCTTAGAAAGGAGGTGATCCAGCCGCACCTTCCGGTACGGCTACCTTGTTACGACTTCGTCCCAATCGCCAGCCCCACCTTCGACGGCTCCCTCCACAAGGGTTGGGCCACCGGCTTCGGGTGTTGCCGACTTTCGTGACGTGACGGGCGGTGTGTACAAGGCCCGGGAACGTATTCACCGCAGCGTTGCTGATCTGCGATTACTAGCGACTCCGACTTCACGGGGTCGAGTTGCAGACCCCGATCCGAACTGAGACCGGCTTTTTGGGATTCGCTCCACCTCACGGTATCGCAGCCCATTGTACCGGCCATTGTAGCATGCGTGAAGCCCTGGACATAAGGGGCATGATGACTTGACGTCATCCCCACCTTCCTCCGAGTTGACCCCGGCAGTCTTCGATGAGTCCCCGCCATAACGCGCTGGCAACATCGAACGAGGGTTGCGCTCGTTGCGGGACTTAACCCAACATCTCACGACACGAGCTGACGACAGCCATGCACCACCTGTGACCGCCCCCGAAGGACCTCACATCTCTGCGAGTTTTGCGGCCATGTCAAACCCAGGTAAGGTTCTTCGCGTTGCATCGAATTAATCCGCATGCTCCGCCGCTTGTGCGGGCCCCCGTCAATTCCTTTGAGTTTTAGCCTTGCGGCCGTACTCCCCAGGCGGGGCGCTTAATGCGTTAGCTGCGGCACAGGGAACCGGAGAGGCCCCCCACACCTAGCGCCCAACGTTTACAGCGTGGACTACCAGGGTATCTAATCCTGTTCGCTCCCCACGCTTTCGCTCCTCAGCGTCAGTATCGGCCCAGAGACCCGCCTTCGCCACCGGTGTTCCTCCTGATATCTGCGCATTTCACCGCTACACCAGGAATTCCAGTCTCCCCTACCGAACTCTAGCCTGCCCGTATCGACTGCAGGCCCGCAGTTGAGCTGCGGGTTTTCACAGTCGACGCGACAAGCCGCCTACGAGCTCTTTACGCCCAATAAATCCGGACAACGCTCGCGCCCTACGTCTTACCGCGGCTGCTGGCACGTAGTTGGCCGGCGCTTCTTCTGCAGGTACCGTCACTTTCGCTTCGTCCCTGCTGAAAGAGGTTTACAACCCGAAGGCCGTCATCCCTCACGCGGCGTCGCTGCATCAGGCTTCCGCCCATTGTGCAATATTCCCCACTGCTGCCTCCCGTAGGAGTCTGGGCCGTGTCTCAGTCCCAGTGTGGCCGGTCGCCCTCTCAGGCCGGCTACCCGTCGTCGCCTTGGTAGGCCATCACCCCACCAACAAGCTGATAGGCCGCGAGCCCATCCCAGGCCGAAAAACTTTCCACCACCAACCATGCGATCAGTAGTCATATTCGGTATTAGCCCCCGTTTCCGAGGGTTATCCCAAAGCCTAGGGCAGGTTGCTCACGTGTTACTCACCCGTTCGCCGCTCGAGTACCCCGAAGGGCCTTTCCGCTCGACTTGCATGTGTTAAGCACGCCGCCAGCGTTCGTCCTGAGCCAGGATCAAACTCTCCAACAAAAACTTTGTCGGACACAATGTCCTGGCAACAAAAGTGTTGCCAAAGGAATCCCAACCAGACAGACCAAAGCCTGACCAGTCCGGGGTATAAATCATAATTGGCACTGGCTTATCAAGCACCCTGTTGAGTTCTCAAAGAACAACCACACACCATCCGGCAAGCCCCACCCAGTGGAACCCCCGTCCGGGGCATTTCGTCCACGTCGCCGCCGCTCCCGCGCCGGGCACTTTTACTACGTTACCCGCCGGTTTCCGCCGTGTCAAACCGATGTATCGCGGTTTGTCATGCTTCCACCCAATTTCCGGGCACCTCAAATCATCCGACTTCCGTCGGACTCCCCGAGGATTTTCAGCAGGACGGCCGCCGCGGTTTCCCGCCCTGTCGTCCGCATCCCTGCCGGCCGATAACCTTACCCGGTCAGTTCCGCCCCACCAAATCCGCCCTCCGGCGGATCCGGGGCACCACCCGGGCCTCAGGTCCCGCGCTCCGGCCTCCCAGGTCTTTCGCCCTGTTTCGTCCGTTCCGCGCTGGCAGAGAGAAAGTTACGCGCCCAGCGGTTTGATCGTCAAATCCGCTGGGCGCGTCCCGCGTCACACTGTCGGCGTACGGCTATCTGCGCAGCTCAACACCGGCGAACGAGCGCTTGCCGCGGCGCAGCACCAGGTACCGGCCGTGCAGCAGGTCGGCCTCGGACACCGTCGCGTCCACCTCGGCGATGCGGGTGTTGTTGACGTAGGCGCCGCCCTCGGCGATCACCCGCCGCGCCTCCTTCATGCTCGACACCAGCCCGGACTCCTTGAGCAGGCCGGCGACGTCGGGCAGCTCGGCGAGGTGGACCAGGCCCGCCTCGGCCAGGGCGGCCCGCAGCGTCTCCGGGGACAGCTCGTCGAGCGAGCCGCGACCGAAGAGCGCCTGACTGGCGGCGACCGCCTGGGCCACCTCCCGCTCGCCGTGCACCAGGGTGGTCAGCTCCTCGGCCAGGGCCCGCTGGGCCAGCCGCGCCTGCGGGCGTTCCGCCGTCGCCTTCTCCAACTCCTCCAGTTCCTCGCGGGAGCGGAAGCTGAAGTACCGCAGGTAGCGGCTGACGTCGCGGTCGTCGGCGTTGACCCAGAACTGGTAGAAGGCGTACGGGCTGGTCATCTCCGGGTCCAGCCAGACCGCGCCGCCCTCGGTCTTGCCGAACTTGGTGCCGTCGGACTTGGTCACCAGCGGCGTGGTGAAGGCCTGCACCGGGCCGGCGCCCCGCCTGCGGACGTAGTCCACCCCGGCGGTGATGTTGCCCCACTGGTCGGAGCCGCCGTACTGGAGCTGGCAGCCGTGCCGGCGGTGCAACTCGAAGAAGTCGTTGGCCTGCAACAGCTGGTAGCTGAACTCGGTGAAGCTGATGCCGGTCTCCAGCCGGGCCTTGACCACCTCGCGGGCCAGCATCTTGTTCACCGGGAAGTGCTTGCCGACGTCGCGGAGGAACTCCACCACCGACATCTCGCCGGTCCAGTCCAGGTTGTTGACCAGCTGGGCCGCGTTCTGCCCGTCGTACGAGACGAACGGGGCGAGCTGGTCACGGATCCGCCGGACCCAGCCGGAGACCACCTCCGGCGGGTTCAGCGTGCGCTCCGCGCTCTCCTTCGGGTCGCCGATCTGCCCGGTCGCGCCGCCGACCAGCAGCAGCGGCCGGTGTCCGGCCAGCTGGAGCCGGCGGGCGGTGGCGACCTGCATGAGGTGCCCGACGTGCAGGCTGGGGGCGGTCGGGTCGAAGCCCACATAGAAGGTGGCGCTCCCGCCGTCGAGCAGCGCGCGCAGCTCGTCGAGGCCGGTCGAGTCCTGGATCAGGCCCCGCCACGCCAGGTCTTCGGTCAGGGAGTCCCGCCCCTGCGGGAGGTTGCTGTCGGTCACGGTCACCGATTCTCCCCCATTCCCCCGGTCGGCCCGTACCGGGTTTGCCGACGGCGGGCGCGGCTAGGCTGGCGGCGCCGTCGCGCGCGAGGAGGACCGCTGTGGAGATGCCGGAGCTGACCGGGGGTTTCGTGGCCCTGCTGGGGCTGACGTTCGACGAGGTCAGCGGCGATCGGGTGGTGCTGCGCTGGAAGGTACGCCCGGAGCTTCACCAGCCGTACGGGATCCAGCACGGCGGGGTCTACTGCTCGGTGGTGGAGACGGCGGCCAGCATCGGTGGGGCGCTCTGGCTCGGTGACAAGGGCAAGGTGGTCGGGGTGTCCAACCAGACCGACTTCCTGCGGGCGGTGCGCGACGGGGAACTGACCGCGGTCGGCACCCCCGTCCACCGGGGTCGCAGCCAGCAGCTCTGGCTGGTGGAGATCACCGACGAGGGCGGGCGGCTGGTGTCGCGCGGCCAGGTCAGGCTGCAGAACCTGACCGCCGCCGGCTGACCGGCCCGCGCCGCCGGGCCGCCGGCTGAGCCGCCCACCGGGCGCGACCGCCTGACCGATTCACCCCAAAAGGGGTGTCCGGCGCGGATATCGTCGCGTCGATGACACCGCCTGCCCGCCAGCCGACGTGAAGAGGCTCTTCGCCGCGACGCTCGGCGTGCTCTCCGCCATCGGGGGCTTCGTCGACATCGGTGACCTGGTCGCGGCGAGCCAGGCCGGGGCCCGCTTCGGGATGGCCCACGCCTGGGTGCTCGTCGTCGGGGTGGTGGGCATCTGCGCGTACGCGGACATGGCGGGCCGGATCGCGGCGGTGAGCGGCCGGGCGGTGTTCGACCTGGTCCGGGAGCGGCTCGGGCCGCGGGTGGCGCTGCTCAACCTGGTCGCCTCCTGGCTGGTCACGGTGATCACCCTCGCCGCCGAGCTGGGCGGGGTGGCCCTGGCGCTCCAGCTCGCGACCGGGTTGAGCTACCTGCTCTGGGTGCCGGTGGCCGCGGTGGCGGTGTGGTTGGTGCTCTGGCGGATGCGGTTCGAGCTGATGGAGCGGGTCTTCGGGTTGGCCGGGCTGGCGTTGCTGGTCTTCGCCGTGGCGCTGGTGCTGCTGCCCACCGACTGGGCGCGGCTCGGGCACGGCGCGCTGCACGTCAGCTCGGCCGGTCAGGGCTGGCCGGTGTACTGGTTCGTGGCGGTGGCGCTGTTCGCCTCCACGGTCAGCCCGTACGAGGTGTTCTTCTTCTCCTCCGGCGGGGTGGAGGAGAAGTGGAGCGCCCGGGACCTGGCCGCCGCCCGCTCGAACGTGCTGATCGGCTTCCCGGTGGGCGGGTTCCTGGCGCTGTCGCTGGTGGCGGTCGCGGCGGTGGCGTACCACCCGTCGGGCGGCTCGCTGGACAACCTGGCGCAGGTGGCCCGGCCGGTGGTGACGGTGCTGGGCGGGGCCGGGCTGGCGGTGACGGTGCTGGCGTTCTTCGCGGTCACCTTCGGGGCCGCGCTGGAGACCGGGCTCTCCGCGGCGTACGCGGCGGCGCAGTACTTCGGCTGGCAGTGGGGCAAGCGGGTCAGCCCCCGGGAGGCGGCCCGCTTCCACAGCGTGCTGCTGGTCGGGCTGCTGCTCGGGGTGCTGATGCTGATGACGGCCGTGGACCCGGTCCGGCTCACCGAGTACATGCTGGTGTTCAGCGCGGTGGTGCTGCCGCTGACGTACCTGCCGATCCTGGTGGTGGCGAACGACCGCACCTACCTGGGCGACCGGGTGAACGGGCGGTGGACGAACCTGCTCGGCGCGGTGTTCCTGCTGCTCATCGTGGCCGCGTCGGTGGCGGCGATCCCGTTGGCGATCATGACGAGGATGGGACAGTGAGGGTCCAGCTCGCCAAGCAGCTGCTCGACCGGCAGATCGTGGACGTGGACGGCCGGCTGGTCGGCCGGGTCGACGACATCGCGTTCGCCGTCGACGAGAGCGGCTGCCCGTACGTGGACTGCCTGCTGACCGGTCAGGGAGCGCTCGGCGAGCGGATCGGCGGCCGGATCGGGCGGCTGCTGGTGGCGGTCGCCGACCGGTTCACCGATGATCCACCGGTGCCGCCGCTGCGGATCCCGCTGGACCGGGTCGCCCGGGTGGACAGCGCGGTCCGGCTGAGCTGCCGGGCCGACGAACTGCCGCCGTCGCCGGTGGAGGCCTGGCTGCGCCGGCACCTCGTCGACCGGATCCCGGGGTCGCAGCGTGCGAGCGGGTGAGCTGCTCGGCCGGACCGCGTACGACCTGCACGGGCGGCGGCTGGGGCGGGTGGTGGACGTGGTGGTCCGGGGCGGCTGGCCGCCGCAGCGGCTGCGGATCACCGACCTGATCGTGGCCGGGCACTGGTGGACCCGGGTGACCGGGCGGCTGATCGGGCCGGAGCTGCACCCCTCCGGGCCGTGGCTGCTGCGGGCGACCGCCCGCTTGCTGGGGCGCAGCACCCACCAGGTGCCGGCCGACGCGGTGCAGCTCCGCCCGCCGGTGCCGGGCTTCCCGTTCGGCCCGCCGCCCGTCCCGGGCGGTCCGGGCGGTCCGGGCGGCCCGGGCGGTATGGGTAGTCCGGGCCGGAACAGCGGTCCGGGCGTAAACAGTGACCCGGACGGGCCGGACGACGCGCAGGATGGGCGCGGTCCGGACCGGGCCGGGTGACGGTCAGCTGCGGGCCTCGTCGAGCACCGGCGCCTCGGC
The DNA here is from genome assembly GCF_900089595.1 of Micromonospora auratinigra. GTDB lineage: Bacteria > Actinomycetota > Actinomycetes > Mycobacteriales > Micromonosporaceae > Micromonospora > Micromonospora auratinigra. Next base: position 631,735 of record NZ_LT594323.1, on the reverse strand, counting down.
GCCGGCGCGTTCCCCGTCGTCGCCGTCGTGGCGGTCGCGGCGGGGCCGGCGGTGGACCCGGACCTCGGTGATGGCGTGGTGGTCCACCCCGGCCACGTGCAGGTCCCAGCCGTCGACGGTGACGCTCTCCCCCGCCACCGTGGGGATGTGCCCGAGGCAGATCAGCACCAGCCCGGCGATGGTGGTGTAGTCGCCGGCCGGCCGGTTGGGCAGCTCGACGCCGAGGTCGGTGAGGTCGTGCACGGGGAAGGTGCCGGGCAGCACCAGCGTGCCGTCGTCCTCGGTGCGGACCGAGGAGAGGTCACGGTCGGTCTCGTCGTAGATCTCCCCGACGATCTCCTCGAGGATGTCCTCCAGCGTGACGATCCCGTCGACCGCGCCGCGCTCGTCCACCACCAGCGCGATGTGCTGGCGTTCCGCCTTGAACTGGCGCAGCGCGTCGACCACCGGCAGCGAGTCGGGCAGCAGCATCGGCGGGCGGGCGATCTCGTCGACCGGCCGGTCGTCCGGCATGCCGACCAGGTCGCGCAGGTGGATCACGCCGACCGCGTCGTCCAGGCCGCCGTGCCGGACCACCGGCGCCCGGGAGTGGCCGGTCGCGGCGAGGACCAGCCGGGCGGCCTCCGCGGTCGTCCCGCTGTCCAGGGTGAAGACCTGGAGCCGGGGTACGAGCACCGCGCGCAGCTGCCGGTCGGCGATCTCCACCGCGCCGGCGATGATGGTCCGCTGCTCCTTGGTGAAGCCGTGGTTGCCGGCGACGATGTCGCGCAGCTCGTCCGGGCCGATCTCCTCCGGCTCGTGCTTCGGGTTCAGCCCGACCAGGCGGACCACCAGGTCGCTGGTGGCGCCGAGGGCCCAGACGGCGGGCCGGGTGAAGCTGGCCAGCAGGTCGAGCGGGCGGGCCACCACCAGCGCCCACCGCTCGGCGGACTGCATGGCGATCCGCTTCGGCGCCAGCTCACCGAAGACCAGGGTGACGAAGGTCAGCGCCAGGGTGACCACGACGATGGCGACCGTCTCGGCGGCCTCGCCGAAGAACCCGAGCAGCGGGATCAGCGGCTTGGCCAGCGAGACCGCCGCGGCGGCCGAGGCGAGGAAGCCGGCCAGGGTGATCCCGATCTGGATGGTGGCCAGGAACCGGTTCGGGTCCTTGGCCAGCCGGGCCAGGGTCCGGCCGGCGCGGCTGCTGCGTTCCAGCCGCTGCAACTGGCTGTCCCGCAACGAGACCAGAGCCATCTCGCTGCCGGCGAAGGCCGCGTTGACGATGACCAGAACTCCGACCAGGGCCAGTTGGCTCCAGTAGCTCTGCACGCGCGGTTCTCTCCCTCGGCCCGACCCGGGCCGGCCGCCGTGGCCGACCGGTCGCCGCCCGGGGGTCCCGGCCGGCGTCGGCCCCTCTGTGCCCCGCCGGCCGCCCGCCGAATCCTCCGCGCGGGAAAACCGGCCTCAGGCGGGGGTCGGGAGGTCGAGGACGTACGCGTCGCCCTCGGGGCGGAAGCCGACCCGGTGGTAGTACGGGGCGACCATGCCGGGCGGGCTGACCACCCGGCGGAAGCCCCGGTCGGTGAAGAGGTGGCTGCGCCGGTAGACGAACTCGCCCGGGGTGAAGTCGCGGAACGGCGGGGTGACGTAGTCCAGGTCGATCTGGGCCACCCCGCCGGCCTCGGCGTGCGAGACCACCACCCCGACCACCTCGTCGGCGCGGACCACCAGGAAGGCCGAGCGGTCCCCGTCGGGACGCCAGTGGAAGTCCGGGTTGAACCGGGCGATGTCGGTGGCGTGCACCCGCAGCGTGTGGGCCAGGAAGGCGTCGTCGGTGCCCACCTCGACCACCTGGTAGGTCTGCTCGTCGTGCCGGGTGGCGAGCATCCGGCGCAGGTAGAAGACGTTGATCACGGCGAGCACCACGTTCAGCCCGACCATCGGCCAGACCCGCACGGCGGCGTTGTAGCCGATCAGGATCAGGCAGCCGAGCAGGTTGAGGGCACGTAGCCGCAGGATGCGCGTCTGCAGCAGGGACCAGACCAGCAGCGCGGAGCCGGCCCAGCCGACGAGTTCCAGCCAGTTCACCCGGGGGAGACTAGTGGTCTCGCTGGTCAGCGGAGTCGGCGGGCAGCTCCAGCACCCACTCCGCCACCTCCCGGCCGCGGCCCGCGGCGTACCCGGAGTCCTCGCCGACCACCACGAAGCCGCACTTGCGCAGCACGGCGAGGGAGGCGGCGTTGTCCTTCGCGGCGCGGGCGTGCACCGGCCGCTGCGGCAGCTCGCGCAGCAGCGCGGTCAGGCCGGCGGTGGCGTGCCCGCGGCCCCAGCGGGCCGGGTCGATCCAGTAGCTGACCTCGGTGCGCTCCCCCACCGGGAAGGCGGCGACGTGACCGACCACCTCGCCGTCGGCGACGATCGTGCGGTTGACGATGCGCTCGTCGGCGCGGATGCGGGCCCAGTGGGCGTCGAACGCGGCCCGGTCCGCCGGGTCCTTCGGGCCGAACGCGGCCATCCAGTTGGCCTGCGGATCCTGCTCGTGGGCGAAGAACAGGGGCAGGTCGTCGTCGCGTACCGGACGGAGTCGCACCTGACTGGTCATCGGCGCACGATACCGGGCCGCACCGACAGGTTCGGGACCTCCGGCCCGGGGCGGGTCGGCGTCCGGCCCTGCCGGGCCCACCGCCGCTCCCGATACGAAGAGGAGGAGAGACGCAGCCGAGGAGGCCGGACCATGCCGAAGTACGTCTACGACTTCATCGAGGGTGACCGGAGCCGGGCCGACCTGCTCGGCGGCAAGGGCGCCAACCTGGCCGAGATGACCCGGCTCGGGTTGCCCGTCCCGCCCGGGTTCACCATCAGCACCGACGCCTGCCGGGCGTACCTGGCCACCGGCACCCCGCCGGCCGGCCTCTTCGAGGAGGTCAACGCGCACCTGCGGGAGGTCGAGGCGCGGCTGGACCGCTGGCTCGGCGACGCCCGCGACCCGCTGCTGCTGGCGGTGCGCTCCGGTGGCCGGTACTCGATGCCGGGGATGATGGAGACGATCCTCGACATCGGGCTCAACGACACCACCGTCGGCGGGCTCGCCGCGCGCAGCGGCGACGAGCGCTTCGCCTGGGACTCGTACCGGCGGTTGATCCAGATGTTCGGCCACACCGTGTACGGCGTGCCGACCGAGGAGTTCGCGCACGAGCTGGAGTCGGTGCGGGCCACCGCCGGGGCGGCGGGCCCGAGCGCCGGGCAGCTGCGGGACCTGGTCGAGACGTACAAGAAGATCTTCGCCCGGCACGTCGGGCGGGACTTCCCGCAGGCCCCGCACGAGCAGCTCTTCCTGGCCGTCAACTCGGTGTTCGAGTCGTGGAACTCCGAGCGGGCCCGGATCTACCGGCGGCAGGAGCGCATCCCGGACGATTTGGGCACCGCGGTGAACGTGATGGCGATGGTCTTCGGCAACCTCGGCCCCGACTCCGGCACCGGGGTGGCGTTCACCCGGGACCCGGCCACCGGCGCGCGCGGCGTGTACGGCGACTACCTGGCCGACGCGCAGGGCGAGGACGTGGTCGCCGGGATCCGCAACACCACGCCCCTGCCGGAGCTGGAGCGGATCGATCCGGTGAGCTTCCGCCGGCTGATGGAGATCATGGACACCCTGGAGCGGCACTACCGGGACCTGTGCGACATCGAGTTCACCATCGAGCGCGGCACGCTGTGGATGCTGCAGACCCGGGTCGGCAAGCGCACCGCCGCGGCCGCCTTCGTGATCGCCGCGCAGCTCGTCGACGAGGGGCTGATCAGCGCGGACGAGGCGCTCACCCGGGTCACCGGGGCGCAGCTGGCGCAGCTGATGTTCCCCGCGTTCGACCTCACCGGCGCGCCCGGGCCGCTCGCCGTCGGGGTGGGCGCCTCGCCGGGGGCGGCGGTCGGGCGGGTGGTGTTCGACTCGGCCGCCGCCGCGGCGGCCACCGACCCGGTGATCCTGGTGCGCCGGGAGACCAACCCGGACGACCTGCCCGGCATGATCGCCGCCGCCGGGGTCCTCACCTCCCGCGGCGGCAAGACCTCGCACGCCGCCGTGGTGGCCCGGGGCATGGGCCGGACCTGCGTGTGCGGGGCCGACGCGCTGGCCATCGACGCCGAACGGGGCGAGTTCACCGTCGGCGACGAGGTGGTCCGGGCCGGTGACGTGATCTCCATCGACGGCACCAGCGGCCGGATCTGGCGCGGCCCGGTGCCGGTGCAGCCGTCTCCCGTCTCCCGCTACCTGGCCGGCGAGCTGAGCCCGCAGGCGGACCCGCTGGTCGCCGCCGTGCACCGGCTGCTCGACCACGCCGACGCGGTACGCCGCCTCGGGGTGCGGGCCAACGCCGACACGCCGGAGGACGCCCGCCGGGCCCGGCGGCTCGGCGCAGGCGGCGTCGGGTTGTGCCGGACCGAGCACATGTTCCTCGGCGAGCGCCGCGAGCTGGTGGAACGGCTGATCCTGGCCGAGGGCCCGGCCGAGCGGGAGGCCGCCCTGGCGGCGCTGCTGCCGTTGCAGCGGGCCGACTTCGCCGGCATCCTCGCCGCGATGGACGGGCTGCCGGTGACGATCCGGCTGCTCGACCCGCCGCTGCACGAGTTCCTGCCGGCGCTGCCGGAGCTGACCGCCCGGGTGGCCCGCGCCGAGGCCCTCGGCGCGGACCCGGGGCGCGACGGCACGCTGCTGGCGGCCGTACGCCGGATGCACGAGAGCAACCCGATGCTGGGCCTGCGCGGGGTGCGCCTCGGCCTGGTGGTGCCGGGACTGTTCGCGATGCAGGTGCGGGCGGTGGCCGAGGCGGCGGCGCAACGGCGGCGCGCGGGCGGCGACCCACGCCCGGAGCTCATGGTGCCGCTCGTCGGTGACGTGCGGGAACTCGCGGCGGTACGGCTGGAGGCCGAGCGGGTGCTCGCCGAGGTCGCCGACGCGCCGGAGATCCCGATCGGGACGATGATCGAGGTGCCCCGGGCCGCGCTGACCGCCGGGGAGATCGCCGCCGAGGCGCACTTCTTCTCCTTCGGCACCAACGACCTGACCCAGACCACCTGGGCGTTCTCCCGCGACGACGTGGAGGGCTCGTTCTTCGGGGCGTACCTGGAGCGCGGGATCTTCCCGGTGTCGCCGTTCGAGAGCATCGACGCCAAGGGCGTCGGGCGGCTGATCCGGCTGGCCGTGGCCGAGGGCCGGGCGGCCCGCCCCGAGCTGACCGTCGGCGTCTGCGGGGAGCACGGCGGCGACCCCGAATCGGTCGCGTTCTTCGCCGACGCCGGGCTGGACTACGTGTCCTGCTCGCCGTACCGGGTGCCGATCGCCCGGCTGGCCGCCGGCCGGGCCGCCGTCGAAGCGACCACCGGCACGTCCGACTCCCGCTAGCAGTCCGACTCCCGTCAGGAGGGCAGCACGATGACCGCCATCTTCAACCCGACCGGGCTCCCGGTGCAGCCGCTGCCGGCCCGTCCCCTACCCGCCCCGGCCGCCCCACCGGAGCCGGCCGCCCCGGCGCCGGCCCTCGCGCCGGCACCGGCCCTCGCGCCGGCGCCGGCCGCCGGGCCGGTCGGCCCGGTGCTGGAGCTGCCCGGCACCCCGGCCGCCGCGCTGGTGCCGGTGACCCACGAGGGCCGGCCGCTCGGCGCGTTCGTGCTCTCCGGCGGGCGGGTGCGCTACCGGCGGGTGGTGGACCCGGACCAGTTCGTCGCGGCCGCCGCCGGCGCGTTCGCCGTCGCCGCGCTGACCACCGCCGCGGCCGTGCTGGCCCGCCGCCGCCCGCCCGCCATCGGCACCGTGACAATGGGCCCGGGCGGCTGGGTGAGCCTGCGCGGCGTACGCCGGCCCCGCCCGCACCCCGACGACCGCCCCTGGTGGGCCCGGGCCCTGCACGCCCACCCCCTCACCTGACCCCCCGCCCCCACCCCCGGCCCCCACCCCCGGCCCCCACCCCCGGCCTCCCCCGGGCCACCCCCGGCCCGTCGATCATGAAGTTGGCGGCGATGTCGATCTCGGATACCGCCGCCAACTTCATGATCGACCCCGTTCCGAGCGGGGGCCGGAGGTCCTGGGTGGGGTGGGTCGGGGGGCTCTGCCCGGGGTCTGTCGGGTTCGAAAGGCTGGTGCTGCAAGGGCATCCGGCTCGACAGGAGCAGATCATGACCGGCAACCAGCGCGTCGTGGACCCGTGGCGGGGCTTCCGGGACGGGACCTGGCGGGAGACCGTCGACGTCGCCGACTTCGTCCGCCGCAACTACCAGCCGTACCTCGGGGACGCGTCGTTCCTGACCGGACCGACGCCCCGCACCCTCGAGGTGTGGGGGCGGTTGCAGGCGATGTTCCCCGAGGAGCGACGCCGCGGCGTGTACGACGTGGACCCGGCCACCCCGGCCGGCATCACCGCGCACGGCCCCGGCTACATCGACCGGGAGCGGGAGCTGATCGTCGGCCTGCAGACCGACGCGCCGCTGCGCCGGGCGATCATGCCGACCGGCGGCCTGCGCATGGTGGAGACCGCGCTGCGGGCGTACGGCCACGAACCCGACCCGACGGTGCACCGGATCTTCACCGCGTACCGCAGGACGCACAACGACGCGGTCTTCGACGCGTACCCGGCCGACGTGCTGGCGGCGCGGCGCTCGCACGTCATCACCGGCCTGCCCGACGCGTACGGGCGGGGCCGGATCATCGGCGACTACCGGCGGGTGGCCCTGTACGGCGTGGACCGGCTGATCGAGGAGCGCCGGGCGCACCGGGCGGCGCTGGACGAGCAACCCTCCACCGACGCGGTGATCCGCGACCGGGAGGAACTGGCCGAGCAGATCCGGGCGCTGGGCGAGCTGAAGGAGATGGCCGCCGGATACGGCTACGACATCTCCCGCCCCGCCGGCACCGGGCAGCAGGCGATCCAGTGGCTCTACTTCGGCTACCTGGCGGCGGCGAAGGAGCAGAACGGCGCGGCGATGTCGCTGGGGCGTACCGCCGGCTTCCTCGACGTCTACCTGGCCCGCGACCTCGCCGAGGGGCGGCTGACCGAGACGACCGCCCAGGAGCTCGTGGACGACTTCGTGATCAAGCTGCGGATCATCCGGTTCCTGCGCACCCCCGAGTACGACCAGCTCTTCTCCGGCGACCCGACCTGGGTCACCGAGTCGCTCGGTGGGATGGGCACCGACGGCCGGCCGCTGGTCACCCGGACCGCGTTCCGCTACCTGCAGACCCTGTACAACCTGGGCCCGGCGCCCGAGCCGAACCTGACCGTGCTGTGGTCGCCGCGGCTGCCCGCCGGCTTCAAGCGGTTCTGCGCCCAGGTGTCGCTGGACACCAGCGCCATCCAGTACGAGAACGACGAGCTGATCCGCCCGGCGTACGACGACGACACCGCGATCGCGTGCTGCGTGTCGGCGATGCGGGTGGGCCGGGACATGCAGTTCTTCGGGGCGCGGGCGAACCTCGCCAAGGCGCTGCTGTACGCGATCAACGGCGGGCGCGACGAGCTGACCGGCGAGCAGGTCGCCCCGCCCAGCCCACCGGTCGGCGGGGAGACCCTCGACTACGACGAGGTGCTCGCGGCGTACGACCGGACGCTGGACTGGCTGGCCGAGACGTACGTGGACGCGCTCAACGTGATCCACCACCAGCACGACCGGTACGCCTACGAGCGGCTGGAGATGGCGCTGCACGACCACCCGGTACGCCGGTTCATGGCCACCGGCATCGCCGGCCTCTCCGTCGCCGTGGACAGCCTCGCCGCGATCCGCCACGGCCGGGTGAAGGTGCTGCGCGACGAGACCGGGCTGGCCGTCGACTACCTGGTCGAGGGCGAGGTGCCCACGTACGGCAACGACGACGAGCGGGCCGACTCGATCGCGGTCTGGCTGGTGGAGACGTTCGCGGCGAAGCTGCGCCGGCAGCGCACCTACCGCGACGCCGAGCTGACCATGTCGGTGCTCACCATCACCTCCAACGTGGTCTACGGCCGGCACACCGGCAACACGCCGGACGGGCGGCGCGCCGGTGAGCCCTTCGCGCCGGGCGCGAACCCGATGAACGGCCGGGACGTGCACGGCCTGGTCGCGGCGGCGCTGTCGGTGGCGAAGCTGCCGTACGACGCGGCCCGCGACGGCATCTCGCTGACCGGCACGGTCACCCCCGACGGGCTGGGCCACACCCGCGACGAGCGGATCGCCAACCTGGCCGGGGTGCTCGACGGGTACGCCGACGCGGGCGGCTTCCACCTCAACGTCAACGTGCTGGACCGGGCCACCCTGCTCGACGCGATGGCCCACCCGGAGCGCTACCCGCAGCTCACCGTCCGGGTCTCCGGGTACGCGGTCAACTTCGTCCGGCTCACCCCGGAACAGCAGCGCGACGTCGTCTCGCGGACCTTCCACGGGTCGCTGTGAGCACCCTGTCGACACCGTCGCCCGGGCCGGTCCGGCCCGGGCCCGGCGGGCCGCTGACCGGCAGCGTGCACTCGTGGGACCTGTCGATCGGGGTGGACGGGCCGGGCACCCGGTTCGTGGCGTTCCTCGCCGGCTGCCCGCTGCGCTGCCGGTACTGCCACAGCCCGGACACCTGGTACCGGCGCAGCGGCCGCAGCCGGACCGTCGACGAGCTGATGGCCGAGGTGGGCCGCTACCGGCGCTTCGTCCAGGTGGCCGGCGGCGGGGTCACCCTCAGCGGCGGGGAGCCGCTGTTGCAGCCCCGGTTCACCGGGGAGGTGCTGCGCCGCTGCCACGAGCTGGGGCTGCACACCGCGCTGGACACCTCGGGATTCCTCGGCGCCCGCGCCGACGACGCCCTGCTGGACGCCACCGACCTGGTGCTGCTGGACGTGAAGTCCCGCGACCCGGCCACCTACCGGGAGGTGACCCGCACCGGGCGGATCGGGCCGACGCTGCGCTTCGGTCGCCGGCTCGCCGAGCGGGGCGTACCGGTCTGGATCCGGTTCGTGCTGGTGCCCGGCCTCACCGACGACGAGGCGAACGTGGCCGGGGTGGCGGACTTCGCCGCCGGGCTGGCGACCGTCGAGCGGGTCGAGGTGCTGCCGTTCCACCGCCTCGGCGCGCACAAGTACGCCGAGCTGGGGCTCACCTTCCCACTGGCCGGCACCGCGCCGCCCACCCCGGACCTGCTCGACCGGGTACGCGGCCGGTTCGCCGCCCGCGGGCTCACCGTCACCTGAGTGGTGGACGCCCACCGGTCGGCCCCCGGCGGGTGACCGGCCACCGCGGAATCGACAGGTGCACCGGTCACGTCGTCCCGCCCACCTGCTCGACGCCCGCGTCGTCCACGGCCGGGACCGGTCCGGCCGGCGAGTGCGGTCCGGCGGGCGCGCGGCGGGTGCCCGGCGTACCGGCGCCACCGCCGGCGGGGCCTTTGCGCTCGGCTCCGTCGCCGTCGGGGTGGGCGGCTGACCGGTACGGGCTCAGCTCGCCATCGAGGTGGGGTAGCCGTACAGGTCGAGCAGGCGGACCCGGGAGGCCTGGAGCCGGTCCACCACCACGCTCATGAAGCGGGTGGTGAGCTGCCGGCCCAGCGCGTCGTCGGACTCCATCAGCCGGCGTACCCCCTCGGCGCTGAACTCGACCGCGGTGCTGCGCCGCACGGCGACCGCGCCGAACTGCCAGCGGTAGGGCGGGAACAGCCAGGACCAGCCGAGCACCCCGTCCGCGCCGACCGTCTCGATGCCGACGTCACCGCGGCCGGGCACCGGGAAGTCCAGCGCCACCTCACCGCCGCGGACCAGCCAGAACCGCTCGGCGGGCTGCCCGGCGCGGAACAGCCGGTGCCCCGGGTGCCAGACCACCGGGCGGGCGTACCCGGTCAGCCGGGGCAGCCACTCCTGGGGCAGCCCGGCGAGGAACGGGTGGGCGCGCAGCATCTCCAGCGGGGTCATCACGGCCTCCACGAGATCGGGTGAGGGACCCGGTGGGTCGCCGGGTCCCTCGGGGCGGGGCTCACTTCTTCGCGGCGTGTTCCACCACGATCGGGATCTCCCGGGCGGTCGGCTCGGTGGTGCCGATCGTCGCGGTGATCTCCAGGATGCCGTCGGCGTAGCGGGCCTTGACGGTCTCCTCCCGCACCCCGGCGGGGAGCGGGATCAGCCGGGAGAACGAGCCGTAGTGGAACTCGGAGTGAACCTTGTCCTGGTGGCTCTCCCGGCGCACCACGTCCAGCCGGAGCGTGTCACCGGTACGCGTGATGTGCACGTCCTTCGCCGGGTCGAGACCCGGCAGTTCGGCGCGGACCACGTACCGGTCGCCGTCGAGGTAGTCCTCGACCCGGATGGTGGGTGCCAGCATCGGCAGCCAGGACAGGTTCGTCCAGTCGAACGGCGTCAGCGCGCCGCCCCGGAACTTGGTGACAGTGGACATCTTCGACCTCCTTGTCGATCGTCCCGACTCCCATCCCACTCCCCGACGACCCGTGCCGTCAGGGCCGATGGTCCCGGGACCGGCGGGCGCTCCGCCTCTGCCCGCCGGCCCGCCACCGGCGCAGGCTGGGAGGGACGAAGGAGGTCGTGATGACCGACAGATCCGGTGCCCCGGTCGTGGTGGGCGTGGACGGTTCCCCGTCCGCCCTGGACGCGGTACGGGTGGCCGCGCGCGAGGCGGCGTTGCGGCACCGGCCGCTGCGGGTGGTGCACGCGTTCCTGTGGCCGCTGCTGGGCACCCCGCTCGGCCCGGTCGCCGCCGCGCTGCCCGACGAGGAGCTGCGCACCGAGGCCGGCAAGCTGATCGACGAGGCGGTGGACGAGGCCCGCAAGGTCGACGCCGACCTCGCGGTGACCGGTGGGCTGGTGGACGGTCCCCCGGTGGCGGTGCTGCTGCGGGAGAGCCGCTCCGCGGCGCTGCTGGTGCTCGGCCACCGCGGCCTGGGCGGCTTCGCCGAGCTGCTGGTCGGGTCGGCGGCGGTGCAGCTCTCGGCCCGCGCCGACTGCCCGGTGCTGGTCGTCCGCGGCGAACCGCGCGCCGACGGGCCGGTGGTGGTCGGGGTGGACGGCTCCGCGCTCTCCGGGGAGGCGATCGGTTTCGCCTTCGCCGAGGCGGCGCGGCGCGGCACCGACCTGGTGGCCGTGCACACCTGGCTCTACCCGGCGCCGCCGGTGGGCCGGCGGGAGTCCTACGGCGACATCCTGCCGCTGGTGTACGACCCGCAGGAGCTGCGCGCCGAGGAGGAGCGGGTGCTGGCCGAGGCGGTCGCCGGCTGGGCCGAGCGCTACCCGGAGGTCACCGTGCGGCAGAAGCTGGTGGCGGCGGCTCCGGCCCGGGCCCTGGTGGAGGAGTCCACCGACGCGCAGCTGACCGTGGTCGGCGCACACGGCCGGGGCAGCCTGAGCGGCCTGCTGCTCGGCTCGGTCAGTCACGCCGTGCTGCACCACGCCCGCAGCCCGCTGGCCATCGTCCGGCACCACAAGGGCCGCGACGCCGGCTGACCCGACCCCCGTCCGCGCCGGCCGCTCCCACCGGCCGGCGCGGACGGCTGTCCGGGCCCGGTCCCCCGCGCGGGGACGGGCGGTCCGGTCCGGACCCGCGAGGACGGCGGGGCGGATCCGCCGGGGACGTGAAGCCGGCCCGGCCGCCGGGCGCGCGGTCGACAATGGCCATGAGCCGAGGCGACAGGAGAGACCGATGAACCGACCCGTCGTGGTGGGGGTGGACGGATCACCGTCGAGCCTGACCGCCGCCGAGCACGCCGCCCGGGCGGCCGTCGCGCGGTCCCGGCCGCTGCGCCTGGTGCACGGCTACCTGCACCCGCTCGGCTACGGCGTCCCGCTCAACCCGTACGACCTGGGGGTGCCGGCGCCGACCGGGGAGTCCCGGGCGATGCTGGAGCGGGTGGCGGCGGAGCTGACCGGACGCCACCCCACCCTGGAGGTGGCCGTCCGCCAGGTGGCGGGCGGCCCGGCCGCGACCCTGGTCGAGGAGTCCCGCCACGCCGACCTGGTGGTGGTGGGCAGCCGCGGCGTGGGCGGCTTCGCCGGGCTGCTGCTGGGCTCGGTCAGCGCCCAGGTGGCCCAGCACGGCCACTGCCCGGTGCTGGTGGTACGCCCCGCCGAGCAGCCGATCCCGGTGCAGGCGCCGGTGCTGGTCGGGGTGGACGGGTCGGCGCCGGCCGACGTCGCCGTCCGGCTCGCCGCCGAGGAGGCGGTACGCCGCGACGCCACGCTGGTGCTGGCGCACGTGCACCGGGCCGTACCCGGGGGCACGGACCCGCACGACGCGGCCGGGCCGGCGGAGTCGGCCGAGCTGCTCGCCGGAGTGGCCGCCCGGGTGCGCGCGGCCCACCCGGTGCTGACCGTGGCGGAACGGCCGGTGCCGGGTGACTCGCCCGAGCAGGCGCTGATCGCGGCGAGCGGGGAGGCGGTGCTGGTGGTGGTCGGGTCGCGGGGTCGGGGCGGCTTCGCCGGGCTGCTGCTCGGCTCGGTGAGCCAGGCGCTGGTGCAGCACGCCCACTGTCCGGTGCTGGTGGCGCACCCGCCCGAGCCGGCGGCCTGACCGGCGCCGGCCACCGGTGCCAGCGGGCCCGCCGGCACCGGCCCGCGCGGGCCGACCGGCAGCAGCCGCCCGGGCCGGCGGGCCGGCCCGAACCGGTCAGGCCGGGTCGCGGCCCGCGAGCAGTTCCTCGAAGCTGGTGGTGAGGGCGAACGGGTCGGCCGGGCCGGTGGCCGCCGGACGGCGGTCCACCTGCTCGGCGAGCTCGATGCCGGCCCGCCGGATGCGGGCGCGCAGCGCCCCCTCGGTGCCGTCGCCGGACCAGTCCTCGGGGGCGGCGAAGACCGCCGTGGGCACGACCACCGCCCGCAGGTACGCGAACATCGGCCGGACCGCGTGCTCCAGCGCCAGCGAGTGCCGGGCGGTGCCACCGGTCGCGCCGACCAGCACCGGCCGGCCGGCCAGCGCGTCCCGCTCGACCACGTCGAAGAACGACTTGAACAGCCCGTTGTAGGAGGCGTTGAAGATCGGGGTGACGGCGATCAGGCCGTCGGCGGTGGCGACGGTCTCCAGCGCCTCCCGCAGGCCGGCCGGCGGGAAACCGGTGAGCAGGTGATTCACCACGTCGTGGGCGTGCTCGCGCAGCTCCACCGGGCGGATCTCCACCGTGGCGCCGCGCCGGACCAGCTCGTCGCGGGTGGCCGCGGCGAGCCGGTCGGCGAGCAGCCGGGTCGAGGAGGGCTGGCCGAGGCCGGCGGAGACCACGGCGAGGGTACGGCGGGTCATCGGGCCTCCTCGGGCACGGTGCCGGTGACGTCGTCGACGGCGGGCACGCCGGCGTCCCGTCCGCCACCGGCGGCGGCGCGCAGGCTGGCGTGGGTCGGCGCCTCGGGCACGTGCGCGGGACGCAGCGAGTCGAACTCCTTGCGCAGCACCGGGACGACCTCCTCCCCCAGGATGTCGAGCTGTTCCAGGACGGTCTTCAGCGGCAGGCCGGCGTGGTCGATCAGGAACAGCTGCCGCTGGTAGTCGCCGACGTAGTCGCGGAAGCCGAGCGTACGGTCGATGACCTGTTGCGGGCTGCCCACGGTGAGCGGGGTCTCCCGGGTGAACTCCTCCAGCGACGGGCCGTGCCCGTAGACCGGGGCGTTGTCGAAGTACGGCCGGAACTCGCGCACCGCGTCCTGCGAGTTGCGGCGTACGAAGACCTGGCCGCCGAGGCCGACGATGGCCTGCTCGGGGCTGCCGTGGCCGTGGTGCGCCCAGCGCTGCCGGTAGAGGGCGACCATCCGCTGGGTGTGCTCCTTGGGCCAGAAGATGTGGTTGGCGAAGAAGCCGTCGCCGTAGTACGCGGCCTGCTCGGCGATCTCGGGGCTGCGGATCGAGCCGTGCCAGACGAACGGCGGCACCCCGTCGAGCGGGCGTGGGGTGGACGTGAACGACTGCAACGGGGTGCGGAACCGGCCCTTCCAGTCGACCACGTCCTCGCGCCACAGCCGGTGCAGCAGGTCGTAGTTCTCGATGGCGAGCGGGATGCCGTTGCGGATGTCCTGGCCGAACCAGGGGTAGACCGGGCCGGTGTTGCCGCGGCCCATCATCAGGTCCACCCGGCCGTCGGCCAGGTGCTGGAGCATCGCGTAGTCCTCGGCGATCTTCACCGGGTCGTTGGTGGTGATCAGCGTGGTGGAGGTGGAGAGCAGCAGCCGCTCGGTGCGGGCCGCGATGTGTCCGAGCAAGGTGGTCGGCGACGACGGCACGAACGGCGGGTTGTGGTGCTCGCCGGTGGCGAAGACGTCGAGGCCGACCTCCTCGGCCTTGAGCGCGATGGCGACCATCGCCTTGATCCGCTCATGCTCGGACGGCAGCCGCCCGGTGGTCGGGTCGACCGTGACGTCGCCGACGGTGAAGACTCCGAACTGCATGACCAGCTCCTCGGGTGAGGTCCGGGCCGCCGCGGCCCGGCATCGCACCGCACAACTTATTTGACTAGTCAACTATTCCGCCCCCGCCCCCGGGTCGGGTGCGCCAGCTCACCGCGCGCCGGACGGTACCTGACGGACGTTGTCAGCCTCTGCCGCCAGGATGAGGGGCATGACCGCACGCGCGGAGGGCGACTTCGCCCTCGACAGCTGGGACCAGGAAGCCTACGACGAGGCCGAGGGCGCGGTGCTGGCCGAGGCCCGGATCGGCAAGACCTTCACCGGAGACCTCGCCGGCACCAGCACCACCCGGATCCTGATGTGCCGGGCGCAGGTCGAGACCAGCGCCGCGTACGGGGGGTTCGAACGGTTCACCGGCACGCTGGCCGGTCGCCGGGGCAGCTTCGTGCTGCGCCACGAGGCCACCGCGCACGCCGAGGAGGGATCGTCCCTCTCCTGGACCGTGGTGCCCGACTCCGGCACCGGCGAGCTACGAGGGCTGCGGGGCGACGGGCAGATCCTCCAGGATCCGGACGGCGCACACCGGTACGTGCTGACGTACGAGCTGCCCTGAGGGTTGCCCCCGGGCGGCAGAATGGGCGGGATGCGCCGCTCGCCCCTCCCCCGCCGCGCCCGGTGGCTGCTCGCCGCCGGGGTGGCCCTGCTCGGCTGGGGCGCCGCGGTGCACCTGGTCGACCTGGTGGTGGGTGGGACCGACCCGTACCCCTGGGCGCCGGCGTGGCTGGCGGCGTACCTCGTCTCGCTGACGGTGCTCGACCCGGTCGCCGCCGCGCTGCTGTTCGCCCGGCGTCGGCTCGGCGCGGACCTGGCCTGTCTCATCCTGGTCACCGACGCGGCGGCGAACGGCTGGGCGATCTACGCGCTCGACGGCGGCAGCACGGCGACCCGGATCGGGCACGCGGCGGTGACCACCCTCGCGGTGGGCAGCCTCTTCGCCCGCCGGGCGCTGCGTCCGCACCTGCGCCCCCCGCCGCCGCGCGGCCGGTGGCCGGTCAGCGGCGGGCGCGGGGCACGTGCCGGCGGTACGCGCTGACCGTCGGGTCACCGGCGAGCCAGAACCGCCACGGCACGTCGTGCGCCCCGGTCACGCCGACCCGGGGACCGGCCGCGATCGCCGTCCCGGGCACCCGGTCGACCGCCGGACGCAGCCGGACCGGGCCGTCGGCGAGCAGGTCCGCGCCGTAGACCGCGCGGTCGATGCCGAGCGTGGCGCAGAGCCGGGCCGGGCCACGCGCCAGGTCCACGTCCCGCCGGACGGCCGGGCGGCGGGCCCGGGCCAGGTCGAGGCCGTCGACCACCTCGCCGGCGCGTAGCAGCACCGCGGAGGCTTCGCCGTCGCACCCGGTGACCACGTTGACGCACCAGTGCATGCCATAGGTGAAGTAGACGTAGGCGTGCCCGGCCGGGCCGAACATCACCGCGTTGCGCGGAGTCCGCCCCCGGTGCGCGTGCGAGGCCGGATCGCCCCCGGTGCCGGCGTACGCCTCGACCTCGGTGATCCGGACGGTGACGTCATGGCCGGTCAGCCGGCAGCCGAGCAGCCCCCGGGCGGCGGGCACCACGGGGCCGGCGAGCAGGTCCGCCAGGGCGGCGAGGTCGGTGCCGGTCACGGAGGAACCCTATCCGGCGGCACGGCGATGAGCACGACGTGCTTTCAACAGGGTGTTGACAAAGCGTCGTTCACAGGAGTTGGATGGACGACATGGTCACGCTGGATAACGACCCGTTCACCGCTCCGGATGCTGCCCAGGCGCGGGCGCACCGCAACTACGCCGCGCTGATGCGGATCGCCGAGCGGCACGCCGGCACCGACGCCCGCCGCCGGCGCTACGCGCACCCGGACGTCCCCGACGCGTACGAGTCGGCGACCCTGGTGATGGCGCTGGCCGGCGGGGCCGCGCTCGACGCCGGCGAGGAGCCCGTCGACCAGGCCGACCTGATGGCCGCGCTGACCCTCATCCCGCACGTGCGCGCCGAGGTCGACGCGCTGGAGGCCGGGCTGCTCCAGGCCGCCCGCGGCCGGGGCATGACCTGGCAGGCGATCGCCTTCGGCCTGGGCCTGGGCAGCGCGCAGGCGGCGCGGCAGCGCTACGACCGGCTGGCCGTACGCACCGGCACCGGCGACTGAGCCCGACTGTCGGTGCCGGCGGGCAGACTGTCCGCACGACTCGACGAGGGAGGCGCGATGAGGCGTGAGGAGATGCTCGCCTACTGCCTGGGCCGGCCCGGCGCGTGGCTCGACCGGCCGTGGGAGGGCGACGAGGTGGTCAAGGTCGGCAGCCGGATCTTCGCCTTCCTCGGCTCCCCGGAGGGCGAGGCGCGGGTGGGCGTGAAGTGCGGGGCGAGCCGCGAGGTGGCCGACGAGTGGCTGCACCGGTTCCCGGCGGACGCCCGTCCCTCCCCCTACATCGGCCGGTCGGGCTGGAACACGCTGCGCCTGGACGGCGACATCCCGGACGACGAGCTGATCGAGGCCGTCGACGGGTCGTACGAGGCGGTGGTGGCGAAGCTCCCGAAGCGGGAGCGCCCCACGGCCTGAGCCCTGCGCGGCGGCCGCAGCCACCGCGCAGGGCGGCACGCTCAGCGGGGCACGACCCGCTCGGTGGCCCAGTCCCGCCAGCCGGCCAGCTTGTCGGCGGCGGTGGCGAGCTGGTCGGCGACCGGACCGGGGCCGGTGGAGCCGGGGGTGGTGCGCGCGGCCAGCGCGGAGCGCACCGAGAGCACGTCGCGCACCGACGGGTCGAGGTGCTCGCTGACCGCCGCGAGGTCGTCGTCGGAGACCTCGTCCAGGGCGCAGTCGCGGGCCACACAGAGCGCCACCAGCTTGCCGGTGATCTCGTGCGCGTCGCGGAACGGCACGCCCCGGCGGACCAGCCAGTCGGCCACCTCGGTGGCCAGCGAGTACCCGACCGGGGCCGCGGCGACCAGCCGGTCGACCCGGACGGTCATCGTCGAGATCATCCCGGCCAGCGCGGGGAGCAGCAGCTCCAGGGTGTCGACCGCGTCGAAGGCCGGCTCCTTGTCCTCCTGCATGTCCCGGTCGTACGTCATCGGCAGGCCCTTGAGCATGGTGAGCACGCTCATCAGCCCGCCGACCAGCCGGCCGGACTTGCCCCGGGCCAGCTCGGCGATGTCCGCGTTCTTCTTCTGCGGCATGATCGACGAGCCGGTGGCGAAGGCGTCGTCCAGCTCGACCCAGCCGAACTCCTGCGACGTCCAGAGCACCACCTCCTCGCCGAGGCGGGACAGGTGCACCCCGGTCATCGCGGTGACGAAGAGGAACTCGGCGACGAAGTCCCGGTCGGCGACGGCGTCCATCGAGTTGGCGAAGGAGGTCCGGAAGCCCAGCTCCTTGGCGACCGCCACCGGGTCCAGCGGCAGGCCGGAGCCGGCGAGCGCGCCCGCGCCGAGCGGGCTGATCGCGGCCCGCTGGTCCCAGTCGCGCAGCCGCTCCAGGTCGCGCAGCAGCGGCTGCACGTGGGCGAGCAGCCAGTGCGCGAAGGTGACCGGCTGGGCGTGCTGCAGGTGCGTCATGCCGGGCGCGGCGGTGTCCACGTGCCGCTCGGCCTGCTCCACCAGCGCCTCGGCCAGCTCGACCAGCCGGGCGGCCACGCCCCGGGCGTGGTCGCGCAGGTAGAGCCGCAGGTCGGTGGCGACCTGGTCGTTGCGGGAGCGGCCGGCGCGCAGCTTGCCGCCGAGGCTGCCGAGCCGCTCCAACAGGCCGCGCTCCAGCGCGGTGTGCACGTCCTCGTCGTCGATGGTGGGCCGGAACGCGCCGGAGGCGCAGGCGGCCTCCAGGTCGTCCAGCGCGGCCAGGATCTTCCCCAGCTCCTCCGGGTCGAGCAGGCCGGCCCCGGCGAGCACCCGGGCGTGCGCCCGGGAGCCGGCGATGTCGTACGGGGCGAGGCGCCAGTCGAACTGAACGCTCACCGACAGCCGCGCGAGCGCCTCGGCCGGGCCGCCGGCGAACCGGCCTCCCCAGAGGCTCGTCCGGTTGGCGGCGGCGCTGTTCTCGGTCAGGCTCTTGTCGTCCACGTTGCCCATTCTGGTGTCCACGATCAGACCCCGCCGACCCGGGCGGCCCGTTCGGCGGCGATCCTGCTGGGCAGCCCCCACAGCTGCACGAAACCCTTCGCCAGCGACTGGTCGAACGTGTCGCCGGTGTCGTAGGTGGCCAGGCCGAAGTCGTAGAGGCTGGTCTCGGAGCGGCGGCCGGTGACCACGGCGCGACCGCCGTGCAGGGTGAGCCGTACCTCGCCGCAGACGTGCCGCTGGGCGTCGTCGATGAACGCGTCGAGGGCCTGCTTGAGCGGCGAGAACCACAGGCCGTCGTAGACCAGCTCGGCCCAGCGCTGGTCGACGCCGCGCTTGTACCGGGCCAGGTCCCGCTCGACGGTCACCGCCTCCAGCTCCTGGTGGGCGGTGATCAGGGCGATCGCGCCGGGGGCCTCGTACACCTCGCGGCTCTTGATGCCCACGAGCCGGTCCTCGACCATGTCGAGGCGGCCCACACCCTGCGCGCCGGCCCGCCGGTTCAGCTCCCGGATCGCCTCGTACGGGGTGACGGTCTCGCCGTCGATCGCGACCGGCACGCCGGCGTCGAAGGTGATCACCACCTCGTCGGCGTCCCGTTCCTGGCCGGGGTCGTCGGTGTAGGCGTACAGGTCCTCGACGGGCGCGTTCCAGATGTCCTCGAGGAAGCCGGTCTCGACGGCACGGCCCCACAGGTTCTGGTCGATCGAGTACGGCGACCGGGCCGACACGTCGATCGGCAGGCCCTTCTCCTCGGCGAAGGCGATCGCCTTGTCCCGGGTCCAGGCGAAGTCCCGGGCCGGCGCGATGACCTTCAGGTCGGGGGCGAGCGCGCCCAGGCCGACCTCGAAGCGGACCTGGTCGTTGCCCTTGCCGGTGCAGCCGTGCGACACGATGGTGCCGCCGTGCCGGCGGGCCGCCGCCACCAGGTGCGTGACGATCAGCGGCCGGGACAGTGCCGAGACCAGCGGGTAGCGGTCCATGTAGAGGGCGTTGGCCCGGACCGCGGGCAGGCAGTACCCGGCGGCGAACTCGTCACGCGCGTCGACCACCTCGGACTCGACCGCGCCGCAGTCCAACGCGCGCCGGCGGATGGCGTCCAGGTCCTCGCCGCCCTGGCCGACGTCGACCGCCACCGCGATCACCTCGGCGCCGGTCTGCTCGGCCAGGTACGGGATGGCGACGGAGGTGTCCAGACCTCCGGAGTACGCCAGCACGACCCGCTCGCTCACGTGGTGCTCCCTTCGACGTTCTCTTCGCGGCGGGCCCACCCGGCGAGCTTGTCGCCGAGGGCGGCCCCGCCGACGGCCTCGCGGGCCACCACGAGGATGGTGTCGTCGCCGGCGATGGTGCCGACGATGTCCGGCAGTCCCGCCCGGTCCAACGCGCTGGCCAGGTAGTGGGCCGCGCCCGGCGGGGTACGCAGCACGGCGATGTTGCCGCTGGCGTCGACCCCGTTGAGCAGCTCGCGCAGCAGCCGCACCAGGCGGGCCGGGGCGGCCTCGGCGTCGCGCAGCGGCCGGTGGCCGTCCTCGGGGATCAGGTAGACGCCGCGCCCGTCACCGCCGCGCGCGGTGACCGCCCCCAGCTCCTTGAGGTCGCGGGAGAGGGTGGCCTGGGTGACCTGGATGCCGTCGGTGGCGAGCAGGTCGGCCAGTTCGGTCTGCGAGTGGATGGCCTGGTCGCGGATCAGCTCGACGATGCGGGCGTGCCGGGCGGCGCGGGTCAGCGGGGCGGTCATGGGTGGGATGCCTCCAGGAGAAAGGTCAGCAGCGCCTTCTGGGCGTGCAGGCGATTCTCCGCCTGGTCGAAGACGGCGCTGCGCGGACCGTCGAGCACCTCGTCGGTGATCTCCTCGCCCCGGTGGGCGGGCAGGCAGTGCAGCACGATCACCTCCGGCGCGGCGTGGTCGAGCAGCGCGTCGTTGACCTGGTACGGCCGGAACGGGGTGATCCGGTCCAGCCCGTCGGCCTCCTGACCCATCGAGGTCCAGGTGTCGGTGGCGACCGCGTCCGCGCCGCGGACCGCCTCGACCGGGTCGCCGCACACCCGGACCGAACCGCCGGTGCCGACGGCGATCTTCTCGGCCCTCGCGACGATCTCCGGGTCGGGCTGGAAGCCGGCCGGCCCGGCCACCCGCACGTGCATCCCGGCGGTGGCCCCGGCCAGCAGGTACGAGTGCGACATGTTGTTCGCCGCGTCGCCGACGTACGCCAGGGTCCGCCCGGCGGTCCCGCCGCACCGCTCCCGGACGGTGAGCAGGTCGGCCAGCAGCTGGCAGGGGTGGTAGGTGTCGGTGAGCGCGTTGACCACCGGCACGGTCGCGTGCGAGGCGACCTCGGCGATCCGGTCGTCGCCGTGGGTGCGCAGCACGATCGCCGCCACGTAGCGGGAGAGCACCCGCCCGGCGTCGGCCAGGGTCTCGCCCCGCCCGAAGTGGGTCACCTGGGTGTCCACCACGAGCGGGTGGCCGCCCAGCTCGGCGATACCGGCGTCGAAGGAGATCCGGGTGCGCAGGCTCTGCTTGTCGAAGAGCACCGCCACCGAGCGCGGGCCCGCCAGCGGCTTGCGGGCGAACCGCTCGGTCTTCATCGCCGCGGCGAGGTCGAGCACGGCGGCCTGCTCGGCCGGGCTGAGGTCGTCGTCGCGCAGGAAGTGCCGGATCATGCGGGGGCCTCCGTCGTGGTGGGGGCGTCGGTGGCGGCCGACGTAGGAGCGGCCGGCGCGGGGACGGCGGTGCCGGGAACGGCCGGCGCGGGGACGGCGGCATCGGGAGCGGCCGGCGCGGGGACGGCGGCGTCGGGAACGGCCGCGTCGAGGGCGGCGGGGAGCGCGGCCAGGAAGGCGTCGGCCTGCCCGGCGGTGAGGATCAGCGGCGGGGCGAGCCGGACCACACCCGGCTGCACCGGGTTGACCAGGAAGCCCGCGTCGCGCAGCGCGGTCGCCACCGGGCCGGCGACCGGCCGGTCGAGCACGATGCCGAGCAGCAGGCCCGCGCCGCGTACGCCGGTGACGAGCGGGTGGCCGAGCGCCTCGATGCCGCGCCGCAGCCGCTCCCCGATCCGCTTGACGTGGTCGAGCAGGCCCTCGTGGGCGATGGTGGAGACGACCGCGAGGGCGGCCGCGCAGCTGATCGGGTTGCCGCCGAAGGTGGTGCCGTGCGAGCCGGGACGCAGCAGCTCGGCGGCCCGGCCGAAGGCCAGGCAGGCGCCGAGCGGCAGGCCGCCGCCGAGCCCCTTGGCCAGCGTCACCACGTCCGGCTCGACGCCCTCGGCCTGGTGGGCGAACCAGTGCCCGGTGCGACCGATGCCGGTCTGCACCTCGTCGAGCACCAGCAGGGCGCCGTGCGCGGCGGTGATCCGGCGGGCCTCGGCCAGGTAGCCGGCGGGTGGCACGACCACGCCGTTCTCCCCCTGGATCGGCTCCAGGATCACCATCGCGGTGGCGTCGGTGACGGCGGCCGCGAGGGCGGCCACGTCGCCGTACTCCACGTGGGTGACGTCGCCCGGCAGCGGGCGGAACGGGTCGGCCTTGGCGGGCTGGCCGGTGAGCGCCAGCGCGCCCATGGTCCGGCCGTGGAAGCCACCCTGGGCGGCCACCACGTGGGTCCGGCCGGTGAGCCGGGAGAGCTTGAACGCGGCCTCGTTCGCCTCCGCGCCGGAGTTGGCGAAGAAGACCCGGCCGGGCCGGCCGGCCAGCGCCAGTAGCAGCTCGGCCAGCGCCACCGGCGGCTCGGCGACGAACAGGTTCGACACGTGCCCGAGGGTGGCGACCTGCTTGGAGACGGCGGCCACCACGGCCGGGTGGGCGTGCCCGAGGGCGTTGACCGCGATGCCGCCGAGCAGGTCGACGTACTCCCGGCCGGTCTCGTCGACCACGACGGCGCCGGCGCCCGCGACGAGCGCCAGCGGCGGGGTGCCGTAGTTGTCCATCATGGTCGCGCCCCAGCGCTCCACCAGGGTGCTCATGACGCGTTCACGACCATCGTGCCGAACCCTTCCGAGGTGAACACTTCCAGCAACGTGGAGTGGGCGACCCGGCCGTCGACGACGTGCGCGGCGGGCACTCCCCCGCGCACCGCTCGCAGGCAGGCCTCCATCTTGGGCACCATCCCGGACTCCAGGGACGGCAGCAGCTTCGCCAGGTCGTCGGTGCTGATCTCGCTGACCAGGCTGGTGGTGTCCGGCCAGTCCGCGTACAGGCCGGCGACGTCGGTGAGGACGACCAGCTTGCGGGCGTCCAGGGCGACGGCGAGCGCGGCGGCGGCGGTGTCGGCGTTGAGGTTGTGCAGCACCCCGTCGACGTCCGGCGCGACCGTGGAGATCACCGGGATCCGGCCGGCCGCGATCAGGTCGGTGACCGCGGAGACGTCCACCGACTCCACGTCGCCGACCTGCCCGACGTCGACCGGCTGCCCGTCCACGTACGCCGGGCGGCGCACGGCGGTGAACAGCCCGGCGTCCTCGCCGGAGAGGCCGACGGCGTACGGGCCGTGCGCGTTGATCAGGCCGACCAGCTCCCGCCCGACCTGGCCGACCAGCACCATCCGCACGACGTCCATCGCCTCCGGGGTGGTGACCCGCAGGCCGCCCCGGAACTCGCTGGCGATGCCGAGCCGGCCGAGCATGGCGGAGATCTGCGGACCACCGCCGTGCACCACGACCGGCTTGAGGCCGGCGTAGCGGAGGAAGACCATGTCGGCGGCGAAGGCCCGCTGCAGCTCGGGGTCGACCATGGCGTTGCCCCCGTACTTGACCACGACGGTCGCGCCGGAGAAGCGGGCCAGCCAGGGCAGCGCCTCGATCAGCGTCTCGGCCTTGGCCTGGGCCCGGGTGAGGTCCGCGCTGAGGCTCACTGTGCCGGCCCTCCGTTCGCCACTGCGTTGCTCATGCTCACGTCGAGTACGCCGAGTTCTCGTGCACGTACGCGTGCGACAGGTCGTTGGTCCAGACGGTGGCGGCCGCGTCGCCGGCGTGCAGGTCGATCCGGATGGTCACGTCCCGGCCGGTGAGGTCGACCTTGGACCGGTCCTCCGCGGCGGCCCCGCCCCGGCACACCCAGATCCCGTTGACGGCGACGTCCACGGCGTCCGGCTGGAACGCGGCGGCGGTGGTGCCGACGGCGGCCAGGATCCGGCCCCAGTTCGGGTCGTTGCCGAACAGCGCGGTCTTGACCAGGTTGTTGCGCGCCACCGAGCGGCCCACCTCGACCGCGTCGTCCTCGTCCGCCGCGCCGACCACGTCGATGGCGATCTGCTTGGTGGCGCCCTCGGCGTCGGCGATGAGCTGCTGGGCCAGGTCGTGGCAGGCGGCGGTGACCGCGGCGGTCAGCTCCGCCTCGGTCGGCTCGACGCCGGACGCCCCGCTGGCCAGCAGCAGCACGGTGTCGTTGGTGGACATGCAGCCGTCGGAGTCGACCCGGTCGAAGGTGACCCGGGTGGCGGCGCGCAGCGCGGCGTCGAGCAGCTCCGGCCCGGCCACCGCGTCGGTGGTGAGCACGCAGAGCATGGTGGCCATCGCCGGGGCGAGCATGCCCGCGCCCTTGGCCATCCCGCCGACGGTCCAGCCGCTGCCCCGGGCCACCGTGGTCTTCGGCCGGGTGTCCGTGGTCATGATCGCCTCGGCGGCGGCGGTCCCGCCGTCGCGGGCCAGCCCGCGCACCGCGGAGCGGACGCCGGGCAGCAGCTTCTGCATCGGCAGTCGCTCACCGATCAGGCCGGTCGAGCAGACCGCGACCTCACCGGCGCCCACCATCAGCCGGGCGTTGCTGCCGGTGAGCGCGGCGGCGGTGTGCTCGGCGGTGGCGTGGGTGTCCTGGAAGCCGGCCGGGCCGGTGCAGGCGTTCGCGCCGCCGGAGTTGAGCACCACCGCGCGGACCACGCCGCCGCGCACGACCTGCTGGGTCCAGAGCACGGGGGCGGCCTTGACCCGGTTGGCGGTGAAGACGCCGGCGACCCCGGCGTCGGGGCCGTCGTTGACGACCAGGGCGACGTCGCCGGCGCCGCTGGCCTTGAGGCCGGCGGCGACACCGGCCGCCCGGAAGCCCCGGGGGGCGGTGACGGTCACTGTGCTGGCCTTTCGTTCGCGACTGCGGGGCTCCGCTTCGCTGCACTCCTCGCGCTCACGGTGCCACTCCCATCGCGGAGAGTCCGGTGGTCTCGGGCAGACCACACATCAGGTTGGCGTTCTGCACGGCCTGGCCGGCCGCGCCCTTGCCCAGGTTGTCGACGGCGCTGACCACGATCACCCGGCCGGAGTCGATGTCGACGCCTGCCTGCAGGTGGCAGGAGTTGCCGCCTGCGGTGGCGGCGGTGTGCGGCCACACCCCCTCGGGCAGCACGTGCACGAAGGGCGCGTCGGCGTACGCGGCGGCAAGCACCTCGCGCGGGTCGGCGTCACCGGTCGGCACGGCGGTCACGGTGGCGAGGATGCCGCGCGGCATCGGCGCGAGCACCGGGGTGAAGGAGAGGCTGGTCGCGCCGGTGGCCTGCTTGATCTCCGGCACGTGCTGGTGCGCGCCGACCTTGTAGGGCGACAGGTCGCCCATCACCTCGCTGCCGAGCAGGTGGGTCTTGGCGGCCCGGCCGGCGCCGGAGGTGCCGGAGGCGGCGACCACCACCACGTCGGTGGGGAAGACCGCGCCGGCGGCGATCAGCGGGGCGAGCGCCAGGGTGGTGGCGACCGCGTAGCAGCCGGTGCTGGCGACCCGGGTGGCGGCGGCGATCGCGGCGCGCTGGCCGGGCAGCTCGGGCAGGCCGTAGGTCCACACGCCGGCGTGCGGGCCGCCGTAGTAGCGGGTCCAGGCGTCCGCGTCGCGCAGCCGGTGGTCGGCGCCGAGGTCGACCACCTTCACCGGGCCGGGCAGGGCCGCGGCGAGGGCCGCCGACTGGCCGTGCGGCAGGGCCAGGAAGACCAGGTCCGCGTCGGCCAGGGTGGCCGCCTCGGTCGCCCCGAACGTCAGGTCGAGGCCGGTGAGCTGCGGGTGTACGGCGGCGACGGGCCGGCCGGCCGACGAGTGCGCGGTGGCCGCGACGAGCTCGAACTCGGGGTGCGCGGCGAGCAGCCGCAGCAGTTCGCCGCCGGCGTACCCGCTCGCTCCCGCGACCGCAACTCGGATGCCCATACCTACCTCCGCATGACTATGCAGAGAAGGCTAGCAGCGACCGCCAACCGCTGCAAGTTCATGCAGGGCGGCGCATGAAACTGCGAAGAGGGTGCTCGCATTGACAGTCGACCATCCGCCACCGATGCTGAGAGAGCGCTCTCACGGCTCCGTTCCACCGTGTGACGCGCCGCTGCACCGCGCCCGCAACCGCCCCGCCCCACCACCTCCCGGAGTCGTCCTTGCCTGTCCGTACGAAGATCCTGCGTGCCCTGCTCGCGCTGGTGGTGACCACGGCCGCCTCGGTCGTGGCGGCCGCCTCACTGGCCAGCGCCACCGGCCCGAACCTGCTGCCGTTCACCGTCACCAACCACACCGGCCGCGCCGACGCCACCTGGCTGTACGTGCTCGGCACCGACCTGACCTCCGGCCGGCTCGGCTACGTCGACGCGGCCGGCGCGTTCACCCCCTGGCCGGCCGGCGGCCTGCCGCCCACCCCCGCCCCGGACGTGGCCATCCCCGGCCCGGCCAACGGCGGCGCCACCGTGCTGAAGGTGCCCCGCAACGTCTCCGGCCGGGTCTACTTCGCCTTCGGCGAGAAGCTCACGTTCTTCCTCACCCCCGACGGCCTGGTCCAGCCCGCGCCCTGGGCGGCCGGCGACCCCAACCGGGACATCCTCTTCGACTGGTCCGAGTTCACCTACAACGACTCGGGCCTGTGGCTGAACAGCTCCCAGGTGGACATGTTCGCCGTCCCGCACGTGGTCGGCGTGACCGGCGCGGACGGCGTCACCCGGCACACCGGCCAACTGGTCGACGACGGCCGCAACAAGGTCATCGCGGGGGTGCGGGCCCAGTCCGGCTGGAGCGGCGCGGTGCAGACCCGCGCCGACGGCACCGTGCTGCGGGTGCTCTCCCCCGGCAAGGCCGCCGACGCCGGCCTGTTCAGCGCCACCTACCTCGACCCGTACATCACCTCGGCCTGGCAGACGTACGCCACGAGGACGCTCACCGTGGCGCCCTTCCTGGAGCAGCCCGACGTGAAGTACTTCGGCCGGACCAGCGGCGACACCATGACCTTCACCGACGGCTCCGGCCAGCGGGTCGCCTCGTTCGGCAGGCCGTCCAGCTCCGACGTGTGGGACTGCGACGGGGCGCTCGCCGCCCCCAACGACCTGGTGGTCGGGCCGATCGCCCGCACCCTGTGCGCCGCGCTGCACCGCACCACCCTGGCCAGCCGGGACGTGCAGCCCTCCGGCGGGCCGGCCGACTTCTACCAGGGCACCCTGACCAACCACTACTCCCGGATCGTGCACGCCAACATGGTCGACGGGAAGGCGTACGGGTTCGCCTTCGACGACGTGCAGGACCAGGAGTCGCTGGTGCACGACGGCGACCCGCGCGCCGCCGGCATCGACCTGAGCGCGTTCGGTCCGGGCGGCGGCCCCACCGATCCGCCGCCGAGCCCCACCCCGACCGGCGCCGGCCCGTCGCCGAGCGGGACCACCACCCCTCCGTCGGCCTGCGACGACGGCAGCGGCGCCATGAGCCGGCTGCTCCAGGCCGACGGCTCGCTGACCTTCCTGCCCCGCCCGGCCACCAGCGTGTCGCTGCCGGCGGCCGGCGGCAACCACGACGGCACCCCGACCAACGCCAAGGTCTTCACCGCCTGCGGTCTCGACGGCCGGTACACCGGCGGGACCACCACCTTCGACCTGCTGGTCGACGCCGGCACCGCGGCCGGCGACGGGGTCCAGGTGCGGATCTCGTACGACCTGACCGGCGACGGCACCGTCGACCGGGTGGAGACCTACCGGTACTTCGCCACCGACCCGGTCACCGGAGCGGAGCACTACCGCCAGACGCAGGGCCTGACCGCCGTCACCGGCACCCTCGGCGACCTGCGCAACGGCACCGTACGGGTCGAGGTCTGGAACGCCATCGGGGCCACCGCGACCAGCCTCGGCGTCGGCAACGGCTCGGCCGTCATCCTGCCGTACAGCGGCGGCACCCCGCCGCCGCCGAGCCCCGGCACCTCGGTGTCGCCGACCGCCGGCCCGTCCCCCGACCCGACGATGAGCCCGTTCGGCCCGCAGCTCTACCTGGAGGAGCCGAACCTGCTCTGGCAGCGCCCGGCGGGCACCGCCCGGGCCACGATCACGGCGGCCGACGGCACCTGGGTGGGCACCCCGCACACGCCACGGGTCTACCGGGCGACCAACCTGACCGCGCGGTACACCGGCGGCGCCACCGCGTTCCGCCTGCTCCTCGACGCCGGCACCGCGGTCGGCAACGGCACCCAGGTCCGGGTCTCCTACGACCTGACCGGGGACGGCAGCTTCGACCGGGTGGAGACCTACCACTACTACGCCACCGACCCGGTCGCCGGCTGGGAGACCTACACCGCCGGCCAGGGGTTGGCGGCGGCCACCGGCAGCCTCGGTGACCTGCGGGGCGGCACGGTGCAGGTGGAGGTCTGGAACGCCATCGGGGCCGCCCCGACCGGCCTCGCCGTCGGCGACCAGTCGCAGCTCACCCTGCCGTACACGGCCTGATACGGCGACGGCCCGGCGGGAGAACCCGCCGGGCCGTCGGCCGCGTACCTCGTGCCGGTCAGGCGCCGCGCAGGGTGGCGCCGCAGCGGCGGGCGGCCTCGGCCACCGCGGCGTCCCGGGCGGCCACCGCCTCCTCGACGGTGAGCGTCCGGTCCGGGGCCCGGAAGGTCAGCTTGTACGCCAGCGACCGGCGGCCCGCGCCGAGCTGCGCGGAGGCGTACACGTCGAAGAGCCGGACCGCCTCCAGCAGCTCGCCGGCCCCCGCGACCAGGGCCCGCTCCACCTCGGCGGCCGGCACCTGCTCGTCCACCACCAGCGCCACGTCGATCAGCGCGGGCGGGAAGGTGGAGATGGTCGGGCCGGTCACCATCGGCGCGGCGGGCAGCGCGTCCAGGTTCAGCTCCGCCGCGCTGGTGCGGCGGGGCAGTTCCAGGCTCGCCACCACGGCCGGGTGCAGTTCGCCCGCGTACCCGACGACGGTGTCGTCGACCAGCAGCTCGGCGCAGCGGCCGGGGTGCCACGGGGCCCGCTCGGCGGACCGCACGGTGACCCGGTCGGCCGGGATGCCGGCGGCGGCCAGGACGGCCCGGCCGGCCTCGACGGCGTCCGCCCAGCCGGCCGGGCGGCCCGCGCCCCACCAGCCGGCCGGCTCGATCTCGCCGGCGAGCGCCACCGCGACGTGCCGCGGCTGGTCGGGCACGACCGCGTCGGCGGCGGCGAACTCGGCGTCGGTGGGTCGCCGGTCGACGCCCATCGCCGGCGGCGCGCCGGCCCCCGGACGCGGGTGGAAGACCGCGCCGATCTCGTAGATCGCCACGTCACGCTGGCCGCGGCCGATGTTGCGCCGGACGATGCCGAGCAGCGGGCCGAGCAGCGTGGTGCGCAGCAGCGGCTCCTCCTCGGACAGCGGGTTGGCCAGCCGCACCGCGGCCCGGCGCGGGTCGTCGGCCGGCAGGCCGAGCTGGTCGGGCAGCTCCGGGGAGACGAACGGCTGGGCGAGGACCTCGACGTAGCCGCGCTCGGCGAGCGAGCGGGCGACCGCCCGGCGGCGCTGCTGCTGCCCGGTCAGGCCCCGGCCGGCCGGGGCGGTGGGCAGCACCGAGGGCACACGGTCGTACCCGTCGAGGCGGACCACCTCCTCGACCAGGTCGGCCGGGTCGGTCAGGTCGGGCCGCCAGCTCGGCGGGGTCACGGTAAGCACCGGCGCGCCACCGCTGGCGGGCACCCCGGCCTCGCCCGGGTCCTCGCCGAGCCGGTCGGCGCCCCGGGTGACCGCGCAGCCGACCTGCTCCAGCAGCTCGACCACCCGCTCCGGCGGGTAGGCCACCCCGACCCGCCGCGACGGCAGGTCCGCCGGCAGGGCGATCGGGGTACGCGGGCGCACGTGGTCCAGGTCGAGGATCTCCGCGCCGGCGGTGCCACCGGCGTGCTCGGTGAGCAGCCGGACCGCCTTCTCGATCGCGACCAGCGCGAGGGTCGGGTCGACGCCCCGCTCCCAGCGCTTGGCCGCCTCGCTGAACAGCTTGTGCCGGCGGGCGGTGCGGCCGACCATCGCCGGGTCCCAGTGCGCCGCCTCGAAGAGCACGTTCGTGGTGCCGGCGACCACCTCGCTGGTCTCGCCGCCCATCACCGCCGCCAGCGACACCGGGCCGGTGTCGTCGCAGATCACCAGGTCCTCGGCGACCAGGGTCCGGGTCACCCCGTCCAGGGTGGTCAGCTTCTCGCCCGGCTCGGCCCGGCGGACCACCAGCGGGCCACTGATCCGGTCGGCGTCGAAGGCGTGCATCGGCTGGCCGAGTTCGAGCATCAGGTAGTTGGTGATGTCGACCGGCAGCGAGATGCTGCGGATGCCGGCCACGGTGAGCCGCTGCGCCATCCAGCCGGGGGTCTGTGCGGTCGGGTCGACGCCCCGGACCAGCCGGGCGGCGAACCGGTCGCAGCCGACCGTGTCCCGCACCTCGACCGGGTACGCCGGCTCGGCGGTGCCACCGGGCGCGTCGACCGCCGCCGGGTCGCGGAACGGCACCCCGAGGGCGAGCGACAGCTCCCGGGCGATGCCGCGCACGCTGAGCGCGTAGCCCCGGTCCGGGGTGATCTCCATCTCGACCACGACGTCGTCGAGGCCGACCACCGGTCGGGCGTCGTCGCCGGGCTTGGCGGGGGTGTCCTCGGGCAGCACGATGATGCCCGAGTGGTCGTCGCCGAGGCCCAGCTCCGTGGCGGAGCAGATCATGCCGTGGGAGTTGCGCCCGTACGTCTTGCGCGCGCCGATGGCGAAGTTGCCGGGCAGCACACCGCCCGGGAGGATCACCACGACCTTGTCGCCGGGGGCGAAGTTGCGCGCCCCGCAGACGATCTCCTGCGGCTCACCGGTGCCGTTCGCGGCACCGACGTCCACCCGGCAGAACCGGATCGGCTTCTTGAAGCCGGTCAGCTCCTCGATCTGAAGGACCTCACCGACCACCAACGGGCCGGTGACCGTCTCCCGCAGGTCCACCAGGGACTCGACCTCGATGCCGAGGTCGACCAGCGCCCGCTCCAGGTCGCCGGCGGGCAGGTCGGCGGGGAGGTCGACGTACTCGCGCAACCAACTGACAGAAACTCGCATGACTGTTAGACCACCGTCTCCGTTACTCGTGCCGCGCCGTCAGGCCCCGAACGCGCGGGTGAACCGCACGTCCCCCTCGGCCAGGTCCCGCATGTCGCTGACCCCGTGCCGGAACATCACCGTCCGGTCGATGCCCATGCCGAACGCGAATCCGGAGTAGACCTCCGGGTCGATTCCGCAGGCGCGCAGCACCCGCGGGTTGACCATGCCGCAGCCGCCCCACTCGACCCACTGCGGGCCGTCCCGGTGCTCCGGGAACCAGACGTCGAACTCGGCCGACGGCTCGGTGAACGGGAAGTAGTGCGGCCGGAACCGGGTCTTCGCGCCCTCGCCGAACATGGCCCGGGCGAAGTGGTCCAGCGTGCCGCGCAGGTGCGCCATGGTGATGCCCTTGTCCACCACCAGGCCCTCGACCTGGTGGAAGACCGGCGCGTGGGTGGCGTCCAGCTCGTCGGTGCGGTACACCCGGCCGGGCACCACCACGTAGATGGGCGGCTTGCGGGTGAGCATGGTGCGCGCCTGCACCGGCGAGGTGTGCGTACGGAGAACGAGTCCCGAACCCTCCGGGGCGATGTGGAAGGTGTCCATCAGCCCGCGTGCCGGGTGGTCGGCGGGGATGTTCAGCGCGTCGAAGTTGGTCCACTCCAGCTCGACCTCGGGACCCTCGGCCACCTCGTAGCCCATCCCGATGAACAGGTCACTGATCTGCTCCATCAGGACGCTCAGCGGGTGGCGCGCGCCCCGCGGCCGGCGGTCGTACGGCAGGGTCACGTCGACCCGCTCCTCGACCAGCACCCGCTCGGCCTGCTCCCGATCCAGGGTCTCCTGCCGGGCCGCGTACGCGGTCTCGATGGCGCGGCGGGCCTCGTTGACCCGCTTGCCGGCGTCGGACTTGGCGGCCGGCGGCAGCGCGCCGATCTCCCGGCGGGCCAGCGAGACCGGGGCGCGGTCACCCAGGTGCGCCGGGCGCAGCGCGGTCAGCGCGTCCGGGTCGGTGGCGGCGGCGAACGCCTTCTCGGCGTCGGCCACGGCCCCGGCCAGGGCGTCCGGGTCGAGCAGGGCGACCTGCTTCGGGTCGTACGGATCGTTGCGGTAGCTCATGGTGAACGGGCACTCCCTCACGGCGGTGCCGGCCCTCGCGGGCGGCCAGACGAGTCTACGGACGCGCGGCTTCGCCGCAGCCCGCCGGTGTGGGAGTTTCGCAGGGGGAAGGGTCAGGCCCGCCGCCCGCCGACACCGGCGGGCTGGCTAAACGAACGCCGAGACGCGTTCATGACGTGGACGACTCCCCTGGTCCGGGCTGCGCGACCGGGGGTCGACGCAGCGCTCTCGCCGAAGCGTACAGGCAGACGGCCGCGGCCGCAGCCAGGTTCAGGCTCTCGGCCCGCCCGTGCAGCGGCACCCGGACCCGGGCGTCGGCCGCCGCGGTCAGCTCGTCGGGCAGGCCGTGCGCCTCGGAGCCGAAGAGCCAGGCGGTCGGGGCGGCGAGCCGGCCGGCGTCGGCGAGGTCGTCGAGGTCGCTGTCGCCGTACCCGGTGGTGGCGAAGACCGTGAGGCCGGCGGCCCGCAGCTCCGCGACGGCGGCGAGCGGGTCGGCCGCGCGGACCACGTCGACGTGGAAGAGGCTGCCGGCGGAGGCCCGCACGCACTTGCCGTTGTACGGGTCGACCGCCTCGCCGGCGAGCACGACCGCGCCCGCGCCGGCCGCGTCGGCGGTGCGCAGCACGGTGCCGGCGTTGCCCGGGTCGCGGATCCCGGCGAGCACCGCGACCAGTCGCGGACCGCCCGCCAGGGCCTGGGCCAGAGGTACGTCGAGGTGCCGGCAGACCGCGACCAGCCCCTGCGGGGCGACCGTCTCGGTGAGCGCGGCGAGCGCCTCGTCGGTGACCTCGGAGACCGGCACGTCGGCCCGGGCGGCCGCGGCGGCCAGCTCCGGGTACCGGTCGAGGGCGGCCGGGGTGCCGAACAGCTCGACCACGGTGCCGGTGCGGGCGAGCGCCTCGCGGACGGCCTGCGGTCCCTCGGCGAGGAACCGGCCGGTGCTCTCGCGGTCCCGGCGGCGCTGCAACCGGCGGGCCGCGACGATCCTCGGGGTACGCGGGGTGAACGGGCCGGAGACAGCGTCGAGGCGCCTCCCGGGCGATGGTGACTGCATGGGAGACGCCTCGATCTGCTGGTGCGGGTGGGTCAGGCGGCCTGGGCCGCGGCGCCACCGGTGCCCTCGGCCGCCACGGCGGCGCGGGCCAGCTCGACGATCGCGGCGAACGCCGCGGCGTCGTTGACGGCCAGGTCGGCCAGGATCTTGCGGTCGACCTCGATGCCGGCCAGGCGCAGGCCCTGGATCAGCCGGTTGTAGGTCAGGCCGTTGGCCCGGGCGCCGGCGTTGATCCGCTGGATCCAGAGCTGCCGGAAGTCGCCCTTGCGGTCACGACGGTCCCGGTAGGAGTACTGCATCGAGTGCAGCACCTGCTCCTTGGCCTTGCGGTACAGGCGGGAGCGCTGACCGCGGTAACCGCTCGCGGTCTCCAGCAGGGTACGACGCTTCTTCTGGGCGTTCACAGCCCGCTTGACGCGTGCCATCTCAACTCCTTCTTCGGTTCAGGTGGCGCGCGTCAGCGGCCGAGCAGCTTCTTGATGCGCTTGGTTTCAGCCTTGGCCAGCTCGACCGTGCCGGTCAGCCGCCGGGTACGGGTGGAGGCCTTGCCCTCCAGCAGGTGGCGCTTGCCGGCCTGCTCGGACACGATCTTGCCCTTGCCGGTCATCTTGACCCGCTTGCCCATGCCCGAGTGGGGCTTCATCTTCGGCATTGGAACGTCTTCTCCCTGTTACTGGCCGCTGGTGTCAGCGGTCGTGCCGGCCTCGCCGGCTGCTGCGGTCTCACCGGTCGCCGCGGTCGCACCGGCAGCCGGAGCGGCGGACTCCTCCGCGGCCCGGTCACGCGGTCCACCACGGGACGCCGTGGCGGCGACCGCGGAGGCCTTGACGGCCCGGTGCGGGGCGAGAACCATGATCATGTTTCGGCCGTCCTGCTTCGGAGCGGCCTCGACGTATCCCAGGTCCGTGATCTCGGACTCGAGCCGGCGCAGGAGCCGGTAACCC
The DNA here is from genome assembly GCF_900089595.1 of Micromonospora auratinigra. Classification (GTDB taxonomy): domain Bacteria; phylum Actinomycetota; class Actinomycetes; order Mycobacteriales; family Micromonosporaceae; genus Micromonospora; species Micromonospora auratinigra. Next base: position 597,971 of record NZ_LT594323.1, on the reverse strand, counting down.
AGCTCCGGGCGGCTCTGCTCGCGACCGCGGAACATGATCGTCACCTTGACCTTGTCCCCCGCCTTGAGGAACCGCACCACGTGACCCTTCTTGGTCTCGTAGTCGTGCGGGTCGATCTTCGGCCGGAGCTTCATCTCCTTGATGACGGTCTGCTGCTGGTTACGCCGCGCTTCGCGCGCCTTCAGTGCGCTCTCGTACTTGAACTTGCCGAAGTCCATGAGCTTGCACACCGGCGGGCGCGCCATCGGCGCAACCTCGACCAGGTCCAGGTCGACGTCCGCGGCCAGCTGCAGGGCGCGCTCCAGCGGGACGATGCCCACCTGCTCACCCTCAGGGCCGACCAGTCGGACCTCACGTGCCCGGATCTGCTCGTTCACGCGTGGTTCGACGCTGATGGGGCCTCCTCGAGTCGAGTCTCCTACGGTGCCGACTCCGTGGGCTCCCGGGCGGGAGCGACCCGGAAAGCAGAAGGCCCCGGCGCATGCCAGGGCCCACTCGACCGGCCAGCACGATCACAATGATCGCGCATCCGGAACCGGGACGTGCCCGGAACCGTGAACCGGACCCGGCCACCTACGGGGGCGACTCGGGTGGGAGCAGGCGCTCCGCTTCTCCGACCGCCCGCACGTCAGGAACGGGGGCAGTCTGGTCGACTCCGCAACACTACACCCCGGCCCCGGTCCACCCCAAACCGGACCGGCCGGTGGCGCTCCGCGCGCGGTGGCGGGCGCTCAGCGCGGGGTGGCGGGGTCGCCGGCGAGCGCGGCCAGGTGGGCCTGGTGCAGCCGGCGCAACGCCCGCACCCCCTCCACGGCCAGCTCCTTGTCGGCGGCCTGCAGGGCCACCATCGGCAGCAGGTCGTCGTCGTGCAGTTCCAGGCTGGCCCACGGCGCGCCCCGGTCGAAGCGGACCCCGCGGACCACCTCCCAGGGCAGCTCGTACGAGCCGAGCACGTTGCGGACCCGGACACCGCGGGCGTCGGCCACCACCCGGGGCCGGGTGAACAGCAGGATGCCGAGCGCCCCGAAGACGCCCAGCCCCACCATGGCCAGCTGGTCACCCCGCTGGAAGGTGCCGTAGCCGTCCCCGGTCCGCCCGGTCAGCGAGGTCGCGACCAGGCTGAACACCACCACGAGGGCGGCCGCGGACAGCCAGCAGACCACCCGGATCCGGCGCGGTCGCACGGTCACCACGGAATCGCTCACCCGACCAGTCTGCCACCCGGCCCGGGCGCGTGTTCGGCCGCCACGCGACCCGCCGCGCCCGGTGCCCCCGGTGCCGGCCGGGCACCGCGGCCGGCGACGACCACGGCGAGCCCGGTCAACGCGGCGCCGGCCAGCACCGGCCAGCGCAGCCCCGCGCCGCCCGGCGTCAGCACGTCCAGCAGCAGTGCCCCGCCCAGCTGGCCGGCGACCAGCGCCAGCCCGGTACGCAGCACCCCGACCGCGCGCACCCCGACCAGCAGCGCGGTGACGATGCCCACCCCGAGCAGGCCGCCGGTGTAGAGGTACCAGTCGTCCGGCCAGCTCGGCCGGTCCGCGAACGCCCCGGCCAGCGCGGCGACCAACAGCACCACCGGGGTGCTGGTGGCGAAGTTGACCGCGAGGCTCGCCGCCGGGCTGCCCGCCTCGGCCACCCGGCCGTTCAGCGCGGACTGCACCGCCACCGCCAGACCACCCGCGACCGCCAGCAGGACCAGTCCCACCGCCAGGTCGCCGACCGGCCGGCCGAGCTGTGCCAGCGTGACCGCCGCCACGCCGAGCAGCGCCCCGGCCACCCGGGGCACGGTGAGCGGCAGCCGACCGAGCGGGCCCAGCCCGGCCCGGTCCACCCCCAGCCCGCCGAGGCTGCCCCCGGCGACCTGGGCGATGGTGAACACGGCCACCCCGAGCACGGGTACGACGTACGCGGCGACCACCACGATCGCCGCGCCGCCCAGCCCGCCCAGGTACGCCCACCAGGGCAGCCCGCCGCGGCGCAGCGCGCCCAGCCCGGCGCGCATGGAGGGCACGGCCAGCAGCCCGACGAGGATCAGCAGGGTGCCGCCGGCGTTGTTGACCACCGCGCCGAGCACCGGGTTGCCGGCCCGCTCGCCCAGCTCCGCGTTGACCAGTCCCTGCCCGGCCGAGGCCGCCCCACCCAGGACGACCAGGGACAGGGCGGCCGGGACGGGCAGCGGCCTCACAGCCGGCAGGCGTGGATGTTCGTCACCAGGATGGCCCGGGCGCCCAGGTCGTACAGCTCGTCCATGATCCGGTGCACGTCGTCGCTGAGGACCATCGCCTGCACCGCGACCCAGCCCTCGCGGTGCAGCGGGGAGACGGTCGGCGACTCGATGCCGGGGGTCAGCGAGCTGGCCCGGTCGAGCAGGCCGGCCGGCACGTCGTAGGCGAGCATCACGTAGCGGCGGGCGACCAGCACGCCGTGCAGCCGGCGCAGCAGCTGCTCGGACTGGGCGCAGCCCGGCGCGCCGACCCGGCGGACCAGCACCGCGGAGGAGCGCAGCAACGGCTCACCGAAGACCACCAGGCCGGCCTGGCGCAGCGTGGCGCCGGTCTCCACCACGTCGGCGACCACGTCGGCCACGCCGAGCCGGATGGCGTTCTCCACCGCGCCGTCCAGGCGGATCACCTCGGCCTTGACCCCCAGCTCGGCCAGGTGCCGCTCGACCAGGCCCGGGTACGAGGTGGCGATCCGGTGCCCGCCGAGCTGCTGCACCGAGGCGACGTCGTCGGGGCGGGCGGCGAACCGGAAGGTGGCCCGGGCGAAGTTCAGGTCGACGATCTCCTCGGCCGGGGCGCCGGAGTCGACCAGCAGGTCGCGGCCGGTGATGCCGACGTCCAGGTCGCCCGAGCCGACGTAGGTGGCGATGTCCTTGGGGCGCAGGTAGAAGAACTCGATGTCGTTGGCCTCGTCGCGGCAGACGAGGTCCTTCGGGTCGGTGCGCTGGCGGTAGCCCGCCTCACGCAGCATCTGGGCGGCCGACTCGGCCAGCGCGCCCTTGTTCGGTACGGCGACACGCAGCACGGGAGTGCTCCTTCGATCGATCGGGCTGATCAGCGGACGGGGCACTCACAGATGTCGGTAGACGTCCTTCAGTTCGAGACCGGTGGCGAGCATCAGCACCTGGGCCTGGTAGAGCAGCTGCGAGATCTCCTCGGCGGCCCGCTCCGGGCCCTCGTGCTCGGCGGCCATCCACGACTCGGCCGCCTCCTCGACGACCTTCTTGCCGATGAAGTGCACCCCCTTGGCGAGCGCGTCGACCGTGCCCGAGCCCGGGGTGCCGGCGGCGGCCTTGGCCTGCAGCTCGGCGAACAACTCCTCGAACGTCTTCACGGAAGGCGATTCTTCCAGCCGCCCCGGGTGACCACGCCCACCGGGTCCACCCACGTCGCCTTCCTCACGATGGCGGGTCGCGACGGTCAGGCGAAGCCGACCCGGTGGGCGTTGGTGGCGTCCAGGCCGCGGACGGCCAGGGCGGCGTCCAGCGCCGCGACGGTGGCCGCCCAGCCCTTGTCCTCCGCCGAACCGGGCAGCCCGGCCCGGTCCCGGGCCTGCTCGATGGTCTCCACCGTGAGCACCCCGTGCGCCACCGGCTTCCCCTCGTCCAGGGCGACCCGGGTCAGCCCCTCGGTCACCGACTGGCAGACGTAGTCGAAGTGCGCGGTCGCGCCCCGCACCACCACGCCCAGCGCGACGACCACGTCGTAGCGGCGGGCCATCGCCTGGGCCACCACGGGCAGCTCCACCGAGCCGGCCACCCGGGCCACCACGGCGCGCGCGCCGCACGCCTCGGTGGCGGCGACCGCCCGGTCGACCATGTGGTCGGTGAGGTCCCCGTGCCAGCGTGCCGCCACGATGCCGACGGTCAGCCCGGCGGCGTCCACCGTGGTGACGCCCGGCTCCCCGAAACCCGCCATGTCTACGCTCCGATCTCGTCGCCGGCGACCGGGCGGCCCATCGGCGCCTCGGTCACCTCGTCCAGGCCCTCCAGCAGGTGCCCCATCCGGTCCCGCTTGGTGCGCAGGTACCGCACGTTCTCCGGGTTCGACCGGATGGGCAGCCCCTCACGACCGCTCACGGTGAGGCCGTAGCCCTCCAGGCCGGCCCGCTTGGCGGGGTTGTTGGTCAGCAGCCGCATCGAGCGGACGCCGAGGTCGTACAGGATCTGCGCACCGGTGCCGTAGTCACGCGCGTCGGCCGGCAGGCCCAGGTCGAGGTTCGCGTCCACGGTGTCGCGGCCCTGGTCCTGGAGCTGGTACGCCTGCAGCTTGTGCAGCAGGCCGATGCCGCGTCCCTCGTGCCCGCGCACGTAGAGCACCACCCCACGCCCCTCCTGCGCCACCCGGGCCAGCGCGGCCTGCAACTGCGGGCCGCAGTCGCAGCGCAGCGAGCCGAAGACGTCCCCGGTGAGGCACTCGGAGTGCACCCGGACCAGCACGTCACGCCCGTCGCCGAGGTCGCCGAAGACCAGCGCGACGTGCTCGGCCGAGTCGTGTTCGCTGCGGTAGCCCAGCGCCCGGAACACCCCGTACGGGGTGGGCATCCGCGCCTCGGCGACCTGTTCCACCTGCTTCTCGGTGCGCCGCCGGTGGGCGATCAGGTCGGCGATGGTGACCAGGGTCAGCCCGTGCTCGGCGCAGAACTTCTCCAGGTCGGGCAGGCGCATCATGGTGCCGTCGTCGTTGACCAGCTCGCAGAGCACCCCGGCGGGACGCAGCCCGGCCAGCCGGGTCAGGTCGACGGCCGCCTCGGTGTGCCCGGGCCGGCGCAGCACGCCGCCCTCGCGGGCCCGCAGCGGCACCACGTGCCCGGGGCGGGACAGGTCGGTCGGGTCGGTGCCGGCGTCGGCGAGCAGCCGGATGGTGTGCGACCGGTCGGCCGCCGAGATCCCCGTGCTGACGCCCTCCCGGGCGTCCACGGTCACCGTGTACGCGGTGCCCCGCCGGTCCTGGTTGGTGTGGTGCATGGGCGGCAGGTCCAGCCGGTCGCACTCGCTCTCGGTGAGCGGCACGCAGATGTAGCCGGAGGTGTGCCGGACCATGAACGCGACCAGCTCCGGGGTGGCCAGCTCGGCCGCGAAGATCAGGTCGCCCTCGTTCTCGCGGTCCTCGTCGTCGACCACGACGACCGGCCGGCCGGCGGCGATGTCCGCCACCGCCTGCGCGATGGAACCAAAGGTGGTCATGCCACTGCCTCCGAGTACGTCGGCGGGATCGGGGTGCGGGTGGGCGGGGTGGCCCGGGAGGTGCGCCACCAGGCGGCCAGGCCGGCGACGCAGAAGCCGCCGTAGACCAGGTACATGGCGGCCGACGGATAGAACCCGCCGTCGAGCAGCAGCGGTACGCCGACCGCGTCGACGGCGATCCAGATCAGCCAGAACTCCACCCAGCCGCGGGCCATGCCGTACGTGGCGAGCAGGCTGCCGACCAGGATCCAGGCGTCCGGCAGCGGCCCCCACGAGCCGAGCGCGGCGAGCACCGGCACCACGGCGGCGGTGCCGACCACGGCGACGACGAGCAGGGCGGCCCGCTCCCGCCAGGTGGCCCAGCGCGGCACGACCGCCGGCCGCTCCCCGCCGTCCAGGCGGCGGTTGCGCGACCAGCGCCACCAGCCGTAGACGCTGACCGCGAAGAAGAAGACCTGCCGGCCGGCCTGGCCGTAGAGGTCGTGCTGCTGCGGGGTGGCGAAGACGCCACCGAGGAAGACGGTGAACAGCAGCGCGTTGCCGATCATGCCGACCGGCCAGGCCCAGACCAGCCGGCGCAGCCCGAGCAGCGCGGAGGCGAGACCGAAGACGTTGCCGACGATCTCCCGGACCAGCATCGGCGAGCCGGCCACCTGGACCTGGGCGTCGAGCAGCCAGCCGAGCGGGCCCATCAGCGCTCACCCCCGCCGGCGCGGGCGCCGAGCAGCCGCTCGACGTACTTGGCCAGCACGTCGACCTCCAGGTTGACCGGGTCACCGGCCTGGCGCACGCCCAGCGTGGTCAGCTTCAGGGTGGTGGGGATCAGCCCGACGGCGAACCAGTCGTCGCCCACCTCGGCGACGGTCAGCGAGACGCCGTCGACGGTGATCGAGCCCTTCTCCACCACGTACCGGGCGAGCGGGTCGGGCAGCCGGAAGCGCAGCGTCTCCCACTGCGCGGCCGGTTCCCGGGAGAGCAGCTCGCCGACCCCGTCGACGTGCCCCTGCACGATGTGCCCGCCGAGGCGGCTGTTCACCGCGGCGGCGCGCTCCAGGTTGACCGGGGCCCCGGGGCGCAGCGCGCCCAGCGCGGTGCGGCGCAGGGTCTCCCCCATCACGTCGGCGGTGAAGACGCCCCCGTCGACGTCGACCACGGTCAGACAGACGCCGTTGACCGCGATCGAGTCGCCGTGTCGGGCGTCGGAGGTGACCAGCGGGCCACGGATGGCGAGCAGCGCGGAGTCGGTGCCGGTCTCCGTGGTCCGGACGACCTCGCCCAGCTCCTCGACGATGCCGGTGAACATCTAGGCCTCCCTCTTCCGGGGCAGCGCGGTGATCCGCAGGTCGGGACCGACCTGCGTAACGTCGGTGAGTTCCAGTTCGATGGCGTCGGCGATGGTCGTCACGCCCGCGTCGCGCAGCGCGGCGAGGCCGGCGCCGAGCAGCTTCGGCGCGACGTACCCGACGACCTTGTCGACGAGACCGGCGGCGAGGAACGCGCCGGCCAGCCGGGGGCCGCCCTCCAGCAACGCGGCGCGCACGCCGCGGTGGTGCAGCTCGGCGAGCAGCGCCGGCAGGTCGACCCGGCCGTCCGGGCCGGCGCCGACCTCCGCGGCGGTGGCGATCCAGGTGCGCGCCGCGCCGTCGCGGACCCGGGCGTCGGCCGGGGTACGCCCCGAGCTGTCCACCACCACCCGCAGCGGCTGCCGGATGGCCAGGGTGCCGTCGCGCAGGTTGCGGGCGGTGAGCCTCGGGTCGTCGGCGAGCACGGTGCCCACCCCGGCGATGACCGCGTCGACGGTGCCGCGCAGCGCGTGCACGTCCATCCGGGCCGCCTCGGAGGTGATCCACATGCTGCTGCCGTCGGCGGCGGCGGAGCGCCCGTCGAGGGTGGCGGCGTACTTCCAGATCAGGTACGGCCAGCCGCGACGCATCGAGGTGAGCCAGGCGACGTTGCCGGCCTCGGCCTCGGCCTCGCGTACCCCGGTGGTGACCTGGATCCCGGCGGCGCGCAGGGTGGCCGCGCCGCCGGAGGCGACCGGGTTCGGGTCCCCGACGGCGATCACCACGTGGGCGACCCCGGCGGCGATGAGCGCGTGGCTGCAGGGGCCGGTGCGGCCGGTGTGGTCGCAGGGCTCCAGGGTGACCACGGCGGTGCCGCCGCGGGCGCGCCGGCCGGCCTGGGCGAGCGCGACGATCTCGGCGTGCGGGCCGCCGGCGTACGCGTGGAAGCCCTCCCCGACGACCTCGCCGTCCGGGTCGAGCAGGACGCAGCCGACGACCGGGTTGGGGCTGGTGGTGCCGAGGCCGCGGGCGGCCAGCGCGATCGCGCGACGCATCGCCTCGTCGACGGAGACGCTCGCCATCTCGCCTGCCCCTGCCCTCTCGCTCGCCGGTCGCGCGCGGGCGGGGTCGGGAGGTGCGGCACGGGTGCCGCGCAAGGCGCGGCGGCGGAGATTCCGGGGACGGCGGAGCCGACCCCGGAGAGCCCGGAGGGCAGCCGACAGCGCGGCGGCCGACAGGGGCCTCCCCGTCCCGCGCGCTGTCTCCCATCCGGACTGTCTGGGGGCGGACGAGCCGCACCCCAACCGTCGGCCCCGGATTCTCACCAGGTCCACCGTCCGGCCGAAGCCGTCCGGGTCGCGGGCTTACCACGGTCGGGCCGTGGATCACCGCCGGTTCGGAATTTCACCGAGCCCCGCCAGCGCGTGGTGGGTACACGGGAAGTCTTACACGTTCCGCCTCGCGTCGCGCCAGAGAGGCGAGCTACCTCACAGTGTGCGACGCGTCGTCACGGTACGCCCCGTCGCCGGTCGACCGCGACGTACGAGCCGGGTTGGCTCTTGGCGACCGTCTTCATCTCGGAGGCGACCGCGATCGCCTCCAGCGGGTCGGTGAACCGCTTGTTGGCGTCGGAGAGCGACACCCCGATGGAGAGCGTGACCAGGGCGGCCCGGCGGATGTTGCCGCGCCGGTCCTTCAGCTCGACGAAGCCGCGCTCCCGGTCGGTGGGGTCGTAGAGGGCGTCGGCGGCCTTCTCGAAGTCGACCACCGCCCGGCTGGTCAGCGGGCGGATCTGGGCGGGGGCGCAGACGATGACGAAGTCGTCGCCACCGACGTGGCCCAGGAAGGCCGGCGGCAGCCCGATCGACACCACCGCCCGGTGCAGGCTGCGGGCCAGCGCGGAGATGAACTCGTCGCCGCGCACGAAGCCGTACCGGTCGTTGACGCTCTTGAACCGGTCGATGTCGATGTAGCCGACCGCGTAGTCGACGCCGCTGCGCACCCGGTCGCTGATCTCCCGACGGATCCGACTGTTGCCGGGCAGGCCGGTCAGCGGGGAGACCTCCCGGAACTCCTTGTTGCGCCGCAGCGTGGAGCTGACCCGGGCGACCAGCTCGGCGGTGTCGAAGGGCTTGACCAGGTAGTCGTCCGCGCCGGCGCTGAGGCCGTTGACCTTGTCCACGGTCATGCCCTTGGCGGTCAGCATGATCACCGGCAGCGCGGAGGTCATCGGGTCGGCGCGCAGCCGGCGGGTCAGCTCCAGCCCGTCGATGCGGGGCATCATCAGGTCGACCACGGCCAGGTCCGGCCGTTGCCGCTCGATGACCTCCAACGCCTCCTGGCCGTCCGCGGCGTGCAACACCTCGAAGCCGTGCAGCCGCAGGTTGAACTCGACGAAGCGGGCGATGTCCGCGTCGTCGTCGACGACCAGGATCACGTCGGGGCGGTCACCGGCCGGCTCCACGTCAGGCCCCGGTGGTCGCGCGTTCCGCCAGGCCGCGCAGCCGGCGTACCGCCTCGGCCGGGTCGTCGGCGCCGTAGACCGCGGTGCCGGCGACGAAGGCGTCCGCGCCGGCCGCGGCGGCCTGCTCGATGGTGTCCGCGGCGATCCCGCCGTCCACCTCGATGCGCAGCTCCAGGTGCCCGGCGTCGACGTGCCGCCGGGCGGCGCGCACCTTGTCCAGCAGCGCCGGGAGGAACCGCTGCCCGCCGAAGCCCGCCTTGATCGTCATGATCAGCAGCGTGTCGAAGCTGGGCAGCAGCTCCAGGTACGGCTCGATCGGGGTGTCCCGGTCGATGGCGAGCCCCGCCTTCGCCCCGGCCGAGCGCAGGTCCTTGGCCAGCGCCACCGGGTCGTCGCACGCCTCGGCGTGGAAGGTCACGTTGTACGCGCCGGCGTCGGCGTACCCGGGGGCCCACCGGCGCGGGTCCTCGATCATGAGGTGCACGTCGAACGGGAGGTCGGTGGCCGCGCGCAGGCTCTGCACCACCGGTAGCCCGATGGTCAGGTTGGGCACGAAGTGGTTGTCCATGACGTCCACGTGCAACCAGTCGGCGGCGTGCTCGACGGCGCGGACCTCATCGGCGAGGCGGGCGAAATCGGCGGCCAGGATGCTGGGGGCGACGATCGGCGGCGGTACGGTCACCGGGCCAGTGTACGAACGCGGTCGACAGCCGCCCGCAGCACGGCACCTCCCCGGACCCGCTGTGATCCCGCCGTGACCCGTGGTGCATGATCGGCGTACCGGGGGAAGAAATCCGGCCCGACGGGCCAGCCGCGACTGGCCGAACGGCCGAAAGACGACGACACTCCAACGGGGACGGTCCCGTATGCTGCACGCCCGGTGGCGGAGAACGCCGTGGGCCGCGGCGACCGGCTGTCATCTCCCGGAAAGGGCGGACGATGCGACGGTGGCTCCTGGCGCTGGCGCTGGCCGGCAGCGCGACGGTGGTCCTCGGTGGTTGCGTCCAGGCGCACCGCGCCGACGGTGACCTGGTCGACGACTGGCCCGCGCTGCCCGCTCCCCGGATCTTCGTGCCCGCCCCCGACGCCTGCCTGCCCCGGATCACCGCCGTGGTGCAGGCCGGCACGTACGACACGGTCGACTGCGCGCGCAGCCACCTGGCCGAGGTGGTGCACGTCGGCACCTTCGTCGGGGCCGCCGCGACCGGCGCCCGCCCGGAGCCCGGCTCCCCCGCGCTGCGGGTCGCCCGGGCCGAGTGCGACCAGCGGGCCCGGGAGGCCATCGGCGGCGACTGGCACGCCGCCCGGCTGAGCATGAACATCGCGCTGCCCACCGCGACCGGTTGGCTGGGCGGGGCCCGGTGGTACCGGTGCGACCTCGCCGAGACCGCGAGCATCGACAACACCCGCCCGGTCAACCGGGTGGGCAGCCTGCGCGGCGCGCTGGTCGGCGACAGCCCACTGGTGCACCGCTGCTTCGACCCGAAGCTGATCGGCGACAACCTGAACTACATGGCCCCGGTGCTCTGCACCGAGCCGCACCGCGCCGAGTTCGTCGGCGTCTACCAGGAACGCGACCTGAGCTGGGCGCAGTTCGTCCGGGCCGCCCCGCAGGTGCACCGACGCTGCATGACCCTGATCGCGAGCTTCGCCAACGTGCCGGACAACAGCGAGCTGCCGTACCGGGCCGGCTCGATCTTCTACCCGCCGTCGCAGCGCGAGTGGGAGGAGGGCGACCGCGGGGTGCGCTGTTTCCTGTGGAGCGACGACCGGCGGCTGACCCGCTCGATGCGCGGCGCCGGCCCCGAGGGACTACCCGTCATCTGAGCCCCGGTGCCGTATGCTGCACCGCCGACGGCGTACGCGGGAGCGACGCCGGTCGACGCGACCACGACGACGGGGAGGTCGGTGCGATGCGGCGATGGTGGACGGCGGCCGCCGTGGGCGCGGCGGCGGCGTTGGCGCTGGTCGGCTGCGGCACGCCGGCCGGGATCGACCGGAACCTGACCGATGACTGGCCCGCCCTGCCGGCCGCCGAGGCGTTCACGCCGCAGCCCGGGGCGTGCCACTTCGGCCTCCAGGACGTCGGCTACCTCAGCGGCTACAACCCGATCGACTGCGCCCAGCCGCACCGCGCCGAGACCCTGCACGTGGGCACCCTGACCGGCGCCGACGCCGGCCGCAGCAGCCCACCGCGGGCCGGGTCGGCCGGAGCGCGGGCCGCCCGGGTGGAGTGCGACCGGGAGGTCGGCAAGGCGATCGGGGCGGACTGGCACTCGGGCCGGCTGCGGGTCTCGGTGATCTTCCCCTCCGCGCTCGGGTGGGGCGGCGGCTCACGCTGGTTCCGCTGCGACGCCGCCGAGGTGTCCAGCCTGGACGACGGCAACGTGGTCGAGCGCAGCGGCAGCCTGCGGGGCGCGCTCAAGCCGGGCTCGCCGCTGGCCTACGGCTGCTTCGAGCCGAAGCTGGTCAAGGACGACATCGAGGAGATGCGCGCGATCGGCTGCACCGCGAAGCACCACGCCGAGTTCGTCGGCGTCTACCGGTTCCCGGACGTGTCCTACGCCGACTTCCGGCGCAGCACGGCCCGGGCGCACAAGGGCTGCCTCGACCTGATCGCGACGTACGCCAAGCTGCCGAAGAACAGCGAACTTCAGTACCGGGCCGGCACGATCTTCTACCACCCCTTCGAGGAGGAGTGGACCAACGGCGACCGGGGCGTGCAGTGCTTCCTGTGGCTGTCGGACCGGGCGCTGACCCGTTCCGTCAAGGGTGGCGGGAGCAAGGCGCTGCCGGTCCGGTGAGCCGGGTCGGGGCGGACCGAGGGCCCGCCCCGACCGGAACCCTCAGCCGACCTGGAGCGTCACGTCGTCGATGACGAAGCTGGTCTGCAGCGACGCGTCCTCGACGCCGGTCCACTTCAGCGTCACCGTCTGCCCCGCGTACGCGGCGAGGTTGAGGGTGCGCTGGGTGTAGCCGGTGGCGGCGTTGAGGTTCGAGTACGTCGCCAGCGTGGTGCTGCCCGCCTGCACGGTCAGCTTGTCGTACGCGGTCGACGTGGTGGTCTCCGCGGTGTCGACGTGCAGCCAGAAGGCCAGCGTGTAGCTGGAGCAGCCGGCGGGCAGGCTCACCGACTGGGACAGCGTGTCGGTGTGCGAGCTGCCGTACCCGTCCAGCCACGCCTTGTACGAGCCGGTCCGGGCCGCCTGGCTGGTCGAGTTGGTGATCACGCCGGAGCTGGCGGTCCACGGCGCGGTGCCCGACTCGAAGCTGCTGTTGCCGATCAGCTGGCCGCCGGTGCAGCCGCCGCCCGTGCCGGTGACGGTGAGGCTGTAGCTGGCGGTGCGGGTGACCGCGCCGGTGCCGGTGACCGTGATGGTGAACGTGCCGGTCGCGGCGGTCGAGGAGGCGCTGACCGTCATGGTGGCCGAGCCGCCCGAGGTGACCGAGGAGGGGCTGAAGCCGACCGTCACCCCGCTCGGCACGCCCGACGCCGACAGGCTCACCGTCTGGGCGGCGCCGCTGGTGGTCGTGGTGCTGACGGTCGCCGTGGTGGAGCCGCCCTGGGCCACGCTGCCGGAGGTCGGGCTGACCGCGACGGAGAAGTCGTTGGTGGAGGTGCCGCCGACCGCGAGCTGCCAGATGGCGTACGCGACGCCGTCGGCGCTGCGGTTGAGCACGGTGGTGTTGATGTTGCTGGTGGTGTCGCAGGAGCGGTGGTAGCAGGAGTCGTACGCCGCGCCGGCGGTGCCGCCCCACTTGCTGGCCTGGGCCGAGGTCTTGGTGGCGCTGGCGCCGGCGGCGTACCCGGAGGTCTGGATGCCGGCGTTGGCGAACGAGTAGTCGTCCGAGCGGCCCTGGCCCTCGACGTTCTCCTCGGGCTGGAGCCCGAGCGAGTCCCAGTACGCCTTCAGCGGCGCGGCCGTGGTGGAGGTGACCCGGTTGATGAAGTAGCCGCCGTTGGGCGAGCCCACCATGTCGAAGTTGTAGTAGCCCTTGATGTAGCCCTTCTGGGTGGCGCTGAGCTGGCTCACGTAGTACTTGGAACCCTGCAGGCCCTGCTCCTCGCCGTTCCACCAGGCGAACCGGACCCGCTTGGTCATCGACGGGTTCTGCGCCGCCAGCACCAGGGCGTTCTCCAGCAGGGTCGCCGAGCCGGAGCCGTTGTCGTTGATGCCCGGGCCGGCGGAGACGCTGTCCAGGTGGGCGCCGAACATCACGACCTGGTCGGCGGGGCCCTGCGGCCACTCGGCGATCAGGTTGCTGCCCGGGTAGGTGCAGGTGGTGCAGGTCTGCTCGCTGACCGTGTAGCCGGCCGCCTGGAGCTTGCCCTTCACGTACGCCACCGAGGCGGTGTAGCCGGCCGAGCCGGCCCGCCGGGTGCCGCCGTTGTTGGTGGCGATGGTGTTGAGCTGGGTGAGGTGGGCCTGGACGTTCGTCACGGAGACGTCCGGCGCGGCGGCGACGAGCGTGGGGGCGGCGGTGCTGACCGGGGCGGCGGAGGCGGCGCTGCCGGCCGCGGTGGCCGTCAGGGCGACGAACAGGGCGAGGGCGAGGCCCGCGCTCGACGTGCTGCGTCTCATGGGGGTGACTCCTCGTGGGGGTTCGGGCGGACCGGTGATCGGAACAGTTACATGTATCGATCAAAGAGTCAACGACCTGTCACATCCCAGCTGCTCACTCCCCCCGCCGGGATGGTCGACCGGGCTCCGCGTCCGGCGACCCGGTCCGGCTCGCCGCCTTTGCTCTGCTTCAGCGGACGCAACGGCGAAGCGCTTCCCGTGTTGCGTGGGTTGAAGCAGAGCAAAGCGAGCAGAAAGCAAGTAGCCGGCCGCGGGAAGCGGCCGGCTACCGGATGTCGGTGCGGCGGACGGCCCGTCGGGCCGGCCCGTGGTGTGGGCGACCGGGTCAGCCCCGGCGCAGCACCGCCAGGAACATCGCGTCGGTGCCGTGCCGGTGCGGCCAGAGCTGCACCGTCGGCCCGTCACCCAGCCCCGGCATCCCGGCCGGCAGCAGCGTACGGGCGTCGACGAAGTCGACCGGCAGGCCGCAGCGGCGCGCCGCCTCGGTCACCGTCACGTGCGTCTCCACCGTGTGCGGGGAGCAGGTGACGTAGGCGACCAGGCCACCCGGGCGGACGGCCCGCAGCGCCGCGGTGAGCAGTTCGCGCTGCAACCGGGTCAGCGGGGGCAGGTCGGCCGGCTGACGCCGCCAGCGCGACTCCGGGCGGCGGCGCAACGATCCCAGCCCGGTGCAGGGGGCGTCGACCAGCACCCGGTCGAAGTGCCCCTCCGGCAGCTTCGGGTCGGCGCCGACGCTGCGCCCGTCGGTCGCCAGCACGCTCACCGGCAGCCCCCGGGTGGCCTGCTCGACCAGCCGGGCCCGGTGCTCGGCGACCTCGACCGCGGTCAGCCGGGCCCCGCGCTGCGCGGCCAGCGCACCGAGCAGGCCCGCCTTGCCGCCGGGACCGGCGCACAGGTCGAGCCAGCGCCCGTCCGGCCCGTCCAGCGGCGCGGCGGCCAGCGCGTTCGCCACCAACTGGGAGCCCTCGTCCTGGACGTGGGCCCGACCCTCGGCGACCGCCCGCAGGTCACCGGGCGCGCCCCCGGACAGGTAGACCGCGTACGGCGAGAAGGCACCCGGGGCGCCACCGACCTCGTCGGCCAGCTCCACCGGATCGGCCAGGCCGGGACGGGCGCACAGGTGCACCGGCGGCCGCTCGTTGTCCTCGATGAGCAGCCGCTCGGTCTCGCCCAGGTCGCCACCGAGCGCCTCGGCGAACGCCCGCACGATCCACTGCGGGTGGCTGTACGCCAGCGACAGGTGGCCGATCGGGTCGGTGCCGGCCGCCGGAGCCAGCTTCTCGACCCAGCCGTCGTGGTCCCGGGTGGTGATCTCGCGCAGCACCGCGTTGGCGAACCCGGTCGCGCCCGGTCCCACCGAGCGGACCAGGTCGACGGTCGAGGAGACCGCGGCGTGCGCCGGCACCCGGGTGTGCAGCAGCTGGTACGCCCCGATCCGCAGCGCGTCGCGCACCGGCGGGTCGATCCGGGCCACGTCCCGGCCGGCCGCGTCCGTGATGATCGCGTCCAGGGTGCCGGTGTGCCGCAGCGTGCCGTAGGTCAGCTCGGTGGCGAAGGCGGCGTCCCGGCCGGTCAGCCCCTCCTCGCGCAGCATCGCCGGCAGCACCAGGTTGGCGTACGCGTCGTCCCGGTGCACCGCGGCGATCGCCTGGTACGCCACGTGCCGGGGCAGGTCGACGGCGGGCCGTACCGGCCGGCGCGCGCCGAAGCGCCCGTCCCGGGGCACCCGCTCGCCCGGGCGGCCGGAGCGCTCACCGCGCGGCCCGCCCGTCGGGCGCCCGCCCTCGCGGGACCGGTCGCCGCCGGTGAACCGCCCACCCTCGCCGGACCGCTCGCCCCGGTCGTAGCGCGGGCGGTCGGACCGGTCGCGGTCGGACCGGTCGTGCCGCGGGCGGTCGCCGCCGGTGGCCCGCTCGTCGCGGGGCTCGACCGGCCCCGTCACGCCAGCACCTCGCCGGCCGCGACCCGGACGCCGCGCGCCCAGTCGCTCGCCGACATCGCCTTCTTGCCGGCCGCCCGCACCTCACCGAGCCGCACCGGCACGGTCGCCGTGCCGACGAGCACCCGGGACTTCTCCACCAGCAGCTCACCGGGCTTCAGCTCCGGGCCGTTCGCCACCGGGGTGACCGGGCCGAGCTTGACCCGGTCGTCGCGGAAGGTGGTCCACGGGCCGGGAGCCGGCGTGCACGCGCGCACCCGCCGGTCGACCGCGAACGCCGGGTCGCTCCAGCGGACCCGGGCGTCCTCCACCGTCAGCTTCGGCGCCAGCGACACGCCGTCGGCGGGCTGCGGCTCCGCCCGGGCGGTGCCGGCCCCGATCGCGTCGAGGACCGCCACCAGCAGCCCCGCGCCGGAGTGCGCGAGCCGCTCCAGCAGGTCGCCGGAGGTGTCGGTGGGGCGGATCTCGTCGGTCACCGTGCCGTACACCGGGCCGGTGTCGAGCCCTTGCTCCAGCTGGAAGACGCTGGCCCCGGTCAGCTCGTCGCCGTGCAGCACCGCGTGCTGCACCGGTGCCGCGCCGCGCCAGGCGGGCAGCAGCGAGAAGTGCAGGTTGATCCAGCCGTGCCGGGGGATCTCCAGGGCCACCGGCGGCACCAGCGCGCCGTACGCGACCACCGGCACGCAGTCCGGGGCCAGCTCGCGCAGGCGGTCCAGGAACTCCGGCTCGCGCGGCCGGGCCGGGGTGAGCACCTCGACGCCGTGCGCGTCGGCCCAGGCCCCGGCGGGCGAGCGGACCAGACCCCGCCCCCGCCCGGCGGGCGCGTCCGGCCGGGTCACCACGGCCAGCAGCTCGTGGCCGGAGGCGGCGATGGCGTCCAGGGCGGGTACCGCGACGGCCGGCGTGCCGGCGAAGATCAGACGCACCCGGTCACCGCCCCAGCCCGAACGGGTTGCCGGCCGCGTGCGGGCTCAGCTTGACCGTCGGCGGGGTGGCCGCGTCGTACCAGTCGGCCTGACGGATCGCCTTCATGGCGGCCTTGCGGCCGGCCGGGTCGAGCCGGTCGACGAAGAGCACCCCGTCGAGGTGGTCGGTCTCGTGCTGGACGCAGCGGGCCATCAGGCCGGTGCCGACGATCTGCACCGGGTCGCCGAAGCCGTTGAAGCCCTTCGCCACCACGTTCTGCCGACGCTTGGTGTCGAAGTAGAGCCCGGGGATGGAGAGGCAGCCCTCCGGGCCGTCCTGCTCCTCCTCGTCGGGGAACTCCAGCACCGGGTTGACCAGGTGCCCGAGCACGTCGTCGACGTCGAAGGTGAACACCCGCAGGCCCACCCCGAGCTGCGGGGCGGCCAGGCCGGCGCCGCTCTGCTCGCGCATCGTGTCGGTCAGGTCGGCGATCAGCCTGCGCAGCTCGGCGTCGAAGTCGACGACCGGGTCGGCCGGCGTGCGCAGCACCGGATCCCCGAACAGACGGATGGGCTGGACGGTCACGCGGGGTGGCTCCTTCGGTGGGACGAGTGGTGCCGTACCAGTCTACGGAGTCGCCCCGGCCGCTCCGGCCGGCGTACCGCGACGGGTGACCGGGGACCCTGCGACGGTGACCGGGAGGGTGGCGTACCCGCGCAGGGTCAGCCGGACCCGACGCTCGGGCGCGCCGGCCAGGGCGAGCCCCGGCAGCCGGCGCAGCAGCAGCGGGAAGGCCACCTGCGCCTCCAGCCGGGCCAGCCCGGCCCCGAGGCAGTAGTGCGGCCCGGCGCCGAAGGAGAGCGGGTGGATCTGGGGCCGCCACGGGTCGAAGCGCTGCGGCTCCGGGTAGCGGCGGGGATCCCGGTTCGCCGCGCCGAGCATGACGATCAGCCAGGTGCCGGCCGGCATGTCCACCCCGCCGTAGCGGGCCGGTTCGGTGCTCATCCGGGAGGTGAGCTGCACCGGCGAGTCGTACCGGAGCAGCTCGTCGACGTAGCCCGCGGCGAACTCCGGGTGCCCGGCGAGGTGCGCGGCCTCGCGCGGGTGCGCCAACAGCACCACCAGCCCGTTGCCGAGCAGGTTGGTGGTGGTCTCGAAGCCGGCCACCAGCAGCACGATCAGGTTGGCCAGCAACTCGTCGCCGGAGAGCCGCTCGCCCCCGTCGTGGGCCTGCACCAGGGCGGTGGTGAGGTCGTCGGCGGGGGCGCGGCGCCGGGCCGCCACCAGCTCGGTGAAGTAGCCCCGCAGCTCGGTGGCGCCCCGGTCGGCCACCGCCAGCTCCTCGGGGGTGATCTCCGGTTCGAGGACGCCGGTGAGGTCGGTGGCCCAGCGCCGGAAGAGCGGCCGGTCGGCCGCCGGGACGCCGAGCAGCGCGCAGATCACCCCGACCGGCAGCGGGTACGCGAACTCGGCCATGAAGTCGACGGCCGCCCCGTCCCGACCGCGCGCCAGCATCCCGTCGATCAACTCGTCGGCCTGGGCGACGACCACGTCCCGCATGGCGGCGATCCGGCGCGGGGTGAACGCCCCGGCCGCGAGCCGGCGCATCCGGCTGTGGTCGGGCGGATTGGTGCGCAGCATCGACCGGGAGATCGACAGCACCGCCGGGCTCTCCCGCCAGCCGGGCAGGAACTGGTCGCGCAGGTCGTCGTCCATCACCCCGAACCGGGCGTCGCGCAGGATCGCGTCGGCCTCCGGATAGCCGGTGACCACGGAGAAGACCGGACCGGCCTGGACCACCGGCCCGTACGCGCGCAGCCGCTCGTACGTCGGGTAGGGGTCCAACCGCCCGGCGGGCGACATCAGCAGCGTGAGGGCGTCGGCGGCGTCCACGGTCGGCCTCCCGAGGGCTCGGAGACCTTCATCATGCTCCGCCCCGCCCGGTCCGGCGATCCCGTCCGCCGGGGCGGCCCGGGCTCAGGCGGCGGGGCCGGGGTCGCCGGCGAGGACCGGACCCGTGTTGAGCAGGGCGTGCTCGGGCAGCGGGAGGGTGATGCCGTGCGCGGCGGCCCAGTCGTGGATCAGGCTCGGGTCGACCTGGGCGGCGAAGTAGTCGACCGCGCTCATCCCGCCCACCACCGGCTCGTCCACCTCGGCCACCAGCCGGGCCGGCACCAGCGGGAACCCGTTCTGCAGGGCGGCGCTGAGCCGGCGGTGCCCGTCGACCACGAAGTAGTACTCGCCGGTGTAGCCGATGGTCAGCGGCTCCAGCGCCTCGTCGCCGGCCTCGGCCACGTCACCGACGAACTCCGAGTCCCAGAGCCCGCGCAGGGTGGCGATGTCCTCGGTCGGGTAGACGCGGGCCGGGTCGAGCAGCAGCAGCGGCGGGGCGTCGCGCAGCACGTCGCCGCCGAGCCGCCCCTCGAACACGTCGATGACGTGCTGGATCACCTGCTCCGGGGTGGCCCGGGTGGTGTCGCAGATCAGGTCGTAGTTGCGCAGCCGGGCCTTGTCGACGCCGTAGCGCACGATGAACCGGTTGCGCTCGCTCTCGCTGCGCTCGCGGAGCTTGGCCTTCGCCTCCTCGATCGAGGAGTAGCTCTCGGCCGGGCCGGACGGGCGGGCCAGCACCCGGCGGGCCGCCTCGGTCGGCTCGGTGATCATGTGCACCTTGAGCGCGTCGGTGAAGAAGTGCCAGGCCAGCCGGGAGTCCATCACCAGGCTCTCGCCGGAGGCGGCGATGTCCCGCTGGAGCTGGTCGACGTAGCCGTCGACGGCCTGGTCCAGCTCGGCGTGCAGGTTGAGCTGGAGGGCGGTCATCTGCCGCTCCTCGGCCATCTGCCGGTAGAGGTCACCGACGCTGACCCGACGCAGGCCGAGCCGTTGGGCGATCACGACGGAGACGGTGCTCTTGCCGCTGCCGAGGTCACCGTTGAAGACGATCGACTGACGAACGGTCACGACTGGTCCACCTCTGGTCAGCGGCTGGTTGACATCCTCGATCCGGCGTCGGCCCGCCGCGCTCCGGTCCGGGTCGCGCGGTCGGGAGCCGTCGTACGCCCCGGCATGACGGGCGACTCTATCACGCGCTGTCACCTGAATTGCCGGACCAGGTGTGCGACAAACCCCTGGTCACGACCGTCGGCGACGGAAGAAGTGCGGTGTGTCACGGCACCGGCGGGTGGCTCAGAACAGGCTGAGCGGGTCGACCTGGAGCCGTACCGGGTCGGCGGCCTTGCGGGCGGTACGCGTACCGGCCGCGGCGTGCAGCGCCAGGGCCAGCGCGGCCGCCCGGGCCCGGGGCACCCGCACCAGCATCCGTTCCCGACCCTCCTCGGCCGGCACCGGCCCCAGCACGTCGGCCTCCTCGGGCAGCCGCGCGCCGGCCAGCAGGTCCGCCACCGCCTCCGCCGGGCCGGTGACGCTGGCCATCCGGACCGCCGGCGGGAAGCCCAGCTCGCGCCGCTCGGCCAGCTCCCGGGCGGCGAACCAGGCCGCGTCCCAGCGCAGCAGCGCCTGCACCGGGGCGAGGGCGCCGTCCGCGACCACCACCACCCGTCCCCCGGCCGCCGCCGGGCGGGCCAGCGCCGCCGCGGCCAGCCAGCGCCGCAGCGCCTCCTCCCCGGCCCGCAGGTCGGCCCGGGTGAGCAGGGCCCAGGAGTCGAGCAGCAGCACCGCCCCGTACCCGCCCTCGGCGACCGGCTCCGCGCCCGGGGTGGAGATCACCAGGCCGGCGCCGCCGGGGACCGCGCCCAGCACCTCCTCCCGCCCGGACGTGCGCACCGGCACGTCGGGGAAGGCCCGCCCCAGCTCCTCGGCGGTGCGCCGGGCACCGACCACCGCGGCCCGCAGCCGTCGTCCCCCGCACTCCGGGCAGGCGTACGCGGCGGCCACCCGCCCGCACCAGCGGCAGGCCGGCGTCCCGGCGGCCGAGGGCAGGGCGAGCGGACCGGCGCAGTGCGGGCAGCGGGCCGGGGTACGGCAGTCGGCGCAGGAGACCGAGGGCAGGTAGCCGCGGCGGGGCACCTGGACCAGCACCGGCAGGTCGGCGCGGAGCGCGTCGCGGGCGGTGCTCCAGGCCAGGCTGGGCAGCCGGGCGGAGGCGGCCCCGGGGTCCCGGGCGAGCTGCGGGTCGTCCCCGGTCGGCGCGACGGCCGGCACCCGGGCGCGCAGCGTCGAGCGGTCGGCGCTCACCTCGTGCGCCCAGCGGGTCTCCACCAGCAGCTGCGCCTCGGCGGTACGGGAGTAGCCACCGACCAGGGCGGCCGTGTCGGCGAGCTGGGCCCGGGTGAGCAGCACCTCGCGGGCGTGCGGGTACGGGGCGCGCGGCTCGGCGTGCAGGTCGTCGCCGTCGTCCCAGACGGCCACCAGGCCGAGCCGGTCGACCGGGGCGAACATCGCGGCGCGGGTGCCGACGACCACGGGCACCTCGCCGCGCAGCGCGGTGAGGAAGGCGCGGTAACGCCGGGCCGGCCCGAGCGCGGCGGAGAGGCAGACGTGCCGGCCCGCCCCGAGCACCTCGGTCAGGGCGGCGTCGAGCCGGTCCAGGTCGCGGGCGTCGGCCACCACGACCAGCGCGCCCCGGCCGCCCGCGACGGTCGCGGCGACCGCGTCGGCGTACCGGGCCGCCCAGTCCTCGCCGGGCAGCGCCGACCAGACCGCGCGGGCCGGGCGACCGTCGGTGAGCGCGCGCAGGAAGGCCGGGCCGGCCGGATAGTCCCGCCAGCCGCGCGGGTCGACCGCGCCGGCGGGCGGCGCGCCGCTGCTCGCGCGAGGTGCGACGGCGGGCGGCGCGGCCGGGTCCGCGGGCCCGTCCCCGGCCGGGTCCGGCTCGGCCGGGTCCGGCTCGGCCAGGTCCGGCTCGGCCGGGTCCGGCTCGGCCGGGTCCACGGGCACGTCCCCGGCCGGGTCCGGCTCGGCCGCGTCCGGGGCGGGGGTGGCGTCCGGGTCGGCGGCGGCGAGGAGGTCCTTCTCGGCCCGGGCGTGCCGGGGCGGGACGGCGAGCCGGAGCACGTCGGCGAGGCTGCCGGCGTACCGGTCGGCGACCGCGCGGGCCAGCCGGGCCACCTCCGGCGCGAGCACCGGGACCGGCGAGACGACCTTCTCCAGGTACGCCAGCTTCGGGTGGGCCGACTCGTCGGCGCGGGACAGCAGCCAGCCGTCGACGAGCTGGCCGGCGAAGCGCACCTTCACCCGCACCCCGGGGCGGGCCTGGGCGTCCAGCTCGGCCGGGACCAGGTAGTCGAAGGGGCGGTCCAGGTGGGGCAGGGGCAGATCCACGCAGACACGAGCGACCGGCGACCCCTGGGCGGGTCGCCGGTCGCTGCGCCTGGTGCCGGTCAGGCTCCCGCGGCCGACTTGAGGTCGGCGGCCCGGTCGGTGCTCTCCCAGGTCAGGTCCGGCAGCTCGCGGCCGAAGTGGCCGTACGCGGCGGTCTGCTGGTAGATCGGGCGGAGCAGGTTGAGGTCCCGGATGATCGCGGCGGGCCGCAGGTCGAAGACCTCGCCGACGGCCTTCTCGATCGAGGCCACCGGCACGGTCTCGGTGCCGAAGGTCTCGATGAACAGGCTCACCGGGTGCGCCTTGCCGATCGCGTACGCGACCTGCGCCTCGCAGCGCTCGGCGAGGCCGGCGGCGACGACGTTCTTGGCCACCCAGCGCATCGCGTACGCGGCGGACCGGTCGACCTTCGACGGGTCCTTGCCGGAGAACGCGCCGCCACCGTGCCGGGCGTAGCCGCCGTAGGTGTCCACGATGATCTTCCGGCCGGTGAGGCCGGCGTCGCCCATCGGGCCGCCGATCTCGAACCGCCCGGTCGGGTTGACCAGCAGCCGGTAGCCGTCGGTGTCGAGGCCGAGGCCCTCCAGCTCGGGGGTGATGACGTGCTCGCGCACGTCCGGGGTGAGCAGCGACTCGAGCGAGATGTCGGCCGCGTGCTGGCTGGACACCACGACCGTGTCGAGCCGGACCGGGCGCAGCCCGTCGTACTCGATGGTGACCTGGGTCTTGCCGTCGGGGCGCAGGTACGGGACGGTGCCGTCCTTGCGCACCGCGGCGAGGCGGCGGGCCAGCCGGTGCGCCAGCGCGATCGGCAGCGGCATCAGCTCGGGCGTCTCGGAGCAGGCGAAGCCGAACATCATGCCCTGGTCGCCGGCGCCCTGCGCGTCCAGCGCGCTCTCCGAGCCGCCGGTACGCAGCTCGAAGGCGTTGTCCACGCCCTGGGCGATGTCCGGCGACTGGGCGCCGATGGAGACGCTGACGCCGCAGGAGGCGCCGTCGAAGCCCTTCTTCGACGAGTCGTACCCGATGCCGAGGATGGTCTCCCGGACGATGGTCGGGATGTCGGCGTACGCCTTGGTGGTGACCTCGCCGGCGACGTGCACCTGCCCGGTGGTGATCAGCGTCTCGACCGCGACGCGGCTGTGCGGGTCCTTGGCGAGCAGGGCGTCGAGAATGCCGTCGCTGATCTGGTCGGCGATCTTGTCCGGGTGGCCCTCCGTGACCGATTCGGACGTGAAGAGACGTGTCACGGCACTCCTAAGCATGAGAAAACTTTTGAAAGGTCGCTCGGCGGCAGTTTAGTCACCGTGGATCCAGGGTGAGCGGAGGAACGCGAAGGTGCCCAGCCGTCAGGACGGCTCCGCCAGCCGCGCGACCACGAGGTCCCAGACCGCGTCGGCCAGATCCTCCTTGGGCTGTTCCGGCATCCGGTGCACGGCGCCGTCCGCCCCGATCACCGTGGCGGCGTTGGTCTCGGCCCCGAAGACCTTGTCCACCCCCACCTCGTTGATCACGATCAGGTCCGCCCGCTTGCGGGCGAGCTTGGCCCGTCCGTTCGCCTCGGCGTCCCCGGTCTCGGCGGCGAAGACCACGAGCACCTGCTCCGGCCGCCGACATCGTCCCAGCTCGGCGGCGATGTCGGGGTTGGTGACCAGCTCGATGGTGGGCGCGCTGCCGTCGTCCGCCTTCTTGATCTTACCGGGCGCGTAGCTGGCCGGGCGGAAATCGGCGGGGGCGGCGGCCATCACCACGGCGTCCGCGCCGGCGGCCGCCTCCAGGGTGGCCTTGCGCAGCTCCTCGGTGGTGCCGACCCGCACCACGTCCACGCCGGCCGGGTCGGCCAGCGCGACGTTGGCCGACACCAGGGTGACCCGGGCGCCCCGGGCCACGGCGGCGCGGGCGAACGCGTACCCCTGCTTGCCGGAGGAGCGGTTGCCGAGGAACCGGACCGGGTCGAGCGGTTCGCGGGTGCCGCCGGCGGTGACCACGACGTGCCGGCCGGTCAGGTCGGCCGGGGCGGCGACGCCGCGGGCCAGCGCGCGACGGGCGACGGCGAAGATCTCCGCCGGGTCGGGCAGCCTGCCCTTGCCGCTGTCGGCGCCGGTGAGCCGCCCGACGGCGGGCTCGATCACCCGCACACCCCGGGAGCGCAGGGTGGCCACGTTGGCCACGGTGGCCGGGTGCTCCCACATCTCGGTGTGCATCGCCGGGGCGAGCAGGACCGGGCAGCGGGCGGTCAGCAGCGTGTTGGTGAGCAGGTCGTCGGCGAGGCCGTGGGCGGCCTTGGCGAGCAGGTCGGCGGTGGTCGGCGCGACCACGACGAGGTCGGCGTGCTGGCCGAGGCGGACGTGCGGCACCTCGTGCACGTCGGACCAGACGTCGTCGGCGACCGGCTGGCCGGAGAGCGCGGCCCAGGTCGGCGCCCCGACGAAGCGGAGCGCCGACGCGGTCGGCACGACCCGGACCCGGTGGCCCGACTCGGTGAAGAGCCGGAGCAGCTCACACGCCTTGTAGGCGGCGATGCCGCCGCCGACCCCGAGAACGATCCCGGTGGTCATCGGCGCGAGCGGGTCTTACGGCTGGTCGGTCGGCTCGGCGGTGAGCAGACCGGCGTTGATCTCCCGCATGGCGATGGAGAGCGGCTTCTCCTGGGGGGTGGTCTCCACGAGCGGACCCACGTACTCCAGCAGGCCCTCGCCGAGCTGGCTGTAGTAGGCGTTGACCTGGCGCGCCCGCTTCGCGGCGAAGATCACCAGGGCGTACTTCGAGGTCGTCTTCTCGAGGAGCTCGTCGATCGGCGGGTTGGTGATGCCCTCGGGGTTGGTGGCGATGGATCCCACGGATAAACCTCTGCGTCTTTGTGCACCGCCCGGAAGCGGTGGCCCTCAACCGCTCGGGCGCGGTTGGGCCGGAGCCAGGAAGGAATAACCGAGCAAGCCTACCAGCTCGTCGGCGGCCCGCTCGGCGCGGTCGTGCCGCACGGCGTGTGCGAACGCGCCCGCCACGGCGGGGTCCGGCCGGTACGACGGGGGCGCGAGGAGCACCATCAGGACGCCGGGCGCGGCGGCCCGGACGGCGAGCGCGCCGGGCAGGTCCAGCGGGAGCAGCACCGGCCGGCCCTCGGCGAGCCGGTCGCGGATCCCGGCCCGCGGCACCCCGCGCCGGTACGGCCCGGTCCGGCTCCACTCCAGCAGCGCGTCGGCGGCGATCATCCGGTCGAACGCGGCCGAATCGACGAAGAGCCGGTCCACCCCGGGCACCTCGCCCCGGCACGGCGGCCGGGTGGTGGCGGGCACGGGCCGCCACACCGACGGGAAGCGCGCCCGGACCAGCTCGACGACACTGCCCCGGCCGGCACCCGAGGGTCCGGACAGGACAGTGAGCCGGGCCGCCGGGCGCGCCTCGTCATCCGTGCTCACCGCTTGTTTCTACACGCCGGTGGCGTTCAGTTCGCGGCGAACTCTCCAAGCAGAGCCTTGCGCTGCTGCTCGCCCAGGCCGCGCAGCCGGCGGCTGTCGGCGATCTTGAGCTTCTCCATGATCTGGGTGGCCCGGATCTTGCCGATGCCCGGCATCGCCTGAAGCACGGCCGAGACCTTCAGCTTGCCGACGACGTCGTCGGACTCGGCCTTCTCGAGGACCGTGGCGAGGCTGGTCTTGCCCTGCTTGAGGTCCTCCTTCAGCTTGGCACGGGCCTTGCGGATCTCCGCGGCCTTCTCCAGCGCGGCAGCACGCTGTTCGGGGGTCAGTGACGGGAGCGGCACCAGTTCTCCTCAGGTCCCTAACGCGGCGGGCGGGGCGCACCGCCGCTGCTGTGAAACGTGGTGACGCTGGCAACCAAAGGGGTCCGTGGTTCCCAGCGCGGGGAAAACTAGCGGTCAACGGAGTTTTCGGCAACGTGGGCGCGCGAAGATCAACGTAAAGTGACCGACCCGTCAGTCAGTCAGGCGCCGGCCAGGGCGGCCCGGCACTCCCCCAGCACCCGCTCGGCGGCGGCCCGCAGCGCGGCCACGTCGGGGCCGGCGTGGAGCACCTCGCGCGAGTACGACGGCAGCACCGAGGGCACGGCGGAACCGAAGACGGTGCGCAGGTCCGCAGCCGTGGCGCCCTGCGCGCCCAGCCCCGGGGCGAGCAGCGGACCGTGCACCGCGGAGAGGTCGTGACCGGTGCCACCGATCGTCGCCCCGACCACCAGGCCGAAGCTGCCCAGGGGCTCCGCACCCAGGTTGAGCTGGGAAATCTCGTCGATGACGGTCTGCGCCACGGTGCGTCCGTCGGCGGCTACGGCGCGCTGCACCGAGGCCCCCTCCGGGTTGGAGGTCAGCGCCAGCACGAAGACCCCGCCGCCGTTCGCGGCGGCCAGCTCGAACATCGGGGCCAGCGAACCTACTCCCAGGTAGGGGCTCGCGGTGACCGCGTCGACATACAGCGGGCTGGATGGATCGAGGTACGCCGAGGCGTACGCGGCGACCGTCGAACCGATGTCGCCGCGCTTGACATCGAGGAGAACGAGCGCGCCAGAATTTCGCAACTGTCGGATAGTTGACTCAAGGATTCCAACGCCCCTCGAACCGAACCGTTCGAAGAAGGCCGACTGGGGCTTGACCACGGCCACCTGGTCCCCGAGCGCCTCCACCACGGTCCGGCTGAACCGTTCCAGGCCCTCGACGTCGTCGGACAGCCCCCAGCGGGCCAGCAGGCCCGGGTGCGGGTCGATCCCCACGCAGAGCGGTCCCCGCTCCGCCACGGCCCGGTGCAGGCGGGCGCCGAAGCTCTCCATCGCGACTCTCCCTCTCGTCCGCGCGGCGCACCCGCCGCGTCCGTTCGCGACGGCCGGTGACCGTCGCTCGTCGTGCTGTCGCCGGCCGACCCGGCCCGCCGTGCCACGCCGTCGTCGACGGCGACCGCCGGTCCGGCCCACTCCCCGCGCCCTCGACGGCGTCGCCCGGCGCTCAGCCGGCCTCGACCGCCGCCGCCACGCCGGCCGCGATCCGGGCCACGTCCGCCTCGTCGGTGACGTACGGCGGCATGGTGTAGATCAGGTCGCGGAAGGGGCGCAGCCACACCCCCTGCGCGACCGCGGCGGCGGTGGCCGCCGGGAGGTCGACCTCGTGGTCGAGCTGGACCACCCCGATCGCGCCGAGCACCCGCACGTCGGCCACGCCCGGCCGGGCGCGCAGCGGCTCCAGGCCGGCGCGCAGGCCCGCCGAGACCGCCGCCACCCGCCCGGCCCAGTCCCCGTCCCGCAGCAGCCCCAGCGAGGCGTTGGCGACCGCGCAGGCGAGCGGGTTGCCCATGAAGGTCGGCCCGTGGGCGAGCACGCCGTCGGCGGAGATCCCCCGGGCCACCTCAGCGGTGCAGAGGGCGGCCGCCAGCGTCAGGTAGCCGCCGGTGAGGGCCTTGCCGACGCAGAGCACGTCCGGGGTCACCCCGGCGTGCTCGGCGGCGAACATGGTCCCGGTCCGGCCGAACCCGGTGGCGATCTCGTCGAACACCAGCAGGATGCCGTGCGCCCGGGTCACCTCGCGCAGCACCCGCAGGTAGTGCGGGTGGTGGAAGCGCATGCCCCCGGCCCCCTGCACCACCGGCTCGACGATCACCGCGGCCAGCTCGTCGGCGTGCCGCTCGACCGCGTCCACCAGGGCCGCCTCGTACGCCGGGTCGGGCGGGGTGTCGAAGCCACCCGGGGGCACCGGCGCGAAGACCTGCCGGGGCAGCACGTCACCCCAGAGGTGGTGCATGCCGCCCTCCGGGTCGCAGACGCTCATCGGGTGGAACGTGTCGCCGTGGTAGCCGCCCCGCCAGGTGCCCAGCCGCCGTCGCTCCGGCCGCCCGGTGGCCCGCTGCCACTGCAGGCACATCTTCACCGCCACCTCGACCGAGACCGAGCCGGAGTCGGCCAGGAAGACGTGCTCCAGCCCCTCCGGGGCCAGCTCGACCAGGGTGCGGGCCAGCCGTACCGCCGGCTCGTGGGTGAGGCCGCCGAACATCACGTGGCTCATCCGGCCGAGCTGGTCGGTGACGGCGGCGTCCAGCACCGGGTGCCGGTAGCCGTGGATCGCCGCCCACCAGGACGACATCCCGTCGATCAGCTCCCGGCCGTCGGCCAGTCGCAGGCGGACGCCCTCGGCGCTCGCCACCACGTACGGCGGGCTGGCCGGCGGCAGCGCCGCGTAGGGGTGCCACACGTGCGCCCGGTCGGTGGCGAGGATCTCCTCCGGCGTCACCACGCGCTCCCTTCTCGTACCCCTGACTTCACCCCTGTTCGACCCCTACCGGCCGGCCGTGGCCGCGCGGGTCACGGTCGCCGTCCGCGCTGGACGGCGGCCGTGACCCGCGGGTACGGCCGGGCCGAGGGCTAGGGGGTGCGGGCGGCGGCGCGGACCAGCGCCGGCCCGCGGTAGATGAACCCGGTGTAGAGCTGGACCAGGCTGGCGCCCGCGTCGAACATCCGGGCCGCGTCGTCCGGGTCCAGGATCCCGCCGACGCCGATCACCGGCAGCCGGCCACCGGTCTCCCGGTGCACGAAGCCGACCACCTCACGGGCCCGGGCGGCGAGCGGACGACCGGACAGCCCGCCGGTCTCGGCGCCCCGCTCCCGGTCGGCCGGGGCGAGCCCGTCGCGGGCCAGCGTGGTGTTGGTGGCGATCACCCCGGCCGCGCCCCGGTCCAGGCACACCTGCAGCAGCTCCGCGATGGCCGGCTCGGTGAGGTCCGGGGCGATCTTCACCAGCACCGGCTTCTCCCCGACCAGGGCGGCCAGCAGCGCGTCCAGGTGCGACCGGTCCTGCAGCGACCGCAGGCCGGGAGTGTTCGGGGAGGACACGTTGACCGCGAAGTAGTCCCCGTGCTCCCGCAGCGCCCGGTAGGAGGCCAGGTAGTCCG
The DNA here is from genome assembly GCF_900089595.1 of Micromonospora auratinigra. Classification (GTDB taxonomy): domain Bacteria; phylum Actinomycetota; class Actinomycetes; order Mycobacteriales; family Micromonosporaceae; genus Micromonospora; species Micromonospora auratinigra. The sequence continues at coordinate 569,444 of NZ_LT594323.1, read as the reverse complement.
CCACCGCCTCGTCGAGCGGGGTCACCTTGGACTTGCCCAACGAGATCCCCAGCGGTACGCCGAGCGGGCGCGGCAGCGCCGCCAGCCGCCGGGCGAGCGCCTCGGCGCCGGCGTTGTTGAAGCCCATCCGGTTGACCACGGCCTCGCTGTCGCGCAGCCGGAACAGCCGCGGTCGCGGGTTGCCGGGCTGGGCGTGCGCGGTGACCGTGCCGACCTCGACGAAACCGAAGCCGAGCGCCGGCCACGCGGGCAGCGCGACACCGTTCTTGTCCATCCCGGCCGCCAACCCCACCGGGTTCGGGAAGTCCACCCCGAACACGGTGCGCGGCGCGGCGCGGAAGTACCGGGCCCGCAGCGCCGCCAGCAGGGCCGGCCGGCGCGACACCGCGGCCAGCCGGCGCAGCGTCCACTCGTGCGCCGCCTCCGCGTCCCCGCCCCCGATGCCGAACAGCCGGGGCCGGACCACCTTCTCGAAGATCACCGCTCCCCCACCCCCGGTGCGGTGACCACGAGGTCGGCGGACGTCGCCGCCGACCTCGTGATCGACGCGGTCACCCGGGCCGTCACTCGCCGCCCCGGAGGGCGGCGTGCAGGTCCTGCAGCGGGCGGACGCGGAGGTCACCGTTGATGCGCGCCTCGATGCCCATCACCGCCGCCGCCGCGCCGGGCACGGTGGTGACGCACGGGATGTCCGCCGTGACGGCGGCGCTGCGGATCTCGTACCCGTCGGAGCGGGCGCTCGCGCCCGAGCCCTGCGGGGTGTTCACCACCAGCGCCACGTCGCCACCGAGGATCAGCGAGACCGCGTCGGCGCCCTCGCCCGACTCGTAGTGCTTGCGGATCTGCTCGCAGGCGATGCCGTGCCGGCGCAGCACCTCCGCCGTGCCGGTGGTGGCGACGATCTCGAAGCCGAGGTCGGCCAGCCGCTTGATCGGGAAGATCATGCCGCGCTTGTCCCGGTTGGCCACCGAGACGAAGATCTTGCCGGCGGTCGGCAGCGAGCCGTACGCGGCGGCCTGCGACTTGGCGAACGCCTGGCCGAAGCCGGTGTCGATGCCCATCACCTCGCCGGTGGACTTCATCTCCGGGCCGAGCAGCACGTCGATGCCCTTGCCGGCGGGGGTGCGGAACCGCTTGAACGGCAGCACCGCCTCCTTGACCGCGATCGGGGCGTCGGCGGGCATGGTGCCCCCGTCCCCGGTCGGCGGCAGCATCCCCTCGGCGCGCAGCTCGGCGATGGTGGCGCCGAGCGCGATCCGGGCCGCCGCCTTGGCCAGCGGCACGGCGGTCGCCTTCGAGACGAACGGGACGGTCCGCGACGCGCGCGGGTTGGCCTCCAGCACGTACAGCATGTCGCCCTGGAGCGCGTACTGGACGTTGAGCAGGCCCTTCACCCCGACCCCGCGGGCGATCTCCTCGGTGTAGCGGCGCACCTGGGTCAGGTGCGAGCCGGCCAGCGTGATCGGCGGCAGGGCGCAGGACGAGTCGCCGGAGTGGATGCCGGCCTCCTCGATGTGCTCCATCACGCCGCCCAGGTAGACGTCACCGTCGGCGTCGACGAGGGCGTCCACGTCGATCTCGATGGCGTCGTCGAGGAAGCGGTCGACCAGCACCGGGTGGTCGGGCGAGATGTCGGTGGCCCGGCCGATGTAGTCGCGCAGGGTGGCGTCGTCGTAGACGATCTCCATGCCCCGCCCGCCGAGCACGTACGACGGCCGGACCAGCACCGGGTACCCGATCTCGTCGGCGATCGCCTTCGCCTCGTCGTACGAGGTGGCCATGCCGTGCGCCGGGGCGCGCAGCCCGGCCCGGGCGAGCACCGCGCCGAACGCGCCGCGCTCCTCGGCCAGGTGGATGGACTCCGGCGAGGTGCCGACGATCGGCACGCCGGCGTTCTTCAGCCGCTGGGCCAGGCCGAGCGGGGTCTGCCCACCGAGCTGCACGACCACCCCGACCACGCCCGGGCCCCCGGCCGCCCTGCCGGAGGTGTCCTCGGCGTGCCACACCTCCAGGACGTCCTCGAAGGTGAGCGGCTCGAAGTAGAGCCGGTCGGCGGTGTCGTAGTCGGTGGAGACCGTCTCCGGGTTGCAGTTGACCATCACGGTCTCATAGCCGACCTCGCGCAGCGCTTGGACCGCGTGCACGCAGGAGTAGTCGAACTCGATGCCCTGACCGATCCGGTTCGGGCCGGAGCCCAGGATGAGCACCTTCGGTCGGTCCGAGGGCGCGACCTCGGTCTCCTGGTCGTACGTCGAGTAGTGGTACGGCGTGGTCGCCTCGAACTCGGCGGCGCAGGTGTCGACGGTCTTGTAGACCGGGCGCACCCCGAGCCGGTGGCGCAGGGTGCGTACGCCGTCCTCGGCGGCCAGCTCCGGGCGCAGCGCGGCGAGCTGCCGGTCGGACAGGCCGGCCCGCTTCGCCCGGCGCAGCAGGTCCCCGTCGAGCACCGGGGCGTCGACGATCTCGGCGCGCAGCTCGACCAGCGCGGCGATCTGGTCCAGGAACCAGGGATCGATGCCGCCGGACGCCTCGGCCACCTCGGCGATCGACGCGCCCAGGCGCAGCGCCCGCTCGACGGTGTAGAGCCGCCCGTCGTGCGGGATCCGCAGCGCCGCGAGGGTGTTCTCCCTCGTCGCGTCCGCGGGGTCGGGGACGGTCCAGAACCCCGACGCCTTGGTCTCCATCGAGCGCATCGCCTTGTTCAGCGCCTCGGTGAAGTTGCGGCCCAGGCTCATCGCCTCGCCGACCGACTTCATGGTGGTGGTGAGCTCCGGGTCCGCGCCGGCGAACTTCTCGAACGCGAACCGGGGGATCTTCACCACCACGTAGTCCAGGGTCGGCTCGAACGCCGCCGGGGTCTTCAGGGTGATGTCGTTCGGGATCTCGTCCAGCGTGTAGCCGATGGCCAGCTTCGCCGCGATCTTGGCGATCGGGAAGCCGGTGGCCTTCGACGCCAGGGCCGAGGAGCGCGACACCCGGGGGTTCATCTCGATCACCACGAGCCGGCCGTCGGTCGGGTTGACCGCGAACTGGATGTTGCAGCCGCCGGTGTCGACGCCGACCTCGCGCAGCACCGCGATGCCCAGGTCACGCAGCTGCTGGTACTCCCGGTCGGTCAGCGTCATGGCCGGGGCGACGGTGACGCTGTCACCGGTGTGCACGCCCATCGGGTCGACGTTCTCGATCGAGCAGACCACCACCACGTTGTCGTGGCGGTCGCGCATCAGTTCGAGCTCGTACTCCTTCCAGCCGAGCACGCTCTCCTCGATCAGCACCTCGTGCACCGGGCTGGCGGCCAGGCCGGCGCCGGCGATGCGCTCCAGGTCCTCGTCGGTGTGCGCCATCCCGGAGCCCAGGCCGCCCATCGTGAACGACGGCCGGATCACCACCGGCAGGCCCAGCTCGGCGACGGTCTCGCGGACCTCGTCCATCGAGTGGCAGACCCGCGAGCGCGGGGTCAGCGTCGACGGGTCCGCCAGGCCGAGCCGGACGCCGGCCTTGGCCACGATGTCCTTGAACAGCTGCCGGTCCTCGCCCCGGTTGATCGCCTCGATGTTCGCGCCGATCAGCTCGACACCGTACTTCTCCAGCACGCCCGCCTCGTGCAGGGCGACCGCGGTGTTCAGCGCGGTCTGCCCGCCCAGGGTGGGCAGCAGCGCGTCGGGGCGCTCCTTGGCGATCACCAGCTCGACGAACTCCGGGGTGATCGGCTCGACGTACGTGGCGTCGGCGAACTCCGGGTCGGTCATGATCGTCGCCGGGTTGGAGTTGACCAGGCTGACCCGGATGCCCTCGCTGCGCAGCACCCGGCAGGCCTGGGTGCCGGAGTAGTCGAACTCGCAGGCCTGCCCGATCACGATCGGCCCGGAGCCGATCACCAGGATGTGCTTCAGATCGTCGCGCTTAGGCATCCTTGCGTCCCTCGATCAGCTCGGCGAAACGGTCGAACAGGTAGTCCGCGTCGTGCGGGCCGGCCGCCGCCTCCGGGTGGTACTGGACGGTGAAGGCGGGCACGTCCTTGGCCCGCAGCCCCTCGACCACGTTGTCATTGAGGCAGACGTGCGACACCTGGACGCCGCCGAACTCGGTGTCGATCACCTGGTCGGGGACGACGGCCCCGGCCTGCGCCCCCGGCACCTGGACGGCGAAGCCGTGGTTGTGGCTGGTCACCTCGACCTTGCCGGTGACCCGGTCGAGCACCGGCTGGTTGATGCCGCGGTGGCCGTACCCCAGCTTGTAGGTGCCGAAGCCGAGCGCCCGGCCGAGGATCTGGCTGCCGAAGCAGATGCCGAAGAGCGGGATCCGCCGGCTGAGCACCTCGCGGGCCAGCGCGACCGGCCCGTCGGCGGTCGCCGGGTCGCCCGGGCCGGGCGAGAAGAACACCGCGTCCGCGCCGGTGGCGAGCAGGTCGTCGATGGTCGAGCCGGCGGGCAGCACGTGGGTGGTGACCCCGCGGGCGGCCAGCCGGCGCGGCACGTTGCGCTTGATGCCCAGGTCCAGGGCGGCGACGGTGAACCGGTGCTCGCCCCGGGCCTCGACCACGTACGGCTCGTCGGTGGTCACCTCGGCCGAGAGGTCCGCGCCGACCATCGGCGGGGACTGGCGGACCCGCTCCAGCAGGGCGGCGGGGTCGTCGTCGACGCTGGAGACGCCGACCCGCATCGCGCCGCGCTCGCGCAGGTGGCGGGTGAGCGCCCGGGTGTCCACGCCGCTGATGCCGACCACGCCCTCGGCGGCCAGCCGCTCCTCCAGGCCGCCGGTGGCCCGCCAGTTGGAGCTGGCCCGGGCCGGGTCGCGCACCACGTACCCGGCGACCCAGATCCGGCCGGACTCGTCGTCCTCGCCGTTGACCCCGGTGTTGCCGATGTGCGGGGCGGTCTGCACGACCACCTGCCGGTGGTAGGAGGGGTCGGTGAGGGTCTCCTGGTAGCCGGTCATGCCGGTGTTGAAGACCGCCTCGCCGAACGTCTCCCCGGCGGCGCCGTACGCCTCGCCGTGGAAGGTGCGCCCGTCCTCGAGGACGAGGATCGCGGGCCTACGCTTGGTCACTTAACAGCCTTTCCGTCCAGGACCGTCGGCTCGCCGCGCAGGAAGGTCGCCACGATGCGACCCGGCAGCGTCATGCGGGCGTACGGGGTGTTGCGACTGCGACTGGCCAGCTCCGCCGGTTCGATCACGCGACGGGCGGCCGGGTCGACCAGGGTCAGGTTGGCCGGCACGCCGGGGGCCGGGTCGAGACCGTGCCCCTCCAGGCCGGCGATGCGGGCCGGGGCGCGGGACATCCGCTCCGCGATCAGGTCCCACTGCGGACCGAGCACGTCCAGCGCGATCGAGAGGGCGGTCTCCAGGCCGAGCATGCCCGGCCGGGCGTACGCCCACTCGCACTCCTTGTCCTCCACCGCGTGCGGGGCGTGGTCGGTGGCGATGATGTCGATCACGCCCTCGGCCAGCGCCCCGCGCAGCGCCGCGATGTCGGCGGCGGTGCGCAGCGGCGGGTTCACCTTGTAGACCGGGTCGTAGGTGGTGGCCTTCTCGTCGGTCAGCAGCAGGTGGTGCGGGGTGACCTCGGCGGTGACCTTGACCCCGCGCGCCTTGGCGTGCCGGAGCACCTCGACGCTGCCGGCAGTGGAGACGTGGCAGATGTGCAGCCGGCTGCCGACGTGCTCGGCCAGCAGCACGTCCCGGGCGATGATCGCCTCCTCGGCGACCGCCGGCCAGCCGGTCAGCCCGAGCCGGGTGGAGACCTCACCCTCGTGCATCTGCGCGCCCTCGGTGAGCCGGGGCTCCTCGGCGTGCTGGGCGATCACCCCGTCGAAGGCCTTGACGTACTCCAGCGCCCGGCGCATCAGCTTCGGGTCGGCCACGCAGTGCCCGTCGTCGGAGAAGATCCGCACCCGGGCCGCCGAGTCGGCCATCGCGCCCAGCTCGGCGAGCTGGCCGCCGGCCAGGCCGACGGTGACCGCGCCGATCGGCTGCACGTCGACCAGCCCGGCCTCGCGGCCGAGCCGCCAGACCTGCTCGACCACGCCGGCGGTGTCGGCGACCGGCGAGGTGTTCGCCATCGCGCAGACCGCGGTGTAGCCGCCCAGCGCCGCCGCCCGCGAGCCGGACTCGACGGTCTCGGCGTCCTCCCGGCCGGGCTCGCGCAGGTGGGTGTGCAGGTCGACCAGGCCGGGCAGGGCGACCAGGCCGGTCGCGTCGAGCACGGTCGCGTCGGGCGCGGTCAGCCCCGCGCCGGTCTCGGCCACGACGCCGTCGCGGATGAGCAGGTCGGTCGGCTCCGCGCCGACCACGCTGACGTTCCTGATCAGGTACGCGGTCACCGGTTGTTCCCTCCGAGCAGCAGGTAGAGGACGGCCATCCGCACGGAGACCCCGTTGGCGACCTGTTCGACGATGGTGGAGCGGGGCGAGTCGGCCACCTCGGGCGTGATCTCCATGCCCCGGTTCATCGGACCGGGGTGCATGACGATCGCGTGCTCCGGCAGCCGGCGCATGCGGGGCCCGTCCAGCCCGTAACGGCGGGAGTACTCGCGGGCCGAGGGGAAGTAGGAGTCGCCCATCCGCTCGCGCTGCACCCGCAGCATCATCACCACGTCCACACCGGGAAGAACGGTGTCGAGGTCGTAGGAGACATCGGTGCCGGGGGCGAGCGCGGCGGAGATGTCCACCGGGATGAGGGTGGGCGGGCCGACCAGGGTGACCTTGGCCCCGAGGGTGGACAGCAGCAGCACGTTGGAGCGGGCCACCCGGGAGTGCAGCACGTCGCCGACGATCGCCACGTGCAGGCCGGCGAGCCGGCCCAGCCGGGACCGCATCGTGTACGCGTCGAGCAGCGCCTGGGTCGGGTGCTCGTGGGTGCCGTCGCCGGCGTTGACCACCGACCCGTCCACCCAGTTGGCCAGCCGGTGCGGCGCGCCGGAGGCGGGGTGCCGCACGACCACCGCGTCGGCCCCCATGGCCTGGAGGGTGAGCGCGGTGTCCTTCAGGCTCTCGCCCTTGGCCACGCTGGAACCCTTGGCCGAAAAGTTGATCACGTCGGCGCTGAGCCGCTTGGCGGCCGCCTCGAACGAGATCCGGGTCCGGGTGGAGTCCTCGTAGAAGAGGTTCACCACGGTGCGCCCGCGCAGCGCGGGCAGCTTCTTGACCTCGCGTCCGGCGACGGTGGCCATCTCGGCGGCGGTGTCCAGGATCCGGGTGGCGGTGGCCGCGTCCAGGTCGGCCCCGGAGAGCAGGTGCCTGATCATGAGGGAGCCCCTCCGTACAGCTTGACCTCGTCGACGCCGTCGGTCTCGGCGAGGGTGACCTTGACGCTCTCGGCGAGCGCGGTCGGGATGTTCTTGCCGACGTAGTCGGCGCGGATCGGCAGCTGGCGGTGACCGCGGTCGACCAGGACCGCGAGCTGCACGGTGGCCGGCCGGCCGACGTCGCTGAGCGCGTCCAGGGCGGCCCGCACGGTGCGGCCGGAGAAGAGCACGTCGTCGACGAGGATCACCCGCTTGCCGTCGATCCCGCCGGGCGGCAGGTCGGTCGGGCCGACCGCGCGGGTGGCGTGCCGGCGCAGGTCGTCGCGGTAGAGCGTGATGTCGAGCACGCCGACCGGGACGGTCACGTCCTCGAAGGCGCTGATCCGGGCGGCGAGCCGCTTCGCCAGCGGCACGCCCCGGGTGGGGATGCCGAGCAGCACGGTGTCGGCGGCGCCCTGGGTCTTCTCCAGGATCTGGTGGGCGATGCGGTCGACCACCCGCGACACGTCCGCTGCGGCGAGGATCACCTTCACCGAGGGTTGTCGCGGCGGCGACGGATGGGCAGCCGGTGGGTAGGCCACGGCGGACCTCCTTCCCCGCCTCACTGGACGGGTCGTTAAAGGACGTCTGGATGACCGGGCGGACCCCGTGGGGCCCGGACCGGGGCTTCACGCCACGTTACCAGCGGTCACCGGGCCGGCCGCCGCCGGTACTGACCCCCTGGTCAGCGTGGAGAAATACGGACAAGCCGAACACCCCTCCGGACGGGGTCGGCTCGAACACTTGACCACGTGTCGCAATCCCCGTACCGTCACGCTCCGTAGCGATAGCTGGGAGAACCCCGAGCAGCACTGGGAGTGTCCGAATGCCCTCTGAATACGCCAAGTCGCTGGGCGCCCGCCTGCGCTCCATCCGCCAGCAGCAGGGCCTGTCCCTGCAGGGCGTGGAGGAGAAGTCGAACGGGCGGTGGAAGGCCGTGGTGGTCGGCTCGTACGAGCGTGGCGACCGCGCCGTCACCGTGTCCCGCCTGGCGGAGCTGGCCGAGTTCTACCGCGTTCCCGTCTCGGAGCTGCTGCCCGACGGCAGCGGGGTGCGGCACGAGCCCACCAGCAAGATCGTCCTGGACCTGGAGAAGCTGTACGACGAGGCCTCCGAGGACCTCGCCTACGTCGCCCGCTACGCGCGCGCCATCCAGCAGCAGCGCGGCGACTACAACGGCCGGGTGCTCTCGATCCGCGCCGACGACCTGCGGGCCCTGGCCATCGTCTACGACGCCTCGCCGTCGGGCCTGATCGAGCGGCTCACCGAGCACGGTGTCCTGGTCGCCGACCCGCGGGCGTTCTTCGCGTCCTGATCCACCCGTCACGAAGGGCCCGTGCCGTCCGGCACGGGCCCTTCGTTCGTCGTCAGGTGACCGCTCAGCGGGTGGCGTACTCGGCGATCCGGCCGAGCAGGCCGTTGAGGAAGCGCGGCGAGTCGTCGGTCGACATCTGGCGGGCCAGCTCGACGGCCTCGCTGATCGCCACCGCGTCGTCGATCTCGTCGACGTAGAGCAGCTCGTACACGGCGATCCGGGCGAGGTTGCGGTCCACCACCGGCATCCGGTCCAGCGTCCAGCCCTCGGCGTAGCTGGCGATCACCTCGTCGATCCGGTCGAGGTGCGCCGCGACGCCCTCGACCAGGCCGACGGCGTAGCCCAGGTGCTCCGGGTGCGGCTTCTCGATCCGCTCCAGGTAGCCGGCGAGCACGTCGACCGGGGGCCGGTCGCGCAGGTCGGCCTCGAAGAGCACGTCCAGCGCCCGCTTGCGCGCCTTGCGGCGCGCCGGCATCTGCTGCTTGGGACCCTCGGCCATCAGGCTCGGCCGAGGTAACGGCCGTCGCGGGTGTCGACCTTGATCTTCTCGCCGGTGGTGATGAAGAGCGGCACCTGGACGGTCGCGCCGGTCTCGACGGTGGCCGGCTTGTTGCCGCCGGTCGAGCGGTCGCCCTGCAGGCCCGGCTCGGTGTAGGTGACCTCGAGCACCACGGAGGTGGGCAGCTCGATGTAGAGCGGCACCCCCTCGTGGGTGGCGACGGTCGCCTCGGCCTCGGGGAGGAGGTAGTTGGCCGCCTCGCCGACGGTGCCGCCGGGGACGGTGATCTGGTCGAACGTCTCCAGATCCATGAAGACGTAGTCCTCACCGTCGGCGTACAGGTACTGCATGGTGCGCTTGTCGACGGTCGCGGTCTCGACCTTGGTGCCCGCGTTGAAGGTCTTGTCGACCACCTTGCCGGAGAGCACGTTCTTCAGCGTGGTACGCACGAACGCACCACCCTTGCCGGGCTTGACGTGCTGGAACTCGACGACGGACCAGAGCTCGCCGTCGAGGTTGAGTACCAGGCCGTTCTTGAGGTCGTTGGTGGAGGCCATTTCCTGCCTTGATCTTCAATTGGCGGACAGACCCACCAAGTCTACTAGCTGTGTCGAACCGGCCCCGCCGCGCTGCGCGCCTCCCCGCTCGCCGATCCCCGCGCCGCCCCGCCCCGGGTGCCGAGGATCACCCAGAGCGACCACCGCTGAGGCACCGTCCCCCCGCGCCGCCTTTGCTCTGCTTCAACCACCGCAACAGGCACTGTCAGTGACAACGGTGACGACGCACCCCGGCCGACACCTGCGAAGTATCCCCAGCTCAGTACGGTGTTGCGTGGGTTGAAGCAGAGCAAAGGCCGACGAGGGCATGCGGCAGAGCAGGCACTCGGGTCACCGAGTGTGACGAACGTGACGACCACCGACCCGGGTCGTTGCGGGTGGCCCGGCTCAGGCGGTGCCGGCTCCGAAGCGGGCGGCCAGGTGGTGCAGGGCCAGGCGGTAGCCGTCCACGCCGAGGCCGCAGATCACCCCGGTGGCCACCGCCGAGACCACCGAGTGGTGCCGGAACTCCTCCCGGGCATGGATGTTGGAGATGTGCACCTCGACCAGCGGGCCGCGCAGCATCGCGCAGGCGTCCCGCACCGCGATCGAGTAGTGCGACCAGGCGGCCGGGTTGAGCACCACCGCCGCGCCCTCGTCGGCCGCCTCGTGCAGCCAACCCAGCAGCTCGTGCTCCGCGTCGGTCTGCCGGACCTGCACGTCCAGCCCCAGCTCGCGGCCGGTGTCGACGCATATGGTGACCAGGTCGGCGTAGCTGGTCACCCCGTACACGTCGACCTGCCGGGTGCCGAGGCGGCCCAGGTTCGGCCCGTTGAGCACGTACACCCTCACGAGCTGATCTCCCGGTACGCCTCGTGCAGCAGCTCGTCGGCCGGGCCCTCCAGGATCGCCGGGCGGGCCAGGCCGTCCAGCACCACGAAGCGCAGCCGACTGCCCCGCGTCTTCTTGTCCACCCGCATCGCGGCGAGCAGGTCCGGCCAGGCGTCCGCCCGGTAGCCGGTCGGCAGGCCCAGCGCGGCGACGACCGCCCGGTGCCGCTCGGCGGTGGCCGCGTCCAGCCGGCCGGCGAGCCGGGCCAGGGTGGCCGCGTAGACCAGACCCACCGCGACGGCGTGCCCGTGCCGCCACCGGTAGCCCTCCGCCTTCTCGATCGCGTGCGCCAACGTGTGCCCGTAGTTGAGCACCTCGCGGACCCCCGACTCGCGCAGGTCACCGGCGACCACGTCGGCCTTCACCCGGACCGCGCGCTCGATCAGCTCCCGGGCCACCGGGCCCTTCGGGTCCAGCGCGGCGGTCGGCTCCCGCTCCACCAGGTCGAGGATCACCGGGTCAGCGATGAAGCCGCACTTGACCACCTCGGCCATGCCGGCGGCCAGGTCGGCCGGGGGCAGGCTGTCCAGGGTGGCGAGGTCGCAGATCACCCCGGCCGGCGGGTGGAAGGCGCCGACCAGGTTCTTGCCGGCCGCCGTGTTGATGCCGGTCTTGCCGCCCACCGCCGCGTCGACCATGCCGAGCAGCGAGGTCGCCACCGGCACCCAGCGCACCCCGCGCAGCCAGCAGGCCGCCACGAAACCGGCCAGGTCGGTGACCGCGCCGCCGCCCACCCCGACCACCGCGTCGGTACGGGTGAAGCCGGCCGCCCCCAGCCGGTCCCAGCAGGCCGCGGCCACGTCGACGTGCTTGCCCGCCTCGGCGTCCGGCACCTCGATCAGCAGCGGCGTCACCCCGGCCGCCCGCACCTGCCCGGCGAGCCGCTCGGCCAGCGCCTTCAGCGGCGGGGCGTGCAGGAACGCCACCCGCTGGGCGCCGGGCAGCAGCCGGGGCGGCGGGTCGAGCAGGTCACGTCCCACCAGCACGTCGTACGGCCGTTCGCCACCGACCGGGATCCGGGTCACCTCGTCCACGGCGGGGAGCCTAGTCGAGCCGGCCGCCTCCGCGCGGCGACTGTCCACACCGTGGCCCGGCAGCCGGTCCGGACGTTTGACCGGGTGACAGCGGGCAGTGACCAGGAACGGGACCACCGACGCGGGAGGTAGCGGACGATGAACCGATCGACCATCGACGGGGCGGACATCCGGGTGCCGGCCACGATCCTCGGCGTGGGCCTCGGCGGCTTCGTCGACGGGATCCTGCTGCACCAGGTCCTCCAGTGGCACCACATGCTCAGCAGCACCGACACCGACAACGTGGGGATCCGGCCGTACCCGGTGGACACCGTCTCCGGCCTGCAGATGAACACCCTGTGGGACGGCCTGTTCCACGTCGTCACCTGGATCGCGGTGCTCACCGGGCTCGCCCTGCTCCACGCCCGGGTCACCCGGTCCCGGGGCCGGCTGTGGCGCTCCCCCGCGCTGTGGGGCTGGGCGCTGGTCGGCTGGGGTCTGTTCAACGTCGTGGAGGGCATCGTCGACCACCACCTGCTCGGCATCCACCACGTGCACGGCGGCCCGCACCAGACCGCCTGGGACGTCGGCTTCCTGCTGCTCGGCGTCGCGTTCATCGGCGTCGGCTGGACCGTGCAGCGCCGGGCCACCGTGGTGGACACCTGCGCCGAGCGGCGATGACCGGGTCGCACGGCGGCGGCGTCGGGCCGCTGCTGCTCGTACCCCTGGTGCTCTTCTGGGGTTATCTGGCGGCGGCGCTGCGGGCCGGCGACCGGGGCGGGTGGGGCCACCGGCGCACGGTGAGCTTCGCCGTGGGCTGCGCGCTGCTCGCCGCGGCGGCGCTGGTGCCGGGGCACGACCTCGTCGCGCACATGTGGCGGCACCTGCTGGTCGGCATGCTGGCCCCGCTCGGGCTGGTCCTCGGCGCCCCCGGCACCCTGCTGCTGCGCACCCTCGACCGGCGGCGCGGCCGTGCCCTGGTCCGGGCGCTGCGCCACCCGCTGCTGCGGGTGCCCGCCCATCCGGTGACCGGGCTGCTGCTCAGCGCCGGCGGGCTCTACCTGCTGCATCTGACCCCGCTGTACGCGGCGACCCAGACCCGGCCCTGGACGCACCCGCTGGTGCTGGCCCACTTCCTCGCCGCCGGGTACCTGTTCAGCTGGTCGATCGCCGGACCCGACCCCGGACCGCACCGGCCCGGGGTGCCGGTCCGGCTGGTGGTGCTGGGCCTGTCGGTGGCCGCGCACGCCACCCTCGCCCAGCTGCTGTACGCCGGCCTGGTCGACGTCGCCGCGCCGCCGGCACAGCTGCGGGCCGCCGCGACGCTGATGTACTACGGCGGTGACGTGGCCGAGCTGCTGCTCGCCCTGGCCCTGCTGGTGACCTGGCGGCCGGCGCCCCGGCCGGTCAGGGCTTCAGCAGCGCCGCGATCTCGGCGGCCAGCTCCGGCGGGGTCCGCCCGTCGGTGACCACGGTCGCGGTCGCCACCTCGGCGTAGAGCGGGCGGCGCTGCTCCATCAGGTGCTTGAGGGTGGCCCGCGGGTTGAGCGCCAGCAGCGGCCGGCCGGCCCCGAGCCCGACCCGCCTGACCGCGTCGGGCAGTTCCACCGACAGGTGCACGACGGTGTGGCCGATCAACGCGGCGCGGTTCTCCTCGGCGAGGACCGCACCGCCGCCGAGGGCGAGCACCCCGGCGTGCGAGGCCAGCGCCGCCGCCACCGCCGCCCGCTCCAGGGTACGGAAGTGCTCCTCGCCCTCGTCCACGAAGATGTCCGGGATCGGCTTGCCGGCGAGCTGCTCGATGTCGGCGTCGGTGTCCCGGAACCCGACGCCGAGTCGGGTGGCCAGCTCCTCCCCCACCGTGGTCTTGCCGGAGCCCGGCGCGCCCACCAGCACACAGACCGGCCGGGTGCTCACCGGAGCGCCCCTTCGTTCGCGACTGCGGTACTCCGCTGCGCTGCGTTCCTCGCGCTCACCGGATCACCAGGGAGTCGAGGTAACCGCTCAGGTTGCGGCGCATCTCGGCGACCGAGTCGCCGCCAAACTTCTCCACCGCCGCCTCGGCCAGCACCAGGGCCACCATCGCCTCGGCGACCACCGCCGCGGCGGGCACCGCGCAGACGTCGGAGCGCTGGTTGATCGCGGTGGCCGGCTCGCCGGTGGTGACGTCGACCGTGGACAGCGCCCGGTTCAGCGAGGAGATCGGCTTCATCGCCGCCTTCACCCGCAGCGGCTCACCGGTGGTGATGCCGCCCTCCAGGCCGCCGGCCCGGTCGGTGACCCGACGCACCCCGGTGGCGGTGGGGATGATCTCGTCGTGCGCGGCGGACCCCCGGGAGCGGGCCTGCTGCCAGCCGTCCCCGATCTCCACGCCCTTGATCGCCTGGATCGACATCAGCGCGGTCGCCAGTCGCGCGTCGAGCTTGCGGTCCCACTGCACGTGGCTGCCCAGACCCGGCGGCACCCCGTACGCGAGCACCTCGACCACGCCGCCCAGGGTGTCGGCGGCCTTCTTCGCGGCGTCCACCTCGGCCACCATCCGGGCGCTCGCCTCGGGGTCGAGGCAGCGCAGCGGGTCGGCGTCGATCCGCTCGGCGTCCTCCGGGGTGGGCCGCAGGCCCGGCTTCGCGGCCACCGGCCCCAGCTCCACCACGTGCGAGACGATCTCGACGCCGAGGGCCTGCTTGACCAGGGCCTTGGCCAGGGTGCCGACGGCGACCCGGGCGGCGGTCTCCCGGGCGCTGGCCCGCTCCAGGATCGGCCGGGCGTCGGTGTGGCCGTACTTCTGCATGCCGGCCAGGTCGGCGTGGCCCGGCCGGGGCCGGGTCAGCGGGGCGTTGCGGGCCTGGCTGGCCAGCTCGTCGGCGTCCACCGGGTCGGCGGCCATCACGGTGCGCCACTTGGGCCACTCGGAGTTGCCGACCCGGATCGCCACCGGGCTGCCGATGGTCAGGCCGTGCCGGAGCCCGCCGATGATCTCGACCTCGTCCTGCTCGAACGACATCCGGGCGCCCCGGCCGTAGCCGAGCCGGCGGCGGGCCAGCTCACCGGCGATCTCTCCGGTGGTCAGCTCGATGCCGGCGGGCACCCCCTCCACCATCGCGACGAGGGCGGGTCCGTGCGATTCACCTGCGGTCAACCAGCGCAACACAGCGGTCAGTCTGTCACGCCCGGTGGCCGCCCGGTGCAGCCGTCCGCCCCGTCCCGCCCAGCGGACAACGCGCCCGCCCTCGCCCGGGGTTCCCGGCCGCCCCGTACGGATCAGCGCCGGTGCGGCGCGAACGCCTGCACCAGACCGCCGACCACCATGGCGACGGCCACCACCACGGTGATCGTCCTGACCCAGATCCCGTGCGCCCGCTCCCGCCGGCTCCCGCGCGGCAGTTCCACCCCGAAGACGTCGCGGCTCGTCCGGGCGGAACCGTCGACGAACCGACGGACGTTGCACAGCACGTACACGCCGAAGACCGCCACGGCGACCCCGAACAGGCCCTCCACGATCAGATGCCCCGACCGCGTTTGTGCAGGGTGCGCAGCACGGTGTCCGCGCCCAGCACCCGCCCGGCCACGGCGAGCGCCAGGTAGGCCCGGGGCTCCCGGGGGTTGCTGCGCAGCGTCCGACCGGCCCAGGACAGCGCGCCCTTGCGGTCGCCGGAGGCCGCCCGGGCGAAGGCGATCTGCCCGGTGACCCGGGCCTGCCCGGCCGGCTCGCCGGCGAACTCCGGATAGCGGTCGAGCAGCCACTGCAACGCGTCGGAGATGGTCTCCCAGCGCTGCGCGAAGTAGGACCGCTTGTGCCAGCGCACCAGCACGTACGGGGTGGTCACGTTGATCAGCGGGGCGCTGCGGGCGGCCCGCAGCAGGAACTCGTAGTCCTCGGCGTAGCTGCCGGGGATCTCCTCGTCGACCAGGCCGAACCCGTCGCGCAGGGCGGCGGCGCGGATCAGGAAGGTGGACGGGTGCAGCTCGGTGAGCCGGTCGCGCAGCAGGGCGGGCAGCGGGACCCGGTCGCGCTCCAGCACCCGGTCGACGGTGTGCCCGTCGTAGGTCACCCGGATGCCGCAGCTGACGAACTCGGCGCCGTACACGCCCTCCAGCGCGTCCACCTGGGCGCGCAGCTTGCCGGGCAGCCACTCGTCGTCGTCGTCGCAGAACGCGATCAACTCGCCGGTGGCGGCCAGGATGCCGGTGTTGCGGGCGCCCGCCAGTCCGGGCGTGCGCTCGTTGCGGATCACCCGGACCCGCCGGTCGGGGCCGGAGAGCGCCTCCACCGACCGGTCCGGCTCCGACTGGTCGTACACGACGACGACCTCCACCGGGCCCGGGTAGTCCTGGTCGAGGATCGCCTGCACGGCGACCCGGAGCAGCTCCGGGCGGTCCCGGGTGGGCACCACCGCGCTGACCGAGGGGACGACGGTCATCGGTTGTTGTCTCCGTTCCGCTCGCGTAGCCGCTGCCACCAGCGGCCCCGCCGGTGTGCCGACGCGGCCACCAGCTCCTCCACGATCCCGCCGACCCGCTCCACCGCCGCGCGCTGCGCGCGCACCGCCTCCGGGTCGTCGGTGACCCGGTACCGGCCCGGTTCCGCGACACCCGTGCGCAGCGCCGCCAGCAGCGCCTCCCGCGTCTCGCAGAGCGCCACCATGCCGGCGGCCCCGAGGCGGCGGGCGAACAGCTGCTGGTGGTCGTCGACGTGCTCGCCCCGGCCCGGGTCCCGGGGCACCACGATCGGCAGCCGGCCGTGCCGGCGGGCCTCCAGGATGGTCGCCGGCCCGCCGTGGCACACCACCAGGTCGGCGTCGGCCATCGCGCGCTGCAGCTCGTCGTGGCCGAGGAACGGCACCGCGCCGGACACCGTTGCGGGCGCGGTGTGACCGTGCTGCACGGTCAGCGCCACCTCGGTGCCCACCTCGGCGTGCCAGTCGCGCAGCCACTCGACGAGCCGGTCGAACGGGTGCTTGTCGGTGCCCACCGCGACCAGCACCCGTACCGTGCGCGGCTCGGCCGCGGCCCGGGGACGGGGAACGCGCGGCGTGGTCGTCCCGGCCGGCGTGCTCGCGTCCGGTGTCGTCGACCCGGTCACAGCAGCGTCCCCACGACGGTGGCGTCCGGGTACTGCCGGCGCTGTTCCTCCCACTGCACGAGCATGGCGGAGAGGAACGGCCGGCAGAGGCGGGCGGTCAGCGTGGGGGTGTCGATCCGGTCGTAGACCTCGATGTAGACGGTCGGGATCCGGCGCAGCCAGGCCGCCACCACGAACGGGACCGCGACCCCGGCCCCGGTGGTGACCACCGCGGCGACCCGCCGCCGGCGCAGCACCCGCAGCGCCAGCAGGGCGTTGCGCAGCAGGTTGGGCACGTTGCGGGTGGTCGGGTGGTGGGCGGGGACGACCTCCTCCCCGGCCAGCAGGGAGAGCGCGTCCGGGGTGTCGAAGGTGACCCAGCACCGCTGCCAGCGCTCGTACCAGGGACGCAGCGCCAGCAGCTGGGCGAGGTGTCCCCCGCTCGATCCCACCAGCAGCAGCACCGGTGGCTCCCGGTGTTGCCCGTCGGTCCCGCCCACGCGACTCCTCACCGCTCCTCCATCAGGTCCAGCAGTCCCGGGTGCAGCGCCGGGTTCCAGCCGGCCCCGGCGGCGGCCAGCCGCCAGGTGCGCAGCCACATCTCCAGCAGGTACGCGTCGGCGACCGCCCGGCGGCGCGCCGGCCCGAGCCCGAGCCGGTCGCCGTACCGGTCGAGCTGCTCGTCGACCGCCCGTGCGGCGGTCGCCACCGGGTCCCCGGCGAGCACCACCGACCGTTGGAAGGCGTCGTGGGCCAGGTCGAACCCGACCGGCACGTCCGGCGCGCTGTGCTCCCAGTCCCAGGCGACCAACCGGCCCGCGTGCCGGCCCAGGTTCCACGGCACCCAGTCGCCGTGCCAGTGCCCGAACTCCAGCTCGGTCGCGCCGTGCCGGGCGGCCAGCGCGTCCACCGCGGCCACCGCCCGGGCCCCGGCCGGCTCGACGGCGGCCGCGCGAGCCGCCTCGGCGGCCAGCCGGGTCAGGAACGACGACCCGGCCAGCGGACGGGCCGGTGCCGCCGGGCGACCGCGCCGGGCGACCGCCAGCAACGCGTCGAGCTCCGGCGGCGCGCCGACCGGCACGCCCCGGATGTCCGCCGGCAGCGGGTCGACCACCGCCACCCGCCGCTGCGCCACGTCGACCTCGGCGAGCAGGCCCGGGGCCAGCGGATGGTCCGGCACCCCGGCCAGCGCCGGCAGTTGCCGCAGCGCGTCGGCCTCGGCGGCCACCAGGGCCCGGGTGGCGTCGTTCCAGCCCAGCTTGGCGTAGCCGCGGGGGGTGCCGTCGGCGTCGAACAGCTGCAGCGTCGGCTTGTGGTTCGGGTCCGGCGGGCGCACCCCGAGGGCCGCGTACGCGGGCGCCCCACCGAGCGCCTCGGTGACCTGCGCGGTGATCAGGGCGTCGGCCGGCGCGACGCCGTCCGGCAGCGCCACGGTCAACGTGGGGAACGGCAGCCGCCGGACCGCGCCGGCCCGGGCCAGCGCGCCCAACGCGGCGCGGACCGCCCGTACCTTCGGCGGGCGCAACGCGTTGTACGACAGCAGGGCGGCCGCCATCGCCCGGGGCGCGCCCAGCGGCAGCAGGAACCGCGCCCGGTCCACCGAGGGCACCACGGCGTACCGGGCGACGACCCGGTGCCCGGCCGGCGGATCGTCCAGCGTGAGCACCACCCGCTCGTCGGGGAAGACCGCCCGGGCCACCCAGCCCAGCCCGTCGGTCCGCGACCGCGGGTCGGTCGTGGTCGTCGCGGGGACTGTCACGCCGCGACGTCCGACCAGTCGGCGAGGTCCAGCCCGAGGCGCTCGCGCAGCGCCGCGTTGTGCGGCCGGTAGTACTCGGTCAGCTCGGCCCGCAGCTCCGGCTCCAGCGGGGCCGAGCGCCGGTCGTTGTAGACCTTGAAGTCCGGCAGGTCGTGCGCGGGCAGGCCGAGGAAGTCCAGGGTGCGCCGGTAGGTGCCGCGGGCGTCGCGGTAGAGGTCCTCACTGGGCAGGAAGAGCAGCTGGCCCCGGTCGAAGCGGTCCAGCCACGGCTGAAGGTGCTCCAGGTACCGGCCCCGGGCGCGGTAGGTGTACCAGTCGTACGCCTCGCTGAAGTGGTCCGGCTCGGCGATCAGCCGCTCCCGCTCCCCCGCGGTGCGCTCATCCTCGGCAGCCAGCGCGTCGGCGAAGCTCAGCGGCTCGATGCCGTGGGTGCGGCGCTCCTTCCAGTGCGAGTACGCCCGCTCCACCGGGTCGCGCAGCAGCACGATCAGCCGGACCTCGGGCAGCAGCGCGGCGACCCGCTCGGCGCCCAGCGGGTGGAACATGTACAGCGGCGCGGCCTCACCGACCCGGACCGGGCCGCCGTGCCGCTTCTCCAGCGCGGTCCGCTGCTTCACCGTCGGGAAGTGCGAGCGGTACCACGCCTCGCCCCGCGACCAGTTCTCCTCGAAGTAGTGCGAGGCCTTGGTGTTCCAGGCGGGATAGAGCCGGGGCACGAGCGGGTGCTGGATCAGGTAGTTCCAGAGCGAGGTGGTGCCACCCCGCTTCGTGCCGATGATCAGAAAATCCGGGAGGGGCCGCCGGTCGCTGGTGCGCACACCGTAGTCGACGAGCTGCTCCTTGATCCGGTCGGTGACCTGCGTCGGCACCAGCTGCTTGACCCGGTCCCGGAGGGACGACGCGCCCATCCTCACCCACCTCTCCTCGCCTGCGCTCCGACCGTGGCCACGGACGCCCCGTCCGGCCGGCCACGGACCTGCCTGATGATCCTCTGCACGCCCCCGCGCACCGAGGGCAGCGTCAACAAGCCGACGCAGCCCGCCACCAGCACGCCGAGCGCCACCGCCAGGCCGGGCACCCCGCGCCCGGCCACCACGACGCCCACCGCCGCGGCCAGCCCCACGCCGGCCACCGTGGCGCCCGCGGCCCGCAGCATCGACCGGTCCACCAGCGGCTGGCCGACCAGCCGCCGGGCGTACCCGAAGGCGCTGAGGTTCTCGGTGGTGATGCCCGCCGCCCAGGCGATCGCCGCGCCGGTCGCGCCATGGCCGGGGATCAGCCAGAGCCCGAGGCCGACGTTGACCACCAGCCCGGTCACCACGGCGGCCAGGTGCCGGCCGCTGCGGCCGCCCATCAGCAGCAGGCTCTGCACGTTGCCGACGCCGGTGTTCACCAGCATGGCCAGCCCGAGGATCGTCATCGCGGTCGCGCCGGCGGTGAACTGCGGCCCGAACAGTTGCAGGAAGGCCAGCCCGAAGACCGCCAGCAGCAGGTAGACCGGCCAGGACAGCACCAGCCCCCAGGTGGTGAGCTGGCGGTGCACGCCGGCCGCGGCGGCCCGGTCCCCCCGGCCGAGCAGCCGGGACAGCTGGGGCGAGACCGCCACCCGCAGGCCCTGCATGGCCAGCTGGCCGGCGAGGATGTAGCGCCCGACCGCGCCGAACACGCCCGCGTCGGCCTGCCCGGCCAGCGCCGAGGTCAGCAGCACCCCGACCCACATGCTGCCGGCGTCGATCGCCGCGGAGGCCGCCCGGGGCAGCGCGAAGCCCCAGAAACTCGACCAGTCGGCCCGTTCGGCGCGCAGGCGGGCGCCTCCGCCGATGCCGAGCGGCCCGGCGACCAGCGCCAGGCAGGCGAGCAGCGCGACCGCCGCCGGCACCAGCCAGCCGGTCATGCCGAGCACCAGACCCCCGCCGACCAGGGCCGCCGCGCCGACCAGCAGCGGCCGGGCGACCGGGAGCAGGAAGAACTGCACGGCCACGTACGCCCGGATGGGGCGTACGCAGCGCAGCGCGGCGAGCAGCAGGGTCATCGCGACGACCACCGGCACCAGCGCGAAGGTGACCGCGAGCAGGGGCGGACCGCCCACGCCGGAGCGGCCCAGCAGCCGGGGCGCGAGCGTCTCCGCGCCGGCGACCCCGGCGGCGGCGACCAGCAGGGCGGTCAGCAGCGGCGGGACCAGGGCGACGGGCAGCATCCGGGCGGCGTCGCCGGACACCCCGGTGCGCCGGCGCGGCAGCGCCCACATCAGTCCGGTCTCGGCGCCCAGGGTGCAGACGGCGGAGGCGACGGTGACCACGCCGATCGCGGCGAAGAACGCGCCGGAGCCGACCGTGCCGTAACTGCGGGTGATCACCACCGCGAGGACGAACCCGAACAGCCCGCTGGTGGCGGCGCCGACCAGTCCGGCCGCTCCGCTGCGCGCGCCGCGCCGGTTCTCCTCGGCCTGGTCGGCGGCCGTCGGGCCGGTGACGGCGGTCATGCCGACACCGGGATCGGCAGGTACGGCCGGGCGGGCACGAGCCGCCGGGCCTGCTCCCGTTCGGTCAGCGCCACCGCGAACGCGACGACGAAGAAGGCGACCGAGAGGTTCTGGTTGGCCATCCCGTAGAACGGCAGCTGCACCAGGCAGATCACCGGTACGACGGCCAGCCACTGGCCGGGGGCCGAGGTGGCCCGGGCGCAGCTCAGCGCGGCGGTGACGAACCAGGCCAGGAAGCAGAGCAGGGCCGGTACGCCGTGACTGAACAGCACCATCCAGAACTGGCCCTGGGTGCCGATCGGCGCGTCGGCCGAGACGGTGTCGACGTTCAGCGGCGCGCCGTAGCCCAGCCACGGCGAGTCACCCACCCGGTGCAGCACCTCCACGTAGAGCGAGAGCCGGTCGGTGTTCGTGTCACTGGACTCGACCCGCTGGTTGATCAGGTCGGTGATCGGGATGAACAGCGTGGCGACGCCGCCGAGCAGCACCACGCCGACGATCGAGAGCGCCACCTTGACGTTGCCTCGCAGGCTGGCCCGGATGCCGAGCACCGCCAGGCCGACGCCGAGGCTGAGGAACATCGCCCGGTTCAGGGTGAGGAAGGCCGGCGCGAGGGAGAGCGGCAGCGACCCGAGCAGCACCCAGCGCAGCAAGCCCCGTCGGCAGAGCATGGTGTACGCGATCACGCAGGGCAGGGTCATCGCCCACGCGCTGCCGTACGTGTTGGTGTAGGAGAACGGGGCGGCCGGCCGGTAGATCGGGTGCAGCGAGCGGGCGCTGTACTCGGCGGTGCTCAGGTGGGTCATGTCCTGGATGAACGGGTTCTTGCCGATCCCGCCGGGCAGCAGCAGCTCCATCGGGGTGGTCAGGGAGAGCCGGGGGGCGAGCACGCTTAGCCAGCCCAGCGCGACCAGCCCCAACCAGAAGGCGCAGACCGGGGTCAGCACGCCCACCGGGTCACGGCGTTCCCGGGCGCAGGCGTAGACGTAGACGCCGACGATCAGCGCGGTCGCGTAGAAGCCGAACCGCAGGCCGAAGGTGAGCAGCGCGGACGGCGCGGGCAGCTGGGTGGCGCTGGCCGCGACGATCGCCAGGAACAGCAGCCAGAGCCCGGTGTACGGCGGCAGCGGCACCCGGCCCCGGGTGACCAGCAGCGCGAAGAGCACCGCGCCGAACAGCGGCCAGCCGAGGTAGAACACGCCGGTCAGCCACCAGAGCGGGACCAGCCCGAACATGACGGCCAGCGGCCAGACGGGCAGCAGCGGCGGGGGTGGCCCGCCGCTGCCCAGGGCTGGCTCACCCACGGCCGCTGCGGGTCAGCACGAAGCCGAGCGGCACCACGCCGGCGGCACGCAGCCGCTCCACCAGCCGGCGCAGGTCGCCCTGCCGGGTCCGGTCCCGCTCGACCACCACCACGGCGGTGCCCTTGCGGGCCAGCGCGACGCCGCGTTCGTCGGTCTCGGCCGGCGGCGCGTTGAAGAGCACCAGGCCGTGCTCGGCGCCCTGCCGGGAGGTGCCGAGCCGGATCCGCCCGGCGCCCACCACGATGTCGTCGGAGCCGACCGGGCGTCCCTTGTCGCCGTCGCGCCGGGAGGAGACGGCGCTCAGCATCAGCGTCGCCTCCGGGTCCCCGGCCGCCGCGCCGCCCCCGGCCGCCACGGCCACCCGGGGCAGGGTCATCGTCGCCTCCGGGTCGCTCGGGACGCGGGCCCCGTCGACCTTGGCCGTGCCGGCCTTCTCGCCGGCCGGCGCGCTGGCGCTGCCGGCGGCCGCCGGCGGTCCGGTACGCGGCTTCGGCGTGACCGGCCGGGACTTGTCGGCCGGCAACCGGCCCCGGTCGGCCATCACGGTGCCGCGCAGCCGCTCGGCGCGCCCGCTGTCGTCGGCGACGAAGACGGCCCGGCCGTCGGCGGCCAGCGCGACCGCCAGCCCCGCGGTGAGCGGGGTGACGTCCTCGCGGGCGGCGAGCAGGGCCAGCCGGGCCGGCTGGCGGACCCGCTCGGCGATGGCCAGCGCGACGTAGCGCACGTCGGCGTCGACCGGCTGACCGCGGCTCGGGAAACGACGCTGGCGTACCGTGCCCAGCAGCGGCAGCCCGGTCGCGTCGCGGGCGTCGGTCACCGAGCGGATCCGCCGGTCGACCGACTCCACCACGTACGCGAGCACCACGCCGATGAGCAGTCCGCCGAGCAGGCCGGCGACGAGGTAGAGCAGCCGGTACCCGCTGCGGGTGGCCAACGCCGGCTCGGCGGTCTGGGTGAGCCAGCCCGGGTTGACGTCCACCGCGGCGATCTCGCTGCGGGCGGAGGCGAGCTGGGTGAGCTGGTTGTTGACGCCGGCCAGCTCGGCGACCGCCGCGTCGGCGGCGCCGCCCTTGGCGCTGAGCACCCGCTTCTGCAGCGCGGTCTGCTGGGCGCTGACCTTGGCGATGCTCTCGTCGTAGGACTTGAGCATCTCGCCGCGCTGCTTCTCGTACATCTGCCGCCGCACGTCCAGGTACGCCCGGGCGGCCATGTTGACGGTCTTCACCGCCTCCTCGGCGGTCGGGGCGCGGTAGACGAAGCGCAGGATCTGCCCGCCGGTGGGCACCTCGACGTCGAGCGAGTCGCGTACCTCCTTGGGGTCGCGGCCCACCTCGGCGGAGAGCATCTGGGTCACCTCGCTGCCGGTGGCGATGCCGCTCTCCACGTTCATGTTCACCGACCGGTCGGCGCTGGCGCCGGTCGGGGTGAAGGCGTCGGTGACCACCGGCCGCACCGCCACCACCGCGTTGGCGGTGACATCGGCGGGGACCAGCAGGATGAAGGTGAGCGCGGCCAGCAGGCCCGCCAGGCCGATCCCACCGACCAGGCGGTAGCGGTGCAGCGGCACCCGCAGCATGTCGGTGATGGTGACGGTGCGGCCGGCGGCGCCGGCCTCCCAGCCGTCGCTGAGCCAGGGCGAGGAGGCAGGATCAGTCATTGAACTTCTTCACTATTTGTTGGGGATTGCCGATCACCACGACCCGCGGCGGGACGTCGGAGCGGACCACCGTGGCGGCGCCGACGACGCTGTCCCGGCCGATCCGGACGCCCTTCATCACCAGCGCGTGCGCGCCGATCCAGACGTTCTCCTCGACCACGATCGGGGCCCGGGTCGCCGGCGTGGGCGGCAGGTGACGCTGGTCCGGGGGCAGGTTGTGGAAGTCGTTGTCCAGCAGCTCGCAGTCGGACAGCAGGCAGCGGTCGCCGACCGTGACCGAGGTCCAGGTGCCGATCCAGGTGGCGTTGAGCAGGCAGTCCGCCCCCACCCGTACCTCACCGGGGCCGGCGAAGCGGACCAGCTTGTTGAGCCGGGTCCGGTCCCCGATGGTCACCCGGACGCCCCGGCGCAGCCGGATCCGGCCCCGGATCTCGACGTCGCGGCCGAGCGTGAGCCCGGGATAGCGCATCCGGTACCAGCCGCGCTTGACCGCGAAGGCCACGCGGACGAGCCGGCCGCGACGCGGACCACCCGAGCCAGTCAACGAACCCTCCCCTTGGTGCCACGGGGCCGGTGGCGGAATTCCGCCACCGGCCCCGCACGGACAATCTACCCGGCGTCGCGTCGCCCGCCGTCCCCCGTCACTGCGCGGAGAAGAACATCCCCGGGCTGGACCAGGTCAGCTCCGGCGTGGCCGCGGCGAGCACCGTCGCCGCCGCCCCGTTGACCGCGGGCGCGGCCGTCGGGTCGAACGCGACGCTGCGCAGCGTACCGTCCGTCGCGCCGTAGACGATGTGCCCGTCGTACCAGGCCATGCCCCGCACCGTCGACCAGCTCAGCCCCGTGGTGGGCAGGACGAACTCGGTCGCGCCCAGGTAGTTGCCGTCGATCTCGAAGTAGCGGTAGTACAGCGCCGAACTGCCGGCCCGGGTGTAGTAGAGCCGCCCGTCGAGGTAGAACGCGCCGGACATCGCCGCCGGGTTGTACCAGTCGTTGTAGCCGGAGGCCTCCCACGGCGCGCCGATCGCCGAACCGCTGAACAGCGAGATGTCGATGCGGCTGCCGGTGGGCGTCCCGGACACCAGGTGCGACCAGTAGATCCGGTCGCTGACCCGCCAGGTGGCGCCCGCGCCGGTCCAGTTGGGCTGCGCGACCGTCGCCGGCGCGCCCAGCGTGCTGCCGTCGAACGACACCTTCGCCACCTCGCCGTCGGCGGTCTTCAGGTAGAGGTAGCCGGTGGTCGCCGTCGGCGCGTTCTTCGGGGTGATCGTCCGGCCGCCGGCCATCGGGAACATGCCCAGGCGGCCGTGGTACTCGTCGCCCATGCCGTCGGAGTTCTGCCCGAAGTACACCCCGTCGGAGCCCCGCCAGATGACCGGCACCGCGGAGCCCCAGGCGGTGGTGCCCGCCGGCAGCGCCGAGCCGCCGCTGCGGCGCGGGTTCCAGTTCACCGGCAGGCCGGTGGCCGGGGTGACCGCGGCGATGCCGAGCCGGTCGACCGCGCCGGCACCGGCGTTGTCGCTGGCGTTCGGGTTGTTCAGCCAGCGGAAGTGCCCGCCCAGGTAGATCACGCCGTCGGCGACCTCCACCGAGGTGATGGTGTCGTTGCCGGTGAAGTCGACCCAGGTGGCGAGCTGACCGGTGCCGCGCGCGGCGGTCTCGAACCGGACCAGCGCGTCACAGTAGGCCGCCGGCCAGCCGCCACCGCCGTTGGAGCCGACGATGAAGTACGAGCCGTCCTCACCGAACTTCACGCTCTGCACGTAGTGGATGAAGGTCTGCGGCGCGGCGCACGGCGGGACGTACTTCTCGGTGCTCCAGTCCAGCACCGCCGGGGTGGCCGCACCCACGTCGACCAGACCGATCTGGTTGCGGGACAGGCCGTTGAGGTACATGAAGTTGCCGCCGGCCACCAGGGTGTTGCCGTCCGGCGACACGTCGATCGTCCAGACGTACGGGCTGGCGGAGTTGCGGCCGCCCGTCGCGTTGACCACGAAGGCCGGGTCGATCGCGCCGGTGGTGGCGTTCAGCCGGGCCAGGCCGGCGTGCGCGGTGCCGTTGACCCAGTTGAACGCGCCGGCCACGTAGAGCCAGTTGTCGTGCAGTTCCAGGTCGCGGACGGTGCCGCCGTCGGAGCGGCCGACCCAGCTGCCGACGATCGCGCCGGTCGCCGGGTCGAGGGCGACCAGGTTCTTGCGGACCACGCCGTTCACGGTGCCGAACGAGCCGCCGACGATCAGGGTGCCGCCGGGGCCGGCGACGAGGGTGTTGACCGCCCCGTCGAGCACCGGCAGGAAGGTGGTGGAGATCGCGCCGGTGGTCCGGTCGTACGCGAACAGGTACCGCTGGGCCTGCCAGGCCGAGGTGGCGGTCTGCCGGATCTGGGTGAAGCTCCCACCGACGTACACCAGGTTGCCGACCTGGGCGAAGGCGCGGGTCTCGCCGTCCTTCGCGTGCGGGGTCAGGTCGGCGGGGTTCGCCGAGGCCAGGGTCGCCGTGGCCGGCGCCGGTACGACGGCGGCGGACGCGACACCCGGCAGGGCGGCGACGGCGATCCCGAGCGCGGTCGCGGCCACCGCGACGCGGAACGCTCCGGGGAACCGCCGGAGGAACGGGGATTTGGGCACGCTTGGCCTCCAATGGAGAAAAGACGTGCGTAGCGTGCCCCATCGCTCACCGTTACGGCATCCGCCGATTGGCCGGACGGAAGATCCGCAAGACGTGAACGGCTGGCGACCCGGGGCGGGGCCGCGCCGTCCCGGCCGGGCCGACGCGCCGCGCCGCCGTCAGCGGGCCGGCCCGTCGGCCTGCCGGAGATACCCGTCCCGACCGGCGGCGGCGAATCCGGCCAGCGCGGCCGGGTCCGCGTCGACGGTCATGTCGCAGGTCGCCGAGGTGCGGGTCATGCCCGGCGAGTTGAAGAAGATCGCCGCCTTGATCTTCGGGTGCGCCTTCAGCGCGGCCGGCATCGCCTCGAACCACCGGCGCTTCGCTCCCCGGTCGGTCGGGTCGAAGTTGGTGCCGAACTCGGCGAGCATCCGCGGCTTGCCGGCCCCGAGCCGGTTCGTGTCCAGCCACCGGTAGAAGCCGTCCATGGCCGCGTCGGGGGTCTTCCACTGGGTGCCGCCGTTGCAGGCGTAGAAGTTGTACGGGTCGTAGGCGACCCAGTCGACGTACCGGTCGCCGGGGTAGAGGCCGGCGTACCGGTCGTAGTAGCCGGGCCAGCCCATCATCGTCCACACCCAGACGGCGTTGTCCGCGCCGGCGCGGACGAAGCGGTCGTGCACGTACCGCCAGGCCCGGACGAAGTCCGCGTCGCTGCCCTTGGCCGGCTCGTCCTCCGGCTCGTGGTCGAAGCCCATGAAGACCGGCACGCCGGTGGCCCGGATCCGCCCGGCCACCGCGTCGATCGTCGCGTCGTACCGACCACTGTAGACATCCGCCCAGGTCAACGTGGTGCCGGAGGAGAAGATCCGGGACTCCCAGGCGAAGAACATCAGCCGCCCCTGGCCCATCTGCTCCTGCTCGTCGCCGTCCGGGAAGGCGCCGTTGCTGCCGGCGTCGGAGAAGTCGTGGTAGCGGTGCACGATGTCGAACCGGCGTCCGACCCGGGCCTCCAGGTCGGCTACCGCGCCGCCGTGGTCCCAGCCGTCCGCCGCGCCGGCCGGCGAGTAGACGCCCCACCACGCGCCGCAGGAGGGCACCAGCTCGGCCGAGACGTGCCCGCACCGGTCGGCCGACCGGGACGGGGCGGCGCCCAGCCGGGCGTACGCCCCCGCCCGGGGGCGCGGCGACGCGGTGGCGGAGGCCGGCGCGGCCGACGGGGTCCCGGTCGGTGCGGCGGCCGGCGGGGCGGGCAGCCCGCTCGGCCCCTCGGCGCCGGCCGTCGGGGTGGGGCGCTGCGGCTCGGCGAGCAACGGGATCATCGCCGCCACCAGTGCGGCCACCAGCGCCACGCCGAGGAGGACGTAGGCGGGCAGCCCCCACCGACGGTGCCGGATCCCCTGCTCGTTCACCCCGTACCCCCCGCCCGGACGACCGCTTCGCGGATGAAGCGTATCCACGCCGGACACCTCCGGGGTGCCTCCGCGGTTCAGCGGCGTGCCGCCGCCAGCGCCGCGCGCATCGCGCCGACCGGGGCGGCGACCCCGGTGAACTGCGTGAACTGGCCGACCGCCTGGGCCAGCAGGAGGTCCAGTCCGGAGCTGACCCGGCAGCCGGCGGCCAGCGCCGCGGTGGCCAGCGGGGTGGGCCACGGGTCGTAGAGGGCGTCGAAGTAGACGGTGCCGGGCCGCCAGTCGAAGTTGTCGGCGAGCGGATCCGCGACGCCCTTCGGCACGGTGGAGACCACCACGTCGGCCCGGGCGTGCGCCGGCGCGCCGTCCCAGGGCGCGCCCGCGAGGGGCACCCCGACCGCGGCGGCCACCGGGCGCAGCTCGTCGACCGCCTCCGGGCGACGGGCCACCACGGTCACCTCGGCCGCGCCGAGCCGGGCCGCCGCGGCCACCGCGGCGCGGGCGGTGCCGCCGGCCCCGAGCACGGTCACCGTGGCGCCGGGCGTGACCCCGGCCGCGGTGAGCACGTCGACCATGCCGCTGACGTCGGTGTTGTCGGCGTACCAGCGGCCGTCGGGGCGGCGTACCAGCGTGTTGGCGGCACCGACGGCGGCGGCGACCGGCGAGGCCTCGTCGGCCAGCGCGAGCGCCGCCTCCTTGCCGGGCATGGTCACCGACAGCCCGGCCCAGTCGGGGCCCAGGCCCGCGACCAGGCCGGCCAGCTCGTCGGCCGCGCACTCGATCCGGGTGTACGACCAGCCGGTCAGACCCGCCGCCGCGTACCCGGCCTCATGGATCACCGGGGAGAGCGAGTGGGCGATCGGCGTGCCGACGACGGCGGCTCTCAAAATCGGCAGTTCTCCCCGGTCAGCACCTTGTTCTTGCACATCGTCTTGCGGAGCTGGATGTACTCGGCGTCGTTGCTGCCGTAGCCCATCGTGCCCTTCTGGTCGGTGGTCATGAAGAAGATCCAGTCGCCCGGCGGCGGGTCCAGCGCGCCCTTGAGCGCCCCCTCGCCCGGATTGCTGATCGGGGTGATCGGCAGGCCGGCCACGTCGTGCGTGTTGTACGGGTTCTTCAGGTTGTGGATCTCGCTGGCCAGCAGGTCGTCGGAGTCCTTCGGGGGGATGCCCTGCAACCGGAAGGAGTAGTTGATGCCGCTGTCGATGCCGAGGCACCGGCAGCCGATCTTGCCGGCGTAGACCCGGTTGTAGATCACCCGGGACACCTTCGCGAAGTCCTTCGGGTCGACCGCCTCGGCCTGCGCGATGGAGGCGGTGATCAGCGCCTCGTACGGCGAGATCTTGCGCTCCGCCTTCGCCCGGTTGACGAAGTCGAGCCCCTTGGTGACCCGGAGGAACTCGTCCACCATCATCGACAGGATCTGCTCGGCGGTGGCCTTCGGCGGGATCTCGTAGGTCGACGGGTAGAGGAAGCCCTCGATGCTCTTGGTGACCTTCTTGCCGTCCTCGCGGACGAACCACTCGGCGGGCACGCCCAGCTTGACCGGGTCCTTCGCGGCGGCCTGGAAGTCCTTGACCGGGATCTTCGTCTGCTTGCTGAGGAGCGCATAGATGTTCAGGCTGATCGTGCCCTCGGGGATGGTCACCCCGCTGATCACCCGGCTCTTCGGGTCCAGCAGCAGGTTCAGCGCCAGCTCGGCCTTCATCTGCTTGCGCAGCTTGTAGGTGCCCTCGCCGACGTTCTTGCTGCGCGAGTTCGCGTCGGCGGCCTCGATGAACGCCTTGGTGCTCTTGACGACACCCGCCGTGTACAGCGTGTCGCCGATGTCCGCGAGGAAGTCACCCTTCTTGACCTGGACCAGCACCTCGCCGGTGCCGGAGCCGTCGTAGTCGGGGGTGACGAAGTGGTTGCGGATCCGGTCGAAGCCGACGTACGCGCCGCCGCCGATGCCGCCCAGCAGCACGATCGCCATCAACAGGGCGAAAATGGTCTTGCCCCGGCCGCCGCCGGACTTGCCGGTGCGCTTGCGGACGGCGCCGCGCCGGTGCTTGCCCTTCTCCCCCCTCTCCGGTTCGTCGAACTCCAGGCCAAGATCGTCGATCATTACGTCCGCCTCCGCTGTGCGTCCAGCCAGCTCTGCAGAATCTCCACCGCGGCGGCCTGGTCGACCACCGCCCGTTGGCGCTTTCCCCGGACGCCCCGTTCGGCAAGCCTACGACTCGCGACGACGGTCGACATCCTCTCGTCCGTGAGCGTCACCGGAACCGGCCCCATTACATCGGCCAACCGGGCAGCGTACGCCGAGACGTTCAGCGCCGCCGGGCCCTGCTTTCCGGCGAGGTTCACCGGCAGGCCCACCACGATCTCCACCGCCTCGTGCTCGGCGGCCAGCCGGACCAGCTCGGCGATGTCGGTGGGCACCGCGTCCTCGGCCGCGCTCAGGTCACGGGCCAGGGTGACCAGCGGGGTGGCCAGGATGCCGTGCGGGTCGGAGCGGGCCACGCCGACCCGGACCTGCCCGACATCGACCCCGAGACGCACCCCTCGGGACAGTTCAGCCATCTACCGGACACTTCCCCTGTGGTACGGGCCAGGGCGGACCGGACGGTCCGCCCTGGCGTCGATCGTTGTCGGTGTCACGCGTCGGCGACGGCCTTCTCCACCGTCAGCAGCAGGTTCGGCGCCTCCGCGGCGGGCAGGCCACCGCCCTGCGCGACGTCGTCGCTGCCGCCGCCCCGACCGGAGAAGGCGGCCTTCACCAGGTCCTTCGCGGTCAGCCCGCGCCCCCGGGCGGCCTGGTTGACGGCCACCACCAGGGACGCCTTGCCGTTCGCGCGCGCGGCCACCGCGACCACGGCCGGCCGGGCCGGGTCGATCCGGCCCCGGATCTCCTGCGCCAGGGTCCGCACGTCGTTGCCGGCCGCGCCCTCGGGCGCCTCGGTGCCCACGTACGCGATCCCGCGCACGTCCTTGGCGCCCGCCGCGAGGCTCGCCGCCCCGCCCAGCACCAGCTGGGCGCGGAGCTTCTCCAGCTCCTTCTCCGCGTCGCGGAGCTGGGTGACGGTCTGCTCCACCCGGTCGGCGACCTGCTCGCCGGGCACCCGGAACAGCTCGGCCAGCCGGGAGACCAGCAGGTGCTCGCGAGCCAGGAAGCCGAAGGCGTCCATGCCGACCAGGGCCTCGATCCGGCGTACGCCGGAGCCCACCGAGGCCTCGGAGAGGATCTTCACCAGGCCGAGCTGGGCCGAGCGGGCCACGTGCGTGCCGCCGCACAGCTCCCGGGCGTAGTCGCCGACCTCGACGACCCGGACCCGCTCGCCGTACTTCTCGCCGAAGAGCGCCATCGCGCCGATCCGGCGCGCCTCCTCCTGGCTGGTGATGAAGGCGTGCACCTCCAGGTCGGCCAGGAGCACCTCGTTGACCTGCTGCTCGACGTCGTGCAGCACGCTCGGGGCCACCCCGGTCGGGGTGTTGAAGTCGAACCGCAGCCGGCCCGGCGCGTTCAACGAGCCCGCCTGGGTCGCCGACTCGCCGAGGAAGTTGCGCATCGTCTGGTGCACCAGGTGCGTCGCGGTGTGCGAGCGGGAGATCGCCCGCCGCCGGGACACGTCGATCTCGGCGTACCCGGTCTCCCCGGCACGCACCTCGCCCCGCAGCACCCGGGCCCGGTGCACGATCAGGCCCGGCACCGGCTGCTGCACGTCGAAGACCTCGACCTGGCCGCCGCCGACCGTGATCAGACCCTGGTCGGGCTGCTGACCGCCGCCCTCGGCGTAGAACGGGGTGGTGTCGAGCACCAGCTCGACCGTGTCGCCCTCGACCGCCGCGGCCACCTCGGCCCCACCGGCGAGCAGCGCCCGCACCCGGGACTCCCGGTTCAGCTCGGTGTAGCCGGTGAACTCGACCGCGCCCCCGGCGTCCAGCACCGTCCGGTACGCCGACACGTCGGTGTGCCCGGTCTTGCGGGCCCGGGCGTCGGCCTTGGCCCGGCTGCGCTGGTCGGCCATCAGCCGGCGGAAGCCCTCGGCGTCCACCTGGAGCCCCTGCTCGGCCGCGATCTCCAGGGTCAGGTCGATCGGGAAGCCGTACGTGTCGTGCAGCTGGAACGCCTTCTCGCCGGAGATCGCCGGCTGACCGGCCGACCGGGTCTGGGCGATCGCGGTGTCCAGGATCGTGGTGCCGGCGCGCAGCGTGCCGAGGAAGGCGTCCTCCTCGGCGTACGCGTACTGGGAGATCCGGCCGAACTCCTCGGCCAGCTCCGGGTACGACGGGGCCATGCAGTCCCGGGCCACCGGCAGCAGCTCGG
The DNA here is from genome assembly GCF_900089595.1 of Micromonospora auratinigra. Classification (GTDB taxonomy): domain Bacteria; phylum Actinomycetota; class Actinomycetes; order Mycobacteriales; family Micromonosporaceae; genus Micromonospora; species Micromonospora auratinigra. Next base: position 537,316 of record NZ_LT594323.1, on the reverse strand, counting down.
GCAGCGCACGGTCCTGGTAGCCCAGCAGCCGCATCGCCCGGATGGCCCGGCGCATGATCCGGCGCAGCACGTAGCCCCGGCCCTCGTTCGACGGGGTCACCCCGTCGCCGATCAGCATCAGCGCGGTGCGCACGTGGTCGGCGACCACCCGCAGCCGCACGTCGTCCGGGTGCGACTCGCTGGCCACGTGGCCGGAGTGCGCGCCGTACCGCTTGCCGGTCAGCTCGGCGGCCCGGGCCAGGATCGGGCGAACCTCGTCGATCTCGTAGAGGTTGTCGACGCCCTGCAGGATGGAGGCCATCCGCTCCAGGCCCATGCCGGTGTCGATGTTCTTCGCCGGCAGCTCACCGACGATCCGGAACTCTTCCTTGCTGCGGACGTCGGCGATCTCGTACTGCATGAAGACGAGGTTCCAGAACTCCATGTAGCGGTCCTCGTCGACCTCCGGACCACCCTCGCGGCCGTACTCCGGGCCACGGTCGTAGAACAGCTCGGAGCAGGGGCCGGCCGGGCCGGGGATGCCCATCGACCAGAAGTTGTCCTTCTTGCCGCGGCGCACGATCCGCTCGGCGGGCACGCCGACCGACCGCCAGATCTGGAAGGCCTCGTCGTCGTCGAGGTAGACGGTCGGCCAGATCCGCTCCGGGTCCAGCCCGAAACCGCCCGCCGCGACCGGCTTGGTGACCAGGTCCCAGGCGAGCGGGATGGCCCCGTCCTTGAAGTAGTCGCCGAAGGAGAAGTTGCCGTTCATCTGGAAGAACGTGCCGTGCCGGCTGGTCTTGCCGACCTCGTCGATGTCCGGCGTACGGATGCACTTCTGCACGCTGACCGCACGGGTGTACGGCGGCTTCTGCTGGCCCAGGAAGTAGGGCACGAACTGCACCATGCCGGCGTTGACGAACAGCAGGTTCGGGTCGCTGATGGCGGGCAGCGGAGCGGACGGCACCACGGTGTGACCGTTCGCCTCGAAGTGGGCGAGGTACCGCCGCTTGATCTCCGCCGTCTTCATCGCTGGTGCTCCTCCGGGAAAATCTCTCGGTCGCCGATCCGGGGGTCCTCCCGCAGCTCGGCGAACTGGTCGTCGTACGCCTCGCCGCGGGCGAAGGCCTCGTGGATCTCCTGCTCGCGCTCGGCCATCCCGGCCCGCACGTCCTCCACGAAGCCCCGCACCGACTCGACGAGGCCACCGGCGGACTCGGACAGCCCGCTGGCGATGCCCGCCGGGGTGTACGCCTGCGCGGTGCGGGTGGCCTTGCGCACCACCAGCACGCCCACGGCCAGCCCGATGCCCAGCCAGAACAACCGCCTCATGCTCTCATCCTCCCGCTGTCACGCCGGCCGGGTCAGCGGTTGCCGCGCTTGGCGGCCCGCCGCTGCTGCTTGATGGTGTCGCGGACCTCGCGCTCGGTCTCGGCGTGCCGGCGCGCGGACGCGGCCTTGCGCACGCCGTATCCGAACGCGGCCACCTTGACCAGCGGGTTCGCGGCGGCGGCGGAGACCACCGCAGCCAGGTTCGCCACGTTGGCGGTGACGTTCTGCGCGTGGGTGGTCATGGTGTCCACCTTGGCGAGCTGGAGGTTGACCCCGTCGAGGGAGGTCTGCACCTGCTCCAGGGCCACGTTGACGTTCTTGACCGTGGTGTTGACGTCACCGAGCAGAGGGGCGCTGCGGTCGTTGAGGTCGTTGATCATGCGGGTGGCGGCGTCCACGGTGTGCCGCAGCCGCAGGATGGGCAGCGTCAGGATCAACACGAGCATCGCGAACGCGATCGCCGCGACCAGCGCCGCGACCTCTCCAAAACTCACGCCTGTCCTCCTCATGCAGTGTCCCGGGGCCCGTCGCCCCGGGACGCGCGACCGTCCTACCCACTCCGCACCACGCCGACCCGTCGGGGTCACCGGGCGCAGGCGGGCCCACCAGCCCCAGACCCTACCGTCAGTGATGGAAAGCGGCTCACGACGGTGAGCGTGTCAGCTCGCCGAGCGGATCGTCGCTGAGGGTCGGGAACGGGTCCTCACCGGTGAGTGACGGATCGGTGCTCGGCTGTGGTCCGGTCCGCTCGTCGTCGATCGCGTTACGGACCTTCACCGACACCAACGACCCGGCGCAGGCACCCGCAGCGGGCGACGGCGCCGGAGACGGGGCCGGTTCGCCGTCGACCGGTGGCGGCACGCAGGGTCGGTCGCGCACCCACAGGTCCAGCGTCAGCTCGTCCCGCCGCCAACAGGTGTAGCTGCCCTTGACCTGCTGCTCCTGCTCGGGACACCGGTCCACCTTCCAACGCCGCCAGCCGTCGGAGGCCAGCGCCGTCTCGTAGACCTGAGCGGTCTCCTTCCAGGCCTTCTGCGACTGGACGGTGCGCTCCCGCAGCCGGCAGTCCTCCAGGCACCAGCGGCTGCCGCTGACGTGGTCGACCGGCTTCTGGGTGGCCCAGGACGGCACGGCCAACCCGTCGAGGGTGTCGAAGACCGGATCGTGGCTGAGCGCGCGCAGGCCGAAGTAGAGCGGAACCGCGCCGAGCAGCACCAGGCTGACCAGGGCGAGCACGCCCAGCCGCAGCCGCCGCCGTTCGCGCATCTGGCGGCGCAGCTCCGACCGCGCGCCGCGCAGCCGGCCGGCCTCACCGGCGGCGGGCGTCGGCTCGGCCCCGGCCCGGCGCAGGGCCGGTCCGTCGGCCGGTTCGGGCCGCGTCCCGGTCGGCTCCGCCGGCGGTACCGCCGCGGCCGCCCGGGCCACCGCCGGCCCGCCGGGTCCCGGCGGCGGTACGGCGGCGACGCCGCCGGCACCGGGCCGGTGCTGCTCGGGTCCGCCCGGGCCGACCCGTCCGGCCGGCCGCTCGTCGGGCCCGCCGGGACGGCCCACCGGGCCGGCGGCCCGGGCCACTGCCGAGCCGCCCGGCCCGGTCGGCGCACCCGGCGCACCCGGCCTGCCGGGCCCACCCGGCGGTACGGGTCCACCCGGCGGTACGGGTCCACCCGGCGCCCCGGGTCCACCCGGGGTGGCCGGTCCACCCGGCGCCCCGGGTCCACCCGGGGTGGCCGGTCCACTCCGGCCGGCGGCGGTGAGCGGTCCGCCCGGCGCACCCGGACGGGGACCCGCTGCGCCACCGGGGCGCGGCCCGGGCGCGTCGTCGGCGGCCGGGCGCGGCGGGACAGGGCGGTCCGGGCCGGGACGGGCCGCACCCCGCGCGGGACCGCCGGCCCGGGCGCCGTCGTCGGTGGGCGGCCCCGCCGGGGCGGGACCGTTGCCGCGCGGATCGCCACCGGTCGGCGCACCGGCACGCGGCGGGCGGGCCGCGGGCCCATCGACCCGGGGCACGACACCCGCAGGCCCACCGGCCCGGGGCACGACACCGGCCGGCCCACCGGGCCGGGGGGCGACACCGGCTCGCGGGTCCGCTCCCGCCGTGGTCGGGTTGCCCGGGCGGGCGGCGCCCCGGACCGGGCCGGTGGTCTCCGGCGGTCCGGCGTTCGCGCCGGCGCGCCCGGTCGGGGCGCGGTCCGGACCGGAGCGCCGGCCGGCGGGCGGTTCGCCCACCGGGGCGGCGCCGGTGCGGCCCACCGGGCCCCGGTCCGGGCCGGCCGGCTGGGACCGGCGGCCGGAGGCCGGCTCGCCGGGAGTGGCCGGGCGCGCGACGGTCGGCATCGCCGGGTCGGTGTGCGTGGTCCGGCCGGCCTGCCGCAGCCAGTCGGCCGGCCGTTCTGGCCGCTGCGGTCGGGACTCGTCGGCGTCGCCGCGGGCGCGGCGCGGGCCGGGCGGGACGGCCGCGGCGGAACGCCGCGCGTCGGGTGTCTCCGGCGTACCGCCGGGCGCCGACGGGTCGGCGGGAACACCCGGGCGAGCGGTGCCCGGCGCCTCGGGGCCGCCCCGGCGGGTCGGCGCGGGGCCGTCGGCAGCGGCTCGGCGACCGCCCTGGACGGCCTCGCGCGGGCCTTCGCCCGCGGACGGCGTCGGGCCGCCGGCCGGGGCGCGGCGGCCGGACGGGCTCTCCGGCGCCGCGCGTCGCCCGGCGGGCGCGATCGGGCCCTCGCCGGCAGCGCCCGCGGGCGGGCCCTCGACGGGCAGGCCGGGCACCGGCGGGGCGTTGCCGCTGCGCGGCACCACCGGCTGATCCGGTGTCTCGGCCCGGCGACGGCCACCGGTCCGGCCACCGGCCGGACCGCCGGCCGAGGGCTCGGCCCCGGGAACGGCCGGGTCGGGTCGGCCCCGACGACGCCGCTCGGCCTCGCCGGGCGCTACCGGCGGCGCTCCGACGGGCGGTGCACCGGGCGGCGCGGCCGCGGCCCGCGCCGAGGGCAGGTCCGGTCGCTCGGCACCGGCCGCCCCGGCCCGGCGACCCGTGCCGGGAGCCGGGCGGGCCGCCGGCGGCACGCCGTCCGGAAGGGAGCGTCGGCCGGCGCCGGAGACCGGCGGCAGCCCCGGGTCGACGGCGCCGGGGCCCGGACGGGGCCCGGCGACCGGCAGGCCCGGCTCGGGCCCGTCGACGGAGCGCCGACCCGCGGCCGGCGCGGGCCGGGCGGACGGGTCCTCGGCGCCGGGAACGGCCCGGCGGTCACCCCGGGTCGCCGCCGGACCGGGCGGCTGGGGTGCGGGCAGCGCCGCGCCGGAGCCGTGCCGGCCACGCGGGGTGGGTGGCACCGGCCCGGACGGGCCGTCCGTGGGTGCCGTGCCGGGCTGCCAGCCGGGCCGACCCCGGTCCGGGGCGGGGCCGCCCCGGGTGACGTCGGGACCGGCGGGAGGCGCCGCGCCGGGGCGGGCGCCCGCGGGCGGCGTGGCCCGGCCGGGCTGGCCCGCCGGGCGGCCGGCACCCGGGGCGACCGGTGGCAGCTGGCCGGTGGGCGCGTCGCCACCGCGCCGGGGTGGCTCCGCCGGCGGCCGTCCGGGCGAGCCGGGCCAGGGGCCCTCGCCGGGAGCGCGACGGCCGGTGGCCGGGTCGGGACGGACCGGCGGCGCGGCCGGCCCGCCGTCCGCCGGGCCGCGCCGGGGCGGCGCGTCCGGCCCCGGCCGGCCGGCCGGCGGTGGTACCGCGCCGGCGGACGGCCCGGGTCGGGGTGCCGGCCCGGCGGGCGGCGGGCCGCCCCGGGTCGGCGGCACGGCACCGGTACGCGGGTCGGGCGCCTCGCCGTCCGGCCCGAGCCCGGCGCGCTGCTGCTTCGCGGTGCGCAGGTCGTCGATCCAGCCGAACTCCGCGCCGACCGCCGCCTCGTCCGGCTCGGCGTCGGCCCTGCCCCGTCCCCACCGGCGGCCCTTGGCACGCGGGTCGCGCCGCTCCTCCGGGCCGTCCTCGGGCCGCTCCGGACCACGCGCCATCACTACTGACCCTCCTCGACGGCGTCGCTGCCGCCCTCGTCCACCCCGTTGAGCCGGTCCGGTCCCGTCGGGCGACCACCGTTCGGCCCGGCCGGCACGGTGGCCTCCGCCTTGACGGCCGGCAGGCCGCGCACGATGCGGCGCAGCAGCGGCAGCCGGGTGGCGACCGCGCGTTCCGCGCCGTGTCCGCCGGGCCGGTAGTAGTCGGTCCCGACGAGATCGTCCGGAGCGTACTGCTGGGTGACCACCCCACGGTGGTCGTCGTGCGGGTAGCGGTAGCCGGTGCCGTGCCCGAGACCGCGCGCGCCGGCGTAGTGGGCGTCGCGCAGCCCACGCGGCACCGGCCCGCCCCGGCCGGCGCGCACGTCGGCCAGCGCCGCGCCGATCGCCGCGGTGGCCGAGTTCGACTTCGGGGCGGTGGCCAGGTGGATCACCGCCTGGGCGAGGTTGAGCTGCACCTCCGGCAGGCCGACGTACTCGACGGCGTGCGCGGCGGCGGTGGCCACGGTGAGCGCGGTGGGATCGGCCATGCCGACGTCCTCGCTGGCGAAGATGACCAGGCGTCGGGCGATGAACCGGGCATCCTCGCCGGCGACCAGCATCCGGGCCAGCCAGTGCAGCGCCGCGTCCACGTCGGAGCCCCGCATGCTCTTGATGAACGCGCTGGTCACGTCGTAGTGGGCGTCTCCGTCCCGGTCGTAGCGCACGGCGGCGACGTCGACGGCCTGCTCCGCGGTGGCCAGGTCGATCCGGCCGCTGCCGGTGGCCGTGGCGGTGGCGGCGGCCGCCTCCAGGGCGGTCAACGCCTTGCGCACGTCCCCGCCGGCGAGCCGGACCAGGTGGTCCTCGGCCTCCCGCTCCAGGGCCAGCCCGCCGCCCAGGCCGCGCTCGTCGGCGACCGCACGGCGCAGCAGGCCGCGTACGGCGTCGTCGTCCAGCGGCTGGAGGGTGAGCAGCACGCACCGCGACAGCAGCGGTGAGATGACGGAGAAGTACGGATTCTCGGTGGTCGCCGCGAGCAGCGTGACGGTCCGGTCCTCGACGGCGGCGAGCAGCGAGTCCTGTTGGGTCTTGCTGAACCGGTGCACCTCGTCGATGAACAGCACGGTCTGCGGGCCGCCGGAGCGACGCTGCCGCCGGGCCGTCTCGATCACCGCGCGGACGTCCTTGACGCCGGCGGTCAGCGCGGACATGGCCACGAAGCGGCGGTCGGTGGCCCGGGCGACCAGGTGGGCGATCGTGGTCTTGCCGCTGCCCGGCGGCCCCCACAGGATCACCGACATCGGGGCCGCGCCCTCGACGAGCTGGCGCAGCGGCGCACCGGGGGCGAGCAGGTGGTCCTGGCCGACCAGTTCGTCGATGCCGGCCGGGCGCATCCGGACCGGCAACGGCGAGTCCGAGCCGACCGCGGTGAACGCGTCGACGCCGCCGGAACCCGAGGGGGCGCTGGGCGCTCCGGCGGGTTCGCCGAGGGTGAAGAGGGCGTCGGACTCCATCGGAAGAACAGTACCGGGCCCGGCCGACGGCGCTGGAGTCGCGCCGCAGGCCGGGCCCGCGTGATCCGTTCCGGTCAGCCGCGACCCGGACGCCGACCGCGGTACCACCGGCCGCCGCCCCCGCCGCCCCCGCCGCGCGGGCCGGAACCGACGCCGGCCAGGTAGAGGGAGAGCAGCAGGAAGCCGATCAGCATCAGGGTGTGGGTGTTGAAGAGGTCGGGGGCGCCGAAGTTGGTGTTCAGGAAGTCGATCAGCAAGGCGAAGCCGAACACGATGGCCGCGAGAATGGCGAGCATGTCGTTCCTCCGGTGGGGGTTCCCAGTAGGTCGGCGACGGATGTACCCAATCGGTCTGTTCGTCAATCTCTATCCGTCACCGGCTGTTCCGGCGCGTGTCCGGGGCTACCCGTCGGTGGCGAGGATCGCGTAGCGCACCGAGTCCCACCAGCATCCGCGCACGTACAGGTGGTCCCGGCTGACCCCTTCGCGGCGCAGGCCGGCCTTCTCCAGCACCCGGCACGAGGCGACGTGGTCGGGGCGGGTGGTGGCCTCCACCCGGTGCAGCCCCACCCGGTCGAACGCCAGCCGCAGCAGCAGGCCGGCGATCTCGGTGCCGATCCCGCGGCCCCAGTGGTCGGCGTGCAGCACGTAGCCGATCTCCCCGCGCCGGTGCGGCCCGCTCTCCACGGTGAGGGTGCCCATGCCGACCACCCGCTCCCCCTCGACCGCGGTCAGCCGGTACGCCGCCCGCGGCTCGGTGGCCGCCTCGTCCCGCCAGGCCGCGATGGCGGCGGCCATCTCGTCGCGCGAGGGTGGATGCTCGTCCAGCACCCGCTCGGCGACCCGGGGATCGGTCGTCAGGGCGTGCAGCGGGCCGGCGTCGGCGTCGACCGGTTCCCGCAGCACGCAGCGGGCACCGGCCAGGCGCACCGGTCGTACGGAGCGGACGGGCGTCACGGGACTCTCCTCTCGTACCCTGGTCGCATGATCACTGCCGACCAGGAGCTGGTGGGTCGGGACGTGCTGCTCGCCGCCAGCGGACACCATCCGTACGCCCGGCACGCCCTGTGGCGCGACCACGAGGCGCGGGGGTGGCGGCGCGACGGCACGGTGGGCTGGCTGCTGCCGCCGGGCCAGGGCCCGGCCGGGGGTGCGCTCGGTGCGGTCGGGCCGGCGCTGGAGGTCTTCGCCGGCCTGGTCGCGGACGGCACGCTCGGCGCCGGCCAGTGGTTGCACCTGCCCCGCGGGTCGGCCGACGAGGTGGCCGGGCGGCTCCCGGTGGCCCGGCTCGACGAGTGGGACTTCCTCTGGACCTCGTCCGCCCCGCCGGGCCGGGCGGACGAGGACCGGGTGGTGCGGCTCACCGAGGCCGACCATCCGGCGCTCGCCGCGCTGATCGACGAGTCCTTTCCCACCACCACCTCCCGCCCGGGTGACCCGCGCATCGTCGACTGGTACGGCATCCGGGACGGGGACCGGCTGGTCGCCTGCGGGGCCGACCGGAGCCGGGGTGACATCGGGTTCCTGGCCGGCCTCACCGTGGCCCCGGACCGACGCGGCCGGGGCCTGGGCGCGGCGCTCACCACCGGCATGACCCGGGCCCTGCTCGGCCGCCACGACCAGGTGGCGCTCGGCGTCTACACGCACAACGTCGGCGCGATCCGGTTGTACCGCCGGCTCGGCTTCACCGGCACCGAGCCCCGCACCTCGGTCCACCTGGCCTGACCGTGCGGCTGGCCGGATCGGCGGTCTTTCGGGTGCAGCTGTTGTCGCCGCAGTGACGACAACCGCACCCGCACCGCCGGTTCGGCCCCGGGCGGGTCGCCAGGCCCGGTCTCAGGCCGAGCGGACCGGCACACCGGGGGCGGGCGCCACTCCGGGCACACCGGACGCGGGGTCGGCCGCCGACTCCGTCGGGCCCGGCCGGGTCGCCGGGTCGGCCGTCCCCGCCGCCGGAGGCTGCACCGGGTCGGCCTGCGGCATGCGGCCGGCGGCCCGGGCGGCCCGCCAGGCCGGCAGGTAGAGCGGGGCGCCCAGGGCGAGCACCACCGCGCCGACCAGCATGGCGAGGCTGACCGAGGTGCGGTCGGCCAGCGCGGTCAGCACCACCATGCCCAGCGCCCCGGCCGGCTGCCCCATCATCGAGTTCAGCGACAGCACGCTGGTCCGGTACGGCCCGTCGACCTGTCGGTGCAGCAGGCCCATGTGCAGCGGGTTCGACGCGCCGTGCACGGTGTAGCAGGCCAGGTAGGCGATGAGCACCCCGACCGGGCCGGCGAGCAGGCCCATTCCGACCACGGTCGCGCCCTGGAGGATGCGCATCAACGCGGCGGCCGGCGCGGCCCCGAGCCGGCGCAGCAGGAACGGGGTGAGCGCGGCGCCCGCCGCGTTGGCCAGCCAGGCCGCCGAGCCGGCCGGGCCGAGCAGCGCGGCCGCCCGGTCCGCGCCACCGGCCACCTCGGCGAGGCGGACGGGCAGCAACGACTCGAAGGTGACCATGCCGAAGCCCCAGAAGAGTTCCACCGCGACCAGGGCGAGCAGCACCCGGTTGCGGCGCAGCAGGCCGACCGCCTGCCCGACCATCCTCGGCGCCTCGGCGACCGAGGCGCGCAGCGCGGCCGGTCCCCGGGCGGTACGGGTCTCGCGGAGCAGCGCCAGCAGGGCGACCACGGAGACGGCCTGCAACACGATGGCGACCAGGATCGGCAGGGTCAGCGCGCTGACCGGCCCGACCGGACCGAGCGCGACGAGGCCACCGCTGAGCAACGCGCCCGCGCCGATGGCGAGGCCGATGACGGTGCCGGCGTGGCCGAGGCCGCGCTCGTACTCGGCCTGCGGGTCGGCGGCCAGGGTGGCGTCGACGTACCAGGACTCCAGGGGGCCGCTGTCCAGCGCCCGGTAGACGCCCTGCAGCGCCCAGGCCAGGAAGAAGAGCCAGAACGACTGGGCCACCGCGAAGAGGCCGAGGGAGAGCAGGCAGACCACCCACGCGGTGGCGAGCACCGGCTTGCGACCGAGCGCGTCGGCGAGCCCGCCGGTGGGCAGCTCCAACGCGAGCACGATCAGCCCCTGCGCGGTGGCGACCAGGCCGATCTCCGACAGGGTCAGGCCGCGCTCCTGCATCAGCAGGATGCCGACGGGGATCAGCAGGCCGGACGGCAGCCAGCGCAGGGCGTAGAGGGTGAGGTAGCGGAACCGGACCTGGCGTACGGACAGGGTGCTCACGGTTTCTCCTGGGTGGACGGCAGGACCGGGCTCATGGGGAAGGCGGCGAGGTAGACCTGCACCAGCTCGGCGTCGGGGTCGTCCGGGTCGGTCTCGTCGCGGTGGCGTTCGAGGACCGCGAAGACCTCCGCCTTGATCGCCTCCAGCCGGGCGGCCGGGATGCGCAGGAAGAAGTCGCCCATCCCGAACGCGTCCCGCCAGGCCGGCGACCACTCGTGCCGCTGCGCGGTCCACCGCTCGGCGTGGTGGGCGAAGAAGCGGAAGTAGTCCGCCTCGATCCACTCGATCGCGGCGCGGGCGTCCGGATCGTCGTCGTAGTCGCTGGCCTCCCACTGGGTGACGTCGTGCGCGGCCCGCCAGAACCGCTGCCGCCCGGTGCCCAGGTCGGGATCCTCGACCACCATGCCGACCTCGGCGAGCTGGCGCAGGTGGTAGCTGGTCGCGCCGGTGTTGGTGCCGAGCAGTTCGGCCAGCCGCGTCGCGGTGGCGGGACCGTTCACCCGCAGCGCGCCGACCAGGCGCATCCGCAGCGGGTGCGCCAGCACGCGCACCTGCTGGTGGTCCAGCCGGACGGTACGGGGGGCCGGCCGCGTCGGCTTCTCGTCGCTCATGCCTTGCACAATATCTGTGCACAGTTTCTGTGCACAAGAGTTGTGCAAAGGAACTGTGCATGAGGCGGGAAGCAGACTCGGGAGGCTCAGCCGAGCAGTTCGGTGACGCCGCGCAGCCGGGTCCGGAGCAGGCCGGCGGCCCGGGAGGAGTCGAGGCGTACCTCGGTCGGCCGGTGCAGCCCGGCCGCGACGGTGGTGGTGGTCTTCATCCCGGCCGGATCCAGGCCCTCGTGCCGGGCCACCAGCAGGCCCAGCTCGTCCCGGCTGACCGCGTCCGCGCCGGCCACGTTGAGCGGCCCGGCGTAGTCGGAGTCCACCAGCTCGAGCACCGCGGCGGCCAGGTCGGCCACGTCGACCGGGCAGCGGACCTCGTCGGTGAAGAGCGACATCCGCCCGGCCAGGGCGTCCCGACAGAGCTGGATCTGCTTGCTCCCCTCCCCCACGATCAGCGAGGTCCGCACGATCACCGCCCCCGGGTCGACCAGCCGCACCGCGGTCTCCGCCGCCGCCTTGGCCGCGCCGTACCGGAACACCGGGGACGGCGCGTCGTCGTCGGCGTACGGCTCGGGCCGCCCGGCGTGCAGGGCGTCGCTGGACAGGTGCACCAGCCGGGCCCTCACCTGCGCCGACGCGGACGCCACGTGCGCCGCCCCGTCGGCGGTGATCGTCCAGTCGTCGTACCGGTAGGGGGTGCTGACCACCGCGTCGGGGCGTACCTCGGCCAGCAGCGCGCGCACGGCGGCGCGATCGGTGACGTCGAGCCGGCGGGCCGCGACGCCCGACACCCCGACGGCGCCCGAGTGGTACGTGCCGACCACCCGCCGGCCGGCCGCGACCGCCTGCCGGCACACCTCGGCACCGAGGAAACCGCTGGCCCCCACCACGAGCAACGTCATGTCAGCTCTCCCCCGAAGACGGAACGGCCCGCGTCATCATGACGCGGGCCGTTCGGCGAAGCCAGGATCAGACCGGGTCGGCCACCGGCGCGGCGGGACCGGCGGTGCCGGCGTGCGGGCCGGTCGGCGCCTTCGGCTTGGCGTCGATGCCGGCCTCGGTGCGCTGCTGGGCGGTGATCGGCGTGGGCGCGCCGGTCAGCGGGTCGAAGCCGCCCCGGGTCTTCGGGAAGGCGATCACCTCGCGGATCGAGTCGGCCCCGGCCAGCAGCATGCAGACCCGGTCCCAACCGAACGCGATGCCGCCGTGCGGCGGGGCGCCGTACTTGAACGCCTCCAGCAGGAAGCCGAACTTGTCCTGCGCCTCCTCGGGGGTGATGCCGAGCAGGTCGAAGACCCGCTGCTGCACGTCGCCCCGGTGGATACGGATCGACCCGCCGCCGATCTCGTTGCCGTTGCAGACGATGTCGTACGCGTACGCCAGCGCCCGGTCCGGAGCCTCCTCGAAGCGGTCCACCCACTCGGCGTTCGGCGAGGTGAACGGGTGGTGCACGGCCGTCCAGCCGCCCTCGTCGGTCTTCTCGAACATCGGCGCGTCGACCACCCAGCAGAACGCCCAGGCGCTCTCGTCGATCAGGTTGGCCCGCTTGGCGATCTCGATCCGGGCCGCGCCGAGCAGCTCCTGCGCCTCCCGGGTGTCGGTGCTCGCCGCGAAGAAGACCGCGTCGCCCGGCTTCGCGCCGACCGCGTCGGCCAGCCCGGCCAGGTGCTCCTCGGAGAGGTTCTTCGCCACCGGCCCGCGCGGCGCGCCGGTCTCCGCGTCGAGGACCACGTACGCCAGGCCCTTCGCGCCGCGCGCCTTGGCCCAGTCCTGCCAGCCGTCCAGCTCCTTGCGGGTCTGTGCCGCGCCGCCCGGCATGACCACCGCGCCCACGTAGCCGCCCGCGTCGATCGCGCCGGCGAAGACCCGGAACGCGGTGCCGCGCAGGTAGTCGGTCAGCTCGGTCAGCTCGACGCCGTAGCGCAGGTCCGGCTTGTCCGAGCCGTACCGGGACATCGCGTCGTGCCAGGTGATCCGCGGGATCGGCCGGGAGATCTCGTGGCCGGCCAGGTCCTTCCAGAGCGCCGAGACGATCGCCTCGCCGAGGTCGATCACGTCGTCCTCGGTGACGAAGGACATCTCGATGTCGAGCTGGGTGAACTCGGGCTGCCGGTCGGCGCGGAAGTCCTCGTCGCGGTAGCAGCGGGCGATCTGGTAGTACCGCTCCATGCCGCCGACCATGAGCAGCTGCTTGAACAGCTGCGGCGACTGCGGCAGGGCGTACCAGCTGCCCGGCTGGAGCCGGACCGGGACCAGGAAGTCGCGGGCGCCCTCGGGCGTCGAGCGGGTCAGCGTCGGCGTCTCGATCTCCAGGAAGTCCCGCTCGTGCAGCACGGTGCGGGCGAGCTGGTTGGCCCGCGAGCGCAGCCGCATCGCCTTCGCCGGGCCGCCGCGGCGCAGGTCCAGGTAGCGGTACTTGAGCCGGATGTCGTCACCGGCCTCGACCTGGTCGTCGACGGGCAACGGCAGCGGCGCGGCCTCGGAGAGCACCTCCAGGGTGCTGGCGGTCACCTCGACCTCGCCGGTCGGCAGGTCCGGGTTCTCGTTGCCCTCGGGGCGGCGGGTCACCTCACCGGTGACCTTCACGCAGAACTCGTTGCGCAGCGCGTGCGCGTCCTCCTCACGGAAGACGACCTGCACCACACCGGAGCCGTCGCGCAGGTCGACGAAGATGACGCCGCCGTGGTCGCGCCGGCGGGCCACCCACCCGGCGAGGGTCACCGTCGAGCCGGCGTCCGCGGCGCGCAGGCTTCCGGCATTGTGGGTACGGATCACGGCTGGCGTCTCCTCGTCTGGGTCCACGTCTTGCTTCCCGCATTCTGTCAGGGCCGGCCGGGCCGGTTCCGGGCACCCGCCGGTCACTCCGGGTCGGCCGGCAGCAGGTGGTTCACCCGGACGTCGTCCTCGGCGAGTTCCCGGGCCCGCTCCTCGGCCAGCCGGTCCGCGCCGGTGAGCCGGCCGCCGTGCTGGCGCAGGTGCTCCTCCCAGGACGGCACCTGGTAGACCTCGACGAACCCGTGCGCCCGCTCGCCGGCCCGGAACAGCCCCCACCGCATCGCCCCGGTACGCCGGCGCGACCGGCCCACCGCGCGCATCGCCGCGACGAACGCGGCCTCCCGCTCCGGCCGGACGGTGTAGGAGACGGTGACCAGCACCGGCCCGCCGCTCGGGTGCGGCTCCAGGGTCAGGTGGGGCTCCGGCCAGTAGACGGCCGGGTCCCGGCTCACGCCCCGGGTCTCCCGCAACGGCCAGAGCAGCACGCTCACCGCGCCCACCGCCATCACCGCGCCGGCCACGGCGAGCGCCACGACCAGGCTGATCGTCTGGGCGAGCGCGCCCCAGGCGAGCGCGCCGAGCGCCTGACCGCCCGCGAAGATCATCTGGTAGATGGAGAGGCCCCGGGCGCGTACCCAGCCGGGCAGGAAGAGCTGCATGGCCGCGTTCACGCTGGACAGCACCGTCATCCAGGCCAGCCCGGCCGGCACCAGCGCGAGGACCGCCGCGACCGGTACCGGCACCAGCGCGAGCACCAGCAGGACGCCGGCGTAGAGCAGGCCGGCCAGGAGCAGCAGCCGGTTGTCCGAGAGCAGCCGGCGCAGCCGGGGCAGCACCAGCGCGCCGGCCACCGCGCCCACCCCGAGCGCGCCGAGCAGCACACCGTACCCGCCGGAGCCCAGGCCGAGCCGACGGCTGGCGACCAGCGGCAGCAGGGCCCACAGGGCGCTGCCCGGCACCACGAAGAGCGCGGCGCGCAGCAGGATCCGGCGGACGACGGGCGAGTGCCGGACGTACCGGCCCCCGGCGCGCAGCGCGGCGGTGAACCGCTCCGGCGCGGACCCGCCCTCCGGCCGGTCCGGCCGCCAGCGCAGCAGCGCCACCGCGAAGATCACGAACGAGGCGGCGTTGACCGCGAAGACCACCGCGACACCGGCCTGCGCCACCAGCACACCGGCCACCGCCGGGCCGACGGCGCGGGCCAGGTTGACGCTGATCGACCCGAGCGCCGAGGCGGAGACGAGCTGCGGACGCGGCACCAGCTCGGGGATGACCGCCTGCCAGGCGGGCATGGTCAGCGCCTGCCCGACGCCGAGGCCGAAGGTCAGCGTGAGCAGCAGGGCCGGTGGCATCCGGTCGGCCGCGGTGAGCAGGGTGAGCAGCACGCCCACCACAGCCAGGAAGCACTGCACCCCGATCAGCAGGCGCCGCCGGTCGAGGGTGTCGGCGAGCGCGCCGGCCGGCAGGGCGAGCAGCAGCACCGGCAGCATGCTGGCCGTCTGCACCAGCGCGACCAGGGTCGAGGCGTGCGGCGCCTCGACCAGCAGCCACTGCGCGCCGACGGTCTGCATCCAGGTGCCGATGTTGCTGGCCAGCACCGCCAGCCAGAGGCTGCGGAACGCGGCGTTCCGCAGCGGCGCCCAGGCGGAGGCGGGCGGCGGCACAGGTGTCTCGGGGGCGCTCATCGGCTGGAACCTACCGCGGCGAAGGCCGGCCGGTCCCCGCATCGGCCCCGGCCGGCACCCCACTCCCGGGCCGGTACGCGGAACGGGCCGCCGGTCGCCCGGCGGCCCGTTCGCGAGGGGTGGATCAGTAGACGCTGACGCCGTAGACGCTCAGCGGCTCGGTGACCGGCTGGAAGTAGGTGGTGCCGCCGGAGGAGCAGTTGCCGCTGCCGCCGGAGGTGAGGCCCAGCGCGGTGCTGCCGGCGAAGAGCGAGCCACCGCTGTCGCCACCCTCGGCGCAGACGTTGGTCCGGATCAGGCCGGAGACGCTGCCCTCGGCGTAGTTCACCGTGGCGCCGGTGGCCTGCACGCTGCCGCTGCGCAGGCCGGTGGTGCTGCCGGAGCGCTTCACGGCCTGGCCGACGAACGCGTTGCCGGCGGCGGTGATGTCCTGGTAGCTGCCGTTGTAGAGGTACACGTTGCCCGGCTGCGAGGCGATGCTGTACCGGACGATGCCGTAGTCGTTGCCCGGGAAGCTGGTGCCCGCCCGGGTGCCCAGCACCGAGGTCTGGCTGGAGTTCGAGTACCAGGTGGAGCCCAGGTTGGTGCAGTGCCCGGCGGTGAGGAAGTAGTAGGTGGTGCCGCTGCGCACGTTGAAGCCGAGCGAGCAGCGGTAGCCGCCGGTGTAGATGGCCTGGCCACCGGAGATGCGGGTGGTCAGCACGCCGGCCTCGGCCTCGATCCGGACCGTGCCGCCGGTGCGGGCGGCGGCGGCCCTGACCCGCTCCAGCTTCGCGCCGGTGACCGTGCTGTCGACGGAGACGACGACCTGGTTGGTGGCCGGGTCGGTCCACCAGGCGGTGCCGGGGATCTTCGCGGAGCGCTCCAGCTCGGCCGTCGCGGCGGCGAGCTTGTCGGCGCCCCGGGTGACGATCTTCGCGGTCGCGCCGGCGGCGCGCACCTGACGGGCGGCCGCGGCGTCGGTCACCGCGACGATCATCTTGCCGCTGGCGTCGGCGTACGTGCCGGCGGCCCGGGCGCCGAGCTGGTCGGCGAGGGCGGCGGCGGCGTCGGGGGATGCGGGCGAGGCGGGGGCCGCCTGGGCGGGTGCGCCGAGGAGCGATCCGGTGACCAGGGTGCCGGCCACTGCGATGGCGGCGGCGCGGCGGAGCGAGGACCTCGTGGGTCGCATGTAACAACCTCCCGGAAGGGGGTGACGGGCGTCGTCATATCGGCGCGCCCGGGGACAACCCGGCCGACCTGGGGAAACCGGCCGAGTGACCAAAGTATTCACATATTTAAGATCGTAAGCAAGGCATCCCTTTGCCCGAATTCACCCCGGTCGCATCCGGTAACCATGAGGCAACAGTTTGGACACAGAGCGTGTTCCGCAGGGCATGACACCGCAACGACGCGGGCAGCCGCGATCCAGTGGACCGCCCCGTCCTCCGGGCGGGCGCTCAGTCCCGGCGACGCGCCCCGGGTCCGGGTCGGGGCAGCACGTCGCGGGGGTCGGCCACCTCATGCCCCCGGTCGCAGCGCAACTCCACCCGCACCGCGGCGCCGCAGTCGCGGTGCGTGACCGCCAGCGGTGAGCCCTCCGGGTCGGCGAGGTAACGGTCCCCCCAGCCGAGCACCGCCACCAGCACCGGCCACAGGTCGAGCCCCTTGTCGGTGAGCCGGTACTCGTGCCGTACCCGCCTGCCCGGCTCCCGGTACGGCTCGCGGCGCAGCACCCCCTGCTCGACCAGCATGGCCAGCCGGGTGGTGAGCACCTGCCGGGGAATGCCGGTGCGGACCCGCATGTCGTCGAAACGCCGCACGCCGTTGAAGACCTCGCGGAGCACGACCAGCGTCCAGCGCTCACCGAGGACGGCCATCGCGCGGCCGATCGTGCAGTTCTCCACCGACCAGTCCAGTGCCGCGGGTCTCATGGCGACCAGGCTAGGTCCGATTGACAGACTCAGCAACGCGCTGCCAGGCTGAGTCCATGACACAGACGCAGGGCCGTAGCCGCACCTTCTCCTGGTCCGACCCGGTGGCCGGCGCGGCCCACATCGGCCGGCGCAGCGGGCTGGACCTGCTGCGGGCCATGATCGCCGGCGAGCTGGCCGCGCCGCCGATCATGCACCTGATCGACATGGCCCGGATGGAGGCGGACGAGGGCCGCGTCGCCGTCGAACTGGTGCCCCAGGAGTTCCACTACAACCCGCTCGGCACCGTGCACGGCGGCATCATCTCCACCCTGCTGGACACCGCCGCGGCCTGCGCCGTGCACACCACCCTGCCGGCCGGCGTCGGCTGCACCTCGCTGGACCTGAACGTGAAGTTCCTCCGTCCGGTCACCGTCGCCAGCGGCATCCTGCGCTGCGAGGGCACCGTCCTGCAACGCGGCCGCCGTACCGCCCTGGCCGAGGCGCGGCTCACCGACGCCGGCGACCGCCTCATCGCCCACGCCACCTCCACCTGCCTCCTCTTCCCGCTCGACTCCCTCCCCACCTGACCCACCCCACTCCCCACTCCCCACTCCCCACTCCCCACTCCCCACTCCCCACTCCCGCGATCTTGCAGTTTCTGCCCCCGCCGCGCCCGAAACAGGGCATTTGTCGGGGCAGCAAGTGCAAGATCGCGCGCGCGGGAGTCGGGAGGGCGTGGGGGCCGGGGCGCGGAGGGGCGGGGGCGGGGTCAGGGGCGGGAGGCGAGGCGGGCGGCGCGGGCGTCGCGCTTCTCCTCGAAGCGGGCGGCGTGCGTCTCCAGGGCGTCCAGGTGGGCACCGATCTCGTCGCGGGCCTGTTCGCCGTCGGCGTCCAGGCCGGTCACCTCGAACAGGTTCCACTGGCGCAGCACCGGCACCACCACCTCGTCGCGGTGCTGACGCAGGTCGTAGATGCCGGCCAGGGCGATCGCCACCGACTTGCGGGCGAAGCCCTCCATCCCGGCGCCGGGCATCTCGAAGTCGGCCAGCACGTCGGCCACCGCCCGCATCGCCTGGCTCGGGGCGACCTCCAGGGCCGCGCCGAGCAGGTTGCGGTAGAAGACCATGTGCAGGTTCTCGTCGGCCGCCACCCGGGCCAGCAGCGCCTCGCAGCGCGGGTCGCCGGCGGCCCGGCCGGTGTTGCGGTGCGAGATCCGGGTGGCCAGCTCCTGGAACGAGACGTACGCCAGCGAGTGCAGCATCTCCTTGTCGTGGGCGTTGCTGAAGCCGGCCGACATGTGCGCCATGCGGGCCCGCTCCAGCGCCACCGGGTCGACCGCCCGGGTCACCGTCAGGTAGTCGCGGATCGCGGTGCCGTGCCGCCCCTCCTCGGCGGTCCACCGGTGCACCCAGGTGCCCCACGCGCCGTCGCGGCCGAAGAGCGTGGCGATCTGGTGGTGGTACGAGGGCAGGTTGTCCTCGGTGAGCAGGTTGACGATCAGCGCCGTACGGGCCACCTCGGGCAGCGTCGAGTCGGCCTCCGCCCACGCCTCGCCGTCGAGCGGGCCGTCGAAGGTGCGCCCCTCGCTCCACGGCACGTACTCGTGCGGGAACCACTCCTTGGCCAGCGACAGGTGCCGGTCGAGGTTCTTCTCGACGACGGGCTCCAACTCGTGGAGCAGGGCGGTCTGGCTGAGCACGGTCACGACGTTCTCCCTACGGTGGCGTAACTTACGCCACCGTAGGTCGAAACGTCGTCAGACGCCAGTCTCGGCGGACCCGACCAGCGGCTTCAGGTCCGCCCGGGGCGGCGTCCACTCCCCCGCCGCCGCGCTCACCTGGTCCCCGGAGCGGATGTCCTTCACCTGGTCGCCGTCGGCGCCGGGGAACCAGACGTACGGGATGCCCCGCCGCTCGGCGTAGCGGATCTGCTTGCCGAACTTGGCCGCGCTCGGCGACACCTCGGTCGGGATGCCCCGGGCGCGCAGCGCCTCGGCCACGGAGTTGCTGGCCGGCCGCTCCTCCTCGCTGCTCACCGCGACCAGCACGCAGGTCGGCACGTCCCGGGAGACGGTCAGCGCGCCGGCACCGAAGAGCAGGCCGAGCAGCCGGGTCACCCCGATGGAGATGCCCACGCCGGGGAAGCGGACGGTGCCCGAGCTGGCCAGGTTGTCGTACCGGCCGCCGGAGCAGACCGAGCCGAACCGCTCGTAGCCGATCATCTGCGTCTCGTACACGGTGCCGGTGTAGTAGTCCAGGCCGCGGGCGATGCGCAGGTCGGCGACGCAGAGGCCGGGTGAGTGCGCGGTGGCGGTCTCCATCACGGCGGTCAGCTCGGCGATGCCCTCGTCGAGCAGCGGGTCGCTCACCCCGAGGGCGCGCACCGCGTCGCCGAAGGAGGCGTCCGGCGCGGAGATCTCGGCCAGCGCCAGGCACGCCTTCGCCTGCGCCTCGCTCGCCCCGGCGGTCTCCGCCAGCAGGTCTGCGACCCCCGCCGGGCCGATCTTGTCGAGCTTGTCGACCGCGCGCAGCACCGCCTCCGGGTCGGTCAGCCCGAGCCCCCGGTAGAAGCCCTCGCAGATCTTGCGGTTGTTCACCTGGATGCGTACCGGCGGGATCGGCAGGGACCGCAGCGCGTCCCCGATGACCAGGGGCATCTCCGCCTCGTAGTGCGCCGGCAGGGTGTCCCGGTCGACGATGTCGATGTCGGCCTGGAGGAACTCGCGGTAGCGCCCCTCCTGCGGGCGCTCACCCCGCCACACCTTCTGGATCTGGTAGCGGCGGAACGGGAACTGGAGCTTGCCGGCGTTCTCCAGCACGTAGCGGGCGAACGGCACGGTCAGGTCGAAGTGCAGGCCGAGCGAGTCGTCGCCGGCCGGACCGTCGGCGTCGGCCTGCAGCCGGCGCAGCAGGTAGACCTCCTTGGACGTCTCCCCCTTGCGCAGCAGCTGGTCCAGCGGCTCGACCGCGCGGGTCTCCAGCGGGGCGAAGCCGTACAGCTCGAAGGTGGTGCGGATCCGGTCCAGCACGAACTGCTCGATCATCCGCTGCGCCGGGGTCCACTCCGGGAAGCCGGAGATAGGCGTGGGCTTGCTCATGGCGTACTCCTTGATCCCGCGCGGACGGCGCGGGCGACGTCGTGGTCGCGGCGACTAGAGGCCGCGGGAGGGCGCGGCCGGGCGCGCTCCGCCGGTCCCCGCCACCTCGACGAGGTACGGGTTGCTGGCGCGCTCGCGGCCGATGGTGGTCGCGGGGCCGTGGCCGGGCAGGACGACGGTGTCGTCGGCCAGCGGGAGGACCTTCTCCCGGAGACTGGTGAGCATGCGGGGCATGCTGCCGCCCGGCAGGTCGGTGCGGCCGATGGAACCGGCGAAGAGCACGTCACCGGAGAGGCAGATCTGCTCAGCCTCCCAGGGCGAGCCGGCGCCGGGCATCCGGAACAGCACCGACCCGCCGGTATGGCCCGGGGCGTGGTCGACGGTGATCTCCAGCCCGGCCAGCGCCAGGGTCGCGCCGTCGGTCAGCTCGGCCACGTCGTCCGGCTCGGTGTACGGCAGCCGACCGCCGAAGAGCTGGGTGAGGTCCATCGAGAGCGCCTTGGCCGGATCGGCCAGCAGCTCCCGGTCGTCGGGGTGCACGTACGCGGGAATGCCGCGGGCCCCACAGACCGGGGCCACCGAGAAGGTGTGGTCGAGGTGGCCGTGGGTCAGCAGCACGGCGGCCGGGTGCAGGCGGTGCTCGGCGAGCACGGCGTCGAGCCGGTCGAGCACCCCGATGCCGGGGTCGACCACCACGCACTGCTCCCCCGGCCCGGTCGCCACCACGTAGCAGTTGGTGCCGAAGGCGTCCGCGGGAAAGCCGGCCACGAGCACGTCCGCTCCCCTTCCGTTGGCGTTCGTCGTCCCTGGAACAGCCTAGTGGCACCGGCCACCGGGTATCGCCGGCCCACCGCTCCCGGCAACCCCACGGACCACAGTGACAGCGCCCGATAAAGCGAGGCCGGACCTCGTACACCACATTCCCAGTCGCTACCCGTACACTCTGGCGGGCGTGTGGCGTGGCGCACCTTTGCGCACCCACCGGGCGGCAGCGCCCCGCACGCCGGCGAGGACCAGGGTAGAGGAAGGGGAGCACGGGTGGCTTCCAGCAGGGACCGGCAGCGCAAACTGGCGCGGGCCAAGCTCGACCGGCAGCTCGCCCGGCGGGCCGCGACCGCCAGGCGCCGCCGGCAGATCCAGGCCGGTGTCGGCGCCGCCGTGGTGCTCGCGCTGATCGTGGTCGGTTCGGCCTGGGCGCTCGGCGCGTTCGACTCCAAGCCCGAGCGCAAGGCCGCCGAGGACGTCTGCGTCTGGACCCCGCAGGACGCGAAGGCCAACACCAACCTCAAGGACGTCGGCACGCCGAAGACCACCGGCCTGCCGACCGCCGGCACCCGGCCGATGACGATCACCACCAACCAGGGCGCCCCGATCACCGCCACGCTCGACCTCGCCTCGGCGCCGTGCGCCGCCGCCAGCATCTCGTACCTGGCCGGCCGGTCGTTCTACGACAACACCAAGTGCCACGAGATCACCGCCGAGGGCGCACTGCGTTGCGGTGACCCCAGCGGCACCGGCATCGGCGGCCCGGCCTACTCCTTCTACGACGAGAACGTCCCGGACCCGGCGCCCAGCCCGTCCGCCTCGGCGGCCCCGGGCCAGCCGGTGGCGTACCCCAAGGGCACCGTGGCCATGATCGCGAACCCGCCGGGCACCAACAGCAGCCAGTTCCTGGTCTTCTTCAAGGACTTCAACCCGGCCCAGCCGAAGTACCCGGTCATCGGCAAGGTCACCGGCGGCCTGGACGTGCTGCAGAAGATCGGCGCCCTGCCGACCGTGGACAATGGGACCGGCGCCAAGGTCAAGCCGAAGACGGACGTGGTGATCCAGAGCCTCACCGTCGGTGAGGTGACCGCCGGACCGGCCGCGACCAGCGCGCCGGCGGCGAGCCCCAGCGCCGGCTGACCCGCGCCACCGCCCCACAGCAGCAGCGGCGTTGCCGCACCCGAGAACACCCGGAGGAGTGACCGTGACGTCCACCAGAGACCGGCAGCGCGCGGCGGCACGCGCCCGCCTCGAGCGGGACATGGCCGAGCGGGCCACGAAGGCCCGCAAGCGCCGGCAGACGCAGGCCATCGTCGGCGCGGCGGCCGTGCTGGTCCTCGTGGTCGCCGGCACGGTCTGGCTGGTGACCTCGCTCGGCGGCGACGACAAGAAGGGCGACACCACCGCCAGCACCGCGGGCTTCGCGCAGTGCGCGTACAACCCGGTGCCGCAGCAGGCCCGCTCGAAGCAGATCAAGGACGTCGGCGTGCCGCCGAACCAGCAGGCCGCCAAGGGCACCCAGACGATGACCATCGACACCAACCTGGGGCCGATCACCGCGAAGATCGACCGCAGCAAGGTGCCGTGCACCGCGGGCAGCTTCACCTTCCTGGCCAGCAAGGGCTTCTTCGACAACACCAAGTGCCACCGCCTGGTGACCGAGGGCATCAAGGTTCTCCAGTGCGGCGACCCCAGCGTGACCGGCAAGGGCTGGCGGGCCAGCGACGGGACCGGCGGCCCGGGCTACAACCTGGCCGAGGAGAACCTGCCCACCGACAAGCGGCCCCCGTACCCGGACGGCGTCATCGCGATGGCCAACTCCGGCCAGCAGGGCAGCACCGGCAGCCAGTTCTTCATCGTCTACGGCGACTCCTCGCTGGACCCGAACTACACCGTCCTGGGCACCGTCACCGGTGGCATGGACCTGGTGAAGCAGGTCGCGGCCGCCGGTGACGACGGCGCCTTCGCCAAGCAGGCCGGTGGCGGGCACCCGAAGAAGGAGATCGTCATCAGCAAGCTCTCGATGAGCGACATCCAGGGCTGACCACCCGTACGTCACGACAGAAGCGCCCGCCGGCCGAGCCGGCGGGCGCTTCCGCGTCGTCAGACCGGGCGCGACAGCGGCTCGGCGACCCGGGTCACCGCGGCGAAGCGGTCGCGGATCGCCCACCCTGGTGGGTGACGACGTTCGACCCGAGGAGGAGCACCATGTCCGGAAAAGCGGTTGTCAGTCTCACCACCGGCCTGGAGGACGCCGAGAAGGTCACGGTGGCGCTGCTGGTGGCGGTCGGGGCGGCCGAGAGCGGCCGGCCGACCCTGATGTTCCTGACCAAGGAGGCGGTGCGGCTCGCGACCGAGGGGGTCGCGGTCGGCGTCGCGTGCGCCGGCTGTCCTCCCCTGGCGGACCTCGTCGCGCGGTACCAGGCGGCCGGTGGGACCTTCCTGGTCTGCTCGGTCTGCTTCACCAGCAAGGGTCTCGACGAGAGCCGGCTGATCACGTCGGCCCGGATCGGCGGCACCGTGCAGATGTGGGAGTGGATCGGGGACGGCGCGACGACCTTCAGCTACTGACCGGGCCGGGTCGTCGGCGCCACCCGGCGGGGGTGGCGCCGACGACGCGCGTCAGGCGCCCGAGGTGACCCGGTACGCGTCGAAAACCCCGTCGACCTTGCGCACGGCGGCCAGCAGGTGCCCCAGGTGCTTCGGGTCGGCCATCTCGAAGCTGAACCGGCTCACCGCCACCCGGTCCCGGGTGGTGGTGACCGTCGCGGAGAGGATGTTGACCCGCTCGTCGGAGAGCACCCGGGTGACGTCGGCGAGCAGCTTGTGCCGGTCGAGCGCCTCCACCTGGATGGCGACCAGGAAGGTCGAGGCGGAGGTGAGCTTCCAGCTCACCTCGACCACCCGCTCGCTCTGCGCACGCAGGTCCTCGGCGTTGGCGCAGTCGTCGCGGTGCACGCTCACCCCGCCGGAGCGGGTGACGAAGCCGAACACCGCGTCCGGCGGGACCGGGGTGCAGCAGCGCGCCAGCTTGATCCAGACGTCGCTGACCCCGCGCACCACGACACCCGGGTCGCTGCTGCTCTGCCGGCTGCGCGGCGGCCGGGTGGCGACGGCGGTCTCGGCGATGTCCTCCGCCGCGCCCTCCTCGCCGCCGTACGCGGCCATCAGCTTCTGCACCACCGACTGCGCGGAGACCTGGCTGTCGCCGACCGCCGCGTAGAGCGACGCCACGTCGGCGAGGTGCAGGTCTCGGGCGATCGCCATCAGCGCGTCCGAGGTGAGCATCCGCTGCAACGGCATGCCCTGCTTGCGCATCGCCTTGACGATCGAGTCCTTGCCGGCCTCGATCGCCTCCTCGCGCCGCTCCTTGTTGAAGTACTGGCGGATCTTGGTGCGGGCCCGTGGGCTCTTGACGAAGCCGAGCCAGTCCTGGGTCGGGCCGGCCGTGTCGGACTTCGAGGTGAAGATCTCGATCACGTCGCCGTTGGAGAGCGTGGACTCCAGCGGCACCAGCTTGCCGTTGACCCGCGCGCCGATGCACTTGTGCCCGACCTCGGTGTGCACCGCGTACGCGAAGTCCACCGGCGTCGACCCGGTCGGCAGCGGAATGACGTCACCCTTCGGGGTGAAGACGTACACCTCCTGGCTGGACAGGTCGAAGCGCAGCGCGTCGAGGAACTCGCTCGGGTCGGCCGCCTCGCGCTGCCAGTCCAGCAGCTGGCGCAGCCAGGTCATCTCGTCGATGTGCGCCGGCGGGCCGACCACCGGGGTGCCCTTGTGCTCCTTGTACTTCCAGTGTGCGGCGATGCCGAACTCGGCGGTGCGGTGCATCGCGTAGGTGCGGATCTGCATCTCCACCGGCTTGCCGGTGGGCCCGATGACCGTCGTGTGCAACGACTGGTACATGTTGAACTTGGGCATGGCGATGTAGTCCTTGAACCGACCCGGCACCGGCTGCCAGTTGGCGTGGATGACGCCCAACGCCGCGTAGCAGTCGCGCACCGTGTCGACCAGGATCCGCACCCCGACCAGGTCGTAGATGTCGTTGAAGTCGCGCCCCCGCACGATCATCTTCTGGTAGATCGAGTAGAGGTGCTTCGGCCGACCGGTGGTCTCCGCCTTGATCTTGGCGGCCTTCAGGTCGGTGGACACCTTCTGGGTCACCTGGCGCAGCAGCGCCTCACGCTGCGGCTGGTGCTCCCCGATCAGCCGGTTGATCTCCTCGTACCGCTTCGGGAACAGGGTGCCGAAGGCCAGATCCTCCAGCTCCCACTTGATGGTGTTCATACCGAGGCGGTGGGCCAGCGGGGCGAGGATCTCCAGCGTCTCCTTGGCCTTCTGCTCCTGCTTGGGGCGGGGCAGGAAGGTCAGCGTCCGCATGTTGTGCAGCCGGTCGGCCAGCTTGATCACCAGGACCCGCGGGTCCTTGGCCATCGCCACCACCATCTTGCGGATGGTCTCCGCCTTGGCCGCGTCGCCGAGCTTGACCTTGTCGAGCTTGGTGACGCCGTCGACCAGCAGGGTCACCTCGCCGCCGAAGTCGGCGCGCATCGCGTCGAGGGTGTACTCGGTGTCCTCGATGGTGTCGTGCAGCAGCGCGGCGACCAGCGTCGTGGTGTCCATCCCGAGGTTGGCCAGGATGGTCGCCACCGCGAGCGGGTGGGTGATGTACGGGTCGCCGGACTTGCGGTACTGACCCGAGTGCCAGCGCGCGGCCGTGTCGAAGGCCCGCTGGAGCAGCCGGGCGTCGGCCTTGGGGTGGTTCTCCCGGTGGGTCGCGATCAGCGGTTCGAGCACCTCGCTGACCTGGGAGGTCTGCCACGGCGCGTTGAACCGGGCCAGCCGGGCGCGGACCCGCCGGCCGGTCGGCGCGTTGGACAGGGCGAACCCACCGCTGGACGACGGGTCACCGGCGGTGTCGGCCGGGAACGGCACCACGACCGCCCCGCCGTCGGCCTGCGGGTCGGGTCCGTCGCCGGGAGTCCCGGTCGCGCGGGCCGGCGGGTTGCCGCTCCGCTCGGTCACCGAGCCGTCCGCGTCACCTGTCGGGTGCACCGTGCCCTCCACCGGAGGGACGACATCGTGGGACACCGGCCTCCTCACCGCTCGCCGGGGATGCGTCGGCCGTGCGACCGACGTCCTGTCCAACCGGCCGGGGGGCCGGTGTTGTTCCACGTCGACCGCCCCGGTCGACGCGGTCCGGGGTCACCCACCGGGGACCTCGCGGCCCCGGCGGCCCCGCGCCGCGCCGGCCGTCCGACCGGTCGCCGCGCCACCGGACGGTCACCCGTCCGGTCAGCAAAGGGCAATGCTACCCGCACGCACCGTACGTCGCCGCTCCGCCGGACGGTCCGCGCCGGGTCGGCCCGACGGGCCACCGGGTCAAACGGTCAGCAGGGCATGGACCGGGCGCGGGGCGAGCCGCTGCCGCCCCTCGAGGAAGCCCAGCTCCAGCAGCACGGTGAAACCCGAGACCGTGCCGCCGGCCCGCTCCACCAGGTCGAGGGTGGCCTCGGCGGTCCCGCCGGTGGCCAGCACGTCGTCGACCACCAGCACCCGGTGCCCGGCGGTGAAGGCGTCCTGGTGCACCTCCAGGGTCGCCTCGCCGTACTCCAGCGCGTAGGAGGCGGAGTGGGTGGCCCGGGGCAGCTTGCCCGCCTTGCGCACCGGCACCACCCCGACCCCGGTGGCGTACGCGATCGCCGCGGCGAGCACGAAGCCTCGCGCCTCGATGCCGGCCACCACGTCGAACGAGTCACGCCCGTGGTACGCGACGATCCCGTCGATCACCTCGCGGAACACCGCGCCGTCGGCGAAGAGCGGCATCAGGTCCTTGAACACGACCCCGGCCTTCGGGAAGTCCGGCACGTCCAGCACCCGGCTGGCGACCAGTTGGGCGACCTGCGGGCCGCTGTCTCCCCGTACCCCGGTGGTGTGGGTCTCCGTCACGGTACGTCCCCTGTCCCTCTTCACGACGACGGCGTCCGTCATGCTGCTCGCACAGCATGGCGGACGCCGTCGGTTCCGTTCCTACCGGGTCTTCCCGGACCCGGTCAGCGGCGCTTCGCGCCGCCCGGCCGGTTGCCGCCGCCACCGGCGGGGCGACCGCCCCGGGCGCCGGTGGGGCGCTTGCCGGCCGGCCGGGCACCGACCTTGGGGGCGCTGCCGGCCAGCGCGGCGGCCTCCGGGTCGACGGTGTCCACGGTGTCGTCGCCGGCCTCGGTGGCGACCCGCGGCGCGCCCTTCGGGGCGATCTCGCCCCGGGCGATGGCGCCCCGGCGGGCCAGTACCCGCTTGTTGTGCGCGGCGATCCGCGGGTCCTGGTTCTTCAGCAGCACCAGCAGCGGCGTGGCCAGCAGGATCGAGGTCAGGAACGCCACCGCCATACCGACGAAGAGCACCAGGCCGAGGTCCTTGAGCGTGCCGGCGCCGAGCAGACCCGCCCCGATGAAGAGCAGACCACCGACCGGCAGCAGCGCGACCACGGAGGTGTTCAGCGACCGCATCAGGCTCTGGTTGAGCGCCAGGTTCGACGCCTCGCCGTAGGTCATGTTGTTGTTCGCGGTGATGCCGCGGGTGTTCTCCTGGACCTTGTCGAAGACCACCACCACGTCGTAGAGCGCGAAGCCCAGGATGGTGAGGAAGCCGATGATCGTCGACGGGGTCACCTCGAAGCCGACCAGCGAGTAGATGCCGGCGGTGAGCACCAGGTTGGTCAGCAGCGAGGCGATCGCCGCCGCCGCCATCCGCCACTCGAAGCGCAGGATCAGGTAGACCGCGACCACCGCGATGAAGATCAGCAGGCCGAGCAGGGCTCGCTGGGTGACCTGGCTGCCCCAGGCCTCGGAGACCTGGTCGCCGCTGATCTGGCTCGGCTGGATGCCGAGCTCCTGGGCGATCTCGGTCTTGACGTCGGTGGCCTGCTGCGGGGTGAGCTGCGGGGTCCGCATCTCGTAGTACTCGCCCTCGGTGCTGCCGACCTTCTGGGCGGTGACCACCTTGACGCCGCCGCCCTTGCTCTGCAGCGCGCCGTTGACCTTCGCCTCGGCGTCGTCCAGCGTGCCGACGCTTGCCGGCACCTGGAACGAGTTGCCGCCGGCGAACTCGATGCCGAGGCTGAAGCCCCGGATCGCGAAGCTGAGCACGGCGATCAGCACCAGCACGCCGGCCACGCCGAACCACAGCTTGCGCCGGCCGACGATGTTGAGATCGGCCTCGCCCCGGTAGAGCCGGGACGCCAGACCAGTCTTAGCCATCTCAGGCCTCCTTGACGCGCGGGTTGCGGGCGGCCTGCTCGGTCGAGCGGGCCGGCAGGGCCCGGCCGAGACCGCTGACCCGCGGGGACAGGAACGCCCGGGTCCGGGCGAACATCGTCATGATCGGGTGACGGAAGAGGAAGACGACGACCAGGTCGAGCACGGTCGCCAGGCCGAGCGCGAAGGCGAAGCCCTTCACCGCGCCGACCGAGACGATGTAGAGCACCACGGCCGACATCAGGGTGATGGCGTTGGCCGAGATGATCGTCCGGCGGGCCCGGATCCACGCCCGCGGCACCGCGCTGCGCGGGCTGCGTCCTTCCCGGATCTCGTCCTTGAGCCGCTCGAAGTAGATGACGAACGAGTCCGCCGCCACACCGAGCGAGACGATCATGCCGGCGAGACCGGCGAGGGTGAGGGTGAAGCCGATCGACCGGCCCAGCACCACCAGCGCGCCGAAGACCAGCAGGCCGGACAGGACCAGGCTCAGGAAGATGACCGAGCCGAGCAGCCGGTAGTAGAAGAAGGAGTAGATGATGACCAGCAGCATGCCGATGCCGGCCGCCAGCAGGCCGGCCTGCAGGTGGCTGGAGCCCAGGGTGGCGGTGACGTTCTGCTGCGCCTGCGGCACGAAGGTCACCGGCAGCGCGCCGTAGCGCAGCTGGCTGGCCAGCGCGTTCGCGGTCTTGCTGTCGAAGCTGCCGCTGATCTGCGAGTCACCGGTCAGCACGCCCTGGATCTCCGGCGACGAGACGATCTCGTTGTCCAGGACCACCGCGACGCGGCACTTGCCGTCCTGGCCGAGCGCGGTCTGGTCGCAGGCCTGACCCTCGTTGTTGAACGACTCGCGGGTCAGCGCGGTCCACTTCTCCTGACCCTTGCTGGTGAAGTTGAGGCTGACCACCCACTGGCTGGTCTGGTCGAGCACCGCGTTGGCGTCGTCGACGTCGGTGCCCTCGACCTTCGCCACGTCGAGCAGGTACTTGGCGCCGGCCTCGCAGGCCACCGCCGTCTGCTTCGGGTCCTTGATCGACGCCGGCGGCCGCTTGTCCAGCTGGGCGCAGGAGATCGTCGGGACGTTGAACTGCAGGTCGGCCGGGAGCACCGCGACCTCCTGCGGGGAGAGCGTGCCGAACGGCTTGAGCTTGTCGGCCAGCGACGGGTCACTGGCCACGTCGGCCGGAGCCTTCAACGCGGTGGCGGCCGCCCAGGCGGCCGGGCCGACCTTCTGCTCGACGGCCTTGCGCTGCTGCTCCACGCTCTGCGGCACCGGCTCGGCGCTGGCGCTCGGCGACGGCGCGGCGCTGGCCGGGGCCGACGGGGTCGGCGCGGCGGCGCTGGCGCTCGGCGTCGGGGCCATGCCGCCCTGCCCACCGGCGCTCGGCGACGCGCCGGCCTTGGCGCTGGCGCTCGGCTTCACCTTCGGCGCGGCGCTGCCGGACGGCTTCGGCGCGGCGCTGCCCGACGGCTTCGGCACGGCGCTGCCCGACGGGGTCGGGGCGGCGCTGGCGCTGGGGGCCGGGGCGGCGGTCGCGCCGCTGCCGTCGGTGGCCTTGAGCACCTTGCGGAAGCGCAGCTCGGCGGCGCTGCCCACGTCGGTCAGGTCCCGGTTCTCACCGGGCAGGGAGATGACGATGTTCCGGTTGCCCTCGGTGACCACCTCGGCCTCGGCCACGCCGTACGCGTTGACCCGGCTCTCGATGATCTGCCGCGCCTCTTCGAGGTTGGCAGCCGTCGGCGGCTTGCCGTCGACCGTGTTGGTGGCCTCGAGCGTCAACCGGGTGCCGCCGATCAGGTCCAGGCCGAGCCGCGGCTCAAGCCGGTCCTGCCAGCCACCTTTGGCACCGCCCGAGAAGAACACCAAGAGATAGAGGACGACGAAGACGAGCCCGAGAACGGCCAACTGCCGTCCGGGGCGCATCTGTCCCTGAGGTGGTGCCACGGCTGTCTTGTCTCCCTGTACGGTCGCGCCGCCGGACGGCGGCGACGAAGTCGGGCCGGGGGTGTCCGTCCGACTGCTCTGGCGGGTCGACGCCCGACCGGCACGCCACCCCGGTCACGACGCGGCGGCGTCGAGTGGGGTACGGGGCGTGCCGGCGTCGGACGCCGACCCAACTATCCACTTGTACCGGTGAATCCGCTGCCCCCTGGAGGGCGATGGTTCACTCCTTGACCGGCTCCACGTCCTCGGTGACCGTCTCGGCCTCCGGACGCTCGACCTGCTTGACCACGCGGGCGATGGCCGGCCGGGCGTACCGGGTCTGCACGCCCGGGGCGACCTCCAGCAGGACGGTGTCGTCCGCGACGTCGGTGACCGTGCCGTAGAGCCCGCCGATGGTGACGACCTCGTCGCCGGGGGCGAGCGCGGACTGCATCTGCTCGGCCTCGCGGCGGCGCTTCTGCTGGGGGCGGATCATCATGAAGTACATGACGCCGAAGAGCAGAGCGATCATGAGGATCGGCGTCAGACCGCCCGCTCCCCCGCCACTCGCTGCTGCGTAAAGCACGGTTGTCGACCTTCCCATTGGCCTCCGCGCCACCCCGAGGGGCACCGGAGCGGAGGCGGATTCTCACGTCCTGTACAGACCGCGGCGAAGTCTAATCCCTGCACCTGGGAAGACCGAATGCGACCCAGATCACGTTCGGATCACGGCTGGTCGGTCTGGGCGGAGAACAGATCAGGCACCGGAGGGGCATCTGTGCCGAATATACCATTTGGTGGGTTACGGCCCAGGTGGTGCCAGGCCGCCTCGGTGGCGACCCGGCCCCGGGGGGTACGCGCCAGCAGCCCGGCCCGCACCAGGAACGGCTCGCAGACCTCCTCCACCGTGTCCGGCTGCTCCCCCACCGCGACAGCCAGGGTGGAGAGGCCGACCGGCCCGCCACGGAACGAGTCGACCAGCGCGGTGAGCACCGCCCGGTCCAGCCGGTCCAGACCGAGCGCGTCGACGTCGTACACGGTGAGCGCCGCCCGGGCGGTCTCCAGGGTCACCACGCCGTCGGCCCGGACCTCGGCGAAGTCGCGCACCCGGCGCAGCAGCCGGTTGGCGATCCGGGGCGTGCCCCGGGACCGGCCGGCGACCTCGGCCGCCCCCTCGTCGGTGATCGGCACGCCGAGGATCCGGGCAGAGCGCTTCAGCAGCGTCTCCAGGTCGGCCGGGGCGTAGAAGTCGAGGTGCGCGACGAAACCGAACCGGTCCCGCATCGGGCCGGTGAGCAGACCCGACCGGGTGGTCGCGCCGACCAGGGTGAACGGCTCGACGTCCAGCGGGATCGCGGTCGCGCCGGGCCCCTTGCCCACCACCACGTCGACCCGGAAGTCCTCCATCGCGCTGTAGAGCAGTTCCTCGGCCGGCTTCGCGATCCGGTGGATCTCGTCGATGAAGAGGACGTCACCCTCGGCGAGGCTGGTCAGGATGGCGGCCAGGTCGCCGGAGCGCTCGATCGCCGGGCCGCTGGTCACCCGGATCCCCGCGCCCAGCTCGGCGGCCACGATGTTGGCCAGGCTGGTCTTGCCGAGGCCGGGAGGGCCGGACAGCAGGATGTGGTCGGGCGGCGACCCGCGCCGCATCGCCCCGTGCAGCAGCAGCTCCAGCTGGTCGCGCACCCGGTCCTGCGCGATGAACTCCGACAGCCGCTTCGGCCGGACGGTGGCCTCCGCGTCGAGCTCCGCGTCGCTGACGTACGCCGAGATGAGGTTTTCGCCGGTCATCGGGTCCGGCCCAGGAGGCGGATGGCCTGCTTGAGCAGGACCGGCACGGGCGGCACCTCGCCGTCGACGGTCTCCGCGACGGCGGCCACCGCCTGCTCGGCCTGCCCGGCCGTCCAGCCCAGCCCGACCAGGGCCTGCCGCACCTGCTCCGGCCAGGCGCCGGCGGTCACCCCGGCGGCGCCGTCCGGCCCCACCGGGACCGGGCCGATCCGGTCGCGCAGCTCCAGGACCAGGCGCTCGGCGCCCTTCTTGCCGATGCCGGGCACCCGGGTGAGCGCGGCGGTGTCGGCGTTGGCGATGGCCTTGCGGACCGCGTCCGGGGTGTGCACGGCGAGCACCGCCTGGGCCAGCCGGGGGCCGACGCCGCTGGCGGTCTGGAGCAGCTCGAAGAGCTGCTTGGCGTCGTCGTCGGCGAAGCCGTAGAGGGTGAGCGAGTCCTCCCGGACCACCAGGCTGGTGGCCAGCCGGGCCGGCTGGCCGACCCGCAGCTCGGCGAGGGTGCCGGGGGCGCACTGGACGGCCAGGCCGATCCCGCCCACCTCCACCACCGCGTGGTCCGGGGCGGTCGCGGTCACCGTGCCGCGCACGCTGGCGATCATCGTCGGGTCCCTCCTCGTCGTGCCCGCTCGGCCGCCACGGCCAGCTTGGACCGGGTGCCGCCGCGCCAGACGTGGCAGATCGCCAGGGCCAGCGCGTCGGCGGCGTCGGCCGGCCGGGGCGGTTCGGCCAGCCGCAGCAGTCGGGTGACCATGCTGGTCATCTGCGCCTTGTCGGCCTGGCCGGAACCGGTCACCGCCGCCTTGACCTCGCTCGGCGTGTACGTCTGCACCGGCAACCCGGCCCGCGCGCCGGCCAGCACGGCGATCCCGCTGGCCTGGGCGGTGCCCATCACGGTGCGGACGTTGTGCTGGCTGAACACCCGCTCGACGGCGACCGCGTCCGGCCGGTGCTCGGCGACCAGGTCGGTGAGCGAGCGGTCCAGGTGCAGCAGGCGCAGCGGCAGCTCGTCGGCCGGGTCGGTGTAGACGACGTAGTAGGCGACGAGGGCGCA
The DNA here is from genome assembly GCF_900089595.1 of Micromonospora auratinigra. GTDB lineage: Bacteria > Actinomycetota > Actinomycetes > Mycobacteriales > Micromonosporaceae > Micromonospora > Micromonospora auratinigra. Next base: position 504,442 of record NZ_LT594323.1, on the reverse strand, counting down.
CGGCCGGCCCGGCACGCCCTCGACCACGCCGACCCCGCACCGGGTCAGCCCCGGGTCGACGCCCAGCACCCGCACGCCGCCTCCTCCCCGAGCCACCAGCAGTACGTGTGTTCGACACACTACTGGTCGCCGGGAACGGCCACGGGGGCGGACACGCCGGGGCGGCCGGGACGCGGCGCGCGCCACACACTGAAGCGGTCGAGTATGTGTCGCCGCCCCATGTGCCCCGGGCCACACAGCTCGTAACTTCTTGCGCCATGACGGCAGAACCCGTGGCGGTCCCCCACGTCGTACGCGTCGACCTCTCCGGTCGGAGCGCACTGGTGACCGGTGGTGGCAGCGGCATCGGACGGGCCTGTGCCCTGCGCCTGGCGGCGGCCGGCGCGGCGGTGCTGGTGGTGGACCGGAACGTGGAGGCGGCCAAGGCGGTGGCCGCCGAGGCCGGCGGACGCGCCGAGGGGGCCGACCTGGCCGACCCGGGCGCGGTGGAGCGCCTCGACGCCGAGGTCGACATCGTGATCAACAATGCCGGGCTGCAGCACGTCGCGCCGGTGCAGGACTTCCCGCCGGACCGTTTCGAGTACATCCAGCGGGTGATGGTCGAGGCGCCGTTCCTGCTGATCCGGCGGGCGTTGCCGCACATGTACGCCAACGGCTGGGGCCGGATCGTCAACATCTCCTCGGTGCACGGGCTGCGCGCCTCGCCGTACAAGGCCGCCTACGTCTCGGCCAAGCACGCCCTGGAAGGGCTGTCGAAGGTGGTCGCGCTGGAGGGCGCCGCGCACGGGGTGACCGCCAACTGCATCAATCCCGCGTACGTGCGGACCGCGCTGGTGGAGAGCCAGATCGCCGACCAGGCGGCCACCCACGGCATCGGTGAGGACGAGGTGGTGGAGAAGATCATGCTGGCCCGGGCGGCGATCAAGCGGCTGATCGAGCCGGCGGAGGTGGCCGAGCTGGTGGCCTACCTGTGCGCCCCGCCGGCCGCGTTCATCACCGGCGCCTCGATCGCCCTCGACGGGGGCTGGACGGCCAACTAGTGGCCCCGCGCACAATGTCGGTCATGTCGTCGCCGGTCGAGTTCCTGGAGCTGCTGGCCCGGGAGGCCGCCGCGGTCGAGTTCGAGGGACCGCTGGTCGCCGCCCGGGCCGCCGGCCTGCCCGCCGAGCGGCTGGCCGAGCTGGAGCAGGCCAAGGTGGTGGCGCTGCGGGTGCGCGCGCTGCTGGAGCGCCGGCGCCGCCGGGAGACCGAGCTGTCCGGTCTGTACGACACGGCCAGCGACCTGGCCGGGCTGCGTGACCTCGACGACGTGCTGCGGGCGATCGTGCACCGGGCCCGGATCCTGCTCGGCACCGACGTGGCGTACATGACGCTCAACGACGAGGAGCGCGGCGACACGTACATGCGGGTCACCGACGGCTCGATCTCGGCCCGGTTCCAGCGGCTGCGGCTGGAGATGGGCGACGGCCTCGGTGGCCTGGTGGCCCAGACCGGCACCCCGTACGTGACCGCGAACTACCAGGAGGACGAGCGCTTCCGGCACACCGGGGAGATCGACGGCGGGGTCGGCGAGGAGGGCCTGGTGGCCATCCTCGGCGTACCGCTGCGGCTGGGCTCCAGCGTGATCGGTGTGCTCTACGCGGCGAACCGGTCGGCCCGTCCGTTCGCCCGCGAGGAGGTGTCGCTGCTGGTTTCGCTGGCCGCGCACGCCGCGGTGGCGATCGATACCGCCCGGTTGCTCGCCGAGACCCGGGCGGCGCTGGCCGAGCTGTCGGCGGCGAACAGCACCATCCGGGCGCACAGCAGCTCGGTGGAGCGGGCCGCGGCGGCGCACGACCGGATGACCGCGCTGGTGGTGCGGGGCGGCGGGATGGAGGACGTGGCGGCGGCGGTGACCGAGGTCCTCGGTGGCGAGCTGCTGGCGCTGGACGCCGAGGGGCGCCGGCTGGCCCGGGTGGGCGAGATCGAGGAGCCGGACCGGTCCGACATCGTCGAGGCGGTGGCCGCGTCGCGCACCGAGGGACGCAGCGTGCGCCGGGGTCCGCTCTGGTACGCCGCGGTGGTGGCCGGCGCGGAGAACCTGGGTGCGCTGGTGCTGCGCCCGGACGGCGAGCTGGTCGACGCCGACCAGCGGATCCTGGAGCGGGCGGCGCTGGTCACCGCGCTGCTGCTGCTGTTCCGGCGCACGGTCGCCGAGGCGGAGGGGCGGGTCCGCGGCGAGCTGCTCGACGACCTGATCGCCCGGCCGCTGCGCGACACCGACGCGCTGCGCAGCCGGGCCCGGCGGCTCGGGGTGGACCTGGACGCGCCGCACGTGCTGGTGGCGGTGGGCGACGACGCGTTCGCCGCGACCGGCTCGGCCCGGCAGCGGGTGCTCTCCTGGGCCACCACGTACGCCTCGACCCGGGGCGGGCTGGCGGCGGCGCGCGACGGACGGGTGGTGCTGATGCTGCCGGGCACCGAGGCCGGCGGCGCGGCGCGGGCGGTGGCCCGGGACCTGTCCCGGGTGACCGGGCGGCCGGTGACCGCCGGGGCGAGCGGGCCGTCGACCGGTCCGGCCTCGCTGGCGGTCACCTTCGCCGAGGCGGAACGCTGCCTGACCGCGCTGGGCGCGCTGGGGCGCGCCGGGCAGGGGGCGAGCACCGCCGAGCTGGGTTTCGTGGGGCTGCTGCTGGGCGCGGTCGGGGACGCCGGGGACCGGGACGTGAGCCGGTTCCTGTCCGCGACGGTGGGTCCGGTGGTGGACTACGACGCGCGGCGGGGCACCGCGCTGGTGAAGACCCTGGAGGCGTACTTCGGGGTGGGCGGCAGCCTGGCCCGGGCGGCCGAGCTGCTGCACGTGCACGTGAACACGGTGACCCAGCGGCTGGAGCGGGTCGGGCAGCTGCTCGGCGCGGACTGGCAGAAGCCGGAGCGGGCCCTGGAGGTGCAGCTCGCGCTGCGCCTGCACCGCCTGCGTACGCCCACCGGCTGAGGGGCCGGCGGGCCGGTCAGCGGGCGCGGATGCCGTCGAGGATGCCGTCGACGATCCGCTCGGGCAGCAGGCGGTCGTCCAGCTCGGGGTGCCAGCGCAGCATCCGCTGGATCAGCATCGGGCCGGTGAGCAGCGCCATCGCCACCTCGATGTCGAGGTCGGCACGCAGTTCCCCGCTGGCCACCCCGCGGCGCAGCACCTCACGCATCACCTTGCGCCGGGGCTCGACGATGTTCTGGTAGAGCTGGAAGTGGTCCGGGCTGCGGTTCACCTCGGGCACCAGGCACGGCATGATCCGGGCCGCGCGCGGGTCGATGTTCTGCCCGACCGCGCCGACCAGCAGCACCAGGTCGTCGCGGACCGAGTGCCCGCCCGGCTGCGGCTGGATGCCCTTGAGCCGGCGCAGCGCGTCGAGCAGCAGCGCGTCCTTGCCGGACCAGCGGCGGTAGATGGTGGCCTTGCCGACCCCGGCCCGGGTGGCGATCGCCTCGATGGAGAGCGCCTCGATGGTGCTCCCCTCGGCCAGCAGGTCGAGGGTGGCCTCGATGATCGCTTCGTCCGCGCGGACGCTCCGCGGTCGACCGGGCGACCGCGGAGCGTCGGCGTGGGTACTCATGTCGGACATTGTCGCCGAACCTACGGGGTTCCGGCCAACTCCCGCTCGGTGGCCGGTCGAGCCTCGGTCACCGGGGCCGGCCGGCCCGGCATCCAGCGCAGCACGATGACCAGACCGAGCAGCGCCACCAGCGCGGAGATGCCCGCCGCCCAGTGCATCGCCGAGACGAACGCGTCGTTGGCCGCCGTGATCAGGCGCGGCGCGACGGGCCCGAGCCGGTCGGCGACCGCGTACGCGCCGGAGATCGACTCGCGGGCCGCGTCGTGGGCCGGCGTGGGCAGCCCGGCCAGCGCCGGGGTGACCTGGTCGCGGTAGACCGCGGAGAGCACCGAGCCGAGCACCGCCACGCCGAGCGCGCCGGCCACCTGGCGGACGGTGTTGCTGACCGCAGAGCCGACCCCGGCCTTCTCCCGGGGCAGCGCCGACATGATCGACTCGGTGGCCGGCGGCATGATGTTGGCCATCCCGGCGCCCTGGAGGAAGCCCAGCGCCGAGAAGATCCAGATCGGCGTGTCCGCGTCGATCAGGACGAACGCGCCGAGCGCCACGGCGGTGAGCAGCAGGCCGACGGTGGCCACCGCCCGGCCCCCGTACCGGCGGACCATCGCGGCGCTGCGCGGCGCGAAGATCAGCTGGGCGGCGGCGAAGGGCAGGAAGAGCAGGCCGCTCTCCAGCGGGCTGTAGCCGCGGACCAGCTGGAGGTAGAACGCGCCGAAGAACATCACGCCCATCGCGGCGAAGAAGACCAGCCCGACCAGCGCCACCGGCGCGGCGAACCGGGGCACCCGGAACAGCCGGACGTCCAGCGACGGGTGGTCGCTGCGCAGCTCGTGGGAGACGAACCAGACCAGCACCGCGAGACCACCGACGATCGCGGCCCACACCTGCGGCCGGTCGAAGCCGTGCTCGCCGCCGTCGATGATGCCGTAGGTGAGGGCGACCAGGCCGACCACGGAGAGCAGCACGCCGAGCAGGTCCACCCGGCCGGGCTTCGGGTCGCGCGACTCGGGCACCAGCGCGGCGACCAGGACCACGCCGAGCACCACCACCGGCACGTTGATCAGGAAGACGGAGCCCCACCAGTAGTGCTCCAGCAGCGCGCCGCCGAGCACCGGGCCGATCGCCACGGCCAGGCCGACCGCGCCGGCCCAGACGCCGATGGCGCGGGCCCGCTCGCGCGGGTCGAAGACGTTGGAGATGATCGACAGGGTGACCGGCATGATGGCCGCGCCGCCGACCCCCATCAGCGCGCGGGCCGCGATCAGCTGCCCCGGGTCCTGCGCGTACGCCGACAGCAGCGACGCCAGGCCGAAGAGCACCAGGCCGATCACCAGGAAGCGCTTGCGACCGAGCCGGTCACCGAGCACGCCGAAGGTGAAGAGCAGGCCCGCGAAGACCAGCGTGTAGGAGTTGATCGCCCACTCCAGCTCGCCCTGGCTGGCGCCGAGGCCGTGCACCGGGTCGGCGAGGGTACGCAGCGCGACGTTGAGGATGGTGTTGTCGAGGACGACGACGAGGAGGCTGATCACCAGCACCCCGAGGATCGCCCACCTCCTCGGATGTCCGGTGTTCTCGTGCGGTGACATGTCCGGTTCTCCCCCCGGCTTCCCGCGTCGATACGAAACGGGTCAGACTCGTAATGCTGCTGAGCCTAGGTGAGAGGGTTTCGATACGGAACCGGTTCGTATCTGTTGTGCCTCAGGTCACCGTCACAGGCAGGCGGAGACAGCGGCGGCGAGACTGGTCAGCCGGGTCGACGGCGGCGGGAAGGGCTCGATCCAGCCCGGTCCGGCCGCGTGCACGCGTACCCCCGGGAAGTCCCGCCGGAAGCGGACCAGCCGGTACGCGCGCCCGGTGAGCGGGCTCTGCGACCAGACCACCACGACCCGCGGCCGGACCCGGACCGCCGCGCTGGCCAGCGCGGCCCAGGGCAGCGCCGGCCCCAGGTGCAGGCACCCCCGCCCCCGCTCGCGCAGGGCCGCGGCGAGGGCGTGCAGCCCCAGACAGTGGGTCTCGTGCTCGGCCCCGGCCAGCAGCACGCCCTGGGTCGGCAGCGGTCGCCCCGGCTCGCGGCCGAAGACGTCCAGGCCGACCCGGACGCCCTCGGAGAGGGCGTGCTCGACGGCGATCTCGGCCGCGCTCTGCCCGCGCAGCCCGGCCATCAGCGGCAGGCAGACCTGCTCCCAGACCGCGGTGACCCCGGCCTCGGCGGCGAGGTCGAGCACGAGCGCGGCGACCTGGTTGTCGTCCAGGTCCTCGGCGGCGGCGGAGAGCCGCTTGCGGGCCGCCTCGACGGCATCGGCCGGCATCTTCTCGGTCAGCACCAGACTTACCCCCGGGTAGCACTCCACTACCGGGGGGTTCGTCCGGACGGCGGCGTACGGATGCGCCGCCGGCGAAATTCATCTGCGGCGGGCGACTCCCCGACGCAGCGCCAGCTGCGCGACCGTGCCCCAGATTCCGCGCCGGAACAACAGGACGACGAGGACGAAGATACCGCCGGTGACCAGCCCGATGGCCTCGAATCCGGAGAACGAGAGCCAGTCCTCCAGCCGGACCACCAGGGCGGCCCCGAGCACCCCGCCCCAGAGCGTGCCGATCCCGCCGAGCACCACCACGATCACCGCCTTGCCGGAGGTGGTCCAGTGCAACACGTCGAGGGAGACGAAGCGGTGGCCGACGGCGAAGAGCCCGCCGCCGAGCCCGGCCAGGAACCCGGAGAGGACGAACGCGGTCAGCTTGTACCGGTGCACCGGGTAGCCCAGCGCCCGGGCCCGGGCCGGGTTGTCCCGGATGCCGACCAGCACCCGACCGAAGGGCGAGTGCACGATCCGCCACGCGGCGGCCAGGCCGAGCAGCACCAGCGGCAGGATCGCGTAGTAGAAGTAGTAGTCGTCGGTGAGGTCGACGCCGAAGAAGGAGCGCGGCACCCCCTGCAGGCCGTTCTCGCCCTGGGTGACCGAGCGCCACTCGTTGGCCACGTAGTAGACCAGCTGCGCGAACGCCAGGGTGACCATGGCGAAGTAGATGCCGGTGCGCTTGACCGCCAGGTAGCCGATCGGCAGCGCGAGCAGCGCCGCGGCCAGCGCCCCGACCAGCACCGCCGCCGGGAAGGGCAGGCCCAGGTGGATCGCCGCCAGCCCGGTCACGTACGCCGAGGTGCCCCAGAACGCGGCGTGCCCGAAGGACATCAGCCCCGTGAAGCCGAGCAGCAGGTCCACCGAGACGGCGAAGAGCGCCCAGCAGAGGATGTCCACGGCGACCGCCGGATAGAGCCCGTTGGGCAGCCAGAGCGCCACCACCAGGCCGGCGGCGAGCAGCGCGTACCGCACCCAGCCGGGCGCGCGGGCGACGGTGAGCAGCCCGGAGCCGCCCCCCGTCCGCTCCGCCGGGGTGGTGTCCACCGTGCTGGTCATGCCGGACTGACCGGGCATGCCCTCACGGCCCTCGCTCCGCTCGGTGCGTTCGGTCACGCCGGGGCCTCCTCACGGCCGAACAGGCCGGCCGGGCGCCAGAGCAGCACCACGGCCATCACCACGAAGACGACGGTCTGCGACACGATCGGGAAGTCCGACAGGTATGCCTCGCCCCAGGCCTGGATCAGGCCGATGCCGAAGCCGGCCGCGACCGAACCGAAGATCGAGCCGAGCCCGCCGATCACCACCACCGCGAAGACCACGATGATCAGGTCGGCGCCCATCAGCGGGTTCACCGCGCGCATCGGGGCGGCCAGCACCCCGGCCAGCCCGGCCAGGGCGATGCCGAAGCCGAACACCGGGGTGACCCACTTCCCCACGTCGATGCCGAAGGCGCGGGTCAGTTCGGGCCGCTCGGTCGCGGCCCGCACCACCGTGCCGACCCGGGTCCGGCCCAGCACCCACCACACCGCGCCGCAGAGCAGCACGGTGAAGCCGAGGATGAACACCCGGTAGGTGGGGAAGTCGAAGAGCCCGAAGTCGACCGACCCGCTCAGCTCGGCCGGGGTGGCGTACGGGCTGGACTGCACGCCGTACCGGGACTTCACCAGGTCCTGCAGGATCAGCGTCAGGCCGAAGGTGAGCAGGAAGTTGTAGAGCGGGTCGAGCCGGGTCAACCGGTGGATCACCGCCCGCTCCAGCGCCATGCCGAGCAGGCCCAGCGCCACCGGCATGATCACCAACGCGGCCCAGAACGGCACGCCCGCCTCGGCGAGCAGCACGTACGCCCCGAACGCGCCGAGCATGTAGAACGCGCCGTGGGCGAAGTTCACCACCCGCAGCATGCCGAAGATGACCGCGAGCCCGAGGGCGAGCAGGGCGTAGAACGCCCCGCTCACCAACCCGTTGAACGTGTTCTGCAGGAACCCGGACATGTCAGAGCTTGCAGTCCGCCGACGGCGCCCGGAACGCCTCGGCGGCCGGGATGGTCTTGAGGATCTTCACGTAGTCCCACGGCTCCTTCACCTCGGCCGGCGGCTTCACCTGGGCCAGGTACGCGTCGTGCACGACCCGGTGGTCCTCCGCGCGGACCTTGCCGTTGCGCAGGAACAGGTCGTTGATCTCCTTGCGCTCCAGGTTCTTGACCACGGCGTCCGCGTCGTCGGTGCCGGCGGCCTGAACCGCCTCCAGGTACTGCATCGCGGCGGAGTAGTTGGCCGCGTGCGCGAACGACGGCCGGGTGCCGGTCTCCTTCTGGAACCGGTCCGCCCACTCCCGGTTCTGCTGGTCGAAGTTCCAGTACCAGGCGTCGGTGTAGGTGGTGCCGGCGAGCGCGGCCGGGGTGAGCGAGTGGATGTCGGTGATGAACATCAGGCCGACGGCCAGCCCGACGCCCTTGTCCCGCAGCTTGAACTCGTTGTACTGCTTCACCACGTTGACCAGTTCCGCGCCGGCCTGCATGGTGCCCAGCACCTGCGGCTTCGGGTTCAGCGTCGGGGCCTTGAGCAGGAACGACGAGTAGTCGCCGCTGGTGTTCGGGAACGGCGCGCCGTCCTTGCCGACCACGGTGCCGCCGGCGGCGCTGATCGCGGCGGAGAAGCTCTTCTCCATGTCCTGCCCGAACGCGTAGTTCGGGTAGAGGATGTACCAGTTCTTGCCGACCTGCTCGGTGGTCACCGTGCCGGTGCCGTGGGCCAGCATGTAGGTGTCGTACGCGTAGTGGAACGTGTACTTGTTGCAGCTCTTGCCGGTCAGGTCGGTGGTCGCCGCGCCGATGTTGAAGTAGAGCTTCTTCTTCTCCTTGGCCACGTCGGCGACCTTCAGCGCCGCCGAGGAGGTCGGCACGTCCAGGATGGCGTCGACGCCCTTGCGGTCGTACATCTCCTGGGCCTTGCCGTTGGCCACGTCCGGCTTGTTCTGGTGGTCGGCGGTCTCCACGCTGATGTTCTTCGTCACCGCCTTGTCGCCGTACTTGGCCTTGAAGTCGGCGACGGCCATCTCCACGGCCTTCACCGAGTTCTTCCCGGACAGCTCCGAGTAGGCCCCGGACTGGTCGTTGAGCACGCCCAGCACGATCTTGTCGCCGGTCAGCTTCGAGTCGCCGCCGGACTGCGGGCCACCGCCGCCACAACCGGCCACCAGCAGCGCCGCCGCCGACGCGGCGGCCACACCCACGCTCCTACGCATGTCCATTCCCTTCGTACCGCGCGGTCCGCGCGGGTCAGCCGTCGGATTTCAGATGCCGAGGTACGCCAGCAGCTCGCGTTCCCGCGAGCGCACCTCGGAGTTGTCCATCGCCTCCGCGATCCGTCCCTCGGCCAGCAGGTAGTGCCGGTCGGCGACGCCGGTGGCGAAGTGCAGGTTCTGCTCGACCAGCAGCACGGTCACGCCGTGCCGCTTGGCCTCCCGCAGCAGGTCACCGACCTGCTGCACGAGCAGCGGCGAGAGCCCTTCGGTGGGCTCGTCGCAGAGCAGCAGCCGGGCGCCCATCCGCAGCACCCGGGCCAGCGCGAGCATCTGCTGCTCGCCGCCGGAGAGCATGGTGGCCGCCGAGTCGCGGCGGGCGTACAGGGCGGGGAACGCCTCGTAGATCCGCTCCAGCGACCACGGGTCGGGGCCGACCCGGGGCGGCAGCGTCAGGTTCTCGGTGACGGTCAGGGTGGCGTACGCGCCCCGGTCGTCGGGGACCCAGCCGAGCCCGGCCCGCGCCCGCTTGTACGCCGGCAGCCTGGTGACGTCCCGACCGTCCAGGCTGATCGTGCCGCGCTGGTCCGGGTGCAGCCCCATCACGCAGCGCAACAGGGTGGACTTGCCGGCCCCGTTGCGCCCGACCAGGGTGACCACCTCGCCGGCGGCCACCTCCAGGCTCACCTCCCGCAGCACCTGCGCCTCGCCGTAGGCGGCCGACAGGTCGTCAATGCGCAGCATCCGCGGCTCCCAGGTAGGCGGTGATGACCCGCTCGTCGGCCCGGACCTGCTCGTACGTCCCCTCGACCAGCACCCTGCCGGCCTGCAGGACGGTGACGGTGTCGGCGAGCCGGCCGACGACGCTCATGTTGTGCTCGACCATCACCACGGTCCGGCCGGGGCGGACGGCGGCGATCAGGTCGACGGTGCGGTCCACGTCCTCCAGCCCCATCCCGGCGGTGGGCTCGTCGAGCAGCAGCACCTTCGGGTCCAGGGCCAGCGCGATGGCCAGCTCCAGGGCCCGCTTGCGCCCGTACGCCAGGGCCTCCGCCGGCGCCTCGGCCAGCTCGGCCAGGTCCACCATGGCCAGCAGTTCGTCGGCCCGGTCCCGGTAGCGGCGCAGCAGCGTGGCCGAACGCCAGAACCGCCAGCCCAGCCCGCTCGGCGACTGGAGGGCGAGCTGCACGTGCTCCCGGGCGCTCAACTGCGGGAAGAGGCTGGTGATCTGGAACGACCGGGCCATGCCGAGGCGGGCGACCCGCTCCGGCGGCAGGCCGGTGATGTCCCGGCCGGCCAGCTCGATCCGCCCGCCGCTCGGCGGCAGGAAGCCGGTGAGCAGGTTGAACAACGTGGTCTTGCCGGCGCCGTTCGGCCCCACCAGGGCGTGCACGGTCTCCGGCGCCACGTCGAGGTCGACCCCGTCGACGGCCCGGAAGCCACGGAAGTCCCGGGTCAGCCCACGGGCCGACAGGATCGGTTGCCCGGCCATCGCCTCGCCCTCCGCAGGTCCACCGCGACGGCCAGGTCGGTGACCGGGGTCACAGGGACGTCGCGTGCAGGAAACCTACGGCGCGCCGAACTGGTCGAGCCATGTCGATCCTCCACACATTCGCCCGATACCGAACGGGCCCGCCCCCCATAGGGACGGGCCCGTTCACCCCCGATCACCGACCCCCGAGGGGATCGGCGTACGTCGACATGTGGGACACCACCGTCACCCGGCGGCGTACTCCGGCAGGGTGAGGCCGTCGGCGTGGCTGAAGAACAACCGGGTGGCCAGGCCGCGCAGCGGGCGGGAGGTCAGCGCCCGCATCGAGGCGTCGCGCAGCCGGATCGCGGTCCGGCCGGCCGGCAGGAAACCACCGACCCCGCCGCCCGGGATCTCCTGGCCCTTGGTGACGTGCGCCCGCAACGCCTGCTCGTACCGGCGGTACCCGACCCGGTGGTCACCCCCGGCGGCGGCCAGCTCCCCGGCCAGCACGTACGCCCCGACCAGGGCGAGGCTGGTGCCCTGCCCGGTCAGCGGGGACGGGCACCAGGCGGCGTCGCCGAGCAGCGCCACCCGCCCGGTGTGCCACGAGTCCATCCGCACCTGCGCGTACCGGTCGAAGTAGAAGTCCGCGGCGTCGGCCATGGCGGCCAGCAGCTCGCCGGCCCGCCAGCCCACGTCGGCGAAGCGGGCGGCGACCAGCCGCTGCTGGGCGGCCCGGTCCCCGCGGTCCACGTCCAGCTCGGACGCGGCGAAGCTGACCAGCACGCTGCTGGTGCCGTGCCGGGTGGGCCGGGTGCCGATCACCCGCGCGCCGGGCGCGTTGTGCAGGGTGAACCAGCCGTCCCGCGCCGGGTACGGGGTGCCGAAGTAGGCCAGGTACGCCCCGAGCGGCCGGGCGTACGCCGACTCCGGGCCGAACGCCAGCGCCCGGGTGTGCGAGTGCGAGCCGTCCGCGCCGATCACGAGGTCGACGGTGCGCGGGGCGGAGCGGTCGAAGGTGACCCGCACCCCGTCGGCGTCCTGGGTGAGCGTGTCGATCGAGTCGTCGAAGAGGTACTCCACCCGGTCGCGGGTCTCCTCGTACAGAATCCGGGCCAGGTCGCCGCGCTCGATCTCGATGTCGGCGACGATGCCCTCCCCGGCGAAGGCGTGCACCGGCATCCGGGCCCGCACCCGGCCCCGGGCGTCCACGTACGCCATGCCCTGCTCGTGGACGCACTCGGCGCGGATCCGGTCGGTCAGCCCCATCCGGTCGACCACCTCGCGGGCGGTGCCCCGCACGTCGACCAGCTGCCCGCCCGGGCGCGGGCCGGGCGCGCGCTCCACGACGGTGACCGCGAAGCCGTACCGGCGCAGCCAGAAGGCGAGCGCCGGGCCGGCGATGCCACCCCCCGAGATCAGTACCGTCCTGTTCCTCATCACGACACTCCCCCACCGTCGAGCGGATCCCGGCCGGGCCGGGCGGAGGCGGCACCCCCGTGGCGGCGACGCTAGGCGGCGGGGGCCGTGCGCGCCGCCGCCGCACTAGTACGCTGCGCTCACGCCGGCCGGCGGGGCACCTCGTACTAGTACGCTGCCGCCGGAGGTGTCGCGATGTCCCACGCCGCGCCCGCAGCGGAGCCGCCGTACCGGCGGATCGCCGCGGAGATCCGCCGCCGCATCGACCTCGGGGAGCTGCGCCCCGGCGACCCGGTGCCCTCGGCCCGGCAGCTCACCCGCGAGCACGGGGTGGCCATCGCCACCGCCACCAAGGTGCTCGCCCTGCTGCGCGACGAGGGGCGGGTGCTGACCCGGCCCGGCGCGGGTACGGTCGTGGCCCCGGGCCCGGCGGCGACGGTCCGGCCGCGTGGCGGCCCGGGCGGCGGCGAGCCGGCGCTGAGCCGGGAGCGGCTGGTCCGCGGCGCGATCGCCCTCGCCGACGCCGGTGGCCTCGCCGCGGTCTCGATGCGGCAGCTCGCCGCCGACCTGGGCGTGGCCACCATGGCGCTGTACCGGCACGTGCGGGGGCGCGACGACCTGCTGCTGGCGATGGCCGACACGGTGCTCGGGGACGCCCCGCTGCCGCCGGTCCCGCCGGCCGGCTGGCGGACCGCGCTGGACCTGCTCGCCCGGGCGCAGTGGGCGGCCTACCGGCGGCACCGGTGGGCGCCGCACATCATCTCGATCGCCCGCCCGCAGGCGTTGCGCCACGGCATGGCGCAGACCGACTGGGCGCTGCGGGCCACCGCCGGTCTCGGCCTCGACCGGCACGTGCGTTGGCACCTGGCGATCGCCCTGATGGGGTACGTACGGGGCATCGCCACCAACCTGGAGGCGGGCGAGCAGGCGCGGCAGGACACCGGTCTCACCGACGACCAGTGGGTGGACCGCCACTACCCGATGTTCCAGCAGGTGATGGCGGGCGGCGGGATGTCGACGATGGCCGCGCTGATGGCCGAGGGGGAGGTGGACCTCGACCTGGAGAGCGTCTTCGACTTCGGGCTGTGCCGGCTGCTCGACGGCTACGCGGTGCTCATCGAGCGGCGGGTCACGCCGGGAAGCTGACCACCCAGCGGGCCCCCTCGCCCCGGGCCAGCCGGTCGAGGGCGGCCGGCGCCTCGTCCAGCGGCACCGTGCCGCTGACCAGCGGACCCAGGTCGAGGCTGCCGTCGGCGAGCGCGGCGGCCAGCGCCGGCACCTCCCGGTCCGGGTCGGACGAGCCGTACACCGAGGAGCGCAGCGTCCGGGCGGAGTGGAAGATGTCCAGCGCGGAGAGGGTGAGCAGGTCGTCGTTGCCGCCCATGCCCACCACGGTGACCGCTCCCCCGCGCCGGGTCAGCCGCCAGGCGGCGCGGATGGTGGCGGCCCGGCCGACGCACTCGAAGGCGTGGTCGACGCCGCGGCCTCCGGTGCGCGCCCGGACCTCCTTGCTGAGCCGGTCGTCGGCGAGCAGGAAGTCGGTGGCCCCGGCGGCGAGGGCGAGGTCCCGTTTGGCCTCGGCGACGTCGACGGCGAGCACCGGCGCGGCGCCGGCCCGGCGGGCGGCGCCCAGCGCGGCCAGCCCGACCCCGCCCAGGCCGAGCACCGCGACCGACTCGCCGGGCGCCACCCGGGCGGTGTTGCGGACCGCGCCGGTGCCGGTGAGCACCGCGCAGCCGAGCAGCGCCGCCTGCTCCGGCGGCAGGCCGGCGGGGATCGGCACGGCGGCGCGCTCGGGGACCACCACCTCCTCGGCGAGCGCGCCGAGGCCGAGGGTGACGTGCAGCGGGGTGCCGTCGACGGTCTCGCCCCGGGCGGTCGCCGGCGCGCTGTTGGCGGCGCAGAGCCAGGGTTCGCCGTGCCGGCAGTGCCAGCAGGACCGGCAGGCCGGGGCCCAGTTGAGCACCACCGGGGTGCCGACGGCCAGCCGCGCGCCGGGGCCGGTCCCGGCGACCACTCCGGTCGCCTCGTGCCCGAGCACCAGCGGGTACGCCGGGGCGAGCGTGCCGTTGACCATCGACAGGTCGGAGTGGCAGATGCCGGCGGCGCGGATCCGGACCCGCAGCTCGCCGGGGCCCGGGTCGGGCTGGCGTACCTCCTCGACCGCCGGGGTGGCGTCCCGGCCGCGGACCACCAGCGCCCTCATCGCTGGATCGCCTTCAGCTCGGTGAACTCGGCGATCCCGTGCGCGCCCAACTCGCGGCCGAGGCCGGACTGCCGGTAGCCGCCGAACGGGGCGAGCGGGTTGAACGCGCCGCCGTTGACGTCCACCTGGCCGGTACGCAGCCGCCGCGCCACCGCGAGGGCCTGTTCCTCGTCGGCGGACCAGACCGCGCCGGCCAGCCCGTACCGGGAGTTGTTGGCGATGGCGACCGCCTCGTCGGTGTCGGCGAACGGGATGACCGCGAGCACCGGGCCGAAGACCTCCTCCTGCGCCAGCGCGCTGTCCGGGTGCACGTCGGCCAGGACGGTCGGCGCGACGAAGTGGCCGCGGGGCGGCAGCGGGGCGTCCGGGCCACCGGCGACCAGCCGCGCCCCGTCCGCGAGGGCCCGCGCCACGTGGCCGCGGACCCGCTCGGCCTGCGCGGCGGAGACCAGCGGGCCGAGCCGGGTCGCCGGGTCGAACGGGTCACCGAGCCGGTAGCCGGCGACGGCCGTCGCGACCAGGTCCAGCGCCTCGGCGTAGCGGTCGCGGTGCACCAGCATCCGGGTCCACGCGGTGCAGGTCTGCCCCGAGTTGAGCAGCGCGTTGCCGACCCCCACCTTGACCGCGGTGGGCAGATCGGCGTCGGCGAGGATCAGGTTGGCCGACTTGCCGCCGAGTTCCAGGGTCACCCGGGCGATCCGGTCGGCCGCGAGGTGGGCGATCCGCCGGCCGGTGGCGGTGGAGCCGGTGAAGGAGACCAGGTCGACGTCGGGGTGCGCGGCGAGCGCCTCGCCCACCACCGGGCCGGTGCCCGGCACCAGGTTCACCACCCCGGGGGGCAGCCCGGCCTCGTGCGCCGCGTCGACGAGCAGGTACGCGGTCAACGGGGTGAGCTCGCTGGGCTTGAGCACCACCGGGCAGCCGGCCGCCAGGGCCGGGGCCACCTTGGCCACCACCTGGTGCAGCGGGTAGTTCCACGGGGTGATCGCGCCGACCACGCCGACGGGTTCCCGGACCACCAGGGAGTTGCCCACGGTCTCCTCGGCCGGCGGGCGGGCGGCCAGCTCGACCGTGCCGCGCAGCACGGTCAGCGGCAGGCCGGCCTGCACCCGGGTGGCGAGCTTGAGCGGGGCGCCCAGCTCCAGCGCGACGGTACGGGCGATCTCGTCGACCCGGGCGGCCAGCGCGGTGTGCAGCCGGTCGAGGTACGCGGCCCGCTCGGCGGGGGTGGTGGCCGCCCAGCCGGGGAAGGCGGCCCGGGCGGCGGCGACGGCCCGGTCGACGTCGGCCGGGGTGCCGGCGGGTACCTGCCCGACGATCTCCCCGGTGGCCGGGTTCTCCACCGGGATCGGCGCGCCGTCGGCGGGGTCGACCCACTCCCCGGCGACGTACAGGTGCCGGCGGACCAGGACGGCGGGAGGGGCGGCGACGACGTCCATGGCGTCCTTCCTCCAGGGGGGCGGGGTGGGCCAGGTTACTCCGCGCGGCCGGCCGGCTCCAGCCCGGCGACGGTCCGCTCGTACTCGGCGGCCAGCCCGTGCAGCAGCGCGTCCAGGCCGAGCCGGAAGGCGCCCTCGTCCACGCTGTGCTGGTGCCCGGCGAGCCGGTGCGCCTGGCTGAGGTGCGGGTGGGCCGCGTACAGCTCCGGGTCCTCGACGAAGCCCCGGGCGAAGGAGCCGAGCGCCGAGCCGGCGACGTAGTAGCGCAGGGCGGCGCCGACGTGGGTGGCCCGGGCGGGCGGCCAGCCGGCGCGTACCAGCGCGCCGTAGACCGCGTCGGCCATGGCGAGGGCGGCGGGCCGCCGGCCCGGTCCCTGGGCCAGGTACGGGACGATGTTCGGGTGCGCGGCGAGCGCCTGCCGGTAGGACAGCGCCCAGCGGCGCAGCGCCTCGCACCAGTCGTGGCGGCCGAAGGCGCTGGTGTCGACGGTGGCGGTGACGCTGTCGGCGGCCGCCAGCAGGATGTCGTCCTTGGTGGCGAAGTGGTTGTAGAGCGAGGGGCCCTGCACGCCCAGCGCGGCGGCCAGCCGGCGGGTGGAGAGCGCGGCGAGCCCGTCGGCGTCGATCAGGGCGAGCGCGGTGGTCACGATCCGCTCCCGGCTGAGCAGGGCCTGTCGAGGTCGCGGCACGCCGTTCCCTCCTCCCCCGTCCGGAAATCACCTGCCGAGGCACCTTAACCACTGATAAGGCGACCGGTCCTCACCTCGACGGTGGAAGCAGAGGGCTGGACGGATGAAAACTTGCACCGCTAGTTTGAGGGCGTTCCGCGTTCGGCCGCCCGCTGCCCGGGCCCGCGCCGCAGCGCCGACGGGAGGGGGCACCGTGGACTTCGCACTGTCCGACGAGGAGCGGGCGGTCCGCGACACCGCGCGCGCCTTCATCACCCGCGAGGTCATGCCGCTGGAGCAGGAGGTGCTGCGCCGCGAGCGCGCCCACCGCCCCGGCCTGGACCGCTCGGAGCTGCGCGAACTCCAGCTCAAGGCGAAGAAGTTCGGCTTCTGGGGACTGGCCACCCCGGAGGTGTACGGCGGCATGGACCTGCCGGCCGTCATGCAGTCGCTGATCTGGACCGAGCTGGGGCGTACCTTCGTGCCGTTCCGGTTCGGCGGCGAGGCCGACAACATCCTCTTCCACGCCACCGAGGACCAGCAGCGGGAGTTCCTGCTGCCCACCATCGCCGGGGACCGGATCTCCTGCTTCGCCATCACCGAGCCGGGCGCCGGCTCGGACGCGGCGAACATCCGGCTGCGGGCCCGCCGCGACGGCGACGACTGGGTGCTCGACGGCGAGAAGACGTTCATCACCAACGGCAACGACGCCGACTTCGCCATCGTGGTCGCGGTGACCGACCCGGAGAAGGGGGCCCGCCACGGCGGGGCGACCGCGTTCCTGGTCGACCGGGCGATGGGCTGGCGCTCGGAGTTCATCCAGACCATGGGTGAGGGCGGTCCCGCAGCGCTCGTCTTCGACGGGGTACGGGTCCCGCACCGCAACATCCTCGGCGAGCTCGGGCAGGGCTTCGCGTTGGGCATGGAGTGGATCGGCAAGGGCCGGTACACCATCCCCTCGCACGCGATCGGCATCGCCGAACGGGTGTTGCAGATGGCCATCGACCAGGCCAACACCCGGGAGACCTTCGGCGCGCCGATCGGCACCAACCAGGCGATCCAGTGGATGATCGCCGACTCGGAGACCGAGCTGGAGGCGGCCCGCTGGCTGGTGCTGCGCTCCGCCTGGACGGTCGATGCGGGGCTCGACCCCCGGCACGCCTCCTCGATGGGCAAGCTCTACGGCGCCGGCATGGTCAACCGGGTGGTGGACCGGGCGTTGCAGATCCACGGCGGTATGGGCTACACCCGCGAGCTGCCCCTCGAGCGCTGGTACCGGCAGGTCCGGCTGTACCGGATCTTCGAGGGCACCGACGAGATGCAACGGCTGATCATCTCCCGCGACCTGCTGCGCGGGTACACGAGGATCGGCGGCCACCTGGCCTGAGCGGAGGCGGCGTCGGGGACGCCGAGCCGGAGGTGTGGCGGCTCCCGCCCGGTCCCGGGGTGGGAGCCGTCCACACGTCCGGCTCGTCAGCCCGCCAGCGCGTCCAGGGCCAGGTCGACGTCCGCCTCGGTGGTGTAGAGGTGGAACGAGGCGCGGACCCGGCCGGCGCGCACCGCCGCCCGCACGCCCGCCCGGGCCAGCTTCTCCTGCGCGTCCGGCACGGCCACGGCGACGATCGCGCTGTCGCCCGGCGGCCGGCCCAACCCGGCCAGGAACCGGTTCGCCAGCGCCACGTCGTGCGCGCGCACCGCGTCCAGGCCCACCTCGGCGAGGAGTTCCAGCGCGGGGGCCGCGCCGACGTAGCTGAACCAGGCCGGGGAGATGTCGAACCGCCGGGCGTCCTCGGCCAGCCGCAGCGGCTGCCCGTAGTAGGAGGCGTGCGGGTCCGCGCCGGCGTACCAGTTGGCCGCGTCGGGACGCATCCGCTCGCGCAGCGCGGGGGCCAGGTAGGCGAAGGCAACCCCGCGCGGCGCCATCAGCCACTTGTACGCCGCCACCACCACCGCGTCGGCCCGGGCCGCGTCGAAGGGCAGCCAGCCGCAGGCCTGGGTGGCGTCCACCGTCACCAGCGCGCCGTGCGCCCGGGCCGCCGCGACGATCTCGTCGTACGCCGCGACCGCGCCGTCGGAGGACTGCACCAGGCTGAACGCGACCAGGTCGGTGTCGGCGTCCACCGCGTCGGCGAGGCCGGCCAGCGGCACCGTGCGGACCCGGACCCCGCGCGACTCCTGCACCAGCCAGGGGAAGAGCATCGAGGTGAACTCCACCTCGGGGACCAGCACCGTCGCGCCCGCGGGCAACGCGGCGGCGATCGGGGCGAGCAGTTGCGACGCGGTGCTGCCGACCGTCACGTCGGCCGCCGGTACGCCGACCAGACCGGCGAACGCCGCCCGCGATCGGCCGACCGAGGCGTCCCAGCCCTCGAAGGAGACCCGCCCGGTCCGCCAGTCGGCGAGCACCTCCTGCACCGCCGCCCAGGCCGGTTCGGGCGGCAACCCGTACGTGGCGGTGTTCAGCCACCCGGGCTCCGGCTGCCACAGTTTCTGCGCCTGTTCCAGCTCCATGTCGTGACGCTAACCGCTGCGCGGGATCACCGGTCAGCGCCAATCGACCAGTCGTGGCCTGGTCACCGCTCTCCCGGCCCGGCACGCCAGGCCCGTTGCCGCTCGGTCACCTCGGCCAGCGTCCGCTTGAACTCGGCGTAGCGGTCGGGGCCCAGCGCCTCGGCGTACCGCTGGTCGATGGCGGCGAGAATGGCGTCGGAACGGCTCATCTGGTCGAGGCCCCGGGCGGTGGGGACGACCAGCTTGGCCCGTCGGTCTGCCGGGTCCGGATGGCGTTCCAGGTAACCCAGCGCCTCCAGCTCGTCGATCAGCTTTCCCACGACCTGCTTGTGCTGGCCGGAACGGAGCGCCAGGTCGACGGCCCGGCTGCCGTCGGGGTCGAGGTAGGCGAGGACGGCTCCGTGCTGGGGGCGTAGCTGGGCATGACCCTGCTGGGCGAGGGTGTCGAACAACTCCTCCTGCACCGCGAAGAGCAGGCGGCTGCTGAGGACACCCAGGTCCGGGTCCCGCCGTTTGCGTTCGCTGCGGCGCATGCCACCTCCCACTGGTCACCAAAGGTGATAGTCACCGGTCTTGACTATCACCCCTCATGACCATACCGTTCTGGTCACACCACGAGCAAGGAGCACCCGCTCCACCTCGCCCGTTCCGGATGGAGTGTCCATCATGGACAGACTGGTCAGGATCGCTGTCGTCTACTACTCCGCCACCGGCAGCGTCGCCGAGATCGCCCGGGAGATGGCCGTGACCGCCGAGAAGGCCGGTGCCGACGTACGCCTGCGCAGGGTCGCCGAACTCGCCCCCCAGGCCGTCATCGACGACAACCCGGCCTGGACCGCCAACGTCGCCGCGACCGCCGACATCCCGGTCGCCACCGCCGACGACCTGATCTGGGCCGACGGGGTGATCATGGGGTCACCGACCCGGTTCGGGAACATCTCCTCGCAGCTCAAGCAGTTCCTCGACACACTCGGCGGCGTCTGGCAGCAAGGGCTGCTGGCGGACAAGGTCTACAGCGGCTTCACCTCCACCGGCACGCTGCACGGTGGCCAGGAATCCACCCTGCTCGCCCTGACCCACACCTTCCACCACTTCGGCGGGATCGTCGTCGCCCCGGGCTACACCCACCCGGACAAGTTCGCCGACGGCAACCCGTACGGCACCGCCCACCACGACGCCGGTGGCACCGCACCGGTCGACGACACCACCCGCGCGGCCGCGCGCGTACAGGCCGAGCGGGTCGTGCGGTTCGCCCGCGCGGTCAGCGCCGCCTGACCCGAACGCTGTCGTCCACAAGGAGAGCCATGTCCAGCACCGACGGGGTCCACGGCACCGTGGCCGCCGGATTCGAGGAGGTCCGGGCCGAGTTCGCCCGGGTCGTCGCCGACGAACCCTCCCTCGGGGCGCAGCTCGCGGTCCGCCTGCACGGACGACCGGTCGTGGACCTGTGGGCCGGCCCGGAGATGCACACAGACTCGCTGCTCGCCCTCTACTCGTCCGGCAAGGGCGCCGCGTACCTGGTGGTGGCGCTGCTGGTACAGGAGGGCGTGCTGGACCTCGACCGGCCCGTGGCCGACCACTGGCCGGAGTTCGCCGCCGAGGGCAAGGGCCGGATCACCCTGCGGCAACTGCTCGCCCACCAGGCCGGGTTGATCGGCGTCGACGGCGGTTTCACCACCGCGGAGCTGGCCGACGACCGGTTGCTCGCCGAGCGGCTGGCCGGGCAACGCCCCTACTGGCGGCCGGGCAGCGCCTACGGCTACCACGCCTTCGTCATCGGCGCGCTCACCGCAGAGGTGGTCCGCCGGGCGATCGGCCGGTCCGTCCAGGAGCTGTACCGCGAGCGGCTCGCGCTCCCCTACCACCTGGACCTCCATCTCGGCCTGCCCGAGGAGCTGGAACCGCGCTACCGTCCGGTGCAGCCCGCGCCGGCCGGTGCCGAGGACTCCGGCAACCCGACCCCGCCCGACCTCACCAGGATCGCCTTCAACCTCCACGCCACCCCGCCGACCGACCTGGTGGAGTTCGCCAACACCCGCGCCGTACGGGCCCTCGGGCCCACCTCTTCCGGCAGCGTGGGCAGCGCCCGGGGCCTGGCGACGATGTACGCCGCCGCGATCGGCACGGTCGACGGCCGGTCTCCCCTGCTCGCGGCCGCGACCCTGGCCGAGTTCACCCGACCCCACGCGACCGGGACCGACCTGGTCACCGGCGAACGGGACCACTTCCTGCTCGGCTTCGAGGCGCAGGCCGTGCGATACCCGTTCCTGGGGCACGACGCCTTCGGCCACAGCGGCGCGACGGGCGCCCAGTCCTTCGCCGACCCGGACAGCGGTGTCGCGTACAGCTACACCCGTCGCCGCTTCGCCCCCGGCGGGGGCGGCGGCGCCCGGGAGAACCATCGACTGGCCGCAGCGGTACTGCGCGCCGCCCGGCAGTAGGCGGTAGGTGCGGCACCGCAGCAGCGCGGACGCCCACCGAGCGGTTCCGCCACCCCCGCAGCAGTACGTCGCCCACCGGCGGTCGGCCCCGGCCGAGGATTCCCGGGCGGACCGGGGACGGCGCGCCGAGCGGCCCGGCGGCTCAGTCCGGCGCGGGCAGGCCGGCGAGCGCCCGGCCGAGCTCGGCGCGCACCCGGGGCAGCGGCCAGCGGGCCAACTCGGCGAGCGGGTGCCGCTCGCGCAGCCGGCCCACCAGCGCCAGGCCGACCAGGTAGCCGCAGCGCTTCGGCAGGTCACCGGCGTCACGCATCCGGAAGTACGCCGCGTGGCGCGCCTCGTCGGTGGCGGCCAGGTCGGCGTGGACCCGGTCCAGGATCTCCGGCCAGCGGCGGCGGCACTCGTCGCGCCAGGGCCGGTACCCGGTACGGCCGAACCAGAGGTGGTCCTCGGCGGGCCGCCCGGGGTCCAGTTCCGCCGACACCCGGGTGGCCAGTCCCTCGACGAAGAGGGTGTTCGCCACCCCGTGCTCCGGCCAGTCGCGGATGGCGGCGAGCCGGTCGTGCACCACGTGTGCCCCTTCGTGCAGCACGAGCAGCCGGTCGTCTCCGGGCGGGCCGAGTTCCTCGACCGCGAGGAAGAGGGCGTACCGGCCGTCGAGGGTGTCCGCCCAGCCGTTGGCCCGGTGCAGCCCGACCAGCAGCACGCACTCGACCGGCTCGGCCCGGTCCGCCCAGCCGAGTGCGTCGCAGACGGCGGCCACCCCGTCGGGCAGCAGGGCGCGGACCGCGTCGGCGCGGGCGACCAGGTCGTCGGCCCGGTCACGGAGCGCGAGCAGGACGCCGGCGAGATCCTCCGTACCGGGCCACTCCCCGTCCCGGTCCAGCGCCCGGCGGACGTCCTCGTGCCGGCCCAGGTAACGGGTCCGCCACCGCGGCGGCCAGGTCACCGCGGGCGTGCCCGCACACGCGTCCAGACCGGCGAGGAAGTCGGGCACGAGGTCGCGCACCCGCAGCAGCTCGGAGGAGGGCATGGACCGATGGTGCCCCACCACCCAACCGCCCGCCGCCCGCCGCCCGCCGCCCGCCGCCCGCCGCCCGCCTTCGTGATCATGCTCAAACATGGACATGGTGGCCTCGCGACGGACGCGGGCCCGCTACGTCCCGGAGCGAGCGCGATCTCGCTGGGCGGCGGGTGGCCGGTGGTCAGCTCACGTTGGCCGGGCCGAGGACGCTCTTCAGGTCGCCCATCAGCGCGGTGGTGGCGGCCACCCGGAACGGACCGAGCCGCAGCGTGGTGACCTTGCCGCCGTTGAGGAGCTTGACGTGCACCTCGGTGTCGCCGGGGTGCAGCACCAGCGTCTCCTTGAGCCGCTCCACCAGCGGCGGCGTGCAGCGGTGCACCGGGATGGTCAGCGTCACCGGCTTGTTCGCCGGGTTGCTGCTGATGTCCGGCATGGACATGTCCATCGCCATGATGCGCGGGGTGTCGTCGCGGCGGTCCACCCGCCCCTTGACCACCACGATGGCGTCCTCGGCGATGTACTGGCCGATCACCTCGTAGGTGTTGGGGAAGAAGAGCGTCTCCACCCCACCGGCCAGGTCCTCCAGGGTGGCCGAGGCCCAGGCCCGGCCCTGCTTGGTGACCCGGCGCTGCACGCCGGAGAGGATGCCGGCCAGGGTGACCACCGCGCCGTCGGGCACGGTGCCCTCCTCGGACAGCGAGGCGATGGTGCAGTCGGCGGCCGCGCCGAGCACGTGCTCCAGGCCGAAGAGCGGGTGGTCGGACACGTACAGGCCGAGCATCTCGCGTTCGAAGGCGAGCTTGTCGCGCTTGTCCCACTCGCTCTCGCCGATGATCGGCATCACCGTGGTGCTGCCGCCGGTGTCGGCGTCGCCGAAGCCCGCGCCGAAGAGGTCGTACTGGCCGACGGCCTCCTTGCGCTTGACGTCGGCGTACGCGTCGATGGCGTCGGCGTGCACCGCGAGCAGCCCCTTGCGGGAGTGCCCGAGGGAGTCGAAGGCGCCGGCCTTGATCAGCGATTCGATGGTCTTCTTGTTGCAGACCACCGCGTCGACCTTGGACAGGAAGTCGTAGAAGTCGGTGTACTCGCCCTTCTCGTCCCGGCAGCGCATGATCGAGGCGACCACGTTCGCGCCCACGTTGCGCACCGCCGCCAGGCCGAACCGGATGTCCTTGCCGACCGGGGTGAACGGCCCGGCCGAGGTGTTCACGTCCGGCGGCAGGACCTGGATCCGCATCCGGCGGCACTCGGACAGGTAGAGCGCCATCTTGTCCTTGTCGTCACCGACGGAGGTCAGCAGCGCCGCCATGTACTCGGCCGGGAAGTGCGCCTTCAGGTACGCGGTCCAGTACGACACCAGCCCGTACGCGGCGGAGTGCGCCTTGTTGAAGGCGTAGCCGGCGAACGGCACCAGGACGTCCCAGACCGCCTGGATCGCCTCGTCGGAGTAGCCGCGCTCGCGGCAGCCGTCCCGGAACGGGATGAACTCCTTGTCGAGGATCTCCTTCTTCTTCTTGCCCATCGCGCGGCGCAGCAGGTCGGCCTGGCCGAGGGTGTAGCCGGCGAGGATCTGCGCGGCGCGCTGCACCTGCTCCTGGTAGACGATCAGGCCGTGGGTGGGGGCCAGGATCTCCCGCAGCGGCTCCTCCAGCTCCGGGTGGATCGGGGTGATCTCCTGGAGGTTGTTCTTGCGCAGCGCGTAGTTGGTGTGCGAGTCGACGCCCATCGGGCCGGGCCGGTAGAGCGCCAGCACGGCGGAGATGTCCTCGAAGTTGTCCGGCTTCATCAGCCGCAGCAGCGAGCGCATCGGCCCGCCGTCGAGCTGGAACACGCCCAGCGTGTCGCCCCGGGCGAGCAGGTCGTACGCGGCCTTGTCGTCCAGCGGCAGGCCGAGCAGGTCCAGTTCCTGGCCGTGGTTGAGCTGGATGTTCTTGACCGCGTCGTCAATGATCGTCAGATTGCGCAGGCCGAGGAAGTCCATCTTCAGCAGCCCGAGCGACTCGCAGGTCGGGTAGTCGAACTGCGTGATGATCGCCCCGTCGGCGTCCCGGCGCATCAGCGGGATGTGCTCGATGATCGGCTCGGCGGACATGATCACGCCGGCGGCGTGCACGCCGGTCTGCCGGATCAGCCCCTCGATGCCCTTGGCCGTCTCGATGACCTTCTTGACGTCCGGGTCGGTCTCGTAGAGGCCGCGGATCTCGCCCGCCTCGGCGTAGCGCGGGTGCTTCGGGTCGAAGATGCCCGACAGCGGGATGTCCTTGCCCATCACCGCCGGGGGCATCGCCTTGGTGATCCGGTCGCCCACCGCGTACGGGTAGCCGAGCACCCGGGCCGAGTCCTTGATCGCGGCCTTCGCCTTGATCGTGCCGAAGGTGGCGATCTGGGCGACCTTGTCCTCGCCCCACTTGTCGGTGACGTACTTGATCACCTCACCGCGCCGGCGCTCGTCGAAGTCGATGTCGACATCCGGCATCGAGACGCGCTCGGGGTTGAGGAACCGCTCGAAGATCAGCCCGTGCGGGATCGGGTCCAGGTCGGTGATGCCCAGCGCGTACGCGACCAGCGAGCCGGCCGCCGAGCCACGCCCCGGGCCCACCGCGATGCCCTGGCTCTTCGCCCACTGGATGAAGTCGGCGACCACGAGGAAGTACGACGGGAAGCCCATCTGGATGATGACGCCCAGCTCGTACTCGGCCTGGACGACGTGCCCCTCCGGGATGCCGTTCGGGAAGCGGCGCTTGAGCCCGGCGAAGGTCTCCTTGCGGAACCACGACTCCTCGGTCTCCCCCTCGGGGATCGGGAAGCGCGGCATCAGGTTGTGGAAGGTGAACATCCCGGTCGGGTCGACCTTCTCGGCCACCAGCAGGGTGTTACGGCAGCCCTGCTGCCACAGCTCCGAGGAGTCGACCGCCCGCATCTGGTCGGCGGACTTGACGAAGTAGCCGCCGCCCTCGAAGCGGAACCGGTTCGGGTCGGCGACGTTGCTGCCGGTCTGCACGCAGAGCAGCACGTCGTGCGCCTCGGCCTGCGCCTCGTGGGTGTAGTGCGAGTCGTTGGTGACCACCGGCGGAATGTCGAGCTTGCGGGCGATCTCGGTCAGCCCGTCGCGGACCCGGCGCTCGATGTCGAGGCCGTGATCCATGATCTCGAGGAAGTAGTTGTCCTTGCCGAAGATGTCCTGGTAGGCGGCGGCGACCTTGAGCGCCTCGTCGAACTGGCCGAGCCGCAGCCGGGTCTGCACCGCGCCGGACGGGCAGCCGGTGGTGGCCATGATCCCCTCGGCGTGCTCGGCGATCAGCTCCATGTCCATCCGCGGCCACTTGACGTAGTGGCCCTCCATCGAGGCGCGGGAGTTGAGCCGGAACATGTTGTGCAGGCCGGTCCGGTTCGCCGCCCACATGGTCATGTGGGTGATCGCGCCGTTACCGGAGACGTCGTCGCTCTTCTGCTCCGGGCGGCCCCACTTGACCCGCGCCTTGTGGAAGCGCGACTCCGGCGCGACGTACGCCTCGACGCCCAGGATCGGCTTCACCCCGGCGTCCATGGCCTGCTTGTAGAAGTCGTTCGCGCCGTGCATGTTGCCGTGGTCGGTGATCGCCACGGCCGGCATGCCGAGCCGCTTGGCCTCGGCGAAGAGGTCCTTGAGCCGGGCCGCCCCGTCGAGCATCGAGTACTCGGTGTGCACGTGCAGATGCGCGAACGAATCAGCCATGCGTGGCGCCCCCCGGCGGTGTGGATCTTGGTGGTCGGAGCCGACCGGCACCTACCCTACCGAGATCGCCCGGCCGCCTCCATCGCCCGCGCCGAGGGTGGTCAGCGTCTCCCCGACGAGTCCTTCACGCCTCTCGACAGGCCTGCCCCGTGCGGCGCGCCACGTGAGTGAGCAGAGCAGGACACACCCCTGGCCGGACACACCCCTGGCCGGCACTGACGGCGCACATCATGCCCGGGACCCGCCCAGCAGCGCAGGGGGCCGCGTGCCGTCCGCTGGATGCGGACGGCACGCGGCCCCCTGCGCTGACCTATCGGGCGCTTCCCTGCGCAGTTTCAGCGGCTGGCGCCGCACGCCCTCCGTCGATGTAACCCTCGATCCGCGCAATGGTCACCGAATCGGCGCTCGCAGTCACCCGCACTGCCGGGGAAGTGATTAGCAGTGACACCTTCCCGTCGTGCTCGATGTGCACGTCCGCGACCATGTTGACCGACACCCCCTGCAGAGACAGAGCGCTAACCCCGCCGAACAGGAGTTCGACCTGCACGGCGTTGAAGCCACTGCGCCGCCACTTGACCGGCGGGTCGGCCGGAAATGCACGCAGATCGAACCTGATCCTGAGCGTGGGCCCCTCACGGCCGACTGAAATCTCGTGCAGATCGACACCATCAAGGGCAGGTGCCTGCCCATGAAATATCTGTCGCAAACCGTGCGAATTGGTCACCAGATCCAGCCAGCTCATACCCACCTGCTAATACTCGTAATGCTGCGCGGTGCCGGGAACCTTACCAGTGCGGGTATTGCTCCACGGTCGCACGTTCAGATGCGAGCCCTGGTCACCAATTCCTCCCTCTCCGTACTGATGTCCGAACGAGTGATCCTGGATGACCACCCGGTCACCGCCTCCGCGCACATAGATATATTCCCTCGTCATCACCGGACGCCCACGGTCATTCATGATCTGAGTGCCCTCGCGCGTCGTCATCGGCACCGAGCGAACCTCGTCCGGCTGCTGACTCACCGGGATGCCGAGATCCCGCTTCGCTTCCCTGAACGCGGCATTTCTGCTCGGCAGGGTCTTGTGACTGGCCACCTCGTTGCCGCAGTTATGGACCAGCACCGGGGTGTTCCCGACGACCACGAAGTAGGTGTGGATGTTGGAAACAGTGAGGTCCCGCATCGTCTTGCGACCGAGGAAGTTGTCGACCTTGGCCACCGTTGCGATCTCGCCGGTGGAGGTCTTGAGCCATTCCGTCGGCTGAAGGTTGCCCGCATCGATCCACTTCCGGCGGCTCTCGCTCCAGAACGGATGATGCTGGGTGGTGCTGAGCGTGGCAAATTTGCCACCCTTGGTTCGGACGACGAGATCGGTGAGTTCCTCATCCTGGTTGACGTGCAACCGATTCACGCTCTGGGCGCTGACGGCTCCCGTCTCCGGGTCTCGGGCGAGGACCTCGTCGCCGAGGCGCACCTCCTCGATGGGGCGTTTCGTACCGTCCGCCAGCAGGACCGGCGTGGCCGGATCGAAGCTGTGCGTCGGACAACCATCCCGCGACCTTGGGGCGCCACCGGTGTTCTCCCCGCCGGTCTTCCCCTTCGTCGCCGGCGCGGTTTCCTTCGTGGGCGGCTTCGGAGTCTTGGCCGGTGGCGGGTTCTTGGCCGCCTCGCGGAGTTCCTGCTTGAGGGCGTTCATCTCCTTGGCTTCGGCCGCCGGGTTGATCGCCGGGGCCCTACCGAGCGGCACTCGACCCAGAAGAGTCTTGGCTTTCTCACCGACCCAGCCGATGGCCCGCTTGCAGAATGCTTTGATCTTGCAGGCCCAGTCGACGACCGGAAGCGCCGAGACCGTGGAGAGCGTGGCCTCCTTCCAGTTGCCCTCCTTGATGTAGATGCCGGCGTTGATCCCATCGCAAACAGCGCCGAGGCCGGCGATGAACAACCCGCAGCCCTCGAGGAATTCGTGCGCCTTCTGAGAGCCACTCTTCTTCGGAAAGCCGCTGCCGCTGGCGGGACGGGTGTCCTCGCCCTCACCCTTACCGTGCGTGCCTTCGATCATGTTCTGGCAGGCATACCCGCCGAGGTTGTAGTAGTCGCAGAGAGCCAGGCCGGGGGTGGCCGACGGCTGCGTGTACTCGGGGATGATCTCGCCACTGGGGTCGCTGTAGGTGATCGGGTTGTTGGCGGCATACGTGTAGGCTGCCAACTGTTGCGGATTTCCGGGATCGTTGACCGGATCCACGGAGATGAACCGACCGATTGATGGGTCGTACTCCCGGGCGCCAAGGTGCGTCAGGCCGGTGGGATCCTGATAGCCACCCAGAAAACCTTGCTTGTTCGGCCAGGACACCGCGTCGCCGCGTGGCCCGCCGTACGGGGTCTGCCGACGTTGCGTGATCGTCTGGTTGGCGTCCGTGCCGATACTGACCTGCGAGGTGCCCTGGTGGTCACTGGCGAGCCAGGTCAGCCCGGTGACCGTCCGCTGGGCGATAGCCTCGCCGTTGAACGAGTAGTACCGGGTGGCGTCGACCTGCCCGGTGCTCGCGTTCTTCCGCACCTCCTGGTCACCCAGGAACAACGTGCTGCCGGTCGGATCGGTGGCGATGAGCCGGTTGCCGGCGGCGTCGTAGATGTAGGAGTTGCTGCCCTTGCTGTCGGTCAGCGTGGCGAGGTGCCCCTCGACGTCCCAGGTCAGGTTCTGCTGACCGTTGGCACCCGGGCGGGTCTTCATGTTGCCGGCCTCGTCGTAGAGGTACGAGCCGGTGGTGGTGCCGGTGTTGTCGGTCCTGCTCCAACCGTCGAGCCGGTGCGGCTGTGCCGCCCCCGCGTTCGGGTAGGAGTAGGTGGTGGTGACCGTGCCGGTCGGGGTGCCCCGCTCGGTCTGGGTCAGCCGGTTGCCGATCCGTCCCTTCGGGTCGTCCGGCGCGCCGAACGACCACTGCTGCCAGTACGGCGCCGGCCCACCCAGCTCCGCCTCCGTCCGCGGCGCGGTGGCGCAGTCGAAGGAGGCCGGCGTCCAGGCATCGGTGAGCCGGCGCTGGTGGTCGTACGCGAAACACTGGGTGTCCCGCGGGCGGGCTCCGGAGTTGTCGTCGATCTTGAGGATGTTGCCGCTGGCGTCGTAGTCGTAGGACGTGTTCGTGATGTACGACGGGGACGTGGAGCGCAGAGTGGCACTGCTCTTGACCCGGCCGGTGCCGTCGTCGTACCGGTCGGTCGTCTGCACGAACTTCGCCCCGGTCAGGGCTGTCGAACGGGTGAGGGTGCTCAGTTCGAACAGATTCGTGTAGCCGGACTGAATGGCGTAATAACTGGCGTCCCCGTAGTCGGTGGCCAACTTGTCCGCCAGCCCGTACGTGGAGTCGTACTCGTAGGTGAGGATCTCCTGGCTGAGGCCTCCGGCCGCGGGCAGCGTCATGGTATTGGGCGAACCATCGGCCCGGAAGCTGGCCTTGGAAGTGAAGCTGCAGGTCGTGGCACCGATGCCGCAGAAGCCAGCCTGCGAGGGCGGCAGGGTCAGCTTCGTCTGAGTCGGCCGGTACTGCGCATCAACCGTAACGACCTCGGACTTGTACTCGTCGGTCCCGATCCACCGGGAGGCGGACTTGGCCATGCCCTTGACCGGGAGGTCATAGGTGTACTCGATCCGCTTGGCGCCGGTGAGGCTACCTTCGCGCACGGTGAGCAACCGGCCGAGCCGGTCGTAGTTGTACCAGAGATCAGGCGTATCCGGGCGGGAGTCGGTGGTCTTCTCCAGGTCCCCCAGAGCGTTGTACTGGAGCGTCGCGGCACCCCGGTCGGGGTCCGTCGAGGAGACGGGTCGGCCCTGGACGTCGTAGTCGTAGGACCAGGTGTTGCCGGAGGCGTCCTTGACGGTCGCCAGACGTCCCACCGCGTCGTAGGAGTAACTCGTCTCGTCATAGGTTCCCGTGGCGGCGCGCCCGTGGTACTGCCACAGCTTGGCCGTACGGCCCTCGACGTCTGTCCAGATCGTGGTCGCCGCTTCTCCGACAGGCGGCTCCACTGTGATGTGATCACCGTAGTAGGTGGTCGACGTCCGAGCCTTCTCCACCTGCGTGCTCGCTTCGGAGACCAGCAGGAGGGAATGGATCTGACGCCCTGCGGCGTCATAAAGCGTACGGGTCTGACTGGGCACATCCGCGTCGAGGCCCGAGTAGAGAGTCGTACCGGCCGTTCCGCTGTTGTAGTAAGCGGAATTGGCCTTGTAGACCCGGCCACCCGCATCATAGAACGTGTCGGTGAGGATCCGGCCCCCACCGTACGCCGACTCCTGCGTCTGCCTCGGCCGACCCAGTGCATCCAGCAGCGCGTAGGAGGTGTCGTAGCTGCCGTTCGCGTTCAGCGCCTGAGTGGTGACGACCGACGGCACCGTCTTCGACAGGCTGTAGGTGTACATGGTCGACGGACTCGACGGGAAGGTTGCCTTCGACCGGTTCGGCAACCAGACCGACGCGTTGCGACCCATGGCGTCATAGGTGTATTCGGTGACCCGACCATTCGCGTCCGTGTTCTTGACGGGTAGGCCGGACACCGGGTCCATGTCAACCGTCTCGTCCCAGAGAAGCGGGTTGGTCGTCTTGACCTGCGTCACCGGACCGCCGGTGAGAGGCGTGTAGGTGACCTTGGTCTTCTCACCTGCCACGTCGGTGGAGTCCGCCACTCGACCCACCACGTCGTAGGTCAACCTCGATACCTGCTGGTAGGAACGCACACCGCTGGAGAAACTCGTGAGCTTCTCCGTGACGGACAGCAGGCCCTTGGTCGGGGCCGTGCCGTAGGACAGGGAGTCATAGCTGAAGCGGGTGTCACCGGTGATCTGGTCCTCGCTGGTAGGGCTGCCGGCGCAGGTACCTACCCAACCGTTTATCCGTTTGACCGGTGTCAACAGCCAGTTGCCGGTGTTGCGGATGTACTCGGTCTGGGTGCACCGCTCGTCGCCGGTCTTGGTGTCGTCGCCGCTGTCCTCCTCCAACGTCGGCATGCCGTAGCTGTCGAAGGTGGTGGTGGACGCCGTCCGGCGCACCCCGGTGTCCGTGGTGATGCGGGAGCGCGCCACACGCACCCGGGCGTAGCGGGCCTCGGCGACCGGCGTGCCGGCACGGGTGGCCGTCGGCGGGTCGGAGCGCCACATCTCGTTCAGGGTGGCGGACAGGATGGTCGAGCCGAGCCAGTTGACCGTCTCCCGCGGGGAGCCGGCGTAGTGGTCGTAGTCGTTGGTCGCGCCGCCCTCGCGGCCCTGCACCTGCGTGGTGCGGGTGCCACCGGAGGCGAGCTTGTCGCCGTACATGCCGCGGAAGTAGAGGGTTTCGCTCTTGGTCCGCTCGGCGCCTTCACCGTTGTACGTGATGACGGTCGGGTAGCCCCGCCACTGGGACCAGCTACGGCGTTTGTCCGGCGCCAGGCCGGTGTCCTCGTCGTAGTGCCAGAGCGCCTCGTTCTTGGGATTGAGGTAGTCGTAGGCGGTCCGCAGCGGGCGGGCACCACCGAGGTGGTCGATCTGCTGGACTTCCTTCACCACGTACTTGTGGAAGTAGTCGGTGACCGGGTCGGTGTAACCCTGCGGCGTCCACTTCACCGGGTAGCAGCGCAACGTGTTGCTGTCCAGCGCGGTCGAGCTCGGCATGACGCTGCCCGCCACGCACTCGCGCGGGCTGTAGGTCACAAAGATCTCGCCACCGGTCTCCAACCGGATCGAGTTGACCCGCCACCAGTTCATCGCCAGCGCCCAGTCACTGCCGGCGGCGTCGACCCGGTTCTGCATCTGGATGCCGGAGAAGGTCACCTCGGGGGCGGTCACGGTGCCACCGTTCAGGCCGCGGTGGGTGATCCCCTCCAACCAGAGGCCGGCACGGGT
The DNA here is from genome assembly GCF_900089595.1 of Micromonospora auratinigra. Classification (GTDB taxonomy): domain Bacteria; phylum Actinomycetota; class Actinomycetes; order Mycobacteriales; family Micromonosporaceae; genus Micromonospora; species Micromonospora auratinigra. The sequence goes on along the minus strand of NZ_LT594323.1, from coordinate 472,486 downwards.
GCCGTCACCGGGGTCCGGGAAGCTGTGTCGGAACGTCCACGAGTCTGCGGCCTGGTAGGCCGAGGAGGACGCCTTCCACGCCTTCGTGGTGATCACCGTGGTGCGCTTCGCCGACCAGAAGGTCGGGGAGACGTTCAGGCACGGGTTGGTGGTGGCGAGGCACTCCTGGTCCCAGGGAGTGTCCGGCCAGGTGGTGGCATTCTTCGTGGTGCAGTTCGCCAGGCAGCGGTCGGAGTTGGTGAGCTCCACCCTGCCCGGGGCGTTCTCGATGTACGGGCTGGTGGCCGCGTACTCGTTGTTGTCCCGGTTATCGGTGCCGTAGTCGATCCGGGTCAGGTACGCCGCACGGTCGTACACGACCGGGGTCGCGTAGGTCATGTTCTTGGCGTAGTAGCTGGTTTCCTTCGTCCACCACAGAGACATGGTGTTTCCGTGGACGTCCTGGACGTAGTCGAGGTTCCACCGCCACGCCTGCCGCTTTCCGCCGCACTCGGAGGCGGCGAAGGTGCTGGCGTTGCAGGGCTCGCCCGGGTTGTTGCCGAACACCGGCACGGTGAGCACCGAGTTGGTGGTGGGGCGGCCCGCGGACCAGCCGGGCAGCTGGTGGCGGCCGAACCAGTACTGGGTGCCGTCGGTCGTGGTGACCTTCCAGTACTCGTTGTCGTTGTCACCGTTGCTGTAGGCGGGAGTGGTCAGCAGCTCAACCTTGGACCCGTCCTCCCGGCGCGGATGCCACTTGCCGTCGCTGCCCTTGAGCAACTCCGTCGACGAGCCGTTCAACGAGAGGATGGCGTTCTCCGGCCCCCAGCAGAGGTCCCCGGTCTTGGTCGTGTTGTTCGCCGTGCCGCCCATGTCGTCCGCGCAGGACTTGTACTGCCGCTCGATGAAGCCCGGCGACCAGTCGAAGCCCTCTCCGAACGCACCGGGCTGGTTGTTGGTGGCCGCCTGCCGGCCGTCCACCGCCTGCGAGGAGTAGCCGAGGCCCAACGACGGCGACGGCCCGCCCGGCCCCGGCGGCGTCCGCATCGGATACGACCACTGAAAACCGCCCGTGGCGCCGCCGTGGCTCCACGACGAGGACGGTGCCAGGCTCGACGCGGTGAAGTCGCCCGCGCCACCGGACGGACCGCTGGTCGCGGCGAGCAGCGTGCCGGTCAGCGCCGCGGTGCGGCCCAGGTCCAGCCGCTTCGCGTCGGTCGGCGACAGTGCCTCGCGGATCGGCGCGGCCGAGACCGGGGCCGTCAGGGTGCGGGTACGCACGTTGTTGCGCGAGTTCAGCGGGACCGGCTGGCAGCCCGGCGCGCCCGGCGTGGTGAGGGCACACTCGGGCACCCGGACCAGCCGCAGCCGCGAGGACCAGTCGGCGCCGTAGGCCGAGGCGAAGGCGGCGTAGTCGACGCCGACCTCTACCTGCCCGGCCGAGGTCGCGCCGTCGGTGCGGCCGACCCGCACCAGCAGGCCGTTGACACCGGCGGCGGTGGCGCGTTCCTTCGCCAGCACCTCGACGCGTACCGTGCCGGGACTGGCCGCCGCCGCGCGGGCACCCGCCGCGACCGGGCGGACGGTGACCGGGAGGGTGCCGGCGCGTACCGCCGCGGTGGTGGCCGCCCGCGCGCCCGCGGCGGCGGTCGGGAGGGTGACCTCGGCGGTGCCGGCCGCCGGCCACACCGGCGCGGGACGGCGGACCTTGGCCGCCGCCGCTTCCGGCTCGGGTCCGGGCTTGGTGGCCTTCACCGGCGTGACGGGTACGGACTCGTAGCGTTGCGCCTCGAGACGCGTCGCCTGGGCGCGCTGCTGCGCCTGGGCGGGCACCTGTCCGCCGATCGTGCTCGCGAGCACCGCGAGCAGACCGGCGGCGAGGACCTTGCGGCCCCCGTGCCGGATGGTGTCGAACGCCGGTACGTGCCGCCTGCGGCGGCGCGACCGGCCTGTGCTGACTGTTCTCATCGATCCCTCTCGGATGGGGGGTGGGCACCGCACGTGGATCGGGCGGTGCGAGCCGGCGGGCCTGGTGCCCCACTGTCGTGACACCACGGCCCGTCCGTGTTCGAGAAGGTCGTCGGGACGTGCCACCGCTGGGCGCACGCCGACGACCTGGGCCGGGACTCGGACCGGCGGGGACACGGGTTTCCCGGGGGCACCGGCGAGCGGTGCCCCCGGGACCGGTCAGGCCGAGGCCTCGGCGGCGACCTCCGCGTCGCTGAGGGCGCCCTGCCAGAGCTGGACCTGGTCGACCGTGCCGCCGTCGAGGTGGTAGCCGACCAGCGACCGACCCACCCGCAGAGCGGACGAGGCCTGCCAGCCGACGGTGTCGGGGCGCACACCCTGACGCTGACCGTTGACGTAGAGCCGCAGCTCACGGCTCGTCGAGTCGTACACGGCGGCGATGTGTGTCCAGGTGTTGAGCTGGGCAGTGCTCGTCGACATCACCCACTGCCAGTTGGTCGTGCCGACGTCAACGGTGGGCATCGTGATGCACCATCTGCTCGATGCGCCGTCGAGCATCAGGTAGAAGGCGGACCGCCCGCTGCCGTCCTGTGCGACCACGGTCTGATCCCCGTACGTGGTCAGCCTGACCCAGGCCGACGCGGTGAAGGACTGGTCGGTCCGCAGCACCGGACCATCGGTGTCGGCGGAACCGGGCGCACCGTTGATGACCAGCCCGTCACCGAAGTCGTAGCCGTCGGTGGTCGGGTCGGCCGTCGGCGAAGCGGTCAGCGCCAGTGAGTGCCGGTAGTCCGACAGGTCGTTCTCCAGGCGGTGATCGGCGTCGAAGTCGCTCATGTCCCATTCGGCCGTCGACACCGGCTTCATCAGCGGCTGAAGGTCCTTGTCCACGTCGAGCACCCGGTCCCAGAGTCGGACCTCACCGATCGCGCCGTTCCAGTGCCCGAGAGGGGCACCCGCCCAGCGCTCCCGGCCCAGCGTGACCAGACCCGCGTTGAAGGTCCGGGGGACGGTCGCGGAGCTGACCTCCTTGCCGTTGACGTAGAGCCGCATCTTCCCGTCGGCCTGGTCGTAGCTGCCGGCGACCAGGGTCCACTGGCCCTTCACGGCGGCCGGCCCGAAGGCGTGGGTGTAGGCGGTGGTGTCCGAGTCCTGTTCGAGCACCGTGAAGACCCACCGGTTGTCGCTGTACTTGCGGAGCATGAACGAGTCGTTGCGCGCCCCGGTCGCCCCGGCGATCATCATCAGGCCGTCGGCGTCCGGCCGGACCCAGGCCGCCACCGAGTAGCTGCGGCTGGTGTCGAGCCCCACCCCGGTCGCCAGGGCGTAGTCGTCGACGCCGTCGAACTTGACCGCCTGGTCCTTGCCCTTGATCCGGTGCGTGCCGAGGATCCGGCCGTCCTGCCAGACCGGGCCGTTCACGAGATTCGCGACGGGGGCGCCGGCGACCGCGTTGGCGAGAGTCGTGCTGACCCCGCCGTCGTCCATCGCCCAGTGCGACTTCAGCGGCGAGTGGTTGTCGACCAGGAAGAGGTAGTCCTTCGCCTCGGAGGAGTTGCCGGCCTGGTCACGGCTGCGGACGGAGAGCACATTCTCTCCGATGCGGTTCGGGGTGACCCAGACCATGGCGGAGCCCGACGTGTCGGCCCTGGCGTAGGCGACCGGGCCGCCGTTGATCTGGTAGCTGTAGTCGTACACGTCGGAGGAGCCGTTGGCGGCGAAGGCGAACCGGCCGCTGTAGCCGGGCGAACCCTGCATGTTCTGGTTGGCCGGCGACTCCAGGTAGAGGCCGTCGGCGCTGCTCACCGCGGGCCTCGTGGCGGGGGCGGTGTTGTCCACGATGAACTCGCACCAGGTCGACCAGTCGGACGCGCCGCCGAGCGTGTCCGTGGTCTGCACCTGCCACCGGAACCGGCCGCCGGTGACGGCGGTCGGGAAGCGCAGTTCGGCCTTCGCGCCGGGGGCGACCCCGGAGACCGTCTTCGGCCAGCCGGTCACCGGCACGAAGCCCATGATGGCGGGCTTCGTCCCGTTCTCCTGCGGAATGAGCTGCATCTTCTCCAGCGCGAAGGTGCCGGCCAGCGTGCCGCCGTTGCTGCCGTCCGGATCGGTCAGGGTGGCCTTCAGCCACGGGGTGTCGGAGCGGACCGCCGGGGCGGACGAGCCGGTGACACAGGCCTGCGCCGGTGCGGTGTAGTCCGCGTGGGTGGCGAGCTGCGCCGCCGTGGACGTGTTCGGCGGGGTGTTGTACTCCACCGAGAGCTTCGTCAGCGCAGGGTCGAACTTCTTCCACCAGGTGCTGGTCGACTCGGAGGTGCCGTCGGCCTGCCGGTTGGAGAGCACGAGCGTGTAGTTGCCGTCACCGCGGTTGTTGCGGACGTCGGTCCCGAGGTTGTCGCTGGAGAACTCCAGCGGCTTGTCCGGCTGGGGATCGTCCGAGCAGGTCGATCCGGTCGAGGGCTTGTGCGCGTGGCCGGACCTTTCCTCCAACCACAGCTGGAAGGCCGGGCCGCTCCACGTCTGCTTCCCGGAGGCCGGCAGGTCGGCGGTGCGCCACAGGTTGACCGGCGTCGAGGTGCAGGCCCAGGAGTGGGTCATCTCGGTGAGGAACTTCGCCGACCGGACCGTCTTCGTCGCCAGCGTGGAGAGGCTGAACCGGAAGTACGACCGGAACGTGCCGCCGCCGGAGGGGTCGAGTCCCACCCGCGCGACCCCGTCGTCCCGGGTGACGTTCTGCGAGCTGGCATACCCCCAGTTGGTCTTGCCGATCGTCGTCCACGGGTCGATCACCACCGGGTAGCTGGTGTGCGCACCGCGCAGCAGTTGCGGATCCGGTCGGATCACCAGGTCGTCGCCGCGTAGCGTGGTCGACAGCTCCGCCTTGCGGGCCCGATCGGGTGCGGATCGCACGACCTGAGTTCGCTCCTCGGCACCGGACGCGCGGCTGCCGGCCGTCGGCGCGGGCAGCCCCGAGGAGTCCCACATCAGGGCGCTGCCGGCCGAGGCGAGGGTACGGCCGGCACCGTCCACCACCTCGAAGCCGCCCGCCGCCCGGGCCCGTCGGGTGACCGTGCCGGCGGTGTGCAGGCCGAACCGCAGCTCGTCGAGCTCGGGGTTTGCCGCGGCCTCCGCGGACGTCACGACCAGCACCCAGGTGAAGCCGTCGCTCAACGCCCGCAGCCGCAGGTCCACGCCCGGCAGTACCGACTCGTAGATCGCCGAGTCGCCCTCCAGCCGCGGCCTCGGAAGCACCCCCGGCCAGGTCAGTGACACCTCACCCCCGGTGACCGGCAGACGTACCGCCGGGGCGCTGCCGCCGCCGGAGAAGGACACGTCCGCCAGCGTGGCGGCCGGTTCGACCGAGCCGTCGGCGTTTCTCCGCAGGGTCGGGTCGATCTGCCGCCACCCGTCCTGCTTCCTGGTCCAGCGGGGAGACGCGTACGTCTCCAGGACCAGCGTGCCGCGCGGCGTCGCCAGCACCCGGCTGCGTTCGGTCTTCAACCGCGTGGCCTCCACCGGCCTGCCCAGCCGGTCGGCTGCGGCAAGGGCGTCGGTCTCGCCGAGACCGTCGGCACCCGGGGCGGCGGTCAACGCCGGGGCGGGGGCGGCGGCAGCGGGGGCGGCCAGCACACCGGCGGCGGCGAGCGCGGCTGCGGTGAGCGCCACGGTGAGCCGTCCGGCGGGTGCACGGAGACGGGGACGACGCATGCGGACCTCCGGTCCTGGGGTCGAGAGAAGCCCGATCCGGTGCGAGTGCGTCCGGCCGGGTTGTTCGGAAGTTCGTGTGTGCGGTGGGGGGCTCCGCCGCCGGCGTCGGTCCGGTAGGAGCCGAGCCGGATGTAACGAGGTGGGATCAGGGCGCGGGCCGGTGTCGGGGAGGTCGTCGGGACGGGCCACCTGGCTACCCGTCCCGACGACCATCGGTGACCGGCTCAGGCGCCCGCGAAGACCGCCTGGATCTCCGGGCCGCTCAGCGCGCCCTGCCAGATCCGGACCCGGTCGATGTCACCGTTGAACCAGTCCGTCGCGACACCGCTCCACTTGCCGCGCCCCACCGTGAGCGCTCCGTTGGCCTGCCACGGGGCCGGGTTGATGCTCTTCGCCGAGAACGCGCCGTTGATGTAGAGGCTGATCTCCCCCGCCACCACGTCGTGCACGGCGGTGAGGTGCACCCAGGTGTTCATCGCGCAGGTGCCGCCCACGGCGTACCGGCCCGAGCTGGAGGTCGAGTCGGAGGACCGGGTCATGATCGACCACTTGATGCCGTTGGCGTCGTTACGGCAGGCGACGTAGAACCCGGAGGCGCTCGTCCCGTCCTGGGCGAGGACGGTCCGGGCACCCGTGCCGCCGTTCCAGCGCACCCACGCCGAGACCGTGTACGACTGGTCGGTGCGCAGCACCGGCGCGCTGGTCTGGGCGGAGCCGGAGACGCCGTCGAAGTGCAGGCCGGCGGAGTCGTAGCCGTCGGCCCAGTCGACCGAACCCGCCGCGCTCAGGGTCAGCGGCCGCTGGTACTTGGAGATGTCCCCCTCCTGCCGCAGGTCGTAGTTGAAGTCCTCCATGTCCCAGCCACCGACGAGGACCGGCTCGACGATCGGCTGCAGGTCGAGGTCGGGGTCGACCACCCGGTCCCAGACCCGCACCTCGCTGATCGCGCCGTTGAAGTGACCGGTGTAGGTGCCGTTCTTGGCACCGGCGATGATCATCGGGCCGGTGGAGGCCCACATGGCGACGGAGGTGTTCCCGACGCCCTTGCGGACCCCGTTGACGTAGATGCTCAGCTTGCTGGCCGCCCCCGCGTCGTACACGCCGGTGAGGTGGGTCCAGACACCGACCTGGACGGGGTCGGTGGAGCAGGCCGGCGTGCTGGTCACCGTGCCGTTCACCACGTCGGAGGCGTAGCTGGTGAAGCACCACTGGCCCTTGGACGCGTAGTACTGCAGCTCGAACGGGCTCTTGTTGGTGCCCGGCTGGGACACCACCACCCCGTTCGGGGTGGCGTCGGCGCGCACCCAGGCCGAGACGGAGAAGCTGCGCGTGGTGTCGACCACCGACGTGGCGGTGGTGGCCCGGTTGTCGCTGCCGCTGAACTTGACCGCCCAGTCCTTGCCGTTGGTCTTATGGGTGCCGAGCACCCGCGAGTCGGCCCAGGTGCCACCGCCGGTCAGGGTCGCCGACGGACCGCCTGCGATCTTGTTGGTGAAGGTGGTGCCGCTACCCTCGTCGATCGCCCAGTGCGCCTTCGGGGCCGAGGCGCCGTCGACGAGGAACACGTAGTCGTACGGCTCCGTGGCGTTGCCCGCCTGGTCCCGGGAGCGCACGGTCAGGACGTTCTCACCGATCGAGTTCGGGGTCACCCAGACGGTCGCCGAGCCGCCCAGCGTGGCCGCCTTCACCGTCAGCTGCGGACCACCGTCGAGCTGGTAGACGTAGTCGTACACGTCGGCGGCGCCGTTGGCGGAGAGGGTGAACTTGCCGGAGTAGCCGATCGAGCCGTGCACGTCCTGGTTGGTGCCCAACGGCGGGGACTCCAGGTAGAGCCCGTCGGCCGGGGTGACCTTCGGCGTCGCGGCGGGCGCCGAGTAGTCGACGTAGAACTCGCACCACGGGGACGCCAGCGAGGCGCCGCCGAGGGTGTCCTTGGTCTGCACCTGCCAGCGGTAGGTGTCCCCGTTGGTGGTCTTGGTGGTGAGCTGCACCTCCGCCTTCGCGCCGGGCGCGACACCCGAGTCGGTCTTCGGCCAGCCGGACACCGTGGTCCACGCCCCACTGACCAGCTTCTGCAGGCTGAACGTGCCGGACAGCGAACCACCGTTGCTGCCGTCCGGGTCGGTCAGCGTCGCCTTGAACCACGGGTAGTCCGACCGGACCATCGGCCGGGACGTACCGGTCACACACGCCTGCGCGGCCGAGGTGTAGTTCGCGTGCGTCGTCAGCTGCGCGGCGGTCGGGGTGTTGGGGTTGGTGTTGTACTCGATCGACAGCTTCGTCAGCGACGCGTCGAACTTCTTCCACCAGCTGCTGGTCGACTCGGAGCTGCCGTCCGACTGCCGGGTGAGCAGGCCGAGGGTGTAGATGCTCTGTCCACGGTTGTTGGTGATGTCGGTCTTCAGGTTGGCGCTGGAGAACTCCATCGGCATGTCCGGCTGCGGGTCGTCCGAGCAGCCCGCCCCGGTGGACGGCTTGTGCGCGTGCCCGGAGCGTTCCTCCAGCCAGAGCTGGAGGCTCGGCCCACCCCACGCCTGCTTGCCGGTCGTGGTCAGGTCGGCGGTGCGCCACAGGTTGACCGGCGTCGAGGTGCACGCCCAGGAGTGCGTCATCTCGGTCAGGAACTTCGCCGACCGGATCGTCTTGCCCGAGAGGCTGGTCAGGCTGAAGGAGAAGTACGACCGGAAGACGCCGTCCCCCGACGGGTCGAGGCCGGCGCGCGGGATGCCGTCGTCCCGCGTCGAGTTGGTGGAGTTGGTGTAGCCCCACCGCAGCTTGTTGATCGTGGTCCAGGGGTCGATGACCACCGGGTAGCTGGTGTCGCTGCCGCGCAGCAGCGCCAGGTCCGGGCGGATCACCAGGTCGTCGCCGCGCACCGCGGTGGACAGCTCCGCCTTGCGGGCCAGGTCCGGCGCGCCCCGGACCACGTCGTGCTTCGCCTGGTCGGCGAAGGCGGTGAGCGCTCGGCTCCGGGCCGCCACGCTCGGCGTGGTGAGGCCGGACGAGTCCCACATCAGGGCGCTACCGGCGGTGGCCACCGGCGTGCCGGTGCCGTCGACGACCTCGAAGCCACCACCGGCCCGGGCCCGCCTGGTCACCGCGCCGCTCGTGCCCAGGCCGAACCGCAGCTCGTCCAGCGCCGGGTTCGCCGCCGCCTGGGCGGACTTCACGACGAGGACCCAGGTGAACCCGTCGGTCAACGCCCGCAGCCGCAGGTCCACATCGGGCAGCACCGACTCGTACACCGCCGAGTCGCCGTCGATCCGGGGCGCCGGCAGCGTGCCCGGCCAGGACAGCGACACCTCGCCACCCGGCACCGGCAGCCGCACCGCCGGGGCGGTGCCGCCTGCCGAGAAGGACAGGTCGGCCAGCGTGGCGATCGGCGCGACGCTACCGTCCGCGTTCTTCTGCAGCCGGGTGTCGATGGGGCGCCAGTCCTGGGTGGTGCGGTCCCGGGTCCAGCGCGGCACCGCGTACGACTCCAGCACCAGCCCGCCCCGCGGGGTGGCGAGAACGCGGGAGTTCTCGGTCTTGAGGCTGGTCGCCTCGACCGGGGTGCCCATCCGCTTCGCCGCGGCCAGGGCGTCGGCCTCGCTGAGCTGAGCGGGAGCAGGGCTGCTCGGGGTCGCAGCGGGGGCAGCGCCGACCGCCTGAGGTACGGCGAGGGCACTGAGGGCGGCCAGGGTGGTCACGGTGAATGCGGATCCGACGAGTCGCCATCGCGCGGTCCTCGTCGTCGGGGAGTGTGGCAAGGTGGCCTCTCATTCAGGGGACAAAGGGGTACCTGAGCAGGCCGGAGGAGCGCAGCTCGTCCGGTGGTCATGGCAGCGACCAGCGCTGTCGGTGAAGTCGGGCCGGATCCGTCCGGCGGATGGGGGTGGGTACGGGGCTGCGGAGTCCGGTCCGCCTCACGCCTCGGCGAAGACTGCCGCCACGTCGGCTGCGGTGAGTGCGCCCTGCCAGGCCCGCACCCGGTCGATGGTGCCGGCCCCCAGGTCGCGAGGGCTGGTGTACCACTTGGAACGGCCGATGCTGAAGACGCTGTTCGCCTGCCAGGCCGCCTGGACCGGCGCGCTGCTGACGAAGGCGCCGTCCACGTAGAGCGAGACCCGTCCGGCGGCCGCGTCGTGGACGGCTGCGATGTGCGTCCACCTGTCCAGCTGACAGGTGTTTCCGCTGGCCATGGCGTTCGGCCCCGCCGTCGAGTCGGCCGGTGCCATGATCACTGCCCAGACCGAGGGAGAGCCGATCCGGCAGCCGAGCATGAAGTTGGAGACGACGTTGCCCTCCTGCGCCACCGTGGTACGGGCCACGGGATCGCCGCCGGTGTACCGGACCCAAGCGGAGACGGTGAAGGACTGGTCGGTGCGCAGCACCGGAGCGGCCGTCTCCGCGAAGCCGGCCTTGCCGTCCATGCCGAGGCCGGTGGAGTAGTTGTAGCCCGCGGGGTCCCACCAGGTGGCCAGGCCGGACGGGGCCGTCGAGGCAGTGTCCGCCAGGGTCGCGGGGCGCTGGTAGCCGGACTCGTCCGAGACCTGCCGGGGCGCCTCGTCGTCCACGTCCTCCATCTCCCACTGACCGACCAGGGTCGGCTGGGCCAGGGGCGCCAGGTCGAGGTCGGGGTCGATCGCCCGGTCCCAGACGCGTACGTCGTCGATGTCACCGTTGAAGTAGTTGTAGTAGCTGCCGAGCCAGTGCTCCCGGCCGATCTGCAGCTTCGGGTTGCCGGCCGGCATCCACGAGCTGGCGACATCCGCCGTGCCGGAGAGCTTGCCGTCGACATAGACCCGGGCCTTCTTGTCACCGGCGTCCCACGACGCGGCCAGGTGGACCCACACGTTGGCCTTCGCCACGCCGGCGGAGCGGGCGCGGACGGTGGTCGGAGAGCCGTCCTTGGAGTACATGTTGAACGCCCACTGGCCGGTGTCCGGGCCGTACTCAAGGTCGAATGGCGCGTTGGCCGTCGCACCGTTCTGGCAGACGACCGCCGCCCACTTCGCGGTGCTGGCCAGGCGTACCCAGGCCGCCACGGTGAAGCTGCGGGAGGTGTCGAGAACGGCACCGGTGGTCTCCGCGAAGTCGTCGGTGCCGTCGAACCCGACCGCCCAGTCCTTGCCGGTGTTCTTGTGGACGCCCAGGATCCGGGATTCACGCCAGCCGGCCCCGTTGGCGAGGGTGGCGCTCGGGCCGCCGGCCAGCGTGGCGGCGAGGGTCGTGCCGGTGCCCTCGTTCATCGACCAGGCGGCCTTCGGCGCGCTCGCCGTGTCGACGAGGAAGACGTACTCGTACGGCTCGGAGCGGTTCCCGCTCTGGTCGCGGCTGCGGACGGTCAACACGTTCTCGCCGATCGAGTCGGGGGTGACCCAGACGGTGACGGAGCCGCCGAGCGAGGGGGCCCTGGCCACCATCTCGGTGCCGCCCTGCACCTGGTAGACGTAGTCGTAGACGTCGCCGGCGCCGTTCGCGGAGAAGGTGAACCGGCCGGAGTAACCGGGTGAGCCGTGCACGTCCTGGTTGGTGCCGCGCGGCGGCGATTCCAGGTAGAGCCCGTCGGCGGCGGTGACCGCCGGCCGGTAGGCCGGTGGCGAGTAGTCCACGGAGAACTCGCACCACGTCGACCAGTCGGACGATCCGCCCAGGGTGTCCCTGGTCTGCACCTGCCACCGGTAGATCTCACCGTTGACGGTCTTGGTGACCAGCTGCACCTCGGCCTTCGCCCCGGGGGCCACCCCGGAGTCGGTCCGCGGCCACCCGCTCACCGCCGTCCAGACACCGTTGACCTGCTTCTGCAGGCTGAACGTGCCCGACAGCGAACCGCCGTTGCTGCCGTCCGGGTCGGTCAACGTCGCCTTCAACCACGGGTAGTCCGACCGGACCGCCGGCCGCAAGGAGCCGGTGACGCACCCCTGCGCCGGCGCGGTGTAACCCGCGTACGTCGACAACTGGGAGGCCGTCGCGGTGTACGGGTCCGTGTTGTACTCGATCGACAGCTTGGTCATCGCCGGGTCGAACTTCTTCCACAGGTTGTCCGTCGCTTCCGACGAACCATCGGACCTGCGGGTGGTCAGCACCAGGGTGTAGTTGCTGTCGCCCCGGAACGACGTGACATCGTTCTTGAGGTTGGCGCCGGAGAACTCCATCGGCATGTCCGGCTGCGGGTCGTTCGTGCAGCCCGCGCCACCGGACGGCTTGTGCGCGTGCCCGGAGCGCTCCTCGAGCCAGAGCTGGAGACCGGGCCCGCTCCAGTTCTGCCGCCCCGCGGTGGTCAGATCGGCGGTCCGCCACAGGTTCACCGTCGACGAGTCGCACGACCACGAGTGGGTCATCTCGGTCAGGAACTTCGCCGACCGGATCGTCTTGTCACGCAGGGAAGAGAGGCTGAACGCGAAGAACGACCGGTAGATCCCCGAGCCGTCCGGGCTGTCTCCCACCCGCGCCACGCCGTCGTCCCGGCTCGCGTTCGTCGAACCGGCATAGCCCCACCGGAGCTTCCCGAGCGTCGTCCACGGATCGATCACGACCGGGTAGACGGTCCGGGCGCCGCGGAGCAGCGCCAGGTCCGGACGGATCACCAGCTCGTCGCCGCGCAGCCCGGCCGGCAGCTCGGCCTTGCGGGCGAGGTCGGGCGCGGACCGTACGGCCTCGCGCCGCTCCTGCGCGGCGAACGCCTCGGTCCTGGCCGATCGGCCGGACGTCAGCCCGGACGAGTCCCACATGAGCGCGCTGCCGGCCGAGAGGACCACTCGGCCGGACCCGTCCAGCACCTCGAACCCGCCGCCGGCGCGCACCCGCCGGGTGAGCCCGTCGGTCACGATGCCGAACCGCACCGTCTCCAGGGCGGGGTCGGCCGCCGCCTCGACCGACTTCACCACCAGAACCCAGCCGAAGCCGTCCGCCAGCGCACGCATCCGCAGGTCGACGCCCGGCAGCACGGACTCGTAGACGGCGGTGTCGCCCTCCAGCCGTGGCGCCGGCAGCGGACCCGGCCAGGAGAGGGTCACCTCGCCGCCGCCCACCGGCAGCCGCACGGCGGGGGCCGCGCCGCCCGGTGAGAACGAGATGTCGGCCAGCGCGGCGACCGGAGCGATGCCGTGTGCCGTGGACCGCAGCGTGGTGTCGATCTGCCGCCACGCGCCGTCGGCACCCTTCGTCCAGCGGGGCGCGGCGTACGACTCCAGCAGCAGCGACCCCTGCGGGGTGGCGAGCACCCGCGAGGACTCGGTCCTGGCGTTCCTGACCTCGACCGGCCGCCCGAGTCGTTGGGCGGCCGCCATGGCTTCGGCCTCGGCCTCCGTGTCGGTGACGGTCGGCGCGGAGCCTCGGGTGGCGGCGGCGCCGGGCGTACCGGCGAGTCCTCCCCCGAGCAGTGTCAATGCAAGTACGGCGGCGGTCACCCGACTTCGGGCATGCGCCAACACGAAACGACGTCTCACGCCGTCCTCCCCCGTGTATGAAGTGGCCTGAAGGTAGGGACCAACCACGCGTGGTGTCAATCAACCGACGGTCGGTGACTTTGCGTCATCGACAACTGCGCCCGCGATCAGGCCGAACGCGGCTGTCGCAAACGGAGAGTCATCGTTCGCATAGGCCTTTCCGCCGGAGTTCGCAGGGGCGCGCATCATCGGCGAGTCGACCGGCCGCCGCGTGACACCACGGTGACCGACGCCGGGGGGCGACACCATCGCGCTGATCGAACCGGCTCTGTGGCACGCCGGACGCGCGGTGGGGCCGGCACCGCGGGCCCCACCGCACTACTCCGGAGAGGTGCCCCGCTCCGGTCGGTCGTAGTCGACACCGACCGGAGCAGGGCCCCCGGCTACGGCAGGCTGACCAGGGTAGTGATCTCCTTATCGCTCAGAACGCCCTGGTAGACCCGGACCCGGTCCACCGCGCCGTTCATGTAGTCCTCGATGTCGGCCGAGCCGACATAGAGGGACCCGATCGAATCCCAGGTGGGCGGAACGCCGGTCTTCGTCGAGACGAGCGTCCCGTTGACGTAGAGGCGCAGCGTGCTGGTGGAGTCGTCGTACGAGGCGGCGAGATGCACCCAGGTGTTCAACGCCGGAGTGTTGCCCCACTTGGCCGCGGTGTAGACGATTCCGGTGGGCATGTCGTTGTCGGGGACGACGATCGCCCAGCTCGCCGGGGCGTTGTACTGGCGCTGGAGGTAGAAGGCACACCGCCAGACACCGCACTGGGCCAGCACCGTGTCATAGGTGCCGAACGCGGCCGGATTGACCCAGGCCGAGACGGTCCACGACCCGCCGGTACGCAGCACCGGCCCGCTGGTCTTCGCCTGCCCGGTGGTGCCGTTGAGGCACAACCCGGTGGAGAAGTTGTAGCCGTTAGCACAGAAGGCGGCCGTCGGCGCGTCGGTCAGGGTCAGCGGGCGGCCGAAGCCCGATTCGTCGGACACCTGCCGGGGCGCCAGTTCGTCCGTGTCATCCATCTCCCACTGTCCGACGAGGACCGGGGCGACCAACGGGGCCAGGTCGTTCTCGGGATCGACGACCCGGTCCCAGAGCCGGACGTCGTCGATCTCACCCTCGAGGTAGTTCCCCACCGTGCCGTTGTAGTGCACCCGACCGATCTCCATGATCCCGGTCGACTTCCAGAGCGAGTTCAGCGGTTGCTTCCCGGAGAGCACGCCGTTGACGTAGATCCGGATCTCCTTGGCGCCGGCGTCGTAGACGCCCGCGACGTGCTGCCAGGCGTCGATCGTCGCGAGTTGACTCGAGGCGACCGAGGTGCGGGTGTGGGTCGGGCTGTCGGCGGAGAAGGTGTGGAAGTACCAGTTGCCGCCCTTGTCCCGTTGCAGCTGCCAGGCACCGTTGTTGGTGCCGCTGGCGGCGACGACCGAGCCGAATGTGTCCTTGCTCAGCACCTTCACCCAGGCCGCGACGCTGAAGCTCTTCGACGAGTCGATCGGCGGCGCGACCGTGGTGTCGCCCCAACCCTTGGCAAAGCCGAAGCCAACCGCCCGATCCCGGCCCCGGGTCTTGTGCGTGCCGTTGACCCAGCCGTCGGACCAGCTGAAGTTGTGCAGGGTGAGCTGTGGACCGCCGGCGGGGGTGGTCGAGGCGGTGGTGCCGGTCCCCTCGTTCATCGTCCAGACCGCCGTCGGGGCCGAGTAGCCCGCCACGAGGAACGGGTAGTCGTAGGGCGCCGACGCGTTGCCCGCCTGGTCCCGGCTGCGCACGGTCAGCACGCTCTGGCCTCTCTTCGTGGGGGTCACGGCGACGGTGACTGCGCCGCCCAACGTCGGCGCCTTCACCACCGTCGTCGGGCCGGCGTTGACCTGGTAGACGTAGTCGTACACGTCGGTGGCGCCGTTGGCCGAGAAGGTGAACTTCGCGGTGAGGCCCGGCGAACCCTGCTCGGTCTGGTTGGTGCCCAGCGGTGGGGACTCCAGGTAGACGCCGTCCGCCGACGCCACCTTGGGGGTGAAGGCCGGCGGGGAATAGTCCACGTAGAACTCGCACCACTGCGACGGATCCGACGAGCCGCCGAGGCCGTCCTTGGTCTGCACCTGCCACCGGAAGACGTCGCCGCTAACGGTCTTGGTGAGCAGCGACACCTCGGCCTTGGCGCCGGGCGCGACGCCGGAGTCGGTCCTCGGCCAGCCGCTGACCGTGGACCAGACGCCGCTGACCAGCTTCTGCAGGGTGAAGGTCCCCGACAGCGACCCTCCGTTGCTGCCGTCGGGATCGGTCAACGTCGCCTTCAGGTACGGGAAGTCCCCCCGGACCAGCGGCCGAGAGGTACCGGTCGCGCACGCCTGAGCCGGCGCGGTGTAGTTCCCGTGGGTGGTCAGCTGGGCGGCGGTCGGCGTGTTCGGGTTGGTGTTGTACTCGACCGACAGCTTGGTCTGGCCCGCATCGAACTTCTTCCACCAGGTGCTGGTGGTCTCCGAGCTGCCGTCGGACTGGCGGGTGCTCAGGGAGAGGGTGTAGTTGGTGTCACCGCGGAAGCTGCTGATGTCGTTCTTGAGGCTGGTGCTGGAGAACTCCAGCGGCATGTCCGGCTGCGGGTCGTCCGCGCAGCCCGCGCCGCCGGACGGCTTGTGGGCGTGGCCGGAGCGCTCCTCCAGCCACAACTGGAAGCCGGGCCCGCTCCAGCTCTGCTTACCGGCGGCCGGCAGGTCGGCGGTGCGCCACAGGTTCACCGGGGTGGAGGTGCACGCCCAGGAGTGGGTCATCTCGGTCAGGAACTTGGCCGACCGGATGGTCTTGCCGGACAGACCGGAGAGGTTGAACCGGAAGTACGACCGGAAGGTGCCGTCGCCCGACGGGTCCACCCCCGCGCGCGGGATGCCGTCGTCGCGGGTGGAGTTGGTGGAGTTGGCGTAGCCCCACAGGGTCTTGCCGATCGTGGTCCAGGGGTCGATCACCACCGGGTAGGTGGTGTCCTTGCCACGCAGCAACGCCAGGTCGGGGCGGATCACCAGGTCGGAACCCTGCACCGCAGTGGACAGTTCCGCCTTGCGGGCCAGGTCGGGGGCCGAGCGGACCGCCTCCTGCCGGGCGCGGGCCGCGAAGGTCGACAGGGCGCTGCCCTTCGCCGCCGGAGCGGCCGGGGCCAGCCCGGACGAGTCCCACATCAGGGCACCACCTGCCGAGGCGACCGTACGCCCCGAGGTGTCCACCACCTCGAAGCCGCCACCGGTGCGGGGTCGCCGGGTCACCGGACCCGTGGTCGCCAGCCCCAGACGCACCTCGTCGAGCGCGGGGTTGGCCGCCGCCTGCGCCGACGCGACGACAAGGACCCAGGTGAAGCCGTCCGCCACGGCACGCAACCGCAGGTCGACCCCGGGCAGCACCGACTCGTAGACGGCCGAGTCACCGTCCAGCCTCGGCGCGGGCAGGGCACCCGGCCAGGAGAGCGCCAGCTCACCGTCGCCCACCGGCAGCCGCACCGCCGGCGTCGTCCCGCCGGCCGAGAAGCTGACGTCGGCGAGGGTGGCGACGGGCGCCACGCTGCCGTCGGGGTTCTTCTGCAGCCGGGTGTCGATGTTGCGCCAGGCGCCGCCCTTCTTCGTCCACCGCGGGGAGGCGTAGGTCTCCAGCACCAGGCTGCCCGTCGGCTGGGCGATCACCCGGGAGTCCGCCCGGCGCAGGCTGGTCACCTCGACCGGCGAGCCGATCGCCTTCGCCGAGGTGAGCGCCTGTTCCTCGGAGAGGGCGGCGGGCACGGGGTCACTCGGCACGGCTGTCGGACCGGTGGCCCCGGCGGTGGCCGGGACGACGGCAACGCTCGTCGCCGCCAGCGTCGACGCGAGCAGTACTCCGCCGATCGCCCGCCATCGGGCCCTGAGCCCGGTACGGGAAGCTTGCACTCCAGTCTCCTGTCGTCGATGCGGGGGTGCCCGACGTCGGCCGGACCGGCTGACGCGGACGGAGTGGTGGGTGCGGACCTCACGGTTCATCGCCCGCCGCTGCCGGACGCCGCGAGCGGCGACGCAGGGAACAGCGGACCCGGGCCTGCACGACGGGCATCGATCGCCCAGCGCGGATCGCCCGGTCGGAGCGCCGACATCGACCGTGGCCGGTCGGCGCGGCGCAACGCGGCGCCAACCGAGGTGGTGGACGGAGAAGACGTACCGGTCGAGTGGTCTCCGGGCCTTCGCCGCCGACCGTCGGCTCAGTGCCGTGCTCGACGGCCAGCCGGTGAGCGGGTGCCGGTGGTGGGCGCCGACGTTGCCGGCCTACGGCCGCACGTCCGCACCGGATCCGTGCGCGTTCTTCGGGCACACCCCATCGCGATACGACGTCCCACGCCGTTCCCCCCGTGTTTGAAAGTTGCCTGAAGGTAGGGATGGAACACGTGCCGTGTCAATGCCTCACCGGACTCTTGCTGTCCGTGACAAGCCATCAGGGCATTCATCAGGCCGTTGCTCCGACGCGCCTACCAAGGGTGAGCACGCGCAGGTGCTCACCCGGGCGTCGTACGGAGCCGGAACGGTACGACGGGCGAAGTCGCGCTCCCGGAGCCGTCGCGGACGGCTCATGTAAAGGAGCAGAGGCGCCCTTGCGGACGAGGGCGTGGGCCATCGGCCGGCTTGCCGCGTGTCGGGCTGCGGGTGGCACGACACGCCGAGGGCCGGCACGGAGGGGGGAACCGGACGGCGGGCACCCGTCGACGGCCGTCCTGGCCGACGGCAGCAGGACGGCACTCCGGTCGGTACGGCGATCCGGTACCGGGCGACGTCGCGGCGGCCTCCCACCGGGCGGGGCGTCGCCCCCCTGCCCGAGACCGCGGGACCGGGCCGCTCCCGTCGGGCAGGTCACACCGCGGGACGGTGCGGCCGCCGACCAGCCCCACGGGCGGTCGGCGGCCGCGGCCCACTACGCACCCATCAGGCGTCGACGGCTTCCATAACCTCGTCGGAGACGTCGAAGTTGGCGTACACGTTCTGCACGTCGTCGCAGTCCTCGAGGACGTCGATCAACTTGAAGACCTTGCGCGCGCCCTCCTCGTCCAGCGGCACGTTGACGCTGGGGATGAGGGAGGACTCGGCCGACTCGTACTCGATGCCGGCGTCCTGCAGGGCGGTGCGCACCGCGATCAGGTCGGTCGGCTCGGAGACCACCTCGAAGGCCTCGCCGAGGTCATTGACCTCCTCGGCGCCGGCGTCGAGGACCGCCATCATCACGTCGTCCTCGCTCGCGCCGGCCTTCGGCACGATCACCACGCCCTTGCGGGAGAACATGTACGACACCGAGCCGGCGTCGGCCAGCGAGCCGCCGTTGCGGGTCAGCGCGGTCCGCACCTCGGTGGCGGCGCGGTTGCGGTTGTCGGTGAGGCACTCGATGAGCATCGCGACACCGTTCGGGCCGTAGCCCTCGTACATGATGGTCTGCCAGTCGGCGCCGCCGGCCTCCAGGCCGGAGCCGCGCTTGACCGCCCGGTCGATGTTGTCGTTCGGGACGGAGTTCTTCTTCGCCTTCTGGATGGCGTCGAAGAGGGTCGGGTTACCGGCCGGGTCACCGCCGCCGGTCCGGGCCGCGACCTCGACGTTCTTGATCAGCTTGGCGAACATCTTGCCGCGCTTGGCGTCGATCACGGCCTTCTTGTGCTTGGTGGTCGCCCACTTTGAGTGGCCGGACATCTCATACCTCCGTCTGTTGACCCACGCCTGCGTCGACTGTCCGCGCCCGCGCCATGCCGGGACCGCCGGTCGGTCGGACGGGGGCGACGGCGGGCGGTGAGCCCCGCCGAACCGCGGCAATCCTACCGAGGTCGGTCGGGTCGGTGTCACACACGGCACCGGTCCGGGCGTGGATCCGCCCGGACCGGTGCCGGTGGGAGCGGCTCAGGCGGCCCGGACGAGCTCCACGAAGTAGCGGTGCAGCCGGTGGTCGCCGGTGAGCTCCGGGTGGAACGAGGTGGCCAGCAGGTTGCCCTGGCGGACCGCGACCACCCGGTCGGCGGTCGGCCCGGGCGACGACGCCGGCTCGGCACCTCGGACGCCGGGCCGCGAGCCGGAGCCGCCGGTGACCCGGCCCAGCACCTCGACGCCCGCGCCGACCCGCTCCACCCAGGGGGCGCGGATGAACACGGCGTGGAACGGCTCGCCGTCGACCCCGGCGATCTGCACCGGCGCCTCGAACGAGTCGACCTGCCGGCCGAACGCGTTGCGCCGCACGGTCATCTCGATGCCCTGGAAGCCGCGCTGGTCGGGGCGGCCGTCGAGCACCTCCGCGGCCAGCATGATCATGCCGGCGCAGGAGCCGTAGACCGGCATCCCGCCGGCGATCCGCTTGTCGATCGGCTCACGCAGCTCGAAGATGTCCACGAGCTTGCTGATGGTGGTGGACTCGCCGCCCGGGATCACCAGCCCGTCGACCGCGTCCAGCTCGGCCGGGCGGCGCACCGGACGGGCGTCCGCGCCGGCCGCGGCCAGCGCGGCGACGTGCTCCAGGACGTCCCCCTGCAGGGCGAGCACCCCGATGACGGGCGTGGCCACGTCGACTCCTCTCCGAAGGTGGCGCGGGGCCCGCCGGGCCCCGCGCGTCACGTCACCAGCCGCGCTCGGCCAGCCGGTGCGGCTGCGGGATCTCGTCGACGTTGATGCCGACCATCGCCTCGCCCAGGCCGCGGGAGACCTTGGCCAGCACGTCCGGGTCGTCGTGGAAGGTGGTGGCCTTGACGATGGCGGCGGCCCGCTGGGCCGGGTTGCCGGACTTGAAGATGCCGGAGCCGACGAAGACGCCCTCGGCGCCGAGCTGCATCATCATCGCCGCGTCGGCCGGGGTGGCGATGCCGCCCGCGGTGAACAGCACCACCGGCAGCTTGCCGGTCTCGGCGATCTCCTTGACCAGCTCGTACGGCGCCTGGAGCTCCTTGGCGGCGACGAACAGCTCGTCGGCCGGCAGGGACTGCAGCCGGCGGATCTCCTGCCGGATCTTGCGCATGTGGGTGGTGGCGTTGGAGACGTCACCGGTGCCGGCCTCGCCCTTCGAGCGGATCATGGCGGCGCCCTCGGTGATCCGGCGCAGCGCCTCGCCCAGGTTGGTCGCGCCGCAGACGAAGGGGACGGTGAACGCCCACTTGTCGATGTGGTTCGCGTAGTCGGCCGGGGTGAGCACCTCGGACTCGTCGACGTAGTCGACGCCGAGGGACTGCAGGATCTGCGCCTCGACGAAGTGGCCGATCCGGGCCTTGGCCATGACCGGGATGGAGACCGCGTTGATGATGCCGTCGATCATGTCCGGGTCGCTCATCCGGGACACGCCGCCCTGGGCGCGGATGTCGGCCGGGACGCGCTCCAGCGCCATCACGGCGACCGCGCCGGCGTCCTCGGCGATCTTGGCCTGCTCGGGGGTGACCACATCCATGATCACGCCGCCCTTGAGCATCTCGGCCATGCCCCGCTTGACCCGGGCGCTACCGACGACCGGGGTGGTGGGGGTGTTCGGGGAGGTGGATTCGGACACGCGTCATCGCTCCTTGGACCTGCTGGGATGGGCTCGGGGCCGATGCTACGACCGGCTCGACGCCGCTCCGACAGCCAATCGGACCCACGGTGGCCTGCTCTGTGGCCGCCGTCACCCACCGGGGTGGACCCGGCTCAGCCGGTGGTCACGTCCGCCGGCACGGTGAGGGTGGGGTCGTCGATGTCGAAGTAGCGCGGCCACTGCTGCCCGCGCCCCATCCGGAACAGCCGCACCAGCGGCCGGCCCCGGGCGGTCCGGGCGTCCCGGACCAGGTCGGTGTGCACCTGACGGGCCAGCGCCAGTCGCCGGCTGGCCGCGATCACCGCCTCGCAGGACGCGTCGGCGGGATCCAGCTCGACCGCGCGCAGCTGGCGGGTGAGGTCGTTCTCGGCCGCCTCCCGCTCGTCCGGGGCGGCGTCCAGGGCGATCCGGGCGGCCGCGTACAGCTCCACGCCGTAGCGCTGCTCGGCCAGCACCGCGGCGGCGGCCGCGCGGCGCAGCAGGTGCGCGTCGAGCGCGCGGGCCGCCGACTCGGCCCGGGTCTGCAACCGGTCCACCCGGCCGGCCGTCCAGATCAGGTACGCCGCGACGAGCCCGACGACCAGGGCCGTGCCCACCACCCACCACATGCCCGGCATCGTAGTGCTGCTCCTCATCCGGCCCGGTCCGCGCGGCCCTCGGCGGCCTCGCCCGTCACATCCGCCCCACCGGCGACCCCGGTCAGGCCAGCTCGACCCACTCCCGGTCCATCACCCTGCCGTCGGTCGCCTCGATCGCCGCTGCGTATACCTCCAGAACCCGGCGGGCAACCACGGGCCAGTCGAAATTCGCCACCACCTGGTCCCCGGCCGCGCTCAGCCCGGCCCGCCGGTCGGCGTCGTCGAGCAGCTCGGTCAGGGCGGTCCGCAGCGCCACCGCGTCACCGGTCGGGAAGAGCCGGCCGGCCCGCCCGCCGTCCAGCACCCGGCGGAACGCGTCCAGGTCGCTGGCGACCACGGTGGTGCCGGCGGCGAGCGCCTCGGTGAGGATCATCCCGAAGGACTCCCCGCCGGTGTTCGGCGCGACGTACAGGTGCAGGCTGCGCAACATGGCGGCCTTGTCCGCCTCGGGCACCATACCGAGGAAGGTGACCCGCTCCCGCAGCCCGGCCGGGAACTGCCCGTACAGGTCGTCCGGGTCACCGGGACCGGCCACCAGCAGCCGCAGCCCGGGCCGGTGCGGGGCGAGCGCCACGAAGGCGTCCCGCAGGATCGGGAAGCCCTTGCGCGACTCGGTGAACCGGCCCAGGAAACCGACCGTGCCGCCCCGGCCCGGCGCGCACTCCCCCGGCCAGCCCGGCATCGGGTCGACCCCGGCGAACTTCGCCACCGCCACCCCGTTGGGGATCTCCACCGCCCCGCCGTCCATGTGCTCGACCTGCACCTTGCGGGCCAGGGCGCTGACCGCGATCCGGGCGGTGATCCGCTCCAGCAGGATCTGCAGCAGCCCCTGCGCGGCCGACAGCACCCGGGAGCGGGTCATCGCGGTGTGGAAGGTCGCCACCACCGGCCCGCGCGCGCAGAGCACCGCCAGCATCGACAGGCTGGGGGTCAGCGGCTCGTGCACGTGCAGCACGTCGAAGTCGCCCCGGGTGATCCAGCGCCGCACCCGGGCGGTGGAGACCGGGCCGAAGGCGATCCGGGCCACCGACCCGTTGTACGGCAGCGGCACCGCCCGCCCCGCCGACACCACGTACGCCGGCAGCGGCGCGTCCTCGTCGGCCGGGGCCAGGACGCTCACCTCGTGCCCGAGCCCGAGCAACGCCTCGGCCAGGTCCATGACGTGGTTCTGCACCCCGCCCGGGACGTCGAAGGAGTACGGGCACACGATGCCGATCCGCACTGGCGCCCGCTCCCTCAGATCGTCCCGGTGGCGGCCGGCGGCGTGCTGACGTCCACGCCACCGTTCGTCGCACCCTGGTCCAGCCACATCCGCTGCAACATGTGCCAGTCTTCCGGATGCCGGGCGATGCCGGCCGCCAGACGGTCGGCAATCCGTTGGGTCAACTCGCGGACCCGCTCGTCCAGCGGCGCGCTGTCCGGGTCGGGCAGCTCCAGCGGGCCGTCCAGAGCGGCGTGGGCGGCGTCCGGCTCGTACCAGAGCGAGGCCACGTAGAGCGGCGCGCCGGTGCGGATCGCCAGCAGGGCCGGGCCGGCCGGCATTCGGGTCCGGCCGCCGAAGAACTCCACCTCCACGCCCCGGGCGGAGAGGTCCCGGTCGGCCAGCAGCGGCACCACCGCGCCGGCCCGCAGCCGGTCCAGCAGCACGTCGAACGCGGGCCGGTCGCCGCCGTGGGTGGGCAGGATCTCCATGCCCAGGCCCTGCCGGAAGGCGAGGAAGCGCTCGTAGACGCCCTCCGGCTTGAGCCGCTCGGCGACCGTGGTGATCGGCCAGCCGGTGGCGGCCACCCAGGCGCCCGCGGCGTCCCAGTTGCCGGCGTGCGGCAGCGCCACCACCGCGCCCCGGCCGGCCGCCACGTCGGCGGCGAGCAGCTCCGCGCCGCCCAGGTGGAAGCCGGCGAGGATATCCCGGCGGCTCAGCGAGGGCAGCCGGAACGCCTCCATCCAGTACCGGGCGTACGAGCGCAGGCCCGCCCGGACCAGGACGTCCAGCTCTGCCTCGGGCAGCTCCGGGCCGACCACCCGGCGCAGGTTCGCGCGCAGCCGGGCCGTACCCCCGCCGTTCCTGCGGTGGGCGCGGTCGGCGCCGGCCCGGAACGCGGCGGCGACCAGCGGCCGGGGCAGCGCGCGGGCCAGCCGCCAGCCGGCGATGTAGCCCGCCTCGGTGAGGTTCACTCCGAGCCGACCAACTGCGCCTGCCGGTACACGTGGGCCATCCGCTGCCCGACGGTGAAGATCGAGACGGCGGCGAGCAGCCAGAGGGCGATCTCCAGGGCCGGGTCGACGCCGAGGCCGGTGAGCAGGCCGCCCACCCCGACGATCAGCAGCCGCTCGGTGCGCTCGGCGATGCCCACGTTGCAGGTCATGCCCAGCCCTTCGGCACGGGCCTTGACGTACGAGACCAGGCCGCCGGCGGCCAGGCAGAGCAGCGCGGCGGCCACCCCGGACTGGTTGTGCTGGCCGGCCAGCCAGAAGGCGACCGCGCCGAAGACGGCGCTGTCGGCGATGCGGTCCATGCTCGAGTCGAGGAAGGCCCCGAACCGGGTGGAACCGCCGCTCATCCGGGCCATCGTCCCGTCGAGCAGGTCGGTGAGCGCGAAGACCGTGACGATCAGCGCACCGGCGACCAGTTGGCCGCGCGCGCCGAAGCCGAGCGCGCCGACGAGCACGCCGAGGGTGCCGGTCACGGTGACCGCGTTGGGGGACACGCCCGCGCGGAGCAGCCCGCGCGCGACCGGCTCCACGATGCGGGTCATGCCCGCCCGGGCCGTCACTTGGAAGATCTTCGCCATGGCGGTCCCACGATATCGGCCGGCAGCGGCCGGCGACACAGCGGCCGACCCGCCGGGCCGTTCGGCCTTGTGCGGGCCCGGCGACGGGTGTGAGATCGGATGTGGGAGGTGAGCCAGTTCACCGCGACACCGGTCCGCGTACCCGTCGTTGAGGAGTCCACCGGAGGATATCGCCGCGGTACCCGCCCGGGGCCGCTTCCCCGTCGCGCGCGGCGGTCGCCACCCACCACCGGCTGAGGGAGGTGCGCCGCGATGGCGCAGAAAAATCAGGAGAAGGGTGTCACCGGCGGCGCGCCGGTGGTGACCGAGCCCGGCAGGGTTCGCAACGTGGTGCTCGTGGGGCACTCCGGGGCGGGCAAGACCACCCTGGTCGAGGCGCTGCTCGCGGCCTCCGGCACGATCGGGCGCGCCGGCACCGTCGCCGACGGCAGCACCGTCTGCGACCACGACCCCGCCGCCGTACGCCAGCAGCGGTCGGTGAGCCTGGCCTGTGCCCCGCTGCTGCACCGCGACGTCAAGGTCAACCTCCTGGACACCCCCGGGTACGGCGACTTCGTCGGCGAGCTGCGCGCCGGGCTGCGCGCCGCCGACGCCGCCCTGTTCGTGGTCTCCGCCGTCGACGGCATGGACGCCGCCACCGCCGCCCTCTGGGAGGAGTGCGCCGCGGTCGACATGCCGCGCGCGGTCGCGGTGACCCGGCTGGACCACCCGCGCGCCGACTTCGACGAGGCGGTGGCGCTCTGCCAGCGGGTCTTCGGCGACAACGTGCTGCCGCTCTACCTGCCGATGCTCGGCGACGACGGGGAGTCCGTGGCCGGTCTGATGGGGCTGATCACCCGCCGGGTCCTGGACTACTCCGCCGGCCTGCCGGCCGCGGTGCGTGAGCCGGACCCGGAGCACCTGCCGGCGATCCTGGAGTCCCGCAACGAGCTGATCGAGGGGGTCATCGCCGAGAGCGAGGACGAGACCCTGATGGACCGCTACCTGGGCGGCGAGGAGATCGACACCGAGGTGCTGATCACCGACCTGGAGAAGGCGGTGGCCAGGGGTCACTTCTACCCGGTGGTGCCGGTCTGCGCGGAGACCGGCGTCGGCCTGGACGCGCTGCTGGACGGCCTGGTGTCGGCGTTCCCGTCGCCGCTGGAGCACGACGTGCCGGCGGTCACCGGGGTCGACGGCTCGCCCCGCTCGCCGCTGGCCTGCGACCCGGACGGCCCACTGGTCGCCGAGGTGGTCAAGACCACCGTCGACCGGCACGTCGGGCGGGTCTCCCTGGTCCGGGTCTTCTCCGGCACCCTCCGCCCGGACCAGGTCATCCACGTGTCCGGGCACGGCATGGCCGAGCGCGGGCACCCCGACCACGACGCCGACGAGCGGGTCGGCCACGTCTACAGCCCGCTCGGCGCGACGCTGCGCGAGGTGCCCGCCGCGGTGGCCGGGGACATCTGCGCGATCACCAAGTCGGGCAGCGCGGAGACCGGCGACACGATCTCCGCCAAGGAGGAGCCGCTGCTCGTCGCGCCCTGGGAGATGCCCGAGCCGCTGCTGCCGGTGGCGATCGTGGCGCGCAGCCGGGCCGACGAGGACGTGCTGGCCCGCAACCTGGCCCGGCTGGTCGCCGGTGACCCGACGCTGCGGCTGGACCGCAACCCGGAGACCCACCAGTTGGTCCTCTGGTGCATGGGCGAGGCGCACGCCGACGTGGTGCTGGACCGGCTGCGCGCCGGCGGCGTCGAGCTGGACACCGAGCCGGTCCGGGTGGCGCTGCGCGAGACGTTCGGCGCCGCCGCGAAGGGGCACGGCCGGCACGTCAAGCAGTCCGGCGGGCACGGCCAGTACGCGGTCTGCGACATCGAGGTGGAGCCGCTGCCGCGCGGCGCCGGCTTCGAGTTCGTCGACAAGGTGGTCGGCGGGGCCGTCCCGCACAACTACATCCCGTCGGTGGAGAAGGGCGTCCGGGCGCAGATGGAACGGGGTCTGGTCGCCGGCTGCCCGGTCGTGGACCTGCGGGTGACCCTGGTCGACGGCAAGGCGCACAGCGTCGACTCCTCCGACGCGGCGTTCCAGACCGCCGGCGCGCTGGCGCTGCGCGACGCCGCCGAGAAGGGCCAGCCGGGCCTGCTGGAGCCGGTCGACGAGGTGACCGTCCGGGTGCCCGACTCGTCGGTGGGCGCGGTGCTGGGCGACCTCTCCGGCCGGCGCGGCCGGGTGCTGGGCACCGAGCCGGACCCGGACGCCGAGGGGCGCACCCTGGTCCGCGCCGAGGTGCCCGCCACCGAACTGCTCCGGTACGCGGTCGAGCTGCGCTCGATGACCGCCGGCACCGGCACCTTCCGGCGCGAGTTCGCCCGCTACGAGCCGATGCCCGCCCCCCTCGCCGAGCAGGTCCGCAAGGAACACGCCACCCGCACCTGACCCCCGCACGCCCACCCGCTCCCGGCCCGGGGCGACTGATTCACGGAAAGAGTGGTCTCCGAGAGCGCGGAGGCCACTCTTTCCGTGAATTAGCGGGAATCTTGGGGCGGGCGGGCGGGGGCGACGGCGGGGCGGCGGCGCGGGGGTCAGGGGCGGGCGGCGGGGACGGGGGGCATCGGCCAGTGCGGGCGGTCGGCGTCGCGCAGCGCCGCCGAGCGCAGGGCCGCCAGCTGCCGTTCCACCTCGGCGAAGTGGTCCGGGGCGAGCGGGCCCCGGCGCAGCGCCTCGGCGTTCTCCTCGACCTGCGCGACGGTCCGCGCGCCCGGGATCGGCACCGCCCGGCCACTGCGCGCCCAGATCCAGCCCAGCGCGCCCTGGGCCGGGGTCCGGCCGTCGGCGGTCAGGGCACCCCGGACGGCGGCGACCCGACGCAGCCACTCCGGGGCGGGACGGCCGCTGCGGAACCACTCCAGCCAGGTCGGCGCGGTGCCCCGTACGTCGTCGCGGGGCAGCGTGGACTCCGGGGTGTACTTGCCGGTCAGCAGCCCCATCCCGAGCGGCCCCCGGGCGATGCCGGCCAGGTCGTGCTTCTCGCAGACGTCGAGCATGGCGGGCGCGTCGCGGAGCACCGACAGGCCGTGCTGGACCGCCGTGGCGTGCCGGGCGACCTGCGCGAACGCGGCGGCCCGGTCGGCCCGGTCGGTGCTCCAGCCGTACGCCCGGACCAGCCCCTCGGCGACCAGGTCCTCCAGCGTGCCGACCAGCGCCTCGGCGCGCGGCACCGACAGGTCGCCCAGGTGCAGCTGGTAGAGGTCGATCCGGTCGGTGCCCAGCCGGCGCAGCGAGCCGGTCACCGCCCGGCGCAGGTACCCGGGCGAGGCGTCCTCCCCGGTGGCCTGCCGGGCCGCCTCGTCGAAGGTGTACCCCCACTTGGTGGCGATCACCGCCTCGTCGCGGCGGCCGGCGAGCGCCCGCCCGAGTACCCGCTCGCCGTGCCCGGCCCCGTACGTGTCGGCGGTGTCGAAGAGGGTCACCCCCAGGTCGAGCGCGCGGCGTACGGCCCGGACCGACTCCTCGTCGTCCACCGCGCCCCAGCCCAGCGGTCGGACCCCCTCCGACCAGGGCCCACCGATCGCCCAGCACCCCATGCCCAGGGCGCTGACCCGGATGCCGCTGCGGCCCAACGTCCGCGTGCTGACTGCCATCGCCGCATCCTGCCACCTGCCGGGCCACGACGGGCGGGATCGTGACGGTCCGGCAGCCGGCCGGCCACGATCGGTGCCGCTCAGTCGGTGACGACCTGCGCCAGCAGCACCGGCGCGGACTGCCCGTCCCACGCCCCGGTGAGCCGACCGGGCCCGGCGCCCACCCCGGCGACCGGCCGCCGGACCAGGGCGAGCGCGACCGGCCCGGTACGGATCAGCGTGGGGTCGCCGTCGACCACCGGCGCGGGTACGCCGTCCGCCGTCCCGGCGTACCGCCCGGGGGTCAGGGTCATGCTCGGCGGGCGGACCTGCCGCTCGCCGTCCACCTCGAAGTACTCCTGCGCCTGGTCGGCCCCGGCGAGCACGGCGGCGGCCAGCGCGCGCTGGTAGACCGGGTCGCCGACGGCGTCGTACACCCAGCGCCGGCCCAGCACGGAGTGCTCCATGGTGCCGAGGAGCCGGTCGTCGGCACCGGCCAGCGGCGCGCCCCGGTAGGTCAGCGGCACCTGGAGGACCGGTCCCTCCCCCGCCCGGACCAGCATCGTCTCCACGCCGACCTCCCCGGCCGGGTCGTCGAACCGGTACGCGGCGACGCGGGTCACCGCCGTCCCGGCGTCGCCGGCGAACCAGCCGCGGGTGGGCAGCCACCGGGTGAGCAGGTCGAGCTTCGAGGGGCGCAGTTCGGCGCGGTGCAGCAGGGCCATGTGGCGGATCGTACTGTCGAAGGGGGCCGTCCGAGGGTTTGGGGATCTTGGCGGCGAGGCATTCCGCGGCCGGAGGTAGCCATGGGCGTCACGGCGGAACAGATCGAACGGGCCACCGAGGTGCGCCCGGTGCCCCGCTGGGTGGCGCCCACCTTCGTGGCGCTGGCCCTGCTCACCCTGCCGTGGATCGGCTACCTGGCGCTGACCCTGCCCCGGCACACCGTGACGGTGCACTACCGGGCCTCCTGGGTCGGCTTCGACCTGGGGCTGGTGGCGCTGCTCGGGCTGACCGCGTGGTGGGCGTACCGGGGCGACCGGCGGGTGGTGATGGCCGCGACGGGCACCGCGACGATGCTGGCGGTGGACGCCTGGTTCGACGTCGTCACCACCCCACCGGGGCCGGAGCTGGCGCTGTCGGTGGCCCTGGCCGTGCTGGTGGAGCTGCCGCTGGCCGGCGTCTGCCTGTGGATCGCCCGGCACGGCGACCAGATGGTGGAGCGCCGGTTGCGCCGGCTGGCCGTCCGGGCCCAGCTGGCGGCCGACCGGGCCGACTCGGCCCAGCGCACCGCCGCCTCGGCCCGCCGCCGGCTGGCCCGGGTCCGCGGCCGCCTGCGCTGAGCCCGCACCGCCGGCCGGCGGCGCCGGACCCGCACCGCGACCCGGGCGCGGCCGGGCGGAGACGGTCAGGCCGGCCAGGCCTTGGCGAACAGGTCGCGGGTGTCGGCGAGCAGTTGCGGCAGGACCTTGGTACGCCCGATGACCGGCATGAAGTTGGCGTCGCCGCCCCAGCGCGGCACCACGTGCTGGTGCAGGTGGGCGGCGATGCCGGCGCCGGCCACCCCGCCCTGGTTCATGCCCAGGTTGAAGCCGTGCGCGTTGGAGACCTGGCGGACCACCCGCATGGCGTCCTTGGTGAACGCGGCCAGCTCGGCGGTCTCCGGGGCGTCCAGCTCGGTGTAGTCGGCGACGTGCCGGTACGGGCAGACCAGCAGGTGGCCCGGGTTGTACGGGTAGAGGTTGAGCACCGCGAAGACGTGCTCACCCCGGGCGACGACCAGGCTGGTGTCCGGCGGCAGCCCCGGGGCCCGGCAGAACGGGCAGCCGGTGGGCTTCTCGTAGCCGCCCTCCGGCCGGTCCTCGCCGGAGATGTAGGTCATCCGGTGCGGCGTCCAGAGCCGCTCCAGCCCGTCCGCCAGACCGTTGTCGCCGTCCTCGAAGTGCCGTTCCGCCCCAGTCACACCGCCGATCCTACGGTCACCGCACCGGGTACGCGGCACGGCGGCGTCCGGCCTCCCGGAGCCGCCGTGCCGGTGGATCGTCCGGTCAGCCCTGCGCCGACGGTCCCGCGTTGGTCCGCGACCGGACCACCTCGACCACGTGCGCGACGGCCTCGTCGACCGGCACCCCGTTGCGCTGCGACCCGTCCCGGTAGCGGAAGGACACCGTGCCGGCGGCCACGTCGTCGTCGCCCGCGATCACCATGAACGGGATCTTCTGCTGCTGGGCGTTGCGGATCTTCTTCTGCATCCGGTCGTCGCCGAAGTCGACCTCGGCCCGGATCCCCTGCCGGGCCAGCGTGCCGACGAACTCCTGGAGGTAGTCGGCGTGGTCGTCGCGGATCGGGATGCCCACCACCTGCACCGGGGCCAGCCAGGCGGGGAACGCGCCGGCGTAGTGCTCGGTGAGGACGCCGATGAACCGCTCGATCGAGCCGAACTTCGCGCAGTGGATCATCACCGGCTGCTGCCGGGTACCGTCGGCCGCCTGGTACTCCAGCCCGAAACCCTTCGGCTGGTTGAAGTCGTACTGGATGGTCGACAACTGCCAGGTGCGGCCGATCGCGTCCTTGGCCTGCACGGAGATCTTCGGGCCGTAGAAGGCCGCGCCACCCGGGTCCGGCACCAGGTCCAGCCCGGTCTCCCGGGCGCACTGCTCCAGCACCGCGGTCGCCGTCGCCCAGTCCTCGTCGGAGCCGACGAACTTGTCCGGCTTGTTCTCGTCGCGGGTCGACAGCTCCAGGTAGAAGTCGTCGATGCCGAAGTCCTTCAGCAGGCTGAGCACGAACCCGAGCAGGTGCTTGATCTCGGTCGGCGCCTGCTCCCGGGTGCAGTAGGAGTGCGAGTCGTCCTGCGTCAGACCGCGCACCCGGGTCAGGCCGTGCACGACGCCGGACTTCTCGTACCGGTAGACCGAGCCGAACTCGAACAACCGCATCGGCAGCTGACGGTAGGACCGCCCGCGCGACCGGTAGATCAGGTTGTGCATCGGGCAGTTCATCGCCTTGAGGTAGTAGTCCGCGCCCTCGAGCTCCATGGGCGGGTACATGCCGTCGGCGTAGTAGGGCAGGTGGCCCGAGGTGTGGAAGAGCCCTTCCTTCGAGATGTGCGGGGTCCCGACGTACTGGAAGCCCTCCTCGATGTGCCGGGCGCGGACGTAGTCCTCCATCACCCGCTTGATCACGCCACCCTTGGGGTGGAAGACCGCCAGGCCGGAGCCGATCTCGTCGGGGAAGCTGAACAGGTCCAGGTCCGCGCCGAGCTTGCGGTGGTCGCGCCGGGCGGCCTCCTCCAACAGCTTCAGGTACGCCTTCAGCTCGTCGCGGGTCGGCCACGCGGTGCCGTACACCCGCTGCAGCTGCGGGTTCTTCTCCGAGCCCCGCCAGTACGCGGCGGCCGAGCGCATCAGCTTGAACGCCCCGATCAGGCGGGTGTTCGGCAGGTGCGGGCCCCGGCACAGGTCCGACCAGCAGACCTTGTCCTCGGTCGCGGCCAGGTTGTCGTAGATGGTCAGCTCGCCGCCGCCCACCTCCATCACCTCGGAGGAGTCCAGCCCTTCGCCCTTGACCTCGATCAGCTCCAGCTTGAACGGCTCGGCGGCCAGCTCGCTGCGCGCCTCGTCCAGGCTGGCGAAGCGCCGCCGCCGGAACCGCTGCCCGGACTTGACGATCTCCTGCATCCGCTTCTCGAGCTTCGCCAGGTCGTCCGGCTGGAACGGCTTGTCGACGCCGAAGTCGTAGTAGAAGCCGTTGTCGATCGGCGGGCCGATGCCGAGCTTCGCCTCGGGGAAGACGTCCTGCACGGCCTGGGCCAGCACGTGCGCGGTGGAGTGGCGCAGCACGTTCAGCCCGTCCGGGGTGTCGATGCCGACCGGCTCGACGCTGGTCTCCTCGGCCGGCTTCCAGTCGAGGTCGCGCAGCTGGCCCTGCGGGTCGCGGACCACCACGACCGCCTTCGGGCCGGTCATCGGCAGTCCGGCCGCGGCCACCGCGTCGGCCGCCGTCGTCCCGGCGGCGACGACGACGGGGTCGGCCACGACGGGGGTACGGGGTGCGGACACGGTGACTCCTGTCGTCGATGGGTGTTGAGGTGTGCCGGCGTACCGGCCCCTGCGATGCTATCGGTCGCCGCCGGGGCACCGTCGGCGACGCCGCACCGTCCCGCCGGGCCGTCGACGAGTTCCGTCCCGGGTTGAACCTTTCCGGCTCCCGGCCCGAACTACCGGGTGGGGCCGGAGCCGGTACCGGCCCGCGTCGAGACGGATGGGGACGACCATGAGACTGACCCGTCGGGGCCGGTGGTGCGCGGGCCTGCTGCTGGCCGCCGCGCTGGGTACGGCCGGCTGGCCGGGCGTCGCGAGCGCCGCCGAGGTGACCGTCAGCACCTCCCCGGCCGAGGTCCGCCAGGGCGACGCGATCGAGCTCGCGGTGCTGCTGCCCGAGGAGCGGGCCGGTACCCGGACCACCCGCATCGAGCTGCGGATGCCGGCCGATGCGCCGATCGGTGAGGTCTACCCGCTGTCGGTGCCCGGCTGGGCGCCGCGGATCACCACCCGCACCCTGGACCGGCCGGTCGCCGGCATCCACTCCCCCGAACTGGACCAGGTGACCGAGGCGGTGACCTGGATCCGGATGCCCGGGGCGAGCGGACCGGCCCGGCTCTCGCTCGGCATGGGACCGATGCCGGCCACCGACCGGCTCACCTTCCAGGTGCTCCAGACGTACGCCGACGGGACGGTGGTGCGGTGGGCCGATCCGGCGGGCGGTGCGCACCCGGCACCGACCGTGGCCCTGCTGCCGGCGCTGCCCGGCACCGGCGCGCACGGCGGCCACGGGGCGCTCGCCGACGAGCCGGCCGGGGCGGCCGCTCCGGCCGCGCCGGGTGACGGGGACGACGGCCCGAGCGCCGACCTCCTGCTGGGCGGCGGGCTGCTCGCCGGGCTGGCCGGGGGCGCGGCGCTCGGCTGGCTGTTCAGCCGACGCCGGCGCGGCACCCTCACGCTGGCCGACGACGACGTCCCCGCCGAGGAGACGCCCGCCGACGAGACCGAGCGGGACGACCCGGAGCAGGGCCGTCCGCGTCGCGGCGACACCGGCGAACCCGTCCTCGCGGTACCGGCCGGGTCGTCCGGCGGGCCGGCCCGCTGACCGGCGGCGGCGGGCTCGGTGGGCGGGCGGTCAGGGCACGAGCTGGCCGCGCCGGCGGGTGAGGTAGGCCCGCTCGGCGGGGTTGCCGGTGAGTCCGATGGCGCGGTCGTACGCGGCCCGCGACTCGCCGCCGCGCCCGAGGCGGCGCAGCAGGTCGGCGCGCGCGGCGTGGAAGGCGTGGTAGCCGTCGAGGACGTCGGCGAGCCGGTCGACCTCGGCGAGCCCGGCCCCGGGCCCGTCGACCTCGGCGACCGCGACCGCCCGGTTGAGCCGTACGACCGGTGAGGGGTCGAGCTGCACCAGCCGGCCGTAGAGCGCGGCGACGGTGAACCAGTCGGTGTCCCGGGCGGACGGGGCCTCGGTGTGGACCAGGCTGATCGCCGCCTGGAGCTGGTGGCGTCCGGCCGGGTCACCGCCGGCCGCCACCGCCGCGACCCGCTCCCGGACCAGGGCGGCGCCCTCGGCGATGAGGGTACGGTCCCAGGCGCCGCGGTCCTGTTCGTCGAGGGTCACCAGCTCGCCGGTGTCGGAGACCCGCGCCGCCCGCCGGGCGTCGGTGAGCAGCATCAGGGCGAGCAGGCCGGCCACCTCGCCGTCCGCCGGCAGCAGGGTGCGCAGCAGCCGGCCGAGACGGATCGCCTCGTCGGTGAGGTCGGCCCGGACCGGGTCGTCCCCCGCACCGGTGAGGTAGCCCTCGTTGAAGATCAGGTAGACGACGGTGAGCACCCCGTCGAGCCGGGCCCGGACGTCCTCGGCCCCGGGCACCCGGTAGGGGATGCGAGCCGCCTTGATCCTGGCCTTGGCCCGGGTGATCCGGCGCGCCATCGTGGTCTCCCGGACCAGGAAGGCGCGGGCGATCTCGGCGACGGTCAGGCCACCGAGCAGGCGCAGGGTGAGCGCCACCCGGGCCTCCGGCGCGAGCGCCGGGTGGCAGCAGGTGAAGAGCAGTCTGAGCCGGTCGTCCTCGACCGGGCCGGTCGGCTCGGGAGGGGCGTCGTCGTGCCCGATCCGGGCCAGCAGGTGCTTGGCCTCGCGCTGCGACTCGCGCCGGAGCCGGTCGATCGCCTTGCGGGTCGCGGTGGTGGCGAGCCAACCGCCGGGGTGCGGCGGTACGCCCTCGCGGGGCCACCGCTCCGCCGCCGCCACGAACGCCTCGGCCGTCGCCTCCTCGGCGACGTCGAGGTCGCCGAACCGACGCGTGAGCCCGGCGACCAGCCGCGCCCACTCCTCGTGGTGGGCCCGGGTGAGCGCCTGTGCGACGGCGGGACCGCTCAGTGCGGCGACGCCGTGGTTCATCGCTCCCCGGAACCGTTCCACCCGGTCTGCCCGGGGCCGGCGAACCGGTGCACCTCCTGCGGCCAGTCGAGCGCGGCCGCCAGCCGGCCGGCCCAGCGCCGCGCCGCCGCGTCGTCGGGCACGTCCACGACGACGAGGCCGCCCAGGTGCTCCTTGGTCTCGACGTACGGGCCGTCGGTGAAGACGGGCTGCCCGTCGACCGGCTCGACTCCGCACACCACGGTAGACCGGTCGAGCCCGCCGTTGGCGAAGACCAGGACCCCCTGGGCCCGCATCTCCTCGATCACCGGACGGACGGCGGCGTCCTTCGCGCGCGCCTGCTCGGCCGTGTGCTCGGGCACCCACTCGTCGTTGAAGGCGATCAGGTACTGCGTCATGGTGGTCTCCTCTCAGCCCCGGGACGAGGGCCTTGCCCGACTCCTCGGGTGCGGCGGCCCGGCCGCCGCACACTGCTTCCACGAGCGGCTGCGCCCCGATACGACACCATCCCGGAAAATCCTCTTCCCGGCAGCCCGGGGTTTTCCTCGGTGCGGTCACCGCCGGGTGTCTCGCCTCCGCTCGGCGCCCCCGCGCCGGCCCGGTCAGGGGTGGGCGGGGACCCAGTCGGGCAGCGGCTCGCGGGCGGCCAGCCAGCCGTC
This sequence comes from Micromonospora auratinigra, assembly GCF_900089595.1. GTDB lineage: Bacteria > Actinomycetota > Actinomycetes > Mycobacteriales > Micromonosporaceae > Micromonospora > Micromonospora auratinigra. The sequence goes on along the minus strand of NZ_LT594323.1, from coordinate 437,763 downwards.
CGGCACCCCGCCCGGGGTGCCCACCCCGGTGTGCCCGGCCACGATCCCGCCGACGATCGCCGCGGTGGTGTCCACGTCCCCGCCCGCCTCGACGCAGACCCGGATCGCGGTCGGGTAGTCGTCGAGGTGGGTGGCGGCCACCCAGAGGGTGAACGGCACGGTGTCCTGCGCGGTGACCCGGGAGCCGTTGCCGAGCACGGCGGCCACCCCGTCGGCCGGGTGGCCGAGCAGCGCCACCGCCTCCCGCACGCCCCGGTGCACCGCACTGGCCGGGTCCAGCGCGCCGGCCACCACGGCGAGCAGCCGGTCCGGGTCGGGCCGGACCCCGTCGAGCCGGGCCCGGGCGGCCGCCGCGGCGGCCACCGCCACCGCGACCGCCCCGGCGATCCCCTCCGGGTGGGCGTGGGTCACCTCGGCGCTGGCCCGGGCCTCCTCGGCGGCGCGTCGGGTCGAGTCGGCGTACCAGGCGCCGAGCGGGGCGACCCGCATGGCCGCGCCGTTGCCGCAGGAGCCCTGACCGTCGAACGCGGCCGCCGCCGCGACCGGCCACGGCGTGCCGGTCCGGATCAGCCGCAGGATGGTCACCGCGCCCGGCCCGTACCCCCGGTAGGGCTCGCAGCGTTCGGCGAAGGCGAGCGCGAGCCGGTCCCGGTCGAGCTGACCCGCGACACCCAGCTCGGCCACCACCGAACAGGCCATCTCGGTGTCGTCGGTCCACGGCCAGGGCGGGGCGGGCAGCCGGCCGGCGGCTAGGTCACCGGGGTGCCGGCCGGGGACGAAGAACTCGGCGCCCAGCGCGTCGCCGACCGACAGGCCGGCGAGGGAGTCGCGGGCGAGCGCGAGGCGGGTGTCGGGGAACAGGGTGAACGTCATCGTCGTCCCAGCTTGCCCGGATCGCGGGAGCGCCGCAACGCGATCGACTTGCCACGCCGAGTACGGTGCTGACGTGGCCACCGTGCTCCTGGTCGAAGACGATCACGTCGTACGCGGCGCGATGCTGCGGTCCCTCACCGACCGGGGGCACGCCGTGCACGCCGTGGGTACGGCGCTGGACGCGTTGCGCCGGGTGGCCGCCGAGACCCCCGACCTGGTCGTGCTGGACCTGGGCCTGCCCGACCTGGACGGCTCGGACGCGCTGCGCATGCTGCGCGGCATCACCGACGTGCCGATCATCATCGCCACCGCCCGCGACGACGAGCAGTCCGTGGTGCGGCTGCTGCGGGCGGGCGCCGACGACTACATGGTCAAGCCGTTCACCGGCGCGCACCTGGACGCCCGGATCACCACGGTGCTGCGCCGGGCCGGGCGGGCCAGCCGGTCCGTGCAGCCGGCGGTGCACACCGTGGGCGGCCTGCGGGTGGACGTCGGCGAGCGCAGCGCGGCGCTCGACGGCGAGCCGCTCGCGCTCACCCGCAAGGAATTCGACCTGCTGGCGTATCTCGCCGCACGTCCCGGCCGGGTAGTGTCCCGGCGGGAACTCTTGGAGGAGGTATGGCGGCAGCCATCGGTCGGCGAGGACCAGACCATCGACGTTCATCTGTACTGGCTGCGCCGAAAGATGGGCGAGTCCGCGGCGAAGCCACGCTACCTGCGCACCGTGCGGGGGGTCGGCTTCCGGCTGGTGGCGCCGGACTGAGGACGGCGCTGGCCTGGCTCACCGCCGGCATGTGCAGTCTGGTCGCGCTCGCCTTCCTCGTCCCGCTCGGGCTCACCCTGGGCGACCAGGCGCGCGAGGAGAAGCTGGCCGACGCGGCCCGGCGCAGCGCGCTGGTCACCGGGGCCTTGGCGGTCAGCACCGATCCGGCGGTCGTCCGGCGGGCGATCGCGGCCAGCGGGGACGACCCGGCGCTGCGCCCGGTGGTGCACGGCCTCGGGGAGGACACCGGCGGGCGCGCCGACGCGGCGGCGCTGGCGGAGGCCGAGGCGCAGCGGCGTTCCCTGGTCACCGAGGTGCCCGGCGGGGTGCTCCGGCTCGATCCGGTGGTGCTCGGCGACAAGGTCGCCGTGGTCGAGGTCTTCGTCCCCGACCGGGTGCTCGACGAGGGCGCCGACGGGCGGTGGCTGCTGCTGCTCGCGGTGGCGGTCGCGCTGGTCGGGGCGGCGGTGATCGTGGTGGACCGGGTCGCCGCCCGGGCCGCGGACGCCACCGGCGAGCTGGTCAAGGCGGCGCTGGCGATCGGCGACGGCGACGTGGCGGTACGCGTCGAGCCGGCCGGTCCCCGGGAGCTGGCCGAGGCCGGGCACGCGTTCAACCGGATGGCCGAACGGCTGGTCGCGCTCCGCGCCGACGAGCGGGAACTGGTCGCCGACCTGTCGCACCGGCTGCGTACGCCGCTGACCGCACTGCGGCTGGACGCCGAGGCACTGGAGTCCGACGACACCAGCATCGGCACGTTCAGCGAGGCGGAGCTGGACCGCCGCCGGGGCATCCGGCGGATCCGGCAGGCCATCGTCACCCTGGAGGGCGAGGTCGACCAGCTGATCAAGACCACCCGCAAGGCGGTCGGCCAGGAGACCGGCCCGGCCAGCTGCGACGTCAGCGAGGTGGTCCGGGACCGGATGGTCTTCTGGTCGGCGCTGGCCGGCGACCAGAACCGGCCGCACCGGGTCACCGGCGCGCAGCTGCGCATCCCGGCCCCGGTGCCCCGGGCCGAGCTGGCCGCGGCGCTGGACGCGGTCATCGGCAACGTCTTCCGCTACACCCCGCAGGGCACCGCGTTCGAGGTGGCGGTGAGCCGGCGCGACGGCTGGGTGGCGATCCGGATCGACGACGCCGGCCCGGGCATCACCGACCCGGACCGGGCGCTGCGCCGCGGCGCCAGCGACCAGGGCTCCACCGGTCTCGGCCTGGACATCGCCAAGCGGGTCGCGTTGCAGGCCAACGGCTCGGTCAGCATCGACCGGGCCCGGCTCGGCGGGGCCAGCGTGGTGATGCTGCTGGCCGATCCCGACGCGGCCCCCCGCCAGGTCAACCGCTTCGGCCTGGTCGGCCGGATGGCGCGCGACGCCCGGGAGCAGAAGAGCGGGGCGCGGCGCTGGCCGCGCCCCCGGTGACCGCGTTGGCTGTGCGCCGACGCAAGTCTTCCTTAGATAAGGGTTAACGACGGCCGGTGGGCCGCCGCCGGCTGTCAGGATCAGGACCGAACCCATCAGTTCCGTCGGTCGGAACGCCCCGTAACACCTTCGGCCGACGGAGCGTGCGCGCGGCGGGAGTTCGGTCCCCCCACACCTCGCTCCCGTCGCGCGCCACTCCCCCGTCGAAACGGGTGCGGCGACGCCGCGTCGCGGCGTGGCGTCCGACGCGCCGAGCCGGAGGTGACCGTGCCGAGGCCGACCGTCCACCGCCTGCTCCGCTGGACCGCCGTGATCGGGGTGGGCATCGCCCTCACCCTCGCCGTCTGGCAGGACCCGGTGTTCGCCCACGTTCCGGGCCGCCACGCTCCCGACGTACCCCTGCTCGGGGTCGGCACGGCCGGCTCGGTCGGGGCTCTCGCCGCGCTCGGGCCGGCCCTGTCCGGCCGGCGCCGACCACCGCGGGTGTCGCGGCGGCCGGCGCCGGGCCGTCCGGTCAGCGGGTCGCGGCCGCCAGGTAGGCGTCGATCTCGCCGGTGATCCGGGCCTGCTCGCCGGGGGCCAGGAACGACGCGGTGACCGCGTCGCGGGCCAGCCCGGCCAGCCCGTCGGGACCCAGGTCGAGCAGGCGGGCCGCGACGGCGTACTCGTCGTTGAGGGTGGTGCCGAACATCGGCGGGTCGTCGGAGTTGATCGTGACCGGTACGCCGGCGGCGACCAGCTGCGGCAGCGGGTGCTCCTCGATGGTGGCCACCGCCCGGGTCCGGACGTTCGAGGTGGGGCACACCTCCAGCGGGATCCGCCGCTCGGCGAGGTGGGCCAGCAGCTCCGGGTCGAGCGCGGCGGCGATGCCGTGGCCGATCCGCTCCGCGCCCAGCTCGCGCAGCGCGTCCCAGATGGTCTCCGGCCCGGTGGTCTCGCCGGCGTGCGGCACCGAGCGCAGCCCCGCCGCCCGGGCCCGGTCGAAGTACGGCTTGAACTGCGGCCGGGGCACCCCGATCTCCGGGCCGCCCAGGCCGAAGCTGACCAGCCCGTCGGGGCGTTCCTCCAGGGCGATCCGCAGCGTCTCCTCGGCCGCCGGCAGGCCGGCCTCGCCGGGGATGTCGAAGCACCAGCGCAGCGCGACGCCGAAGTCGGCCTCGGCCCGCTTGCGGGCGTCCTCGATCGCCTCGCAGAACGCCGGCGCGGGGATCCCCCGGTGCACGTGCGAGTACGGCGTGACGGTCAGCTCCGCGTACCGGACCTGCTGGCGGGCCAGTTCCCGGGCCACCTCGTGGGTGAGCAGCCAGACGTCCTCCGGGTCGCGGATCAGGTCCACGACGCTCAGGTAGACCTCGATGAAGTGGGCGAAGTCGCGGAACGCGAAGTAGTCGGCGAGTCGGTCCGGGTCGGCGGGGACGGGGCTGCGCCCCTCGTGCCGGGCGGCCAGCTCGGCGACGATCCGGGGCGAGGCGGAGCCGACGTGGTGCACGTGCAGCTCCACCTTGGGCAGTCCGGCGATGAAGGTGGGCAGGTCGGTCACAGGTTCTCCTCTGCGCGGGCGCCGGTACGGGCCACCACGAAGATCCGGCGGAACGGGAAGTACACCTGACCCTGCCGCACCGGGTAGGCCTGCGTGAGGCGTACCCCCAGCTCGGTGCGGAAGTCGGCCCAGCCGGCGGCGTCCAGGGCGGCCCGGACCGGCCGCAACGCCGTGCCGTCCATCCAGGTCAGCACCGGGTGGTCGGCGCCGGCGGCCGGGAGCAGGTGCACGTAGGTAGTCTCCCAGGCGTCGACGGCGCAGCCGGCACCGACCAGCAGCGCGGCGTAGTCGGCGGGGTCGTCGACGGGCGCCTCGCGCAGCAGCGGGGCCAGGGTGTCGCGCCACCGCGGCCGTCCGGCGACCTCGCGCAGCGCCCGGTGCGACGCGGCGGCGAAGTTCCCCGGCACCTGGCAGGCCAGCCAGGCCCCGGACGGCAGCTCGGCGGCCCAGCGGACCAGCAGGTCGCGGTGCCCGGGCACCCACTGGAGCACCGCGTTGCAGACCACCACGTCCACGTCCGGCCCCGGCCGCCAGGCGCGTACGTCACCGACGGTGAAGTCGACCGGGGCGTCCAGCGCCCCGGCCCGCTCGATCATCTCGGCGGAGGAGTCCAGCCCGGTGACCCGGCTGTCGGGCCAGCGGGCGGCCAGGGTGGCGGTCAGCGTGCCGGGCCCGCAGCCCAGGTCCACCACGGCGCGGGGCCGTTCGGCGCCGACCCGGGCGAGCAGGTCGTGGAAGGGCCGGGAGCGCTCGTCGCCGTAGCGCAGGTAGGTGCTCGGGTCCCACATGACAGCCTCCAAACCGTACGTACGTCTTGTTGAAGGTACGGCCCGACGCGCGCCCGGGCAAGCAGCTCACTAGGCTCGGACGGATGGAACAGCGCAGCTTCGACCGGCTCGGCCGGCACGTCGGCATCATCGGACTCGGCGCCTGGCAGCTCGGCGGCGACTGGGGCGACGTCGGGGAGAACGAGGCGCTCGACGTGGTCGCCGGCGCCGTCGACGCCGGCGTCACCTTCCTGGACACCGCCGACGTGTACGGCGACGGCCGCAGCGAACGGCTCATCGGCCGGTTCCTGCGCGAGCACCCCGGGCACGGGCTGACCGTGGCCACCAAGATGGGCCGCCGGGTGCCGCAGACGCCCGAGGCGTACACCCTGGACAACTTCCGGGCCTGGACCGACCGCTCCCGGGCCAACCTCGGCGTGGACACCCTCGACCTGGTGCAGTTGCACTGCCCGCCCACCGCCGTCTTCGCCGACGACCGGGTCCACGACGCGCTCGACACCCTGGTCGCCGAGCAGCGGATCGCCGGGTACGGGGTGAGCGTCGAGACCTGCGACCAGGCGCTCACCGCCATCGCCCGCCCCGGGGTGGCGAGCGTGCAGATCATCCTCAACGCGGTCCGGCACAAGCCCCTGGAGCAGGTGCTGCCCGCGGCGGCCGCCGCCGGCGTCGGCGTCATCGCCCGGGTGCCGCTGGCCAGCGGCCTGCTCTCCGGCCGGTACGACGAGCACACCACCTTCCCCGCCAACGACCACCGTACCTTCAACCGGCACGGCGAGTCCTTCGACGTCGGCGAGACGTTCTCCGGCGTCGACTACGACCTCGGCCTGGCCGCCGTGCGCCGGCTCGCCCCGCTGGTCGGTCCGGACCGGACGATGGCCCAGTTCGCGCTGCGGTGGGTCCTCGACCAGCCGGGCGTCACCGTGGTCATCCCCGGGGCCCGCGACGCGGAACAGGCCCGGCGCAACGCCGCCGCGGCCGACCAGCCGGCGCTGACCGACGTCGAGCTGGCCGCCGTGCGGGCCGCGTACGACGAGCTGATCCGGCCGCAGGTGCACGACCGGTGGTGAGCCGGGCGCGGCGCTCGCGCGGCGCGGCGCCGCCCGGTACCGGCCCGGGCCGGCATGCTGGAGTCGGACGGGCGTCGTCGGAGGGGGAACGATGAGGGGCTGGTTCCGGCTCACCGTGGGGCTGCTGGCCGTCGTGCTGGGCGCGCTCTGGACCGTGCTCGGACTGGGCTACGTGGAGGGCAGCGTGCTGACCGACCGCCGGCCCTGGGCGCTGGTCGGCGTCGTGCTGGTCCTCATCGGACTCGGCGCGCTCTGGTGGGGCATGCGGGCCCGCCGCCCGGGCGGCTGAGGCGGCGGGTGCCGGCCCGGGTCCGAACAGGTCCTCCGGACGCGGAAAGCCCCGCTTCCCTTCGGGATGCGGGGCTTCGCGGCGGCCGGCGTGGCCGGCCCGGTGGCTCAGATGGGGCGGACCTGCTCGGCCTGCGGACCCTTCTGACCCTGGGCGATCTCGAACTCCACCCGCTGGTTCTCCTCCAGCGTGCGGTAGCCGCTGGTCTGGATGGCCGAGAAGTGGACGAACACGTCAGCACCCCCGCCGTCGACGGTGATGAAGCCGAAGCCCTTGTCAGCGTTGAACCACTTCACGGTTCCCTGCGCCATGTGTATCTCCTTCTAAAACTGGCGGCCGAGCACGCCGTGCGGCCGATTGGCCGTTTTCGAGCAGCGGCGCCTGAGGCGGCCCCCGATGCAGGGAACTTCTCTCAACCCACGCGTCTCTCAACAGCGTGAGACAGCAAACCACGTCCTGAAAAACTCTGCACGGCCCAATCGACGAAATTCTCCGACATGTGACCTGAAGGTTGCGGAAGGTCCACTGGGCGTACCGGGCGGATCATGCGAAAGGCCCCTTCCCCACAACGGGAAGGGGCCGATGCCTGCGCTGCGATCAGTCGGGCCAGCGACCGGTGAGCCGGCGTACGCCCACCGCCCCGCCCCGGTCCACGGCGGCCCGGACGACCGCGAAGATCGCGCCCTGCAACGCCGCGGCGGCCAGGATCTCGCCCCAGCGCCGGTCCTCGTCGGTGGCGCTCGGCGCCTCGCCGTCGCCCGCCGTGAGCTTCCAGACCTGCCGGAAGATGACCCCGGCGACCGTACCGGCGGCCAGCCCCAGCACCACCCCGACCGGCTTGTACGCGGCCCTGCCGATCCCCTTGCTCACCCACGCCTCCTTCTGATGATCAGCAGCACCACCACGGTGGCCACCGCGCCGGCCGCCACCGCCGCCCAGGGCCGCGGGTTGCGCGCGACCGACGGCCCACCGCCGGCCCCCCGCGCCCGCGCCAGCCGGATCTTCTCGGCGGCCTGCCCGCGCACCGCGCCCGCCTTCTCCGCCGCCTGCCCACGCACCCGGGCCACGGTCAGCGCGGCCTGCTCCCGCATCCGCTCCTTGGCCTGGTCGGCGGACTCCCGCAGCCGGGCCTTCACGTCGGCCTTGGCGGCCAACAACTCCATCGTCTCACCCAACTCCACCCGGGTGCGGCGGATCTCCTCGCGGAGCGCCTCCACGTCCCCGGTGCCGTTGCCGTTGCTGCCGCTCATGCCCGCCTCCCGTCCTTGACCGCGGCGGTGACGGTGTCCACGTCCGCCCGCACACTGCGGACCGCCGCCTCCGGCACCGGCGGGACGGCACGGCTGACCTGCTTCTTGCCGACCAGCGCCAGGATCCCGGCGAGCAGGAAGAGCACCACCGCCACGATCAGGGCCGCCAGCCACGCGGGCATGATCAGGGCCAGCAGCAGGATCACCGTGGCGACCAGCGCGCCCGCGCCGTACAGCGCCATCACCCCGCCGCCGCCGAACAGACCGATTCCGATCCCGGCGTGCTTGCCCTTCTGGGTCAGTTCCGCCCGGGCCAGCGCCAACTCGTCCCGCACCAGCCGGGTGACCTGTTCGGTGGCCCGCTGCACCAGTTCGGCGGTGGACGGCTCGCTCCCGGTCCGGGACGTGCTGCGACTCGCGACGTCAGCCATGCTGTCCTCCTTTCATCATCACCGCGCTGTATGCCCGGAGTCGCCGCCCGTCAATCCTGCGCGGAACGGCCGGTCGGCCCGGCCGCGCGCCACCGCCCCCCGGGCCGCCCGGGTGGGCGGACCGGAGGTGGGGCGTGCCGAGCAGGTCCCCCGCGACGGGCGGAACAAACGCACCGGACCCGACCGACTGCCGTCCCCGGCAGGTGCAACGGGGACACCCCGCCCCGGGTCACTGCCCGGCGGACGGCGCAGCCCCCGGCACCCGTACGGGGTGCCGGGGGCTGCGCGCGGGGGCAGGGTCAGCGGCGGGCGTCCACGGGCTCCTCGACGAGCACCTCCCGGCGGGCCTCGCCGTCGTCGCTGCCGCCGAAGGTCTCGCTGCGGGCGTCACCGTCGTCGCTGCCGCCGAAGACCCGGGCGTCGTCCGGGATGTCGGCGTCCGGCCGGCGGCGGACGGTCCGGCGCGGCGCCACCACCTGCCAGGGCAGCGGGCCGGCGGCGTCGCCGACCTCGGCGCGGACCCGGGGCAGGGCGGTCGGCAGCTGGTCGCGGATCCAGGCCACCAGGTGCTCCCGGACCAGGCAGCGCAGGTCCCAGAGGCTGCCCGCGTCGGCGGCGCTGACCAGGGCGCGGACCTTGACCGTCCCGCCGGTGGCGTCGGTCACCTGGAGCACGCAGACCCGGCCGTCCCACAGCTCGGTGCTCTCGCAGAGCCGGCGCAGCTCCTCCCGCATCGCCTGCACCGGCACCGCCCAGTCGACGTCGAACTCGGCGGTGCCGAGCACCGCCGCCTCGGTGCGGGTCCAGTTCTGGAACGGGGTGCTGGTGAAGTACGAGGTGGGCAGGATCAGCCGGCGGTCGTCCCAGATCTGCACCACCACGTAGCTGAGGGTCAGCTCCTCGATCCGGCCCCACTCCCCCTCGACGACCACCACGTCGTCGAGGCGTACCGCGTCGCTGAAGGCGAGCTGGAGGCCGGCGAAGACGTTGCCGAGCAGGCTCTGCGCGGCCAGCGCGGCCACCACACCGACCACCCCGGCGCTGGTCAGCACGCCGGCGCCGATGCCGCGTACGGCGGGGAAGGTCATCAGCATCACGCCGAGGGTGAGCACCACGATCACCGCGATGGTCAGCCGGCGCAGCAGCACCACCTGGGTACGCACCCGGCGGGCGTGCCGGTTGTTCGGCACGTCGACCCGGAACCGGGCCAGCGCGGTGTCCTCCAGCACCACCAGCAGCGAGGCGACCAGCCAGGCGGTGGCGGCGATCACGGCCAGCACCAGCACGTGCAGCAGCGCCTGCCGCCACGGGCTGCCCACCGCGTACAGGGTGCTGAACCGGACGGCGAGCTGCACGGCCAGCGCGGTGCCCGCCATCTGGAACGGGCGGTGCGAGTGGTCGGTCAGCTCGGTCATCAGCAGCGAGCGCCGGCCGAACCGGCGCATCAGCCGGTGCACCACCTCGACCACCAGCAGTGCGACCGCCGCCGCGGCGAGCGCGGCGACGGCCGTCACGAGGTAGCTCTGCACGGACCTGTTCTCCCTCCAGCCGGGCACGGATCGGGCAAGTGCCCAATGGTGCCCGGCGGTCCGGACATCGACCAGGATCAGACCCGGCGGTAGCGGGACTGGAGGAAGCAGTAGACGCCGAAGGCGGCGATGCCCAGGGCGGCGAGGGTCAGCAGCACCGGCCCGTACGACTGGTCGCGCAGGGTGCGCAGCGCGGCGTCCAGGCCCCGGGCCTTCTCCGGGTCGTACTTGACCGCGGCGACGACGATCAGCAGGCCGGCGAGGGCGAAGACGGTGCCCCGGGCGGCGTACCCGGCCATCCCGAGCCGACGGGCCAGGGTGTGCGTCTTCGGGCTCATCTCACCGGTCTTGAGGTTCTTCTCGAACTTCTTCTTCAGCCCGTAGATGACCATGCCGATGCCGACCGCGGCGAGCACCAGGCCGGCCAGCCCGACCAGCACCCGGCCACCGCCGGAGGACATCAGCTTCTCGGAGAGCTGCTGCTGCTGCGACGAGGCGTTGGAGCTGGCGTCCTGGACCACCTTGACCGCGGTGTAGCCCAGCCAGGCGAAGACGATGGTGCGCACCACCGAGGCGATCCGCTCGAAGAGCCGGTCCTTGTCCTGCAGGCCGCGGTGCCCGATGGCCGCCTCGGTGGCCTGCCAGACGGCCATGGCGAAGAGCCCGATGGCGATGATCACGAGCAGGGTCTTGCCCATGGGCTGGGCGCCCAGGGTGCGCAGGGCACCGTTCTGGTTGCCCTCCTCCCCCGACTTGCCGAAGGCGATCTGGAGCGCGAGCCAGGCGAAGAGGAGGTGGACGATCCCGTAGCCGATGAATCCGGCCCGGGTCAACAGTTCGAGCCACCTGCTGTTCGCGGCCTGGGCGGCGGTGGCTCCGGCGTTCCGGGTGAGAGACATGGCGCCTCAATCTCCCGTTGCGAAGATTTCCAAACGTCGGCCGCCGCCGCCCTGGCCTGCGGATCAGCTGTTGGCGTTGCGCGCCACCCGGATCACCACCTGCTGGTCGGTGACGTTGTCCAGGCTCACCTGGAAGCCACCGACCTCGGTGGCCTGCTGGCCGACGGTCAGCGAGAGCTGCTCCCCGGCGACCTCGACGGTCACCTGGTCACCCTGCGCGCCGATCAGCTTGGCCTCGACGCCGAGGATGGTGGCGCTGGCGTCCACGCCCCGGTCGAAGGTGACCGTGCAGGAGTCCAGGCCGCAGTCGGTGGAGGCGCCCTCCGAGCTGCACCCGGCGAGCAGCGCGGCGCCGAGGGCGAGGCCGGCCAGCAGGCCGGCGGCACGACGGACAGGGGTCTGCGGTGCGGTGGCGCGTCGGTTCGTCACCCGATCAAGGGTACGAGACGCGCCCCACCCCGCCTCGGCGCGAGCAGGCCCACCGGGCCGCACGGCGGGCCGTCGGGCACGCGCTAGGGTCCCGGCATGGCCTTCGACATCGCCCGTACCCGGGCCGCGTACCCCGCCCTGGCCGAGGGCTTCGCCCACTTCGACGGCGCGGGCGGGACCCAGACCGCCCAGTCCGTGATCGACGCCGTCGCCGACACCATGCGCGCCGCGATCGGCAACCGCAGCACCGCCTTCGCGCCCGGCCGACGCTCGCTGGAACTGGTCGACGCGGCCCGCTCGGCGGTCGCCGACCTGCTCGGCGCGGACCCGGCCGGCGTGGTGCTCGGGCCGAGCGCCACCGCGCTGACGTACACCCTGGCCCGGACGCTCGGGGCGACCTGGCGGCCCGGCGACGAGGTGGTGGTCTCCCGGCTCGACCACGACGCCAACGTCCGGCCGTGGGTGCAGGCGGCCGAGGCCGCCGGGGCGACGGTGCGCTGGGCGGAGTTCGACCCGGCCACCGCCGAACTGCCCGCCGGCCAGTACGCCGACCTGGTCGGCGAGCGCACCCGGCTGGTCGCGGTGACCGCCGGCAGCAACGCGACCGGCACCGTGCCGGACGTGGCGACGATCGCCAAGATCGCACACGCGGCCGGCGCGGCGGTCTGCGTGGACGGCGTGCACTCGGTGCCGCACGGCCCGACCGACCTGGCCGCGCTCGGCGCGGACTTCTTCGTCACCAGCGCCTACAAGTGGTCCGGGCCGCACCTGGCGGCGATGGTCGCCGACCCGGACCGCTGGGCGGCGCTGCGCCCGGCGAAGCTGGTCCCCTCCTCGGACGCCGTGCCGGACCGCTTCGAGTACGGCACGCCGAGCTTCCCGCTGCTGGCCGGGGTGACCGCCGCCGTCGACCATCTGGCCACCCTCGACCCGGCGGCCGGCGGCAGCCGCCGCGAGCGGGTACGCGCCGGCCTGGCCGCCGCCCAGTCGCACGAGGAGGCGGTCTTCGACCGGCTGCTCACCGGGCTCACCGCCCGCCCGGCGATCACCGTGTACGGCTCACCGGCGCGGCGCTGCCCCACCGTGTCGTTCCGGGTGGCCGGGCACACCCCGGCGCAGACCGCGGCGGCGCTGGGCGCGGCCGGCTGCTGCCTCTCCTCCGGCGACTACTACGCCTACGAGTACTTCTCGACGCTGGGGCTGCGCGACAGCGGCGGCGCGGTCCGGGCCAGCGTCTACCACTACAACACCGTCGAGGAGGTGGACCGGTTGCTGGCCGAACTGGACGTGCTGGCCACCGGCCGGGGGAGAATGGGCCGGTGAGCTTCCTGGTCGAGGAGAACCCCGCCGAGCACCGCTTCGAGATCCTGGTCGACGACGCGCTGGCCGGGTTCACCGCGTACCTGCCGCGCGGCGAGGTGCTGGTGTTCACGCACACCGAGGTGGACGACCGGTTCCAGGGCCGGGGCGTCGGCGCGGCGCTGATCCAGGGCACGCTGGACCAGATCCGGGCCCGGGGCGGCCGGGTGGTGCCCCGGTGCCCGTTCATGGCCGCGTTCATCGAGCGCCACCCCGACTACGCCGACCTGGTGGTGCCCGCCCCCTGACCGGTGGCGCCCGGCGCGGCCGGGGCCCGTACCCGCCCCCCGGCCGCGCCGGGGTCAGCGGGTGCCGGCGAGCAGTTCGGCGGCGGCCTGCGCGGCGGCCCGGGTGGCCCCGTGGGTGGCCACGTGCAGCCCGCCGGTGACCAGTTCCGGCACGCCCAGCTCGACCACCACCGCGTCCGGGCGGGCCGCGAGGGCCCGGCCCACCGCGGCCCGCATCCAGTCGTGCCGGTGCAGGTCGCGCACCACCAGCACCAGCGGCCGGCCGGCCGCGCCGCCGGCCGGGTCGGCCGGCACCTCGTCCTGCGCGTACCGGGCGGTGGTGGTGCCGGGCACCAGCCCGGCCAGCGGCGCGGCGATCCCCCACGGGGTCTCCTCGCCGATCGCGATGTTGCGCGGCGGGGCGAACTCGACCACGTGCGCCGGTCCGGCGAGCGGCAGCCGGGCCGGACGGTCGGCGACCACCCGCAGCGCCCGGCGGGCGGCGGCCAGCCCCACGGCGGAGCCGGCACCGGGGCGGGGCCCGGCCGGCCGGTCGGCGCGGGCGGCGACGCTCCACGCGGCGAGCTGGCCGACCCGCTTGGCGGCCTCGGCGAGCCGTTCCTCGGGCAGCTCCCCGGCGAGCACCGCGGCGACGACGGCGTCGCGCAGCTCGCGCGCGTCGGCCTCGGTGGCGCGTTCCCCGCCCACGCAGATCGCGTCGGCGCCGGCGGCGAGGGCGCGCACCGCCGCCCCGGCGAAGCCGTACCGGTCGGCCACCGCGCGCATCTCCACCGCGTCGGTCACCACCACGCCGTGGAAGCCCAGCTCGTCGCGGAGCAGCCCGCCGAGGATGCGCGAGCTGAGCGTGGCCGGCAGCTCCGGGTCCAGCGCCGGCACCAGCAGGTGCCCGGTCATCACCGCCTGCACCCCGGCCGACACCGCGGCCCGGAACGGGGCCAGCTCGACGGCGTCCAGGCGGGCCCGGTCGCCGCCGATGCGGGGCAGGTCGTGGTGCGAGTCGACCCGGGTGTCGCCGTGCCCGGGGAAGTGCTTGGCGCAGGCGGCCACGCCGCCGGCCTGCAGGCCGCGGACCCAGGCGGCGGTGTGCCGGGCCACCAGGGCCGGGTCGGCGCCGAAGGAGCGGACCCCGATCACCGGGTTGGCCGGGTTGGAGTTGACGTCGGCGTCCGGCGCGTAGTCGAGGGTCACCCCGACGGCGGCCAGCTCCGCGCCGAGGTCCCGGGCCACCTCCTCGGTGAGGTCCACGTCGTCGACCGCGCCGAGGGCGAAGTTGCCGGGCCGGGAGCTGCCCCGGGCCGACTCCAGCCGGGTGACGTCGCCGGCCTCCTCGTCGATCGCCACGATCACGTCGGGTCGCTCGGCCCGCAGGGTCGCGGTGAGCGCGGCGACCTGCTCGTGGTCGACGACGTTGCGGGCGAAGAGGACCACCGAGCCGAGCCCCTCGCCGAGCCACCGGCAGACCCAGGCCGGCGGGGTGGTGCCCACGAAGCCGGGTTGCAGGACGGCGGCGGCCAGCGCCGCCAGGTCCGGGTTCGCTCCCACGATCCGCTCGCTCATGCGCTGTCGTACCCCCGTCTCCCCACGGCCCGCCGCCCCGGCGGTGCTGACATGGTCACACTCCGGTCCGGTAATAGTCAACATTCCTAACTGTTAGCGTCTGGCGGAGCGGGACCCACCGTGGGAGAGTTCGGGCATGCGCCCCGCCCTGCTCGCCGACGCCACCTCCGCCGCCGACATCCCCGGCGTACGCCTGCTCGGCCTGGTGGTGGGCGGCCTGTTCCTGCTGATCGCGATCCGGGCGATGTTCCGCCGCTGACCCGGCGTTCGGACCCCGTCCCCCGGGGTACGGCGATCGTGGTCCCCACGGTGCGCCCGGCACCCGGGGCGCGAGGGGGAGACGTGAAGATCGGCTATTTCCTGTCCAGTGAGGAGTACACCCCGGCCGAGCTGCTGGCCCAGGCGCGCGGCGCCGAGCAGGCCGGCTTCGAGGCACTGTGGATCTCCGACCACTACCACCCGTGGGTCGACGCGCAGGGCCAGAGCGCCTTCGTCTGGTCCACCATCGGCGCGCTCAGCCAGGTCTGCCGGCTACCGGTGACCACCGCGGTCACCTGCCCCACCCTGCGCATCCATCCCGCCGTCATCGCCCAGGCGGCGGCCACCAGCGCGGTGCTGCACGAAGGACGGTTCATCCTCGGGGTGGGCACCGGCGAGGCGCTCAACGAGCACATCTTCGGCGACCCGTGGCCGCAGACCGACGTCCGGCTGGAGATGCTGACCGAGGCGATCGAGGTCATCCGCGAGCTGTGGCGCGGCGACTTCGTCAACCACCACGGCAAGCACTACACCGTCGAGCACGCCCGGGTCTACACGCTGCCGGACACTCCCCCGCCGATCTACGTCTCCGGCTTCGGCCCGAAGTCGATCGACCTCGCCGCCCGGATCGGCGACGGCTACGTCAGCACCATGCCCGACGCCGACATGGTCCGCCGGTTCCGCGAGGGTGGCGGCGGCGACAAGCCGTGCCAGGCCGGCTTCAAGGCCGCGTACGCCGACAGCGCGGACGAGGGCATGCGGATCGCGTACGAGAAGTGGCCGAACGCGGGCGTGCCGGGCGAGCTGTCCCAGGTGCTGCCCTCGCCGCGGCACTTCGAGCAGGCCGCGCAGCTGGTGAAGCCGGAGATGCTGAAGGAGGCGTTCGTCTGCGGCAACAGCGCCGACGCGCACCTGGAGATGATCGACAAGTACGCCGAGGCCGGCTTCGACGAGGTCTACGTGGCCAACACCGGACCGAACTGGCAGGGCCTGTTCGACCTCTACCGGCGCGAGGTGCTGCCCCGGCTGCGCTGAGCAGACCGGCGCGGACCGGCCGACGCGGACGGGCCGGTCAGCTCGCGCCCAGCGCGCGGCGGAGCGCGTCGTCGCCGGCCGGGGTGCCGATGGCGGCCCGCTCCGCCGGGTGGTCGACGTAGTGGCGCAGCGCGTCGGCCAGGAACCCCGGGTGCGCCGCCAGCCAGCCGAGCGTGACCAGCGGCGAGCCGGCCCGGCCGAACACCAGGCCCCGCCGCCGGACCAGCTCCGGGCGGGCCACCCGCAGCCGCAGCACGGTCCCCGAGCGCGGCGGGGTCGGCCGGCCCGGGGTGAGCGCCGCCCACGGCACGCTGCGCCGCCCGAACAGGTCCCGGATCTCGACGCCGGCCGGGGTGAGGTCGATCCGCGGGTCGCCACGGAAGAACGCCACCACGAGACCCGTCACCAGCAGCAGGTAGAACGCCGCCAGCAGGAACATGATGCTGGTGAAGCCCCAGCCCACCACCGTCGGCGTCTGCGTGTCGCGCACCAGGTCGAGCCCGAACGACTGGAGTATCCCGGCACCGAGCAGCACCTGCGCGGCGGCGAACCAGCCGAAACCGGCCATGGGTGGCACCCGGCGGCGGCCGGCCCCCGCGTCGACCAGCCGCGCCGGTCGCCGCCACGGGTTGCGCTGGCGCACCACCATCGGCACCAACGCCGCCAGGCCCAGCACCAGCAGCGACAGGCCGAACAGGTAGTCCCAGCCGCGCGACGGCAGGCCGCCGGCCAGCACCGTCCCGGCCCGGACGGCCGCGAACAGCAGCGCCGCCAGGACGGCCGGACGAGCGGCGCGCTCGGTCCACGACACGCGTACAGGGGACGGGGCCGGAGCGGTCGACGAGGACATGAGCGCATGATGACGCATCCGGTCAACCGCCGGAAGCTCCAGGCACGGGACGCGTCCCCACCCCCACCCCACCCCCACCCCCACCCCAAGATCCCCGCTAATTCACGGAAAGAGTGGCCTCCGGGCTCTCGGAGACCACTCTTTCCGTGAATTAGTCGCCCGGGGGTCACTGGGGGGCGCCCTGGGCGGGCGGAGTCAGGGGGGTGGGGCGAGGAGGCCGTGCAGCAGGGTGGCGACCAGGTCGTCGACCAGCTCGGCGGCCGGCTCCGGCGGCGGGTGGGCCGGATCCAGCAGCCGGCCCAGGACCAGGTCGTGGCAGACGCCGACGACCAGGGTGGCGAGCGCCTCGGCGCTGGCCCGCGGGGGGATCCGGCCCTGCCGCTGCTCGGCCCGGACGTAGTCGGCCAGCTCGGTCCGCAGGCCCGGACCGCCGCCGGGCGGCCCGGGCAGCTCACCGAGGCGGGCCAGCAGTTTGGGTTGGCCGGTGAGCCCGGCGAACGCCGGCAGCACGGCCGCGTGCAGGGCCAGGGCGCGGCGCAGCCAGGCCCGCAGGTTCGCCTCGACGGTCTGCTCACCGGCTCGCGGGGCGGGGGTGTCCTGGGCCGCCTCGACCGCCCGCACGTGCGCGTGCAGCGCGTACGCGAGCAGTTCCTCCTTGTCGGCGAAGTGGTTGTAGAGCACGCCGTCGGCCACGCCGGCCTCCCGGGCGATGTCCCGCACGGTCAGCCCGGCCGCGCCGCGCCGGGCGACCAGCGCCTGCGCGGCGGCGATCAGGTGCTCCCGCAGGCTCTGCTCGCCACCGCGCAGTGCCGCCGCTCGTCTCGGTGCCACCTGCGCATCGTAGGGAGGTGCGCCGCTCAGCCGGGCCGCCGGGCGGTGACCAGCCGGGCGGCGGTGTCCAGGCGTACCCCGTCGGGGGTCTGGTACGGGCGCAGCGCCCGGCGCAGGTTGGCGAAGGCGGCGACCGGGTCGGCGAAGAACATCACCCCGAACCGGCTCAGCAGGACGTCGAACGCGTCGGCCGGGAACGGACGGACCTGCGCGTCGGCCCGGACGAACCCGACGTTGTGCACGCCCTCGTCGGCGGCGGACGCGACGGCCCGGTCCAGCATCGGCGCCGAGAGGTCGACGCCGAGCGCGTGCCCGGTGGCGGACCGTCGGGCGGCGAGGCGGGTGAGCTGTCCGGTGCCGCACCCGACGTCGAGCACCCGGTCGCCGGGCCGGACCGGGTCGAGCAGGACCTGGTTGAAGCCGCTGTTGATGGCGTCGTAGCGGGCCTGGTGATCGGCCCAGTGCCGCCCCTCGTAGCCGTTCCACGCCTGCTCCTGGTGCCGGTTCGAAACCGTCTCCACGGCCACCCTCCCCGCTGAATGAGCGCTCGTTCATGAACGCTCATTCATAATGCGGGCCGCGGTGTCCCCGGTCAACCCGTTTCGGCGCTGATGACCGGGGGTACCTGCGGCCACTGATGAAACTGACCATGCACTCGACGACGTTGCGCCGCGCGGCCCGCAGCCTCTTCGGCTGGACCAAGCTGCGGCCCAACCAGCTGGCCGCCATGCGGACGGTCATGAAGCGACGCGACGCCCTGGTGGTGCTGCCCACCGGGGCCGGCAAGTCGGCGATCTACCAGATCCCGGCCAGCCTGATCCCGGGACCGACCGTGGTCATCTCCCCGCTGCTGGCCCTGCAGCAGGACCAGATCGCCGCGCTCAACGAGCGGCAGCGCCCCGAGCTGCGGGCCGTGCGGATCAGCTCCGACGAGAGCGCCGCGCAACAGGCCGAGGCGATCGAGGAGATCCGCAAGGGCCGGGCCGAGTTCCTCTTCATCACCCCGGAGGCGCTGAGCAACCCGGACCGGATGGCCGAGGTCAAGTCGCTCAAGCCGGCGCTGGTGGCGATCGACGAGGCGCACTGCATCTCCGCCTGGGGGCACGACTTCCGCCCCGACTACCTGGCGCTCGGGCACCTGATCGAGGGCATCGGCCGGCCACCGGTGGTGGCGCTCACCGCCACCGCCTCCCCGCCGGTACGCGACGACATCATCGCCCGGCTGCGGCTGCGCGACCCCGAGGTGGTGGTCTCCGGGCTGGACCGGCCCAACCTCTTCCTCGAGGTGGCGCACTGCCCCACCGACGACTACCGCTGGCGGCGACTGCTCACGCTGCTGCGCGACGACAAGCGCCCCGGCATCATCTACGTGCCGACCCGACGGTCCGCCGAGGAGCTCTCGCGCCGGCTCACCGACGCGGGCTTCCCGGCGCAGTACTACCACGGCGGCATGCCGACCGCGGCCCGGCACGGGCTGCACGAGGCGTTCCTCGCCGACCAGGTGCCGATCATGGTGGCCACCTCGGCGTTCGGCATGGGCATCGACAAGCCCAACATCGCCTGGGTGGTGCACATGGCGCTGCCCGACTCGCCGGACAGCTACTTCCAGGAGATCGGCCGCGCCGGCCGTAACGGCGAGCCGGCCCGGGTGCTGCTGCTCTGGCGCGCCGAGGACGTCGGCCTGCAGCGGTACTTCAGCGGCGGCCTGCCCGACGAGACCGAGCTGCGGGACCTCGCCGCGCTGGTGCGCAAGAAGCCCCGGACCAAGAAGGAGCTGCGTGAGCTGAGCGGCCTCGGCCCGCGCAAGCTCGGCCAGTACCTGTCCCTGCTGGAGCAGATCGGCGCGGCCGAGCCGCAGGCCCAGCAGCGCCTCGGCGCCCCCCGGTACGCCCCGAAGCCCGCCGCGGCGGGCCGGGCGGCGCTGGCCGAGGCGGAACGGCAGCAGACGGTCACCCGTTCGCGTACCGACATGATGCGCGCCTTCGCCGAGACCACCGGGTGCCGGGGCCAGGCGCTGCTGGCGTACTTCGGCGAGCAGATGCACGAGGTCTGCGGCCACTGCGACAACTGTCACGCCGGCACCAGCGTCACCGACAGCCGGGCGGTCGGTCCGTTCCCCGTGCACAGCCAGGTACGCCACCCGGAGTGGGGGCCCGGCCTGGTGCTCAGCTACGAGGAGGACCGGATGACGGTGCTCTTCGACGAGGTGGGCTACAAGACGCTCTCCGTCCGCGTGGTGTCCGAACAGGGCCTGCTCACGCTGGACTAGCCTGACCCGGGCGCCACGGCGGCGCCCGTCGACAACGACCACCACGGCGAAAGGGGCTTGATCGTGATCGAGCAGCCGGCGTACACCCGGTTCGGATTCTCCGACGAGGAGTGGGGCCTGCTGGTCGGGCTGCCGCAGGCGGTGCTGACCGCCGCGAGCGCGGCCGAGTCCGACGGCACGAAGCGCACCATGGCCGAGAACGCCGCCGGGTTGGAGACCATCGCCGCCGGCCGCGAGTCCGCGAACCCGCTGGTGGCCGCGGTCGCCGGCGAGGTCGTCGAGCGGGTGGGCGACCCCGAGGCCGGCGCGGAGCTGCCGGTCATCGCCCCCGCCGACCCGCAGGCGATGATCGACGACGTGCTGGCCCGGGCCGGCGAGGCCGCCGTCCTGCTCGCCCGCACGGTGGACGAGGGCGAGGCCGGGGCCTACCAGCACTGGCTGGTGGAGATCGCCGAGCAGGTGGTCACCGCCGCCTCCACCGGCGGCATCCTGGGCATCGGCGGCGACGTGGTCAGCGAGACCGAGCGGCGCTTCCGGGACCGGCTCTCCCAGGTGCTCAACGACTGACGATGACGGATAGTGGACGCCCCACGGCTGTCGCGATGCGGCGCGGTGGGGCGTCCTCCATGGTGGAGGGTGACGACACACGGGGGTACCACCATGGACGCCACACTGCACCGACACATCCTGGACACCGAGCTGGTGCCGCCACGCGAGCGCTTCGGCATGTGGCTGGACATGCTCGCCGACTCACCCGCGCCGCTGCGGGTCCGCACCGAGCACGCCGACGACTTCGTGGCCCGCGCCGAGTTCATCGAGCTGGGGGCGATGCGACTCGTCCGCTACCGCTACCCCTCGCTGGACTGCGTCCGCACCCGCAAGCTGATCCAGCGCTCCGATCCGGACTACTACCTGCTGGCCCTCACCCTCACCGGGAGCAGCGCCGCCGGGCAGGAGGGGCAGCAGAGCCACTGCCGGCCCGGTGACTTCACCTTCTACGACTGTTCCCGGCCGCACGAGGTCAGCCACCACGGGGACGACCACGGGCGGGAACCGGCCAGTTCGATCGTGGCCTTCATCCCGTACGACGCGCTGCCCCTGTCGCACGGCCGGCTCGCCGCCCTCTTCGCCGGCCGGATGCCCGGCAGCGTGGGCATCGGGGCACTGCTGGCCGACTATCTCATCCAGCTCACCGGCCATCCCGACCAGTACCACGCCACCGACGCCGACCGGCTGGCCGGGATCGGGCTGGACCTGGTCTCCACCATGCTGGGCCGGCACCTGGTCTCCGAGGACGCGGTGCCCACCGAGGTACGGCGCCGGGCGCTGCTGGCCCAGGTCCGTGCGCACATCCGCCAGCACCTGGGCGACGCCGGGTTGACGCCGCAGACCGTCGCCGACGCGCACCACGTGTCGGTGCGCTCGCTGCACCGGCTCTTCGAGGCCGAGGAGACGACGGTCGCCGCGTACATCCGGGACCAGCGGCTGGAGCGGTGCCGGCGCGACCTGACCGACCCGCTGCTGCGCGACCAGCCGATCCACGCCATCGCGAGCCGCTGGGGCTTCCGCGACAAGGCCCACTTCAGCCGGGCGTTCCGGGCCGCGTACCAGCAGACGCCCCAGGCGTACCGGACCGGTCACCTGGAACAGGCACGGATCGTCAACGCCGCGGCATCCGCGGTCAACGCGCAGCGGACATACTGAGAGCGGGCCGGACGCCGGGCGACCGGCACGGCCCACTGGTAACGGGGGGCCGTGGCGAGGCGCCCGCGACGGACCGTCGCGGGCGGCCGCCCGGTGCCGACGCCGCCCGTCGGCGCGCGAACCCCCCGGCCACATCGGCCGACGACGGCCGGACCGGACCCCGGCCCCGTCGTAATTCCCCCCAGGACCGACGACGGGGCCGGTCAGGTCGCCTCCTCCAGCAGGCCCAGCACGGCCTGTTCCGCCGACTCCCGGGGCATCTCCGGCTCCACCGGGGCCAGCACCCCGTCGTGGTAGAGATCCACCACCCGCGGGTCCACGTACGACGTCCGGGCCACCGTCGGGGTGTTGCCGAGCAGGTCCGCGACCGAGCGCATCACCGCCGCCACCGCCCGCCTGCGGGCGGTCACCGACCGCTGCGGACCCGTCGTCGCCAACTCGGTCGCCGCCAGCACGGTGGCGTGCCAGGTACGGAAGTCCTTCGCGGTCATCTCGCCGCCGCTGGCGTCGCGCAGGTAGTCGTTGACCTCGTCGCTGCGCACGTCCCGCCACGCCCGCCCGTCCCAGTAGCCGAAGAGGCGCTCCTCGGCCCGCCGCCGGCGGCGCAGGTTGGTCAGCACCCGGCACAGCTCCGCGTCCTCGATCCGGCGTACCTGCTCGATGCCGCCCTTGGCGGTGAACTCGAGGACCACGCAGCCGCCCCGGGACCGGGCGTGCTCGGGGCGCAGGGTGGAGACGCCGAAGGTGGGGTCGTCGCCGGTGGCGTACTGGTCGCTGCCCACCCGGAACATGCCCATGTCCAGCAGCCGGGTGACGGTGGCCAGCACCCGCTCGCGGCGCAGCCCGCGCAGCGTCAGGTCGTGCTCCACCCGGTCGCGCAGCACCGGCAGCCGGTGGGCCACCTCCAGCACGTGGTCGAACTTCGCCTCGTCCCGCTTCTGCCGCCACTGCGGGTGGTAGAGGTACTGCTTGCGCCCGGCGGCGTCGATCCCGGTGGCCTGGATGTGCCCGTTCGGGTGGGGGCAGATCCACACCTCCTGCCAGGCCGGCGGGATCACCAGGTCCCGCAGCCGGGCCAGTTCGGCCGCGTCGCGTACCGCCTCGCCCTTCGGGTCGAGGAAGAGCCAACCCTTGCCGCGCCGCCGGCGGGCGTACCCCGGCCGGCCCGGATCGCTACGCCGCAATCGCACCGGACTCCCGCACCGCCTGTTCCGCGTCGTCCACGGCGGCCAGCACCTGCTCCACCCCGATGGCCGCCAACGTCGGATGGGTTCCTACCCGCCCGGGCGCGCCCCAATCGTGGTCGTTACGACCCGGATGGGTGGTTCCGAGCACCCGGTGCCGGGGGCGGTCCGGCGGCGGTCCCCAGCGCGCCGCCGACACCGGACCGAAGAGCACCACCGAGGCGGTGCCGTACCCGGTCGCCAGGTGCGCCACCCCGGTGTCGCCGCTGACCACCAGCCGGGCGTCGGCGACCAGGCCGGCCAGCTCGGTCAGGCCGGTCCGCCCGGCGAGCACCGCGTCCGGGGGCAGCCCGGCGTCCCCGGCCACCCGTCCGGCCAGACCCCGTTCGTCGGCGGAGCCGGTCAGCACCACCCGGTGCCCGCGGGCGGTGAGCGCCCGGGCGAGCCCCGCGAACCGTGCCGCCGGCCACCGCTTCGCCGCGATCTTGCTGCCCGGGTGCAGCACGGTGACGCCGGCCGGCACCCCGGTCCCGGGCGGACGGCGCAGCGCCAGGTCGCCCGGGTCGGCCGGCAGCCCGTACGCGTGCAGCAGCCGGCACCAGCGGTGGACCTCGTGCTCGTCGTCGTCCCAACGGGGGCCGTCGGCGTGGCCGGCCTCGGCGTTGGCGAAGGCGAGCACCCGGCCCGGCCGCAGCGCGGCCAGCAGCCGGTGCGACCGTGGGCCGCGACCGTGCAGGTTGACCGCGAGCTCGGGCGGTGGTCCGGTCCAGGCCGGCCCGTCCACCAGACCGGCGGTGGGCAGCACCCGGTCGATCCCGCCGACCAGGTCGGCCAGCGGCGCCAGCCAGGCCGGTGCGGCCAGCACCAGCTCCCGGCCCGGCAGGCCGGCCCGCAGGCCGCGCAGCGCCGGCACCGCCGTGGCCAGGTCACCGACGCCGAGTGCCCGCAGCACCAGGATCACGGGTACGACGTCTCCCGCTCGGCGCAGACCACCAGCTCGCGGACGGCGCAGCCGGGCGGCTGGGAGAGCGCGAACATGATCGCTGCGGCGGTGTCGGCCGGCTCGTTGAGCGCGGCGTCCGGTCCGGGGCGGTACTGCGCGTCCCGCTCGTCGAAGAACGCGGTGCGCATCCCGCCGGGGATGAGCAGCGTGACGCCGACCGCGCCGGCCAGCTCGGCGGCGAGCGCCCGGGTGAAGCCGACCACCCCGAACTTCGCCGCGCAGTACGCCGTGGCGTCGCCGACCGCCTTGACCCCGAGGGTGGAGGCCACGGTGACCACGTTGCCCCGCGAGGCCGTCAGGTAGGGCAGCGCGGCCCGGATCACCGCCGCCGTGGCGAGCAGGTCCACCGCGACGATCCGCTCCCAGGTCCGGGCCGGTACGTCGGCCAGCTTCCCGGGCACGTCCATCCCGGCGGCGGTCACCACGGCGTCCAGCCCGCCGGCGCGTTCCGCCAGCTCCCGGGTGGCCGCCTCGGCGGCCCGGGTGTCGGCCAGGTCGCACTCGACCCAGGGCACCGCGTCACCGGGCCGCTGCCGGTCCAGCACCAGCGGCCGGCCGCCCGCCCGGGCCACCGCGGTGACCACAGCCGCGCCCAACCCGCTCGATCCGCCGCTGACCAGGACGGTCGGGCCCGTCCCGGGTGGTGGACTGCCGCTCATCGTGCTCCCTCCACGGTGGACCGGGTGACGGCCACCTCGTCCGGTACCGGCACGACCGGCCAGTCGGCCGAGCCGCGACCGGCCCGGGCGGCCGCGATCATGTCGGTGGTGGAGCGCCCGTCCAGGTACGGCACCACCACCGTGTGCCCGCCCCAGCGGGCCAGGATCTCCGCCTCGGGCAGCGTCTGCTCGCCGCCGCCGGTGGCGTAGTCGCCGCCCTTGACCCAGATGTCCGGCCGCAGCCAGGACAGCGCCGCGTGCGGGGTCGGCTCGTCGAAGACCAGCACCGCGTCGACGCAGGCCAACGCGGCGAGCAGCCGGCTGCGGTCGCCCTGCGGCACGACCGGGCGCGCGGGGCCCTTCAGCCCGGCGACGCTGGCGTCGGAGTTGAGGCAGACGACCAGGCAGTCGCCGAGCCGGCGGGCCGCCTGCAACGTCGCCACGTGCCCGGCGTGCAGCAGGTCGAAGCAGCCGCCGGTGGCGACCACCGTGCCGCCGGCCGCGCGGACCTCGGCGATCACCGCACCGGCCGCCGCCGCGCCGATCCGGTCCCCGCCGCCGGTCACCACCAGCGGGGAGGCGGTCCGCACCGGCGCGGGCAGGGCGGCGGCCACTCCGCCGCCGGCCACGTACGCGGACGCCTCGGCGACCGCCTGCTGCACCGCCTCGGAGACCAGCGCGCCCCGGGCCAGGGCGAGGGTGGCGGTCGCGGCGAACCGGTCCCCCGCCCCGCAGGTGTCCCCCTCGGCGGCCGGTGCGGGCACCACCAGCGGCGCGGACCCGGCGTGGCAGAGCAGGGCGCCGTCGCCGCCCAGGGTCACCACCACCGCGCCGGCCTGCCAGCGCTCGCGCAGCGCCTGCGCGCCCCGCGACGCGGTGGCCAGTCGGGACGCGCCCGGGGGCGCCTTCGCCAGCTCGCGCGCCTCGGACTCGTTGGGGGTGACCAACTGCACCCCGGGCACCGCCGCCGGCCCCCGGGGGTGCGGGTCCCAGACCACCGGGGCCCGGGTCGCGGTCAGCGCGGCGCGCAGCGCCGGCTGCCGGGCCACCCCCCGGCCGTAGTCGCTGACCAGGATCGCGGCGGCGTCGGCGATCAGCCGCAGCACCGCCTCGCTCGGCTCGCCCGGTTCACCGCCGCGGCCGCCCCGGTCGTGGCGCAGCAGCACCCGGCCCCGGGCGCGCAGCCGGATCTTCTCCGGGGTCGCGCCGGACAGCGGCAGGCCGTACAACTGCACCCCGGCGGCGGCCAGCAGGGAACCGATCCGGGCCCCGCCGGCGTCGTCGGCGATCGCGGTGACCAGCGCGACGTCCGCGCCCTGCCCGGCCGCGAAGAGCGCGGCCAGGCCGGCACCCCCGGGCCGGTCGACGTACGTGGTCTCGTCCAGCACCGGCACCGGGGAGTCCGGGCAGAGCCGGTTCACCAGCCCTTCCACGTCCCGGTCCAGCAGGGTGTCACCGATCACCACCACGGGTCCCGTCACGCTCGACCTCCTCATCGGGGCGGCACCGCCGGGGTGTCGCCGAGCACCACCTCGACCCCGGCGCGCACCGGTGCCGGCCCGGCTGCCAGCGCCGCGGGCAGCGCCCGGTCGACGTACTCGCAGAGCACGTGCGTGGCGACCAGGTGCAGCTCCTGCACCACCTGGCTCTCCGGAGAGTCGATGGCGAGCGTCTCGTGGCAGAGCCCGGCGAGCGGGTTCGGGGCGGGACCGGTGAAGGCCCAGCAGCGCAGGCCGGTGTCGCGGCCGGCCTCGGCGGCGGTGAGCAGGTTGCTGCTGGTGCCGCTGGTGGACATCAGCAGCAGGATGTCGTCGGGTCGGCCGTGGGCGCGGACCTGGCGGGCGAAGACCTCGTCGTAGCCGTAGTCGTTGCCGATGGCGGTCATCGCGGAGGTCTCGGCGTGCAGCGCGATCGCCGACAACGGCTGCCGGTCGTCGCGCAGTTTGCCGACGAGTTCGGCGGTGAGGTGCTGGGCCTCGGCGGCGGAGCCACCGTTGCCGGCCACCAGCAGCCGCCCGCCGCCGGCCAGCCGGTGCGCCAACTCGGCCCCCCAGCCGGCGAGCTGCTGCTCGGCCTGCCGCAACGGCAGCAGCGCCGCGGCCAACTGGGTGAGATGGTCCTCCAGCACGGTGCCGCCGACGGCGGGTCCCGGGGCCGCCATCAGGCGACCACCCGGCTCGGCCGGCGCACGGTGGCGACCTCGCCGTACAGCTCCGCGAGCCGTTCGGCGGCGCTCGACCAGGAGTAGCGGGTGCGGGCCCGCTCCAGGGCGGCCGTGGCGTACGCGAACCGGCGGATCCGGTCGCCGAGCAGCCGGCGGACGGCCGCGCCGAGCGCCGCCGGATCGCGGGCGGGCACCAGGTCACCGGTGCGGCCGGCCAGCACCGTGTCGATCAGTCCGCCGACGGCGGTGCCGATCACCGGCACCCCGCACGCCATCGCCTCCAGCGGGGTGAGCCCGAACGGCTCGTACCAGGGGGCGGCGACCAGCACGTCCGCCGAGCGGTACCAGCGGCCCATCTCCTCGCGGGGCACCGCGCCGATCAGCCTGACCCGGTCGGCGATCCCCAACGACTCGGCCAGCGCCCGCAGCCGCAGCGCGTACGGGTCGGTCTCCAGCAGCCCGGCCGGTGGCCCGCCCACCACCACGCACTCGGCCTCGGGAACCAGCGCGGTGGCCCGGATGACGTCCTGGAAGCCCTTGCGCTCGACCAGCCGACCGACGGTCAGGATGCGCGGCCGGTCCCCGTCGCGCTCGGCGACCGGGCCGAGCGGCGCGAAGGTGGACAGGTTCACCCCGGACGGGACCACGGTCATCCGGGACCGGGGCACCCCCATCCGGACCAGCTCGGCGACCTCGTCCTGGCACTGGGCGACCACCCGGTCGACCGCCCGGCCCAGGTCCCGCTCGTGCCCGACCCGCCCGGGCGGGCTGGTGTCCTGCGCGCCCTGGTGCCGTCGCTTCACCGTGCCGAGCGCGTGGTACGTCTGCACCACCGCCGCCCCGGTGCGCCGGCCGGCGGCCAGCGCCGCGAGACCGCTCATCCAGAAGTGCGCGTGCACGACCTCGGGCTGCCAGTCGCCGCCGCGCCACCGGTCGGCCAGCCAGTCACCGAACGCCGGCATGTACGGCAGCAGGTCGTCCTTGGCGACCGGCTCGGCCGGCCCGGCGGGCACGTGCACCACCTCGTACCCGTCGGCGGCCCGGACGGTCACCGGCAGGTCCACGGCGTCGCGGCGGGTGTAGACGCGGACGTCGTGGCCGGCGGCGACGAGCGCGGCGGAGAGCTCGGCGACATGCGTGTTCTGGCCACCGGCGTCCTCTCCACCGAGGACGGCGAGCGGACTGGCGTGCTCCGAGATCATCGCGATGCGCATACTTCCTCCTCCAGCAGCCGGTCCCAGTCGGCGAGGAAACGCTCCAGGCCGTAGCGGTTCCGTGCGGCGGCCCGCGCCTGCGCGCCGGCCCGGCGCGCGGCGGTCGGGTCGTCGACGAGCGCCCGGGCGGCGTCCAGCAGCACGTCGACCCGGGTGGAGAGGGCGCCTGCGGTCGGCGGCACCGCCTCCACGGCCTCGGTGGTGGCCAGCGCCACCACCGGCATGCCCATGGTCATCGCCTCGATCAGGCTCAGCCCGAGCGAGGTCCACCGGCACAGGTGCAGGTACGCCCGCCGCCGCGCCAGCTCGGTGTGCATGGCGTGCTGCGGTACGTCGTCGTGGCTGGTCAGCCGCTCGGCGGGCAGCCCCAGGTGGTCGGCGAGCCCGGCCACCTTCATGCCGTAGACGTCCAGCGGGGCGATCTCGGCGAAGCGGGCCAGCAGGTCGGTGCCGGTGACCCGCCAACGGCGGACCGGCTCGTTGATCACCACGGCGAGGCGGTCCAGTTCGCCGGTCCACTCGACGGCCGGGGCGAGCACGCCGTGCTCGACCACGGCGGTGCGGGCGCCGCCGTTGTCCCAGAACAGCTCGTTGAAGTGCGTGACGTGGGTGAGCAGCAGGTCGTCGCGGTCGGCCATCGGGTGCCGGGTGTTCGGCACGTCGCCCTTCGGCGTGTTGTGCTCCACGTAGATCGCCGGCAGGTCGCGGCCCACCCGGCGGCCCAGCCACTCGCAGGCCAGGTCGAACTCCTCGGGCCGCTGGAGCAGCACCACGTCCACGTCGGCGCGGCGCAGCTCCGCCGGGGTCACCTCGACGGCGCTCTCCGGCCAGGGATAGGTCCGGGCCCGGCCCAGCCCGTACGGGCCCCGGTCCGGGGTGGTCGGGATCAGGTAGGTGTGCTTGCCGTGCACGAACGACGTCGTCCACGAGCCGTGCACGTGCCAGAGGAGGATGTTCATCGGGCCACCCGGACCGGTTCCGGCGTGTCGGCGCGCACCCCGAGCAGTCGCAGCGCCTCGCGTACCCGCCCCGGCTCGACGTCGGTGAGGCAGGGGTGGCCGGGCACCGGGCAGCGGGTGGCCCGGGTGTCCCGGCAGGCGGCCCCGGCGTCGCCGAGCCGTACGGTCGGCACCCGGTACGGCCCCCACTGTCCGAACGGGACCGTGGGGGCGAAGAGGCTCACCACCGGCACGTCCAGCGCGGCGGCCAGGTGGGCGGGGCCGGTGTTGCCGACCACCAGCGCCCCGGCCCGGGCGATCACCGCCGCCAGTTCGGCGAGCCCGGTCCGACCGCCCAGGTCGAGCCCGCCGGCCGCGGCGACCCGGGCGGTCAGCTCCCGTTCGTCCGGCCCGCCGGTGACCACCACCCGGTGCCCGGCGGCGGCGAGCACCCGGACGATCCGGGTGGCCAGTTCGGGTGGGCAGGCCCGGGTCTGCACCGAGGAGCCCGGGTGCAGCACCACGTAGCCGGGCGCGCCGAGCTCGACCGGGGGCGGCGGCAGCCGGTCGGCGCGCAGCCGCAGCCGGGGTTCGTCGTCGGTGGGCAGGGCGAAGCCGGCGGCGGCGGCGAGGGAGAGGGCGCGTTCGGGTTCGGGTACGCCGACGGGGACGCGGTGGCGGACGTCGAGCAGGGAGCCGGGGTAGTCGTCGCTGATCGCGCTGATCCGGGGCACCCCGGCCAGCCGCAGCAGCAGGGCCAGGGGCAGTGGTGACTGGTGGAACGAGGTGAAGATGACGGCTTCGTCGGCGCGGACGGCGGTCAGCCGGTCGACGAGGTCGCGCAGGCCGGCCGGGTCGACCGGTGGGGCCGGGGCGTCGATCCAGGGCAGCGGCCATTCGATGGTCTCGTCGACGCCGGGCAGCAGCTCGGCGGCGGCCCGGCCGCGCGGCCCGCAGAGCAGCACCACGCGTCGGGCGTTCGCGGCGACCGCCCGGATGCCGGGGCCGGTGACCAGCACGTCACCGGCCGCGTCGCTGCGTACCACCAGCACGGTGCCCCGCCGCCGCGCCGGTCGGGGCGCGGCGACCAGGCGCATCCGGCGCAGGATCTGCGCCACCGCGTCGGGCAGGTCGACCGCGACGGTCGGCGCGGCGGCCACCTCCGCCGACCGGGTGGTCGGGGTCGGGACCAGCACACCGGCGGCGCCGGCCGCCGCGGCGGCGGCCATGTCGGCGCCGATGTCCCCGACCATCACGCAGCGGGCCGGGGTGGTGTCGAGCGCGCGGGCGGCGGCGTGCAGCATGCCCGGGGCGGGCTTGCGGCAGGCGCAGCCGTCCGGTTCCCCGTGCGGGCAGACCTGCCAGGCGTCGAAGGGTCCGAGCAGTTCCTCCACCCGGGCGTTGACCCGGCGCAGGTCGTCGGCGGTGAACAGGCCCCGGGCCAGGCCGGACTGGTTGGTCACCACGGCCAGCCGCAGCCCGGCGGCACGCAGCTCGTCCAGCGCCTCCCGGGCGCCCGGCACCGGGCGTACCTTCTCCGGGTCGCCGTTGTAGGGCACGTCCTCGATGAGCGTGCCGTCCCGGTCGAGCAGGACCGCGTCGTACAGCCCGGACGGGAGCCGGTCAGCACCCGGGTCAACCCGGGCTGACCTGCACTGATCCCGCTCGTGGTCCCGTCGCACGGGCCGCGGGTTCCCGACCCCCCGAGGAGTAAACATCAACTCGCGGCGCCAGCCGCTGCGCCGGTGCCCGCCGACCGGTGCGTCGCCCGCCCACCGGTCCGGTGCGGCGATACCCGCCGCTGCCGAGAAGCTAACCCGGTGGCCCGGTTACCGGCGCGCCGGGCTCGGGTATGGGATATCGGTGGCGATTGTGGAGAAAGTGATCGATGCACCCCCGCAGCAGGTCTTCGACGTGCTCGCCGACGGGTGGACGTACAGCGACTGGGTGGTCGGCACCGCACACGTGCGGGACGTGGACGACTCCTGGCCCCGGGTGGGCAGCCGGCTGCACCACCGGGCCGGTCCGTGGCCGCTCTCCCTCCAGGACGCCTCCACCGTGCTGGAGTGCGACGCGCCGCACCGGCTGGTGCTGAAGGCGGGGCTCTGGCCGATGGGCGAGGCGACCGTCGTGTTCGCCCTGGAGCCGGTGGACGGCGGTCGCACCCGGGTCACCATCGGCGAGGACTTCGCGGCCGGCCCGCTGCGCTGGGTCCGCAACAAGCTCAACGACCTGGTGCTGCACCTGCGTAACCGGGAGACGCTGAACCGGCTCTCCGACATCGCCACCCGGCAGAAGTCGGACCGGTGACGCGGATCTCCGGAACCCGGCCCCGGGGCGTCTGTGCGGAGCGTGCCGGAGCGACTGGCTACCCTCTGAGGTGACGCTGTCGGCCGACCGAGGAAGTCCGTGATGATCGAACCCGTTCAGTTGCCCGCTCCGTGGCGCGACGCACGTCTGACCGTCGTCGTTCCCACCTACAACGAGGCGGGCAACCTCCCGGTGCTGGTCGAGCGGCTGCTCGCGCTGCCGCTGCCCGGGCTGAAGGTGCTCGTCGCGGACGACAACTCGCCGGACGGGACGGGCGAGGTCGCCGACAAGCTCGCCGTCGAGCACCCGGACCGGGTGCAGGTGGTGCACCGGGCCGGCAAGGAGGGCCTGGGCCGGGCGTACGTGGACGGGATCGGCCGGGCGCTGGACGGCGGCGCCGAGTACGTGGCGCAGATGGACGCCGACCTGTCGCACCCGCCGGAGGCGCTGCCCGGCATGCTGGGCGCGCTGCTCTCCACCCAGGCCAGCGTGGTCATCGGCTCCCGGTACGTGCCGGGCGGCGAGCTGGACGAGAACTGGCCGCTGTACCGGCGCGCGCTCAGCGGGTGGGCGAACCTGTACGTGCACACCCTGCTCCAGGTGCGGATCCGGGACCTGACCGCGGGCTTCAAGATCTGGCGTGCCGACGCGCTGCGCGACATCGGGCTGGAGCGGGTGCAGTCGAACGGCTACAGCTTCCAGGTGGAGATGCACTACCTGGCCACCAAGATGGGCCACACCATCCTGGAGGTGCCGATCCGCTTCGAGGAGCGCCGCGAGGGCGCGTCGAAGATGACCACCGCCACCAAGATCGAGAGCGCGCTGATGCCCTTCAAGCTGCGCACCAAGCACCGCAACCTGGACCGCTGACGGCACCGGTCGATCGCCACGCCTCACGCTGCGTCATGTCACGTAGCGTGAGGCGTTTTCGTTCCCCGAGTCGTACCTCCGGTTGCCTTTGCTCTGCTTCAACGCACGCAACACCCGCCTGAACTGAGCTAATACCGCCGAACACCGCATCGGGTCTCCCCCCGAGCGTCGCTGGCCGTGACTGTTGCGTGGGTTGAAGCAGAGCAAAGGGGGCCGAGGGACACCGGCCGGCCGACGAGGACGTCACCGAGAGTGTCGACCTTTCTGCGGACGCCCGGTCTCCCCGCACACGCCCTCACCGCTCACCAGGCCGACGCCGACCGGGCGAACGGGCGACCGGGTCAGCGGTAGACCGCGCGGTGGGCGGCGTCGATGACGCCCGCGTACAGGGGGCCGGTGAGCGCCCGGTCGCGGGCCAGGGCGGCCCGCGCGGCGTTCGCGCCCGGCGCGCCGTGCACGCCGCCGCCGGGGTGCGCCGACGAGCTGGCCAGGAAGAGCCGGTCCACCGGGGTGTCCGCGCGCCCCAGGCCGGGGATCGGCCGCAGGAAGAGCTGCTGGTACGCGGCCGCGGTGCCACCGCCCAGCGCACCGCCGACCAGGCTCGGGTCGCCCGCCTCCAGGTCCGCCGGGCCGGCCACGTGCCGCCCCACGATCAGGGCACGGAAGCCCGGCGCGGCCTCCTCCAGCACGTCCTCCATCCGGGTCACGTGCGCGGCGACGTCCTCGGCCCGCCAGTTCGGCCGGAACGGCAGGTGGGTGTACGACCAGAGTGACTCGGTGCCCGGCGGGGAGTGGCTGGGGTCGGCCACCGACATCTGCCCGACCAGCAGGAAGGGGTCCCGGGGCAGCTCACCCCGGGCCAGCTCGGCCGCGTACGTGGTCAGCCCGTTGAGGTCCGCGCCCAGGTGCACGGTGCCGGCGCCGGCGACCGCGCGGTTCTTCCAGGGCACCGGAGCGGAGAGCGCCCAGTCCACCTTGAGCGTGGAGCCGTCCCACTTGAAGTGGGCCAGGTCCTCGACCAGCCGGGGCGGCAGCGCCGCCGCGCCGACCAGGTCCAGGAAGAGCGCGGGGGCCGGCACGTCGGCGAGGACCGCCCGGCGGGCCCGCCAGGTGGCGCCACCGACGGTCCGCACACCCATGGCGCGGCCCCGGGCGGTCAGCACCCGGTCGACCCGCGCGTTGTAGTCGATCCGGCCGCCCCGCTGCACCAGCCGGGCCACCAGCGTGTCGGTGATCCGCTGCGCCCCGCCGACCGGCACCGGCCAGCCGACCTGCTGGCCGAGCATGGCGAGCAGCCAGCCGTACACGCCGGAGCCGGCCTCCTCCGGGGACAGGTCGGTGTGCAGCGCGCAGCCGGCCAGCAGCGCGGGGCCACCCTCGCCGTCGAAGAGCTCGTCGCCGAGCTTGCGGACCGGCACCACCAGGCGGCGGGCCAGTCGCAGCGCCCCGCCGACCCGCAGTCGGCGCAGCAGGCCCAGCCCGCCGCGTACCGGCGGGAAGGGCGTGGTGATGGTGTCCAGCATCGGCCCGGCCACCTCGGCCCAGTCGGCGTACGCGTGCTCCCAGCGCTCCCCGTCGCCGGGGGCGAACTGCTCCAGCGAGGCGGCGGTGGTGGCCAGGTCGCGGTTGATCACCGCGGCCCGCCCGTCGGGCAGCAGGTGGGCCAGCACGTCCGGGGCGTGCGTCCAGCGCAGTCCGTGCCGGTCCAGGTCGAGGCCGCGCAGCACCGGGGAGGCGTACCCGAGGGGGTAGAAGGAGCTGTAGAGGTCGCTCAGGTAGCCGGGTGCGGTGACCTGGGCGGAGCGGACCGCGCCGCCCGGGGCCTCGGTGGCCTCCAGCACCAGGACGTCCCAGCCGGCGTCGGCCAGCAGGTTGGCGGCCACCAGACCGTTGTGACCGGCCCCGATGACGACGGCGTCGGCGGTGGGGATCATCCGATCCGCCTACCCGGCCGGTTACCGGGCGAAACGCGTTTGCCTCGCCCGGGCCGGGGCATCCTGCCGCATGTACACGGTTGCGCAGCTCATAGGCGGAGTGTGGGGCGCGGGTGGCGAGGGGGGCGAGCTGGTCGTACCCGATCCGGCCGACGGCTCCCCGGTTACCACCGTGCCGGTGGCGACGGCGGACGAGGTGGCCAAGGCGGTCGAGGCGGCCCGGGGTGTGGCGGCGGAGTGGGCGGCGACCGCCCCGGCCGAGCGGGCGGCGGCGCTGCACCGGGCGGCGGACGCGGTGGCGGCCGTCGCCGACGACCTCGCACGGGCCACCACGGCGGAGATGGGCAAGCCCCTGGACGACGCCCGCGGCGGCGTCGAGGCGGGCATCGGCACCCTGCGGCAGTACGCGGAGCTGGCCCCGCTGCGCGGCGGACGGACGCTGCACGGCGGCCACGCGGCGCTGGACTTCATGGCCCCCGAGCCGCGCGGCGTGGTCGCCGCGATCACCCCGTGGAACGACCCGGTGGCGGTCTCCTGCGGGCTGCTGGGCGCCGCCCTGGTCACCGGCAACGTGGTGCTCTACAAGCCGAGCGAGCGCAGCCCGGCCACCGGGTGGCTGTTGGCGAAGGCGCTCGACTCGGCCCTGCCGGCGGGCGTGCTGTCGCTGCTCACCGGCGGGGCGGAGGTGGGCGCGGCGCTGGCCGGGCAGCCGGGGCTGGACGTGGTGGCGCACGTCGGCTCCACCGCCACCGGCCGGGCGATCGCCGCCGCCGGGGCCCGCACCGGCGCGAAGGTGCTGCTGGAGAACGGGGGCAGCGACCCGCTCGTGGTGGACGCCGACGTGGACCCGGTCTGGGCGGCGGAACAGGCCGCGCTGGGCTGCTTCGCCAACGCCGGCCAGATCTGCGTCGCGGTGGAGCGCATCTACGTGCACCGGGACGTGGCCGAGGACTTCGTCGAGGCGTTGGTGGAGCGGGCCGAGGCGTTGACCGTGGGCCCCGGGCGGGACCCGGGCACGCAGCTCGGACCGCTGGTGGACCGGCGGCACCGCGACCACGTGCACGGTCAGGTCACCGCGGCGGTGGCCGAGGGGGCGCGGGTGCGGATCGGCGGCACCGTCCCGGAGGGACCGGGCGCCTTCTATCCGGCCACCGTGGTCATCGACTGCCGGCACGAGATGGCGCTGGTGCGCGAGGAGACGTTCGGGCCGGTCGCCCCGGTCATCCTGGTCGACTCGTTCAGTGAGGGGCTGCGGTGCGCCGCCGACTCGCCGTACGGGCTGGCGGCCACGGTGTTGACCGGATCGATGAGCCACGCCCAGCGGGCCTGGCGGGAGCTGCCGGTCGGCACCGTGAAGGTCAACGCGGTGTTCGGGGGCGCGCCGGGCGGGGCCGCGCAGCCACGCCGGGGCAGCGGCCAGGGCTTCGGGTACGGCCCGGAACTGCTCGACGAGTTCAGCACGGTCAAGGCGGTGCACATCGAGGCGCCCGGCGGCGGCCACTGGTGAGGCGCGGACACCGGAGCCCGGGACCAGCCTGGTCCCGGGCTCCGGTGTCGCTGCCGACGGATCCGCTCAGCGCCCGCCGCGCGCCTGCCGGGTGGCGCTGTCGTTCGCCTTCTCGATCGCCTTGACCAGCTCCGGCTTGGTCATCCGGGAGCGGCCCGGCACGTCGAGCTTCTTCGCCACCTCCATCAGGTGGTCCTTGGTGGCGTTGGCGTCCACCCCGCCGGCCGTGGGCGCGCGCCGGGTCGGGCCACCCCCGGCGGCCTGCCGGTCGCTCGGGCCCTTGCGGCCCTTCGGCTCCCAGTGGTCGCCGACCTTCTCGAACTCGTGCTTCACCGCGGCGAACGCGGTGCGGTGCGCCCGCTCCCCCTCGCCGTACGTCTCCACCGCCGAGTCGTGCGTCTTCTCCCAGGTCCGCTGCGCCTTCGCCGGGGAGCGCCGCAGCGTGCTGGGCAGTACCTCGCGCCCGGGCATCTCGTCCTCCTCCGCCTCGATGGGTTGTCCTGACCGTTCCCCCGGGTCGGAAGGGCAAACCGATACCCGGTTTGTCGATTTTCGTCACGGGGTACCGCCGGGCCACGCGCGGGAGGTGCGCCCGCGGCGAAGGGAGCGATCATGGCGGCGACGACGGAACCGGCGCTGACCGGTCGACAGCGGAGCCGCCTTCCCCGGCGGATGCGCCAGCTGAGCTGGGCCACCTGGCGTGGCGTGCTGGTCCGCAGCGGGCAGAACTTCGTGAAGGACAACTGCGCGGACTGGGCCGCCGCGCTCACCTACTACGGCGTGCTGGCGCTCTTCCCCGCGACCATCGTGGTGGTCGCCCTGGTCGGGCTGGTCTCCGACGGCGAGCGGACCGTCGACACGGTGATCGACCTGGCCCGGGAGATCGGGGCCGGCTCGGTGGTCGGCAACGACGGCTTCGTCAGCGTGGTACGGGGCGTGGTGGAGCAGCAGGGCTCGGCGAAGGTGCTGCTCAGTTTCGGTCTGCTCGGTGCGCTCTGGTCCGCGTCGGGGTTCATCGGCGCGTTCACCCGGGCGTCCAACGCGATCTACGGCGTCGAGGAGGGCCGGCCGTTCTACCGGCTGCGCCCGACCCAGATCGGGCTGGCCGCCCTCTCCCTGCTGCTGCTCGCGGTGGTCGCCACCGGGCTGATCGTCAGCGGCCCGGTGACCGACGCGGTCGGCGATCTGCTGCACGCCGGCGGACTGGCCCGCACGGTGTGGACGGTGGCGAAGTGGCCGGTGCTGGCCCTGGTGGCGATGACGCTGCTGTCGCTGCTGTTCTGGACCGCCCCGAACGTGCGACAGCCCCGGTTCCGGTGGCTCACGCCTGGCGGCGCGCTGGCCCTGCTGGCCTGGATCCTCGCCTCCTTCGGCTTCGGCCTGTACGTGGCCAACTTCGGCTCCTACGACGTCACCTACGGCAGCCTGGGCGCGGTCATCGCCTTCCTGGTCTGGCTCTACCTGTCCAACTGCGCGCTGATGCTGGGGGTGCAGGTCAACGCGGAGCTCCAGCGCGGTCGGGTGATCCAGGCCGGGGAGGGCGATCCGGGCGAACCGGTGCTGCCGCCGCGGACGCCCGCCGACGCCTGAGCCCGGTCCGGTTCCTGCCCGGCCGTCCGTCCCGGTGGTCGCGGGCCCGGTTTACCGGCGGCCCCCTCGGGCATGTCAGTCGGCATGGAACGTGGCAGCAGCAAGCACTCGCCCAGGGTCGACGATCAGATGAGCAGCGAGGTGAGCGGTCTCGTCCAGGGGCCGGGCACCGGCGGCTCCCGGGTCGACGAGTTCCGGGTTCCGGAACCGGCCGGGGAGGACCAGCCGGAGGCCACCACGGCTCCGGCCGGGGAGCTGCGTACCGGCGCCCCGCAGGGGATGAGTTCGACGGACGTGGAGGCGCGCAGCCGACTCGGCCGGTTCATCACCATGGCCGCCCTGCCGGGCGACCGGGAGGCGCTGGTGGCCAACGCGCGGGAGAACGAGGCGCCGGCCGACATCGTCGCCGCCCTGGAGGGCCTGCCCGACGGCACCCGTTACCAGACGATTTCCGAGGTGTGGGCCGCACTCGGGCACAAGAACGAGACGACGCGCTGGTGAGCGGGCCGGCCCACGGTCCGCGGTACGACACCGGCGGAACAGGAGGAACCCCGACATGAGCGGCGTTATGGAGCACGTGGACGTCTCCGTCCCGATCCGGACCGCGTACGACCAGTGGACCCAGTTCGAGGAGTTCCCGCACTTCATGGAGGGCGTCCAGGAGGTGCGGCAGCTCTCCGAGACGATGACCCACTGGACGGTGGAGATCGCCGGCGTGAAGCGCGAGTTCGACGCCGAGATCACCGAGCAGCTGCCCGACGAGCGGGTGGCCTGGCGCTCCACCGGCGGCACCCAGCAGGCCGGCGTGGTGACCTTCCACCGCCTCGACGAGGGGCACACCCGGGTCACCCTGCAGATGGAGTTCGAGCCGCACGGCGTGGTCGAGCAGGCCGGCGACAAGCTCGGCGTGGTGGACCGGCGGGCCAAGGGCGACCTGGAGCGGTTCAAGCAGTTCATCGAGCGGCGCGGCCAGGAGACCGGCGCGTGGCGGGGCGCGGTGGACCGCCCGACCCCCTGAGTGCCGACCCCCGGTACCGCAGTACCGCACGACGGCCGCCGGTCCGACCGGCGGCCGTCGTCGTTTGCGATCATCCGCCCCGGGTACGGCAGGGGAATGACCGACAACGACAGCCACGTGTGGCGCGACGAGGACCGTACCCCCCTGCACGAGCTGGACCGGGCGATCGCCCGGTCGACCCTCGACGGGCAGGCCGACGACGTCACCGGCAACGACGCCGGCGAGGAGTCCGCGTTCGGCCACGGGCCCGAGGCGGTGGACCGGGGCGCCGGCCCGGAGGCCGAGCGTCGGGAGATGACCGATGCGGACCGGGCGTACCGGCCGTCCACCACCGGGCGTACCGGTCCTGACACGATGTGACGCCGGCGGGGAGAGGGGGAACTCCCTTTCTCCCCACCCGCTTCCCCCTAACCGGCAAGATTTCCGGTACGGGCAGCCAGTAAAACGGGCAGCCCATCCAGAATCGGCCGAACGGGTGACGGCGATGCCGGGCTCCCGCGTAAGACTTTCGGGATGCAACAGGGCACCGGTTTCCTCACCCCTCGTCAGCGTCGCCTGGCCTGGCTGGGCTTCCTGCTCGCCGCCGTCCAGGCGCCCGTCGCCGCGAAGCTCGTCTCCGACAGCTCGTGGCTGTTCAGCCTGGTGGTGGCCCTCATGGTGGCGACCGTGATCCTGGCCGACGACACCATGCGTCGTCAGCCGGTCAACGCGTCCTCCGACTGACCCGGTCGGCCGCCGGGCCCTCAGCCGTCGGCGCCGGGCCGGGCCTCGTGTCCCGGTCGTCCGGCGCTGCGGCGACGTTCCTTCAGCTCCGCCTCGAAGAGGTGCCGGCGGCCACCGGCCAACTCGTCCCGGGCCCGCCGGTCCAGCTCGCGGAAGAGCCCGTAGTAGCCGTCGTCGAAGTCCTCGACGATCTGGAACGTCCAGCGCCCCGCGATGACGTTGCGGCCCAGCAGCTCCCGGTCGATGGTGTCGGCGAGGTCCCCGTGCCCCGCGGCGCGGAACAGCCGCACCGCGTCGTCGAGCATCAGGTCGGCGTGACCGATCAACTGGTGCAGCGAGTACAGGTGGCCACGGGCCCGCTCCACCGTCTCCAGGGCTTCGCTGAGCTTGCCCAGCGCCTCCACCGTGGCGTCACTCACGCCGTCCGGCCGGCGGTGCGCGGCATCCGGTCCGTCCACCTGCTGTCCCCCTCCGTCGCAGCTCGGGGCCTCTCGCGCCGTTCGCGCGTTTTCCCTTTGCCCCCGCGCGGGCGGGTCAATCCCCCCGTCGGACGCCCGGCCGGCGGCCGGACGACCGGGGCATCGTCCGGTCGGACGAGGTCGACCCGGTGCCGGCGCGGCTAGCCTCGGTCACCATGCGCGTGCCTGACAACCGGGTGGCGACCCGTTCCGCGGCGGTGTCCGCTCGGGCCACCCTCACCACGCTCACCGCCGCCGTCGGCACCGCCGGCCTGGCCGCGGCCGCCGCCGAACCGGGGCTGCTCGCCATGGTCGACCAGCACGCGGCAGCGGTACGCGACAGCCTGCACGGTGACCGCCGGCCGCTGACCGTGGCCGCGCTCGCCGGCTACGCCGAGGGCGTCCGGGCGGCGGCGCTGGACCACGGCTGGCAGCCGCCGGTCGAGCCGATCGACTGGTCCCGGCCGGACTGGCTCTTCACCCGCCTGCTCGCCGTCTGCGCCCTGGCCCGCTCGCTGGACCCCCGCTACCTGGCCTGACCGGCACGCCGCGCCGTCGGCCCCGTCCCCGCGACGACGCCAGGGTTCGCGCCCGGGCCCACGCCGCTCGCGGGGACGCGGCACCTGACCCGGACACGGCGGAGGGCGCCCGCGATCGCCCCGCGGACACCCTCCCTCGTGCTGCTCCGGTCTCAGCCGTTCGGCCGCCGGAACTGCTGGGTCTCCTCGCCCGGGTTGCCGGCACGGTAGGTGCCCTGTCCCCGGCTGCCCGACATCGACGTCTCCGGCATCACCTGGGTGCGCTGTCCACCCCGGTCGGCCATCTGCCGCTCGTAGTCGCTGCGTCCGGCGCCCTGCGCCTGGCGCTGCTCGCGGATCGCGCGGGACTCCTCGGCCATCCGGTCGAGCCAGCCGTCCCAGCGGTTCTGCATGGGCTTCACCAGGCCACCGCCGACGCCGACGATCAGGATGCCGGCCACCGTGGCGAGTACCGCGACCAGCACCGGAGTGGTGACGGTCGTGGCGATGCCCACCTGGTTCAGCGCGGCGATCACGCCGAGCGCCAGGATGAAGACCGCCGTCAGGTCGGCCAGCACCTTGCCGTACGAGAGGCCGCCCAGCGCCCCGGTGATCAGGTCGCGGACCGCGTTGGCGATGGCCGCGGCGACGACCACGATGACGATCGCCACGAACGCCCGCGGCAGCCACGAGATGACGCCCCGGATCAGGTCACTGATCGCGTTCGGTCCCCACACCCCGAAGGCGAACTGCAGGGTGAACAGCAGGACCGCGTAGTAGGCCAGTTTGGCCAGGATGTCGCTGGCGTCGTACTTGGTGCGTTCGAGCGCGCGTTTGATGCCGCCCCGTTCGACCGCTCGGTCGAACCCCACCCGTTCCAGTGCCGCGTCCACGATCTTCAGTACGGCTCGGGCGATGAGCCAACCCACCACGAGGATCACGATGAACGCGATGGCCCTCGGGATGAAGAGCAGCACCGACCTCCAGAAGTCGGTCAGGGCGGCGCCGATGTCGGCCTGCCCGACCGCGAGGGTTTTAGGCATGATGTCCCTCCTGTCGCGTGAACTGCGACGCCCGCATACCCGGTGCTTGCGGCAGCACGCCGCAGCAGCCCGGAACAATTTCCCGACATGCCCGCCCAACCGGCTCCTGAGCTGGCGCGACACCCGCCGCGTCGGGGGCCGGCGGGGCACCGCGCCACGTGCTCGGAACGCCTGCGCCACGCGCCGGATAGGCTGCGGTCATGCCAGGCACCGTCGGGCGCGTTCCCACGCCATCAGCCCCCGTTCCGGGAGCGCCCACGGAGCGGGGCGCCACGTCCGGCGCGGACGCGGCCGTGGAGACCCATCCCTGGGCGCAGACGGCGCTCGGCGCGCCGGAGGGCTGGGACCCGGCGGTCCGGGCGGTGGTCGACCTGGTGCTCGC
This sequence comes from Micromonospora auratinigra, assembly GCF_900089595.1. GTDB lineage: Bacteria > Actinomycetota > Actinomycetes > Mycobacteriales > Micromonosporaceae > Micromonospora > Micromonospora auratinigra. The sequence goes on along the minus strand of NZ_LT594323.1, from coordinate 396,861 downwards.
CTCACCGGTGCCGATGGCCCTGCTCTACGGCCAGGACCTGGTCATGCTCTACAACGAGGGGTACGCCGAGCTGATCGGTCCCCGGCATCCCGGCGCCCTCGGCCGACCGGCCGGCGAGGTGTTCGCCGACGTCTGGCACGAGGCCGGCGTCGGGGAGGTGCTGGAGCGGGCGTACCGGCGGGGCGAGCCGTTCCTGGAGCGGGAGGCGGTGCTGCCGGTCGACCGGCACCGGGGCGGCGCCGAGCAGGCCGTCTTCACCCGGGGCCACTCACCGGTGCGGGGCAGCGGAGGCGAGATCGTCGGGGTGCTGACCGTGGCGGCGCAGACCACCCAGGCCACCCAGCAGTTGCAGAGCATCAGCGACTTCGCCGCCGCGCTGGCCGGCACGCTCACCCTGGACGACGTCGCCCGCGTCACGCTGCGCTACTGCCTGCACTCCTTCGACGCCGACCGGGTCTCGTTCGTGGTCGACGAGGGCTCCGCCTGGCGGATGGTGCGCCGGCTGCGGGGTGAACTGCTCGACGAGGCCGACGAGCGACTGCCTCCGTTGTGGCGCCGGCTGCCGACGGACACCACCATCCCCGTCGTGGTGGCGGCCCGCAGCGGCGTGGCCTCCTTCACCGCCGACGGCCAGCCGCTGCGCGACACCGCGGCCGACCGGCACGACGAGAAGGTACGGGCGCTCGCCGCGCTGCCGCTGCGCTCGACGGTGGTCCGGGGCTCGATCACCGTCGGCTACCAGAGTCCGCACCCGTGGTCCCCGGCGGAGCGGGCGCTGCTGGCCGCGTCGGCGGAGCTGGTCGGGCAGGCCGCCGAGCGGGCCCGCCGCTTCGAGACCCAGCACGGCACCGCCCAGCTGCTGCAACGCAGCATGCTCCCGGAGCGGTTGCCCGACCTGCCCCGGCTGCGGATCGCGGCCCGCTACGACGCCGGGGTGGACGGCAACGCCGCCGGCGGCGACTTCTACGACGCGTTCGTACTGCCCACCGGCGCGCTCGGCGTGGTGCTGGGCGACGTGGCCGGGCACGACGTGCAGGCCGCCGCCCGGATGGGTCAGGTACGCGCCGCGCTGCGCGCGCTGGCGCTCGCCGATCCGCGCCCCGACGCGGTGCTGGCCGGACTCGACCGGCTGGTCGCCAGCCTGGGTGTCGAGGGCGGCACGCAGGAACTCTTCGTCACCGTGGTGTTCGGGGTGATCGAGGCCGAGCAGGAGCGGATCACGCTGGCCAGCGCCGGCCATCCCGCACCGCTGCTGCGGCGCGGCCCGGCCACCGGCGAGCCGACCGCCGAGTACGTGGAGCTGCCGCCCGGCCCTCCGCTGGGCCTGGGCTGCCGGCCCCGGACCGCCACCGTGCCGTTCCGCCCCGGTGACACGCTCCTGCTCTACAGCGACGGGGTGATCGAGCGGCGCTGGCAGGACCTGACCGCCGGCATGGCCGGGCTGGGCGCGGCGGTGAGGGCGGCGGGCAGCGGCGATCCCCGGGCGCTGTGCGCGGTCGCGACCGCCGCGGTGCCCGGCGCGACCGAGGACGACGTGGCGGTGCTCGCGGTGGAGCACGCGGTGAAGCCGAGCCGTTCGGCCAGTATGGAGGTGCCGGCCGAGCCGACCGCGCCGAGCCGGGTGCGGCACTGGATGACCGCGCAGCTCACCGAGTGGCGGGTGCCCGAGGGGGTGGTCGGCGCGGCGGTGCTGTGCACCAGCGAGCTGACCACCAACGCCCTGCTGCACGCCGGCACCGCCGCCCGGGTGGAGATCGACCTCAGCGCGGAGCGGCTGCTGGTGTCGGTCGCCGACTCGGGCACCCGCGGCCAGGTCACCCGGGCCCGCACCGACACGCTGAGCAGCCGGGGCCGCGGCCTGGGGCTGATCGAGGAGTTGAGCGACGCCTGGGGCACCGACCCCACGGTGCGCGGTTCGACGGTCTGGTTCGAGATCCTCCTTCCGGGCGGGTGAGGCGCGTCGGAGTCGACCGGAACGGGTAGAACGACCGCCATGCCTGACGACAACCGCTGCGGCGTCCTCTTCGACGTGGACGGCACCCTGGTCGACACGACGTACCTGCACACCGTGAGCTGGTGGGAGGCGCTGCGCCAGGAGGACCACGAGGTGCCGATGGCCCGCATCCACCGGTCCATCGGGATGGGCTCGGACAAGCTGCTCGACCACCTGCTCGGGCCGGAGCGCGACCGGGACGGCGACGGCAAGCTGCGCGACGCCCACGACGCCCTCTACGCCGAGTACTGGCAACGGCTGTCACCGCTGCCGCGCGCGGTGGAGCTGCTGCGGGCCTGCGCGGCCCGGGGGCTGCGGGTGGTGCTCGCCACCTCGGCCGCCGAGCACGAGGTGGCCGCGCTGCGGGCCGTGCTCGCCGCCGACGACGTGATCGACACCGTCACCTCCTCGGCGGACGCGCGGGAGAGCAAGCCGGCGCCGGACATCCTGGTGGCCGCGCTGGAGCAGTCCGGCCTGCGCGCCGAGCGGGTGGTGTTCGTCGGCGACTCGGTCTGGGACGTCGCGGCGGCCGGCAAGCTGGACATCCCCTGCATCGGTCTGACCTGCGGCGGCACCAGCCGGGCGGAGCTGGCCGGGGCCGGCGCGGTGGCGGTCTACGACGACCCGGCGGCGCTGCTCGCCGGGCTGGGCGAGAGCGCCATCGCCGGGCTGGGCTGACTGGACGGTGACCGCCCCCACCCCGGACAAGCCGGACACCCACGCTTAGCCGGACCGGGTACGGGGCACAGGTGACCACCCGCCCGGGGAGCCCGGGCGGCCGGGAGGGTGGTGCCGTGGAACCGGTCGATGTCGCGTTCGCGCTGCTGGGCGTCGGAGCCCTGCTGGCGGGGATCCTGCCCCGGGTGCTGGAGCGCAGGCCGCTGTCCATGCCGATCGCCTTCCTCGGCCTCGGCATGCTGGTCTTCCTGCTCCCCACCGGGCTGCCCACGCCGGATCCCCTGCGCTGGCCGGAGCTGACCACCCACCTGACCGAGGTCGGGGTGATCGTCGCGCTGATGGGCGCCGGGCTGAAGATCGACCGGCCGCTCAGCTGGGCCCGCTGGTCGTCCACCTGGCGGCTGCTGGCGATCGCCATGCCGCTGTGCATCGCGGCGGTGGCCCTGCTCGGCTGGTGGTGGGCGGGGCTGGTGCCGGCGGCGGCGCTGCTGCTGGGGGCGGCGCTGGCCCCGACCGATCCGGTGCTCGCCGCCGACGTCCAGGTCGGCGAGCCGACCGACGCCGAGGACTCCGAGGACGAGGTGCGCTTCGCCCTCACCTCCGAGGCCGGGCTGAACGACGGGCTCGCCTTCCCCTTCGTGTACGCGGCCATCGCGATCGCCACCACCAGCCTCGCCCCGGCGGACTGGGCGGCCCACTGGTTCACCGTCGACGTGCTCTACAAGCTCACCGTCGGGGTGGGTGGCGGGCTGCTCATCGGGTGGCTGCTCGGCAAGCTCTTCTTCCGCGCGCCCAGCGAGCTGCGGCTGGCCCGGCACGCGGAGGGCTTCCTCGCCCTGGCCGCGACCTTCCTGGCGTACGGCCTGGTGGAGGTGGCCGGCGGCTACGGCTTCCTGGCCGTCTTCGTGGCCGCCCGGGCGATCCGGGCCGCCGAGCGGACCCACGAGTTCCACTCGGTGCTGCACGACTTCGCCGAGCAGGTGGAGCGGCTGCTCACCGTGCTGTTGCTGCTGCTGCTCGGTGGGGCGGTGATCGGCGGCCTGCTCGCCCCGCTGACCTGGCCGGCGGCCCTGGTGGGGCTGGCCCTGGTCTTCGTGATCCGGCCGCTGACCGGTTGGCTGTCGCTGCGCGGCGCGCCGGGCCGGCCGGCCGAGCACTGGGTGATCGCCGCGTTCGGCATCCGGGGCGTCGGCTCGTTCTACTACCTGGCGTACGCGACCAGCAAGACCGACTTCCCGCAGGCGGAGCTGCTCTGGGCCACCGTCGGTCTGGTGGTGCTGGTCTCGGTGGTGGTGCACGGTGTCGCCGCCACCCCGGTGATGCAGCTGCTCGACCGCGAGGGTGAGCGCACCCGGGACGCCTCAGAGCGGGGCCGGTCCGACGAGCCGGCCCTCGGCGGGGTCCGCGGCTGACCCGCCCGGCGCAGGGAGGTCCAGGCGGACCCGGACGGTGGTGGTGCCGTCGGCGACCCGGATGTCCACCAGGTCGCCGAGCCGCTGCACCAGCAGCAGCCCCCGGCCACGGACGCTGGTCGGGGCGGGCGGCACGCGGCCCGCCATCGGGTCGGCGAGTTCGCCCGGCCCGGTCACCTCGCAGACCAGCTCCCCGGCGGCGGCCCAGCACCGGGCGGCGGACTGCCCGGTGCCGTGGGTGAGCGCGTTCGAGGCCAGCTCGGTCACCACGATCCGCAGGTCGTCCACGCGTTCGGCGGCCAGGCCGGCGGTCGAGGCGACGGCGGCGACCGCCGTCCGCAGCGCGGCGAACCCGTCCGGCGTGACCGGCACGGTCAGCGCGTCGTCGGGGGGCGGTGGGAGCGGGACGGCCAGCCGGTCCAGCACGGCCCGGGGCGGCCGGTAGCCGGGGTTGGGACGGGCCGCTCCCCCGCTGCACAGCCAGGGGTGGGCGGCCGTGACGTCGGCCAGGGTGTCGGCGGGCAACCGGATGCGGTCGAAGAGGCAGCGGGCGGTGAACGGCTGCCCGGCGAAGCCGAGATTGATCATCGCCTCGTGTTCCACGCAGTGCCGGTACGCCGCCGGCCGGCGGCCGGGCCAGAGCGACTCGCCGACGAACCGCAGCGGTCGGCCGGGGAACCGCCGGGCGAAGCCGTCCAGCACGGCCGGGATGATCGTGGCCGGGTTGCGGCCGATCACCGCCATGTCGGCGCACTCGACCTCGTCGAGCGGGTCGAGCAGCGGCCGGACCAGCGCCAGCCGGTGACCGGGCACGGCGACCAGCACCGGTTCACCGGCGGCCCGCCCGGCGGCGACGAAGTCCCGGATCGCGTCGCGGTAGCCGAGGTCGTGGTCGTAGAGGAGCGCGTCGTGGTGCAGCCCGGAGGAGGGCACCGGCGGCCCGGCGGCCCCGGTCATGCCCCGTCCGGCCGGTCATCGACGCCGTTCATCCCCCGTACACCTCCCCGAACCGAAGGGTACCCGCGGGCGGACCGCGATCCGCGCGCAGTGGTACCGGTCAACCACGGTCTGCGAGCAGCCGGGCCGCCAGGGCGCGGCCGAGGTCCCGCCCGGACCGCCAGGCGCTCTGCACGCGGGGCCGGCCGAACGCGTCCCCGGCGATCCCGATCCCGTCGTCGTCGAGGTGGTACGTCCCCGCCGCGCCCGCCACCGGCTTGGCGTACGTCCAGCGGTGCACGTGGGTCAGCTCGGCCGGCTCCGGCAGGCCGAGCAGGTCCCGGACGGCCTGCTCGATGGCCGGCCCGGCGCCGGTGGGCTGGAGCAGGTGCCCGGTGGCGAACTCGGGGGTGGTGTGGGCCACCAGCACCGGGGCCCCGTCGCCGCGCCGGTCCCCGTCGTCGCAGACCAGGCCGAGCACCGGGTGCCCGTTGACGAAGGCGCCCCGGAAGTCGGGCCAGCGCCGGGCCGGGAAGCGCAGCACGGCGCTCAGCGCGGAGGACCAGCGTTGCCCGGTCACCGCGGCGGTGGCCGCCGCCAACGCCGGGTCGAGCAGCAGCGCCGCCTGCGGCCCGGGCATCGCCAGCACGACGGCCGTGGCCGCCCGGCCGTCCACCCGGGGTCCCGGTTCGACCGTCATCACCAGCCGGTCGTGCGTCACGCGGAGGTCACCGGCCAGGTGCTCGACCAGGGACCGCAGCCCGCGCGGGGCGGCCCAGCGGACCGGGCCCGGCACCTCGCGGCAGCCGTCCGGGTCGTACGCCACGAAGGTGTCGGTCCACGGGCGGACCAGCCCGGCGGCCCGCCACCGGTCGACCACCTCGGCGAAGTCCGGGTCGTCGGCGGTCAGGTAGGCCGCGCCGAGGTCGGCCGGGCGACCGTCGAAGCGCTTGCTGGCCATCCGGCCGCCGGTGACCCTGGCTCGTTCCCGCACCTGGACCGGGATGCCGGCCCGGGCCAGTTCCCCGGCGCACGCCACCCCGGCGATACCCGCGCCGACCACCACCACACCCGTTCGGTCCGCAGTCACCCGATGATCGTATGTGTCGGCCGGCATGAAGGGCGCGAGGCCCGGGTAGTGGTACACCTGTTCGAGGAGAGGTGATCATCATGGCCGAGCACGGCAAGGGCGGTACGGGCGACGTGAACCCGCAGGCCGCCGTCAAGGATCCGGACGAGTGGGTCACCGGCGACGAGCCGCCCACCGCCGCCCAGGAGTCGTACCTGCACACCCTGGCGAGGGAGGCGGGCGAGGAGGTGCCCGACGGGCTGACCAAGGCCGAGGCGTCCCGCCGGATCGACGAGCTCCAGGCGGAGACCGGCCGGGGCCGGTGAGTCAGCGCGGTGGCAGGCGGTGCAGTTCGACCCCGTCGAGCTGTCCCGCCGCCACCCGCGCGGTGAGGTAGGTCGCGTACGGCTGGGCCCGCCGGTCGGTGGGCGAGCCGGGGTTGAGCAGCCGCAGCCCGCCGGGCGCGACGCTGTCCCACGGGATGTGCGAGTGCCCGAAGACCAGCACGTCGCAGTCGGGGAAGCGGGTGGCGCAGCGCTGCTCGCGACCGGTCTTCGGGCCGGTCTCGTGCACCACCGCCAGCCGTAGCCCGGCCAGCTCGGCCCGGGCCACCTCGGGCAGCCGGGCGCGCAGCTCGGGGCCGTCGTTGTTGCCGTACACGCCGACCAGCCGGCGGGCCCGCCGCTGCAGCGCGTCCAACAGGGACACGTCGACCCAGTCCCCCGCGTGCACCACCACGTCGGCGGCGTCGACCGCCGCCCAGACGGGTGCGGGCAGGTCCCGCGCCCGCTTCGGCAGGTGCGTGTCCGCGACGACGAGGAGCTCCACACCCCATCCTCCCCCGGCCCACCCGGTCGGGTCGGGGAGCATGCCGGCCCGGGTCACCGGAAGCGGGCGGGCGGCGGGGCGTTACCGCTCGACGACGGTGGGAACGCCCCGGGTTGACGAAGGAGGATGCTCATGACCAGACCCTCGACCCCGACCGCGGCCTGGCGTCCCGGGATGCCGGGCAGCGACAACCTCCCGTCCGGTCCGGGCGGTCGTCCGGCCGCGCCGAGCGGGGACGGACACGGGCCGCAGGCCGGCCCACCGACCGTGACCATCGGGTCGTACCCGGACTATCCGTCCGCGCAGCGGGTGGTGGACTATCTGGCCGACAACCGGTTCCCGGTGGAACGGACCTCGATCGTCGGCACCAACCTGACCCTGGTGGAGACCGTGATGGGACGGTTGACCACCGGTCGGGCGGCGCTGGTGGGGGCGGGCGCAGGCGCCTGGTTCGGGCTCTTCATCGGCCTGCTCTTCGGCATCTTCACCGCCGGCAGCTGGATCGGGGTGATCCTGGCCGGCCTGGTGATCGGCGCCATCTGGGGTGCCGTCTTCGGGGCGGTGGCCCACGCGATGACCGGGGGGCAGCGCGACTTCACCTCGGCCAGCTCGCTGCGCGCCGGCCAGTACGCGGTCACCGTGGAGGCCGACGTGGCCGAGCAGGCCCGACAGCTGCTGGGTCGGATGCACCTGACCCCGACCGGCACGACCGCCCGCTGACAGCTCACCGCGATGCCCCGGCGCCCGTCGCGCCGGGGCGTCGCCTCAGTGGTACGCCAGTTCCCCGGCCCGGATCGGCACGTCCACCCGGTTCTCCGGCGGGGCGAGCGGGCAGGCCCACCGGTCGTCGTACGCGCAGCTGGGGTTGTAGAGGTAGTTGGCGTCGAGCCGGACCCGGTCCCCGGGCAGCACGGTCAGGCCGCGCCCGAAGGTCCCCTTCACCGTGTCGGTGAGGTACCGCCCGCCGCCGTAGCTGCCGTCGCCGCAGGTGCCGTCGCGGACCGGCACGAAGAGCCCGCCGCCGTACGCCTCGATCCACCAGAGCGTGAGCGGCCCCCACGGCGTCTGGGCGACCGCGACCCGGCGGTAGTCGACGACGCCGTCCGGGCCGCCGGTGTCGATGCGCAGCGTGCCCGAGGCGGGGCGCAGCGGCGCCTCGACCACGGCCGCCGGGTCGGGCGGGTACCAGCGCAGGCCGGTGAAGCCGGGCCGGTCCGCGACGGGCACCGGGCTGGCCGGATGGGTGCGGAACAGCTCGTCCCGGGCGGCCCGGAAGCCGGCCAGGTCGAGCCCGGAGAGGTACAGCCCGGCCACCCGCTCCCGCCAGTCGAGCAGGTCGAGATCATCCATCCCCCGACCCTATGCGGACCGGGTGCGGACCGACGGCGGTCAGCGGTCGGTGGCGAGCCGGGCGTGCAGGTGCTCGTCGTGCCGGTGGCCGTCGCCGTAGCGGTGCGACTCGCGCAGCACGCCCTCCAGCCGGTAGCCGGCCCGTTCGGCGACCCGGCAGGAGGCCGTGTTGCCGACGGCGTGCCACAGCTCGATGCGGTGCAGGCCCAGCTCACCGAAGCCCCAGCCGGTGAGCCGGGTGACCGCCCGGGAGGCCACTCCCCGGCCCCGGGCCGGCGCCGCGGTCCAGTAGCCGATCGCCCCGTTGCCCTGGCGGATCTGGTGCAGCGACACCGAGCCCAGCAGCGTCCCGTCGGTGTCGTCGGTCACCGCGAGGGAGACGTGGCTGCCGGCGCTCCAGTCCCCCCGCCAGCGCACCCAGGCCACCGCCTGGGCCAGGTCGCCGACGTCCTGCGCGTTCCACCGGGCGATCGCGGGGTCGGCCAGGGCCGCCAGCACGGCCGGGGCGTCCTCGTCGCGCCAGGGCCGCAGCAGCAGGCCGGGCACGGTCAGCTCCAGGTGGTCCACGCGCCGCAGTCTGACACGCCGGCCGCGCCCGACGCGGCCCCACCATCGCAGGCTCCCAACTTCAGATTTGAATGTGCCCACCGTCAAGTAGTTGCGTATGGCTGCTCACAGGCGCTCGAAGAGACTTGTTGAAATTTTAAATAGTGCTACTGTTGCGGTCATGACGGAGAGCCTGGACCCCGAGCGGTCGGCCTGCTGGCGGGCCTACATCGAGTCGAGCCAGCGGCTGTTCACGCAGCTCGAGGACGACCTGCGCGCCGACAGCGAGCTGAGCTTCGCCGACTACCACGTGCTGGTGCTGCTCTCCGAGGCGCCGGGGCAACGACTGCGGATGGGTGAGCTGGCCGGTCGCCTGGTCTTCTCGCCGAGCCGGCTGACGTACCAGATCTCCACCATGCAGAAGCGCGGCCTGGTCGCCAGGCAGTCCTGCCCGGAGGACCGGCGGGGCAGCGAGGCGGTGCTGACCGCCGCCGGCCTGCTGGCCCTGCGCGAGGCCGCCCCGCACCACCTGCGGTCGGTGCGCGCCCACCTGATCGACGACCTCGACGACGCCGAGGTCGCCTGCCTCACCCGGGTCTTCGAGCGACTCGGCCGGCGCCTGCGCGCCGACCGTGCCGCGTCGTCCACCCCGGCCGACCACCAAGGAGCCCGAGATGCCCGCGATCACCGTTGACGACGTCCTCGTCCTGCCCCGCCTGCCGCGGCTCGACGAGTCCACCACCTTCCGCCCGGTCCGCCGGCTGACCACCGCGCCGAGCGGGTACGAGGGCGAGGGCTTCCCGGTGCGCCGGGCCTTCGCCGGGGTCCCGATGACCGACCTGGACCCGTTCATCCACCTCGACCAGATGGGCGAGGTGGACTACGCCCCGGGTGAGCCGAAGGGCACGCCCTGGCACCCGCACCGCGGCTTCGAGACGGTGACCTACATGATCGACGGGATCATGGACCACCAGGACTCGCAGGGCGGTGGCGGCACCATCACCGACGGCGACACCCAGTGGATGACCGCCGGCAGCGGCCTGCTGCACATCGAGGCCCCACCGGAGCACCTGGTCATGAGCGGCGGCCTCTTCCACGGCCTCCAGCTCTGGGTCAACCTGCCCAGGGTCGCCAAGATGAACCCGCCGCGCTACCAGGACATCCGGGGCAAGGAGTCGGCGCTGCTCACCACGCCGGACGGCGGCGCGCTGATCCGGGTGATCGCCGGTGAGATCGCCGGGCACCGGGGTCCGGGGTCGACCCACACCCCGATCACCATCACGCACGTGACGCTCCAGCCGGGCGCGGAGCTCAGCCTGCCCTGGCGGCCGGACTTCAACGCGCTGGTCTACGTCCTCGCCGGCCGGGGCACCGTCGGCACCGAGCGCCGGCCGATCGGCACCGGCCAGCTCGCCGTGCACGGCGCGGGCGACGCGCTGCGGGTCACCGCGGACCCGACGCAGGACGGCAACACGCCGGCGCTGGAGCTCTACATCATGGGTGGACAGCCGATCCGGGAGCCGGTGGCCCACTACGGCCCGTTCGTGATGAACACCCGGGCCGAGCTGATCCAGGCGGTCGAGGACTTCCAGGCCGGCCGGCTCGGGGTGATCCCGACCGGGCGCCTGCCGCACACCGGCGGCGCGGCGTCCTGAGACGCAGCTCACGGCGGGCGTCCCGGCACGTGCCGGGGCGCCCGCCGCCGCCACCGGTCGGCTAGGAGACGGCGAAGATGCCGGCCAATCCGAGCAGCACCATCACCAGCACCGCCACCAGCGCACCCCGCTCGCTCTCGACCGCCTGCTCGCGGTACTCGGTCACGGTGTTCGTCGTCTCGGCGGGCATGCTGTGGCCTCCTCGGTGCTCTGCGGTCCAGGGATGCGGCGGGCGCCGCCCGCGCCACGCCTGCGGTGACCTGGGACGGTCGACGTGCAGGTCGGAGCCGGGGGTCCTACCGTGAGGACGGTGTCGACCTCGGGAGGCTGGAACGTGACCATGCGGGACTGGTTCCTCACCGCACCGGAACGCGCCAACCCGGGCTCAGAATTACCCGTCTGGACGACGGGAAACCTCGCCGAGCCGTTGATTCACGGCAGCGCCTACTTCGACCGCCTGGTCGAGGAGGTGGAGGCCCTCAAGGCCGGCGACCACCTCTTCTTCACCGACTGGCGGGGCGACCCCGACCAGCGGATGCGCCCCGACGGCCCGACCGTGGTGCAGCTCTTCGCGCAGGCCGCCCAGCGCGGGGTGATCGTCAAGGGGCTGATCTGGCGCTCGCACCTCGACGCGCTCTCCTACAGCGAGGCGGAGAACCGCAGCCTGAGCGAGGCGCTCTGCGCGGCCGGTGGTGAGGTGCTGCTCGACCAGCGGGTCCGGCGCGGCGGCTCGCACCACCAGAAGCTGGTGGTGCTGCGCCACCCGGACGACCCGGCGCGCGACATCGCCTTCGCCGGCGGGATCGACCTGTGCCACAGCCGCCGCGACGACGCCACGCACCGGGGCGACCCGCAGGCGGTGGCGATGTCGCCGAAGTACGGCGACCACCCGCCGTGGCACGACATCCAGCTCGCGGTGCGCGGTCCGGTGGTCGGCGCGCTGGACACCACGTTCCGGGAACGGTGGACCGACCCGATGCCACTGGACTCGGAGAATCCCCTCGCGTACCTGCGGGACCGGCTGCGCGGCGCGGACCTGAGCCCCGACCCGCTGCCCGACCAGCCGGCCGATCCCCCGGCCTGCGGACCGCACCAGATCCAGGTGCTGCGCACCTATCCGGCGGTCCGCCCCCGCTACTCGTTCGCCCCGGACGGCGAGCGGACGGTGGCCCGTGGCTACACCAAGGCGGTACGCCGGGCCCGGCGGCTGATCTACCTGGAGGACCAGTACCTCTGGTCGACGGAGGTGGCCGAACTCTTCGCCCAGGCGTTGCGCGAGCACCCGGACCTGCACCTGGTCGCGGTGGTGCCCCGCCACCCGGACGTCGACGGCCGGCTGGCGCTGCCGCCCAACCTGGTGGGCCGGGAGCAGGCGCTGTCGCTGTGCCACCGGGCCGCCCCGGACCGGGTGCACGTCTTCGACGTGGAGAACCACGAGGGCACCCCGGTCTACGTGCACGCCAAGGTCTGTGTGGTCGACGACGTGTGGGTCAGCGTGGGCAGCGACAACTTCAACCGGCGGTCGTGGACCCACGACAGCGAGCTGTCCTGCGCGGTGCTGGACGAGACCCGCGACGAGCGCTCGCCCACCGATCCGGCGGGGCTCGGCGACGGTGCCCGGGTCTTCGCCCGGGACCTGCGGCTGCGGCTGTGGCGGGAGCACCTGGACCGGGACCCGGACGGTGCCGAGGACCACGACCTGCTGGACCCCGCGGAGGCGGTCACCGCGATCATCGCGGCGGCCGAGGCGCTGGACCGGTGGCACGCCGAAGGGCGGGTCGGGCCCCGTCCGCCGGGGCGGTTGCGCCCGCACCGGGCGGAGCGGCTGCCCTGGCGTACCCGGGTCTGGGCGCTGCCCGCGTACCGGCTGGTCTACGACCCGGACGGCAGGCCGCTGCGGGCGCGGCGGTCGGGCACGTGGTGAACCGCCGGCGGCTCGGTCGGGGTGGCCGGCCGGGCCGGGTACGCGAAGGACACCCGGGGCGAGTAGAAGCCCCAGCAGACCTGGAGCGGGTTGGCCGGGCGTAGCGGGTAGACCGGGTGCTCCGGGGCGAGGAACTCCACCGACTCGATCTCGAACGGCGACACCGGTTCGGCCACGTACGGGTAGTCGGCGACGACGACCTGACCGTCCTGGTGGGTCAGGTAACGGTGGTGGCCGCTGTGGCTGGTGTGGCTGGTGTGCCCGGCCCGGCCCCGCACCCGGATCACCGGGACGTCGTCGGCCCAGGTCTCGGCGACCAGCGCCTCCCGGCGGATCTCCACCGTGGTCCGTCCGGGGGCGGCGGGCGCGCCACGGGCGGCGGCGTACTCGCGTACCCGGGGGCTGGAGGCGAGGTAGTGGGTCCACCAGCCGGCCGGGGTCTCCCCGTCGGGCGACACCGCGCCGTCCAGCGAGACGCCCAGGTAGGTCAGCGAGTACGCCCCGAAGCCGGAGGTCTGGGTCTCGTCGTCCACCACGTACTGACAGAGGAAGACCTGGTGGTCGGGGCGGACCGGCAGGCCGGCCGGGACGAGCGCCGCGACCGCGTCGGGGTCCGCCGGGAGCCAGCTGAACAGCAGGGTCCGGGCGTTGACGACGAGTTGCGGGGCGGCGGGATCGAGCACGATGCCTCCGTAGACGTGTTCCACCCGGAACGCTACGGGCGGTCTCGTCAGCGGAACAACGACGGAAAGCCGACAGTCCGCGCCGGTTGTCGGGTTTCGAATTGACCGCTCGGCGGAAGGAGATTCACCGACCGGACGGGCCCGATGGGCCGCTCGGGCGCAGCTGACCCGGACTTCTTGCCCCGTTAAGTCATGCTTCAACCCATTCACTACTTAAGTACATCGTACTTTCGGCTAGATTTCTGCGAGACGATCGGGTTAAGGTGGCTCCCGAACGGACTACTCGAAGCTAAACCAAAGCGTCACGTCTTTTTCCCGCGGACGAGGTGCAGGGAGGACCACCCATGACCGCGAAGACCTTGGACCAGCAGGCGGCGACACCGTCGGCCACCTCCACGAAGCTGGACCCGCGGGCGCTGACCGACAGCGCCACCGACCTGCTGCACGCCATGGCCGCACTGCCCGCCGGTCACCCGTCGCGCGCCGCGCTGCGGGACCGGGCGATCGAGGCCTGGCTGCCGCTCGCCAACCACCTCGCCCACCGCTACAGCGGCCGCGGCGAGCCCACCGACGACCTGGCCCAGACCGCCGCGGTCGGCCTGATCAAGGCGATCGACAAGTTCGACCCCACCCGCGGGGTCGACTTCGCCGGCTACGCCATCCCGACCATCATCGGCGAGCTGAAGCGGCACTTCCGGGACCGCACCTGGGACATCCGGGTGCCGCGTCGCCTCCAGGAGCTGCGGCTGGCCATCTCCGACGCCAACAGCACGCTGCTGCAGAGCCTGGGCCGCTCGCCGACGGTCGCCGACATCGCCGCCCACCTCAAGCTCACCGAGGAAGAGGTGCTGGAGGGCCTGGAGGGTGCCCGCGCGTACAACGCGGTCTCGCTCTCCACCCCGACCGGCGACGGCGAGCGGGCGACCGAGCTGGGCGACATGCTCGGCGGCGAGGACTCCGAGTTCGAGCTGGCCGAGCTGCGGGTGGCCCTCGGGCCGGCGCTGGCGACGCTGGACGAGCGCGAGCAGAAGATCCTCACGCTGCGCTTCTACGGCAACCTGACCCAGTCGCAGATCGCCGACCAGATCGGCGTCTCCCAGATGCACGTGTCCCGGCTGCTGGCCCGGGCACTGACCAAGCTGCGCGGGCAGCTGCAGGGGACCTACTAGGGGGTGGCGACGGTGGCCGGGTCGGCGGGCCCGGCCATCGTCACGTCCACGGCGGCCCGGTCGGTGGTTCACCGACCGGGCCCTGCCCTGTGCGCGCAGCACCAACAGGTCCACATCCGGTGTCCGCCGCGCCTCGGCCCGGGTGCGAGAGTGGGGCGTGCTCTCCGACGTCACCCTCGCCCTGCCGGTCCGACCGGTGCTGCCCGCGCTGGTCGGCGCGCTGCGCACCGCGGGCGCCGCGGTCCTGGTGGCGCCCCCGGGCACCGGTAAGACCACCCTGGCGCCGCTGGCGGTGGCCGACGAGGTGAGCGGCCGGGTGGTGGTCGCCCAGCCCCGGCGGGTCGCCGCCCGGGCGGCCGCACACCGGATGGCCGCCCTGCTCGGCGAGCGGGTCGGCGGCCGGATCGGGTACGCCGTGCGCGGCGAGCGGCGGGTCGGGCCGGACACCCGGGTCGAGGTGGTCACCACCGGGCTGCTGGTCCGCCGGCTGCACCACGATCCGGAGCTGCCCGGAGTGGGCGCGGTACTGCTCGACGAGTGCCACGAGCGGCAGCTCGACGCCGACCTGGCGCTCGCCTTCGGCGTCGAGGCCCGGGGGGCACTCCGGCCCGACCTGTGGCTGCTGGCGATGTCGGCCACCCCGCAGGCGGACCGGTTCGCCGCCCTGCTCGGCGGCGCGGACCGGCCCGCGCCGGTGATCCGCGCGGAGGCAGCCCTGCACCCGGTGACCCGGATCTGGGCACCCCCGCCCCGGCCGGTGGTCGCGCCGGGCCCGGGCCGGGTCGCGCCCGCGCTGCTGGACCACGTGGCGCAGACCGTCCGGCGGGCGCTGCGCGAGCGCGACGGCGACGTGCTGGTGTTCCTGCCCGGCACCGGCGAGATCGCGGCCGTGTCCCGCCGGCTGGCGGACCTCGCCGGCCACGTCGCGGTGCTGCCGCTGCACGGACGACTGCCGGGGGACGCCCAGGACGCGGCGCTGCGCCCGGCCGGACGGCGACGGGTGGTGCTGGCCACCGCGGTGGCGGAGAGCAGCCTGACCGTCCCCGGGGTACGCGTCGTGGTCGACGCCGGGCTGAGCCGGGTGCCCCGGATCGACCTGTCCCGGGGCCTGGGCGCGCTGGTCACCGTGCCGGTGTCCCGGGCGGCCGCCACCCAGCGGGCCGGCCGGGCCGGGCGGGAGGCTCCCGGTGCGGTCTACCGGTGCTGGTCCGAGGCGACGCACGCCCGGCTCGCCGCACAACCCGAACCGGAGATCGCCACCGCCGACCTGACCGGCTTCGCGCTGGAGCTGGCGGTCTGGGGTGACCCGGACGGCACCGGGCTGGCGCTGCCGGACCCCCCGCCGCCGGCCGCTCTCACCGTCGCCCGGGAGACCCTCACCGCACTCGGCGCGCTGGACGAGGACGGCCGGATCACCGGCCGGGGACGGGCCATCGCGGCGGCCGGTGCCCACCCCCGGCTGGCCCGGGCCCTGCTCGACGGGGCGGCCCGGGTCGGCCCCGACCGGGCCGCCGAGGTGGTCGCCCTGCTC
Source organism: Micromonospora auratinigra (assembly GCF_900089595.1). Taxonomy (GTDB): domain Bacteria; phylum Actinomycetota; class Actinomycetes; order Mycobacteriales; family Micromonosporaceae; genus Micromonospora; species Micromonospora auratinigra. Next base: position 381,087 of record NZ_LT594323.1, on the reverse strand, counting down.
GCCGAGGAGACGCCCGGCGGCGACGACCTTCCGGCCCGCTGGCGCCGCCTGCGTACCGCCGCCGACCCCGCCGCCACCGCCCGCTGGCGCGCCGAGGTCCGCCGCCTCCGCACCGCCCTCCCCCGCGACCCGTCACCCTCGCCCGACCCGACCCTCCCCCGCGATCTTGCAGTTCCTGCCCCGACGAACGGGACGAAAGCCCCGGAGCGAGGGCACAAACTGCAAGATCGCGGGACCGGGACCGGGACCGGGACCGGGACCGGGACCGGGACCGGGGGCGGGGGCGGGGGCGGGGTGGGGTGGTTGCCGGACGACCTGGCGGCGGGGGTGGTGGTGGGGTTGGCGTACCCGGAGCGGGTGGCCCGGGTACGCCGGGCCGGCGGGTCGGCGTACCTGATGGCGGGCGGGACCGCCGGGGAGCTGCCGGCCGGGTCGGGGCTGGCCGGGTCGGCGTGGCTGGCGATCGCGGTGGCCGACCGGTCCCCCGGCGCGCCGACCGCCCGGATCCGACTGGCCGCGCCGATCGACGAGCCGACCGCTCGGGAGGCGGCCGGGTCGCTGCTGCGCACCGAGCGGGAGATCGGCTGGTCCGGCGGGGACGTGGTGGCCCGGGAGGTGGTCCGGCTGGGCGCGATCGAGCTGGTCGACCGGCCGCTGGCCGCGCCGGACCGCGACCGGGTCGCCAAGGCGGTGCTGACCGGGCTCCGGCAGGAGGGCCTCGGGCTGCTGACCTGGACGCCGGAGGCGAGCGCGCTGCGCCAACGGCTGGCCTGTTGCCGGCAGGCGCTCGGCGACGACTGGCCCGACGTCGGCGACCCGGCGTTGCTGGACGCCGCGCCCACCTGGCTGGGGCTGGAGCTGGCCCGGGCCCGGCGGCGGGCCGACCTGACCCGGATCGACGTGGCGGCGGCGTTGCGCCGGCTGCTCGACTGGCGGCAGGCGGCCCGGCTGGACGAGCTGGCACCGGAACGGATCGCGGTGCCCAGCGGATCCCGGATCCGGGTCGACTACGCCGACCCGGCCGCCCCGGTGCTCGCGGTGAAGCTCCAGGAGACCTTCGGTTGGCGGGACGCGCCGCGGGTCGCCGACGGTCGGGTGCCGGTGCTGCTGCACCTGCTCTCCCCGGCCGGGCGGCCGGTGGCGGTCACCGCCGACCTGGCCTCGTTCTGGCGGGTCGGCTACCCGCAGGTCCGGGCCGAGCTGCGCGGGCGGTATCCCCGCCATCCGTGGCCGGAGGACCCGACCACGGCCGAGCCCACCCGGCGCGCCGCCCCGCGCCGGCGCTGATCAGGCCGGCTCCTCCACCACGTCGGCGATCAGCACGGTGACGTTGTCCGGGCCGCCGGCCCGCAATGCCAGGTCGATCAGCTTGGCCGCGCACGCCCCGGGGTCGGGGTACCCGCCGAGCACCTCGGCGAGCGTGTCCGCCCGCACCACGTTGGAGAGGCCGTCGCTGCACAGCAGCCACCGGTCGCCGGGCCTGGGGACCATCGTCGCGTACGCCGGGGAGACCTCGTCGCCCTGCAACGCCTGGGTGACCACCGCCCGGCGGGGGTGGCTGCTCGCCTGCTCGGGGGTGATCACGCCCTGGTCGACCAGCATCTGCACGAAGGTGTCGTCGCGGGTGACCTGCTTCAGCACCCCCTCCCGGTAGAGGTAGGCCCGGGAGTCGCCGACGTGGGCCAGCGCCAGGCAGCTCCCGGTACGGGCGAAGAGCAGCGCGGTCAGGGTGGTGCCCATGCCCTGGCGTTCCGGGTCCTCCTCGACGGCCCGGCGGATCCGCGCGGTGGCCAGGTCGATGCCGCTGGACAGGGCGGCGACCAGCGCGTCCTCGGGGGTCTCGACGTCGAGCGGGGCCATCGCGTCCATGGCGATCCGACTGGCCAGATCACCGGCCGCCATGCCGCCCATGCCGTCGGCGACGGCGACGAGCCAGCTGCCGGCGTGGAGCGCGTCCTGGTTCCCGCTGCGGATCAGCCCTCGGTCGCTCGCCCCGACGGAACGAAGCTTCAGGGTCATGGGTGGCAGCCTGCCAGGCGAAGGGCGCAGTTGTCTCTAGGAGATCAGGACGATGCCGCGTGGCGCGGCGAATCTCACTGTCGGGCGAGCCGGGGGCGCATTCGATCGGATCGATTGACAGGGAGGGAACGCGCTGGAAACATCTGACCGGTACTGGGAGCGCTCCCAGCTCCGGTACTCCCCCGCGCCACCACCCCCACAGCACGGAAGGACCCTCCGTGACCCCATCCCGACGCCGCCTCACGGCGCTCGCCGCGGCCACCACCCTGGCGCTGACCGGCGTGACCGCCGGCACCGCCCACGCCGAGGTCCCCCCGGACGCGCCCGAGCAGGTGAAGAACGGCGACTTCAGCGAGGGCGTCAACCCCTGGTTCTCGTTCGGCACCGGCACGCTCGCGGTCACCGACGGCCGGCTCTGCGCCCCGGTCGCCGGCGGCCTGGCGAACCCGTGGGACGCCGGCATCGGCCAGAGCGCCGTGCCACTGCTCGCCGGCGCCGAGTACCGCCTCTCCTTCGACGTCTCCGCCACCACCGACGCCGCCGTCAAGGCGGTGCTCCAGCTCGGCAGCGCCCCCTACACCGGGTACGCGACGGTGCAGACCACGGCGACCGCCGCCGGCGTGCACGTCGACCAGACCTTCACCACTCCGGCCGACGACCCGAACGCCCAGCTCATCTTCCAGGTCGGCGGCAGCCCCGCCGCGCAGACCTTCTGCCTGGACAACGTCTCGCTGCGCGGCGGCGAGGCGGCCCCGCCGTACGAGCCGGACACCGGGCCGCGGGTCCGGGTCAACCAGGTCGGCTACCTGCCCGCCGGCCCGAAGAACGCCACCGTGGTCACCGACGCGGCCGACGCGCTGCCCTGGCAGCTCAAGTCGGCCGCCGGCGCGGTGGTGGCCAGCGGCGAGACCAGCCCGCGCGGGGTGGACCCGGCGTCCGGGCAGCACACCCAGACGGTGGACTTCTCCGCGTACCGCACCCCGGGCACCGGCTACACCCTCGTCGTCGACGGCGAGACCAGCCACCCGTTCGACATCTCCGGCACCCTCTACGAGAAGCTGCGGGCCGACTCGCTCCAGTTCTTCTACGCCCAGCGCAGCGGCACCCCGATCGACGGTGACCTGATCGGCGCGGCGTACGCCCGCCCGGCCGGGCATCTCGGGGTGGCCCCCAACCAGGGCGACACCGACGTGCCGTGCCAGGCCGGGGTCTGCGACTACCGGCTCGACGTGCGCGGCGGCTGGTACGACGCCGGCGACCACGGCAAGTACGTGGTCAACGGCGGCATCGCCACCTACCAGCTGCTCAACGCCTTCGAGCGGACCAAGACCGCGGCGACGGCCGGCGGCGGCGCGGCGCTCGGCGACGCCACCCTGCGGGTGCCCGAGCGCGGTAACAAGGTGCCCGACATCCTCGACGAGGCGCGCTGGGAGCTGGAGTTCCTGCTGCGCATGCAGGTGCCGGCCGGCCAGCCGCTCGCCGGGATGGCGCACCACAAGATCCACGACCGGAACTGGACCGGGCTGCCGCTGGCCCCGCAGGACGACCCGCAGCCGCGCGAGCTGCACCCGCCGTCCACCGCGGCCACCCTCAACCTGGCCGCCGTCGCCGCCCAGTGCGCCCGGCTCTTCGCCCCCTACGACGCGGCCTTCGCCGCCCGCTGCGGCACCGCCGCGAAGACGGCCTACGTGGCGGCCAAGGCCCACCCGACGGTGTACGCCACGACGGCCGACGGCAACGGCGGCGGCGCGTACGAGGACAACAACGTCACCGACGAGTTCTACTGGGCGGCCGTCGAGCTGTGGCTGACCACCGGGAACAAGGCGTACCTGACCGACCTGTCCGCCTCGCCGGCGCACACCGCCGACGTCTTCGACGCCGGGGGCGCGTTCGGCTGGCAGAGCGTGGCCGCGCTGGGCCGGCTCGACCTGGCCACCGTGCCGAACACGCTGCCCGCCGCCGAGAAGACCCGGATCCGCGCCTCGGTGGCCGCCGCCGCCGACCGGTACCTGACCACGCTGCGGGCCCAGGCGTACGGGCTGCCGCTGCCCGCCGACGCGTACGTCTGGGGCAGCAACAGCAACGTGGTGAACAACGCGGTCGTGCTCGGCACCGCGTTCGACCTGACCGGGGACGCGAAGTACCGGGACGGGGCGGTGCAGACCGCCGACTACCTGCTCGGCCGCAACGCGCTGAACATGTCGTACGTGACCGGCTGGGGCGAGCAGAACGCGCACAACCAGCACAGCCGGATCTTCGCCCACCAGCTCGACCCGAACCTGCCGAACCCGCCCGCCGGCTCCCTCGCCGGTGGCCCGAACTCCGGCATCCAGGACCCGTACGCGGCCAACCTGCTGGCCGGCTGCAAGCCGATGTTCTGCTACGTCGACAACATCGACTCGTACTCGACCAACGAGATCGCGATCAACTGGAACTCGGCGCTGGCCTGGCTGGCGTCCTTCCTCGCCGACCAGGGCGACGCGGCGGCGGTCCCGGCCCCGACCTGTGCGGTCACCTACACCACGCACGGCAGCTGGCCGGACGGCTTCACCACCCAGGTGACGCTGCGCAACACCGGCTCGAAGGCGATCGACGGGTGGAGCCTGCGCTGGGCGTTCACCGGTGACCAGAAGGTGAGCGGCTACTGGTCGGCGCAGGTCGCCCAGTCCGGCGCCACGGTCACCGCGAAGAACCTCTCCTGGAACGCGAAGGTCGCCCCCGGCGCCGAGATCACCTTCGGCCTCAACGGCTCGACCGCCGGCGGCCCCAACCCCAACCCCACCCTGATCACCCTCAACGGTTCCCCCTGCACCCTCTCGTAACGCCCCTCCAAGCGCCTCGGTGGCGCTAATTCACGGAAAGAGTGGCTATCCGACGTCGGATAGCCACTCTTTCCGTGAAACAGGTGCACCACTCAGGTCGACCCCTCAGCTCCGGGGGCCGGGAACCGGGGTCAGCGGCACCAGGCGAAGAGGGTCGGGTTGGTGTGGTGCAGCTTCACGACCTGGCCCAGGGACAGGTACGAGCCGGCCGGCAGAGCGGCGTAGATCGGGCCGTTCACCGGGTCGGCCAGGGTCGAGTAGTCGACCTTCTGCTGCGCGGCGGCCTGGAGCAGGCCGAGGCTCTTCAGGGTGCCCAGACCGGCCTGCACGCAGGCCGCCCCGTCGTTCGCCGGAGCCGCCGAGGCCGGCGCGGCCACCGCCAGGCTGGCCGCCAGGGCCACGGTCACGCCACCGAGCACGGTCGTCTTCCTCATCATGTTCCCCTTCGGTTCGGACGATGTGGGGTGTTGCATGAGGGACTTCGTCCGCAGCGTCCTCGGTGGATGCACCGGGCGCACCCGGAATTCGGGCCACGACCTCCGGCAACCCCGACCGCCACCCGGGTACGGTCCGCTGATGGCGTACCTGTTCCTGCTCGGGGCGATCTCCGCCGAGGTGATCGGCACCAGCCTGCTCAAGGCCACCGACGGCTTCACCCGACTCTGGCCCACGCTGGGCGTGGTGGTGGCGTACGTCCTGTCGTTCGGGCTGCTCTCCCTGACGGTCAAGGACATCCCGGTGGGCGTCGCGTACGCGATCTGGTCCGGGCTGGGCACAGCGGCGATCATGGCGATCGGCGCGGCGTTCCTGGGTGAGCCGCTGAGCGTGGCGAAGGTGGTGGGCGCGGGCCTGGTCATCGCCGGGGTGGTGGTGCTCAACCTCGGCGGCGCGCACTGAGCCGAAACCGGGTGGACGCGACGCGGCGCCTCCGCGATGGTGACGGGCATGACCGAGGACGGGCTGTCCGGCGCGGAACGCCGGGTGTGGGCGGGACTGCCGGCGGGAACCCGCGCCGCGCTCGCCGGCCTGCCCGCGGCCGACCTGCGGACGGCGCTGCTGACGGTCGCCCGGGACCGTGCGGCGGCGGTACGTCCGGCGGACGTCGTCCGGCGGTGGCGGGAGGACCGGTTCGTCCGCCCGGCCGACGTCGATCCCCGCGCGCTGTCCCGGGTGGAGGGACGGCTGTGGGAGCTGCTGCCGGCCGATGTGGCAGGGGTGGAGCTGTCCCCCGTGGCCCCGGTCGGCACCTGCGCCGCCGTCGCACCGGTCAGCCAGCACCGGATCGTCACCACGATGCGGGGCACCGAGGTGGTGAGCGACCCGACCAACGCCCTGGCGGTCGAGGCGGCGGCACGGCGGCGGCACGGCGACGAGGTGCATCTGGCCGCCGCGCACCGGGTGCTCCGGGCGCAGGACTTCGGGCCGGGCGCGTCGGCCCACTTCCGGCTCTTCACGCTCGTCTCCAGCGCCAGGGACACCGGTTCGGGGCGGACCGAGGCGCGGCTGCTGGCCCGACACCTCTCCTTCTGGCACACGGTCCTCGCCGACCTCGCCCGCACGGCCGTACCGCGACTGCACGTGACGATCCTCGACCCGGTCGTCGGCGAACGGCTCGCCGACACCGTCCGCCCGGTGCTCGCCGCCGACGGCGCCACCCCCCATGACGAGCCGGAGCGGCGACGCGGACGCGGCTACTACGTCGGGGCCGCGCTGCGCCTCACCCTGCACGGCGGCGCGCTGGAGGTCGGCGACGGCGGCTTCACCGACTGGACGGCCCGGCTGACCGGCGACGCCAAGGAGCGCTGCCTGATCTCCTGCCTGGCGACCGAACGCCTGGTCGCGGAGGCGAACGGATGAGCGGACTGGTCGTCCAGCGGATCCGGCTCCGGTGGACCAGCCGCGACCCCGCCGCGGCCACCGTCCGCGGCCGGCTCGACCGGGAGTACGCGCTGCCGGCCCTGCCGGCGGACCGGGTCGTCGGGCACGAGGTGCTGCTGGACGAGGCCACCGGCTACCAGCCGGCACACCAGATCCGGCACGGCGAGTCGGCGGCCCGCGACGCGGGGTTGTGGGTCCAGTGGTCCGACGGCAGGGCGGTGGTCGACCGGTTGCCGAGCGACGCGTCGTTCCCGGTGCGTCGGGTCGGCACCCGCCTGTTCTCGCTCGGGCCGGGCGAGTCGGCCCGCTGGCGGGCGAACTTCCGGTTCACCGGCTGCCAGTGCGCCGCCCGCTGGTGGTACGAGGAGTGGACGGTACGGGTCGCCCACGCCCCGGCCCGACCGGAACTGTTCCGCGATGCCCGCTGGGTCCGGGATCGGGACGAACGGGTGCACCTGTACGGCGGTCCCCGACCTGGCCGACGCTGACCGTCAACCCACGGCACGCCGCATGGCGACCCGGTCGGCCGGGTCCAGTCCCAGCGCCGCCTCGGCCGCCAGCAGCTCCACCAGCCCCGGCGTCACCTCCGCCCCGACCAACTCCCGGAACCCGCACCGCGCGTAGTACGGCCCGTTCCACGGCACCGACCGGAACGTGGTCAGCGTCAACGCCGGTAGCCCCTCCCCCGCCGCCCGCTCCGCGACCGCGTCGAGCAGCCGCCGCCCGATCCCCTGCCGGGCGTACGCCGGGTCGACGCTGAGCTGTTGCACGTGCGCGCACCCGTCGACGAGGTCGACCACGACGAAGGCGATCGGCCGGTCGTCCGGGTCGACGGTCACCAGGACCCGGCCGGCGCGCCGGGCGGCGGCCAGCACGTCCAGCGGCAGCGGCGGCATGTCGGCGACCCAGGTCATGCCGATCTCCCGGAACGGCGCCCCGGAGGCCACCTCGATCCGCTGCACCTCGGTCAACTCGTCGGCCCGCGCGGTCCTGATGGTCTGCACGGAGGTGACCCTGGCAGAGCCGGTCCCGGGCGGGCCAGCGGATTTCCGGAGCCGGACCGTACCCTGCACCGGTGGTCCTGATTCTGCCGCCGGGCGACTTCGGCGCGTACCTCTTCGACTGTGACGGCACGATCGTCGACTCGATGCCGGTGCACCATCGTGCCTGGTGCGCGGCGCTGGACGAGTGGGGCTGCGAGTTGCCCGAGGACCTCTTCTACGCCTGGGGCGGCCGGCCGGTCGCCGACATCATCGTGGACCTCAACGAGCGGCACGGGCTGGACATGCCGGTCGACGCGGTGGCCCGCCGCCGGGAGGAGGCGTACCAGAGCTTCCTGCCCGAGCTGACCGCCGTGCCGGAGGTGCTGGCACACCTCGAGGACGCGTACGGGCGGGTGCCGTTCGCGGTCGTCTCGGGCAGCACCCGCGAGTCGGTCACCGCCTCGCTGGCCGCGCTAGGGCTGCTGGAGAAGTTCGAGACGCTGGTCTGCGCCGGGGACTACGCGCGGGCCAAGCCCGACCCGGAGTGCTTCCTGCTGGGCGCCCGGCGGCTCGGCGTGCCGCCCGAGCGGTGCCTGGTCTTCGAGGACACCGACCTGGGCGTGCAGGCCGCGACGGCGGCGGGCATGGCTGCGGTACGCGTACCGATGCCGTGGGAGCGGGCCGGGACGGCGTGACGGTCCCGGACGAGTTGGCGCGCCGGTTGCGGCTGGCCCGGGCGTACCTGGTGGTGGAGCAGGTCGAGCCGGCCTACGCGGTGCTGCTCGCCTGTGACCTGCTGGCCGCCGGGGTGGACGGTGACGCGGTCGTGGCGCTGGCCATCGAGTCGACGCGCACGCTGATCCAGCCCCACGCCGACCGCCTGCTGGACGCCGTGCTGACCGAGCTGGCCGTGCCCGAGATGGACCGGCCCACCGCCGCGCGGCTGGTCACCGCGGACGTCTGTGACCGCCTGGCGGCGGGTGCCCTGAGCGTGGAGGACGCCGCCCACCAGCTGCTCGGCAGCCTTGCCCAGGAGCCGGACCGGGCCGCCGTCGACCGGCTGCTGCCGCTGCTCGACCGGCTGGAGTACGACCTACGCGGGCACGCTGACGCGCAGCTACGTGCGGAGCTGCTCCGTTTCGCCGAGCAGGTGCGGGCCCGTCCACTGTGACGGGGGTCGCCCCGAACGGGACCGCCGCGACGCGTCGACCTGCCTAGGGTCGGCGGCATGACCAGCGACGGGATGGCACCGGCTCGACGCGGGCCGTTCCGCGCGTCGCCGTTCCCACCGCCCGGCCCGCTGCGCACCCTCTCCCTGGCCACCCTGGCCAACACCGTCGGCATGGGGCTCTGGACGGCCGGCGCGGCGCTCTATCTCACCCGGGACGTGGGCCTCTCCCCCGCCTCGGTCGGCGTCGGCCTGACCGCGGCCGGGATGGTCGGGCTCACCGCGAGTGTGCCGCTCGGCGGGCTGGCCGACCGGCGTGACCCGCGTAGGCTGCGGGCCCTGCTCCAGGTCTGCCAGGCGGTCGTGGCGGCGGCGTACCTGCTGGTCGGCTCGTTCCCGGTCTTCCTGGCGGTGGCGGTGGCCGACGCGCTGCTCACCTCCGGCAACCTGGCGGTACGCGCCGCGCTGGTCGCCGCGGTGGGTGGCCCGCGGGGCCGGGTGCACGCCTTCGCCACGCTGCGGGCGGTGGCGAACCTGGGCATCGCGCTCGGGGCGGCGCTGGCCGGGTTCGCGCTGGCGGCGGACACCCACCTGGCGTACCAGTTGCTGGTGGTCGGGAACGTGACCAGCTATCTGCTCTCGGCGGCGCTGCTGCTGCGGCTGCCGGCCTGCCCGCCGGCGCCGCGCGCGCCGGCGGTACCGACGGACCCGGAGGCACCGCGCGAGCCGGCGGCGGCCCGGCCGCGGCGGGCGCGGGCGCTGCGGGACGGCCGGTTCCTGGCGGTGAGCGGCGCCTCGGCGGTGCTGACCCTGCACCTGACCGTGCTCACCCTGGTGGTGCCGCTCTGGGCGGTGGACCGGGTCGGCGCGCCGCCGCCGGTGGTCGCGGCGGTGCTGCTGACCAACACGGTGCTCACCGTGCTGCTGGCGGTACGGCTGAGCCGGGGCGCGGACCGGGCCGCCCCGGCCGCCCGCAAGCTGCGCCGGGCCGGTCTGGTCCTCGCTGCGGCGATGCCGCTCTACGCGCTCACGGCCGGCCTGCCAACCGGGCCGGCGGTGGCGCTGCTGCTGGTCGCCACGGCGGTCTACACGGTCGGCGACCTGTGGCACGGCTCGGCCGGGGCGGGGCTGGCCTACGATCTGGCCCCGCCGGCGGCGATCGGCGCGTACCAGGGGGCGGACGGCCTGCTCGCCGGCCTGGCCCGGGCGGTCGGTCCGGCGCTGCTGACCCTGCTGCTGCTCGACGGCGGGGTGCCCGGCTGGCTGGCGCTGGGCGCGCTCTTCGCCGGGGTCGGGCTGGCCGCCCCGGCGTTGACCCGGTGGGCGCTGGCGAACCGGGCGCCGGCACCGGATGATCAACCGGTGGAGGAGGGGGCAGCCGCATGACCGACCGTCTCACCATCCGTCCCGGCGGGCCCGACGACGCCGAGGCCGTGCTGCGCCTCTTCGACGTCGCCATCGCCTGGCTGACCGCACGCGGCCGGACCGGCCAGTGGGGCAGCGAGCCCGCGTCGACCGATCCGGCCCGGATCGCGCAGGTGCGGGCGTACACCACCGGGGGCGGGCTGCACCTGGCGCAGCTCGGCGACACCGTGGTGGGCGCGCTGGTGGTGGGCGAGGCGACGGAGTACGTGCCGCCGCCGACCGAGCCGGAGCTGTACGTGAACCTGCTGATCGCCGACCGGTCGTACCCGGGGCACGGGATCGGGGCGCGGCTGCTGGCGTACGCGGCGGAGCTGGCCCGGAGGCGGGGCGTGGGGCTGCTGCGGGTGGACTGCTACGCCGGTGACGACCGGGCGCTGGTCGGCTTCTACGAGAGCTGCGGGTTCACCGCGACCGACCCGTTCACGGTCCGGCGACCGGGCCGGCCGCCGTGGCCGGGTCAGGTGCTCCAGCGCCGGCTGGACTGAGCGCGGTGCCGCCCGGCGGCACCGGCCAGCTCAGCCGATCTCCTCGTCCACGAAGCACCAGCGCCAGGACTCCCCCGGCTGGATCGAGCGCATCACCGGGTGGCCGCTGCTCTCGAAGTGCTTGGTGGCGTGCTGGTAGGGCGAGGAGTCGCAGCAGCCGACGTGCCCGCAGCTGAGGCAGGAGCGCAGGTGCACCCAGTCGTCGTTGCCGACGGCGACGCAGTCCGGGCACTCGGTGGTGGTGCCCGGCTCGGCGTCGCCGGCCTCGGTCAGGTGCTCACAGCTCATCAGTCGGTCTCCTCCTCCTGGCGCAGCAACGACTCCTCCAGGTCCAGGTCGCGGTAGGCGCGCACCAGCACCTCCTCCGGGATCTTCCCGGAGTCGCGGGCGGCCCGGAAGACCTCCCGCTCGGCGTCGATCATCTCCTGCCGCAGCCGACCGTACGCCTGCGACGGGGTCTCCCGCTCGGTGCCGCCGAGCCGTTCCCAGGCCACGTTGGTGCGGCTCTGCACCAGCCCGCGCAGCCGCTCGACGACCGCGGCGGGCGCGCCCTCGGCCAGTTCGTCGAGGCGTTCCCGGGCGGCCCGGCCGGCCTGCTGCTGCACGGCGGCGGCGGAGAGCGCGTCCTGCACCGGGTCGTCCGGGGGCAGCCTGAGCCGGCGGGCGACCGCCGGCAGGGTGGCGCCCTGCGCCACCAGGGTCACCACGATCACCGCGAAGGCCAGCCAGATGAACAGGTCCCGGGGGTAGGGCCGGTCGCCGGCGAGGGTGAGCGGCAGGGCCAGCGCGGCGGCCAGGGTCACCACCCCGCGCATGCCGGCCCAGCCGATCACGATCGGCACCTGCACCGGCGGGGCGGGGTCGCGGCGGCGGATCCGGGGCACCAGCCGGGCCAGGTAGGTGGCCGGGAAGACCCAGACGAACCGGGCCAGGAAGACCGTGCCCAGGGTGGCGGCGGTGATCCCGGCGAGGAAGCCGAACGGTTCGTCGAGGTTGCGCACCACCTCGCGCAGTTGCAGGCCGACCAGCAGGAAGACCAGCCCTTCCAGCAGGAACCGGGCGAGCCGCCAGAACGCGGTGGTCTGCAACCGGGAGGCGGCCGAGAGCAGCAGCGGCAGCCGGTGCCCGATGCCGAGCCCGGTGACCACCACGGCGACCACCCCGGAGGCGTGGATCTCCTCGGCGGCGAAGACCACCGTGAACGGCACGATCAGCGAGAGCGCGTTGTCCAGCACCGGATCGGTGGTCCGCTTGTGCAGCCAGGAGAAGACCACCACGCCGAGGACGCCGACCAGGATGCCGCCGCCGGTGGCGACGACCACCTCGCGGGCCACGTCGGCCACCCCGACGCTGCCGGCGCTGGCGGTGGCGGCGGCGACCGCCACCCGCAGCAGCACCAGCGCGGTGGCGTCGTTGACCAGGCTCTCGCCCTCCAGGATGGTGACGATGCGCCGGGGCAGGCCGACCTTGCGGGCCACCGCGGTGGCGGCGACCGCGTCGGGCGGCGCCACCACCGCGCCGAGGGCCAGGCAGATGGCGTACGGCAGGTCGGGCAGGAACAGGTGCAGCACGGTGCCGACCGCGAACGCGGTGAAGATCACCAGGCCGACGGCGAGCAGCAGGATGGGGCGCAGGTTGAGCCGGAACGCCGGCACCGAGGTCTCCAGCGCCGCCACCCAGAGCAGCGGCGGCAGGATGCCCACCAGCACCAGTTCCGGGTCCAGCCGGACCTGCGGCAGCCCGGGCACGAACGACAGCCCGAGGCCGACCACGACCAGCAGGATCGGCGCGAGCAACCCGAAGCGGCGGGCCAGCGCCGCGCCGAAGGTCGCGATCGCCAGGAAGACGACGACCTCGAACAGAGCTTCCATGGGGTACGAGCCTAGGCGGCGCGGCGGCGGCTGTTGATCAGCCGGTGGTCCGCAGTTTCGGCAGCACCTGCTCGCCGAACGTGTCGATGAAGGCCCGCTGCTCCTGCCCGACGTGGTGCAGGGCGATCTGGTCGAAGCCGAGCCCGACGTACTCCTCCAGCCAGCCGACGTGCCGGCCCAGGTCGGCGGAGACGTTGACGGTGTCGGTGACCTTCGACATCGGCACGTCCTCGCTGACGGTGTCGAAGTGGTCGGTCATCTCCAGGTCCCAGCAGACCGGCGGGGCGAAGACGTTGCTGCGCCACTGCTCGTACGCGATCGCCTCGGCCTCGGCCTGCGCGGGCGCCCAGCTGACGTGCACCTGCAGGTGCAGCGGCCCGCGCCCGCCGGCGTCCCGGTAGGCGTCGATCATGCGACGCAGGTGCTCGGTGGGGGCGTTGACGGTGATCAGGCCGTCGGCCCACTCGGCGCACCAGCGGGCGGTGGCCTCGCTGACCGCCGCGCCGATCAGCGCGGGCGGCTGCTCGGGCCGGGTCCAGAGCTTCGCCCGGTCGACGGTGACCAGGCCGTCGTGGCTGACCTCCTCGCCGGCCAGCAGCGCCCGGATCACGTCGACGCACTCGCGCAGCCGGGCGGTGCGGATGTCCTTGCGCGGCCACACCTCGCCGGTGATGTGCTCGTTGCTCGCCTCGCCGGTGCCCAGGGCGGCCCAGAACCGACCCGGGTACATGGCGGCGAGGGTGCCGATGGCCTGCGCGATGATCGCCGGGTGGTACCGCTGGCCGGGCGCGTTGACCACGCCGAACGGCAGGTCGGTGGCCTGGAGCGCGGCGCCCAGCCAGGACCAGGCGAAGCCGCTCTGGCCCTGCCGGGCGCTCCAGGGCGAGAAGTGGTCCGACGACATGGCCGCGTCGAAGCCGGCGCTCTCGGCGTGGATCACCGCCTCCAGCAGCCGGGCCGGGTGGATCTGCTCATGGGACGCGTGGAAGCCGAACACCGTCATGGGCGCTCCTCCTACCCATGCCGGTGTCCGGCCAATCGCGACTACTCGGAGTGCGCGCCCGCGCCGGGGCCGGCCTCGCCCGCGCCGATCCAGACGGTCTTGGTGTTGCAGAACTCGCGCATGCCGACGGCGGAGAGCTCCCGGCCGTAGCCGGAGTTCTTCACGCCGCCGAACGGCAACTCCGGATAGGACGTGGTCATGCCGTTGATGAAGACGTTGCCGGCGTCCAGGTCGGTGGCGAAGCGCTCCTGCTCGGCCGGGTCGGTGGTCCAGGCGTTCGAGCCGAGCCCGAAGGCGGTGCCGTTGGCGATCTCGATGGCCTCCTCGTACGAGGCGGCCCGGTAGAGGCCGGCGACCGGCCCGAAGACCTCCTCGGCCCACATCCGCATGCCCGGGCGCAGGTCGGTGACCACGGTCGGCGGGTAGAACCAGCCGTCGCCGGTGGGCTTCTCGCCGCCGCACAGCACGCTGGCGCCGTTGTCGACGGCGTCCCGCACCTGGGCGTGGAGCTCGTCCCGGCCGCTCTCCGAGGCCAGCGGGCCGACGTCGGTGTTCTCGTCCATCGGGTCGCCGACGCGCAGCGCGGACATCCGGGCGGCGAACTTCTCGGCGAAGGCGTCGAAGACGTCGGCGTGCACGATGAACCGCTTGGCGGCGATGCAGGACTGGCCGTTGTTCTGGCAGCGGGCGGTGGTGGCCACCTCGGCCGCCTTGTCCAGGTCGGCCGAGGGCATCACCACGAACGGGTCGCTGCCGCCGAGTTCCAGCACGGTCTTCTTCAGCTCCCGGCCGGCGATCGCGGCGATCGAGCGGCCGGCGCCCTCGCTGCCGGTGAGGGTGGCGGCGCGGACCCGGGGGTCGGCGAGGATCCGCTCGACCGCGTCGGAGCCGACCAGCAGGGTGCTGAACGCGCCCTCCGGGAAACCGGCCCGGCGGAACAGGTCCTCCAGGTACAGGGCGGTCTGCGGCACGTTGGAGGCGTGCTTGAGCAGGCCGGTGTTGCCGGCCATCAGGGCCGGCGCGGCGAAGCGCATGACCTGCCAGAGCGGGAAGTTCCAGGGCATCACCGCGAGCACCGGGCCGAGCGGCTGGTAGCGGACGAAGGCGCGCTGCGCCTTGACCGCCTTCGCGTCGGCGGGTTCGTCGGCGAGCATCCGCTCGGCGTGGGCGGCGTAGAAGCGGCAGGCGGTGGCGCACTTGGTCACCTCGGCCTTCGCGGCCGCGTACGTCTTGCCCATCTCGGTGGTCATCAGCCGGGCGGTGGCGTCCCGCTCGGCCTCGAGCAGGTCGGCGGCGGCGGTCAGCCACTGCCCGCGCTGGGCGATCGTGGTGCCGTGCAGCTGGCGGAAGGCGAGGTCGGCGCGCTCGATCGCGGCGTCGACCTGCTCGTCCGACATCGGGTCGTACGTCTTGAGCACCTGTCCGGTGGCGGGATCGGTGGTGGCGATGGGCATGTCGGGCTCCTGTCACTCGAACAGTGAGTGCCGCACGCCCGGCTCCTCCCGGCGGCGGGCGGCGCGGCGGCGCTGGATGACGATCAGGTCGACCACGGCCACGACGGCGAGGACCGCGCACCCGACGCCCAGCCACGGCACGTCGGCGGCGAAGGCGACCACCGCGAAGACGGTCATCGAGACCAGGCCGAAGAGGGCGAGGACGAGCCGCAGGTTCAGCGCGCTGGAGGCGGCGTTGACCCGCCGGCGCGGCTGTGATCGGGTCATTCCTCCGGGCTACCCCCGCACGGACGGGGCTAACCGGTCGCGCCCGCCGGCCCGGTGATCCCGGACACGGACCGGGCCCTCGGCGGATGGCCGTGCCGGGTCGGTGCGTTACACCGGTCTGTCGCGACCGGAGGCCGGCTCCGGCGGCGGAGAGGATTCAGGGATGACCACGACCCAGGCGGTACCCGTCACCGTCGCCATCGCGCGGCGCGCCGACCCGGCGCGGACCGGCGAGATGGTGGCGTGGATGCGGGCCGGCACGGCGCTGGCCGAATCGTTCCCGGGATTCCTCGGTGCCGGTTTCGTGCAGAGCGCCCCCGGATCGCCCGAGTGGCACATGCTCTACCGGTTCGCCGACGCGGCGACGTTGCGCGACTGGGAGGAGTCACCGCAGCGGCACTGGTGGCTGACCTCCGCGCAGGGCATCGTCGAGCACACCCGGATGGAGCGGCGGACCGGGATCGAGGGCTGGTTCGACCCGCCGGTCGACCACGTGGTGGAGACCTTCGCCACCGGCGATGCCGAGCCGGCGGCGCCGGCCGCCCCGCCGCGCTGGAAGCAGGCGGTGACGATCTGGTTGGCGTTCTTCCCGCTGAGCCTCACCGCGACGCTGCTCACCGCCCATTTCATCGCGGGCGTGCCGCTGGCGCTGCGCACCCTGCTGATGACGCTCTGCCTGACGCCGCTGATGACGTACCTGGTGCTGCCCTGGATCACTCGGCAGCTGCACTGGTGGCTGCACGGCCAGCCGGCCCCCTGGCGGCGTGCCTCCTAGCACCGGAATGTGAACGACGGTTGTCGATGCCGGAAAGCTGACAGGAGCCCCCACCGATCGACCGACGTGCATAGGGTCGATGCGCTGCCGCACGCCGTCGGACGGGGGACGGGATGTCTCGACGTTGGGTGACCGGCCTCGCCTGTCTGGCGGCGCTGGTCGCGCTCGCCTGCGACGGCGCCGGCTCCGCGACACCCCGACCCTCGGGTACGGGCACCGCCCGGCCCGGCGCACCGGCGGTGCTGGTCGCGCTCGGCGACTCGGTCACCACCGGCTTCGGCTCCTGCCTGGTGCTCATCAGCTGCGAGCGCAACTCCTGGTCCACCGGCGACAGCGTCCGGGTGCAGAGCCACTACCAGCGGCTGCGCGAGGACAATCCGCGGCTGCGGGCGTACAACCGGGCGGTCCCGGGGGCCCGGGCGGTCGGGCTGACCGCGCAGGCCGGCGCGGCGGTGCGGGACAAGGCGGACCGGGTGACGGTGCTGATCGGGGCGAACGACGCCTGCCACGGCGACATCGACGCGATGACCCCGACCGCCACCTTCCGCAAGCAGGTCGACGCCGGGCTGCGGGTGCTGCGCACCGGGCGGCCCAAGGCCCGGGTGCTGGTGGCCAGCATCCCCGACCTCTACCGGCTCTGGCAGGTGGGGCACACCGACCAGCGGGCGGTACGCGCCTGGGCGCACGGCATCTGCCCCGCGCTGCTGGCCGACGCGACCTCCGACAGCGCCGCCGCCCGGGCCCGGCGCGACCGGTTCCGGCAGCGGATCGACGACTACAACGACCAGCTGAAGGCGGCCTGCCGGGCGTACGGGTCGCGGTGCCGCTGGGACGGCGGCGCGGCCCACCGGGCCCGCTTCGACCTGGACCAGGTGAACAGCCTCGACTGGTTCCACCCGAACGTCTCCGGGCAGAACCGGCTCGCCGAGGTGACCTGGGACGCCGCCCGCTGGCTCGACTGAGCCCGGGTCAGGGGCGACGCTGCGCGGGCAGGTTGCCCGGGCCGCCCCGGTAGAGCGCCCGGGCCCGCTCGGCGAGGTCCTTGGTGGCCGACGAGTTGGCCCAGGTGCCGAGGATGACGGCCGCGCCGGGGACCACCTTCGCGAAGATCCGCTTGGCCGCCCGGACGCCGGCCATCTGAGCGAGCCGGATGCCGAGCTGCACCATCACCCGCCCCAGCGGGCGCTCCCCGGCCATCCCGAAGAGCGCCCCGGCGCGTTCCCGCCCGGCGGCCACCCCGAGGGCGAGCCGGGCGCTCTCGGCGACCTTGTGCACCTTCTGCAGCACCAGCAGGTCGGTGGCCCGCTCGGGCTGCACCGGGTCGACGCCGTACGCGGCGGCCACGTGCAGCACCAGCCGGGCCTGGGTCCAGGCCAGCACCCCCACGTCGATCACCGCGCCGGGCAGCCCGGCGACCCCGGAGACCGCCCCGGAGAGCCGGGCGTGGTTGACGAACTTGCGGACCGCCTGGTCGGCCAGTTCCTCGGCCGGCACGTCGGGCCGCTGCGCCCGCTCCCGCTCGGCCCACCGTGCCGCCTCCGGCCCGAGCCGGCGCACCGCTTCGAGCGCCAGGTGCTCGGGCGCGTACTGCGGGTCGTCGCGCATCCGGTCCCAGAGGGTGGCCGGGGGCGTCTCGGGGGCGTCCTGCGGCGCGGCCGGCGGGGGGACGGGGCTGCCGCCGTCGGTGGGGGCGGGGTCGGTCACGTGAGGCTCCCGGGGCTCGGACTGCGGGCGTACGGTCAGCGCCGCCGGCTGGACAGCCGGGTGGCGAACTGCTTGAGCCGCTGCTGGTTCTCCGGCTTGGCCAGCTCCCGCCGGCCCCGGTCGACCAGTTGCTGGCCGCGCGGCGAGCGCAGGAACGTGCTGATCCGTTGCATCAGTGACATCTCGGCCTCCTGTTCGCGGTCCCCATCATGTGTACCCGGGACCGGCAACGACCTGGTACCCGGAGCGGCCGTCGGACAACCGTCCACAGTGGCCGCGCCGGGGACCGCGGTCAGGCCAGGACGGCCGCGACGACCTGACTGGCCCGCCACTCGTGCTGGGCGTACGCGTCGGGGAAGGCGGAGACCTGCACGGCCTGGGCGGCCACGGTGAGCGGCAGGTCCTGCCAGCCGGGGATCTCCTGCAGGGCGGAGAGGAACGCCTTGGTGGCGAACTCCGGGTCCATCAGGTCCCCGACGGTCCCCCAGCCGCTGCTCGGGCGCTGCTGGAACAGCCCGACCGAGTCGTGGTCCCAGCCGATGGCCTGGTGCGGGTAGCTCTGCGACTCGGGCAGCACGCCGCTGGCGTAGTTGTAGAGATTGCTCTCCTGCATCGCGGTGGCGACGGCGATCACCAGGCCGCGGCGCGGCACGCCCATCTCCCGGCCGGCGTGCACGATGGCCTTGGCGTTGTCCATCTGGGCCTGGTCGAGGCCGGCCACCGGGACGATCCGCTTCGGCCGGGGCTTCGCCTTCGGCTTCGGCTTCGCCTGCTTCGTCGCCGAGGGGGTGGCCGACGGGGTGGCGCTCGGGGTGGCCGGGGCCGTGCTCGGCCGGGCCAGGCCGCGCGACGCCGCGTCGAGGGCCGCCCGCTCGGCGAGTTCCGCGGCGGGGGCCGGGGCCGGGCTCGGGCCGCTGCCGAGGGCGCCGAGGCCGACCTGACTGAAGCCGAGCAGGCCGAGGCAGCAGACGGCGCCGGTGGCGACCGCCAGCCGGGTCCGGCCGGGCCGGGCGGCGAACGGGTTAGCGAGGCCGCCGAGGCGGGTACGCAGGGAAGGTCGAGGGGTGGCGGGCTCCGCGGGGCTGGTTGGCTGAACGGTGGATTGGGTATCGTCCGAACGGTCAGCCGAACCGCCGAGGCCGTACTGGTCGTCGAGGGTGCCGTCGTCACGCATTCGACGAGGCTAGGCAGGGCGAGGGCCGATCACCCAGGGTGATCGAGTGGCCCTCGCCACAATCCGTACCACCCGAATCCGACACCTCCGCACCCGCCGGCAGTCCGCCCGGCACATCCGGCGAACCGGGCGAACCTCCGGTCCACCCCGAGCCCGGTCGCCCGGGACAGGAACCACCCGGCCGACGGGGCCCCGGAACCATGATTCACTAACTCACCCTTTCGGTCAGGTCCAGCTCATCCTTGAAGTGGATCCAGCCGGCAAGATCACCGGAATTGGTCCGATCCGTCCCCGGGCTCCACCAGATCGTGATCATTCTTCGGCCCACCCGCCGGGCCGTAACGGAATGGACCAGACCGGCCGGTACGTTGGCCGAACGGGGAGCCGTGCGCGCACGGCCCACCGCAGGCACGTTTCCAGGGAGGTCCCACCGGTGCTCGACCCACACGAGCTCTACGAACTCACCGACGATCTGCCCGAACTGGGCCAACCGGTGCTGATCCAGGCGCTCACCGGCTTCGTCGACGCCGGCAGCGCCACCCGGCTGGCCCGGGAGCAGCTGCTCACCTCCCTGGAGTCCCGGCCGATCGCCCGGTTCGACGTGGACCAGCTCTTCGACTACCGCTCCCGCCGGCCGGTGATGACCTTCGTCGAGGACCACTGGGCCGAGTACGACGCGCCCGCGCTGGAGCTGCACCTGCTGCACGACGACGACGAGACCCCGTTCCTGCTGCTCACCGGCCCCGAGCCGGACCTGCAGTGGGAACGCTTCGTGGCCGCCGTCGCCGCGCTGTCGGCACGCCTCGACGTCCGGCTGACCGTCGGGCTCAACTCGATCCCGATGGCCGTGCCGCACACCCGCCCCAGCGGCGTCACCGCGCACGCCACCCGACCCGAGCTGATCGCCGGGTACGAGCCCTGGTTGCAGCGGGTCCAGGTCCCGGGCAGCGTGGGCCACCTGCTGGAGTACCGCCTCGGCGAGCAGGGCCGCGACGCGCTCGGCTTCGCCGCGCACGTCCCGCACTACGTCGCCCAGACCGAGTACCCGGCCGCCGCCGAGGCACTGCTGGTCGCGGTCTCCCGCGGCACCGGGCTGCTGCTGCCGCACGACGCCCTGCGCAGCGCCGCCGAGGTGGTCCGGGTGGAGATCGACCGACAGGTCGCCCAGACCGACGAGGCCGCCACCCTGGTCCAGGCCCTGGAGGAGCAGTACGACACGTTCGCCCGCGGACGCGGCCAGAAGAACCTGCTGGCCGCCGAGACCGGCCCGCTACCCAGCGCCGACGAGCTCGGGGCGGAACTGGAACGCTTCCTCGCCGAGCAGACCCGCCCGGGCGACACCCCGGAACGCTGACGCCGGGCCGGCACGGGCCCCACACTCCGGAGCGCTGACGCCGGGCCGGCACGGCCACCCGGCGTCGGCGCGGCTGAGTCGGCGCACGGCCGCCGGATGCGGCAGGCTGGAGCCATGCGCCTGGCGACCTGGAACGTCAACTCGGTGAAGGCCCGCCTGCCCCGGCTGCTCGACTGGCTCGCGAACACCGGGCCCGACGTCGTCTGCCTGCAGGAGACCAAGTGCCCGGACGGGGCCTTCCCCGTCGCCGAGGTGGGCGAGCTGGGCTACGAGGTGGCCAGCCACAGCGACGGGCGGTGGAACGGGGTCGCGGTGCTGTCCCGGCTCGGGCTGGCCGACGTGGCGGTCGGGTTCCCCGGCGAACCCGGCTTCCCCGAACCGGAGGCCCGGGCCATCTCCGCCACCTGCGACGGGGTCCGGGTCTGGTCCGTGTACGTGCCCAACGGCCGGGCCCCGGACGACCCGCACTACGCGTACAAGCTGGCCTGGTTCGCGGCGCTGCGCGACGCCCTGGAACCGGAACTGGCCGGCGGGCTGCCGCTGGCCGTCTGCGGGGACTTCAACGTCGCGCCGACCGACGCCGACGTGTGGGACCCGGCGCTCTTCGCCACCTCCACCCACGTCACCCCGGCCGAGCGGGCGGCCCTCGCGGCGCTGCGCGACCTCGGGCTCAGCGACGTGGTGCCGACCCCGATGAAGGGGCCGCACCCGTACACCTACTGGGACTACCGGGCCGGCATGTTCCACCAGAACAAGGGCATGCGGATCGACCTCGTGTACGCCTCCGCGCCGCTGGCCCGGGCGGTCCGGGCCGCGTACGTGGACCGCGAGGCGCGCAAGGGCAAGGGCCCGTCCGACCACGCCCCGATCGTGGTCGACGCCGACCTGGTGCCGGCGGTCGAGGGGTTCTGAACCGCGTCGCGATCCGCCGTAGGGTGGAGCCATGGCAGTCGTGAAGATCAACGCGATCGACGTCCCGCCGGGTGCCGGCGAGGAGCTGGAGAAGCGGTTCGCCGCCCGGGCCGGCGCGGTGGAGAACTCCCCCGGTTTCCTCGGCTTCGAGCTGCTCCGCCCGGTCGCCGGGGAGAACCGGTACTTCGTCTACACCCGCTGGGAGTCGGAGGAGGCCTACCAGTCCTGGGCGCAGGGGTCGGCCCGCGCCGCGCACGCCGGTGGCGAGGGCGGCGAGCCGCGAAGGCCGGTCGCCACCGGCGCGACGCTGCTGGAGTTCGAGGTGGTCCAGCAGGTCGCCGGCAAGGGCTGAGCCGGGCTCAGGGGTTGCGGGTGCCGACCAGCGAGGCGAAGGCGATCACGTTGTCCTGGTAGCCGGTGTGGCCGCCGACCCACTCGCCGCCGCAGGTGATCAGCCGCAGCCCCGGCGGCCCGGCGTCGCCGTAGACCCGGTCGGCGGGGATGTTGGCCTTGTCGAAGTACTCCACCGTGTCGACCTTGAAGGTCACCACGCTCCGGTCCGCCCGGGTCACCTCGATCCGGTCCCCCGGCTTGAGCTCACGCAGGTGGTAGAAGACCGCCGGGCCGCTCTTGGTGTCCACGTGCCCGACGATGATCGCCCGGCCCGGCTCGCCCGGCACCGCGCCCCGGTCGTACCAGCCGGTCTGGTTGTGCTGGCTCAACGGCGGGACGGCGACCGAGCCGTCCTTGGCCTGGCCGACCGGGGTGATCGGCGCGGTCACCTTGATCGCGGGCACCGCCAGGCTCACCGGGCGGCTGGCCGGCGCGCGGCTCGGCGCCGGCCCGGCCGTGCTCCGGGTGGGCGCGGCGGCCGTGTCGGTCCAGTCGAACGGGCCGGCGGTCCGGCCCAGCCCCGCACCGGTGGCGAAGACCCCGAGCAGCACCAGCGCCACCGCCAGCGGCGCCGACCAGGGACTACGGCCGCGCCCGGCCCGACCGGGGGACGCGCTGCCCCCGGTGGTACCGGCGGGCGGCGGGCTGACGGGTGCGCTGCTCCGGGTGACCCCGCCCGACGGCGGGGTGGCTGCGCTGCCCCGGGCGGACCCGCCCGGCGGCGGGCTGCCGGACGCACTGCCCCGGGCCGATCCGCCCGGCGGCGCGGTGGCCACCGGAGGACGCCACGGCCGGCCGGGATCCGGGCGCGCGGCGGTGGTCGCGGGCGGGCGCCACGGTCCGGCCGACCCCGGCGGCGGGGTGGCGGGCGGCAGACGGCTCCACGGCTGGCCCGGTCCGGGCGGCGGGGTGGCGGTCACGGCGCGGCTCAGCGGCGGGCGGCGCCGGGGACGGTGCGGGGCCGGCGGGAGGCGACCACGCCGACGACCGCCCCGGCCAGGGTGAAGGCCAGGCCGATCGGCACCAGCAGGCCACCGGACCCGGTGCCCGCGGTGCCGCCGAAGCCGGTCGCCGGGCCGCGGCTCGGCGCTACCCGCTCGACGACCTGGAGCATCGTCGAGGCGGTCTCACCGCCCCGGCACTCCAGCTTGACCCGGTAGTTGCCGGGACGGGTGCGCTCCTTGACCATCGGGGAGGCGGTGAGCAGCCCGTGCTGCGGCTGCACCTGGATCCGGCCGAACGCGTCGGAGACCACGGTGGCCGGCAGCGAGTTGTCCCGGCAGCTGGCCCGGATGCCGACCAGGTAGCCGGGCTGCACGGTGCTCGGGGTGACCTCGACGAAGATCACGTCGCCGGGCTGCGGCTGCGGCCGCGACCCGGATCCGGGCTGGCCGGGTGCCGGCTCGGCGGCCGGCCACCTGACGGGGGCCCGTCCGCCGGCCACGGCGGGGGCCGCCCCGAGCAGCGGGGCGCAGGCGGCGACCGCGATCAGCGCCGCCGCACGTCGTGTGACTGACACCATTGACCCCTCCCGGGCTCCGCCGAGCTCGCCGCGCAGCGACCTGGAGCCGTCGCGTCGGCGGTGTCGGGCGGCGGGCCACCCGTCCTGCCGTACGGGATGAATCCTCTCACCCCCGGCCGTACATCACATCCGATCCGCCGCGACGGTCGCGTACGCTCGGGTCGCTGTGACCTCCACCGACCTGAGTGCCGCCCCGCCGGCCCACGCCGCCCGCATCCGCACCTTCCATCCGCGTCGCGGTCGGATGAGTGACCGGCAGCGCGCCGCGCTGGCCCGGCTCTGGCCCGCGTACGGGCTGGAGATCGCCGACCTCGACGGGCCGTTCGATCCGGCGGTGCTCTTCGCCCGGCGGGCGCCGCTGGTGCTGGAGATCGGCTCCGGCATGGGCGACGCCACCGCCGCCATGGCGGCGGCCGATCCGGACCGACACTATCTGGCGGTCGAGGTGCACACGCCCGGAATCGCCAACCTGCTCGAACTGGTCGAGCGGCACCGGCTGGCGAACGTCCGGGTGGCCTCCGGCGACGCGTTGGACCTGGTCCGGGCCCTGCCCGAGGGCTGCCTCGACGCGGTGCACGTCTACTTCCCCGACCCGTGGCCCAAGGCCCGCCACCACAAGCGGCGGATCATCCAGCCGGCCCACGTGGCGCTCCTGCGCTCCCGGCTGGCCGCCGGCGGCACGCTGCACTGCGCCACCGACTGGGCCGAGTACGCCGAGTCGATGCGCGAGACGCTGACCGCCGACCCGGAGCTGGTCGACGTGCACGGCGGCTTCGCGCCCCGGCCGGCACACCGTCCGGTGACCAAGTTCGAGCGGCGCGCCCTGACCGCCGGCCGGGAGATCTTCGACCTGGTGCACCGGCGGCGCTGAACCCGGTTGGCGCGGCGCACCGGGATCCAGGCACGATGGGAGCCGCCATGACTCTCACCGCCGCGCTGCCGAAGACCGCCGACCCCGACACCCTCTACGACGCGTTCGCCTCCTGGGCGTCCGAGCGCGGTCTCGACCTCTACCCCCACCAGGAGGAGGCGGTCATCGAGATCGTCTCCGGGGCCAACGTGATCATGAATACGCCGACCGGCTCGGGCAAGAGCCTGGTCGCGATCGCGGCGCACTTCGCCGCCCTGGCCGACGACCGGACGACCTTCTACACCGCGCCGATCAAGGCGCTGGTCTCGGAGAAGTTCTTCGCCCTCTGCGAGGTCTTCGGCGCGGAGAACGTCGGCATGCTCACCGGCGACGCCAGCGTCAACGCGGACGCCCCGATCATCTGCTGCACCGCCGAGATCCTGGCCAACCTGGCGCTGCGCGAGGGCGCCCGGGCCGACGTCGGCCAGGTGATCATGGACGAGTTCCACTTCTACGCCGAACCGGACCGGGGCTGGGCCTGGCAGGTGCCGATCATCGAGCTGCCGCAGGCGCAGTTCGTGCTGATGTCCGCCACGCTCGGCGACACCACCCGGTTCGTGGACGACCTGACCCGGCGTACCGGCCGACCCACCGCCGTGGTCCGCTCGGCCGAGCGGCCGGTCCCGCTCCTCTTCTCGTACGCGACGACGCCGCTGCACGAGACGCTCGAAGAGCTGCTGGAGACCAAGCAGGCCCCGGTGTACGTCGTGCACTTCACCCAGGCGGCCGCGCTGGAGCGGGCGCAGGCACTGATGAGCGTCAACGTCTGCACCCGGGCCGAGAAGGACCTGATCGCCCAGGCGATCGGCAACTTCCGGTTCACGTCCGGCTTCGGCAAGACGCTGTCCCGGCTGGTCCGGCACGGCATCGGGGTGCACCACGCCGGCATGCTGCCCAAGTACCGCCGCCTGGTGGAGACCCTCGCCCAGGCCGGGCTGCTCAAGGTCATCTGCGGCACCGACACCCTGGGCGTCGGCATCAACGTGCCGATCCGCACGGTGCTCTTCACCGGCCTCTCCAAGTACGACGGGGTGCGTACCCGGCTGCTCAAGGCCCGCGAGTTCCACCAGATCGCCGGCCGGGCCGGCCGGGCCGGCTACGACACCCTGGGCCGGGTGGTGGTGCAGGCCCCCGAGCACGTGATCGAGAACGAGAAGGCGCTCGCGAAGGCCGGCGACGACCCGAAGAAGCGCCGCAAGGTGGTGAAGAAGAAGCCGCCGGAGGGCTCGATCGGCTGGGGTGAGCCGACCTTCCAGCGCCTGGTCGAGGCCGAGCCGGAGCCGCTCACCTCCAGCTTCCAGGTCAGCCACTCGATGCTGCTCAACGTGATCGGCCGCCCCGGCGACGCGTTCACCGCGATGCGCCACCTGCTCACCGACAACCACGAGGAGCGCGCCGCCCAGCGCCGGCACATCCGCCGGGCCATCGCGATCTACCGGGCGCTGCGCGCCGGTGGCGTGGTCGAGGAGCTGCCCGAGCCGGACGAGACCGGCCGGCGGGTGCGGCTCACCGTCGACCTCCAGCTCGACTTCGCGCTCAACCAGCCGCTCTCCCCGCTCGCCCTGGCCGCCATCGAGCTGCTGGACAGCGAGTCCCCGTCGTACGCCCTGGACGTGCTCAGCGTGATCGAGTCGATCCTGGACGACCCGCGCCAGATCCTCTCCGCGCAGCAGTTCAAGGCCCGCGGCGAGGCGGTCGCCGCGATGAAGGCCGAGGGCATCGAGTACGAGGCCCGCCTCGAACTGCTCGACGAGGTGACCTGGCCCAAGCCGCTCGCGGAGCTGCTGGACGGCGCGTACGAGATGTACCGGCAGGGGCACCCGTGGGTGGCCGACCACCAGCTCGCCCCCAAGTCGGTGGTCCGCGACATGTTCGAGCGGGCGATGACCTTCACCGAGTACGTGCAGTTCTACGGCCTGTCCCGGTCCGAGGGTCTGGTGCTGCGCTACCTGGCCGACGCGTACAAGACGCTGCGCCAGACGGTCCCCGAGGACGCCAAGACCGAGGAGCTGGTCGACCTCATCGAGTGGCTCGGCGAGCTGGTCCGCCAGGTCGACTCCAGCCTCATCGACGAGTGGGAGCGGCTGCGCAACCCGTCCGACGTGGCCGAGGTCGCCGCCTCGCTGGACGACCGGCCGCCGGCGGTCACCCGCAACGCCCGGGCGTTCCGGGTGCTGGTCCGCAACGCGCTGTTCCGCCGGGTCGAGCTGGCCGCCCTGCGCCGCTGGGACCTGCTCGGCGAGCTGGACGCCGCCGCCGGGTGGGACGCCGACGCCTGGGCGGACGCGCTGGAGCCGTACTTCGAGGAGCACGACGGGATCGGGGTGGGCCCGGACGCGCGCGGGCCGGCGCTGCTGATGATCGAGCAGGGTGCCGCGACCTGGCGGGTGCGCCAGATCCTGGACGACCCGGAGGGCGACCACGACTGGGGCATCAGCGCCGAGGTCGACCTCGCCGCCTCGGACGAGGCGGGGGCCGCGGAGGTCCGGATCACCGACGTCGGGCAGCTGTAGAAAGTTTCTGGAAAAGGGCCGTCCGGGATGTCCGGGCGGCCCCTTTCGCACCCTGGGCGATGTCAGCCCCGTCGATTAGAATGTATGTACTAATCGAGCTGTTGACCTGGGAGGATGCTCGTGACTGCGCCCACCTCCACCGCCCCGCTCACCCCCTACGCCACCCTCCTCGGCTTCACCCGGTACGTCGACCGCACCGGGCCCACCAAGGCCACCTTCGTCGGTGGCCTGCGCAAGCAGCGGGCCAGCCGGCACGGCTTCAACCCGCACGGCCAGTTCGTCAAGGCGCTCAAGGCCGACGTCGCCTTCCACACCGGCGGCACCCACCTGGCCCAGGTCGCCGATCTGGTCAAGCCGCGGTGGCGCCCGCTCTACGAGGCCCTGGTCCCCGGCGCGACGACCTGGCTGCACTCGCTCGGCGAGGCGGCCGGCGTCGACCTGGCGCAGACCCGCGACGCGCTCGCCATGCTGGGTGACCTCCCCGTCAAGATCAACCCCCACTTCGGCATCCGGTACGCCGACGGCCGCGCCGAGGCGGTCCGGCTGCACTTCGACGAGGCCCGGCCGAGCGAGGAGGCCACCCTGGCCACGCTGCACCTGATGGCCCGCCACATGGACGCCGTCCTCCCGCACGCCGAGCCGGTCCTGGTCGACGTTCGGCGCGGCCAGTCCCACCGCATGCCCGAGCAGGTCAAGCCCGACCAGGTCGAACAGTGGCTCGCCGGCGAAGCCGCCGCCTTCCGCGCCATCTGGTCCACCGCCGCCTAACCCCTACCCGCCCTCCCCCTACCCCTCGCCCCCTGGGCGCTAATTCACGGAAAGAGTGGTTATCCGGCGCCGGATAACCACTCTTTCCCTGTAAGTGCGGACCCGATACGGGAGGTTGTCCACAGGGGAGTGCGGAAGGGCGGGTGGGGCGGGGAGGGTGGGCGGGTGACTCGGATTCCTCGTCGGCCGGCGGAGCTCGCCGGGAAAGTGTTCTACGCACGGGAGGCGGTGCACCGCGGCCTGCTCACGAAGAACGCTCTGCGCAGCAGCGCCTGGCAGCAACTGTTCCACAACGTCTACGCCGACTCCCGACTGGAGATCTCACACCGCACCCGCTGCCACGCGGCGGCATCGTGGCTGTTTCCGCCGGGATGCGCCATCGCAGGGCGGTCGGCCGTGGCACTGCTGGGCGGCCCGCAGCCCCGGCCGGCCGAACCGGTCGAGGTGCTCGTGGAGCCCACTGCCCGTTTCGGGCCGGTGGCCGGCCTCCGCATCCACGTGGCCACGTGGCGGGAAGGTGAGGTGTGGCGGGTCGACGGCATGCCGGTCACCTCCCCGACGCGTACCTGTTGGGACCTCGCCTACTGGCTCGACCTCGTCGAGGCGGTGGCGCACGTCGACGCGCTGCTGCACAGCGGTGCCGCGCGCATGGAGGAACTCATGGCGTACCTGCGCCGGCGGAAGGGAGAACGCGGGGCACGACGGCTCGCCCAGGTTCTCGACCTGGTGGACGGCGGAGCGGAGTCGCTACCTGAATCCCGGCTCCGGGTGCGGCTCGTCGAGGCCGGCGCGCCCCGGCCGGTAACCCAACACGTCATCGAGCGCCACGGCCGCTTCGTGGCGCGGGTGGACCTCGCGTGGCCCGCGTTCAAGGTGGCGGTCGAGTACGACGGACTCTGGCACCACGACCCCGAGCAGTTCCACCGTGACCGGCGACGCCTGAACCAGATCCTGGGCGAGGAGTGGATCGTCCTGCACGTCACCAGCCGACGGCTGGCAGAGGACTTCGACGGCATCCTCACGGAACTCCGTACCGCCCTCACCTCCCGCCGCCCCCGCACCTGATCCGCCCCTCTGCCTCCCGGTCGTCGTTCGCTAATTCACGGAAAGAGTGGCTATCCCACGTGGGATAGCCACTCTTTCCGTGAATTAGCGCGCCCAGGAGGTAGGGGCGGGAGGGGTGGGGTCAGGCGGGGAGGTGGGTGGCGAGGTCGTCGAGGATCTTGTTGGCGGCGGTGACACCGATGCCGGTCATCCAGGTCTCGTCGGAGACGACGTGGGCGCGACCCGCCCGCACGGCGCCGAGGTTGCGCCAGAGGGAGCCGGTGGTGACCTTGGCCTGCTCGGCGGCGGCCTTCTCGCCGTACGCGGTCACGAAGATGACGTCCCCGTCCACCTCGTCGACCCGCTCGGGGCTGACCAGGTCGAACCGCTTGTCGTCCTTGCCGTCCAGGCGCTGCCGCTCGGGGCGACCCAGCCCGGTGTCGCCGACCACGATGCCGGAGAACGACTCGGGGCCGTACACCCGGATGTTGCCGGGGATGAAGCGCACGATGGAGATCTTCCGGGCGGCGGCGTCGCCCAGCGAGGCGCCGAACTCCTTCGCCCGCTTCTCGTACGCGGCGAGCAGGTCGCGCGCCTGCTGCTCGCGGCCCAGCGCCTTCCCGTCGAGGAGGAAGTTCTCCTTCCAGGTGACGCCGACCTTCTCGGTGAAGACGGTGGGCGCGATGGCGGCCAGCTCGTCGTAGAACTTCTCCTGGCGGAACTTGCTGCCGAGGATCAGGTCGGGCTTGAGCGCGGTGATCGCCTCCAGGTCGGGCTCGGTGAGCACGCCGACCTCGGTGATCCCGGCGAGCTTCTCCGCCCCGAAGTAGGTGGGCCAGCTCTTCGCCTCACCGGCGGTCGCCGCGCCGACCGGCGTGACCCCCAGCGAGAGCGCCGTGTCGATCTTGTCGGTGTCGAGCACCACCACGCGCTTCGGCTCGGCGGGCACCTTGGTGGTGCCCATGGCGTGGGTGATCTCCCGGGTCTGGCCGGTGGCCGTGCCGGGGGCGGGGTCGCTCTCTCCGCAGGCGGTGAGGCCCACGCCGAGGGCGAGGGCCGCGGTGAGGGCGGCGGCGATTCGACGCATCAGGTTCCTTTCCTTGCAGGTACGCGGGTACGGAGCTACGGGCCGGGGACGGGGGCCGGAGCGGCGGAGGTGTGGGTGAGCGCGGGCACCACGAGCGGGGCGCCGGTGACCGGGCAGGGCACCACCACGCAGTCGAGCCCGAAGACGTCGCGGACGAGGTCGGCGGTGAGGATGTCGCGGGGCGGCCCGGCGGCCACCACCGCGCCGGCCCGCATCGCGATCAGGTGGTCGGCGTAGCGGGCGGCCTGGTTGAGGTCGTGCAGCACGGCGACCACGGTCCGGCCCCGTTCGCGGCGCAGCCGGTGCAGCAGGTCCAGCACCTCGACCTGGTGGGCCAGGTCGAGGAAGGTGGTCGGCTCGTCCAGCAGCAGCGACTCGGTGTCCTGGGCCAGGGTCATCGCGATCCAGACCCGCTGGCGCTGCCCGCCGGAGAGGCTGTCCACCGGCCGGTCGGCGAGCCCCGCCACGTCGGCGAGGGCCATCGCCCGGTCGACGGCCAGGCTGTCGTCGGTGGACCACTGCCGCCACCAGCGCTGGTGCGGCTGCCGGCCCCGGCCGACCAGGTCCGCCACGGTGATTCCCTCGGGCACCAGCGGGCTCTGCGGCAGCACGCCGAGGCGCCGGGCCACCTCGCGGGTGGGCAGGTCGCGGATCGCCGTACCGTCGAGCAGCACGGTGCCGCGGCGCGGGGTGAGCAGCCGGGCCATGGTGCGCAGCAGGGTGGACTTGCCGCAGGCGTTCGGACCCACCACCACGGTGAAGGCGTCGGCCGGCAGGTCCAGGTCCAGCCCGTCCAGGACGGTCCGCCCCTCGTAGCCGACGACCAGGTCGCGGGTGGACAGCAGCGCGGTCACGAACGCCTCCCTCGCAGCAGCAGGAACATCAGGTACGGCCCACCGATGGCGGCGGTCAGCACGCCGGCCGGCAGTTGGGTGGGGGCGAACAGGCGGCGTCCGGCGAGATCGGCGAGCACCAGCAGCAGTGCACCCAGCAGGGCCGTGCAGAGCAGCGGGGGCCGTTCGGCGCGGACCAGCCGGCGGGCCACCTGCGGGGCGACCAGGGCGACGAAGTCCACCGCGCCCACCTGCGCGGTGACGGTGGCGGCGATGGTCACGCCGGTGGCGGCGAGCCCGACCCGGCGGGCCACCGGACGCAGCCCGATCCCCCGCGCGGTGTCGTCGTCCAGCGCGGTGCTGTGCAGCGCCCAGCCGGCCCAGGCCAGCACGGGCAGCAGCAGGGCGAGGGTGACGCCGATCCAGCCGGCCTCGGTCCAGCCCTTGCCGGCCAGGGTGCCGATCAGCCAGATCTGGGCGCGCAGCCCGTCGATCGGGTCGGCGGCGAGCATGACCACCTCGGTCAGCGCGCGGAACGCGAACGCCACGGCCACGCCGGCGAGCACGAACCGCTGTGCCGCCAGGCCGTGCCGGGCCCCGAGGGCGAACACCAGCACCGCCGCGACGAGCCCGCCGAGCAGGGCGGCCGGGGCGACGAGGATCGCGGCCGCGCCACCGGTGAGCGCCACGGTGGCGGCCAGCCCGGCGCCCTGGGTGACGCCGATGACGTCGGGGCTGGCGAGCGGGTTGCGCGCCACGCTCTGGATCAGGGTGCCGGCGACGCCGAACGCCGCCCCGGCCAGCGCCGCGAGCACCAGCCGGGGCAGGCGCAGGTGCAGCACCACCAGGTCGTACGGGGTGCCGGCCCCGGAGACCGAGCGCAGCACGTCGGCCGGGGCCACGCACGGGCTGCCCAGGGAGAGGCTGAGCACCCCCGCCACGAGGAGAAGGAGCAGCAGCGCCATCCCCACCAGCACGGCGCGCCGCCGCACCCGGAAGCTCGCGCCCCCCACCCGCAGCACCGCCGGCCCGCCCACCCGGGCGCTCGCGACGCTCACCACGCCCTGTTCCCCACGCGATCGTGCCCTGGTCGAGGTGGTCATGCGGTCACCGTGCGGGCGCGGCGGACCAGGACGGCGAGCAGCGGGGCACCGAGCAGCGCGGTGATGATCCCGGCCGGCACCTCCCCGGGTGGGGCGACGAGCCGGCCCACGATGTCGGCGGTGAGCAGCAGGGTCGGCCCGAGCAGCGCGGCGACCAGCAGGGTCCACCCGTGGTCGGCGCCGACCAGGGCGCGGGCCAGGTGCGGCACGGCCAGCCCGACGAAGGCGATCGGCCCGGCGGCGGCGACCGCGGCGCCGGTGAGCAGCACCCCGCCGACGCCCGCGCCGAGGCGGACCAGGGCGGTGCGGTGCCCCAGGCCGCGGGCCACGTCGTCGCCGAGGGCGAGCGCGTCGAGGCCCCGGGCGACCAGGGCGGCCAGCAGCGTGCCGGCGACGACGAAGGGCAGCACCTGTCCGGCGACGCCGACGTCGCGGCCGGTCAGCCCGCCGACCACCCAGAAGCGGTACTCCTCGAAGGTGCGGGCGTCGATGCTCAGCAGCGCGTACACGATGGCGCCGAGGCTGGCGTCGAGGGCCGCGCCGATCAGCGCGAGGGTGACCGGGCTCGCGCCGTCGCGGGTGCGGTTGGCGACGGCGAAGACGAGCAGGCCGGCGAGGAGCGCGCCGGCGACGGCGAACCAGACGTACCCGCTGAGGGTGCCGACGCCGAACACGGCGATGGCCAGCACCACGCCGAACGACGCGCCGGCGCTGACGCCGAGGATGCGCGGTTCGGCGAGGGGGTTGCGGGTGACGGCCTGGAACAGCACCCCGGCCAGCGCGAGGGCGAGGCCGACGACCAGCCCGAGGGCGGTACGCGGCACCCGCAGTTCCCGCACGACGGTACTGGCCTGGCCGCCGTCCGGGGCGGTCAGCGCCGCCCACACCTGGCCGGCGGGGATCGGCCGACTGCCGAGCGCCAGGCTGGCCAGCAGCGCGGTGGCGAGCAGGAGCAGCGCCGCCAGGGTGACCGCGAGGCGGCGACCGATGCCTCGGCGGCGCGGCGTGCCGGCCCGCGCGGGCCGGACGGCGACGGTGGTCAACGAAACTCCCTCGGGGTTAGGTTCGCCTTACCTTAGCCGAGAAGGTTAGGCACACCTAACTTGCCGACGTCGATCCGCGCCGGGCTTGCCCCTCCCCCCACGGGAGGCGCGAGGCTGGCGGCATGGACGGCGAGACGCGTTACTCGATCGGCGAGCTGGCCCGACGGACCGGGCTCACCGTCAAGACCATCCGGTTCTACGCCGACCAGGGCGTCGTGCCGCCGGACTGCCGCACCACGACCGGACAACGCCGCTGGGAAGTCGGCGCGGTCGCCCGGCTGGACCTGGTCCGTACGCTGCGCGAGCTGGGCCTGGACCTCGCCACGGTCCGCCGGGTGGTGGACCGGGAGGTCCCGCTCGGCGCGGTGGCCGGGGCGCACGCCGAGGCGTTGGCGACCCAGATCCGGCTGCTGCGGCTGCGCCGCGCGGTGCTGACCGTGGCCGCCCGGGGGGACTGCACCCCGGAGGAGATGGCCCGGGTGCACGGCCTGGCCCGGCTCTCCGCGCAGGAGCGGAGACGGCTGGTCGCGGACTTCCTCGATGCCACCTTCGCCGGGCTGACCGCCGACGGCGCGTTCGACGGGATCAGCCGGTCGCTGACCCCGGAGCTGCCGGACGACCCGGCACCCGCCCAGTTCGAGGCGTGGCTGGAACTGGCCGTGCTCACCCGCGACCCGGAGTTCCGCGCCGGCCTGCGCCGGCTGGCCGAGCAGCACGCGGCCGACCGCGCCGGCCACCCGGGGGTACGCCGGGACGCGGTCGCGCTGGCGTGCCAGCAGGCGGAGCCGGCGCTGGCCGCCGGCGTCGACCCGACCGCGCCGGCGGCCGACCCGGTCGTCGCCGCGATGACCGGCGGATACGCCGCGCTCTGCGCCCGCCGGGTGGACCCGGAGCTGCACCGGCGGCTGCTCGACCGGCTGGAGTCCGCCGCCGACCCGCGTCGGGAGCGGTACCTGCACCTGCTCTCCGTGGTCAACGGCTGGCCGGCGACGGAGAGCCGGGCACCGGCCCTCGACTGGTCGATCCGCGCGCTCCGGTGCCGTACGCCGGTTTGATGCCCTTGGAGCCTTTTGTCGCCCTTACCCTGGCAGCATGCGATTCGACCAGCACACCGTGGTCCTCCTGATCCGGCCGGACGCCCCGCCCGAACTCCCCCGCGAGGCGGCCGACCGGTTGCGGGACGCGCACCTGGCGCACCAGGCGGGGCTGGTGGAGCAGGGCGCGGTGCTGGCGGCCGGTCCGTTCCTCGGCGGCGACGACCCGCGGGTCACCGGCTTCGTGGTGCTGTCGGTGGATCCCCAGATGGCCCGCGAGCTCTACGCCGACGACCCGGCGGTCAGCGCCGGGCAACTCGTCGCGCGGGTGATGAGCTGGCAGGTCCCCGAGGGGGTGCTCCGCTTCGCATCCGTGCCGGTGCCCACCTCGATGCTGGAGGTCGCCGCCGGCGACTGAGCCCACCGGCGGCCGGGGCGCGGCTCACTCCGCGCCCGTCACCAGGCCCTCGATGGTGTCGCAGGACCACCCGGCGGGACGGTGCGGATCCACTCAGTCCTCGGCCGCCTGGCGGCTGCCCGGCACCACCGGCATCGGCCACACCCCGGTGCGCGGCGCCGCCGGCACCTCCACCTGCTGGTCGGCCCAGACGTACGTCTCGGGCAGCAGGTCGGCCACCGGGACCGCGCGCAGCCCGTCCGGCGGCCCGACGATCACCTTGATGGACGGGAAGTAGTCCAGCAGCACCTGCCGGCAGCGCCCGCAGGGCGGAATCACGCCACGCCCCCGGTCGCCGACCGCGACGATGACCTCCAGCGGACCCGCCCCGGCGGTGGCGGCGGCGCCGATCGCCACCACCTCGGCGCAGGGGCCCCCGGTGAAGTGGTAGACGTTCACGCCGCTGAACACCCGGCCGTCGGTGGTCCGCGCGGCGGCCGCCACGGTGTGGTTGTCGCTGCGGCAGCGCAGCTTGGCGACGGCGGTCGCGGCCTGCACGAGTGCCCGGTCGGTGTCCCGCATGATCATCCCGTCCCCTCGTCGACCCCGGTCCGGCGGAAACTGTAGCCCGGCAGGGTCCCCGACCCGGTACGGCACGCCCGGCGGCACCGGTGCCGGGGCCGGGGCGCGGTAACCCGGGAGCGGTCCGCCCGGCGGCTGCCTATCCTTGGCGACGACATGCAGACTCCAGCCGTACCCGCCGCTCCCGAGACCGCCCGCGACCTGCTCCGCCGCCTCTCACCCCTGATGTTCCGCGACCAGCGCCGGCTGCAACGGCGCCTCGACGGGGTCCGGAAGCTGCGCGACCCGCAGCGGCGCGAGGCGGCGCTGGCGGAGATCGCGACCGAGGTGACCCGGGCCGAGGCCCGGCTGGCCGCCCGGCGGGCCGCCGTGCCGGCGATCACGTACCCGGCGCAGCTGCCGGTCAGCGAGCGCCGCGACGACATCGCCGCCGCGATCCGCGACCACCAGGTGGTGATCGTGGCCGGCGAGACCGGCTCCGGCAAGACCACCCAGCTGCCCAAGATCTGCCTGGAACTGGGGCGCGGCATCACCGGCCTGATCGGGCACACCCAGCCGCGCCGGCTGGCCGCGCGCACGGTGGCCGACCGGATCGCCGAGGAGCTCGGCACCGAGCTGGGTGACGTGGTCGGCTACAAGGTCCGCTTCACCGACCAGGTGGGCGAGAACAGCCTGGTCAAGCTGATGACCGACGGCATCCTGCTGGCCGAGTTGCAGACCGACCGGATGCTGCGCCAGTACGACACGCTGATCATCGACGAGGCGCACGAGCGCAGCCTCAACATCGACTTCATCCTGGGCTACCTGCGGCAGCTGCTGCCCCGCCGCCCCGACCTCAAGGTGGTCATCACCTCCGCGACCATCGAGACCGACCGGTTCGCGAAGCACTTCGCCGACGCCGAGGGCAACCCGGCGCCGATCGTCGAGGTGTCCGGCCGCACCTACCCGGTGGAGGTGCGTTACCGGCCGCTGGTCGAGGTCACCGAGGCCGAGGAGGAGGACGAGGCCGACGAGGAGAACGTCCGCGACCAGATCCAGGCGATCGGGGACGCGGTCGAGGAGCTGGCCGCCGAGGGGCCCGGCGACATCCTGGTCTTCCTCAGCGGCGAGCGGGAGATCCGGGACACCGCCGACGCGCTCGGCAAGCTGGTGCAGAAGAAGCGCTCCCTGCTGGGCACCGAGATCCTGCCGCTGTACGCCCGGCTGTCCAGCGCCGAGCAGCACCGGGTCTTCGCCGCGCACAGCGGACGCCGGGTGGTGCTGGCCACCAACGTCGCGGAGACCTCGCTGACCGTGCCCGGCATCAAGTACGTGGTGGACCCGGGCACCGCCCGGATCTCCCGCTACTCCAGCCGGCTCAAGGTCCAGCGGCTGCCCATCGAGCCGGTCTCGCAGGCCAGCGCCAACCAGCGCAAGGGCCGCTGCGGGCGTACCTCGGACGGCATCTGCATCCGCCTCTACGACGAGCAGGACTTCGACTCCCGCCCCGAGTTCACCGACCCGGAGATCCTGCGCACCAACCTGGCCTCGGTCATCCTCCAGATGACCTCGATCGGGCTCGGCGACATCGCCGCGTTCCCGTTCATCGACCCGCCGGACCGGCGCAACGTGACCGACGGCGTGAACCTGCTGCACGAGCTGGGCGCGCTGGACCCGACCGAGAGCGACCCGGCGAAGCGGCTGACCGCGCTGGGCCGGCGGCTGGCCCAGCTCCCGGTCGACCCCCGGCTGGCCCGGATGGTGCTGGAGGGCGAACGCAACGGCTGCGCCACCGAGGTGGTCGTGATCGCCGCCGCGCTCTCCATCCAGGACCCGCGTGAGCGGCCCGTCGAGAAGCAGGCCCAGGCGGACCAGGCGCACGCCCGCTTCGCCGACAAGGAGTCCGACTTCGTCGCGTACCTCAACCTGTGGCGGTACCTGCGGGAGCAGCAGCGGGAGCTGTCCTCCAGCGCGTTCCGCCGGATGTGCAAGGCGGAGTACCTCAACTACCTGCGGGTACGCGAGTGGCAGGACATCGTCAGCCAGCTGCGCCAGGTGCTGCGGACCGGCGACAAGGGCGACGGGCGGCGCGGGGCCGGCGCGGACCTGCCCGACGAGATCGACACCCCGAAGGTGCACCAGTCGCTGCTGCCCGGCCTGCTGTCGCACCTCGGGCTCAAGGACGCGCAGAAGCACGAGTACCTGGGCGCGCGGGGGGCGAAGTTCGCGGTCTTCCCCGGTTCGGCGCTGTTCCGGAAGCCGCCGCGCTGGGTGATGGCCGCCGAGCTGGTGGAGACCTCCCGGCTCTGGGGCCGGGTCGCCGGCCGGGTGGAGCCCGAGTGGGTGGAGCCGCTGGCGCAGCACCTGGTCAAGCGCAGCTACAGCGAGCCGCACTGGGAGAAGAAGCAGGCCGCGGTGATGGCCTACGAGAAGGTCACCCTGTACGGCATCCCGCTGGTCACCTCCCGCAAGGTCAATTTCGGTCGGATCGATCCGGCGCTGAGCCGGGAGCTGTTCATCCGGCACGCCCTGGTCGAGGGTGACTGGCAGACCCACCACCAGTTCTGGCGGGACAACCGGAAGCTGCTGACCGAGGTCGAGGAGCTGGAGAACCGGGCCCGGCGCCGCGACATCCTGGTCGACGACGAGACGATCTTCCAGTTCTACGACGAGCGGATCCCGGCCGACGTGGTCTCCGGCCGGCACTTCGACAGCTGGTGGAAGAAGACCCGACGGGAGCGGCCGGAGCTGCTCACCTTCACCCGCGAACTGCTGATCAACTCCGGTCGCGGCGGGGTGGACGAGGAGGACTACCCCGACGAGTGGCGGGCCGACGGGGTGAGCCTGCCGCTGACGTACACCTTCGACCCGGGGACCCCGACCGACGGGGTGACCGTGGACATCCCGCTGCCGCTGCTCAACCAGGTGCCGGCGGAGAGCTTCGACTGGCAGGTGCCGGGGCTGCGCGAGGAGCTGGTGGTCGCGCTGATCCGGTCGCTGCCGAAGCCGGTCCGGCGCAACTTCGTCCCGGTGCCGGACTACGCCCGCGCCGCGCTGGCCGCGATCACGCCCGGGGAGGAGCCGCTGCTCACCGCGCTCACCCGGCAGCTGCGCCGGATGACCGGGGTGACCGTGCCGCCGGACGCCTGGGACCTGGCGAAGCTGCCGGCGCACCTGCGGGTCACCTTCCGGGTGCTCGGCGAGGACGAGAAACCGGTCGCCGAGGGCAAGGACCTGCCGTCCCTGCAACGCCAGCTGCGCCAGGAGGTACGCCAGGTCGTCGCGGCCGCCGCCCCGGACGTGGCCCGCACGGGCCTGAAGGAGTGGAGCATCGGCACCCTGCCCCGGACCATCGAGCAGGTCCGCGCCGGGTACGCGGTGACCGCGTACCCGGCCCTGGTCGACGAGGGCGCCACGGTCGGGGTGAAGGTGTTCGACTCCCCCGCCGAGCAGGAGGCCGCGCACTGGGCGGGCACCCGGCGGCTGCTGCGGCTGACCGTGCCGTCCCCGGCGAAGTTCCTCCAGGGGCGGCTGAGCAACGAGGCGAAGCTGGCGCTGTCGCGCAACCCGCACGGCGGCGTGCAGGCGCTGATCGAGGACGCGGCCGGCGCGGCGAGCGACAAGCTGATCGCCGACGCGGGCGGCCCGGCCTGGGACGCCGACGGCTTCGCCGCGCTGCGCGACAGGGTCCGCGCCGACCTGGTCGACACCGTGGTCGCGGTGATGGACCGGGCCCGCCAGGTGCTGGCCGCCGGGTACGCGGTCGAGCAGCGCCTCGGCGCGACCCGGAACCTGGCCGTGGTGGCCGCCCTGGCCGACATCCGCAACCAGCTCACCGGCCTGGTGCACGCCGGCTTCCTCACCGAGGCCGGATACGCGCGCCTGCCCGACCTGCTGCGCTACCTGACCGCGATCGAGCGGCGGCTGGACCGGCTGCCCGGCAACCCGCAGCGCGACAAGCAGCAGCAGGACCGGATCGCCGTGGTGCAGAAGGAGTACCAGGACATGCTGGCGGCGCTGCCCCCGGCCCGGCGGCAGTCCACCGCCGCCCGGCAGATCCGCTGGATGATCGAGGAGCTGCGGGTGAACGTCTTCGCCCAGGCGCTGGGCACCCCGTACCCGGTGTCGGAGCAGCGCATCTACCGGGCCATGGACGACGCCGAGGGACGCTGAGCCGCTAGAGCGGCTCCACGCCGGCCGGGAGGGCGTCGGCGGCGGTGGCGTCGTGCACGTACTCCAGCAGGATGCGACGCAGCTCGCGGCCGGCGTGGGTGGGCACCACGTCCCGGCGGCGGGCGACCGCGATGGTCCGCCGTACGCCGGGCGGCGCGAGCCGGGTGACCCGGATGCCGGGGCGCCGGGTCACCGCGATGCCGGGGACCAGGGCGGCGCCGAGTCCCGCCTCGACGAAGCTGAGCACGGCGTCCATCTCGCCCCCGTCGACGGCGAGGGTGGGCTCGAAGCCGGCGGCCCGGCACGCCTGGAGGGTGGCGTCGCGCAGGTCGTAGCCCTCGCGGAACATCACCAGCGGCAGGTCGCGCAGGTCGGTGATGCGCAGCTCGCCCGTGTCGGCGGCGGCCGGCAGCGGGTCGACCGAGGCCACCACGAGGCTCTCCCGCAGGATCGCGTCGGCGCGCAGGCCGGGGTCGGTGCCGGCCGACGGCATGATGATCAGCGCCAGGTCGAGGTCGCCCCGCAGCAGGTCACGGACCAGGTCCTGGGAGCCGCCCTCCTCCACCCGCAGGTCGACGGTGGGGTGGGCGTCGCGGAACCGGCGCAGCACCGGCGGGGCGAGCGAGGTGGCGAGGCTGGGGGTGGCGCCGAGCCGGACCCGGCCCCGGCGCAGCCCGACCAGCTCCTGCACCTCGCGGGTGGCGGTGTCGACGTCGGCGAGGATCCGCTTGGCCAGCGGGAGCAGCACCTCACCGGCGGCGGTGAGGGCGATGTTGCCCCTTACCCGTTCGAAGAGCGGGGCCCCGAGGTCGGTCTCCAGGGCGTGAATTTGCTTACTCAACGAGGGCTGGGTGATGCCCACCAGATCGGCAGCTTGGGTGAAATGTCGTACTTCTGCGACCGCGACGAAGTACCGGAGCTGATGGAGCTGCATCTACATAGCTTATGGCTATCAAGACTGCGAGGTCGATGCATTGGACGACTGATCCAAGTCCTCCTAGCGTCGGTCAGGTGGTAATCACGAAAACTCGGTCGCCCATCCGTACCAATGTCGGCCTCAAGGTCGTCATGGCGGTGACGGGCATCCTCCTGGTGCTGTTCCTGATCCTGCACATGCTCGGGAACCTGAAGATCTTCACGGGCGAGACCTCGTTCGACCACTACGCGCACTGGCTGCGCAGCATCGGCACGCCGCTGCTGCCGACCACCTGGTTCCTCTGGATCCAGCGCGCGGTGCTCACGGTCGCGGTGCTCGCCCACATCGGCGCGGCCACCGTGCTGGCGCTGCGCGCCCGGGCCGCCCGCCCGGTGGCGTACGCGCACCGCAAGAAGATCCACGTGAACTACGCGGCGCGCACCATGCGCTGGGGTGGGGTGATCATCCTGCTCTTCGTGATCTACCACATCCTGGACCTGACCACGGGTCACCTGAACCCGCAGGGCGACCCGGCCAACCCGTACGGCAACGTGGTCGCCGACTTCGCCCCGGAGCGCTGGTACGTCACCCTCTTCTACGCGCTGGCCGTGATCACCCTCGGCTTCCACCTGCGCCACGGCGCGTTCAGCGCGTTCCGCAGCCTCGGCCAGCAGACGCCGAAGGGCGAGCGCCGGGCCCGTACCGCCGCGCTGGTCTTCGCCGTCGTGCTCTGCGCCGGCTACCTGATGGTCCCGTTCGCCGTACTCACCGGATTGGTGGCCTGACATGGATCTCTACACCGAGGGCGACCCGGTCGCCGACACCAAGGCCCCGGACGGCCCGATCGAGACCCGGTGGGACCGCCACCGGTTCGAGATGAAGCTGGTCAACCCGGCCAACCGCCGGAAGCTGACCGTCATCGTGGTGGGCACCGGGCTGGCCGGCGGCTCCGCCGCGGCGACCCTGGCCGA
The DNA here is from genome assembly GCF_900089595.1 of Micromonospora auratinigra. Classification (GTDB taxonomy): domain Bacteria; phylum Actinomycetota; class Actinomycetes; order Mycobacteriales; family Micromonosporaceae; genus Micromonospora; species Micromonospora auratinigra. The sequence continues at coordinate 340,525 of NZ_LT594323.1, read as the reverse complement.
GCAGGGCTACCACGTCAAGTCCTACTGCTACCAGGACAGCCCGCGGCGGGCGCACTCGATCGCCGCGCAGGGCGGCATCAACGCCGCGAAGAACTACCGCAACGACGGCGACTCGGTGCACCGGCTCTTCTACGACACCGTCAAGGGCGGCGACTTCCGCTCCCGGGAGTCGAACGTGCACCGGCTGGCCGAGGTGTCGGTCAACATCATCGACCAGTGCGTCGCCCAGGGCGTCCCGTTCGCCCGTGAGTACGGCGGCCTGCTGGACACCCGGTCCTTCGGCGGCGCGCAGGTGCAGCGCACCTTCTACGCCCGGGGCCAGACGGGCCAGCAGCTGCTGCTCGGCGCGTACCAGGCGCTGGAGCGGCAGATCGGCCTGGGCAACGTGGAGATGAACAGCCGCCACGAGATGCTCGAGCTGGTGATCGTCGACGGCCGGGCCCGCGGCATCGTGGTCCGCGACCTGGTCACCGGTGAGATCAGCACCGAGATGGCGGATGCGGTCGTGCTCGCCTCCGGCGGCTACGGCAACGTCTTCTACCTCTCCACCAACGCCAAGGGCTGCAACGTCACCGCCTCCTGGCGGGCGCACCGCAAGGGCGCGTACTTCGCCAACCCCTGCTACACGCAGATCCACCCGACCTGCATCCCGGTCTCCGGCGACCACCAGTCGAAGCTGACCCTGATGAGCGAGTCGCTGCGCAACGACGGCCGGGTCTGGGTGCCCAAGGCGAAGGGCGACACCCGCGCCGTTCGGGACATCCCCGAGGACGAGCGGGACTACTACCTGGAGCGGATCTACCCCTCCTTCGGCAACCTGGTGCCCCGCGACATCGCCTCCCGGGCCGCGAAGAACGTCTGCGACGAGGGTCGCGGCGTGGGCCCCGGCGGGCTCGGCGTCTACCTGGACTTCGCCGACGCCATCAACCGGCTGGGCCGCAAGGCCATCGAGGCCAAGTACGGCAACCTCTTCGAGATGTACGAGCGGATCACCGGCGAGGACCCGTACGAGGTCCCGATGCGGATCTACCCCGCCGTGCACTACACGATGGGCGGCCTCTGGGTCGACTACGACCTCCAGTCGAGCATCCCGGGCCTGTTCGTGATCGGTGAGGCGAACTTCTCCGACCACGGCGCGAACCGACTCGGCGCGTCGGCGCTGATGCAGGGCCTGGCGGACGGCTACTTCGTGCTGCCGAGCACGCTGGCCAACTACCTGGCCTCGGGCCCGCTGGAGAAGGTCGACGCGAGCCACCCGGAGGCGGTCGCGGCGCGCACCGAGGTCGAGCAGCGGCTGGCGCGGCTGCTGGCCGTCAACGGCGACCGGACGGTGGACTCGTTCCACCGGGAGCTGGGCCAGATCATGTGGGAGCACTGCGGCATGGAGCGCTCCGAGGCCGGCCTGCGCAAGGCGATCGACGAGATCCGGACCCTGCGCGACGAGTTCTGGCAGCGGGTCCGCGTCCCGGGCGACGGCGAGGGGCTCAACCAGTCGCTGGAGAAGGCCGGCCGGGTGGCCGACTTCTTCGAGCTGGCCGAGCTGATGTGCATCGACGCCCTGCACCGCGAGGAGTCCTGCGGCGGCCACTTCCGGGCCGAGCACCAGACCCCGGACGGCGAGGCGCAGCGCGACGACGACCGGTTCGCCTACGTGGCGGCCTGGGAGTACACCGGCACCGGTCAGCCCGTGCTGCACAAGGAAGACCTGACCTTCGAATACGTCCACCCCACGCAGCGGAGCTACAAGTGAACCTGACCCTGCGCATCTGGCGCCAGAAGGGCCCTGAGGACAAGGGTCGGATGGTGACCTACCAGGTCCCGGACGTGTCCCCGGACATGTCCTTCCTGGAGATGCTCGACGTGCTCAACGAGCGGCTGATCCTCGACGGCGAGGAGCCGGTGGCCTTCGACCACGACTGCCGCGAGGGCATCTGCGGCATGTGCAGCCTCATGATCAACGGTGAGGCACACGGCCCGCAGCGCGGCACCACCGCCTGCCAGCTGCACATGCGGCAGTTCAAGGACGGCGACACGATCGACATCGAGCCGTGGCGCGCCCGGGCCTTCCCGGTCGTCAAGGACCTGGTGGTCAACCGGAACGCGTTCGACAAGATCATCGCGGCCGGCGGGTACATCACCGCGCCGACCGGCAGCGCCCCGGAGGCGCACTCGGTGCCGGTGCCCAAGGCCGACGCCGACGCCGCCTTCGAGTCGGCCGCCTGCATCGGCTGCGGCGCGTGCGTGGCCGCCTGCCCGAACGGCTCCGGCATGCTCTTCACCGCCGCCAAGCTCACCCAGCTCTCGCTGCTGCCGCAGGGCCAGCCCGAGCGGTACACCCGGGTGATCGGCATGGTGGAGGCACACGACGAGGCCGGCTTCGGCGGCTGCACCAACATCGGTGAGTGCACGGCGTCCTGCCCGAAGGGCATCCCGCTGAACACCATCGGCCGGCTCAACCGGGACTTCCTCAAGGCGACCAGCAAGCGCGCCGGCACCCCGGGCTCCTGAGCCCACCGGCGGACCACCCGCCGCCGACCACGACCGCCGCGCCCCGCTCCCGGGGCGCGGCGGTCGCCCTTTTCCGGAGTACGCGACCACATCCGCCCGTTCCGACACACCGCTCCCGGGCCGCTGCAAACTTGATGACGTCTCCGATTCAGCCCCGCACGCCCGCGCACCGCACCGCGCGCCCCCGCGCCGCCCCGCACCGCGCGCCCCCACACCACCCGCGCGCGCCCCGGTGCCGCCCGGCGCGCGGCGATCCTGGTACGAAAGGGCCGCCGTAGGGGCCGACATCTTCCAAGATCTCCAGCGGTCCCACCTGATGACCGCTCAATCCCATTGAGTGGAGGAGCGGCGGGGCGGGGCGGGGCGGGGCAATGGGAGGCGGGGTGGGCGCTGGACGCGGGTGAATCGCTTGGATCATCAAGTTTGTAGCGTCCCGCCATGAAGCCGGCCCGGGGCGGCGGGAACGGGGCAGCGGGAACGGGGCGGTGCCGACCCGGGGAGCCGGGCAGGCAGACCGGGCAGTCTGCGGCGGGCGGGCGCGGGCCGCCGGTGCCGGGGGGCGGATCGCCGGTTCAAGTGCCCCGGCGCGGGTAGCAGTCCCATGGACGGCACTGAGGAGGGGACATTCCGGCATGAAGGCACTGACCTGGCACGGCAAGCGCGATGTCCGCGTGGAGGACGTACCCGACCCCCGGATCGAGGAGCCGACCGACGCGATCGTCCGGATCACCTCGACCGCGATCTGCGGCTCCGACCTGCACCTGTACGAGGTGCTCGGGGCGTACCTGAGGCCGGGTGACATCCTCGGGCACGAGCCGATGGGCATCGTCGAGGAGGTCGGGTCCGGGGTGACCCGGCTCAAGAAGGGCGACCGGGTGGTCGTCCCGTTCAACATCTCCTGCGGGCACTGCTGGATGTGCGAGCGGCAACTGTACGCGCAGTGCGAGACCACCCAGGTGACCAAGGAGGGCAAGGGCGCGTCGCTGTTCGGCTACACCTCGCTCTACGGCGCGGTCCCCGGCGGCCAGGCCGAGTACCTGCGGGTGCCGCAGGCCCAGTTCGGCCCGATCAGGATCCCGGACACCGGCCCGGACGAGCGCTGGCTCTACCTCTCCGACATCCTGCCGACCGCCTGGCAGGCGGTGAAGTACGCGGACACGCCGCCCGGCGGCACCCTGGCCGTCTTCGGCCTCGGGCCGGTCGGGCAGTTCTGCGCCCGGATCGGCCGGCACCTCGGCGCGGGCCGGGTGATCGGCCTCGACCTGGTCCCGGAGCGCCTGGAGATGGCCCGCCGGCACGGCATCGAGGTGCTCGACGTCAGCCAGCTCGACGACGTCCCGGGCGCGCTGATCGACCTGGTGGACGGGCGCGGACCGGACGCGGTGATCGACGCGGTCGGGATGGAGGCGCACGGCGCGCCGCTGGGCAAGTTCGCCCAGGCCGCCGCCGGCCTGCTGCCGGACAAGCTGGCCCAGCCGATGATCGACGCGGCCGGCGTGGACCGGCTCGTGGTGCTGCACGCCGCGGTCAAGGCGGTCCGGCGCGGCGGCACGGTGTCGATCTCCGGCGTCTACGGCGGCGAGCAGGACCCGATGCCGATGATGGAGATGTTCGACCGGGGCGTGCAGCTGCGCATGGGCCAGTGCCACGTCAAGCGCTGGGTCGACGAGATCATCCCGCTGCTGGAGCGCGACGACGACCCGCTGGGCGTGGAGGACCTGCGTACCCACCGGCTGCCGCTGGCGCAGGCGCCGCAGGCGTACGAGATGTTCCAGAAGAAGGAGGACGGCTGCGTCAAGGTCGTGCTCGCGCCGTGAGCCGGACGGTGGTGATCACCGGCGCGACCAGCGGGATCGGCCGGGCGGCGGCCCGGGAGTTCGCCGGCCGCGGGGACCGAGTGGTCCTCGCGGCCCGCTCCCCCGAGACCCTGGCCGAGGTCCGCGCCGAGTGCCGGGCGGCCGGTGCGCGGGCGCTGGTCGTGCCGACTGACGTCACGGAGCCCGGCGCGGTGGCCCGGCTGGCCGACGCGGCCGAGGCCGAGTTCGGCGGCATCGACGTCTGGGTGCACACCGCCGCGGTGATGTCCTACGGCCGCTTCGACGAGACGCCGGCCGAGGTCTTCGAGCAGGTGGTCCGGACCGACCTGCTGGCCTCGGCCGAGGTGGCCCGGGTGGCGCTGCGCCGCTTCCGGGCCGCCTCGGCCGGCACGCTGATCCTGACCGGCTCGGTCCTCGGGCACATCACCGCGCCCTACATGAGCGGCTACGTGGCGGCCAAGTGGGGGTTGCAGGGGCTGGCCCGGGCGTTGCAGCAGGAGGCGCGGGAGACGCCGGGGGTACGGGTCTGCCTGGTCAACCCGGGCAGCGTGGACACCCCCGTCTACCAGCAGGCCGCCAACTACCTGGGCCGGATCGGCCGGCCGCCGCTGCCGGTCACCACGCCGGAACGGGTGGCCCGGGCCGTCGCGCACTGTGTGGACCACCCGCGTCGGGAGATCTCCGTCGGCCGGCTCAACGTGCTGATGCGGGTCGGCTTCACCGTGCTGCCCGGCGTGTACGACGTACTGGTCGGGCCGCTGATGCGGCTCGGCGGCCTGACCCTGCGGCCGGTGGCCCCGCACGACGGCGTGGTCTTCACGCCCAACCCGGCCGGCGAGGCCGTCCGGGGCGGCTGGCTGCCGGACGTGTCCGGAATGGTCCGCTCGCTGGCCGGGGCCGGCGGGACGGTCGGCTCGGCGGTGCTGCGCCGACTGCGCTGAGCCCTGTTTCACACCGGCGGCACGCCGTCGCGGTGGATACGGTGTACTGCGAAAGACGGCGGAGGGACGGGACACCATGCGGGCACCGGCGGACCGGCAACTGGACCGGGCACTGGGCAGGCGGCTCTGGCGGATGACGGGGCTGGCGGCGGTGGCCGGCCTGGCCTGGGCGGCCCGGGACGTGCCGGCGCAGCTCGGCGGCCGGCTCACCGGCGCCCGGGCGGAACGGGCCGCCCGCTCCCCGCGGTTCCGCGACGGCACCTTCCACAACCCGGCCAGCACCCGCACCATGGTCGCCGACCCGGGGCGCAACCTGCTCAAGGAGCTGGTACTCGGCAAGCAGAAGCGCCGCCCGGACAGCGCCGTGCCACTGCTGCGCCCCGAGGAGCGGCAGCTCAGCGGCGACGCGGCGCACACCGAACTCGGCATCGTCTGGTACGGCCACGCCTCCACGCTGGTCGAGATCGAGGGTGAGCGGGTGCTGCTCGACCCGGTGTGGAGCGACCGCTGCTCCCCGTCCGCCCTGGTCGGTCCGCGCCGGATCCACCAGCCGCCGGTACGCCTCGACGAGTTGCCCCGGCTCACCGCCATCGTCATCTCCCACGACCACTACGACCACCTGGACATGGCGACCGTCCAGGGGCTGACCGCCCACCAGTCGGCGCCGTTCCTGGTCCCGCTCGGCGTCGGCGCGCACCTCGAGCGGTGGGGCGTACCGGACGAGCGGATCGTCGAGCTGGACTGGTCGGAGCGTCACGAGCTGGGCGGGCTGACCATCACCGCCACCCCGGCGCAGCACTTCTCCGGGCGCGGGCTGCGCCGCGACGGCACGCTCTGGAGCTCCTGGGTGATCGCCGGCGCGCACCGGAAGGTCTTCTACACCGGCGACTCCGGCTACTTCGACGGCTACGCCGCGATCGGCGCGGAGCACGGGCCGTTCGACGTGACGCTGATGCAGATCGGCGCGTACGACCGGGCCTGGCCGAGCATCCACATGTTCCCGGAGGAGGCGGTCACCGCCCACCTCGACCTGCGTGGCGGGCTGTTCGTCCCGGTGCACTGGGCCACCTTCAACCTGGCGCTGCACGACTGGTCGGAGCCGGTGGACCGGCTCTGGGCCGAGGCGAAGGCCCGCGACGTCCGGCTGGCGGTGCCCCGACCGGGCGAGCGGGTCGTGGTGGACGACCCGCCGCCGGTGGACGGCTGGTGGCAGGCCGTCGCCTGACGCAGCGCAGGGACGCGCCGGTCCGACACCGGGCCTGGACGCGACACACGCGAAAAATCTGGACAAGGCATTCTTGTGCGCATATTTAGCTACTCTGTCCGCTGAACACCGCCAGCGGCCGGAGGGCAACATGGACGTTCTTCACCTTCCCCCGAACGTCGAGAATCGACCGACGCACCCCGGGAAAGGGCTGGAGGGCACCGCCCACGACGTCGTCAAGCGGGTCGTCGACCTCGCGGTGGCTCTGGTCGCGCTGCTGCTGGCCGCCCCGGTGCTGGCCGTCGTGGCACTGGCGGTGCTGCTCACCATGGGCCGGCCGGTGCTCTTCCGCCAGCCCCGGCTCGGCCGGCACGGCCGGGAGTTCGTGATCCTCAAGTTCCGGTCGATGTCGACCGGCCCCGCCGACCTGGGCAGCGGGTCGGACGCGGCCCGGCTCACGCCGCTCGGCCGCTGGTTGCGCGACACCAGCCTGGACGAGCTGCCCAGCCTCTGGAACATCGTCCGCGGCGACATGAGTCTGGTCGGCCCCCGCCCGCTGCCGACCGGCTACCGCCACCGCTACACCCCGGAGCAGTTCCGCCGGCACGAGGTACGCCCCGGGCTCACCGGCCTGGCCCAGGTCAACGGCCGCAACGAGTTGAGCTGGGAGGCGAAGTTCGGCTACGACGTCTGGTACGTGGACCACCGGAGCACCCGGCTCGACCTGCGCATCATCGGCCGGACCGCGATCACCGTGCTGCGCCGGCAGGGGATCAGCGCGCCGGGTGTCGCCACCGCCCCCGAGTTCCACGGCACGGCGCGGCCGGAGCAGCCGCTGCCGACGTCGGCCGCGAGCCGGTCCTGGTGAGCCTCGACCTGGTGATCGTCGGCTGCGGCGGGCACGGCCGGGAGATCGCCCAGCTGGTGGCGGCGGTCAACGAGGCGGCCGGGCGTCCGGTGTGGCGGCTGCTCGGCTTCGTCGACGACCGCCCGTCCGAGCCGAACCTGAAGCGGGTCGAGGCGTGCGGTACGGCGTACCTCGGCACCGTGACCGACCTGGCCCGGCTGCCCCGGGGCACGCACGTCGTGCTCGGCCTGGGCGTGCCCCGGATCCGCCGGGCGGTGGCCGACCGGGTGGACGCCCTCGGCCTGCCGGCGGCGAGCCTGGTGCACCCCGACGCCACCGTGGGGGCCGACCTGGTGGCCGCCGAGGGCCTGGTGGTGTTCGCCGGCGCCCGGGTCACCACCAACGTCACCGCCGGTCGGCACCTGCACGTCAACCAGAACGCCACCCTGGCGCACGACTGCGTGGTCGGTGACGCCGTCTCGCTGCACCCGCTGGCCGCCGTCTCCGGCGACTGTCACCTGGAGAGCGGGGCGCTGGTCGGCGCGGGCGCGGTGGTGCTGCCGGGACTGCGCGTCGGGGCCGGCGCGACGGTGGGCGCCGGCGCGTGCGTGGTCCGGGACGTGCCGCCCGGGGCCGTGGTGAAGGGCGTACCGGCGCGCTGACCCGTCCCGCCGCCGACCGACCGGCGGCGGCTCAGAGCACGAAGGCGTCGGTCCAGAGCGCGCCGGAACGGCCGGAGAGCGCGTCCAGCATGGCCACCGCCTGACCGTCGGTGAGCTGCGCGACGAAGTCGACGATCGCCCGGCCGCGGGCCCGGCCGATCCGGTCCGGCGTACGCGGGTGCAGCTCCGCCTCGGCCAGCTCCACCAGGTCGTGCAGCCGCCGGGGCAGCCGCGACTCCTCCTCCGGGTCGAGCAGCCACTCCCAGAGCGCCTCCACCAGGGTGCCCAGCAGCCGGGCCTGGCCGCGCTGGTGCAGGGCCAGGTCGGGGCGGGCCAGCACGAACCGGTGGTGCACGAACTTGAGCACCTGCACCTCGTGCCACTGCGCCTTCGCCAGCAGCACGTAGCCGGAGCGGACGTCCGGCTCGCCGGTCACCGTGATGGCGTCGACGAACCGGGTCGACCAGCGGGCGGAGAAGCGGGCCACGTACTGCTCGGCCTCGATCGAGCCGTCGAAGGGCAGCGCCAGCAACCCCTCCACCAGTTCCTCGCGGACGTGCTCGACGGCGGCCGCGAACGCCTCGTCGTCGGCGATCCAGGCGTCCTTGCGGTGCAGCTGCCGGCGCAGCCGCTCGATCGCCGCGCCGGGGCGGCGTCCGGCCGCGGTCAGGGCCGGCTCGGTGATCGAGCGGAAGTGCCCGCACTCCCGCTGCCAGGCCATCAGCTCGGCGGCCACCGCGCCCTGCTGGAGCACCCCGACCCGGTAGAAGTCCTCCACGTCGTGGATCGCGTACGCGATGTCGTCGGCGGTGTCCATCACGGACGCCTCCGGGGTCTGCTGCCAGTCCGGGATCCGCCCGGCGAACGGCTCCCGGGCCTGGCGCAGGTCGTCCACCTCGGTGCGGTACGCGCCGAACTTCACCGACCCGCTCTCCGGGTCGTCCGGCGGGCCGGCCGCGCCCCGGGGCGCCGGGTCGAGGTGCCGGGGGTGCGGGTCCGGGTGGTCCAGCCGGGTCCACGGGTACTTCAGCATCGCCGCCCGGACCGCCGCGGTCAGGTCCAGGCCGGTGGTCGCCGCGCCGCGGATCTCGGTGCTGGTGACGATCCGGTACGACTGGGCGTTGCCCTCGAAGCCGTCGGGCAGCCCGAGCCGCTGGCGGGCCAGCCGGTCCAGCACCCGCTCCCCCAGGTGCCCGAAGGGCGGGTGACCGAGGTCGTGCGCGAGCGCGGCGGCCTCCACCACGTCCGGGTCGCAGCCGCCCAGCTTATCCAGCAGGTCCCGGTGCACCGGATCGGCGGTCAGCCGCTCGGCGATCGCCCGGGCCACCTGGGCCACCTTCAGGCTGTGCGTGAGCCGGTTGTGCACCAGCAGGCCGGAGCCGCCCGGGCTGATCACCTGGGTGACCCCGTTCAGCCGGGCGAAGAACGGCGACGCGACGATCCGGTCCCGGTCGGCCCGGAACGGGCTCGCGGCCAGGTCGCCGAGCGCCCGGGCGCTGCCACCGAAGAGCCGTCGGGCCCGCGGCTCCGCAGGTACGTCCATGATCGCTACGCTAGCGCAGCGGACGCGGGCCCGTCCCCGGTGCGCGCCACGGCGTCCTACAGGCGCTCCACCGCCGGTCCGGAGCACCGGTTGCGGGTGTCGAAGACGTAGCGCGCCCGCCGCTCGACCATGTCGTAGTCGAAGACGTCGTGGTCGGTCACCACGATCACCGCGTCGGCCGCGTCCACCTCCTGCTCGGTCAGCGGCACGACCAGCACGCCGCCGGGGATGTGGTGCGGCTCGGCGTACGGCTCGACGGCCCGGACCTCCGCGCCCAGGTCGCACAGCCGCCGCGCCACGTCGACGGCGGGCGAGTCGCGCATGTCGCCGGTGTTCTTCTTGTACGCCAGGCCGAGCAGCAGCAGCCGGGCCCCGCTGACCGCGCGGCCGGTCCGGTTGAGCCCGGCCATGATCCGCTGCGCCACGTGCTCGGGCATCTCGTGGTTGATGTCGTTGGCCAGCTCGATGAACCGGAACTGCCGGCCGAGGCGGCGCTTGACCTGCCAGGAGAGGTAGCACGGGTCGATCGGCAGGCAGTGCCCGCCGACGCCCGGCCCGGGGCGGAACGGCATGAACCCGAACGGCTTCGTCTCGGCGGCGTCGATCGCCTGCCACACGTCGATGTCCAGGTGGTGCGAGAGCATGGTCAGCTCGTTGATCAGGGCGATGTTGACCTGACGGTAGGTGTTCTCGATCAGCTTGGTCAGCTCGGCCACCCGGGTCGAGGTGACCGGCACGGTGCGGGTCACGATCCGGCGGTAGAACTCGTCCACCCGCTCCAGCGAGGCCCCGTCCACGCCGGAGACCACCTTCGGGGTGTTCTCCAGCCGCCAGGTCGGGTTGCCCGGGTCGATCCGCTCCGGGCTGTAGCCGAGGTGGAAGTCGCCGGGGCTGCGCAGCCCGCTGGCCGACTCCAGGAGCGGCCGCAGCAGCTCCTCCGTGGTGCCCGGGTACGTGGTCGACTCCAGCACCACCGCGCAGCCCGGCCGGACGTACGGGCCGATGCCGGTGCCGGCCTGCTCGACGTAGCTCAGGTCGGGGGTGCCGTCCCGCAGCGGGGTGGGCACGGTGATCACGCACACGTCGAAGCCCTCGGCGTCGGCGTAGTCGGCGCTCGGGCGGTAGCGGCCGCTGCCGAGGGCCCGCCCGAGCCGGTCCGCCGGGATGTCCTCCACGAAGGACTCCCCGGTGGCGAGCCGCTTGACCCGGTCGGTGTCGACGTCCAGACCCACCACGTCCATGCCTGCTTCGACGGCCCGCATGGCCAGCGGGAGGCCGACGTACCCCTGACCGATCACAACCAGCTTCTCAGCACTCACCTGGTCTCCAGTTTGGCGTAGGAATCACCTGATTGGAGGCTAGGTGGATTTCTCGCCACGAAAGTCCTGTTTCGTGATAATGAGGGATGTTCGCTACCGGTGGGTGTCGGTGCGGCCCGTCGGGGGTGGCCGGCACAATGCAGGGCGGAACCCACCGGAGAAGGCGGATCAAGATCGTGACCCAGTCTGTTCATCAGCGGATCGCCGAGGAGCTCGGCGTCGCCGAGCGCCAGGTGCGGGCGGCCGTGGAGCTGCTCGACGGCGGCGCCACCGTGCCGTTCATCGCCCGCTACCGCAAGGAGGCCACCGGCCTGCTCGACGACGCGCAGCTGCGCACCCTCGAGGAGCGGCTGCGCTACCTGCGGGAGCTGGACGAGCGACGCGCCGCGGTGCTGGAGTCGATCCGGGGCCAGGGCAAGCTCGACGAGGCCCTGGAAGCGCAGATCATGGCGGCCGACTCGAAGTCCCGCCTGGAGGACATCTACCTGCCGTACAAGCCGAAGCGGCGGACCCGGGCGCAGATCGCCCGCGAGGCCGGGCTGGAGCCGCTGGCCGACACGCTGCTCGCCGACCCGACGCAGGATCCCCGGGACACCGCCGCCGGCTTCGTGGACGCCGACAAGGGGGTGGCCGACGCCGCCGCCGCGCTCGACGGCGCCCGGGCCATCCTGATCGAGCGCTTCGCCGAGGACGCCGACCTGATCGGCACGCTGCGCGAGCAGATGTGGTCGCGGGGCCGGCTGGTCTCCCGGGTACGCGAGGGCCAGGAAACGGCCGGCGCCAAGTTCGCCGACTACTTCGACTTCGCCGAGCCGTACCCGAAGCTGCCCTCGCACCGGATCCTCGCCATGTTCCGGGGCGAGAAGGAGGGCGTGCTGGAGCTGACCATGGACCCGGAGGCCGACGGCGACGTCGACGCGGCGGTCACCGGTCCCACCCGCTACGAGGCGGCGATCGCCGGCCGGTTCGGGGTCGGCGACCGGGGCCGGCCCGCCGACAAGTGGCTGGCCGACACGGTGCGCTGGGCCTGGCGTACCCGGATCCTCATCCACCTCGGCGCCGACCTGCGCATGCGGCTGTGGCAGGCGGCCGAGGAGGAGGCCGTCCGGGTCTTCGCCACCAACCTGCGCGACCTGCTGCTCGCCGCGCCCGCCGGCACCCGCGCCACCATGGGTCTCGACCCGGGCCTGCGCACCGGCGTGAAGGTGGCCGTGGTCGACGCCACCGGCAAGGTGGTCGCCACCGACACGATCTACCCGCACGAGCCGCGCCGGCAGTGGGACGCCTCGCTGGCCACCCTGGCGCGACTGGCCGCCGCGCACGGCGTCGAGCTGGTCGCCATCGGCAACGGCACCGCCAGCCGGGAGACCGACAAGCTCGCCGGCGACCTGATCAAGCTGCACCCGGAGCTGAAGCTCACCAAGGTGGTGGTCTCCGAGGCGGGCGCGTCGGTCTACTCCGCCTCCGCGTACGCCTCGCAGGAGCTGCCCGGGCTGGACGTGTCGCTGCGCGGCGCGGTCTCCATCGCCCGCCGCCTCCAGGACCCGCTCGCCGAGCTGGTCAAGATCGACCCGCGCTCCATCGGCGTCGGGCAGTACCAGCACGACCTGTCCGAGGTGAAGCTCTCCCGGTCGCTCGACGCCGTGGTCGAGGACTGCGTCAACGCGGTCGGCGTGGACGTCAACACCGCCTCCGCCCCGCTGCTCACCCGGGTCTCCGGCATCGGTGCCGGGCTGGCGGAGAACATCGTGCTGCACCGGGACGCGAACGGGCCGTTCCGCACCCGGGCCGAGCTGAAGAAGGTGGCCCGGCTGGGCCCCAAGGCGTTCGAGCAGTGCGCCGGCTTCCTGCGCATCCCCGGCGGCGACGACCCGCTCGACTCCTCCAGCGTGCACCCCGAGGCGTACCCGGTGGTGCGTCGGATCCTCGCCACGACCGGGCAGGACCTGCGCGCCCTGATCGGGAGGTCGACGATCCTGCGGGGGCTGCGGGCCACCGACTTCGTCGACGACACCTTCGGCCTGCCCACCGTCACCGACATCCTCGCCGAGCTGGAGAAGCCCGGCCGTGACCCGCGCCCGGAGTTCCGCACCGCGACCTTCGTCGAGGGCGTGGAGAAGATCGGCGACCTGACCCCGGGGATGGTGCTGGAGGGCGTGGTCACCAACGTGGCCGCGTTCGGGGCGTTCGTCGACGTCGGCGTGCACCAGGACGGCCTGGTGCACGTCTCGGCGATGTCGCACACCTTCGTCAAGGACCCGCGCGACGTGGTGAAGTCCGGCGACGTGGTGAAGGTCCGGGTGCTCGACGTCGACGTGCCGCGCAAGCGGATCTCGCTGACCCTGCGGCTGGACGACGAGGCCCCGGCCGGCACCGGCCGCCCGCCGGGCGGCGACGGGCGCCGCGAGCGCGGCCCGGGCGGCGGTGGCCAGGGCGGCGGCGGACGCGGTGGCCAGGGCGGCGCCCGGGGCCAGGGCGACGCGTCGCGCGGCGGCCAGGGTGGCGGCGGGCGCGGCGGGCAGGGCGATCCGGCGCGCGGCCAGGGTGGCGGCGGGCGCGGGGAGCGGGGCGGTTCGCGGGGCGGGCCGCAGCAGCGGTCGGGGCGCGGGGCGCCGGCCCCGGCCAACAGCGAGATGCTGGAGGCCCTGCGCCGCGCCGGTCTCGCCTGACCGCCGCCGCTCCCCCGGGCCGGAACGCCCGCCCCGGATCGTCGGCACGTCGCGGTACCGGTGCACCGGACCACCGCGACGTGCCGCGACCGGCGGCCCGCCGGCCACGGGTGGGCCAGTGGTCGGGCGGTGGGTGCCGGACGCGCTCGGGTCCGCGTACGGTGTCGGCGTGGTGGACGACGGGCGGGAGTGGCGGGAGCGGCAGCGCCACGCGGTGCGGGCGCACGCCGAGGCCGACGCGCGGCAGCGCGCGGCCGAACAGGCGGAGGCGGCCGAACTGGTGGCCCGGTTCGCCGCCGAGGCGACCCGGCGCGGGCTGCGCACCGAGCGGCTGACGGTGGCCTCCTACGACGGGCACGGTCGCTACCGCACCCCGCTCACCGGCTGGTACGTCGACCGGGCCCGCAGCCGGGGGGTCGACACCGACGGCCGGTTCTACCTGCTCACCGTGCCGGGCGGCCTGCGCGCGCGGCTGCTCGGGGCACGCCCGGAGCCGTCGCCGCCGCCGCTGGTGGTGGGCCGGGGCGGCCGCGACGGGGAGTCGCTGCCGCTGGCGACGCTGCTCAGCCTGCGTCTCGAGGCGGGCGACGACTGGCGCTGACCCGCGCCGGCCCGCGCTCGGGCCGCTGCCGGGGCACCGGCCGCCCGGTGCGCCGCTCGACCCGCCGCCACCAGCAGAGCTGGACGACGAGGGTGAGCAGGCCGGCCAGCACGATCGCGGCCAGGTTGATGACCAGTTGCAGGGCGGAGCCGGCCGCCTCGTGCCAGACCCCGTACGCGGCCGCCACCGCCACGTTCGCCGCCGCCGGCACGGTGGTCACCGAGATCAGCACGCCGACCAGGGAACCGGACTTCTTCGAGGTCAGCGAGAGCATGCCGGCCACCCCGGCCAGGATGCCGACCACCCAGGACAGCGCGTCCGGGCGCCAGATGAAGTCGGTCAGCGGCCGGTCGGCCAGCAGCATGTCCCGGCCGACCAGGCCGGCGGCGGTCAACGCCCAGGTGCTCAGCGCGGTGGCCGCCATGGCGGCCAGGAAGCCCACCGCCAGCGCCTTGAGCGAGCGACCGATGACCTGCGGCTGGCGGCGGAGCAGGGCGACGCAGAGGGCGGCCAGCGGCCCGAACTCGGGGCCGACCACCATCGCGCCGACGATCAGGATCGGCTGGTCGAGCAGGACGCCGATGCCGGCGATCATGGTGGCGACCACGATCAGCGCCAGGAAGGTGCCGGTGAGCACCGTCTGCTCGCCGGTCTTCGCGGCGATCTCGTCCCAGACCACGGCGTCCTCGCCGTGGCCGGGGGCCTCCTCGGCGGCCCGGTCGGCGGCGGCCGAGAGGGTCAGCTCCACGTCGTCGGCGGCGATCCCGCCGTGGGTCTCGACGCCCATCTCCCGCAGCCGGTGCAGCACGGTGTCCGCGCTCTCGCGCACCACGTCACAGACGATGTAGTCGCCGGCCGGCTGCCGGGCCGCACCGGGGAACACCACGACGTGGGTCACGCCCGGTTCGGCGGCGAGCAGGTCGGCCACCTCGGCCGCCTGGTCCCGCGGCGCGATGACCCTGAGGTGCAGCATCGGCGGATCCTCCCCCGTGGTGCCGCGACCGGGGACGGCGCGGCGGGCAGCACACTCTACCGACGCGGGCGGACGGCGGGCGGCGGCGGTGGCGCGCCGGCCGGGCATTTGTCGGGTCTGTCCGCCACTGCCGCCCCGGCGGCTCGTTGACCGGTCGTGAGACGAACCCCGCAGCCCGACCGACCCGAGGGAGCGTCCGGCCGATGAGCGACCGCATCCTGCTCTCCCCGCCCGACGTTGGCCCACTGGAGGAGGCGTACCTGCTCGGTGCGCTGCGGTCCGGCTGGGTCGCTCCGCTCGGTCCGGAGGTCGACGCCTTCGAGCGGGAGCTGGCCGACCGGCTCGGGGTGGGCGGGGCGCTGGCACTCGCCAGCGGCACCGCCGCCCTGCACCTCGCCCTCGTCGCGCTCGGCGCCGGCCCGGGCCAGGTGGTGATCGTGCCCACGCTCACCTTCGTGGCCACCGCCAACGCGGTCGTCTACACCGGCGCCGAGCCGGTCTTCGTCGACTGCGACGAGACGACCGGCAACCTCGACCCGGAGCTGCTCGACCGGGCCCTCACCCGGCTGCGCGGGGCGGGCCGGCGGATCGCCGCCGTGGTCCCGGTCGACATGTTCGGCTCCTGCGCCGACTACGGCCGGCTGCTGCCGATCTGCGCGGCGGCCGGCGTGCCGGTGCTGGAGGACGCCGCCGAGGCGCTCGGCGCGCAGCGGGACGGCCGGCCGGCCGGCGCCTTCGGCCGGGCCGGGGTGCTCTCCTTCAACGGCAACAAGATCATCACCACCTCGGGCGGGGGCATGCTGCTCTCCGACGACCCCGAGCTCATCGCCCGCTGCCGCTACCTCTCCACCCAGGCCCGCCAGCCGGTGGCGCACTACGAGCACCACGACGTCGGGTACAACTACCGGCTGAGCAACCTGCTGGCCGCCCTCGGGCGGGCCCAGCTGCGCCGGCTGGACCAGATGATCGCCCGTCGCCGGGCCCTGCGGGAGCGGTACGCCAAGGCGTTCGGCGGGGTCCCCGGCGTACGCCTGCTGGCCGACGACGACCACGGGTCGAACTGCTGGCTGACCACCGTGGTCGTCTCCCCCGTCGAGGCGGGGTGGCGGGCCGCCGACCTGGCCGCCCACCTGGCCGCCGAGGGCATCGAGACCCGACCGGTCTGGAAGCCGATGCACCTGCAACCGGTCTTCGCCACCGCGACCTCGGTGCTCAGCGGCGCGGCCGAGCGGCTGTTCGCCGACGGCCTGACGCTGCCCAGCGGTTCCGCGCTCTCCGATCGGCAGGCCGATCGGGTCTTCGACGCCGTGCACCGCTTCCTCGACGGGTGACGCACAGTAACTCGCCACCTATGTACCGCGTTGTCCCAGTACCGGCGCATGTTCGGCACATCGCGCGTCGAGGCAGGAAGGAAGCGGAGCGTTGAAGGTGGTAGTGACCGGCGGAGCCGGTTTCATCGGGGCCAACCTCTGCCGGGAGCTGGCCACTCGCCCCGGGGTGGAGCGGGTGGTCGCGATGGACAACCTCAGCACCGGGTCGGCGGAGAACCTGGCCGGGCTGGACGTCGAGCTGGTCGAGGCCAGCATCCTCGACCGGGACGCGCTCGACGAGGTCGTCGAGGGGGCCGCCGCCGTGGTGCACCTGGCCGCCCGCCCGTCGGTGCCGCGATCCGTGGCCGACCCGGTCGCCAGCCACGAGGCGAACGCCACCGGCACGCTGCGGGTGCTGGAGGCCTGCCGCCGGCACGACGCCCGGATCGTGGCGGCGTCCTCCTCCTCGGTGTACGGCAGCGTCACGCACCTGCCCAAGCACGAGGAACTCGCCACCTGGCCGCGCAGCCCGTACGCCGCCAGCAAGCTGGCCACCGAGGCGTACGTCCTCGCCTACGGCGCGACGTACCAGATGTCCACCCTGGCGTTCCGGTTCTTCAACGTCTACGGGCCCCTGCAGGCGGCCGGGCACGCGTACGCCGCCGTGGTGCCGACCTTCATCGACGCCGCGCTGCGCGGCGCGCCGCTGCCGGTGCACGGCGACGGTCGGCAGACCCGCGACTTCACCTTCGTCGGCTCGGTGGTCGGGGTGCTGGCCGAGGCGGCGGTACGCGGCGTCCGGTCCGCCGAGCCGGTGAACCTGGCCTTCGGCAGCCGCACCTCGCTGCTCGACCTGGTGGCCCACCTGGAGGAACTGCTCGGCATGGCGGTGCGGGTGGAACGGCAGCCGCCGCGGACCGGGGACGTCCGGGACTCGCAGGCCGCCGACGACCGGCTGCGCCGGCTCTTCCCCGACCTGACGCCGGTGCCGCTGACCGTCGGACTGGCCCGCACCGTGGACTGGTTCCGCGGTCTGCCGCAGTACGCCGACCGGGTCGCCACGACCCCGGCGCGGGAGCCGGTCGGCACCCCGTAGGGCGCCGTCGCGCCACCGTTGTCCGCACTCCGTACACACCCATGGGGGAGATGACCGTGCTCGTCACTGGTCCGCGCCGCCGTCGGCGGCTCACGTCGACCTACCTGTGGTGAGGCGGCGGTTCGACGGGCCGCGACGCGTCG
Source organism: Micromonospora auratinigra (assembly GCF_900089595.1). Lineage (GTDB taxonomy): Bacteria > Actinomycetota > Actinomycetes > Mycobacteriales > Micromonosporaceae > Micromonospora > Micromonospora auratinigra. The sequence goes on along the minus strand of NZ_LT594323.1, from coordinate 322,892 downwards.
CGTTCGTGCTCGGCCAGTACGGCCGAGGGGGCACCGAGACCCAGGCCCAGCTCCTGGTGCGCGGGTTGCGGTCCCGCGGCGTCGACGTGGACGTCTTCGTCGTGGAGGACGGGACCGGGCCGGACGGCCACGACTTCGGCGACGCGCCGGTGACCCGCCTCGGTGCCGGACGCGGCCGGGGCGTCGCCGACGCCTCCGGGCTGTGCCTCGCGGCGGCCCGCCTCGGCCGCTCGCTGCACCGCCGCCGCTACCACGTGGTGCACGCCGCGCTGGCCCGGGCGTACGTGCTCGCGCCGGTGGTGGCCCCGTGGCGGCACCGGCCGCACATCGTGGTGTGGCGCCGCAACCTCGGCGACCACCTGCGGGCCCGGCAGCCACGCACCGTCCTGGACACCGCCGCCGCGCGGCTGTCCGACGTGGTGGTGGCGAACTCCGAGGCGGTGCGCCGGCACTGGGTGGCCCAGGGGATCCCCGCCGCCCGCACCCGGGTGATCCGCAACGCGCTCGAACCGTGGCGCTTCGACACCGTGCCGCCGCGCGCGCCGGACGACGGGACCGTGCGCCTGGTGACGGTCGGCGGCCTGCGCCCGGTCAAGGGGCACGACGTCCTGCTGGCCGCCGCGGGTCGGCTCGCCGCCGAGTCGGTCCCGGTCGAGGTGGTCGTCGTCGGCGACGGTCCACGGCGGCGGGCGCTGGCGGAGCAGGCCGACCGGCTGGGTGTGCCGCTCGTCCTGCCCGGCCACCAGGCCGATCCCCGCCCGTGGCTCGCCGCCGGCACGGTGTACGTCCACCCGTCGCACTCCGAGGGCGCGAGCAACGCGATCGCCGAGGCGATGGCCCAGGGCTGCGCCGTGGTCGCGACCGACGTCGGCGGGGCCGCCGAGATGCTCGGGCCGGACGGCCTGCTCGTCCGCCCCGGCGACGTGTCGGGGCTCGCGGCCACGCTGCGCACCGTGATCGCCGATCCCGACCTGCGCCGGGACCTCGGCGAACGCGCCCGCGGCCGGGCCCGGGCCCTGTTCGCGATGGACCAGGTAATAGATCAACACCTTGACGTTTACGCAGGAGGCTAGGACGTGTGTGGCATCTGTGGCATCGCCGGTCCGGCGACCGCGAGTCGGGCCTCCGTGGTACGCCGGATGTGTGCGGCGATCGAACACCGGGGGCCGGACTCCGCCGGATTCCACGAGGACGACCGGGTGGCGCTGGGCATGCGCCGGCTCGCGATCATCGACGTGGCGGGCGGTCGGCAGCCGGTCACCGACGAGTCGGGGTCGATCGTCGCGGTCTTCAACGGCGAGATCTACAACTTCCGCGAGCTGCGTGCGGAGCTGCTCGCCAAGGGACACCGGCTCGGCAGCGCGTCGGACAGCGAGTGCATCCCGCACCTGTACGAGGAGTACGGGACCGACTTCCCCCGCCGGCTGCGCGGCATGTTCGCCATCGCGCTCTGGGACGGCGCGCGCCGCCGGCTGGTGCTGGCCCGGGACCGGCTGGGCAAGAAACCGCTGTACTACCGGGTGGACGGCGCGGGTCTGGCGTTCGCGTCCGAGCTGAAGGCCCTGCTCGCCGATCCGGCGACCGACCGGACGATGGACCCGGTGGCGATCAGCCACTACCTCACCTACCAGTACGTCCCGGCCCCGTACTCGGCGGTGGCGTCGGTGCGCAAGCTCGAACCGGCGCACGTGCTGGTGTACGAGGACGGGCAGCACCGGACCAGCCGCTACTGGCACCTGGACTACCGGCCCGCCCGGTCGCGCGTCACCGCCACCGAGGACGAACTCGCCGAACAGCTCCGCGAGCGCCTGCTCGACTGCGTCCGGGTACGGCTGGTCAGCGAACGTCCGCTCGGGGCGTTCCTGTCCGGCGGCGTCGACTCCTCGGCGATCGTCGCCGCGATGAGCCGGGTCACCGGTGAGCGGATCAGGACGTTCTCCATCGGGTTCGACGAGGAGTCGTACAACGAGCTGCCGCACGCCCGCCGGGTGGCGCAGCTCTACGACACCGAGCACCACGAGCTGGTGGTCCGCCCCGACGTGCTCGACATCCTGCCCCTGCTGGCCCGGTCGTTCGACGAGCCGTACGCCGACTCGTCGGCGATCCCGAGCTACTACCTGGCGGAGATGGCCCGGCAGCACGTGGTGGTCACCCTCAACGGCGACGGCGGTGACGAGGCGCTCGGCGGCTACCTGCGCTACCCGCTCTTCCTGCACTCGACGCCCCGGCACATCCCCACCCTGGTGGCCCGGTCGTTGCGTGTCGGCGGCCGGGCGCTGCGCCGACCGGGAGCCCGGTCGCGGCTGCTGGGCAGGGCGTCGCGCGCCGCGATCCTGCTGTCCGAGAGCCACCCCGCCCGCCGGTACGGCCGCTTCCTCTCCTACTTCAAACCGGAGGAGAAGGAGGCGCTGCTCAGCGACGAGTTCGCCCGACAGGTGGCGCACCGGGACAGCTACCGCTTCGTCGAGGACGTCTGGCAGGCCCACCTGGCGACCGACCCGGTCAACCGGCTGCTGGCCGTCGACACCCACACCTACCTGCCCGGTGACCTGCTGCCCAAGGTGGACATCACCACCATGGCGGTGTCGCTGGAGGCGCGCAGCCCGCTGCTGGACCACACCTTCGTGGAGTGGGCCGCCGCCCTGCCCGGGGACCTGAAGGTGCGCGGCGGCACCACCAAGTACCTGTTCAAGAAGGCGCTGGAGCCGTGGTTGCCGCACGACCTGCTGCACCGGCGCAAGATGGGCTTCGGCATCCCGCTGGGCGACTGGCTCCGCGGCCCGCTCAAGGGCGTCCTGCACGACCTGCTCACCGACCGGACCGCCCGGGACCGGGGCTGGTTCCGGCCCGCGGCGGTGGACCAGCTCATCGCCGAGCACATGTCCGGCCAGGACCGGTCCCCGCACCTGTACGCGCTGCTGATGCTGGAGATGTGGCACCGCGAGGTCGTCGAGGCGCCGGTGGCGGTGACCACGTGAGCGGGCGACGCCGACCGATGCGGGTCCTCCTGGTGATCGGCAGCGCCCGGATGGGTGGCGCCGAGGGGCAGCTGACCCGGCTGGCCTGCGAACTGGCCCAGCGGGGCCTCGACGTCCGGGTGCTGTTCACCGGCGGCGACGGGCCCCTGACCGCCCGGCTGGACGCCGCCGGCGTGCCGTGGCAGGTGCTGCGCCGCTATCCGGCGCCGAGCAGCACCCTGGCGACCCTGGCGATGCCGGTCCGGCTGGCCCGGCTGCTGGTCACCTGGCAACCCGACGTCGTGTTCGCCTGGCTGGCCGCGGCGGTGTGGCTGACCCTGCCGATGACGGCCGCGCTGACCAGGGCGAAGCGGATCGCCGCCTTCCGCGGCGAGGTGTTCGACCGCGACCTGCGCTGGTTCGCGCGCCCCTTCCGCGCTGCGGTGAGCCGGGCGCATGCGGTGACGGTGAACTCGCCGTCGCTGCGGGCCGAGGCGATCCGCTGGGGGGCGGACCCGGACCGGGTGACCTTCGTGCCGAACGGCGTCGACCGGCCGGCCGGCACGGCGGACGTCGCGCCGAGCCCGCCGACCGCCGTCGTGGTCGCCAACTTCCGCTGGTACAAGGGGCACGACGTGCTGGTGGACGCGCTCGCCTTGGTGGACGAGCCGGTGACCGTCCGGCTGGTGGGTGAGGGCAGCGAGCGGGAGGCGACCCGGGCGCGCGCCGTCGAGCGGGGGGTCGCCGACCGCCTGCACTTCGTGGACCATCCCGCCGACGTCGCGGCGGAGCTGCGCGGCGCGCAGTTCGCGATCCACCCCTCGCGGACCGAGGGGTTGTCCAACGCGATCCTGGAGGAGCTGGCCGCCGGGCTCCCCGTCGTCGCCACCGACGTGGGCGGAACGAGCCTGCTGGTGGCCGACGGGGTGAACGGCTTCCTCGTACCGGCCGGGGACGAGCACCAGCTCGCGAAGCGCATCTCGGAGCTGGCCGCCTCGGCCCGGCTGCGGGCGACCATGTCCGTCGCGGCCCGCACCCGTAGTGCCACCTACGACTGGGACGCCTGCACGGACAGCTACCTGCGCCTCTTCCAGGACCTCGTGACGCCCGCGCGGAGCCGGTCATGAGGTGGGCCGCCGTGCAGCAGTTCCTGCGCCTCTTCCCGGCCGGGACCCGGCGCTCGTTCGGCTGGGCCCTCGCGCTCTCCGTCCTGCTCTCCCTGCTCGACTTCGTCGCGCTGGTCCTGCTCTTCCCGGTGTTCGGGGTGCTCACCGCCGGCAGCCCGGCGTCGTCGGCGAGCAGCCTGCCCGGCCCGCTCGGCTCCGCCGACCCGGGGCTGCTCCTGGTGGTGGCCATGGGCGCCATGATCGTCCGTCCGGTCGCCACCTTCGTCTTCCGGCTGTGGTGGGGCAAGCGGGCCGCGGACGCGGAGGTGCTGCTCAGCTCGCGCCTGCTCGCCGGCTACGCCTACGCCCCGTACACCTTCCACCTGCGGCGCAACTCGGCGGACCTGCTCGCCCGGGCGGTGGCGCACGTGAACCTCGCCGCCGGCTCCGGGCTCAACGGACTGATCAACGTCGCGGCGGACGCGACCGCGGTGCTGGCGTTGAGCGCGGCCCTCTTCGTCGCCGACCCGGGCGCGGCGCTGCTGGTCTGCGGCTACCTGGCCGTGGTCGCGCTGGCCTTCGTCGTGGTCAGCCGCCGCTTCGTGGCCGCGCAGTCGCAACGCCTGGCGCGCGAGGTCGCCGAGGTCTACCGGCGCGCGACGACGGTGTTCCGCGGGATCCGGGAACTGACCGTGGCCGACGGCCGCGGCGCGGTGCTGCGGTCGATCGACAGCTCGCGACTGGACATGGTCCGGGCCCAGCGGAGGATGAACATCCTCAACGACGTACCCCGGTTGGTCATGGAGGTCGCGCTCTACGCCGCCATCCTGGTCGCGTTGGGGCTGGTGCTGCGCAACGACAGCGCCGCGAAGAGCCTGCCGGTGGTCGCGCTCTACGTGGTCGCGGGACTGCGCATCCTGCCCGCGATCACGCGGGGGCTGGGCAGCCTCACCCAGGCGCGGACCGGCCTGGAGCTGTCCCGGGAGATCGCCGGCGAGCTGGCGGCGGTGGAGCAGGACGGGCGGCCGGCGGAGCCCGCCGACGGCCACCCGCTCCCCCGGCACGCCGACCTGGAGCTGACCGACGTCTCCTTCGGCTACGAGCCGGGCACGCCGGTCCTCGACCGGGTGGACCTCCGGCTCCCCTTCGGCGCCTACCTGGCCGTGGTGGGTCCCTCCGGCTCGGGCAAGAGCACGCTGCTCAGCCTCCTGCTCGGCCTGCTCGAACCGACCGCCGGCACGATCCGCTACGGCGGCGTGCCGATCGGGGTGGCCAACCCCGAGTGGCTGCGCAACGTGGCCTACGTGCCGCAGGAGGTGTTCGTGCTGGACGACACCGTGATGAACAACCTGGTGCTCGGCAAGGTGGCGCCGGACCGGGAACGGGCCTGGCGGGCCCTGGACCGGGCGTCGCTGGGCGACGTGGTGCGCGGCATGCCGGACGGGCTGGACACCCCGCTGGGTGAGAGCGGGTCCCGCCTGTCGGTGGGCCAGCGGCAGCGGCTCGGGATCGCCCGGGCCCTGTACCGGGATCCCGCCGTCCTGATCCTCGACGAGCCCACCGCCGCGCTGGACCGGGCCACCGAGGTCGAGGTGATGACCGCGATCGACGCGCTGGCCGGGTCGATCACGATCGTCGTCGTCGCGCACCGCACCGAGACCATCGCCAGAGCCGACGTGGTGGTCCGACTCGACCAGGGGCGGTTGACCACCACGGTCGGCGGCGAGCGCCTGCTCGGGCAGTTGGGGAGCGCGGTGTGAGGTCCCGACGTGGCACCGCGCTCTGGGCGCTGCTCAGTGTGGCGGCAGTGCTGGCGGTCCCGGCCGCCGTCGTCCTGGTCCCGGGCATTCCCGTCGTCCGCCTGCTGGTCGAGATCGTGCTGGCCGTGGGGGCGCTCTGCCTGGTCGTCGCGCGCCCCTCGGCCGCCCTGGCGATCGGCGTGGCCGCACCGGTCCTGCAGACCGCCGTGCCCAGCACGCTGCTGACCCTCGGCGCCCTGGCGCTGCTGTTCGTCGTCATCGGGGTGCGCTGGCGGGGCGCCACCGCGACCGCGCGGCGCCGGGCCTCGTTCCTGCTGGCCACCGGCGTCGTCACGGTGCTGCTGGGGCTGCTGGTCACCGGTCCGGCCGACGATGTCGTCGGCACCGACCCCAGCCTCGGTCTCGGGGTCGGTGGCATCCCACTGGCGATCATCTACGCCACCGTGCTCGGCGCGGCGGCGACGATCGTCGGACCGAACGGGCGGACGGTGGCGTGCTGGCTCGCCGTGCTGGGTGTGGTGGCGGCGATCGCCGCCCTGGAGACCCCGGCGCTGGGCACCGACCGCAACACCGTCGTCCTCGGTGAGAACGCCAACGGGATCGGCATGTTCACCGCCGTCGGGCTGATCGCCGGTCTGGTGACGGCCCGGCGGGCGCGAGCCGTCGTCCGGGTCGCGGGCTGGGCCGCCGCCGTGGTGTGCGCGCTGGGCGTGATCGCCTCCGGCTCCCGGGGGGCGCTGCTCGCCGTGGTCGCGGGCGGCGCGGCCCTGATCTTCCACCGGGCGATCGTGGCGCGCCCCGCGAAGGCGGTGCCGGCGATGCTGGTGGTGCTCACCCTGCTGGCCGTGACGGCGGGACCGCTGGCGGACCGGTTCCTGGGCTTCGTCGGCCGCGAGCAGACCGGGGCCCAGCTCAACGTGGTCGGCCGCGAGGACGCCGCCCGGTACGCGATCGAGCAGGGCCTGGCCCACCCGCTGACCGGGGTCGGGCTCGGCCGGCTGGCCCAGGTGTCCGCCGTGGACCCCGCCGCGGCGTACGCGCTGCGTGCGCACAACGTCTTCGCCGGCGCGTTCGCGGAGTCGGGGCTCCTCGTCGTGCTGGCCCTGCTGGGCATCTGCGTGCTGGCGCTGCTGGCGGCCCGCCGGTTCGCCCCCGCCACGATGCTGCCGCTGGTGACGGCCGTGGTGATCAGCAGCGTCTCGGTGGAGTGGTGGGGTTTCGGCAGGACCGGTCCGTGCGCCCTGCTGGTTCTCGGCGCCGCGCTGGGCCTCCGCATGCGGGAACCGGACGGGGTACGGGCCGCCGCGGCGGCCGGCAGGTCGATACCGCCGCAACAGGTTCCCGGTCGGGGTGACGCACCGGCGTCGCGCGTACCGCTCCCCCACGGCGTGGACGTACCGCACCCGAGCCGGCCGCCGGCCGACCCCGGTGGGCCGCTGCCCCCTCGTTCCCGCTCGTCCACGTCCGCTCCGGAGGGGTTCCCGTGGTAGTTGTCGAAGCACCGGCGGCGGCGCCGGTCCGCCCCCGGCCGCAGCACCGGCGTACGGACATCCAGGGGCTGCGCGCCGTCGCCGTCCTGCTGGTGGTGCTCTACCACGCCGGCGCGGGACTGTCCGGCGGGTTCGTCGGCGTCGACGTCTTCTTCGTCATCTCCGGCTTCGTCATCTCCGGGCTGCTGCTGCGTGAACTCACCGCCACCGGGCGGATCTCGCTGGTGGCCTTCTACGTGCGCCGGGCCCGCCGGCTGCTGCCGGCCCTGGCCCTGGTCTCGGTGGTGACGCTGGCGGCGGGGGCGCTGCTGCTGAGCCCGGTGGACGAGACCCAGCGGGTCACCGGCCGCGCCGCGGCGGCCGCCGCGTTGTTCTTCGCCAACGGGTACTTCTTCCTCTCGTCCGGCGGCTACTTCCAGCAGCACGCCGAGGCCAATCCGTTCCTGCACACCTGGTCGCTGTCCGTGGAGGAGCAGTTCTACCTGGGCTTCCCCCTGCTGCTGCTGCTCGGCTGGCGGTTGCAGCAGAGGTTCCGCCGGCGGTACCCGATCGTCCTGGTCGGGCTCGTCCTGGTCGGCTCGCTGGCGGCGGGGGTCGCGTTCACGTACGCCTGGCTGCCGGGCCTGCCGTCCTTCGCCACGTACCCGGACATCGCGATGCGGTTCGCGTTCTACAGTCCGCTGACCCGGGCCTGGGAGTTCCTCGCCGGTGCCGCGGTAGCGCTGCTCTGCGCCCGACGCGGGGTCGCGCACCGGTGGGCCACGCCGTCGGCCGTCGCGGGGGTGGCGCTGCTGCTGGTCGCCGCCTTCGGCATCGACGCGACCGACCGCTTCCCGGGCATCCTCGCGGGCCTGCCGGTGGCCGCGACCGTGTGCCTGCTGCTGGCGGGCTCGGCGGCCCGGTCGAACCCGGTGTCGCGTGGTCTGTCGCTGGGGCCCCTGGTGGCGCTCGGCGACCTCTCCTACAGCTGGTACCTGTGGCACTGGCCGGTGATCGTCTTCGCGAAGGCCTGGTTCCCGCAGGTCCCGCTGGTCGGCCTGCTGGCGGCGGCCGCCTCCCTCGTCCCGGCGGTCGCCTCCTACCGGCTGGTGGAGCGCCCGATCCATCTGGGCCGTCGCCTGCCGTCGCGGCGCGCGGTGGCGGCGCTCGCCGTGGTCTGCGTCGCCACGCCGTTGGCGGCCGGAGCCGGCCTGGTCGCCGCGGTGGACCGGTCCTGGGGGCGCGACGACCTCGCCGCCGTCCAGGCCGCCGTCCGCCCCGCGCACGCCGACCTGGTGAGCGGCTGCGCGTCGACGGCTCCGCTCGGCTCGGCCGCCCGTCCGGCGTGCCTGTGGACGACCCCGGGCGCGCGCGGGACGATCCTGCTGATCGGCGACTCCAACGCCGGACACCTGACCGAGCCGATGATCGGCGCGGCGCGCGATCTCGGCATGGACCTGCAGGTGGCGACCTCCGGAGGCTGCCCGTTCCTGCTGCGCCCGCGCTACTTCAGCGACGCCTGCCGGCAGTTCGTCGAGGGCAGCCTCGCCGCGCTCACCGCCCGGTCCGCCGGCTACGCCGCGGTGGTGGTCTCCAACGCGTCGGTGGGCTACCTCAACGGCCCGCTGGCGACCGGCCTGGCGGCGGACGCTCCCCCGGGCACGCCCGACGGGCAACGGCAACGGGCCGTCGCCGGCTGGGCCTCGGATCTGGGTCGTACCGTGGCCGCCGTCGGCTCGCACAGTCCGGTCGTGGTGATCGGCGCGGTCCCCCAGTACGCGAACTTCCCCGGCTGCCTGGCGCGGTCGGTCCTCGCGTCGCGGGCCCCCGGCTGCGGGGAGCTGGCCTCCGGCGAGGCGACCCGGGTCCGGGCGGACATCGTGGCGGCGGAGCGCGGGACGGTGCGCGGCCTCGCCGCGACGTACCTGGACACCGGCGACCGGCTCTGCCGTCCGGCGGGTGGGTGCAGCGCCTTCGTCGACGGGCGGATCGTCTACCGGGACGGGGCCCACCTGAGCGTCGCCGGCTCCGAACTCTTCCGTGCCGACCTGCGCGAGGCGCTCCGGCCGCTGGTGGCCGTCCACCACGAGACACCGCGATGAGCACCGGCCCGGTCCGCCTGGTGGTGGCGACCACGGTTCCGGTGACCGCGCACGCGCTGCTGCACGGTCAACTGCGCTGGCTGGCGGGGCACGGGATCGACGTGCACCTGGTGTCGTCCCCCGGCCCGCTGCTCGACCGGACCGGCGAGCGGGAGGGGGTCGGCACGCACGCGATCCCGATGGCGCGGGAGCTGTCCCCGCTCGCCGACCTGGTCGCCCTCGGGCGCTGGCTGCGGCTGCTCCGCCGGCTACGGCCCCAGGTGGTCTCGTACGGCACGCCGAAGGCCGGCCTGCTGGCGGGAGTGGCGGCGGCGGTCCTGAAGGTGCCGCGCCGGGTGTACGTGCTGCGCGGGCTGCGCTACGAGGGCACCCGCGGCGTCCGCCGCCGGCTGCTGCGGGCCATCGAGCGCCTCACCTGCGCCACCGCGCACGTCGTGGTGGCGGTCAGCCCGAGCCTGGCCGCGACGGCGGTGGGGGCCGGTGTGGTCCGCGCCGGCAAGGTGACCGTGGTCGGCGCGGGCAGCAGCAACGGGGTGGATCCGGTGCGGTTCCGCCCCGCCCGGCCGGCGGAACGGGCCGCGGCCCGCGCGGCGGCGGGCATCCCGGCCGACGCGCCGGTGGTGACCTTCGTCGGCCGGCTGGTGCCGGACAAGGGGCTGGTCTGCCTCGACGCGGCGTTCGCCCGGCTGCGGGAGCGGCTGCCGGACGCCCGGCTGCTGCTGGTCGGCCAGCCGGACGACCCGGCGGACCCGGCGCTGCGCCGGCTGCGGGACCGGCCCGGGGTGCACGCGCTGGGCTTCCTCGACGAGCCGGTGCAGCGGTACGCGGCAGCCGACGTGCTGTGCCTGCCGACCCGCCGCGAGGGCTTCCCGAACGTGGTGCTCGAGGCGGCGGCCTGCCGGATCCCGGCGGTCACCACCCGGGCCACCGGCGCGGTCGACTCGGTGGTCGACGGGCAGACCGGCTTCGTCGTCCCGGTCGACGACCCGGGCGCGCTGGCCGAGGCGCTGGAGCGGCTCTGCGCGGACCCGCCGCTGCGGGCCCGGCTCGGCGGGAACGCCCGGCGGCGGGCGCTGCGCGACTTCCCCCCGGAACGGATCTGGCGCGGCCTGCTCGGCGCGTACGGCGTGTCCGGCGGCCCGGTCCCCGGGCAGGGCCCGGCCCCGGACCGGGCGGCACTCGGCCGGGCCGGCGCGGTACCGCGCTGACCAGCGGTCCCACCCGGGTGAGCGGGCCGGCCGGCCGGCCGGTACGTCCTCCGCCGGCCCGGCCGGTGTGGTGAGCTGTACCGGTGGCGGGGTATGTGTTCGGGCTGGTCCTGCACCCGACCCGGGACGTCTCCGAGGTCGTCGGGCTCATCGGGCGGTGGGCGGTCCGGCACGGCAAGACCCTGGCGGTACGCGCCGAGGACCGGCACCGGGTGCCGGCGTCGGTGGAGGCGCTCCCCGCCGATCAGCTCGCCGCCCGGTCCGACGCGCTGATCAGCATCGGCGGCGACGGCACCATGTTGGGCGCGCTGCGCTCGGCGGTGCGGACACCCAAGCCGGTGCTCGGGGTGCACCTGGGCAAGGTGGGGTTCCTGGTCGAGGTGGAGCCGCCGGAGCTGCCACGCGCGCTGGAGCGGCTGGTGGCGCACGACTTCACCGTCGAGTCGCACGCCTGCCTCGCCTGCGACGTGTGCGGCGACGACGTGGTGGCGTTCAACGACATCGCGCTGGTCCGGCAGCCCGGCGCGGGCTTCGTCGCCGCCACGCTGGCGGTGGACGGGCAGCGTTACGGGTTCTACCGCTGCGACGCGCTGGTGGTGAGCACGCCGACCGGCTCGACGGCGTACAGCTACGCGGCGGGCGGGCCGCTGGTCTCCCCGGCGACGCAGGCGGTGGTGGTGACCCCGTCGGCGCCGATGGCCGGGATCTCCCGCTCGGTGGTGCTCTCCCCCGACGAGAGCATCCACCTGGAGCTGCGCCCCGACTCGGCGCCGGTGGCGGTGGAGATGGACGGCCTGGTGATCCGGGACGCGGCGACCGAGGGGTCGGTGCACGTCCGGTACGTCCGCGACGCCGGCCTGGTGGTCCGCCTCGATCCGCGCCGTTACCAGGAGCGCAACCAGCTCAAGCTGAGCCTGCTCGACCTGCCGCTGCTGCCCGAGCAGCTGCGCGAACTGCTGCCGGACGGGCTGCGGGAGCAGCTCAACCGCCGTGAGCTGCCCCCGCCCCGCTGAGCGTCAGACCGTGGCGAGCACGTCCGAGACGAGCGCCTTCGCCTCCTCCTGGATCCGGGTGAGGTGCTCCGGGCCCTGGAACGACTCGGCGTAGATCTTGTAGACGTCCTCGGTGCCGGAGGGCCGGGCGGCGAACCAGCCGGACTCGGTGGTCACCTTCAGCCCGCCGATCGACGCGCCGTTGCCCGGCGCGGTGGTGAGCACGGCGGTGATCGGCTCGCCGGCCAGCTCGGTGGCGCGTACCTGCTCCGGGGAGAGCTTGGCGAGCACGGCCTTCTGCGCCCGGTCGGCCGGGGCGTCGATCCGGGCGTACGCGGGCGCGCCGAAGCGGTCGGCCAGCTCAGCCCAGTGCTGGCTGGGGGTCTTCCCGGTGCTGGCGATGATCTCGGCGGCGAGCAGGCAGAGCAGGATGCCGTCCTTGTCGGTGGTCCAGGTGCTGCCGTCGCGGCGCAGGAAGGACGCGCCGGCGCTCTCCTCGCCGCCGAAGCCGACCGTGCCGTCGAGCAGGCCGGGCACGAACCACTTGAAGCCGACCGGCACCTCCAGCAGCGGCCGGCCCAGGTCGGCGGCGACCCGGTCGATCATCGAGGAGGAGACCAGCGTCTTGCCGACCGCGGCGGCCGGGCCCCACTGCTCCCGGGTGCGGAACAGGTGCCCGATCGCCACCGCCAGGTAGTGGTTGGGGTTCATCAGGCCGGCGTCGGGGGTGACGATGCCGTGCCGGTCGGCGTCCGCGTCGTTGCCGGTGGAGACCGCGTACGTGTCGCGGGCGGCGATCAGCGAGGCCATCGCGTTCGGCGAGGAGCAGTCCATCCGGATCTTGCCGTCGCCGTCGAGCGTCATGAACCGCCAGGTCGGGTCGACCAGCGGGTTGATCACCGTGAGGTCGAGGCGGTGCCGCTCGGCGATCTCGCCCCAGTACGCCACGCTCGCCCCGCCCATCGGATCGGCGCCGATGCGTACCCCGGCGTCCCGGATCGCGTCGATGTCCAGCACGGCGGGCAGGTCGTCGACGTAGCGGGCGAGGAAGTCGTACTCCCCGGTGGTGTCGGCGGCGCGGGCCCGCGCGTACGGGATGCGCTTCACCTCCTTGAGCCCGGCGGCGAGGATGGCGTTCGCGCGGTCCTGGATCCACGTCGTGACGTCGGTGTCGGCCGGGCCGCCGTGGGTGGGGTTGTACTTGAAGCCGCCGTCGCCGGGCGGGTTGTGCGACGGGGTGATCACGATGCCGTCGGCGAGCCCGCCGGTGCGCCCCCGGTTGTGGGTGAGCACGGCGTGCGACAGGGCCGGGGTCGGGGTGTAGCCGTCGCGGCTGTCCCGCAGCACGGTGACCTCGTTGGCGGCGAGCACCTCCAGCGCGTCGGCCTCGGCCGGGGCGGAGAGCGCGTGGGTGTCCCGGGCCAGGAAGAGCGGGCCGTCCAGGCCCTGCTCCCGCCGGTAGTCGCAGAGCGCCTGGGTGACGGCGAGGATGTGGTCGGAGTTGAAGGCGTTCTTCAGGCTGGACCCGCGGTGCCCGGAGGTGCCGAAGGAGACCTGCTGCGCCGGGTCGGCGGGGTCCGGGTGTTCGGCGTAGTAGGCGGTGACCAGCCGGGGCACGTCGACCAGGTCGGCGGGCTCGGCGGGCTGGCCGGCGCGGGGGTGGGCCACTGCGGGATCCTCCTCGGGGACGGGCGGGACGGGGCGGGACGGTCAGGGCTCGACGCGCTGGCCCTTGCCGATGACGACGATGCCGTTGTCGGAGACGGTGTAGCGCTGCCGGTCCTTCTCCAGGTCGACGCCGATCTCGGCGCCCTCCGGCACGTAGACGTTCTTGTCCAGGATGGCGCGACGGACCACCGCGTGCCGGCCGATCTCGACGCCCTCCATCAGCACCGCGCCGTCGACGTGCGCCCAGGAGTGCACCTTTACCTTGGGCGAGACGATCGAGTTCTCCACCAGCGAGCCGGAGATCACCGCGCCGGGCGAGACCATCGAGGCGACCGCCCGGCCGACCCGCTCGCCCCACTGGTGGACGAACTTCGCCGGCGGGTACGGCGGCTGCATGCTGTAGATCGGCCAGTCGAAGTTGTAGAGGTTGAACACCGGGTGGACGTTGATCAGGTCCATGTGCGCGTCGTAGAAGGAGTCGAGCGTCCCCACGTCGCGCCAGTAGCCGCGGTCGCGGTCGGTGCTACCGGGAACCTCGTTGTCCTTGAAGTCGTAGACGTTCGCCTCGCCCCGCTCGACCAGCATCGGGATGATGCTGCCGCCCATGTCGTGCTTGCTGGTCTTGTCCTCGGCGTCGCGCTCGACGGCCTCGCAGAGCGCCCTGGTGCTGAAGACGTAGTTGCCCATCGAGGCGTAGATCTGGTCCGGCGCGTCGGGCAGCCCGACCGCGTCGGTGGGCTTCTCGCGGAAGGCGCGGATCCGCTTGCCGTCGTCGCCGACCTCGATCACGCCGAACTGGTCGGCCATCGCCAGCGGCTGCCGGATGCCGGCCACGGTCACCCCGGCGCCGGAGGCGATGTGGTCCTCGACCATCTGCCGGGGGTCCATCCGGTAGATGTGGTCGGCGCCGAAAACGATCACATAGTCCGGCTGCTCGTCGTTGATCAGGTTGAAGCTCTGGTAGATCGCGTCGGCCGAGCCGGCGAACCACCACGGGCCGCGGCGCTGCTGGGCGGGGACCGGCGTCACGTAGTTGCCGAGCAGGGTCGACATCCGCCAGGTCTTGGTGATGTGGCGGTCCAGCGAGTGGGACTTGTACTGGGTCAGCACGACGATCTTGAGAAAGCCGGCGTTGGCCAGGTTGGAGAGGACGAAGTCGACCATGCGGTACATCCCGCCGAAGGGGACGGCCGGCTTCGCCCGGTCGGTGGTGAGGGGCATCAGGCGCTTGCCCTCCCCGCCGGCCAGGACGATCGCGAGCACCTTGGCAGCCATGCCCAGACGCTATCCATCCCGCCCCGACTTCACCACTCGTACGGGCACAGTTCCGCACCCGGTGCGGGACGGTTTTCCGTACTAGGGTGCCGGGCATGACCGATTCCGCACGGCTGCGCGTCGACCTGCTCACCCGGGAGTACCCGCCGGAGGTCTACGGGGGCGCCGGCGTGCACGTCGAGTACCTCGCGCGCGAGCTGCGCCGCCTCGCCGAGGTGCGGGTGCACTGCTTCGGCGCGCCGCGCGACGAGCCGGGCGTCACCGCGTACACCGAGCCGGCCGCGCTGGCCGGGGCGAACGCCGCGCTGCGCACCATGGGTGTCGACCTGGAGATGGCCGCCGGCTGCGCGGGCACCGACGTGGTGCACAGCCACACCTGGTACGCCAACCTGGCCGGGCACACCGCGAAGCTGCTGCACGGCGTGCCGCACGTGGTCACCGCGCACAGCCTGGAGCCGCTGCGGCCGTGGAAGGCCGAACAGCTCGGTGGCGGGTACGCGCTCTCCTCCTGGGCGGAGCGCACGGCGTACGAGGCGGCCGACGCGATCATCGCGGTGAGCGAGGGCATGCGGCGCGACGTGCTGGCGGCGTACCCGCAGGTGGACCCGGAGCGGGTGCGGGTGGTGCACAACGGCATCGACACCGCGCAGTACTCCCCCGACGCCGGCACCGACGTGGTGAACCGGCTCGGCATCGACCCGGCCCGCCCGAGCGTGGTGTACGTGGGGCGGATCACCCGGCAGAAGGGCCTGCCGTACCTGCTGCGGGCGGCCCGGGAGCTGCCCGCCGACACGCAGCTGGTGCTGCTGGCCGGCGCGCCGGACACCCCGGAGATCGCCGCCGAGGTGGAAGGGCTGGTCGCGGAGTTGCGGGCCACCCGCTCCGGGGTGGTCTGGGTCGCCGAGATGCTGCCCAAGCACGAGGTGATCCAGGTGCTCACGCACGCCACGATCTTCGTCTGCCCCTCGGTCTACGAGCCGATGGGCATCGTCAACCTGGAGGCGATGGCCTGCGAGACGGCGGTGGTGGCGACCGCCACCGGTGGCATCCCCGAGGTGGTCGCCGACGGTGAGACGGGCCTGCTGGTGCCGATCGAGCAGGCGACCGACGGCAGCGGCCGGCCGCTGGACCCGGAGCGGTTCGTCGCCGACCTGGCCGCCGCCATGAACGAGGTGCTGGCCGACCCGAAGCGCGCGGAGGAGTTCGGCGTGGCCGGACGGCGGCGGGCCGTCGCGCACTTCGCCTGGGACGCGATCGCCCAGCGCACCCTGGAGGTGTACCGGTCGGTGGGCGCGGCGGGCTGACCGACGGCCACCGCGTGTCCGTCCACGCCGTTCACCCAGCCGGGCCGATAGGATGTGCACATGAGCTCGGAGGCGGTCGGCAGGTCGATGCCACCCGTCGTGACGCTCGACGATCTGACCGCGATGATGGCCGCGGACGAACACCACCGGTACGAGGTCAGTCCCGAGGGAGTCCTCTCGATCATGCCGCCGCCGGGATACGCCCATGCGATCATCGCGACCCGGCTCATGGTCTGGCTCGCCCAGGGCGGGGTTCCGGCGGACCACATCGCCCAGGCGGTCGGGCTGCGCATCCCCGGGCGACGGGGTGGGCTGGGCGGGCGCATCCCCGATCTGGTGGTCTGGAGCAAGATCCAGGCCGACGACGTGTGGCTGCCGGCCACCGACGTACTCCTCGTGGTCGAGATCGTGTCTCCCGGGTCGGAGGGCATCGACACGGTGACCAAGCGCGACGAGTACGCGTCGGCCGGGATTCCGCAGTACTGGATCGTGGAGCAGGACCCGGCGCAGACGGTCACGATGCACCGGCTCGGTGCGGACCGCTACGGCGTGCGGGCGACCATGCCGCTCGCCTGGGTGCTCAACACCAGCCCGGCCGAGTACGACCTCGGCTGAGGCACGGCATCGCGCTGCTTGCCCGCGCGCGAAGCGATCTCGCGCAGTAGGTTGAACCGGTGACTGGACGGTTCCCGATCGAAGACGTCTCCCCCGTCGTCGCCTGCGGTCGCTACCCGGCCAAGGCGGTGGTCGGCGAGGTCGTCCCGGTGTCCGCGCGGGCCTACCGCGAGGGCCACGACGCGCTCGGCTGCAACGTGGTCTGGCTCGGCCCTGACGGCGCGGCCCGCCCGTTCACCCGGATGCGGCCCGGCGAGCCCGGCCAGGACCGCTGGCACGCCACCATCCGCCCGGACGCCGTCGGCGAGTGGCGGTTCGCCGTCGAGGCGTTCCAGGACCCGTACCTGACCTGGCAGAACGCGGTCACCAAGAAGGTCGCCGCCGGCCAGGGCCCGGCCGAGCTGGCCAACGACCTGGCCGAGGGCGCGCGGGTGCTGGAGGCCGCTCTCGCCCTGGTGCCGGCCGGTGACCGGATCCGGGTGCGGGCGGCGGCGAAGGCGCTGCGCAACGAGAAGCTGGCGCTGCCGCGCCGGGTCGCGCCGGCCCTGGACCTGGCCGTCCTGCTCTGGGAGCACCCGGTCCGCGAGCTGGTCACCACGGGCGAGGAGCACCGGCTCTGGGTGGACCGCCCCCGGGCGCTCTTCTCCGCCTGGTACGAGTTCTTCCCCCGCTCCGAGGGCGCGGTCCCGGCCACCGTCGACGCGCCGGCCCGGTCCGGCACCTTCGCCACCGCCGTCCAGCGGCTGCCGGGCGTGGCGGCGATGGGCTTCGACGTGCTCTACCTGCCGCCGATCCACCCGATCGGGCGGGTCAACCGCAAGGGCCGCAACAACGCGCTCACCGCCGGGCCGGACGACGTCGGCTCGCCGTGGGCGATCGGCGCGGCCGAGGGCGGCCACGACGCCATCCACCCCGACCTGGGTACGCCGGCGGACTTCCGCGAGTTCGTCGCCGCCGCCGCCGAGCAGGGCCTGGAGGTGGCGATGGACCTGGCGTTGCAGTGCGCCCCCGACCACCCGTGGGTCACCGCGCACCCGGAGTGGTTCACCACCCGGGCCGACGGCAGCATCGCGTACGCGGAGAACCCGCCGAAGAAGTACCAGGACATCTACCCGCTGAACTTCGACAACGACCCGGAGGGCATCCGGGCCGAGGTGCTGCGGGTGGTGCTGCACTGGGTCGGCGAGGGCATCAGGATCTTCCGGGTCGACAACCCGCACACCAAGCCGTTCGACTTCTGGCACTGGCTGATCGCCGAGGTGAAGAAGGTCGACCCGGACGTGCTGTTCCTGGCCGAGGCGTTCACCCGCCCGGCGATCATGCACGGGCTGGGCAAGGTCGGCTTCACCCAGTCGTACACCTATTTCACCTGGCGCACGACGGCGGCCGAGATGCGCGAGTACTGCGAAGAGCTGGTCGCCTCGGTCGACTGGATGCGCCCCAACTTCTGGCCCAACACCCCCGACATCCTGCACGAGTCGCTGCAGCACGGCGGCCCACCGATGTTCAAGATCCGGGCGGTGCTGGCCGCGCTGCTCTCCCCCTCCTGGGGCATGTACGCCGGCTACGAGCTCTTCGAGCACGTCGCCCGCCCCGGCGCCGAGGAGTACCTGGACAACGAGAAGTACGAGCTGCGCCCCCGGGACTGGGCCGCCGCCCAGCGGCAGGGCCGCTCACTGGCCCCGTTCATCACCACCCTCAACCGGGTCCGCCGCGACAACCCGGCCCTGCACGCGCTGCGCAACCTGGTCTTCCACGAGATCGACAACCCGGCGCTGCTCTGCTGGTCCAAGCGCGACCCGGAGACCGGCAACACGGTGCTGGTGGTGTGCTCGTTCGACTCGCGCGAGGTGCAGTGGGGCAACACCACCCTCGACATGCCGGCGCTCGGCCTCGACTGGCACGAGCGCTTCACCGTGCAGGACGAGCTGACCGGGGCCCGCTACGAGTGGGGGCAGCGCAACGCGGTCCGGCTCGACCCGTACCTGCAACCCGCGCACGTGTTCACGGTCGTCCGGCCCGAGCCGCCGGCCGCCCCCGCGCCGGAGCAGCCGGCCGGAGCCGGGCTGACCGTGCAGGACGTACCCGCCGACCTCTCCGGCGGCACCGCCCCGACCGCACCGGCCACGAAGGACGACGCCCGATGGACCAGCTGATCGCCGGCGAGGCGCACGACCCGCACGGCACGCTCGGCGCGCACCCCGACGGTGGGCGGACCACCGTCCGCGTGCTGCGCCGGGGCGCGGCCGAGGTGACGCTGCTCGTCGGCGACGAACGGCACCCGACGAAGCGGGTGCACGACGCCGGCATCTTCGAGGCGGTGCTCCCCGGCGAGGTGCTCGACTACCGGGTGGAGGCCGACGGCGCGACGCACGACGACCCGTACCGCTATCCGCCCACCCTCGGCGCGCTGGACCTGCACCTGATCGGCGAGGGGCGGCACGAGCGGCTCTGGGAGGCGCTCGGCGCGCGGGTCTTCGACGAGGGCGTGGCGTTCAGCGTCTGGGCGCCCAACGCGCGCGGCGTCCGGGTGGTCGGCGACTTCACCGGCTGGGGCCCGGACGACGGCTGGCCGATGCGCTCGCTGGGCTCCAGCGGAGTGTGGGAGATCTTCGTGCCCGGCGTCGCGACCGGCGCCCGCTACAAGTACCGCATCCTCGGCGCCGACGGGCGGTGGCGGGACAAGGCCGACCCGATGGCCGGCCGCACCGAGGTCCCGCCGGCCACCGCGTCGGTCGTGCACTCCTCGGCGTACGAGTGGGGCGACGCGGCCTGGCTCGAGCGGCGGGCCCGGCAGCGGCCGCACCAGGAGCCGATGAGCGTGTACGAGGTGCACCTCGGCTCGTGGCGGCCCGGTCTCGGCTACCGGGAGCTGGCCGAGCAGCTCACCGCGTACGTGACCGAGCTGGGCTTCACCCACGTCGAGTTCCTGCCGGTGATGGAGCACCCGTTCGGCGGCTCCTGGGGCTACCAGGTCACCGGCTACTACGCCCCCACCGCGCGGTTCGGCGACCCCGACGACTTCCGGTACCTGGTCGACCGGCTGCACGCCGCCGGCATCGGGGTGCTGCTCGACTGGGTGCCCGCGCACTTCCCCAAGGACGAGTGGGCGCTGGCCCGCTTCGACGGCACCCCGCTCTACGAGCACCCCGACCCGCGCCGCGGCGAGCACCCCGACTGGGGCACGTACGTCTTCGACTTCGGCCGCCGGGAGGTCCGCAACTTCCTGGTCGCCAACGCGCTCTACTGGCTGGACGAGTTCCACGTCGACGGGCTGCGGGTGGACGCGGTCGCCTCGATGCTCTACCTCGACTACTCCCGCCAGGAGGGGCAGTGGCTGCCCAACGTGCACGGCGGCCGGGAGAACCTGGAGGCGATCGCCTTCCTGCAGGAGGTCAACGCCACCGTCTACAAGCACCACGCCGGGGCGCTGATGATCGCCGAGGAGTCCACCGCCTGGCCCGGCGTCACCCGGCCGACCAGCGACGGCGGCCTGGGGTTCGGCTTCAAGTGGAACATGGGCTGGATGCACGACACCCTGCTCTACACCTCGAAGGACCCGATCTACCGGCAGCACCACCACCACCAGCTCACCTTCTCCCTGGCGTACGCCTGGAGCGAGAACTACGTGCTGCCGATCAGCCACGACGAGGTGGTGCACGGCAAGGGCTCGCTGGCCGGCAAGATGCCCGGCGACACCTGGCAGCGGCTGGCCACCGTCCGGGCGCTGCTCGCGTACATGTGGGCGCACCCCGGCAAGCAGCTGCTCTTCATGGGCTGCGAGCTGGCCGACGACCGGGAGTGGAGCGAGGAACGCGGCCTCGACTGGTACCTGACCCACGACCCGGCCCGGGCCGGGGTGCAGCGGCTCGTCGGTGACCTCAACCGGGTCTACCGGGACACCCCGGCGCTCTGGGCGCAGGACACCGAGCCCGCCGGCTTCCGCTGGATCGCCGGGGACGACGTGGCCAACAACGCCGTCTCGTTCGTCCGGATCGCCCCGGACGGCGCGACCCTGGTCTGCGTGGCCAACTTCTCCGCCCGACCGCTGGAGGACTACCGGGTCGGGCTGCCCGCCGCCGGGACCTGGACCGAGGTGCTCAACACCGACGCGCAGCACTACGGCGGGTCCGGGGTCGGCAACCTCGGCGAGGTGCACGCGGAGAACGTGCCGTGGCACGGGATGGTGGCGTCGGTGGCGCTGCGCGTGCCGCCGCTCGGCGTGCTCTGGCTCCGCCGCGACTGAGCCCGCGCCGAAAGGGCCTTGTCCCGCGAGCCACCCTCCGGTGGCTCCGTCCCTGGTTCCGGTGTCGTTTTCGCGCCCGCCGGCTCGCCGCGTGCCGGGCGGTCGCCTGCGGGATAGGCACCCACTGAGAGCGGTATGTCTCTCAGACATTTTTATGTCTCAGAGACATACCGCTCTCACGTGCATCCCCGGCCCCAACGACTACCTGCTGTAGCGCCCTCCGGCCCTTTCCTCACTCACCGTCGATTCAGTCGCTCTGACGGCACGTCGCCCTGAACCCGGGCCGCCGGGCCGCCGTACCGCTGCACGGATGCCGGACACCGTGACGGACGAGGCGGAGGAGCTTCGATGGGCTGGAGCAGAGGCACGACCAGGCGACCCGGGACGGCCGTGCCGTCGTCCCGGAACCGGAAGATCGCCGGTGGGGTGGCGCTGGCGGTGACCGTCGGTGCGGCGTTCGCGGTCGCGACGGGCACCGGGCAGGCGGCGGAGAACTGCCCGGGGCTGGACAGCGCGCTGCGCAACAATCTCACCTTCATCGCGGACCAGCGCCGCAACCCCGACGCCAACTCGGCGGCCCGGATAGCCAACCGGCAGGCCGTCGTGGATCTCATCCAGCAGCGGCGGGCCGCGGCCGGCTGCGGCGGCCGGGTCGAGGTGGCCGGTGCGGCCTGCCCGAGCGTCCCTTGGGAGGAGGCGATGGCGACCGAGCTCGACCGGGCCTGGGCGGTCACCGAGGAGATGTCCGGGGAACGCTCGGGCCAGCTTCTCGACCCCCAGGCGACCGAGCTGAGGGTGAAGCGGCTCGGCGGGATCATCGGTGGCATCCGGGGCATCGTGCAGGGGGCCCGGGCAGCGGGGGCCCAGGCCGGCGCGGCGGGCGCGCAGGGCGGGGCCGCCGGCGCGCAGGGCGGCGCCGGGGGCGCGCAGGGCGGCGCCGGGGGCGCGCAGGGCGGCGCCGGGGGCGCGGCCCGGGCGGCCGGCATCATCAACGCGGTCGGTGGGCTGATCGGGCAGATCGCCGGCATCGTGCAGGCGGCCCGCGCAGCCCGACAGGCCGCCCAGCAACAGGCCGGCGCAGGCCAGCAGGCCGCGGGTGGGCAGCAGGCGGGCGGCGGGCAGCAGGCCGGCGGCGCGGACCAGGCCGGTGGACAGCAGGCCGGCGGCGCGGACCAGGCCGGTGGACAGCAGGCCGGCGGCGCGGACCAGGCCGGCGGTGGGCAGCAGGCCGGCGGACAGGAGGGGCAGCAGGGCGCCGGTGGTCAGCAGGCGGGCCGGGCCGGTGACCGGATCGCCGGTCGGATCCAGCAGATCCGGGCCCGCATCCAGCAGCTGCGCGCGATCGCCCGGCAGGTCCGCGCCGAGCGGCAGGCTGCCCGCGCCGGCCAGCCCGGCGCGGGGCGCGGCCGGGCGCTGGGGCGCGACGGACAGGCCGGCCCGCTCGGCGGAGGCGGGAACGGGGCGGTCGGGGCGGCCGGCGCGTCGGGCGCGGAGGCGGCGGCACCCGGCGGGCACCTGGTGGCCGACCCGGGCGTACCGGGCTGCGCCCCGGGACAGGACGGCTCGGCGGGTGCCGGCGCGGCCGATCAGCGCCCCGGCGAGGCGGGCGCGGAGCAACCGACGGGACCGGGCGCGGCCGACATGAACGGCGGCGGCACCGGCATGTCGGGCGAGGCCACCGGCACGGACGGCGAGGCCAGTGGCACGGACGGGGAGGCCACCGACATGAACGGCGGCGGCACCGGCACGGCCGGTGACGCACCGGTCGGCGCGGATCCGGCGGCCGGATCCGGCACCGACTAGCCCTCGGGGCGCGCCGACGTGGCGGTGTCGCGGGGTCCGGGGCACCGCCACCCGGCGAGCACGGCCACCGCGCCAGGTCTGCCGCCGCCCGGCGGTCCGGCGAGCCGACGCTCTAGACCAGGCCGGCCTCGCGGAGGAGTTTCCAGAGGCCGGCGCCGTCGGGGGCGGAGAGCCACTTCTGGCCCACCGGTCCGGTGGACGAGCGGCCCGCCGGAGCGGGCAGGCTACCGGCGAGCACCGACTGGGTGGGCGAGAGCCGGCGGATCGCCACACCGGCGATGTTCTCCGGGTGCGCCGCGGCGAACTCGCGGTAGATCTCCTGGTCGTGCTGCCCGTCGTCACCGATCAGCAGCCAGCGCACCTCGGGGAACTCCCGGGCCAGCCGGGCCAGGGTGGCCCGCTTGTGCTCACGCCCGCTGCGGAACCACCGGTCGGCCGTCGGCCCCCAGTCGGTGAGCAGCAGCGGTCCGGCCGGGTAGAGGTGCCGGGAGAGGAAGCGGGTGAGCGTCGGGGCGACGTTCCACGCGCCGGTGGAGAGGTAGAAGACCGGTGCGCCGGGGTGGGCGGTGACCAGCCGCTCGTACAGCACCGCCATGCCGGGCACGGCGGCCCGGGCGTGCTCGTCGAGGACGAAGGTGTTCCAGGCGGCGAGCAGCGGCCGGGGCAGCGCCGTCACCATCACCGTGTCGTCGATGTCGGAGAGGATGCCGAAGCGGACCTCCGGGTCGAGGATGCGGACCAGCGCCTCGACCGGCTCCGCGTCGGGCACGCTGAGGCGTACGCAGGCCCAGCCGGGGGTGAAGGTGCCTTCGACCACGGTGTCGACGAAGCCGCTGCGGTCGGCCCGCGCCTCCTGGCGCACCCCGTCGACCTCGATGCTCACCGTGGCGAACTTCGCCGGCAGGGTGGCGAAGCTGCGCCAGCCGCGCACCTTGTCCAGGCGGCCCTGCTGCCGGGTGTCGGGGCGGCCGAGCAGCACCCGGCAGAGCACCCGCGCCCAACCGGGGGCGCCGTAGCCGGCGTACGCGATGATGTTGGCCTGCCACCCGGTGCGCCGCAGCCGGCGCTCCACCAGGCCGTGCACCGCGTCCTCGATGCGGGCGGCCCGGTGCAGCTGCGGTACGGCGAGTTCGTCCGGCGGTGTGGGTGGCACACGGCAACATTGCCACAACCTGCGGAGCCCGGCCACGCGAGCGGCGTACGCCGATCCGCCCCGCCACCAGCCGCGGGCGTGCCAGACTGCGGTCACAGGCGGCGACGGGGGCGTGGTCGTGGCGACACGGGTGCGGGGGCCGGCGCTGGACCGGCCGGCGCTGGTGGCCCTGCTGTTCGGGGCGGCCGGGGTCGGCTACCGGCTGGTGCTGGTCCTGCTGACGCTGCCGACCTCGAACAGTGACGAGGCGACCTTCGGGCTGGCCGCCCTGCACATCGCCGCCGGCCGGGAGCGGCCGGTCTTCCTCTACGGCCAGCGCTACATGGGCATGCTGGAGTCCTACCTGGCCGCGCCGCTGGTCGGCTGGTTCGGGCCGGGCTGGCCGGTGCTGCGGCTGCCCCTGCTGCTGCTCTACGCGGTCTTCCTGTGGCTGGCGTACCGGCTGAGCCGCCGGCTCTTCTCCCCCTGGCTGGCCACCGCCGTGGTCGGCCTGCTGGCGCTCGGCTCCGAGCGGGTGGTCCGCGACCAGCTCACCGTGGTGGGCGGCCGGCCCGAGGTGAAGCCGGCGGTGCTGGCGATGCTGC
This sequence comes from Micromonospora auratinigra, assembly GCF_900089595.1. Taxonomy (GTDB): domain Bacteria; phylum Actinomycetota; class Actinomycetes; order Mycobacteriales; family Micromonosporaceae; genus Micromonospora; species Micromonospora auratinigra. Next base: position 298,650 of record NZ_LT594323.1, on the reverse strand, counting down.
TGCTGGCGGTGGCGCTCGGGGAGGCTCGTGTGCGGCACCGCTGGCTGGCCACCGGGCTGTTCGGGCTGCTCGCCGGGGTGGCGCTCTGGTCCGACTGGCTGATCGTGCCGTACCTGGTGGTGGCCGGCCTGGTGCTGGTGTGGGCGGTGCCCCGGGAGCTGATCGGCTGGCCGGGGGTGCTGCTGGTGGTCGGCTTCCTGGTCGGCGCCGCCCCGATGATCAAGGACAACCTGGTCGCCCCGGCGGGGCAGGACTCGCTGTCGGTGTTCCGCGAGATCAGCACCAAGGACGGGGTGGCCCCGTCGCTGGCCGAGCGGCTGCACGGCGGGCTGCTGCAGGGGGTGCCGCTGGCCTCGGGGCTCTGCCCGATGGACGGCTGCGCGCGGTGGGCGCAGTGGTTCGGCCTGCTCTACCCGCTGCTGCTGGTGGCCGCCGCCGCGCTCGGGCTGGTCGCGTACCGGCGGGCGGTCGGTGGGGCCGCGCGGGTCCGGGCGGTCGCCCGGCTCGCCCTCGTCGCCGGCGCGGCGCTGACCCTGATCGGGTACGTCCGCAGCCCGCTCGCCGCCACCGACCCGCTCGGCAACGCCCGGTACCTGTCGGTGTTGCAGATCTCGCTGCCGGTGGTGCTCTGGCCGCTGTGGCGGGGCGCGGCGTACGCCGGGCGCGGCGCGGCGAGCGGGGCGGCCCGCCTCGGCGGTGTGCTGGCCGGGCTGGTGCTGGCCGCGCTGGCCGTGGGCACCGTGGCCGCCACCGTGACGTTCGTGGCGGACGCCCCGGCGCTGCGCGCCGAGGAGCGGCGGGCCCGCGAGCTGGCCGACGCGGTGCGCCGCGCCGGGCTGAGCGAGGTGTACACCGACTACTGGACCTGTTACCGGCTGATCTTCAACACCGACGAGGCGGTGGTCTGCGGGGTGCTGGACGGCAACCTGACCCCCGGGCAGAACCGCTACCCGGCGTACTGGAAGCGGGTGGGTCGGGCCGCCCGCCCGGGGTACGTGGTGGCGGCCGGCTCGTCGGCGGAGCGGGGGCTGCGCCGGCTGCTCGGCGCGCAGGCGGACGCGGCGGTGGTCGCCGACGTCGCCGGCTATCGCGTGTACCACCCACGCAGCGCCGTGCGGCCGTGGCGCTGAGCCGGGGCCGTACGCTGAACCGATGCTCATCCTGCTGCCCCCGTCCGAGGGGAAGGCCGCGGCCGGCACCGGTCGGCGGCTGGACCTGACCCGGCTGCACCTGCCGGAGCTGACCCCGGCCCGGGAGGAGGTGCTGGCCGCCCTCGTCGCGCTCAGCGCCGGGCCGGACGAGGCGGCGGCCCGGGCCGCGCTGGGTCTCAGCGAGGGGCAGCGCGACGAGCTGCGCCGCAACGCCCGACTGCGGGAGGCGGCGACCGCGCCGGCCGAGCGGCTGTACACCGGCGTGCTCTACGAGGCGCTCGACCTGGCCTCGTTGCCGGACGCGGCCCGCCGCGCCGCGCGCCGCTCGGTGCTGATCAGCTCCGGCCTCTGGGGCGCGGTCCGACTCGCCGACCGGATCCCGCCGTACCGCTGCCCGGTGGGGGCACGGCTGCCCGGGGTGGGGGCGCTGTCGGCGTACTGGCGGCGGGAGCTGGCACCGGCGATGGTGGCGGCGGCCGGCAGCGGCCCGGTTCTGGACCTGCGCTCCGGGGCGTACGCGGCCACCTGGACGCCGCACGGCGCGCTCGCCGAGCGGACGGTGACCGTGCGGGTGCTGCACGAGCGGGACGTGGCCGGGGTGCCGACGCGGTCCGTGGTGAGCCACTTCAACAAGGCGACCAAGGGGCGGCTGGTGCGCGACCTGCTGACCGCCGACGCACGGCCGCGTACCGCGACCGCCCTGGTCGGGGCGCTGCGCGACCTGAAGTACACGGTCGAGGAGCACCCGACGCGCCCGGGCCGGCCCCGGGAACTCGACGTCGTGGTGACCGAGCTCTAGGGCGTCACCCGGTACAACCGGCCGATGGTGGCGCACCGGTCGGGGGTGACCCGGGCCGCGGCGGCGAGCAGCGTCAGCGGCTCGTCGTCCGGGCGCACGTGCTCGGGGGCGGCGCCGACGGGCGGCAGGTAGAGCTGGCCGATGCCGTAGGTGGTGATCCAGTTCCGCCGCTGCGCGGGCGTGAGCTGGGCGAAGTTGTGCGGCAGGTTCGCCGTCCGCGCGCCGGTCAGGGCGCTGTGCCGGGCCGTCAGGGTGCCGCTGCGCATGGCGAGGGTGGTGCCGTCGTCCTGGCAGCGTCGCAGTTCCTGTTCCACCGGCCCGCCGTCGAGGGCGTGCGGCTGGGGCGGCACGGTGTCGAACTGGAACGTGAGCGCCCAGGCGGCCGGCAGCGCCAGCAACGCCACGGCGAGGCCCGCCCCGGCCACCCCGACCGTACGCCCGGCCAGCCGGGCCGGGACCGGTGTCCGGTAGAGCAGCACCACCGACGTCAGCACGAGCAGCAGCACGACGAGGCTGAGGTAGCGGTGGTCGCGGTACCCGGTGCTCAGCTCGGCGAAGGTCACCTCCGCGACGAAGGTCGGCAGGACGATCAGCAGGACCGGCAACCACCCCGGCGCCGGCCGGACCGCCCACCACCGGTGCAGGAGCAGCAGTCCCCCGGCGGTGAGCACGACGGTCGGCGCGAGGATCGCGGCCCGCAGCACCTCTGTCGCCGTCCCCGGCACGTTGCCGGCCAGCCGGGCCAGCCACCCCGTCGGGTCGTCGGCGTACGTCGGCACCCGGTCCAGGTCGAGCACGTCGGAGAAGTACAGCTGCGGCACGGCTGCCACGACGATCCGGTTGTCCCCCGGGAACGGGGTGCCGAAGTGGGCCAGCCCGTAGACCGCCCACGGCGTCAGCACGGCCGCGAGCACCAGGCCGGCGCCGAGGAGCTGCCGCCACTGCCGGCGGTGGGTCACCAGCAGCAGCACCGCGAGCAGGGGCACCGCGAAGAGCAGGCCGGGCCGGGTGAGCACCAGGGCACCGGTGACGGCCCCGACCGCCGGCCAGGCCGGGCCGGGCCGCCGGTCCGTGCCGACCAGCGCGAGGACCAGCAGGCTGAGCAGCAGACCGGCCAGCGGGAAGGTGCGTGCCGCGAGCATCTCGTCGAGGTACGGCGGGAAGGCGAGCAGGCCCACGGTGACCAGCGGCCCGAGTCCGCGTACGCCGACCCGCCGGCCCAGGGCCGACAGCGCGGCGGCGGTGCCGAGGACGCAGCCGACGGCGGCCAGCAGGCCGGCGTGCGCACCGGTGCGGGTCAGCGCGGCGGTACCGCCCCAGAGCACCGGCCATAACGGACCGAAGCTGAGCCCGTACGGCTCGGTCGACTGGTAGCTGCGCCAGGAGTCGACCCGGAAGAAGTCGCCGCCGAGGTGGCGGGACAGCTCGTAGTACCCCCACGAGTCGGGGCTGTACGGCGGGCCGTTCCAGTAACGGGCCAGCAGCACGGCCAGCACCGCGGCGAGCACCGCCCAGCCGGCGGCGGCCAGCCGGCGCGGCACGGACAGGGTGCGCGACGCGCCGGCGGGCACCCCGCCGAGCGGGTCGGCGGTCCGGGTGGCCGTACTCACCGGCCCGACCCGAGCGGCGCCGGGTGGGGCTGCTCGCCGGTGATCTGCGCGTGCAGGTAGGGCCCCGGCGGCCCGGCCGCCTGCCCGGGCAGCTCGGCCGCCTGGCAGACCACCCGGTCCCGGACCGAGTACGTCGGCCGGGCCCGGACCTCGATCAGGATGCGGGCCAGGTACTCGCCGAGCACGCCGAGGATGAGGAACAGGCCGGTGAGGCCGCCCGACACCAGGATCGCCAGCGTGGTCCAGCCCTGGACGAGGTCGGACTTCACCAGGAACACGGTGACCGCGTAGCCGATCCCGGCGAGGGACAGCGCGCCGAACGCGAGCGACAGCCGGTGCGCCAGCCGCAGCCCGAAGCCGGAGAACGACAGCAGGATGTCGAAGGCGAGGCTGGTGGTCTCCCGGTCGAGGCGGCGCTGCGGCACCGCGCGACCCGACCCGGTCGGGGTGTAGCGCAGGTGCTCGTGCCGGTGGCCGAGGACCGCGTACAGCGCCTTGCGGTAGCGGACCTTCTCCCGCATCGCGAGCATCGCGGTCAGGGTGCGCCGGGAGGTGAGTCGCAGGCGTTCGGTGCGCAGCGGGATGTCCAGGTCGCTGTACCGGTTGACCAGGCGGTAGAAGATCCGGCTGCGCAGCGACCCCTCGTCGCCGGCGGCGGTGACGACGTCGCAGCCGTCGACGGTGGCGACCTCGTACATCCGCCCGAGCACGTCCAGCGGGAAGTCCGTGACCGGGCTCTCCACCTCGAAGACCCAGTCGCCCATCGCCTGGTCGAGACCGGCCTTGATGCCGGCCTCCACCCCGTGCCGGCGGGCCAGCCGGATCACCGCCGCGTTGAGCCGGTGGCGTCTCGCGCAGGCCGTCACGGTCGGGGTCGGGTCCTGCGCCGAGTTGTCGTCGACCACCACCAGCTCGTGCAGCTCGAAGTGCTCGGCCAGCCAGGGGCCCACCCGGTCCAGGAACGTCTCCAGGGTGGGTGTCTCGTCGCGGCAGTACAGCACGACGCTGACGAACGTCTTGTGTCTCATAGGGCTTCATCCAGGTCGTAGATCGTGTTCACCTTGCCGCTGCACAAGGTGACGAACGACGGTCGCTCGCTCTCCACCCGGATGAGCGTCGGTCGGGAGTCGTCCACTTCGGCCGTGCGCAGCACCGTCTTGACCGCGAACATGCTCTCCGTACGGCGCAACCGGTCCCCGATCGGCAGGAAGCGGCCGGCGAGCGCCCGCATGTACGGATAACTGCTGACCGGGCGGGCGGGACACGTCGCGCAGTTGGCCAGGGCGACCGGCAGGCAGTCCGGCACCCGCTCCTGGCAGGGGAAGGTCGGCAGGGTCTCGGCGCTGGTCAGGCGGGGGGTGTAGGCCACCGCGCTGAGGCTGTGCCACGGGCTGTGCCCGAAGGGCATCAGGGAGAAGAACGGCCCGTCCATCACGGTGATCGCCACGTCCCGGTGGGCCGGGGCCTCCACCAGGACCATCTCGCACAGCTCGTACTTCAGCGGCACGGGCGGCAGGTCGAAGGCGGCGAGCAGGGCGTTGGTGCCGGCGTACGTGGCGTTGACGATCTCACCGGTGGTGATCCGCTGTCCCGAGCGCAGCGTCACCTCCCAGGTCTCGCAGTCGCCGCGCCCGGCTTCGGCCACGGTGTCCCCGAGGAACCAGCGCAGCCGGCCCGGGTACGCGTCCAGCCGGGCCAGCAGGGCGGTGCGCAGCGCGGGCGCGTCGAAGCTGAACTCGTCGGTCTCGTACGCCGCCTCGACGCTGCCGTCGAGGAAGAACTCGCCGGGGTCGATGCGCGTGGCCGGCGCCCCCACCGTGGCGCAGAACTTCTCGAAGTGGGCGGCGTCGACGTACGAGCCCTCCGCGGCGACCGCGTACACCGATCGCATGTGGCTGTTCACGGCGGTGGGGAAGTCACGCAGGAAGCGCTCGTAGTAGCTGGCCGAGCGCAGCGCGGTGTAGACGCTGCGCGGGTAGTGGTAGCCGTGGTGACCGCGGGCCTGGTTGATCAGGCTGGCGCGGACCAGGGGACGTCGCTCCACATCGACCACGCCGACCGTCCGGCCCCCGGCGAGCAGCCGGCGGGCGGCCCAGAGGCCGAAGATTCCCGCTCCGAAGACGAGCGCATCGATGGAAATCCGTCCCTCTGTCACGGCCAGACGCTAACATGTCGATTGACCTATTTAAACGATTTAGGCCGAGGTGAGGCATGCTCACAGGTTTGGTCGGCAACACCGGTTTCGTCGGTGCGAACCTCGCCCGGCAACGGGCCTACGACCTGCAGGTTCACCGCCCCACCGTCGGTGCGATCGACGGCCGGCGGTTCGGCCGGCTGGTCATCAGCGCGGCACCCGGCGTGAAGTGGCGGGCCAACGCCGACCCGGCCGCCGACGCCGCCGCCGTCGACACGCTGATCGACCACCTGCGCCGGACCTCGGCGGACGAGGCGGTGCTCATCTCCACCGTGGACGTCTATCCCGAGCCCCGGCAGGTGGACGAGGCGACCGCACCCGACCCGGACGACCACCCGCAGGCGTACGGCCGCCACCGGCTGCGCCTGGAACGGTTCGTCCGGCAGCACTATCCCCGCTGCCTGATCGTGCGCCTGCCGGCCCTGTTCGGTCCGGGACTGCGCAAGAACCTCGTGCACGACCTGATGACCGGGCGCACCGAGGAGTTCTGTCACCGGCGCTCGACCTTCCAGTTCTACGATCTCGGCCGGTTGACCACCGACCTGGACCGGGCCGTCGCCGCCGGACTGCCCGTGCTCAACCTGGCCACCGAGCCGCTGCCCGCCGAGACGATGGCCCGCGAGGTCTTCGGCCGGACGTTGCGCGCCGAGACGCCGGACCCGGTCCACTACGACGTACGGACCCGGCACGCCGCGGTGTTCGGCGCCGACGGGCCGTACGTCTGCGGCCGGGACGAGGTGCTCGCCGGGCTCCGGACGTTCGCCGGGGAGCGGGTGCCGGCATGAAGGTGGCGGTCAGCAACATCGCCTGGGAACCCGGGGACGACGAGAAGGTCGCCGACGCGCTGCGCCGGGCCGGAGCCGAGGCCGTCGAGGTGGCGCCCACCAAGGTCTGGCCCGACCCGACCGCGGTCTCCCCGGCGCAGGCCCACGCGTACGGGCGGGCCTGGGCGCGGGCCGGCCTGCCGGTGGTCGCCGCCCAGTCGCTGCTCTACGGACGCCCCGACCTGACCCTCTTCGGGCCCGGGCGGGAGGAGTTCGTCGCGTACCTGGGCCGGATCGCCGAGCTGGGCGCCGCGCTGGGCGCGACCGCACTGGTCTTCGGCAGCCCCCGCAACCGGCTCCGGCAGGACCTGCCGGTGGCGGTGGCCGACCGGATCGCCGTCGACGTCTTCGGCCGGCTCGCCGAGCGGGCGGTCGCGGCCGGCACCACCTTCTGCGTCGAGGCCAACCCGGCGGTCTACGGCGCCGACTACCTGACCCGGGCCACCGAGGCCGCCGCGCTGGTGGCGGCGGTCGACTCGCCGGGGCTGCGGCTGCACCTGGACACCGCCTGCATGACGCTGGCCGGGGAGGACCCGGCGGCCGGCGTACGCCGGTTCGCCCCGCTGCTGCGCCACGCGCACCTGAGCGAGCCACACCTGGCGGCGGTGGGCCACCCCGATCCCCGGCACGCCGACTTCGCGGCGGCGCTGCGCGCGGTGGACTACGCCGGGCATCTCAGCGTCGAGATGCGCCCCTCGGACGGCGACCGGGTGGCGGCCGTCGAGCGGGCCGCCCGGTACGCCGTGGCCCTGTGCGGGGCGGCGGCATGACCGAGACCCAGCAGCGACCCCGCGACGACCGCCAGGTCCCGCGCCACGAGCGACGCGACTTCGCCCCCCGGCGCAGCCGCTACGCGGTGGTGGTGCCCGTGATCAACGAGGGGGAACGGCTGCGCGGCCAGCTGCGCCGGATGCACGACTGCGGCCACGGCCTGGACGTGCTGGTCGCCGACGGCGGCAGCACCGACGGCTCGCTGGCCGACGACTTCCTCGCCGCCCACGGCGTCCGGTCGGTGCTGGTCAAGACCGGGCCGGGCCGGCTCGGCGCCCAGCTGCGGATGGCCTTCTCGGCCGCCCTGGACGACGGCTACCAGGGGGTGATCACCGTGGACGGCAACGGCAAGGACGGCGTCGACGCGATCGCCCGGTTCGCCGCCCGGCTGGACGAGGGGTACGACTACGTGCAGGGTTCCCGGTTCGTCCGGGGCGGTCGCGCGGTCAACACCCCCTGGTCCCGCTACCTGGCCATCCGCCTGCTGCACGCGCCACTGCTGTCGGCCGGCGCGCGGACCTGGTACACCGACACCACCAACGGGTTCCGGGGGCACTCGGCGCGACTGCTGGCCGATCCCCGGGTGGGTGTCTTCCGGACCGTCTTCGACGCCTACGAGCTGCTCGCGTACCTGCCGGTACGGGCCGCCCGGCTGGGCCTGCGGGTCGGCGAGGTGCCGGTCACCCGGGCCTACCCGCGCGGGGCGGTGCCCACCAAGATCACCAAATGGTCCGGTCACCTGGACCTGCTGGCGGTCGCCGCCCGCGCCGCGACCGGACGGTACGACCCGGACGCCGGGTAGTCGCGGGGTCGGGGCGTCAGCCGCAAATTTTGCTCAAGGCTCGGGCGCAGCGGTTCCGCGTACCCGGCGGCGGGGCCACGGTAGGGGAACCCCGACGCAAGGAGCACGTCCGATGTCCCCCGACTCCGTCACCCTGCTCGACCGGGCCCGCCCGGCACCCGCGCCGCCGCCACCGCTGGACTGGCTGACCCTGGCCGACGCGTTCGAGGTGGCCTGCCTGGTGCGCTGCACGCCGCCCCCGGCCGGTGACCTGCGCCGGCCCGACCTCGGCACGTACCGGGGCGGGTCCGCCGAGTTCAACCGGGAGGACGCCGCCCGGCGGATGCGGCAGCTGCTCGGCCGGCTCGGCGTACCCGTGCAGCACGAGCTGGCCACCGGCGGGCTGCGCCGCCGCTACGAGCTGCACCGGCTGCACGTGCCCAGGGAACACCGGCCGACGTACGCGGCGCTGCTGGAGACCGGCTGGCGGCAGGGGCGCCGGGAGCTGCTCAGCGGGCCGGTCCCCGGGGCCTCGATGGCCCGGCGGGTGTGGCGACCGCGACTGGCCGCCGCCGCGTGGCGGGCGGCGCTGCTGGCCGGCGGCCGGCACGTCCGCCGGCACAGCCTCGGCATCCGGCTCGCCGACCGGGACCTGGCCGCCGTGCTGGTCCGCGGCGCGGCGCTGCTGGAGGTCCCGGCGATGCTGCGCCCCGGTGCCGGCTGCTTCCTGGTGAGCGTGCCCAACGGTCCGCACCGCACGCGGATCGTGGACAGCGCCACCCTGGTCCCCGCGACGGCGGCCTGCTGAGCCGTCGGCGGTCGCGCGCCGGCACCGGGGGGAGCCGACGCGCGACCGCCGTCGCGTCGGCCGGCCGGGCCGCATCGGCCGGCCGGGCCGCATCGGCCGGCCGGGCCGCATCCGCCGTCCGGGCCGCGCCGGCCACCCGCGGACCAGCCGACGGGGCACCTCGCTGACGAGCCGGCCGGGCACCTCGCTGACCTGCCGGATCGCGTCGCCGGTGGCGCCGGGCGCGCCGGGCCGGCCGGCCGGGGTTGCGCGGCGGGTGCCGCACGGCGCACAGTGCTGCCCGTGAGCCGACACTGGTCTGTGCGCGGGCGGCGCCGGATGGCGGCGCCGGTGGCGCTGCTGATGCTGCTGCTCCCGGTCACCGCCGGCCTGGCCGCCTGCCGGGACGAGCCACACCAACCGGTGCGGATCAGGATCGCCACCGGCAGCCCGACGGCGGTCTACCACGCCTTCGGCCAGTCGCTGGCCACCATCCTCAACCGGGAGCTGGCCGGGGTGCGGGCCAGCGTGGTGGTCACCGCCGCGTCCGCGCAGAACGTCCGGCTGGTCGGCTCCGGCCAGGCGGAGCTGGGCTTCACCCAGGCCGACGTGCTGCCGCCGAGCAGCCCCGAGCACCCCACCGTGCTGGCCGTCGCCCGCGTCTACGACGACCTGCTGCACCTGGTCACCACGGCGGGTGGCCCGGTGCGGACCCTCGCGGACCTGCGGGGCCGGCGGGTGTCGGTGGGCGCCGACGGCTCCGGCACCGAGGTCACCGCGATGCGCCTGCTCCAGGTGGCGCAGCTCGGCGGGGACCGGGTGCACCAGGAACACCTGGGGCTGGACGACTCGGTGGCCGCGCTGCGCGCCGGCCGGATCGACGCGTTCTTCTTCTCCGGCGGCCTGCCGGTGCGCGGGATCGCGGAGCTGGCCGGCACCACCGCCGTGCGGATGGTCGACCTGGGCGAGTGGGCGGAGCCGCTGCGTCGCGGCTACGGGCAGGTCTACGTCACCCGGGACATCCCCCGCTCGATGTACGGCACCGACCCGGTGAGCACGGTGGCGAACCCGAACTACCTGATCGTCCGGGCGGACCTGCCCGAGCCGCTGGTCCGGGAGGTGACCCGGCTGCTGATGGAGCGCCGGGCGGAGCTGGCCGAGGCGCACCCGGCGGCCGGCCGGATGAGTCCCCGGTCGGCGATCGTCACCACCCCGTTGCCGTTGCATCCCGGCGCGGCCGACTGGTATCGGTCCAGCAAACCCTGACGCCGGCCGGTCCGTGCTGCCCGGCTCCCGTCCGGGGCCGTTCCGGCGGGGCGGTCAGGGCCGGGTGGGGTGGGAGCCGACCGGCTCGGCGACCTCGTCCACCGGGGTGTCGAGCGGGTCGGCCGGCCGCTCCGGGGCGGGGAACCAGAGTTCGGCGACCAGGCCCCGGGGGTCACCCTGGCGCATGGTGAGCCGACCGTCGGAGGCGTCGACCAGCACGGCCACGATGGTCAGGCCGAGCCCGGCCCCGTCGACGTTCTGCACGTCGGGGGCCCGCCAGAACCGCTCGGTGGCCTGGTCGAGCTGGTCGGCCGTCATGCCCGGGCCGGTGTCGCCCACCTGCACGGTGATCCCGTCGTCGGCGGCGCGGACGGTCACCGTCACCGCTCCCCCGGCCCCGCTGAACTTGACCGCGTTGTCGATCAGCGCGTCGAGCGCCTGGTCGACGGCGGTCGGCACGGTCCGGGCGTACGCGGGGCCGTCGGCGGCGTCGAGGCGCAGGTCGACCGAGCGGTGCCGGGCCAGCGGCAACCAGGCCGCCACCCGCGAGGCGGCCACCTCGGCGGCGTCCACAGTGACCTGCTGGTTCTCCTCCCGTTCGGCGCGGGCCAGAGTGAGCAGCGCGTCGAGCACGGTGGCCAGCCGGTCGGTCTCCTCCAGGGCCAGCCGGTGCTCGGCCCGGCCGTCGGCGTCGACCAGGCTCGGTCCCAGCTCCTCCACCCGCAGCCGCAGCGCGGTCAGCGGGTTGCGCAGCTGGTGGCTGGCGTGCGCCACGAAGGCGCGCTGCCGGTCCATCACGTCGGAGACCGCGTCGGCCATGTGGTTGAAGCTGGCCGCGAGCCGGCGCAGCTCGGGCGGCCCGAGGCGGGGGCGGACCCGGGCGGTGCGGTGCCCCTCGGCGATCTCGTGGGTGACCGCGTCCAGCTCGGTGACCGGGCGCAGCACCCAGCCGGCCAGCGCGAACGCGAGCGAGACGCAGGCCAGCACGGCGAGCAGGCCGATGCCGGCGAGCAGCAGCCACCAGGCGGTGACGGTACGGCGTACCTTCGCCGCCGGGGTCGAGGTCACCACCGCCCCCAACACCTCGCCGCCGTCGTTGATCGGCACGGCGACCACCACCGGGCCGTCCACCCAGGGCCACACGGAGTCCGGTCCGCTGAACTGCTGCCCGGCCAGCGCGATGTCCAGGGCGGTGTCCGCGCCCGAGCCGAACTGCCAGCTCGCCGAGGCCGCCACGGTACGCCGGTCCCGGTCGACCACGGCCGCGCCGATGCCGTACAGGTCGTCGTAGGCGGCCAGTTCCCCGTCGAGCGGGCCGGGACCGCCGCCACGCAGCGCCGGGCCGGCCAGCGAGGCGAAGCGGGTGGCGTCGGCGAGCCGGTCGGCGCGGACCCGGTCGGTCTCCCGGCTGGCCAGGGTGGCCGCCAGGGGCGTCTCCAGGGCGAGCAGCACCAGCACCATCAGGAGCAGGTAGCTGATCACGAGCCGGCGACGCACCGGAGGCCCCTCACTCGCCGCGGAGCCGGTAGCCGACCCCGCGTACGGTCTCCACCAGGGTCGGGTCGCCGAGCTTGCCGCGCAGCGAACCGACGTGCACCTCCACCGTGTGCCGGTCGGCCCACGTGGTGCCCCAGACGTCGAGCAGGATCCGTTCCCGGGGCACCGCCACCCCGGGCTGGCGGGCCAGCGAGAGCAGGATGTCGAACTCCTTGCGGGTGAGCGCCACCGGCCGGCCGGCCACGCTGACCGTCCGCCCACCCACGTCGATGCGGACCGTGCCGGCCTCGATCAGGTGCCGCTCCGGCACGGTGTGCGCGGCCCGACGCAGCACCGCCTCGATCCGGGCCTGGAGCTCCACCATGGAGAACGGTTTCACCACGTAGTCGTCGGCGCCGAGCCGCAGCCCGAGCACCCGGTCGCGCTCCTCACCGCGGGCGGTGACCGCGATGATGCCGAGCTGGCTGCTGCGCCGGCGCAGCTCCCGGCACAGGTCGGTGCCGTCGCCGTCGGGCAGGGTCAGGTCGAGCAGGACCAGGTCGCAGGGGGCGGCGTGCAGCGCCGCCTCGACGGTGGCCGCGTGCTCCACCTGGTAACCGCGCCGGGTCAGGGCGGACGAGAGGGCACCCGCCACCCGACGATCGTCCTCGACCAGGAGGATCCGCACCCGTGCCTCCATCCGCTCGACGTACTGCCCTGCGAATGGTTCCAGAGATGGCGGCGGTACGGGAGGGGCGGTACCCGCTCAGAGACCGAAGACCTCGTCGGCGGTGGCGTCCCGGACCCCGTCGACGAAGCCCCGGAAGCCCGGGTCGTCGTGGCTGGCCGGCACGCTGGTCACCGCTTCCCCGGTGGCCTGGGCGACTGCGTCGACCAGCGGCGGGTAGTCGATCTCGGCGTCGCCGAAGCTGTCGTCGTCGGCCTGGCCCAGGTTGATCACGTGCTGGACGTCCTCGGTGGGGGTGTCGGGGTCGACGGCCCACTCGGCGCCCGCCCGGTGGCACTCGTCGTAGACGGCCCGCTGGCCGTCGGTCCAGTCGTCGTGGTGGCTCTGCATGGTCCCGTCCCTCCGCCCGCCCCTGCCTGAAGAGCATGCCGGAACGCCGTAGGCTGCGGTGGTGATCTACAAGATCCTGACGAACGGCGAGTGGGCGCGGGCCCGGGCGGCCGGCGAGTTCACCGGCACCGAGCTGGACCGGCAGGACGGGTACGTCCACCTCTCCGCCGCCGACCAGGTGGTGGGAACGGCCCGCCGGTTCTTCGGCGGGGTCACCGGCCTCACGGTGCTCGCGGTGGACCCGGACCGGCTGGGCACGGCGCTGCGCTGGGAGGCGTCCCGCGACGGCGCCCTCTTCCCGCACCTGTACGCGGCGCTGCCGGTGGACGCGGTGGTGTCGGCGCACCCGCTGCCGGCGGACCGGCCGGCGGCCGACGCGGTGGCCGAACTGCTCGGCTGAGCCGCTCGTTATGCTGCGTCGAGCCCGCGCCGGCACCCCCGGGGCGGCCGGGTGGTCCCGCCCGGGTGGGCCGCGGCGGTGCGCCGGCGCGGTGGCCCGGCACCGACGGCGCGACGACGCGCCCTGCGACGATGCGAGTAGAGATGACTGACACGAACGCCTCCGTCTTCGTCCACCCGACGGCCGACGTCGAGGAGGGCGCCCAGGTCGGCGACGGCACCAAGGTCTGGCACCTGGCCCACATCCGGTCGAGCGCGCAGGTCGGCTCCGGCTGCGTCATCGGCCGCAACGTGTACGTCGACGCGCACGTGACGGTCGGCGACCGGGTGAAGATCCAGAACAACGTCTCGGTCTACCAGGGCGTCACCATCGAGGACGAGGTCTTCGTCGGCCCGTGCGCGGTGTTCACCAACGACTTCCGGCCCCGGGCGCAGAACCCGGACTGGACGATCACCCCGACCCTGGTCCGTCGGGGCGCGTCGATCGGCGCCAACGCCACCCTGGTCTGCGGGATCGAGGTCGGCGAGTACGCGATGATCGCCGCCGGTTCGGTGGTGACCAGGGACGTCGCGCCGTACCAGCTGGTGGCGGGGAACCCGGCCCGGCCCAAGGGCTGGGTGGACGCCAAGGGCGAGGTCGTCTCCCGCGACGTGGAGAACCCGCCGCAGCAGGGCTGAGCCGGACGACGAAAGGGGGGAGGGCCGGCGGCCCTCCCCCCCTTTCCGCGCGCCCGTCGGCTCAGCCGCAGAGCCGGCCGATCTCCATCCGGAACCGCTCCATCGAGTTCGGCTCGTCCGGCCCGAGCAGGTACGTCTTCAGGTCCCGCCGCGCCTCGGTCATCGGGTCGTCGCCGGCCCGGGTCAGCGCCAGGATCTTCTCCAGCTCGCCGCAGTCGGTGGAGAGCAGGTACGCCCCCCGCGAGGTCGGGAAGTTGCGGCGGAACTCGTCCTCCGGCAGACCGCTCGGGTTGGCCACCACGTACGGCCGCTGGCTCTGCACGAAGTCGGAGACCACGCTGGACACGTCGCTGATCAGCAGGTCGGTCTGGTTGAAGCAGTCGAACAGCGCCGGCGTGCGGCCGGTGACCACCAGATGCCCCGTACCGTCGAGCGAGGAGGCGTCGGGATCGCCGCCGGCCGCCCGGATCAGGCCCACCACCCGCTCGTGCACGGCCCGGGCCACCTTCGACCGGGAGCCGGTGAGCGGGTGCGGCTTGTAGATCAGGCGGACCGCGGGACGGTTGGCCAGCAGGCCCTTGACGATCCGCTCCCCCATCAGCACCAGCGAGGTGTGGTACGGGTCGTCGTCGAGCCAGCCCTCCCAGGTGGGCGCGTAGAGCACCGTGAACGGCCGCTCGACGGACTCGGCGCCGAAGGTGTGCACGCCGGCGAGCTGGGGCCGTCCGATCTCGACGATGTCCTCGTCGCGCACCCCGACGCCGGCCCGGGCGTACCGCTCCCGCCCGGCCAGGCCGGCCACCCAGACCTCGTCGTACACCTTGCTGTACGGGTTGACGCTGGCCTGCTTGTCGCTGTCGCCGTGCCCGACGAAGACGTGCTTCATGCCGGGCTCGCGGAGCATGTGGATGTTCGCGCCGACGTTGGCGGCGTAGAGCGCGGTACGGACGCTGCCGAACTCCAGGTTCATGAAGTCCACCCCGGCGGGTACGCAGATCACCGGCAGCCGGGTGTCGGCCAGCTCCAGGAACGCTTCGCGGCTGCGCATCAGCACCACCGCCGGACGCTCCAGCGCCTCGGTCGGGGCGAGCCACATGTTGGCCTGGTAGACGTCCTTGGCCGGACCGGCGAAGTAGAGGGCGACCTCCGGGCGGTAGCTGTCCAGCCATCGCTGCACCGCCGGCAGCAGGGTGCCCTGCCCGCTGCCCCGGCCCCGCAGCCAGGTCACCGCCACCACCAGACCGACGACCGCGGTGACCAGCACGGCGAGCCCGGCCGCGACGAGCGCGGGGGCGACCTGGTCGGTGACCGCCGCCACCACCGCGCCGGGGATCAGCACGACGTTCAGGAACGGCAGGCGCTCGCCCGCGACGCCGGCGGCCCAGGAGGGCGGCCGGGGCGCGGCGCGCAGCGGGCCGAGCTCGATGTTGCGGACCAGCGCGGAGATCGGGTTACGCCGGTCGATCATGGTGTTCAGCGCGCCGGCGAAGATGGCGATCACCCAGACCGCGGCGACCAGCAGCATCAGCCAGACGACCGGGGTCGCGCCGGGGCGCACGGCGGAGACGACCAGCAGCACGCCGGCCAGGTCCCGGGTCAGCTGCCGGTACGCCCGGGTGAGGCCGACCTTCTCCAGCAGCACCTCCGAGGGCGCCGACCAGCGCATCATGGCGAACTCGCCGAGCACGGCGAGCGTGGCCGCCACCGCGAAGAGGCCGGCCAGGCCCAGGGCACCGGCGATCAGCGCGACCAGGTAACAGAGCACCACCAGCGCACCGCGGGCGGCGCCGCCCGCCGGGCCCATCAACTTGCCGAACAACGAGTACGCTCCCTAGGAGATCGACGACTGGCGTGGCCGGCCTGAACCGGCGCGTCCCGGCACGGCTCCGCTCGGGCGGCCGGACTGGGGTGGTCGCACCATCGTCCCCCACCGGCCCACGCCGATGCCAACCGCAGCCGCTCGCCGCAGCGTAGGTGTGACCTTAACGTGAGGGAAGACACCGGTATCGCTGGGGTGTCGTCATCTGACGCCGTTGCTCCCATTCGTCCCCGTCGTCGTGGCACCCGGCCGCCCGGGGCGGGTGCGACCACCGGCGCGACGGACCGTGACGGGGTGACGCCGAGGCGGGAGATCGCGGCCCGCCGACCGCCGCGCCCGGGCCGGACGCGGCGGTATCGGACGGCGCTCAGACGGTCCGGCGGTAGCAGGTCACCGCGCCGGGGGCCTTGCGCGAGGCGAACTTCTCCAGGCGCAGCTCGGGAGCCAGCTCCCGGGCCCGCTTGTTGCCGTTGTAGACGCAGACCGTGCCGACGTCCAGCCGGTCCATCGCGGCGGCCAGCTCGGACACCGGGGCGATCTGCTCCTTGCCGTCCGCGAACGCGGCGAGCTTGAGCCGGTCCTGGGCGAACTGCGACTGCATGTCGTAGTCGACCAGGTAGCCGTCGCGCGCCATGACCACCCGCACCTCGCTGGTGATGATCGGCATGGTGCGCATCAGCGTCGACGGCGCGAGCAGCAGGCCGGACGGGCGGTCGTCGAGCTGCCAGATCCAGAAGTCGATCTTCTGCCGCTGCTGGGGCAGCTTCCAGGTCGGCTGCTCGTGCACCTCGACGAAGCTGCGCGTGTCCCACATCGGCGTACCGGCCCAGGCGAAGGCGCCCACCAGCGCGGCGGCGAGGACGGCGCCGACCGCCGCCCGCAGCGCGGCCACCCGGGGCAGCGCCGGCACGTCCACCGTGCAGAGGAGCCCGACCAGGGCGGGCAGCGGCACGAACCACGGCACCCGCCAGAGCACGGCGGCGAGCCCGGAGCCCGCGCTGAGCGCCTCCAGCACACCCGGCACGAGCAGCACGCTCATGGTGGCCGTGGCCCCGGCGGCGAAGAGGGCCGGGGTGCCCCGGCGGACCAGGAACGGCCCGCACCAGAGCCCCAGGCCACAGATCACCCCGAGCAGGCCGAGCAGCAGGGTCCGCCGGTAGGTGCCCTCCGCGTCGAAGAACTGCGCACCGGCGATGACCGAGGTCATCGGCCCCATGGTGAGCCGGGTGACGATCACCGACCCGATCGGGTACGTCATGACGGCCACCCCGGCGAGCAGGGCGGACCGCCACCGGCCGACCAGCAGCATGCCGAACCCGGCCGCGCCCACCAGCAGCGGCAGGATCATCACCGAGGTCGAGGTGAGACCGGTCGCCACGATCGACAGCGCGACGATCCTGGCCAGCTCGCGGCGGGAGCCGGAGTCGAACCAGCGGGTGAGGTAGACCCACATCAGGGGCACCACCGCCGAGACGAACATCCCCTTGCCCTCGTACAGCCGGGGCAGGTGGAAGGTGCCCAGCGCCGCGTCGTCGCCGCAGACGAAGGCGAGGAACGCCAGCGCCACGGTGAAGGCGAGCGCCGCCCGGCGGGGCGCCCAGGCCTGCACCAGCCGCCAGAGCGACAGCACGGCGAGCACGGCGAGCACCGGCAGCAGCACGTACCAGGTGGCCGAGGCGGCGTGGATGCCGAAGACCCGGCCGAGCGCGCCGGCCAGCACCTCGATCGAGGCGATCGGCGGCTGCGACGACAGCGGCGCGGCCACCTGCTCGGTGAAGAGGAAGTCGCGCAGCGGGACGATGTCCCGCTCGGCCACCCACACCGACTTGCCGACGTAGAACACGTCGTCCGGGGTGTTGCGGGCCAGGAAGAGCGAGGCGACGCCGACCAGCCCCGCCATCACCAGGGCGTACCCGGACTGCCACGCTCCCGGCCGGGACGTGACCGCGCCGCCGGCGGGCGAGGCGAGCCAGGCCCGGCGCAGCAGCAGCACCGCGCCGGTGGCCGCGGCCAGCCCGGCCACGGCCGGCACCCACCAGGACACCCGGTCGACGCCCGCGGTGACCGCGGCGAGCACCGCCGCCGCGAGAGTCGGCAGCAGCCAACGCCGGTCGAGCACGCCACCGGCGGCGCGCTCCCCGTCGTCGTCGGCCGACGCGGCGGCCGAGCGACGCCGCAGCCGCAGGAACACGGCGAGCCCGCCGAGCGCCACCGAGCAGACCAGCCAGACCACGAAGGTCACCGACGGCGCGAGGTCGAACAGGAAGGCGGCGTGGTAGAGCACGGTCCACAGCGCGAACGCGTAGACGGCCGCGTCGGTGAGGAAGGCCGGCAGGCCGGCGACCAGGCCGCTCAGGCGCCCGGTCCGGGCCGGCTCGCGCTCGGCGGATCGCTCCCGCACGCCGTCCGGCACCATCACCTGGCTGTCGACATTCGGCACGGCACGTCCTTGGTCTCGGCGTGAACGAGGGGTACGGGGTGCCCGACCGGCACCCGTCCGGGCGGCAGCCTACCCGACGGGCCCGGCCGTCGACCTACCCGACAAGCCGGCCACGGGACGACACCCGGGACGGGCGCGGACAGACGGAACGGCCCGGCACCCGGAGATCCGGGCACCGGGCCGCCCCGGTGGCGCTGCGGCGACCGCCGGCTCACGAGCGCGGGCCGGCGGCGGCCCGGTCAGCCCGCGTCGCCCGCCAGGAGCGCGCCGACCACCCGGTGCGCCGGCAGGATGCGGTGCCGCTCCACGTCGACGTCGATCCGCCCGGCGAGGATGTCGAGGAAGTGGTCGAGCTGGGCGGCGAGCGGCTCCCGGTTGGAGATCAGCTCGGGCACCTCCATGATGCTCTGCTGGCGGTAGCCGCGGCCGTCCGGCGTGGCGGCGTCCAGCGAGACGTGCCGGTAGATGGTCACGTCCTTACGGATCAGGTCCGCCTCGATCAGCCGGTCGACCTCGCTGATCACCAGGGTGCGTACCTTGCGCTGGCCGATCCGGCTGGCCGACACGTTGGCGAGCGCCCCGTTGCCGAAGCTGAGCACCGCCTCCGCGACGTCCTCCGCGCCCGGCACCGAGTCCGGGTGGAAGTAGCCCAGCGAGCCTCGCGTCGCCACCGGCTCCTGCCCGCCGAAGACCTGGATGGTCAGGTCCACGTCGTGCACCAGCAGGTCCCACGCCACGCCGGTACGGATCCGGGGCGCGTACGGCGAGTGCCGGGTGACCGTCAGGTGGACCGGCCGGTGCACGAGGGCCAGCGCCGTCAGCACCGCCGGGTTGAAGCGCTCCAGCAGGCCGCAGAGGAGCGGCAGGCCCCGCTTCTCGGCCTCGGCGACGATCGCCTCGGTCTCGGTGAGGCTGCCGCACACCGGCTTCTCGATGAGCAACGGCTTCTCGGCGGCGAGCACCTGCTCGGCCAGCCCGTGGTGGTACTCGGTCGGCGCGGCGATGACCACGGCGTCGACACCGGAGAGGTCGGACAGGTCCGGCGCCCAGGCGGCGCCGTACCGGTCGGCGACCTCGCGGCCGATGATCTCCCGGGGCTCGACCACCAGGGCCAGCTCGGCACGGGGCGACTGGGCGATCACGCGGGCGTGCAGCGAGCCCATCGCGCCGGTGCCGACGAGCGCGAAGCGCACCGGGGCGGTCATGCGCCGACCGCCTTGCGCACGGCCTCGACGACCCGCTCCACGTCGCCGTCGGCGAGGTGGTGGTGGACGGGCAGCGAGACGCACTGACGCACCACCCGGTCGGTGACCGGCGCGGGATCCGCGACGACCCGGGGGTGGTCGCGGTAGCAGTCGTAGTCGTAGACCGTCTTCGGGTAGTAGATGCCGCAGCCGACACCCTGCTCCGTCAGGCGGGCGATGACCTCGTCACGGCTGACGGCGGCCTCGTCGGTGACCAGGACGGTGTACTGGTGCCAGACGTGCGAGCGGCCGGGCAGCTCGGTCGGCAGCCGCAGGCCGGGCACGTCCGCCAGGCCGGCGGAGAGCCGGGCGGCGTTGTCCTTGCGCCGCTTGACGTTCTCTCCGTAGGCGGCCAGCTGCGGGATGCCGAGGGCCGCCTGAAGGTCGGTGAGGCGGTAGTTGTGGCCCGCGACCTCGTACTGGTAGCGCTGCCGCATGCCCTGGTTGCGCAGGATCCGCAGCCGGTCGGCGAGCGCCGCGTCGTTGGTGGTGATCATGCCGCCCTCACCGGTGGTGAGGTTCTTCGTCGCGTAGAGCGAGAACGTGCCGAGGCCGAAGCTGCCCGCGCCCCGGCCGCCGATGGTCGCGCCGAGCGACTGCGCGGTGTCCTCGACCAGGCCCAGGCCGTGCTGCTGGACGACCGGGAGGATGCCGTCCATGTCGGCGGGCTGCCCGTAGAGGTGCACCGGCATGACGACCTTCGTCCGCGGGCCGACGGCGGCGGCGAGCGCGGCCGGGTCCATGCAGAAGTCGTCCTCGCGGATGTCGGCGAAGCGCGCGGTCGCACCCGCCTCGAGGATCGCGTTGAGGGTCGCGACGAACGTGAAGGGACTGGTGATGACCTCGTCGCCGGGCTGCAGGTCCAGCACCTCCAGCGCCGCCACCAGCGCGGTGGTGCCGTTGTTGACGGCCACCGCGTGCTCCACACCGACCGTGGCGGCGAAGTCCTGCTCCAGCCGGGCCACCATCGGTCCCTGCGCGAGCACGCCGGACCGGATGACCTCGACCACCAACTGCTCAGCCGCCTCGTCCATCTTGACGACGGAAATCGGGATCACTACGTCTCTCCTTGGGGGTGGGGGTGGCAGCGAGCAGACGGTAACAGTGCCGCGGAGGGCCGGGCGAACGGCGTCCGACGCGCGGGTGGCAGGGGGGTGGCCCCGCACAGCCTGGGCTAGTGTAGTGCCTTGCCATGTCCACCTCCCCACCCGACATCGGGTGAAATGCGACGCAGAGGCAGGTAACCCGTGGTAAACACCGTCGCGCGCAACGACGGCGACACGGTCGCCGCGGCACCCCCCGGCGCACCCGCGGCGACCGGCGGCGGCCTGCGGCGCTGGATCTCCCTCACGGTGCGGGTGGTGGTGATCGCCGCCATCGCGGCCGGCATGGTGTGGAGCGTGGTGCACCAGTGGCCGCAGGTGCGCTCCACCTGGCTGGGGCTGGCGTGGCAGTCGGTCGTCCTCTCGGTGCTCGCCGCGCTGCTCGGCATGGTGGCCAACACGATGGCCTGGCGCGCGGCCGTCGACGACCTCGAACACAAGCTGCCGGTCACCGCCGCGCTGCGGATCTGCCTGGTCGGTCAGCTCGGCAAGTACATCCCGGGCAGCGTCTGGGCGTACGTCCTGCAGATCGAGCTGGGCAAGCGGGCCGGGCTGCCCCGGGCCCGTGCCTTCCTGGCCACCCTGGTCACCGTCGGCCTGGGCGTGACCACCGCGCTCGGCCTGGGGCTGCTGGCCCTGCCGTCGCTGCGGGAGGCCGCGGCCGGCGCGGACGAGACGTACGCCGACTCGGTCCGGGTGGCGCTGTGGATCGTCGCGGTGCTCTTTCCGATCGCCCTGATCTGTGCGATTCCCCGGGTGCTGACCGCCCTGGTCCAGGTCGCGTTGAAGCTGCTGCGCCGGCCACCGCTGGAGCACCGGCTGACCTGGTCGGGCGTGCTGCGCGTGATGGGCTGGAGCGCCGTGGGCTACGGCCTGTTCGGCGTACACCTGTGGCTGCTCGCCAACGCCCAGGCGGCTCCCGGGGTGGGCGGCCTGCTCCGCTGCGTGGGGTCCTTCGCCATCGCGATGACGGTGGGCATGTTCGCCTTCCTCTCGCCGTCCGGGCTCGGCGTCCGGGAGGCCGTGCTGGTGGCTGCGCTGGCGCCGTTCCTGGTCGACAACGGTGGGATCGGCGCGGCCATGGGCATCGCGCTGGCGTCCCGACTCATCTTCACCATCGCCGACGTCCTCGCCGCCGGCCTGGCCGCGCTCTCCTCGATGCGGCAGCTGCGCGGCGCCCCGGCGTCGGCCACCGCCGAGCCGAGCTGACCCCCTCCCCCGCATCCGGCACGTAGAAAGAGCCGGTCGGCGCCGTACGGCGCCGACCGGCTCTTTCTGTGGTGCTCAGCGGGTCGTGACGGTGGTGATCCGGGTGAACTCCCGCATCAGGTCGTACCCGTCCCAGGTGGCCGCGAAGGCCAGCGCGTCGCCCAACGGGACGATCCGGTCGATCCCCCGCCCGGCGACGGTACGGGCGAAGGAGGTCAGCTCCTCGGCGGTGAAGCCGAAGTAGGTCAGGGTCTGGTCGCGGCGGACGACCACCGGAGCCAGCTCCTCCAGCGCGTCGACCCGCGCCTGCGGGAACGTGCCCACGCCCAGCCAGCGCCGGGGAATGTCCCCGGGGCCGCTCAGCTCCACCGTCGCCAGCTCGTTGCCGTCGAAGTGGATCGCCGTGGCGACGCCCTCCAGGGCGAGGCCGTAGGTGGCGACCCGCTTCTCCACCGCCATGGCCGCGTCGACGTCCGGACGCTTCCCGTCGAGCACGGTGCGCAGCCGGGCCAGCAGGTCGGCCCGGGCCGCCTCGGTCCGGGCCGCGTCGCCCACCCAGTACACGGTGCGGGGCGAGGCACAGGCCGCCTGGTCGAACCAGTACGCATCGTTGTAGAACCCCAGCGCGCCGGCGTCCCGTTCCTGCTCGGACGCGGCCAGCCAGCCGGCCGCGCCGATCACGGTGAACGACGAGCGGTCCGGGAACGTCACGTCCCGGGCGTGCGGCGGCAGCGGATGCCGGCGGATCTCCGACACCGACCGGTCGCCACCCCAGATCACCCGCAGGTCGGCCGCCGCGGAGAGCGCCGCGGTGACCGCGTCGTCCCGCCCGTAGGTGACCATCCGCTGGGTCTGCCGCACCGCGGGGTGCGCCTCGGCCAGGGTGTCGTTGAGCGCCTCCAGCACCGCGTCCGCGGCGCCGGCCGAGCGGGAGGAGATCCGCACGACGTTGGCGTTGCCGGCGAGCGCGGAGAGCGCCCACGAGTAGACGAAGATGGTGTCGACGTTGGCCGGCGGCACGTGGAACACCAGACCGCGGGGGAAGCGCAGCTGGCCGGGCTCGTCCGCGACCCGGGCCAGCGCCTTGGTGATCTCACCGCGGCGGAGGAAGAACCCGAGCGAGGCGAGTTCCGGATAGCGGCGGGCCACCGCCGGTCGGAGCAGCCGGCGGGCGAACGCCACCAGGAAGTCCACGACCCGCTCGTCGCCCACCGTCAGCGGACCGCCCTCCGGGGTCGCCCGCAACGCCTGGACGAGGTCGTCCACCGCGATGGCGCCCCCGGCGGGGAACCGCTCGATGACCTTGCTGCTCACGCCGCCTCCGCGAAGGTGTCACTGCATCCGCGCGCCTCGGCCCGGGGCAGGCGGCCGAGGATGGAGAACCGCTTGCCGGGCCAGGCCCCGTCGTCCACGCCGTGCACGACGCCCCGGTCCTCGGTCAGCAGCAGGTGCCCGGGGTACGAGCGCGGCAGCGTGCTGATCACCTGGACCACGCCCGGCGTACCGACCGGGACCTCCTGCCAGGTGTGCGGATCGCGGACGATCACGTCGGAGAAGTCCGGGCAGTAGAGACCGCCACCGTCCGGCCCCTCCAGGAAGGTGAGGCCGATCTGCTCCACCATGCCGTAGAAGTTGTGGATCCGGGTCAGCCCGGTGTCCTCGGTGAAGCGGCGGCGGAACTCGGCGTTGTCGACCGCGCGGTCCTCCAGCTTCTTCCAGCCCCCACTGTGGATCAGGATGCCGTTGCTCAGGTCGAGCTTGTTGTCCCGGGCCAGCTCGTAGAGGTAGAGCCAGGTCATGAAGGTGAACCCGAAGATCAGGAAGGGCTTGCCGCCGTGCTTGTCGAGGAACGCCCGCACCGCGTCCAGGTCCGGCTGGTCGTCCTCGTCGAGGACGAAGGTGTGGTCGCGGCCGAAGTTCATCAGGCCGAGCACGCCCGCGCCCCGGGCCGAGAACGACTTGCGGTTCTTGAACAGCGCACGGGTGTCGACCAGCAGCATCGGCAGCCGCTGCGGGCCGATGACCGTACGCAGCGTCGCCGACAGCATCTTCTGCTGCACCGCCGCCGCGTCCTTGTCCAGGTAGATCCGGCTGACGTCGCCGCTGGTGCCGGACGACGTGAGCACCTTGAACACGTCGTCGTCGGGGATGCTCTTGAGGATGTGGTGCTTGAACAGCCGGACCGGCAGCCAGGGCAGGTCGGCGACCCGCTCGTAGCGTCGGCCCGGGTGGTGGCCCAGCGAGGCCAGCAGCCTGGCGTACTCGGGGCTGTTCGCGCGGTGGTGCTCGGTCAGCTCCACCAGCTCGGGCAGCAGGCGCGCCTCGCGGGCCGCCCGGTCGAGGGTGAAGAGCGTCATACCTGCGCCTCCAGGGATCGGTAGTCGATCTTGCCGTTGGGCAGCTGGGGCAGCCGCTCCACACCGCGTACGTCGAACCCGGAGCGGTGCAGCTTGAGCCGCTCGGCCAGCCGTCCCGCCAGGGCCCGGCCCTCGTCCGGCGTGCTGCCCTCCACGAAGAGCACCACCTTGTCCGGGCCGGAGACCGCCACGACCGGCCCCTGGTCGCGCGCCATCTCCTCGATGTCGTGCAGGTTGACCCGGATGCCGAAGATCTTGCCGAAGCGCTTGAGCCGGCCACGCAGCCAGACGAACCCGTCCTCGTCGAGGTGCCCGAGGTCGCCGGTGCGCAGCACTCCGCCGAGCTCGTCGCCCCGGCTGAGGTCCGCCGCGCTCTCCGCGTACCCCATCATCACGTTCGGACCGCGGTAGACCAGCTCGCCCACCACGCCCGGGACGTCGGTCTCCCGCCCGTCCTCGGCCAGCACGGTGAACGACCCGCCGTCCAGCGCCGGCCCGACCGAGCCGACCCGCTCCGGCAGCGCGTCGCCCGGCAGCGTGCTCATCCGCGGCGCCGCCTCGGTGCAGCCCCACATCACGTGGAACCGGCCGCCGACGGCGTGGATCTTCTCGTGGAAGGCCAGGATCATCTCGTCCCGGAGCTTGCCGCCGGCCTGGGTGAGGGTGCGCAGCGACGGGTACTTCGCCGGGCTCCACCGGATCCGGTGCAGCATCTCGTAGTTGTACGGGACCCCGGCCAGCGACGTCGCCCCGTGGGTCTGCACCGCCTGCCAGAACTCGCGGGCCAGCACCCCGCCGTCGACCACCAGCACCGTCGCGCCGGCGGACAGGTGGCTGTTGAGCACCGACATGCCGAAGCTGTAGTAGAGCGGCAGGCTGGTGGGGGCGATCTCGTCCGGGCCGATGGACAGGGCCCGGGCGATCGCGGCGGCGTTGCCGGTCACCGCGCCGCGGGAGAGCCGGACGAACTTCGGGTCGCCGGTGGAGCCGGAGGTGGCCAGCAGGACCGCCAGGTCCGGGTGCGGCTGGTCGGCCGACGCCCGCTCGCGGACCCAGACCGGGCCGAGGACCGGGTCGTCGAGTTCCCGGTACTCCTTGGGGCGGTCGCCGGGCGCCGCGCCCGCGCCACCCTCGGCGAGGCCGACCACCACGGCCGGCTCGAAGCGCCGGACGAAGTCGGCCAGCACCGCCGGATCCAGGGCGGGGTCCAGCAGCGCCACGGGCCGCTCGGCCCGCAGCGCGCCGGTGTAGCGCAGCACCGCCGGGACGGAGACGCCGCTGCGGGCGAAGACCACCCCCGGCGGGAAACCGGCGTACGCGGTGGCGTGCCGCTCGACCTGCGCGGCGAGGTCGGGACCGGCGAGGATGTCGCCGGAGGCCGCGTCGATCAGTCGGGCGGTCGGCGCGACCAGGTTCACGGGACGAGCCCTCCGTCGACGCCGAGCACCTGACCCGTGACGTAGCGGGCGGCGTCCCCGGCGAGGAAGCGGATCACGTCGGCCACCTCGTCGGCCTCGCCCAGCCGACCCAGGGCGGCCGCGGCCGCCTGCCGGTCGAGCACGTCCGCGGGGAGCGCGGCGGTGAGGTCGGTGCGGATCACCCCGGGGGCGACGGCGTTCACCCGGATGCCCCGGGGGCCCAGCTCGCGGGCGGCGGAGCGGGCGAGCGCGACCAGGGCCGCCTTCGACGCCGCGTAGACCGACTGGCCGGCCGCGCCGTACGTGCCGACGACGGAGGCGAGCAGCACGACGGAGCCGCCCCTGCGCTCGTTGCCGTCGGCGTCGCGGCGCTTGCGGGCCATCGCCCGACCGGCCGCCTGGACGGCGGCGACGGCACCGGCGACGTTGACGTCGAGGGTGCGCCGCACATCGTTGGCGCGGAGCATGCCGAGCAGGCCGCTCTCCATGATCCCCGCGTTGGCGACCAGCACGTCGAGCCCGCCGTGCGCGGCCGCGGCCTGCTTCACCACGGCGCCGACCGCGTCGAAGTCCGCCACGTCCAGGCCCAGGCCGTGGCCGCCGAACTCCTTGGCGACCGCCTCGGCCCGGGCGGCGTCCCGTCCGGTGATCACGACGGTGGCCCCGGCCGCGGCCAGCGCCCGGGCGGTGGCGAGGCCGATGCCGCGGGTGCCGCCGGTGACCAGGGCCACCCGGCCGGTCAACTCAGCCATCGACGCCGAGACCCCGCAGCATCTCCAGGGCGACCTTGAAGCTGCTCATGTCGATGACCTGCTCGGTCTCGAGCTGGACGTCGAACTCGTCCTCGATGGCGGCGACCAGGGTCATGTGACCGAGGGAGTCCCACTGCTCGATGCCGCGGTAGGTGAGGTTCTCGACGTCGGTGCCCTCGGGCAGCTCCAGGGCGTCGACGAAGACGCCGCGCAGGCGGTCGGTAAGGCTCATGATCGTACTGTCTCCGTTGCTCGCTGAGGGGTGGTCACTGCCCGTCGCGGTGCCGCGCGGGTGAACCCCAGCCGGGGGTCTCCCCACGCGCCTCCGCCTCGGCCCTGAGGGCGGCGTTCTCGGCCCGGACCCGCTCGGCCTCGGCCTTGATGTACGCCTCGTCGTACCGCTGGAAGACCCGGGCCGGGTTGCCCGAGACCAGACTGTAGGGCGGCACGTCCTTGGTCACCACCGAGAGGGGGCTGATCGTGGCGCAGTCACCGATGGTAACGCCCATCATGATCACGCTGTTGCCGCCGATGAAGCAACCCTTGCCGATCTTGACGGGCTTCCGCTCGATGAGGTCGCTGCCGGAGTGGTTCTCCAGCATCATGTTCGCCAGCCAGCTGGAGTGGGTGAACACCAGGCAGTTCAGCCCGATGCTGGTGTGGTCGCCGATCTCCAGGCCGCCGCTGGCGTCCAGGACGGTGTTCTCGCCGATCCAGCAGTGCTCGCCCAGCACCAGGTTCTCCGGGCTGATGATCTTCGTCCGCTCCCGGATCCGGGTGGTCTCCGGCAGGCCCAGGTAACGGGCCCGCTCCACGTCGTTGAGCAGGCCGCCCACGACGTCCTCCAGGATGCCCCGGCGCAGCCGGTTGCTCCGCTCGTCGTCCGAGAACACGCTCACGCCTTCTGCTCCAGCATCCGCTCGAACGCCTCCAGGTGCTGCCGGGTCACCACGTCGAGGGTGAAGTGCAGGTAGACCAGGTCGCGCTGGCGCTTGGCGATGCCCTCGCGCTCCTGCGGGTCGTCCAGCAGCCGGATCACGGCCTGCGCCAGGTCGGCCGGGTCGTTCGGCCGGACCAGGACGAAGTTCTCCCAGTTGCGCAGTCGGACGGCCGGGAAGTTGGTCTCGGTCACCGTGCCGATGGTGGCCCGACCGGACGCCATCGCCTCCAGGCTCGCCGTGCCGAAGCCACCGCCCTGCAGGTCGTGCGCCACCACGTCGGCGGCGTGGAAGTACGCCGGCACGTCCGCGGACGGCACCACGCCCGTGGTGATCACCGCGTCGGAGACGCCGAGCTCCGCCGCCCGCTTGGCGAACGCGTCGTAGTAGACCCGACCGATGATCATGACCTTGGTGTCCGGGTGCTTCGCCAGGATGTCGGGCAGCGCCTCGATCAGCGCCATCCGGTCCCGCAGCGGGATCACATGCCCCAGCGAGACGATCAGCGGGGCGTCGCCGACGCCGTACTTCGCCCGGACGTCCAGCTCGGGGAAGCCCTCGAAGCGGCTCGGCTCCACCGCCACCGGCATGTACTCGAAGTCCGCCGTGGTCGCCCGGTAACGCTCGGCGCAGTACCGGGCGGCCAGTTCGTCCATGATGACGTAGCGCGGGTGGAACCGCCGGATCAGCGGCCACACCATGAACCGGTCGAGCATCCGGAACAGCGCCGCGTACTTGGGGTCGGGGCTCTCCAGGCGGGTGTGGATGGAGAGCAGCACCGGGACCTTGTGCCGGCGGGCGTACCGGCCGGAGATCCAGCTCAGGTCGAAGAACTGGCCGTGCTGGTGGATCACGTCCGGCTTGAACTCGGCCAGCAGCCGGGACACCCGGCGCAGGTTGCCCGGGCGGGCCGCGGTGAACGCCATGTCGAAGTCGATGGAGAGGCCCAGCTTGGGCATCGGCATCGCCGGCAGCCGGACGACCCGGTAACCGTTCCGCTCCTCCTCCGCCGGCGCGTCCTTGTACGCGGCGGTCAGGACCAGCACCTCGTGGCCGGCGGCGGCGTACCGGTCCGCCAGCGCCGCGGCGAGGTGGGAACTTCCGCCGGGGCGAGGGGGGAAGAAGTTGTTGACGACCGCGATCCGCACAGCGGTAGCTCCTGTCGAGGTCGGCCTGGGGGGATAGGGGGTCGGTCCGGGCCTGCCGTGCATGGTACGAGCATCCGTCGGCAGGCAACGCGGGCCACCTTACCGCAGCGGCCAGGGCATCCGCGATGTCACGACGCGCCGACGGGCGCGCCGTTCACCTGCTGGTCGCCGCCGCGTGCCGGGACCGCCGCGCAGCGGCGACGATCCGGGTGACCACGTCCGGAGGGCCCGGCCCCGCGCGATCGCAACGTCGATCACGGGGAGCCGGGCCCGAGAGGTCCGGTGGGACGGACCGGGGTCAGGCGACCTCGGTCTTGATCAGGTCGGTCATCCCGTCCCCGACGGCGATGGTCGGCTCCCAGCCGAGCACCTCCTTGGCCCGGGTGATGTCCGCCGCCCGGCGGCTCACCAGCACCTCGCGCGGGTTGAACTGCGGCTTGACGTCGACACCGACGGCCTGGATGAGGATCTCGGCCAGGGTGGCGATCGAGGTGTCGATGCCGGTGCCGATGTTCACCGGCACGTTGCCCTGCTCGGCCTCCATGGCGGCGACGACCGACCGGGCGATGTCGTGGACGTGGATGAAGTCCATCGACTGCTCGCCCTTGCCGTCGATCACCGGGGGCTCGCCGTTCTTCAGCCGCTTCACGAAGTGGTTGATCACCGACGTGTAGTAGGCGGTCGGCTTCTGGCCCGGGCCGTACACGTTGAAGAAGCGCAGGGCGATCCAGTTCAGGCCCTTGCTGCGCTGGTAGAAGCCGAGCAGGTCCTCGCCGGCCCGCTTCGAGATGCAGTACGGGGTGAGCGGGTCGAGCCGGTCGTCCTCGTGCATCGGCAGCTTCTCCGGGTCGCCGTAGACCGAGGCGGACGAGGCGAAGACCAGCCGCTTGACGCCGTGGTCGGCGGCGGCGGCGAAGACGTTGTGGTTGCCGACCATGTTGATGTCGATCGACTCGTACGGGTCGGCCTGGCTCTTGTTGATCGAGACCGCGGCGAGGTGGATGACGTAGTCGCAGCCCTTCATGGCCGCGTGCACCGCGCCGCCGTAGCGGACGTCCTGGTCGATCAGCTCGACGTCGCCGCCGGCCACCAGTTCGGCGATCCGGTCCCGGTCACCGCGGAACATGTTGTCGAAGATGCGGACGCGGTAGCCCTTCTCCAACAGCATCGGGATGACGTGCAGGCCGATGAAGCCCGCGCCTCCGGTGATGAAGACGGTCTGCTTCGACATGGTGGACGATGTCCTTCCTGGGGGGATTGTCAGCGACGGGTGGCGAGGGTGTCGACGACGTCGGTGAGCGTCGCCGCGACGGTCTCGACCTGCGCCTCGGTGAGGTTGGCGTGCATCGGGATCGCCAGGTGACGGGCGAAGAGGTCGGCGGAGACCGGGCAGGGGTCGGTCTGGCCGTAGAGCGGCTGGACGTGCGAGGCGTAGGTGCCGAAGGTGCACTGCACGCCGCGCTGGCGCAGCTCCAGGGCGACCGCGCCGCGGTCCACCCGGGCGTCCAGGGTGACCACGTACGACTGCCAGGGGTGCTCGCGGTCCGGCGCCTCGTACGGGGCGGTGATCAGCTCGTGGTCCTTGAGCAGCTCGCCGTAGCGGGCGGCGACCGCGCGCTTGGTGGCCAGCAGGTCCGGCAGCCGGTCGAGCTGCGCGATCATGATGGCCGCGGCGACGTCGGAGAGCCGGTAGTTGTAGCCCAGCTCGGTGAAGGTCGGGATGGGCAGGTGCGACAGCTCGGCCCGGGTGAGCGCACCCTCGACGCCGTAGGTGTGCAGCTTGCGGGCGTGCGCGGCGAGGTCGTCGCGGTCGGTGACGTACGCCCCGCCCTCGCCGGCGGTGATGCCCTTGCGGCCGTGGAAGCTGAAGGTGGCCACGTCGGCCAGGCTGCCGGCGGGACGTCCCTTGTAGGTGGCGCCGGCCGAGCAGGCGGCGTCCTCGACCAGGAAGAGCCCGTGCTTGTCGGCGATGGCCCGCAGCTCGTCGTAGTCGGCCGGCTGCCCGAACGCGTCGACGGCGATGATGCCGACGGTGCGCGCAGTGACCGCGGCCTCGACGGCGGCCGGGTCGACCGTCCAGATGTCCGGACGCACGTCGGCGAAGACCGGCGTCGCGCCGGTCCACATCACCGAGTGGCCGGTGGCCGGGAAGGTGTAGTCGCCGACGATGACCTCGTCGCCCGGCTTGACACCGAGAGTGAGCAACGCCAGGTGCAGCGCGGAGCCGCAGTTGCTGGTGGCGAGGGCGTGCCGGGTGCCGACGGCGGCGGCGAAGCGCTCCTCGAAACGACGGCTGGTGGGCCCGGAACCCGCGAGCCAGCCCGAGGCGAAGACCTCGGCGATGGCGGCGAGTTCGGCCTCGCCGACCGTGGGCTGACCGAGCGCGATGACCTCAGACATAAGACTCCCCGAGTGATGGACCCGGTGAAGTGTAGGCCACCGGTGGGGGTCGGGCGCGAGTCGGGCGCGCGGGCCCCTTGGTTACCATCGGTCGCGGCGTCGGCCTGGGGAGATGATGATGGCAAGGTTCGTGGTCGTTGGTGGCGGCATCGTCGGGCTCGCGGTGGCGCACCGGCTGATGACCGACCGTCCCGGGGACTCGGTCACCGTGCTGGAGAAGGAGTCCGGCTGGGCCGCGCACCAGACCGGGCACAACTCCGGGGTGATCCACGCCGGCGTGTACTACAAGCCGGGCAGCCTGAAGGCCACCCTCTGCAAGGCCGGCAGCGCGTCGATGAAGGAGTTCTGCGCCGAGCACGGTCTGAGCTACGACGTGTGCGGCAAGCTGATCGTCGCGACCGACGAGGCCGAACTGCCCCGCCTGCACGACCTGCACCAGCGGTCGGTGGCCAACGGGCTGCCGGTGAAGCTGATCGGCGCCGACGAGGCCCGCGAGTACGAGCCGCACGTGGCGGCCGTCGCCGCGCTGCACGTGGCGTCGACCGGCATCGTCGACTTCGGCGCGGTCTGCCGCAAGCTCGCCGAGCTGCTCGCGGCGGGCGGCGCGGAGCTGCGTACCGGCACCGAGGTGACCGGCGTCACCAACCGGGGGAACGAGGTGGTGGTCACCACCACCGGTGGCGAGGTCGTCGCCGATGTCCTGATCAACTGCGCCGGCCTGCACGCCGACCGGATCGCCCGCCTGTCCGGAGTGTCCACTCCGGTGCGGATCATCCCGTTCCGGGGTGAGTACTACGAGCTCGCCCCGCAGCGCCGTGACCTGGTCCGCGGACTGATCTACCCGGTGCCGGACCCGCAGTTCCCGTTCCTCGGCGTCCACCTGACCAAGATGATCGACGGCAGCGTGCACGCCGGCCCGAACGCGGTGCTGGCCACCGCCCGCGAGGGTTACTCGTGGGGCCGGATCAACCTGCGGGACGTCTGGGACGAGCTGAGCTACCGGGGCCTGTGGGCGCTGGGTCGCAAGCACTACCGGTACGGCCTCACCGAGGTGGCCCGGTCGTTGTCCAAGAAGCGCTTCGCGGCGAGCCTGGCCCGGCTGGTGCCGGAGCTCACCCCGGCGGACATCGTCCCGGCCGGCGCGGGCGTCCGCGCCCAGGCGATCCTGCCCGACGGCGGCCTGGTGGACGACTTCCTGATCGTCGAGGCCGACCGGCAGGTGCACGTGCTCAACGCCCCCTCCCCCGCCGCGACCAGCTCGCTGGAGATCGCCCGGCACATCGTCTCCCGGCTCCCGGTCGCCCAGGCCGGCTGACCGGCCGCGCCGGCACGTCCGGCCGGACCGCGGCACGCCTGGGCCTCCCGGACGGGCCGGATCCGGTCCGGGCCCCGGGCGGCGGCGGACGCGTGGTGCCGGGTGGGTCAGGCGGCGGGCGCGTGGTGCTGGACGAGTCAGTGCGGGCGCGGTGCCGGGTGGGTCAGGGCAGGGCGGCGTCGCGCTGGCGGGGCACCGCCGGGGTCGCGGCCAGGCCGGCGGCCACCGCCTCGACCAGGGCGTCCAGGTACGCGTCGGTGGGGGTCGCCCGGATGATCGCCAGCCGCCAGTAGAGCGGCCCGACGATCAGGTCGATCGCGGCGTCCTGGTCCAGCCCGGCGGGCAGCTCGCCGCGGCGTACCGCCCGTTCGACCAGCCGGCCGCCGATCTCCTGCTGCTTGGTGCGCAGCACCTGCTGCAGCGCCTGGTCCAGCGCCGGGTTGCGGGCCGCCTCGGCGAGCAGGTCGGGAATGATCTGCGAGGCCAGCGGGTGGCGCAGCGCGTGCTCGACCACCTGGAACAGCAGGCCCAGGTCGCCGCGCAGGCTGCCGGTGTCCAGCGACGGCACCTTGCTGCCGGCCGCGGCGACCACCGTCTCCAGCACCAGCTCCAGCTTCGAGCTCCAGCGCCGGTAGACGGCGGTCTTGCTCACCCCGGCCCGGCGGGCCACCGCCTCGATCGAGAGCCGGCCGTACCCGACGGCGGCGAGCTCCTGCATCAGGGCCTTGCGGATGGCCGTGGTTATCTCCCCGCGGAGCACCGCCGCACCGGCCGGCGGACGCCTCTTCCCGGTGGTCACGTGAGACTCTTCTCGGCTGTCACGTGGGACAATGTACCGCAACGACGATACGGTTGCGTCCCGACGTCTTTTGGATTACCGTCCACGCAGCGACGAGCCCCCCGCGGCACGCGTGCGGGCACGCCGGACCACTATCGTCGCCCCCGTCCCGTCGGTACGAAAGATCGGAGCGCCCCGCTCATGGTCAACACCGCCCTGGCCGGCCCGGACACGGGCCTCACCCAGGCGCAGCTGGCCGCTCGACACGGCCTCCGGGTCGCCGGCGAGCGGCCGTCGCTGGTCGAGTACAGCCGCCGACTCTGGGGCTACCGGCACTTCGTCGCCGCGTACGCCAACGCCAAGCTGGTCGCCTCGTACAGCAACGCCAAGCTGGGCCAGATCTGGCAGGTGCTGACCCCGCTGACCAACGCCGCGGTCTACTACCTGATCTTCGGCCTGGTGCTGGCGCAGAACTCGATCCCGAACTTCATCGCGTACCTCACCACCGGCCTGTTCATCTTCAACTTCACCCAGAGCGCGATCCTGGCCGGCACCCAGTCGATCAGCAGCAACCTCGGGCTGATCCGGGCGCTGCACTTCCCCCGGGCCAGCCTGCCGCTGGCCGCCACGCTGACGCAGTTCCAGCAGCTGCTGGCCTCGATGATCGTGCTGGTCGGCATCGTGCTGGTCACCGGCGAGCCGCTCACCTGGGAATGGCTGACCCTGATCCCGGCGCTGCTGCTCCAGGCGGTGTTCAACGCCGGCGTGGTGCTGGTGGTGGCCCGGCTGGGCGCCAAGGCCAGCGACCTGAAGCAGGTCATGCCGTTCATCATGCGCACCTGGATGTACGGCTCCGGCGTGCTCTACAGCGTCCGGCTGTTCAACCGGCTGCCGGAGTGGGCCGCCTCGATCATCGAGTACAACCCGATGCTGGTCTACATCGAGCTGGCCCGGTACGCGCTGCTCGAGCAGGCGCCGATGCTCAACGAGTCGCTGCTCCAGCTCTGGCTGGTGGCGGCGGGCTGGGCCCTGGTGGCCGGCATCGGCGGCTTCATCTACTTCTGGCGCGGCGAACAGGAGTACGGCCGTGGTTGAGCAGTTCACCGGATCCAACGAGGCCACCCAGGCGCTGCCCACCCTCACCCCGCGGATCCCCACCGTGGTGGTGGACGAGGCGCACATCGTCTACCGGGTGCACAAGGGCGCCACCGGCGGCAGCAGCCCGGTCGCCGCGCTGCGCCGGCTGGTCAAGCGCACCTCCGCCCCGAACGTGCGGGAGGTGCACGCGGTCAAGGGGGTCACCTTCACCGCGTACCGCGGCGAGGCGATCGGCCTGATCGGCAGCAACGGCTCCGGCAAGTCCACCCTGCTGCGGGCCATCGCCGGCCTGCTCCCGGTCGACCGGGGCGCGATCTACACCCAGGGGCAGCCGTCCCTGCTCGGCGTCAACGCGGCCCTGCTCAACGACCTCTCCGGCGAGCGCAACGTCACCCTCGGCTGCCTGGCCATGGGGATGACCCCGGCCGAGGTGGAGCGGCTCACCCCGGAGATCATCGAGTTCTCCGGCATCAACCAGCGCGGCGACTTCGCCTCGCTGCCGATGCGCACCTACTCCTCCGGCATGGCCGCCCGGCTGCGCTTCTCCATCGCCGCGGCGAAGAAGCACGACGTGCTGCTGATCGACGAGGCGCTGGCCACCGGCGACAAGGGCTTCCGCAAGCGCAGCGAGAAGCGGGTCCGCGAGCTGCGGGAGAGCGCCGGCACGGTGTTCCTGGTCAGCCACCAGCTCTCCTCCATCCGGGACACCTGCGAGCGGACGATCTGGCTGGAGTCGGGCGAGCTGCGGATGGACGGCCCCACCGACGAGGTCATCGCGGCCTACGAGGACTTCTCGAACGGCAGGTAGCGTCGAGGTGGCCCGCAGGTGACGCACCGGCACCGACCGGCGCCGTCACCGGTGCGGGCCACCCGTACGGACACGTTAGGGTTCACCGGTCGCCCGGCGGCCGTCGGACACCGTTGGGCAATCGTTGAGAGTGAGGATCGGCAATGACGCAGGACCACACCACCAGCCCGGACGCCGTGGCAGCGGCGGCGACACCGTGGCGGCCCTCGCGGACGGTGGCGGTGGTACTGGCCGGCGGCACCGGGACCCGGCTGGGGCTGGGCATCCCGAAGCAGCTGCTGAAGATCGCCGGTAAGCCGATCATCGAGCACACCCTGGCCGTCTTCGAGGCCGCCCCCGAGATCGACGAGATCATCGTGCTGATGGCGACCGGTCACGTGGCCGACGCCCAGCAGATCGTCGACAAGGCCGGCCTGCGCAAGGTCAGCAAGGTGATCGAGGGGGGCGACACCCGCAACGCCACCACCCGCATCGCGCTGGACGCGGTCGGCGAGGGCGACGTCAACATCCTCTTCCACGACGCGGTCCGCCCGCTGGTCAGCGCCCGGATCGTCCGGGAGTGCGTGAACGCGCTCTGGACGTACTCGGCGGTCGACGTGGCGATCCCCTCCGCCGACACGATCATCCAGGTCGACGAGGACGAGTGCATCGTCGACATCCCGGTCCGGTCCACCCTGCGTCGTGGCCAGACCCCGCAGGCGTTCCGCTCCGGCACCATCCGCGAGGCGTACCGGCTGGCCGAGGGCGACCCGAACTTCGCCGCCACCGACGACTGCGGCGTGGTGCTGCGCTACCTGCCCGGCACGCCGATCAAGGTGATCGACGGCTCGGACGAGAACATCAAGGTCACCCACCCGGTCGACGTGCACCTGGCCGACAAGCTCTTCCAGCTCGCCGCCGCCCAGGCGCCCCGGCTCAGCGACCACCGCAGCTACACCGAGGAGCTGGCCGGCCGTACCGTGGTCATCTTCGGTGGTAGCTACGGCATCGGCCACGACCTGGCCGAACTGGCGCGGGGCTTCGGCGCGCAGGTCTTCCCGTTCAGCCGCTCCAGCACCGGCACCCACGTCGAGCGCGCCCAGGACGTCGAGGCCGCGCTGAAGAGCGCCTTCGAGGCCACCGGCCGGATCGACTACGTGGTGGTCACCGCCGGCATCCTGGAGAAGGGCGCGCTGGCCGAGATGGACGAGGAGACGATGGACCGGGTCCTCCAGGTCAACTTCGTCGGCCCGGTCATCGCCGCCCGGCAGTCGCTGCCGTACCTGCAGCAGACCAAGGGCCAGCTGCTGCTCTACACCTCCAGCTCGTACACCCGGGGTCGGGCCCAGTACGCGCTCTACTCCGCCACCAAGGCCGCCCTGGTCAACCTGACCCAGGCGCTGGCCGACGAGTGGGCCGAGTTCGGCGTCCGGGTCAACTGCGTCAACCCGGAGCGGACCGCCACCCCCATGCGCACCAAGGCGTTCGGCGAGGAGCCGGAGCACACCCTGCTGTCCGCGGAGGCGGTCGCGCAGGCGTCGCTGGACGTGCTGATCTCCGAACTGACCGGCCAGGTGATCGACGTGCGTCGGGCCCCGGGCGAGCCGGTGGTGGCGGTGCCGGCGCAGCCGGGCACCCCCGCCGCGGACGAGCTCGCCAGCGGCGTCGACGCCGGCTGACCGGGTACGGAGGCGACCGGCGACATGCGTGGTGACCTGGTCCGGAAGCTGCTCGCCCGGGTGTCCACCACCGGGCTGGCGGTGCTGGCCTTCCTGGTGGTGGCGCTGACCGGGGCGACCGGCTGGGGGCTGGCGATCGCGGTCGTCGCCCTGGCCGCCGCCGCGGTGGAACGCCGGGTCCGGCCGGCCGCCGACACGGTCGCCGAGTCGGTACTGGTCGCCGCCGCGATCCTGGTCGGCTACGCCCGCCGGGGCGAGGCCGGCTTCGACCCGGCGCTGGCGCTCACCGCCGCGGTCCTGCTCGGCCTGGTGCTGCTGGTGGGGCCGCTGCGCCAGGCCGGGGCGCTGGAGATCCGGGCGGCCAACCTGCCGGTGCGCTCGTGGACCCCGCTGGTCGCCGAGCGGCTCGGTGACGCCCTGCTCGGGTTGCTCGCCGTGGTGGCGCTGGCCGCCGGGCTGCGCCTGCCGGCCTGGCTGGCGCTGGCCGCCGCGCTGCTGGTCGCGGCGGCCTGCGGGGCGGTCGGGCTGGACCTGGCGAAGCGCCGGTTCCGGCCGGCGGCCGGCGGCGGTCCGGTGGGCCGGGCGCTGCGCCGGCACCAGCCCGAGTTCCTGCTCTACTTCTCCGCGCCGCCCGGCTCGGAGTACCAGGTCACCATGTGGCTGCCGTACCTGGAACGGATCGGCCGGCCGTTCCTGGTCCTGGTCCGGGAGCCCGAGCACCTGCCGGTGATCGCCGCGGCGACCCGCGCGCCGGTGGTGTTCTGCCCGACGCTCACCGCGATGGACGAGGCGCTGGTGCCGAGCCTGCGGGTGGCGTTCTACGTCAACCACGGCGCGAAGAACAGCCACTGCATCCGGTTCACCCAGCTCACCCACGTGCAGCTGCACCACGGCGACAGCGACAAGGCGCCCAGCGCCAACCCGGTCTCCGGCATCTTCGACCGGATCTTCGTGGCCGGCCCGGCGGCCGTCGAGCGGTACGCCCGGGCCGGCGTGGAGATCCCCGCCGAGAAGTTCGTCGTGGTCGGCCGGCCGCAGGTCGAGACCATCGAGGTACGCCGGGGGCCGGTCCTCGGCCTGGCCCACCCGACGGTGCTGTACACGCCGACCTGGACCGGGCACCACGCCGACGCCGACTACTGCTCGCTGCCGGTGGCCGAGCCGCTGCTGCGCCGGCTGCTCGACCGGGGCGCCACGGTGATCCTGCGCGCCCACCCGTACACCGGGCAGAACCCGGCCTCGGCGCGGCAGCTGGCCCGCCTCACCGAACTGCTCGCGGCCGACCGGGCGAAGAGCGGCCGGACGCACCTGTGGGGCGCGGCCAGCCGGGAGCTGACCCTGGCCGAGTGCGGCAACCGCGCGGACGTGCTGGTCTCCGACGTCTCCGGGGTGATCTCCGACTGGCTGTACTCCGGCAAGCCGTACGCGGTGACCGACATGGGCGGCGACGGCGACGGCTTCGTCGACCGGTTCCCGCTCGCCGGCTCCGGCTACGTGCTGCGCCGGGACATGGCCAACCTCGACGAGGTGCTCACCGAGCTGCTCGACACCGACCCGAAGGCGGCCGCCCGCTGGGCCACCCGGGCCCGCTACCTGGGCGACTTCCCGACCGAGTCGTACGCCGAGGCCTTCCTCGACGCCGCCCGCCGGGAACTCGAACCGACCTGGAGCCCGCCCGCGCCGCGCGCCGCCGACCCGGTCGCGCCGGACGGCTCACCGCTGCACCCGACCGCCTGAGCGCGCCCCGCGGATGTCGCGGGCGTATCGGAATCCGCATACGCCACCGCAACAGGCCGCCGGCTTGACTGCCGGGCATGCACAGCGAATCCCTGTCCGCGCCGCCCCGCCGCACCCGCCGGATCGTGCTGCCGGGCGCGGCGGTCCTGGCCCTGGCGGGCGCCGCTTTCGCCGTCCGGCGGCCGTTGCTGATGTCCGCTCCGAGCTGCCTGGCCGGGCGGTGGCACGGCTGCCTCGACACCGAGAACGGCGTGGTGCTCATGACGCTGGTCGGGCTGCCGGTGGCCGCGCTGGCGGGGTGGGCGCTGGCGCACCGGCGGCGTGCCCTCGGCGTCACCACGGCGTGGCGGCTGTCGCTGGCCGAGGTGGGCCTGGTCTACGGGACGGCGCCGTTCCTCTGGATGACCCTGATGCCGGGCCCGGGCGCCGGTGCCGTCGCCGGTCGGGTCAGCCTCGTCCCGCTGCGGGACCTGGTCACGATGGGGCCGATCGGCATCGGCGGCAACCTGCTGGTCCTCGCGGCGCTGGGGTTCGCCGCCCCGGTCCGGTTCGCGGCGCTGGCGTCGGTGCCGCGGATCCTGGCGCTCGGGGTGGGCTGCTCGGTCCTGATCGAGACCGCACAGTACGTCCTACGGCTGGACCGGGTGTCCTCCGTCGACGACGTCCTGGTCAACGCCACCGGTGCGGTACTCGCCGGGCTGGCGTCCCGCCGCTGGTGGCGACGCTGACGGTAGGTTGCCGGCATGCGCGTGCTGATCGTGGAGGACGAGCCGTACCTGGCCGAAGCCGTCCGGGACGGTCTGCGGCTGGAGGCGATCGCCGCCGACATCGCCGGCGACGGCGAGTCCGCCCTGGAACTGCTGAGCGTCAACTCCTACGACCTCGCGGTCCTCGATCGCGACATCCCCGGCCCGTCCGGCGACGAGGTCGCCCGGTGGATCGTCGCGTCCGGCAGCGGCATCCCGATCCTGATGCTCACCGCCGCCGACCGGATCGACGACAAGGCCTCCGGGTTCGAGATCGGCGCCGACGACTACCTCACCAAACCGTTCGCGCTGCGCGAGCTCGTCCTGCGGCTGAGGGCGCTCGACCGCAGACGCGGGTACGCCCGTCCCCCGGTGCACGCGATCGCGGGCCTACGGCTCGACCCGTTCCGCCGGGAGGTCTTCCGCGACGGACGCCACGTCGCGCTCACCCGCAAGCAGTTCGCGGTGCTGGAGGTCCTCGTCACCGCCGAGGGCGGGGTGGTCAGCGCCGAGGAACTGCTGGAACGGGCCTGGGACCAGCACGCCGACCCCTTCACCAACGCGGTGCGCATCACCGTCTCCGCCCTGCGCAAGCGGCTCGGCGAACCCTGGGTCATCGCGACGGTGCCCGGCGTCGGCTACCGCATCGACACCGGCCCGGACGGCGGGAACCGTGGATAGGCGGCCAGGTCCGAGCGTCCGCCTCAAACTGACCCTCAGTTATGCCGGGTTCGTCATGCTGGCCGGCGGCCTGCTCCTCGGCACCGTCTGGGTGTTCCTGCTGCGGTACGTGCCCGAGGTGATCGACAGCCCCGAGCTGCCCGCACCCGGCCGATTCCGGCCCCCCGTCCCCGCGACGTTCGTGCCGAACCGCTCCGACCTGCTCCGCGCCTTCGGTCCGCGAGCCGCCGCGGTGCTGGTCCTCCTGCTGATCTTCGGCCTGCTGGGCGGATGGATCCTCGCCGGCCGGATGCTCGCGCCGCTGAACCGCATCACCCACGCCGTACGGGTGACCGCGGACGGGTCACTCTCCCACCGGATCCGGTTGGAGGGCCGGGCGGACGAGTTCCGGCAGCTCTCCGACGCGTTCGACTCGATGCTCGGGCAACTCGAGGCGAACATCGCCGAGCAGCAGCGGTTCGCGGCCAACGCGTCCCACGAGTTGCGCACCCCCCTGGCGATCTCGCGGGCGCTGCTCGACGTGGCCCGCACCGATCCGGGCCACGACCCCGGCGAACTCCTCGACCGCCTGTCCGCCGTCAACGAGCGGGCGATCGACCTCACCCAGGCCCTGCTGCTGCTCAGTCGCGGTGAACGCGGGAACTTCACCCGCGCGAGCGTCGACCTGTCGCTGCTGGCGGAGGAGGCCGCCGAGACCCTGCTGCCGCTCGCCGAAGGACGCCGGATCACGCTGGACGTCACCGGTGGGACGGCCCTGACCAGCGGCTCCGCCGAACTCCTGCTGCGGATGGTGACGAACCTCGTCCAGAACGCGATCGTCCACAACCTGCCTGCCGGCGGCACCGTGACCGTCCACGCCGAGGCGCACGGCGGCACGAGCGTGCTGCGGGTCGAGAACACGGGGCGCCGGCTCCCACCGGAACTGGTGCCGACCCTCACCGAACCCTTCCGGCGCGGGACGGACCGGGTACGCGCCGACGAGCACGCCGGTGCCGGACTCGGACTGGCCATCGTGCACAGCATCGTCCGCGCCCACGACGGGACCCTCGACCTCGTCCCGGGACCCGCCGGCGGTCTCCTGGTCACGGTCCGGCTGCCGGGTACGCCCTAGGCCGTGTCTTCAAAGGTTCACAACCATTGGAGTAGCGCGGCGATGGTGACGGTGGCCTGATAAGACGTCGCGGTCTTGTCATAGCGGGTGGCGACGCTGCGGCACTGCTTGAGCCGGTTGAAGCAGCGTTCGACGACGTTGCGCCGCTTGTAGATCTGCTTGTCGAACACCGGTGGCCGGCCACCGCGGCTGCCTCGCCTGCGGCGGTTTGCCTGCTGGTCGGCGCGCTCCGGGATCGTGTGCCCGATGCCTCGCCGGCGTAGGTCGGCGCGGATGGCCTTGGAGCTGTAGCCCTTGTCGGCGATGACGTGGTCCGGACGGACGCGGGGCCGGCCGGGACCCGAACGCTCGACACGGATGCCGGCGAGGACCTGGGTGAAACGGGTGCAGTCGTTGACGTTGCCGCCGGAGAGCACGAACGCAAGGGTCCGGCCCAGGCCGTCGCAGGCGAGGTGAATCTTGGTGGTCAGTCCACCTCGAGATCGACCGAGGGCGTGATCTTGTGGTTCGTCCGATTCCCGGCGCCCCCTTTAGCGCCGGCGGCGTGCTGGTGGGCCCGCACGATGGTCGAGTCGACCGATACCAGCCAGTCGATATCCCCTGCCGCATCCGCGTCGGCCTGGACCCCGGCGAGCATCCGCTCGAACGTGCCATCGAGGGCCCACCTGCGGAAACGGGTGTAGATCGACTGCCAGGACCCGTACCGGGCCGGCACATCACGCCACGCCGCACCGGCCCGGATCTTCCACACGATCCCGTTGAGCATCCGCCGGTCATCGACCCGAGGCCGACCACCCGTCACCGCCGACGGCAGATACCTCGACAGCGCTTCCCACTCGACGTCAGACAACTCGTAGCGACGACCCACGCCCTACATCATCCGACACCGAGATCCTTTGAAGACACTGCCTAGGGCCGCCGCCGTACGGGCGTCGGGGTCACCGGTACGGGTCGAGGAGGGCGAGCACCGCCTCGGGGTCCTCGACGTGCGCGTTGTGGCCGAGGCCGGGCAGCGTGGCGACCGGGACGCCCCACTCCTTGAGCTGCGCGTCGGAGACCATCGGGTCCTCCTCGCCCCGGGCCAGCAGCACCGGCACGTCGGTGCCGGCGAGCAGGGTGGCCAGCGGCGGCGCCCCCACCGCGAACGCGGCCGGGTCCATCGCCAGCCGCCAGCGGCCGTCCTCGCGGCGCAGGCCGGCGTCCACCACCGGATGGTCGGGCGCGAACAGTCCGGCCAGTCCGGAGACCCGCAGGTAGCGGCGGGCCGCCTCGTCCCGGCTGGTGAACCAGGTCACCGGCCGGTCGGCCAGGTCCCGGGCCCTGGCCAGCTCGGCCGGGGTCCAGACGGCCTTGATGCCGAGCCCGACCACCGCGGCCACCGGCAGGCCCCGGGTGCGTGCCGCCAGCGCCAGCGCCACCACGCCGCCGAGGGAGTGGCCGAGCAGAACGAACCGGTCACCGGGGCCGAGCCGCCCGGCCACCGGCCCGAGGCCCTCCAGCACCCGCCGAGCCAGCCCGTCGAAGGTGTACGTGGGCAGCGGGGGCGTCCAGCCGTGACCGGCCAGGTCCGGGGCGAGCCACCGGCCCGCCCAGTGCCGCTCCAGCAGCGGCGCGCACGGCAGCCACACCTCGCCGGTGGCGCCCATCCCGTGCAGGAGCAGCAGGTGGCGGGTACCCGTCGCGTCGCCCATAGGGCGCAGTCTGCCACCGAACGGACACCACGCGCGAGAGCGGACGGCCGCTACGACACGTCGGGCCCCGGCTCGCGGAGAGCCGGGGCCCGACGGGCAGCGGGTGCGATCAGGCGGAGTAGCCGCGGGTGGCCATCCAGTTCGCCAGGTCGATCGTGCTGATCCAGTACGCCGGCAGCGACGCGTCGGCCGAGTCGGCGATCCGCACGGTGCGACCGTCGTTCTTGTAGCCGACCACCGCGATGTAGTGGCCGCCCGGGAAGGAGTGGTAACCGCCGTCGGTGTCCACCGCGTCACCGGCGATGTTGGCGACGACGCCCCGGCGGTCGTTGACGGCCTTCACCACGTCGGCCTGGAGCTGGTCGATCTGGGCGCGGGTGGGCGCACCGGGGATCATGTGGGTACGCCACGGGCTGCCCTTGACCATCTGGTTGAGCCCACGGGTGGTGTCCTCGGCCGAGTTGGTGCCGTTCTCGCCGGCGTTCAGCGGGGCGACCATCGCGTCCTGGGTGGTCTCGACCCCGCTGGCGCTGAGCGCGTTGCGCACCGCCGCCGGACCGCAGTTCCAGTAGGCGGTCTGGGCCTCGTAGTCGTACGAGAGGACCTTCGAGGAGGGCGGCTTCGGCTTCGCCTTCCTGGTCAGGTCCGGGTCGGCCGGGGCGGCCTTCGTCTTCGTCGACGCGCTCGGCGAGGGGGTCGGGGAGGCGCTCGGGGCGGCCGGGACGGCGATCCGGGCCTGCGAGCGGCTGGCCGCGTCGAGGCGGGGGGCCAGCTCGGCGACGGCGGTGGTCCGCTCCGGGGCGGCCGGCTCGTCGCCGGTGGCGGCCAGCGCGGCACCGGTGCCGCCGGCCAGCACGAGCGCGGCGGCCGAGCCGGCGATGATGCGGTACGGGCGCTCGGTCACGAGTCGCCGCACCTGACGCTTGAGGGTGTGCTTCACGGGTGTTTCCTCCACGGGGGCCGGTTCGCAGCACACGCCGACCCGACGCGCGGAGCTGCTCACACGCGTTGCTGGGCGGGGTGGCCGCGGAAAGGGTGCGCCCGGTGGACCGGGCTGCGGGGGTGCGGGACCGGGCTCGCGGTCAGCCGAGCGTCGGCACCTCGACGCCGTGGAGGCGTGGGGACGAGCGGGGGGTGTTCGGCACGAGGACGGAACTCCTTCCTTCACCGCCTACCGGGTTAGCTGACGGATTCGGGCGGGAAGTACGCCCTACCGCGAGCCGTGGCTCGCGGATTCACCCCGGTGTTTCCTGGGTCCCCGGTTCGTGGAATCACGATTGAGCGGGTCGGCACGGCGTCGCCTCTTGCGATCGGAAACCGCACCGGACGCGCCGACACTACCGGCGGGTACTCCTCCTGCCAAGCGCCCCCACCTGCGCAAACGTCGAACATCGTGACGCTGACCGGAACAGTCGGTCACTCACCTGACTCAATGGGACGAGCAGTTACGACGGCACCGTCGGGCGGTTACCGGACATCCGGTGGCGACCGACCGGGAGTTGTGGGCGTCGATCGTCCGCACCGGTCCCGGATGACCGGTTCGGCCCGGCGGTGAGCGGGGTCACCGCGTCCGGGTAACGATTCAGCCGACCCGGGCCGGACGCCAGCGGGCCGCCCGGGAGGCCGGGGTCGGCCGCGCGCCGAGCGGGTGGGTCAGCGCGACCGGTCGGCGGGCCGGGCGCAGCACGGGGCGGGCCGCCTCGGCCGCCGCCCCCGCCTCGACCGCCAGGGACCGGGCCGCCGTCGCGGCCAGCTCGGCGTCCCGCCAGGCCTGCCGCTCCCGCTCGGCGGCGGCGCGCCAGCCGGCCTGCCGGTGGTCGCGTACCGCCCGGGCCAGGACGATCTCCTGCTCGGCCGGGTGCCGGCGCGGGTCCCAGCCGTTCCGGTGGGCGAGCACGTCGGCGAGCTGCCGGGCGGTCAGCTCGCCCCGCGAGTACGCCGCCATCGCGGCCCGGTGCAGCCACCGTTCCCGGGCCGCGTACTCGGCCGGGGTGCGGGGCGTCTGCGGCTCGGGCAGCACGGCGGTGCCGGCGAACCGGCGGGCGATCTCGTCGGCCTCGTCGTACGCCTGCCAGGCCCGGTCGGCTCCGGCCTGGGCGGCGAGCCACTGCTCGCGGCGGCGGCGGGCGGTCTGCGCGGCCCCGGCGGCGGCCACCGCCACCTCGTCGGCGTAGCGGCGCAGGTCGGCCCGGCGGGCCGCCTCGGCGGCGGCCGGGTCGGCGACCGGCTCGGCCGGGGCGTCCCGCTCGGGGCGGGCGACCAG
Organism: Micromonospora auratinigra; assembly: GCF_900089595.1. Classification (GTDB taxonomy): domain Bacteria; phylum Actinomycetota; class Actinomycetes; order Mycobacteriales; family Micromonosporaceae; genus Micromonospora; species Micromonospora auratinigra. The sequence continues at coordinate 254,122 of NZ_LT594323.1, read as the reverse complement.
CGCGGCGAGCAGCCCCAGCGCGAGCAGGAGAAGCGCGGACCAGATGGCGGTGGCCTCGGGGACCGCGGTGAGGAAGTGCTGGAGAACGGACATTTCCATGGTCGGCACCTCACGGGGGAACGTCGTGGTGGAGCGGGCCGCACGGCCCGGGGCGTGGGGCGCGACCGCGAGGTGCGCCACCGGACCGCCGTCGGGCGGGTGCGGGGTGAGGTTCGGGGGTACGGCGCGGGAGCGGGCGGGTCCGCCGGGATCAGCGGACCGGCGGGGCCCGGGAGCCGAGGGCCGCCGGGACCGTTCCGGCCGGGGCCGGCCGGCGGTCGACCGGGATCGCCCCGACCGCCGGGCGGGGCGACGACGCGGGCAGGGCGGACGGGGGCACCGCGTCGCGGCCCGCCGCGACGGAGCCGGTGCCGGCGAGCCGGTCCGGGTTCGCGGTGGCGGAGACCCGGTCGGACCGGTGGATCGTGGGCCGGCCCGCCGCGATGGGGCCATCGGGGCCGGGGCCGTCGAGGCGGGCCGCCGAGCCGTCGGCAGCACCGGCGGACCGGGTGGCCGGCTGGGCGACGGCCGGGCCGACGGGCAGCGTGGCGGTGCCGAGCGAACAGGCGAGCACCACGGCCAGGCTGGCCGCCATGCGTGCCGTCCAGCGCGCCACCCACCACACGGGACAGGTGAGCGCAATCGGAAGCACGGGTCCAAGTTACCGCCCGAGCCGCCGGCCCGCATCGCGGTGCGGCGTGTCGGGACCGAGGAACCGGCGCGCCGACCACAGTGGTCGGTGGCAGCAGGGGCGGGACGGGTGGGCGCTCCGCTCAGGCCGGGTCGCGCCGGCCCGCGTACTCCATCTCGGGTGCCGGACCGGCGGGCAGGGCGACCGGACCGGCGGGGGCCGGGACGGACGGCGCCGGCGCCGGGGCCGACCGGGCGCGGGCCCGGCGGGACGGTCCCAGCCGGCGCATCATCGGCAGCTCCACCCAGCGGTGCAGGGCCGCCGCCAGCAGCAGGTTCACCACCAGGAAGCCGAGCGCGAAGATCGGCCCCCACCAGCCGCGCAGCCCCTGCCCCCAGTAGCCGGTGAGGCGCAGCACGGTGGTCATCACCAGCACGTGCACCAGGTAGAAGGCGAACGAGACCTCACCGAGCCAGACCATCGGCCGGCTCCGCCACGGCGTCCACCGGCCGCGCACGTCGGCCTCCGCGGCGGCGGCGATCACCAGCAGGTACGCCACCGCGAGCAGCGCCGCCCAGAACTCGGCGGGGATCCACTGCCCGGCGACGAACCAGACGACGACGAAGAGCAGGCTCGCCACCGTCAGGTTCGGCCCCCGCCAGCGACCCCGGCGCAGCAGCTCGGCGGCGGCCACGCCGGTCCAGAACTCCAGCGACCGGGCCACCGGGAAGATCTGGGTGAACCACCAACGGCTCTCCTCCGGCACCAGCAACTGGCCGGGCCAGAGCGCCAGGATGAGCAGCGGCGCGGCGACCGTCACCGCCACCAGCACGCCGGTCCGGGCCCGGCGCAGGGCCGGCAGCACCAGCGGCAGGCAGACGTAGAAGGCCAGCTCGCAGGAGAGCGACCAGCTCACGTTGTTGACGCTGTAGAACCAGCCGTTGAGCGGGATCCAGGCCTGCACCAGGAAGAGGTTGCCCAACGCCGCCCCGAGCGGGACCGGGTCGGCGAACCAGGCCGCGACGGCCAGCGCGGCCACGAAGGTCACCAGGTGGTTGGGGTAGATCTTGGCGAGCCGGCGGCGCAGGAAGGTGGTCGCCGGCTCGCCGTCCCGGTACGACCAGACCAGCACGAACCCGCTGAGGATGAAGAAGAACTCCACGCCGGAGAGGCCCAGCGTGAACAGGGTGTCCACCACGGCCTTGTAGTCGGGCTCGGCGACGATCCGCATGGTGCCGACGTGGAAGCCGAAGACCAGCAGGGCGGCGATCCAACGCAGCCCGGTCAGCGAGGGCAGCCGGGCGGGGCGGGCCGGGATCGGGGCGGCGGTCATTTCGGCGACCCTACCGGGGCGACGGCGGTCGACCGGCGGTCCCCCCGGCCGGGGCGACGCGGGGCACCCGGGCCACCCCGTCGCTGCACTACGATACCTGTTTCTTGCGTTTTTCTTGGGTGCGCACGACACGGGGCGGTCGCGGGCCGCCCGCCCGGTGCCCGGACGAAAGAGGTGGACACCGCATGCACCAGCGGATCCTGCTGCGCGCCCGCAAGGGGCCCTTCGACGTGGTCAGCCCCGAGGAGACCTTCGAGCGGAACTGGCTCGGCGACAACGCCGGCAACCTGGTCTTCGGGCACGCCGCGCACAAGCTGCTGGCCACCTCGTCCGCGCGGATCACCCCGACCGAGTTCCGGGCCGGCACGTACGACGCCCGCGAGATCAACGAGCGGTACGACGTCTTCGTGCTGCCGCTGGCCAACGCCTTCCGGCGCAGCTACCTCGACCGGCTCCAGTCGATGACCCGCATGATCGAGAAGCTGAGGATCCCGGTGGTGGTGCTCGGCGTCGGCGCGCAGACCGACGTGCACGGCGACCGGGAGTACCTGCGCCCGATCGACGACGCGGTGAAGGCCTTCTGTCGGGCCGTGCTGGACCGCTCGCCCAGCATCGGCGTACGCGGCGAGGTCACCGAGACCTACCTGCGCACGCTCGGCTTCTCGGCGGTCGAGCAGATCGGCTGCCCGTCGATGTTCCTGCACGGCGACAGCCTGCGCATCGAGAAGGGCAAGGCGGCGCTGGAGCCGCAGGACCGGATCGCGCTGACCATCTCCCCGTACGTCACGTCGATGGCGAAGATCGTCTCCCGGCACCACGAGCGCTACCCGAACCTGCGCTACCTGCCGCAGGACCTGCGCACCCTGGGCACCCTGCTCTACGGCGACGCCGCCGAGCACCGGGGCAGGCGCAGCGCCATGCCGGTGCACGACGACCACCCGCTCTTCGTCGAGGACAAGGTGCGGATGTTCGTCGACCCGTGGACCTGGATGGACTACCTGTCGACCGTCGACTTCGCGTTCGGCACCCGGATCCACGGCACCATCACCGCGCTGCTCGCCGGCACCCCCGGCTACCTCTTCGCGCACGACTCCCGCACGCTGGAGCTGGCCCGCTACTTCGGCATCCCGCACCGGATCATGGGCGACGTGCCGGCCGACGTGGACGCCGCCGAGCTGTTCGAGGAGGCCGACTACACCTCCCTCAACGACGGGCACAAGGCGCGCTTCGCGGCCCTGGTGAGCTTCCTGGACCGGCACGACCTGGGCAACGTCTTCGCCGACGGGGAGAGCGCGGCCCGCTTCGACCAGCAGGTCCGCGCCACCACCTTCCCGCCGGCGGTGCGGTCGCACCACACCCTCGACCGCGACGAACTGTTCACCCGGATGCGCTGGCTGCGCGACCGGCACACCGAGCTCCAGCGGGAGGTCGAACAGCTGCGCGGGACCCGGCTGCACACCCGGGTCAAGGCGGCGGTGAACGGCCGGGTCCGGCGGATGCTGGGTCGTTAACCCGCTGATCCGAGGCTGTTCAGCGAGCGCACCTCGAAGGGCCACGTCGGGTTTCGGGCCCGGCCATCCGCAGCGCCGATGGTGTGCGGGTGGTCACCGAGACTCGACACCCACTGCTGAGCGTCGTCGTGCCCGTGCACGGCGTCCAGGCGCACCTGCACCAGTGCCTCGACTCGATCCTCGACGGCCTCGACGCCGCCGACGCCGCCGACGTCGAGCTGATCGCCGTCGACGACGCCTCCCCGGACCGCTGCGGGGAGCTGCTGCGGGCGTACGCGGCCCGCCGGCCGGCCGTGCGTACCGTGACCCTGCCGAGCAACGTCGGCCTGGGGCTGGCCCGCAACGCCGGCCTGGACGAGGCGACCGGCCGCTACGTCTGGTTCGTCGACAGCGACGACTGGCTGCCGCCCGGCTCACTGGCCGCGGTGCTGCGCCGGCTGCGCGCCGACGAGCCCGACGTGCTGCTCTTGGACCACCTGCGGGTGCACCACGACGGCCGGCTGGAGACCGACGCGAGCAGCCCGCTGCTGCGCGGCGTCGACGGCTGCGTCCGGCTCGCCGACCGTCCGCAGCTGCTCCGGGTCCAGCACACCGCCTGGAACAAGGTGGTCCGCCGCCCCTTCCTCACCGAGCTGGGCCTGCGCTTCCACCCCGGCTGGTACGAGGACATCCCGTTCAGCCACCCGCTGCTCATCGCGGCCGAGCGGATCGCCGTGCTCGACCAGGTCTGCTACCGCTACCGGCAGGGCCGGCCCGGGGCGATCACCTCCACCCGCAGCGACCGGCACCTCGACGCCTTCGACCAGTACGACCGGCTCTTCGGCTGGCTCGCCGCCGCCCGCCCCGGCGACGCGCGGCTGCACGCCGAACTGTTCGCGCTGATGGTCAGCCACCTGCTGGTGGTGGTCGGCAACGACCACCGGATGCCGCCGGAGCTGCGCCGGGCCTTCTTCCGCCGGGTGGCCGGGCACTACCGGCGCTACCGGCCGGCCGGCGGCTATCCCCGCCCCGGCGGGGTGGGCGGACTCAAGCACCGGCTGGTCGCGGCGAACAGCTATCCCGCGTACGCGGCGCTGCGGGCGGCGCACCGGATCGCGGGGCGGCTGCGCCCCGCCCACCCGGTGGTCGTCGAGCCGGTGTCGGCCGGCCCGGCCGCCGTCCCCGCCGCGGCGCCCGGTGTGCTGGCGGGCCGCCGGTGACCGTCACGCTGCGCCCCGCCGGTGCCGCCGACCTGGACCGGATACGCCGCTGGCGCAACCATCCCCAGGTCCGCAGCGTCAGCCTGACCCGCCACGAGATCGGCCCCGACGAGCACCTGGCCTGGTGGGCGGCGGTGGAAGCGGACCCGGACCGGCGGGTGCTGGTGCTCCTGCACCGGGGCTGCCCGGCCGGGGTGGTCACCTTCGCCGGCCTGACCTCGCCGGAGGCGGCCCTCACCTGGGGCTTCTATCTGGACGTGGACGGTCTGGAGGAACGTGGCGAGCTGCTGCCGGCCTGGCTGGGCCTGCAACGCGCGGCGGTCGCGTACGCCTTCGACACGCTCGGCGCCCGGACCCTCGGCGGGGAGACCCTCGCCGACAACGCTCCGGTGCTGGCGCTGCACCGGCGGTTCGGCTTCCGGACCGTGCGCAGCTACCAGCGGGAGATCGACGGTACGCCGCACCAGGTGGTGTGGACGGAGATGAGCAGGGGAACATGACCAGCACAGTGAAGATCGGCCCACACCTGGTGGGGCCCGGTGAGCCGCCGCTGGTGGTCGCCGAGATGTCCGGCAACCACAACGGCAGCCTGGACCGGGCGCTGCGGATCGTGGACGCGGTGGCGGCCAGCGGCGCGCAGGCGCTGAAACTCCAGACGTACACGCCGGACACCATCACCATCGACCACGACGGGCCGGACTTCCGGATCTCCACCGGGCACGAGCTGTGGGGCGGGCAGAACCTGCACCAGCTCTTCCGCCGGGCGCACACGCCGTACGAGTGGCACGCGCCGATCTTCGAGCGGGCCCGCCGCCAGGGACTGACCGTCTTCTCCTCCCCGTTCGACCGCACCGCGGTGGAGCTGCTCGAGGAGCTGGACGCGCCGGCGTACAAGATCGCCTCGTCGGAGCTGGTGGACCTGCCGCTGATCCGGCTGGTCGCGGGCACCGGCAAGCCGCTGGTGATCTCGACCGGGATGGCGACGGTCGCCGAGATCGACGCGGCCGTGCGGGCGGCCCGCGAGGGCGGCGCGGACGGGGTGGTGCTGCTCGCCTGCACCGCCGCCTATCCGGCCCCGCCGCAGGACAGCAACCTGCGCCGGGTGCCGGTGCTGGCCGACCTCTTCGGGGTGCCGGTGGGCCTCTCCGACCACACCCCGGGCATCGGCGTGCCGGTGGCGTCGGTGGCGCTCGGCGCGTGCCTGGTCGAGAAGCACGTGACGCTGGACCGGGCCGACGGGGGCGTGGACTCGGACTTCTCGCTGGAGCCGGCCGAGCTGGCCGCGCTGCGGGTGGAGACCGAGCGGGCCTGGGCGGCGCTGGGCAGCGCGGTGGTCGGCCCGACCCCCACCGAGCGGGAGGGGCTGCGGTTCCGCCGGTCGCTGTACGTGGTGGCCGACGTGCGCGCCGGCGAGGAGGTGACCGGGGCGAACGTCCGCTCGATCCGGCCGGCCGGTGGCCTGCACCCGGACGAGTGGGGCCGGGTGCTCGGGCGCACCTTCACCCGGGACGTCCCGCGCGGCACCCCGCTGGCCTGGGACCAGATCTGACCGTCGCGACATGCACATCCGGGCAGTCACCGGAGTTCATCAGCGGGCGTCGGGACGTTCACCGACCGCACCTAACGTCCCCACGCGTCCGCCGCAATCCAGAACGGAGCACCAATTGAGCACGCTGAATGGCTCGTCCATTCTGATCACCGGCGGGACGGGTTCCTTCGGGAAGTCGTTCCTCCGCCACGTCCTCGCCGAGGCCGCGCCGGCCCGGGTGGTGGTGTTCTCCCGCGACGAGCTCAAGCAGTACGAGCTGCGCCAGGAGTTGGGCGACGACCCACGGCTGCGCTGGTTCATCGGCGACATCCGCGACCGGCACCGGCTGACCCGGGCCATGCACGGCGTCGACCACGTGGTGCACGCCGCCGCGCTCAAGCAGGTCGACACCGCCGAGTACAACCCGTCCGAGTTCATCGCCACCAACATCACCGGGTCGCAGCACGTCGTCGACGCGGCGATCGAGGCGGGCGTGCAGAAGGTCATCGCGCTCTCCACCGACAAGGCGTCCAGCCCGATCAACCTGTACGGCGCCACCAAGCTCGTCGGCGACAAGCTCTTCGTCTCGGCCAACCACTACGCCGCACACCACCCGACCCGCTTCGCCGTGGTCCGCTACGGCAACGTGATGGGCAGCCGGGGCTCGGTGGTGCCGCTGTTCCGCCGGCTCGCCGCCGAGGGGAAGAGCCTGCCGGTCACCGACAAGCGGATGACCCGGTTCTGGATCACCCTGGATCAGGCGGTCCGGTTCGTCCTGGACTCGTTCGACCAGATGCAGGGCGGCGAGCTGTTCGTGCCGCGCATCCCCAGCATGCGCATCCTCGACCTGGTCGAGGCCGTCGCCCCGGACGCCACCACCCACGAGGTGGGCATCCGACCCGGCGAGAAGCTGCACGAGGAGATGATCGCCCCCGACGACAGCCGCCGGACGCTGCGCGCCGCCGACCGGTACATCGTCCAGCCCACCATCGCCACCTGGGGCTACCGGCCGCCGGCCGGCTGCGAGCCGGTGCCGGACGGGTTCGCGTACCAGTCGGACAGCAACGACCAGTGGCTGCGCCCGGAGCAGTTGCGGGAGCTGCTGGGGATCGCGGCGTGACCGGGCTGCTGCCGTACGGCCGGCAGTCCGTGGTGGAGGAGGACGTCGCCGCGGTCGCCGAGGTGCTGCGCGGTGACTGGCTCACCACCGGCCCGCAGGTGACCGCGTTCGAGGAGGACCTGGCGGGCTGGACCGGCGGGGCCGGCTGCGCGGTGGTGTCCAACGGCACCGCCGCGCTGCACACCGCGTACGCGGCCGCCGGGGTGGGGCCGGGCGACGAGGTGGTGGTCCCGCCGATGACCTTCGCCGCCACCGCCAGCACCGCCGTGGCGCTCGGCGCGACGGTGGTCTTCGCCGACGTCGAGGAGGAGACGTTCACCCTCGACCCGGCGGCCGCCGCGGCGGCGGTCACCCCGCGTACCCGGGTGGTGTCCGCGGTGGACTACGCGGGCCACCCGGCCGACTACGACGCGCTGCGGGCGGCCCTCGGCCGCGACGTGCTGCTGCTCGCCGACGCCGCGCACTCGATCGGGGCGGCCTACCACGACCGGCCGGTCGGGTCGCTGGCCGACCTGACCACCTTCTCGTTCTTCCCGACCAAGAACCTCACCACCGCCGAGGGCGGGGCGGTCGCCGCCGGTGACCCGGCGCTGCTGGCCCGGGCCCGCCGGTTCCGCAACCACGGCCTGGTCCGGGAGCCCGCCGCGCTGCGCGCGCCGGACGAGGGCGGCTGGCACCAGGAGGTGCACGAGTTCGGGCTGAACTACCGGCTGCCCGACGTGCTCTGCGCGCTCGGCCGCAGCCAGCTGCGCCGCCTCGGCGACTTCCTGGCCGCCCGGGCCCGGCTGGTCGCCCGCTACGACGAGGCCCTCGCCGACCTGCCGGGGGTGCTGCGCCCGGCCCGGCGCTCCTGGGCCCGCCCGGCCTGGCACCTCTACCCGGTCCGGATCCTGGACGGGCGGCGCCGCGAGGTCTACGACCGGATGCGCGCCGCCGGCATCGGCGTGCAGGTCAACTACCTGCCGGTGCACTGGCACCCGGCCTTCGCCGACCTCGGTTACCGGCGCGGCTCCTGCCCGGTCGCCGAGGCGTTCTACGCCCAGCAGCTCTCCCTGCCGCTCTACCCGGACCTCACCGACGCCGACCAGGACCGGGTGGTCGACGCCTTGGCCGCCGCGCTGCGCGGCACACCGGTACGCACCGCCGCCTGAGACGGACCCCGATGCATCACGCGAACCACTTCTACGGCCACGCGCACGTGCTGGCCCGCTACTGCGGGCTGGGCGACCGGCACCCGCCCCGGATCAACGGGTACCTCCAGCACGGCTGGAACATCGGCGACGGGCTCGCGCCCGGCCACCCGTACGCCGAGCGGACCCCGAGCCTGCTCTGGTCGGAGCAGACCCGCCGCCGGGCCTGGGCGGTGGGCCGGCGCAACGTGGTGGTGATCGGCGCGCCCTTCGCGTACCTGCTGGCGCTGCGGCCGACGGAACCCGAGCCGGTGGAGCGGGAGGGGACCATCTGGTACCCGTTCCACGGCTGGGAGGGGCAGCACGTCAAGGGCGACCACCGGGAGCTGATCGCCCGGATCCGGGACACCGAGCCGGGGCCGGTGACGGTCTGCCTCTACTGGCACGAGTACGGCATGCGCCGGGTCCGCCGCCTCTACGAGAAGGCCGGCTTCCGGGTGATCTGCCACGGCTACCGCGGGCACTGGTGGCGCGACACCGACCCGCTCTTCCTCGACAAGCAGCTCACCGAGCTGCGCCGGCACAAGCGGGTCGCCTCCAACCGGCTGACCAGCGCCATCTTCTACGGCATCGCCGCCGGCTGCGAGCCGGCCGTGTACGGCGACCCGATGGTGCTCGCCGACGAGGACCCCACCTTCGGCGGCACCGCCCGGATCCGCCGGCAGTGGCCCGAGCTGCACGGCGAGTCGGTGCACCTGCCCACCGCCGTCGCGACAGCCCGCGCCGAACTGGGCACCGACCACCGCTGCGCCCCCGCCGAGCTGCGCGAACTGCTCGGCTGGGCGCACCTCCAGGAGACCGACGTTGACGACTGACACTGCCCGGGCCCACCGGATCACGCTGCCCGGCGGCGAGATGCTGGCCTGGTCCGACCTGCGTACCGACGCGCCGGCCGGTGGGGGCCCGCTGGCGGCGCTCGCCGCCCGGGTGGTGCCGGCCGGCGCCCGCGTGCTGCTGGCCGGGCCGCACGAGCCCGCCTTCCTCGACCGGCTCGCGCACGCCGAGGTGACCTGCCTGCTGCGCAGCCACCTCGACGGGGTGGCGCTGGCCGACCTGGCCGGTACGCGCGCGGTCCGGGTGATCGTCGGCGGGCCCGCGGGGCTGCCGGCCGGCGAGACGTACGACGTGGTGGTCGCCGCCGCCGGGCTGGACCGGGTGGAGTCCGTCGAGGGCACCCCGCTCGGCTGGGACGGGATGCTGGCGAGGCTGGTCGGCGTGCTGCGCCCGGGCGGCACCCTGCTGCTGCGCCTGGACAACCCGGTCGGCCTGCACCGGATCGTCGACGTCCCGCCCTGGTACGCCGACCGCGCCGACGCGGCGTGGACGATCGGGGGCGTGCTGGACGCCGGGCACCCGGCGAACCTGGCGCAGCTGCGGGCGCGGCTGCGCGCCGCCGGCCTCACCCCGGACGCCGACTTCGCCGGGTACCCGTACCCGGACGCCGTCTCCGCGCTGGTCGCCACGGACACGCTGGACCGGGAGACCTCCGCCGGGCTGCTCGACGCCGTGCTGCACGGCGCCTGCGCCGGCGGGTTCGCCGACCGCCCGGTGCTGCAGGACCCGTCCCGCCTCGCGGTCGACGCGCTGCACGCCGGGCTGGCCGGATCGCTCGCCCCCGCCTGGGTGGTGCTGGCCCGGCGCGACGCCGTCGCGGGCCCGGAGCGGCGCGACCTGCCGGTGCTGCTGGCCCGGACCGGGCCCCCCGACGCCGGGGTGGTCGAGGTGGTCGACGCCGGCCGGGGTTGGCACTGGCGGGTCACCGACCCGCCAGCCCGCGCCGAGCCGGCCCCCGGCCCGTACGCCAGCCGTACCGTCGCGCACCGGGACCCGGCGGCGCTGACCGGGCCGGTCCCCCGGGGCCGGCTGCTGCGCTCGCTGCTGCTGGACGCCTGCCTGCGCCGGGACCTGGCGACGTTGCGCGGGCTGCTCACCGGCTACGCCGACTGGCTCGACGGGCACGCGGTCGACGGCCGGCTGGCCGGCGCGCCGGCCCTGGCCGGGGTGGACAACGTGGTGCGGGCCGGCGACGGGTTCGCGGTGCTCGACCCGAGCTGGCAGGTCACCGAGGCGCTCGGGGTGGACGTGGCGCTGGCCCGGGCGCTGTGGCGGTTCGCCACCGTCCTGCTCACCGGCGGGTACGCCCACCCCTGGCCGTCCACCCTCGACCTGGCCGGCCTGACCGTGGTCCTCGGCGGGCTGGCCGGGCGGGAGCTGGACCGGGCCACCGTGGCGGCGGCGGTGGAGACCGAGGCGGCCGTGGTGGCCGCCCTGCGCGGTCTGGACGCGAAGGGCCGGCTGAAGCTCGCCGGTGAGCTGGGCGCCCTCGAACCGACGTCGCCCCCGCCCGGGCCGCAGAGCTGGCAGCAGCTGCACGAGGCGTGGCTGCGCCAGCGCGAGGAGCTGGGCCGGCTGCGCGCGGTGCTCGGCTGGACCGAGGACCTGCTCACCTCGCGGGAGCGCGCGTTGCGCCGGGCCGACGCCATGATCAACCTGCTCAGCGGGTCGGTCAGCTACCGGGTGGGACGGCTCGTCATCACCCCGGCCCGGTGGGCCAAGCGGGCGGCGCGGGGAGTCACGCGGCGGCTGCGCGCGGCGCTGCGCCGCCGGGTGGTCCGGGAGGAGCAGCAGTGACCCGGCTGGTCGGCATCGTGCAGGCCCGGATGGGCTCCTCCCGACTGCCGGGCAAGGTGCTGCGCCCGCTCGCCGGCCGCAGCGTCCTCGGCCGGGTGGTCCGGGCCGCCCGGGACAGCGGCGTCCTCGCCGACCTGGTGGTCGCGACCAGCACGGACCCGGCCGACGACGCGGTGGTCGCCGAGTGCGCCCGGCTCGACGTGCCGTGCCACCGGGGGCCGGTCGACGACGTGCTCGACCGCTTCGTCGGGGCGCTCGACGCCCATCCGGGGGACGCGGTGGCCCGGTTCACCGCCGACTGCCCGCTGCTCGATCCGGAGATCATCCGGTTGGTCGCCGACGTGTGGCGGGCCGTCCCGGGGCTCGACTACGTCAGCACCTCGATCGCCCGTACGCTGCCCCGGGGCCTGGACGTCGAGATCATCGACGCGGGGGCGCTGCGCACCCTGCACCGGATCGCCACCGACCACCACCGGGTGCACGTCACCTCGTACGCGTACACCCACCCGGAGCTGTTCCGGGTGCTCGGGGTGACCCTCACGCCGGACCGCTCGGACCTGCGGCTCACCCTGGACACCGAACGGGACTGGGCGCTGGTGCGGGCGGTCACCGCGCACTTCGGCGACGTGAGCGTGCCGCTGGCGAAGCTCGCCGACTGGCTGCACGACCGGCCCGACCTGCGCGCCCTGAACGCCGACGTACGCCAGAAGCGGCTGGAGGAGCGGTGACCGCGCGGATCGGCCTGCGCTGCGACGCGGGACCCCGGCGCGGGGTCGGTCACCTGGTCCGCTGCCTCGCCCTCGCCGAGGAGTTCCTCGCCCGGGGCGCCCGGGTGGAGCTGTTCGGCGAGGTCGACGGCGTGGACTGGGCCGCCCGGCAGCTCGCCGACCGGGGCATCGGCCGCCAGCCCGGCCCGGACACCCCGGCCGGGCTGGTCGCGGCGGCCCGCGCGCACCGACTGGACGTGATGGTCCTCGACTCGTACGACCTGGATCCGGACGGTGCGGGTGCGCTGCGGGCCGCCGGGGTGGTCACCCTGGCCGTGGTGGACGGCGACACCCGGGGCCAGGACGCCGACCGCTACCTGGACCAGAACCTCGGCGCCGACACCGTCGCGCCCGCCGGCCGGCTGCTCGCCGGCACCCGGTACGCGCTGCTGCGCCGCGAGGTCCGCAACCGGCGGCCGGCCGCCCCGCGCCCGCCCCACCCGGTGGCCCGCCCCCGGGTGCTCGCCTTCTTCGGTGGCACCGACGCGTTCGGGGCGGCCCCGCCGCTGGCCCGCCTGCTGCTCGCCACCGGGCAGCCGATGGAGCTGACCGTGGTGGTCGCCCGGGAGGAGCTGGCGGCGGAGCTGGCCACGCTGCGCCCCGGCCGGGGGCAGACGCTGCGGCCGGTGCCGCCCACCGGCGCGCTGCCCGACCTGATCACCGGGGCGGACCTGGTGGTCTCCGCCGCCGGCACCTCCACCTGGGAACTCTGCTGCCTCGGCGCGCCCGCCGCGCTGGTCTGCGTGGTGGACAACCAGCGCGAGTCGTACCACCGGGTGGTGCGCGCGGGAGTGACCGCCGGGGTGGGCGAGCTGCCGGCGCTGGTCGCGGCCGGGCCGCCCGGACAGGCCGCCCGCGCCGCCGCGGTCCGGACGCTGCGCGCCCTGCTCGCCTCCCCCGACCGACGGGCCGCCCTCGCCACCCGCGCCTGGTCCGCGGTGGACGGCGCGGGCCCGACCCGGGTCGCCGACGCGGTGCTCGCCCTCCTCCCCACCCCCACCCCCCGCTGACCCCGGGTTGCGCGACTTCCCGGAAAGTGCTGCTTCCCGGGCGCGCTGAGGCCACCACTTCCCCGACGTCGCGGGGATCTTGACCGCAGCGCGGGGAAGGCAGGGGCGAGGGCTGTGGTGGTCAGCGCAACCGCTCCAGGCGTACCCGGGAGCGCAGGTCGGGGTGGTCGGCGAGCAACTGCCGCACGGACGCCTCGGCGCGGTCGTCGGCGGCGAGGAAGACGATCCGGCCGGGGAAGGCCGCCACCACGGCCGGCGAGCGGGCCGGCTCGGCCAGCGGCAGGTAGTAGTACGCCCGTCCGGACGCCCCCGCGGTGCCCTGGAGGGTGGCGACGAAGAGGCTGCACAGGTAGCCGAGCCGGCGCTGCCCGCTGGCCACCACCACGGCCGTACCGGGTTCGGGGCGGCTCTGCACGAGCGCCCGGGCGGTCAGGTCCGCCGCGCCGGGCCGGGCCAGCCGCCCCGACCACCACGCCGACGCCCAGGTGCTGGTGCGCGCTCCGAGCGGCTGGGCGAAGATCCCGGCGCCTCGGGGCAGCCCCGCCACGCCGGTCGCGGCCACCACCACGGCCGCCGCCACCAGGGCGCGGGCCGCCGGGCCCGGCCGCCGGCCGCTCCTCGTCCAGGGCGGGGGCAGCAGCAGCGCCAGCGCGCCGATGCCCACCACCAGCACCGCGAGCAGCAGGTGCAGGGTCTTGCCGTAGTAGTAGGCCGGCGGTGCGCCCAGCACCCGGAACCAGACCCGGACGCCGAGCACGAAGAGCAGCGCGATGCCCATGGTGGCCGCGTACCGCCGCCACACCGGCAGGCGCAGACCGCCGGCGAGCAGGCCGACCCCGACCAGCGCGGTCAGCGCCAGGAAGGCGTCGTAGCGGGGATCGATCACGCCGCCGCTGGCCACGTTGTCCAACTGGCGGGTCCGGAGCAGCCCGCCGACGCTGGTCAGCGGGGCCAGCGGCACCACCAGCAGCGCCACCCCGGCCAGCACCCACGGCCGGCGCAGCACCTTCCGGCGCTGCGCCACCAGCCAGGCCGCCACCAGCACCCCGACCACCGGCAGGAACATCAGGTACGCGAAGCCGACCCCGACGCAGAGCGCGCCGATCAGGCAGAGCTGGGTGCCCGTGCCGGCCACCGGCCGGCAGAGCACCGCCACCAGCAGCGTCACCAGCGCCAGGCCGAGGGTCTCGCCCGGGTAGCCGTAGGCCACGAACCGGGCCAGCTCCGAGCCGAGGCAGAGCGCCGTCACCACGCCGGCCACCGCCCAGGTCCGGGTCACGTCGAGCTGCCGGCCGGCGAGCCGGGTCGCGGCCCAGACCAGGGCCAGGACCAGCAGCGCGTACGCGGCCAGCGCCCAGCCGAGGTAGTGGTCCAGCGCGTCGAGCGGGTCGGCCGGCGTGGTCGACGCGCGCAGGAAGGTGTCCAGCAGCGCGGCGACCAGGTGGAAGCCCTGCGGATACCAGGTCATCGACTCCGGGGCGATGCGCGCCGCGCCCTGCGGGTCGGTGAACAGGTAGCCGCCGACCGCGCGGATCCCCTCCACCGTGGCCAGGTGCCGGCTGTTGTCCTCGCCGACCATCGCGTACGCCAACCGGCCGGCGAGGTCGCCCGCCCGCAGGTACGGCCAACCCAGCGCCAGCGCGCCGAGCACCGCGGCCAGCACCGGGGGCAGGTCCGTCACGCCGGGCCGGGGCCAGCGGGGTCGCCGGCCGGTGACCAGCGCGACGCCGAGCAGGACGGTGCCGGCGGTGCCGGCCACCGGGACCGGGTGCAGCCCCCAGGGCCAGACCGAGAAGAGCAGGCCGGCGGCGCAGGTCGCGCCGAGCAGCAGGGCGGTGGCGAGCACCAGCCGGTCCAGCAGCGTACGACCGGCGCGCAGCAGCCCCGCGGTCAGCGCCAGCAGCAGCGGCGGCAGCACGGCGGAGACGCCCACGGCGTACGCGAGCAGGGGCACCAGCCAGGCGGCGGCGAGCCAGAGCGCGGCGGCCGGGAGCCGACGGGCCGGCCGGCGTGACCCGGGCGGGGTCGGGTCGACCGGCGGGCGGGCGGCCACCGGCACGCGGGTGGGGGTCGGCACGGATCGTCTCCTCGGGTACGCCGGCCGGGGCCGGGCGGCGGCGCCTCACGCTAGGGCGGCCGGGGCGACACCGGGCGACCACGACGTGTGCGGCAGGTGACCGGCGGGCGACAAGACCGACCGGTCGTACACCTGTGCCAACCCGGCGGGTAGGGTGGGCGGATGACCGGGGCCGCCTACCAGCCGTCGATGCTCGACCTCGCCGGCACCCCGACGCTGGGCCCGCTCGCCGGGCGGCTGCGTCGGCACCCGCTGAGCCGGGGCGCCTGGGTCGACCACCTGCCCGGCTGGGTGACCGGCTCCGACGAGGTCTTCGAGACGCTGCTGCGCGAGGTCCCCTGGCGGGCCGAGCGGCGCACCATGTACGACGCCGAGGTGGACGTCCCCCGGCTGCTCTGCTGGTACGGTGCCGGCCGGCCGCTGCCCCACCCGGTGCTCGACGCCGCCCGCGCGGCCCTGACCGCCTACTACGCGCCGGAGCTGGGCGAGCCCTTCGTCACCGCCGGGATGTGCCTCTACCGCTCGGGGCGCGACAGTGTCGCCTGGCACGGCGACACGCTGGGCCGCTCGGCGCACGTCGACACCATGGTGGCGATCGTCTCCTTCGGCTCACCGCGCGCCCTGCTGCTGCGCCCCCGGGGTGGCGGGGGCGAGAGCCTGCGCTTCCCGCTCGGGCACGGCGACCTGGTGGTGATGGGCGGCTCCTGCCAGCGGACCTGGGAACACGCGGTGCCCAAGACCGCCCGCGCGGTGGGGCCCCGGGTCAGCGTCCAGTTCCGGCCGGCCGGGGTGGCCTGACCCGCCGTCGGCCGCTGCATGCCCAATCGGTAACAGAGTGTTAACGCCGCAGGCGTTTTGGGGCATCTCATCGACCAGTGGCCGTGCTAGCTTTGCCCCGCCCTAGTCGCTGCACGTAATCGGGGGATCATCGTGCCTGATCGATGGCCAGGTCCGTCCGCGTCCGGAGACCGGCCCGGGCTCGCGACCCGGGCCCGCCGCCATCTCGGCCTGCTCGTCCTGCTCGCGCTGGGTGCCGGGCTGCGGGTGGCGATGACGGTGGCCTATCCGCCGGCGCTCTGGTTCTCCGGCGACTCCGGCGTGTATGTGCGGCATGCGCAGATCTGGCCGGCACTGAGCACCCGTGGGCTCTACCCGTGGCTGATCAAGGCGTTCGAGTGGACCGGCAGCTTCACCTCGCTGGTCGCCGTGCAGCACCTCGCCGGGCTGGCCCTCGGCGTCGCCATCTACCTGCTGGTCCGCCGCCGCCTCGGCGGCTCCGACTGGGTGGCGACCCTGGCCGCCGCCCCGGTCGTGCTCGACGCCCGGCAGCTCACCCTCGAGCAGTACCTGCTCACCGAGACGCTCTTCACCGCCGCGCTGGCGGGGGCGGCGCTGGTGCTGGCCTGGAAGGAGCGCCCCGGGCCGGTCGCCGGGTTCGTCGCGGGGCTGGCCGTCGCGGTCGGCGTGTTGACCCGGCCGACCGGTGTGGTGGCGGTCGGCGTCCTGCTGCTCCTGCTACTGCTGCCGTGGCGCGGCTGGCGGGCCCCGGTGGCGTATCTGCTCGGCATCCTGGCCCTCTGGGGCGCGGTGCTCGTCACCGTCGGCTCGGCCCCCAACGCGTACGGCGTCGGAGGCGGCCGGTTCCTCTACGGCCGCACCGCGCAGATCGCCGACTGCGACCGGCTCGACCTCTCGCCCGACCTCCGCCGGCTCTGTCCCCGGCAGCCCGTCGACCAGCGGCCGGAACGGCCCGACTGGTTCATCTGGAACAAGGACAGCCCGATCGTCGACGCGAAGCGCCCGGAGGACCTGGACGCGTTCGCCCGGGCGGTGATCCGCCAGCAGACCGGCGACTACCTGGCCAGGGTGGCCGCCGACACCAGCCGGTACTTCTGGGCCCAGCGACTGGGTCCGAAGGAGACCTGCCTGGCCCAGTGGTGGGTGCCGCCACTCGCGCCGGCCGACTGGGCGGCCGACCGGGACTGCACGCCCCGGCTCGCGGACCCGCACTACGACTCGCAACCGGCCCCCTCGCAGGCGTCGCCGCCGAACGCGGCGGCAGAGTTCCTGCACGGCTACGGCCGGTACGGCACCACGCCGCCGCTGGCGGTGACCGCGATGACGCTGCTCGCGCTGACCGGCGCGCTCTGGCCCCGGCGCGGCCGGCTGCGGCTGAGCCTGCTCGCCCTCGGTTTCGCCGCCATCGGCATGGGGATCATGATCTTCTCCGTCGCCACCTCGATGTTCGACTACCGCTACGGCCTGCCGGCGCTGGCGTTCCTGCCGATCGCGGCGGCGGCCGGCTGGCAGCGGCTGCGCGCCACCCCCACCGACCGACCCGCGCCGGCCGTCGACGACGACGAGCCGCAGCCGGCTCCACTGGCACCCACTCTCACCGGAAGCAACGGGGAACGATGACGACCGAACCGGAGATCGAGGTCACGGTGCTGCTGCCGTGCCTCAACGAGGCGGAGACGCTCGAGGTCTGCGTCCGCAAGGCGCTGCGCTCGCTGGCCGAGTGCGGGGTGACCGGCGAGGTGCTGGTCTCCGACAACGGCTCCACCGACGGCTCGCAGGAACTCGCCGAGCGGGCCGGGGCCCGGGTGGTGCACGCCCCGATCCGTGGCTACGGGGGCGCCCTGCTGCACGGCATCGCCCAGGCCCGCGGCCGGTACGTCATCATGGCCGACGCCGACGACTCGTACGCGCTGTCGGACCTGGGCCCCTTCGTCGAGGCGCTGCGCGCCGGACACGACGTGGTGATGGGTAACCGGTTCCGCGGCGGTATCGCCGAGGGCGCGATGCCACCGCTGCACCGCTACCTGGGCAACCCGGTGCTGAGCTGGCTGGGCCGCCAGCTGTTCGGGCTGCGCGCGGTGGGCGACTTCCACTGCGGCATGCGCGGCTTCAACGCCGCCCGCATCCGGGCGCTGGGGCTCTGCATGCCCGGCATGGAGTTCGCCTCGGAGCTGGTGGTCCGCGCCGCGCTGGCCGGCTACGACATCGTCGAGGTGCCGACCACCCTCGCCCCCGACGGCCGCTCCCGGCCGCCGCACCTGCGCACCTGGCGCGACGGCTGGCGGCACCTGCGGTTCCTGCTGGTGTTCGCGCCGCGCAAGACGCTGGTCTGGCCGGGGGCCGTGATCGCCCTGCTCGGCCTGGTCGGGGTGGGCGCGCTCACCCCCGGGCCGCTCACCCTGGGCGCCGTCGAACTGGACGTCAACACCCTGGTGTACGCCTGCCTGATGGTGCTGGTCGGGGCGCAGCTCGCGATCTTCGGCGGGCTGGCCGAGATCTACGGCCGGCAGGAGCGGCTGGTGCCCCAGCGCAGCGCCGACCGGTGGATCCGCTTCCTGCGTCTGGAGACCAGCGTGACGATCGGCCTGCTGCTGCTCGCCGCCGGCACGGTCGGCACCGTGGGGGCGTTCTGGCACTGGGGCGGGGTCGGCTTCGACGACCTCGACCCGCACACCACGCTGCGGGTGGTGCTGCCGTCGGCGACGGCCGTGGCGCTGGGCGTGGTGGTGCTCTTCTCCGGCCTGGTGGGCAGCCTGCTCACGCTGCGCCCGGCCCACGCCGCGCCGGCGCTGGTCCGCCCGCGCACCCCGCAGCGGGAACAGGACACCGCGGAGGCGCTCACCGGCTCCTGACCGGTGCCGTGCTAGAAACGACTCCCAGGGTGGTCTCGCCCCCGTCACCTGACGACGCGAAGGGCGCAGCATGACCCAGTCCCCCACCCCGGCACGATCCCGCTGGTCCCCGTGGACCCTGCACGGCGACGGCCGCACCGTCCGCCCCGGCGACGTGGTGCACCCGGCCGAGCGGCTCTCCTGGCCGCGTACGGTCGGCGTCGGCGTGCAGCACGTGGTGGCGATGTTCGGCGCCACCTTCACCGTGCCGCTGATCACCGGTTTCCCGCCGGCCACCACGCTCTTCTTCTCCGGGCTGGGCACCCTGCTCTTCCTGCTGATCACCGGCAACCGGCTGCCCTCGTACCTGGGCTCGTCGTTCGCCTTCATCGCCCCGGTGCTGGCCGCCAAGACGGGCGGCGGCATCGGCGCGGCGCTCGGCGGCATTTTGGTGGCCGGCGCGGTGCTGGCGCTGGTCGGGGTCGTGGTGCAGCTGGCCGGCTCCCGCTGGATCGACGCGCTGATGCCACCCGTGGTGACCGGCGCGATCGTCGCCCTGATCGGGCTCAACCTGGCGCCGGTGGCCTGGGACGGCGGCGGTAGCGGCACCGGGGTGAAGGCGCAGCCGCTGGTCGCGGTGGTCACCCTGGCCGCGATCCTGGTCGCCACCGTGCTCTTCCGCGGCTTCCTGGCCCGCCTGTCCATCCTGCTCGGGGTGGTGGTCGGCTGGGTGCTCGCCGCGCTGCTCGGGCAGCTCGACCAGAACGCGGTGACCGGGCTGAGGGAGGCCGCCTGGGTGGGGCTGCCGCAGTTCCACGCGCCCAGTTTCAGCCTGCGCGCGGTGGTGCTGGTCATCCCGGTGATCCTGGTGCTGATCGCGGAGAACGCCGGGCACGTCAAGGCGGTCGCCGCGATGACCGGACGCAACCTCGACCGGCTGATGGGGCGGGCGTTCCTCGGTGACGGCCTGGCCACCGTGCTGGCCGGCTCGGGCGGCGGCTCCGGCACCACCACGTACGCGGAGAACATCGGCGTGATGGCGGCGACCCGGGTCTACTCGACGGCCGCGTACTGGGTGGCCGGCGTGGCGGCGGTGCTGCTCGGGCTGAGCCCGAAGTTCGGCGCGCTGATCCTCACCGTGCCAGCCGGGGTGCTCGGCGGCGCGACCACCGCCCTCTACGGGCTGATCGCGATCCTCGGCGCGCGGATCTGGATCGAGAACCGGGTGGACTTCCACGACCCGGTGAACCTGATGACCGCCGCGGTCGCGGTGATCGTGGGGGCGGCCAACTACACGGTGACCGCCGGCGACCTCTCCTTCAACGGCATCGCCCTGGGCACCGCCGCCGCCCTGGTGATCTACCACGGCATGCGCCTGATCGCCCACCTCCGCGGCACGACCGCCGAGACCCGCCCCGCCCCCGAACCCGAACTCTGACCCACCTCCCGCCCGCCGCCGACCCGCGCGCCCTCAGCCGCGTGGCGCCGGTGATCAAGGAATGTGCGTCAGCCCACGGCGGATTCCTGACGCACACTCCCTGATCACCGGGGAGGGCCGAGAGGCGGGCCAGGGTGGGGTGGGCGTGGGAGGGAGGGCGGGATGCGCGAAGGGCCGGCGGCATACGCCGCCAGCCCTTCGGTGAACAGGTCAGTCGCGGTCGATCTGGTGGCCGACGACCGTCGGGCCGAGCATGACCGCGAAGCCGGAGCCGTCCCGGCGCGGATCCGCCGGGGGCAGCTCCACCGGGTCGCCGGTGGCGGTCGCGCCGACCGGCCGCGGGCCGATCCAGGCCACCGTCAGGTCCGTCTCGCCCTTGAGGAACCGCTGGGCGCGCACCCCGCCGGTCGCCCGCCCCTTCGCCGGGTACGCCTTGAACGGCGTCACCTTCACGGTGGCGTCGGTGGAGGTGACCACCATCGGCTCACCGTGACCCGGGTCGTCGGTGCGTACCGCGCCGAAGAAGACCACCCGGGCCTCGCCCGGCAGGTTGATGCCGGCCATGCCGCCACCCTTGATGCCCTGCGGCCGGACCAGGGACGCCGGGAAGCGCAGCAGCGACGCCTCGGAGGAGACGAACGCCAGGGTCTCCTGCCCGTCACGGAGCCAGGTCGCCCCGACCACCTCGTCGCCGTCGCGCAGCGAGATCACCTCGAACTCGTCGGAGCGCACCGGCCAGTCGGGCGCGCAGACCTTCACCACGCCCTGCCGGGTGCCCAGCGCCAGCCCGGGTGAGCCCTCGGCGGGCGGGCCGAGCGGGGCCAGCCCGACGACCGTCTCCCCCGCCTCCAGCGGCACCAGCTCGGCGGCGGACATGCCACCGCGCAGCGACACCGTGCCGGACTGCTCGGGCAGCACCGGCAGCGGCAGTACGTCGATCTTGAAGGCCCGGCCGGCGCTGGTCACCAGCAGCACCCGGCCCCGGGCGGTGGAGTGCACCACCGCGCGGACCGCGTCGTGCTTGACCCGTCCGCTGCGTCGCCGCGCCTCGGCCGCCTCCTCCGACTCGGCCGCGGTGCGGGCCACCAACCCGGTCGCGGAGAGGATCACCTGGCAGGGGTCGTCGGCCACCTCCAGCGGCCCGGCCGGCACCGAGGCGGCCAGCACCTCCTTGAGGTCGCCGTCGACCAGGGTGGTCCGCCGCTCGGCGCCGAACTGCTTCACCACCGCGCCCAGCTCGTCGGAGACCAGCTTGCGCAGCACCTTCTCGTCGTCGAGGATCTTGGCCAGCTCGGCGATCTCGCCGCGCAGCTTCTCCTGCTCGGCCTCCAGCTCCAGCCGGTCGTACTTCGTCAGCCGGCGCAGCGGAGTGTCCAGGATGTAGGTCGCCTGGATCTCGGAGAGCTTGAACTTCTGCATCAGGCCGTCCTTGGCGGCCTGGGCGTCCTCGCTGGCCCGGATCAGCCTGACCACCTTGTCGATGTCGAGCAGGGCGATCAGCAGGCCGTCGACCAGGTGCAGCCGTTCCTCCCGCTTGCGCTTGCGGTACGCGCTGCGCCGGGTCACCACCTCGTACCGGTGGGCGAGGAAGACCTCCAGCAGCTGCTTGAGCCCCAGGGTCTGCGGCTGGCCGTCCACCAGGACCAGGTTGTTCACGCCGAAGGACTGCTCCAGCGGGGTGAGCCGGTAGAGGTCGGCCAGCAGCACCTGCGGGTTGACGCCGACCTTGCACTCGATCACCAGCCGGGTGCCGTTCTCCCGGTCGGTGAGGTCCTTGACGTCGGCGATGCCGACCAGGCGCTTGGTCTTGTTGACCTCGTTGGTGATCGCCGCGATGACCTTCTCGGCACCCACCCCGTAGGGCAGCTCGGTGACGGTGATGGCCTGCCGGCCCCGGCTGCCCTCCAGCGGGCCGGTCTCCACCCGGGCGCGCATGCGCACCACGCCGCGCCCGGTCTCGTACGCCCGCCGGACCTCGTCGAGGCCGAGCAGCAGCCCGCCGGTGGGCAGGTCGGGGCCGGGCACGAACTCCATCAGCTTGTCCAGCGTGGCGTCCGGGTGGTTGATCAGCCAGCGGGCGGCCTGGACCACCTCGCCCAGGTTGTGCGGGATCATGTTGGTGGCCATCCCGACCGCGATCCCGGACGCGCCGTTGACCAGCAGGTTGGGGAAGGCCGCCGGCAGCACGGTGGGCTGCATGAGCGAGCCGTCGTAGTTGGGCTCCAGGTCGACGGTGTCCTCGCCCAGCTCACCGACGAGCAGCATCGCCTCCCGCGACATCCGCGCCTCGGTGTTGTGGTTGACGAAGCCGCCCGCCAGGAAGGAGTGGTCGGCGGACTCAACCCGTACCGAGTAGACCTCGGCCGGCTCGTCCGACGTCACCTCAGCGATCCGCTCGAACCGATATCCGGAGTCCATCACCGGCAGGATCGTCGCCAGAACTTCTTCGTCCTTGATCCGGTCGATGATGCGCAGCCGCTCGGTCTCCCACCGTTCGACCCGGTCGAAGTTGTGCTGAGTCAGCCACTTGCGCCCGCTGCCGCGACGGTCGAACTCGAGAGCCGTCCGCACATAGTCGGCGACAAACGGAACGTGGTCCTGGCTCAGTCGGTGCGGTCGCAGCGGCGAGTGGCCCAGCACATCGGTCAAGACCGCCTGCTTGGTGCGGAGGAAGCCCACCCGGGTGGCGAATGCCTTGATGTTCCGCAGGCCCGAGACCACGAGACGATGCTCTACCGAGCCGCTGGGGCGGGTGTACTGACGACGGCAGGCGATGACGCCGAACTCGGCGAGCAGCTCCTGGACTTCCCGGGTGAGACGCTCGCTGTAACTGGTGTACTGGATGGTGAAGCTGCCGTTGGCGACCCGCACCCCTCCGTCGCCCTCGAAGAGTGCCATCAGGAAGGCGCGCTTGACGCCCCAGCCACCCTTCCAGACGAACTCGGGTACGAACTTGTCCCTCGCCTGGTGGCCGATGAGTTCGGCCAACGGACTCGCCCGGAATGCGTCCATGCCGCCGGCATAGTCCTGAACATCCAACTCCTGGATGGGCTTGCGGTCCCGGCGGGTCTGCCGCTCCGTGACGTAACGCCGGCCACCGACGATCTGGTCGTAGGCGTGCAGCACCTCGCCGAAGAAGTGCTCGTCGGTGTTGCTGAATCCGGCCCGGGAGTCGTTCGCGTGCCCCTCCGACACCCAGGCGCCGCCGACGACGCCCAGCATGTACTCCCGGGCAGTGGGGATGACCTGGGTCCAGGCATTCCTCGCGACGCAGACCACGGTGCCGGGGCCAACCTCATCCAGCCGCCGCCACTGGAAGACCGGAACACCCATCGGTGCCTCCAGACAGAGCACCAGGTGGTTCTCGCTGCCGCGTAGCGAGAAGCCCGTCTCGGTCGTGACACGGATCGTCGGGTGCAGGCCAGAGTTGAACACCTTGTTGACCCGGACCGCCTTGCCGTCCTTGTCCAGGACCTCGAAGTCGGCCTCCGCCTCACTGTCCGCCGGGAGGTTCACCAGATCACCGATACGCGGACTGCTGCCGTCAGCAAGACGGATACGCGTGTCGCCAGTGACGCAGTACCTCGCCGCGGCCGGGCCGTCGTCCGGGCTGCCGAAGTTTCCGTGCCCGTCGATCAGTGGCGTGTTGAGCGAGAAGTCCTGGGCGAGCCGGACCATCGCGTCATAGATCGCGGTGTCGCCGTGCGGGTGGTACTTACCCATCACGTCACCGACGACCCGCGCCGACTTCACGTGCCCGCGGTCGGGGCGGTGCCCGGACTCGTACATCGACCAGAGGATGCGCCGGTGCACCGGCTTGAGCCCGTCCCGCGCGTCGGGCAGGGCCCGGGAGTGGATCACCGAGAAGGCGTACTCCAGGTAGGAGTCGGAGACCTCGGTGACCAGCGGGTTGTCGAAGACCCGGGCGCCGGCCTGGTCGAAGGCGGAGAGGTCCGCCTTGGCGCGGTCGTCCTTGCGGCGTGCCATGGTTCAGCTGTCCCTTCGAAGAACCCGGTGGTCAGGCGTCGATGGCGTCGCGGTCGACCCGGTCGGCCGACGAGATGAGCCAGTTGCGGCGGGGCTCGACCTTCTCCCCCATCAGCAGTTCGAGGATCCGCTCGGCGTCCTCGACGTCGTCGAGGGTGATCCGGCGGACCGCCCGGGTCGCCGGGTTCATGGTGGTCTCCCACAGCTCCTCGGCGTCCATCTCACCGAGACCCTTGAACCGGGGAATGGGGGTGACGATCTGCTTGCCGGCCTTCTCCAGCTTGCGGACCGTGGCCTCCATCTCGGCCTGGGTGTAGGTGTAGATGGTCTGCGGGTTGCGCCCCTTCGTGGTGATCTTGTGCAGGGGCGGCATCGCCGCGTAGAGCCGGCCCGCCTCGATCAGCGGTCGCATGTACCGGGCGAAGAGCGTGATCAGCAGGGTACGGATGTGCGCGCCGTCCACGTCCGCGTCGGCCATGATCAGCACCCGGCCGTAGCGCAGCGCGGAGAGGTCGAAGGTACGCCCCGAGCCCGCGCCGAGCACCTGCACGATCGCCGCGCACTCGGCGTTGTCCAGCACCTGCTGGAGGTTCGCCTTCTGCACGTTGAGGATCTTGCCGCGGATCGGCAGCAGCGCCTGGTACTCAGAGGAGCGCGCCAGGCGCCCTGTACCGAGGGCGCTGTCGCCCTCGACGATGAACAATTCACTTCTGTCAATTCCGGTGGCCCGGCAGTCGACCAGCTTCGCCGGCATCGACGCGCCCTCCAGGGCGGTCTTGCGCCGGGCGGCGTCCTTCTGCTGCTTCTGGGTGAGCCGGACCCGGGCCGCGTCGACGATCTTCTGCAGCACGGTACGCGCCTCGGCCTTGGTGCGGCGGTCCTCCAGCCAGGCCTTGAGGTGCGCCTCGACCAGGCCCTGGAGCACCTTGGTGATGCCGGCGGTGGAGAGCTCGTCCTTGGTCTGCGAGGTGAACTGCGGCTCCGGGATGCGGACGTGCACCACCGCCGTCATGCCCTCCAGGACGTCGTCCAGGGTGGGCGCGTCCTCCTTGGGCCGCAGCAGGCCACGGGTGCTGCGGGCGGCCTCGGCGAGGGTCCGCGCCAGGGCCCGCTCGAAGCCCTTGCGGTGGGTGCCGCCGTGGGCGTTGCGGATGGTGTTGGTGAAGCACTCGACGGTGCGCTCGTAGCCGGTGCCCCAGCGGAAGGCGATCTCGACCTCGGCCCGACGCTGCACGTTGGACTGCATCACGCCGTTGGCGTCGGCGGCGTTCTCCCGGTAGGTGCCCTCGCCGGTGACCAGCAGGGTGCCGGAGACGGCCCGGTCGCCGGCCGGGGCGAGGAACTCCACCATGTCGGTGAGGCCGTTCGGGAAGTGGAACTTCTCCTCGACGGCCTGCTCACCGGTCTCGTCGCGCAGCGTGTACGCCACGCCCGGCACCAGGAAGGCGGTGTTGCGCAGCTTGAGCCGGACCGCGTCGGTGTCCAGCCGCGCACCGGTCTCGAAGTAGCGCGGGTCGTGCCACCAGCGGATCGAGGTGCCGGTGCGCTGGCCGCGCTTCATCGCGCCGACGATCTGCAGGCCGGGCCCCGGGGTGAACGGCGCGTCCGGGCCGTCGCCGTCGAAGACGCCCGGCACGCCGTGCCGGAACGACATGGCGTGCACCTTGCCGCCGCGGCGGACCGTGACGTCGAAGCGGCGGGAGAGCGCGTTGACCGCGGAGGCGCCGACGCCGTGCAGGCCGCCGGAGGTCTTGTAGCCCGAGCCGCCGAACTTGCCGCCGGCGTGCAGCCGGGTGAGCACCAGCTCGACGCCGGAGATGCCGGACTTGGCGTGCACGTCGGTGGGGATGCCGCGACCGTCGTCGTCGACCTGCACCGAGCCGTCGGCGTGCAGGATCACCTCGACCCTGGTGGCGTGGCCGCCGACCCCTTCGTCGGTGGAGTTGTCGAGGATCTCGTTGACGAGGTGACCCACGCCACGGCTGTCGGTGGAGCCGATGTACATGCCGGGGCGCTTGCGGACGGCGTCGAGGCCCTCCAGGTGGGTCAGGTCGTCGGCCCCGTAGAGGGCCTCAGGCTGTGCGGTCAACTGGTCGTACTCCCAGGTCTCGGCGGTGTGGTGCCGCTCACCGGCTCGATCGCCACGCGCGGCGCGCCGGAGCGAGCCTAGCCCGGCACTCCGACAGAGCTGTGGCACCCGGTGCGGTACGGCGTCCGGTGGCGCGCCGACCGGGGCCGGGTCGACCCGGCGGCGGGGCGAGCCGGGGTCAGTGCGGGACAACGACCCGACCCGCGGTTGTCTTCCCGGGGCGCGCCGAACCGGACCCCGGGGCAGGAAGCACCCGTCATGTCCGGCTGGTGTCCGGCCATTGACGCCCGTCACACGCCCGTGATCTGATCGCCTCCTCAGAGGATCTTTCGCATTTCGATGCGTGGATGAGGGGAAGGTCGCGGATGTCCCTGTTCCGTCGTACCGCGCTCGCGGCGGCACTGGCCGTCGCCGCGGCGGGCCTGTCGGCCGCGGTGGCCCCCGCCGGGCCCGCCACCGCCGCCCTGCCCACCGCCGCTGTCGCCCTCGGCGACAGCTTCATCAGTGGCGAGGGAGCCGGCGGGTACGCCCCGGTGGTCGACGTCACCGGGGTGGCCCGGTCCTTCCCCGGCTGGTCGGCGCCGAACGACAACGCCTACTTCTGCCACCGGACGCCGAACGCCTCGCTGTTCCGGGCCGACCTTCCCGGCATCTCGGCCCGCTACAACCTGGCCTGCTCCGGCGGGCAGCCGTACGACATCGCCAACGCCTCGGCCACCCGCGCCAAGGGCCGGCAGGTCGCCGCCCAGCTCGACCAGCTGCGCGCGGTCGCGCAGACCCACGACATCGACCTGGTGCTGGTCGGCCTGGGCTCGAACAACAGCTCGTTCACCTTCGGCAGCGTCGCGGAGAAGTGCGCCAACCGGTTCATCGCCGACGCCTGGACGGGCTGGTGGGAGTTCTGGGCGTACCTCGGCGGGCCGGTGGAGCAGGAGCCCTGCACGGACGCCGACCTGGCCACCGCGGCCCAGTTCAGCGCCGCCACCGCCGAGACCACGGCCGCCGTCCGCCAACTGCTGACCACCCTCGACCAGGTCGACGCCGACGGCCAGCACCGGGTGGTGTTCCAGGACTACACCAACCCGCTGCCGTACGAGCTGGACCAGAGCTACTGGACCGAGGACGACCGGGACGACACCCGGGACAAGTTCCGCGCCCTCGGCGCCGAGCGGTACGCGGCCGGCTGCCCGATCCACCGGGCCAGCCTCGCTCCGGGCCAGCGTTTCTCGCAGGGCCTCGGCACCATGGTGAACTCGGTGCGGACCACGCTCTCCGCCGAGTTCCCGAACGCCGACCTGGTCTACCTGAACGTGCAGCGGGCCTTCGACGGCGCGCGGCTCTGCGAGTCGGCGGGCAGCCCGACGAACGCGCTGGCCACCCCGATCCGGCTGATGGACGGTCCGAGCGGCACCTTCGTGACCAGCCTCTCCGGCTACGACAAGCTCGACATCCAGCGGATCGCCAACACCTGCGGCACGTACTTCCAGACCTGCCAGGAGTCGTGGCACCCGAGCGCGGCCGGCCACCAGGTGCTCGGACGCTGCCTCACCGGCGCGGCGGCGACCACCGCTCGGGCGGTCGCCTGCGTCAGGGCACCGGACGGCACGATCACGGTGAGCTGAGCGCGACCGCGTCCGGGCCCGCCCCGCCTCGGGTGGCGGACCCGGACGCGGTCGGCGGTCGGTCAGCGGGCGGGCGTGTCCAGGACGGCCGCGCCGAGCACGTGCGGGGAGGCCGGGGCGGGGAGGCCCGACGGCGGGAAGCGGAACTGGTCCAGCTCGACCACCGTGAAGCCGGCCGCGCGGATCGCCCCGACGGTGTCCCGCCCGGTGTGGCAGCCGGCGCAGAAGAACGGCCAGAGCGTCGCGTCGGCCCAGCGTTGCGCCCGCCGCAGCCCGGGCGTCTGCGCCGCGACGTGCTCGTAGAAGCGGAGCTGACCGTCGGGCCGCAGCACGCGGCGCGCCTCGCGCAGCGCCGCCGCCTGGTCGGGGACCGAGCAAAGCACCAGGGAGAAGACCACCGCGTCGACGGTGGCGTCGTCGACCGGCAGCGCGTCGGCGACACCGGCCGCCACGGTCACCGGGACCGGCGCGTCAGCGGCCGCCGCGACCCCGGCGGCACGCAGCCGCGGCTCCGGCTCCACCGCCAGCACGCCGGTCACCGCCGGTGGGTAGTGCGCGAACATCCGGCCGTTGCCGGCCCCCACCTCGACCACCCGGCCGCGCAGCCCGGCCACCAGGCGGTGCCGGTGCTCGGCCGCGCCGGCCCGGTCCATCGCCACGCTGGCCCGGGTGAAGACCCGGGCGAAGATCGGATGCGACATCCCCATCGGCGTCTCCCGGCTCAGGGCTGCGACGCCGTCGCGCCGAGGCTGAGCAGCAGCGGACCGGCGGACCCGGACACCAGGTCGCCGAGGCGCACCTCGTCGAGCACGGCGAGGAACGCGGCCTGGGCCCGGCGCAGCTCGCGGCGCAGCCGGCAGCCGCCCAGCAGCGGGCAGGCCGGCTGCTCGCAGTTGACCACCTCGTCGTCCCCCTCGAAGGCCCGGAGCACCTGGCCCACGGTCAGCTCACCGGCCTTCTCGGCGAACGCCACCCCGCCGGAGCGGCCCCGGATGGTGACCAGCACGCCGAGCCGTTGGAGCCGCTGTACGACCTTGGCCACGTGGCTGCGGGGCAGCGACAGCGCAGCGGCGAGCTCGTCCACCGTCGTCCGGGTCTCGGAGGCGGCGGTGAGCATGGCGATCCGAAGTGCCATGTCCGTCGAGCGGTTGAGCTTCACACCACCGACCCTAGCGAGAGGTCCCACCGCGCGAAACAGGCCAAAGGTCCGGTTTCTTCGTGTGATCCTGGCAACCGTCGATCCGGGACCTTCGACCCTGAAGAGGCATTTGAGATTCCTGTTCAGTGGTGACGACCCGTTCGACGCCTCAAGGAGTAAGTCGTGCTCTCAGAATCCTCGGCGGCAGTGGTGGCCGCGACCCTGCCCGCGGTGCAGGCCCACGGTGAGGCGATCACCGGCCGCTTCTACCGGCGGATGTTCGACGCCCACCCGGAACTGCTGGACATCTTCAACCGGGGCAACCAGGCGACCGGACAGCAGAAGGCGGCGCTCGCCGCCGCGGTCGTCGCGTACGCCGAGCACCTGACCGGCGGGAGCAGCATGCCGTGGGGCCCGATCCTGGACCGGATCGCGCACAAGCACGCCTCGCTCGGCATCACCGCCACCCAGTACACGATCGTCGGCCGGCACCTGCTCGGCGCGGTCGGCGAGGTGCTCGGCGACGCCGTCACGCCCGAGGTGGCGACCGCGTGGGACGAGGTCTACTGGCTGCTGGCCTGCGAGCTGATCGCCCGGGAGGCCCGCCTCTACACCGTCGCCGGAGTGCCCGAGGACGGCTCGGTGTGGCGCTCGTGGCGGGTGGCGGAGCGGACCGCGGAGACCCGGGACGTGGTCTCGTTCACCCTGGTCCCGGCCGACGGCGGCGCCGCGCCGGACTTCACCCCGGGGCAGTACGTCTCGGTCGCCGTCGACCTCGACGGCGGTCGGGGCCAGCAGATCCGGCAGTACAGCCTCTCCGGCCGCCCCGGCGCCGCGTCCTGGCGGATCACGGTGAAGCGGGTACGCGGCGTCGACGGCGCGCCCGACGGCATGGTCTCGACCTTCCTGCACGAGCGGGTGTCGGTCGGCGACACCCTCCGGCTCAGCCCGCCCTTCGGCGAGGTGAACGCCATCGGGGACAGCGGACCGCTGCTGCTGGTCAGCGCCGGCATCGGCCTCACCCCGGCGATGGCGGCGCTGGAGCACCTGGCCGCCACCGCGCCCGAGCGCCCGGTCGAGCTGGTGCACGCCGACCGGGCCGGCGCCGCGCACGCCCTGCGCCACGAACTGCCCGCGCTCCAGGAGCGGCTGCCCCGGCTGTCGGTACGCCTCTGGTACGAGGACGCCGCCGACGCCGAGCTGGCCGGGCTGAAGGCCGAGGTCTCCTCCGGCCTGGTCGACCCGGAGCTGATCCCGGTCCGCCCCGACACGTACGTGCACCTGTGCGGGCCGGTGCCGTTCATGGCGCTGGTCCGCGGCGGGCTGCTGCGCCGGGGCGTACCGACCGAGCGGATCGCGTACGAGGTGTTCGGCCCGGGCATGCTGCGCGACTGACCACCCGCCTCCCCCGCACGCGTTCCGGGTCCCGGGTCGGGCATCGTCGCCCGACCCGGGACCCCGGACGGGCGGCGGGACGGGAGTGGGGCGCGTCAGCGGGCGATGGTGAGCAGCACCACCGAGTCCTCCTCGGCGTGCAGCGCGTGCCGGGCGTCCGGGATCACCAGCAGGTCGCCGGTCGTCGCCGGCCAGGCCTGGTCCTGGGCGACCAGCCGGATCCGACCGCGCAGCACCTGGAGGGTGGCCTCGCCGGGGCTGGCGTGCTCGGCCAGGGCGTGCCCCGCGACCAGGGCGATCAGGGTCTGCCGCAACGAGCTGGTCGGCCCGCCGTGCACCGTCCGCGCACTCCGGCCGCTGTCGGTGGCGCGGGCGAGCACGAGCTGCTCCTCGGTGAGCGCGGAGAGTGAGGACGGGGACACGGGGCACCTCCGGGTTCGACGGGGCGCGCGGCGATGAACGGTATCCGCCTGCACCTCTTTGCCCAGCTTCGTCGCTTCCCCCGCCGTCGACCAGGGGCTTTGGTCCCGACCGGGAATCTCCACACCGGACTGCGGGATTCCGGAGCAGTCGATGATCTCCGGGGCGGTCGCCGGCCGCCCGGGCCGGAGGTTGATGTTTACTTCTTCCGCCCCCGGCAACTGGTCCAGCTGACGGAGGGGGAAACATGCGCATCGCGATGATCTCGGAGCACGCCAGCCCGATCGCCGTCCTCGGCGAGGAGGACACCGGCGGTCAGCACACCCACGTGGCGGAGCTCGCCGCCGCCCTGGTCGGCGAGGGGCACGACGTGCGCGTCTACACCCGCCGCGATTCCACCGTCCTGCCCGACGCGGTCTCCACCCCGGACGGCTACCAGGTGTGCCACGTGCCGGCGGGCCCCGCGAAGCGGGTGCCCAAGGACGACCTGCTGCCGTACATGGGCGAGTTCGGTAGCTGGCTGGCCGACACCTGGCGGCACGGTGACTGGACCCCGGACGTCGCGCACGCGCACTTCTGGCTCAGCGGGTTGGCCACCGTGCACGCCGGCCGCCGGACCGGGGTGCCGACGGTGCTGACGTACCACGCGCTCGGCTCGGTCAAGCGGCGCCACCTGGGCGCGCGGGACACCAGCCCGCCGGGCCGGGTCGGTTACGAGCGGGCGCTCGGCAGGGCCGTCGACCGGGTCGTCGTGCAGTGCGAGGACGAAGTCGCCGAGCTGGTCCGGATGGGGGTGCCCCGGTCCCGGATGGCGCTGGTCCCCGCCGGCGTCAACCAGTCGGTGTTCTGCCCCGACGGACCCGTCGCGCCGCGTGACCCGGCCCGGCCACGGATCCTCACCGTCGGGCGGATGGTGGAACGCAAGGGCTTCCTCGACGTGGTCCGGGCGCTGCCCGCGGTGCCGGACGCCGAGTGCGTGGTGGTCGGTGGTCCGGCGGCCGAGCTGCTGCCGGCCGACTCCTTCGCCCGCCGGCTGCGCGCGCTGGCCGACGCGTGCGGCGTGGCCGACCGGGTCAAGCTGGTCGGTGGCGTGCCGCGGGAGGACCTTGCCGCCTGGTACCGCTCGACGGACGTGCTGGTCACCGCCCCGTGGTACGAGCCGTTCGGGCTGACCCCGCTGGAGGGGATGGCCTGCGGGGTACCGGTGGTCGGCACCGACGTCGGTGGCATCACCGACACCGTCGTCGATGGCCTGACGGGTGACCTGGTGCCGCCGCGCGACCCGCGCACGCTGGGTACCACCATCCGGCGGCTGCTCGCCGACAAGGTACGCCGGTTCACGTACGCCACGGCCGCGCTGGACCGGATCCGCAGCCGGTACTCGTGGAAGCGGTGCGCGGAGCAGCTCGGCGCGGTCTACGCCACCGTCGCCACGGTGGCCCGCCCCGCGGCGGCAGTCGCCTGACGACCCACCTCGACGACCCTCGACGCGCACCCGATCCGGCGGTCGCCGCTGCCGTACCGGCGGGAGCGCGGCGACCTCGCCCCGGCCGGCGGCCGCCGGCCGGGGCACCCTTTGCTACCCGTCGGTAGCTTCGCGTCGTACGCTGGGCCGGTGAGCGCGGAGTACACCCAGGAGTTCGTGGACGTCGACGGGGCACGCCTCGGCGTGCAGCACTACCCCGAGCCGGACGGCGTCACCGACGCCCCGGTGGTGGTGATCTGGCCGGCGATGGGTGTCCGGGCCCGCTACTACCGGCCGTTCGCCGCCGCGCTGCGCGACGCCGGGCTCGCCGTCGTCGTGGTGGACCTGCGCGGCACCGGCGAGAGCACCCCCGCGCCCGCCCGCACCTGCCGGTACGGCTACGCCGAGCTGGCCGCCGACATCGGCGCGGTGCTGGACGCGCTCAAGCCCCGGCTCGACGGACGGACCCGGGTGCTGCTCGGGCACTCCCTCGGCGGCCAGGTCGCGGTGCTGCACCAGGCGCTGCACGACGCCGAGCGGGTGGACGGGCTGGCCCTGGTGGCGGTCGGCATCCCCTGGTGGCGCCGGTACCCGGGGCTGCGCGGCTGGGGCGTGCTGCCGTACACCCAGGGGATCGCCGCGGTCGCCCGGCTGCTCGGCGTCTGGCCCGGCTGGGGGTTCGGCGGCCGGCAGGCGCGCGGCGTGATCCGGGACTGGGCGCACACCGCGCGGACCGGCCGGTTCCCGGTGCTCGACGGGGTCGACACCGAGGCCGCCGTCGGCCGGATCCGCACCCCGGTCCTCGCGATCAGCGTCGACGACGACCAGTACACCCCGCACGAGACGCTGGACCACCTCTGCGGCAAGCTCACCGCCGCGCCGCTCACCCGGCACCGCTACTCGGTGGCCGAGGCCGGCGCCCCGCTGGACCACTTCACCTGGGTCCGCGCCGCGGCACCGCTGGCCGCCCGGGTGGCCGCCTTCGCCGCCGGCCTGCCCCGGCGCTGACCGCGCCGCCGGCGCCGGCCCGGCGGGTCAGCCGTCGACCCGCAGCACGAGCAGCACCACGTCGTCGTCGGGGACGTCGACCAGGTCGGCCAGGAGCGCGTCGCAGAACTCCTCGACCGGCAGGTGGGCCAACCGCCCCGCGAGCGCACGCAACCGTTCCAGCCCCTCGTCCAGCAGGGCGCGCCGCCGCTCGACCAGTCCGTCGGTGTAGAGCACCAGCGTCGAACCGGGAGCCAGCAGCAGCTCGTGGTCGACGCGGTCGCGCGGCAGGCGTACCCCGATCAGCGGGTCGGGCGGGGTGGCCAGCAGCCGGGCCGCGCCGTCCGGGCCGATCAGCACCGGCGGCGGGTGCCCGGCGTTGGTCCAGACCACCCGGGCCCGCGTCGGGTCGCCGCCGGGCTGACCCGGCGTCCGGACGTGCGCCAGCACCGCCGAGGCCAGACCGTCGACCCGCAGCCCGGCCAGCACCCGTTCGAGCGCGACCAGGATCGCCGCGGGCGACGCCCCCATCAGGTACGCGACGCCGCGCAGCGTGTTGCGGATCTGCGCCATCGAGGCGAGAGCCTGCCGGTCGTGCCCGGTCACGTCACCGACCACCACCGTGCTCGCGCCGTCGGCGGCCGGGAAGGCGTCGTACCAGTCCCCGCCGACCTGCTCGTGCGCGGCGGCCGGGTGGTAGCGCACGCCGACGGTCAGGCCCGGGGTGGCCGGCGGCGCGGTGAGCAGACTGCGTTGCAGGGTCTCCGAGGTGCGCTGCTGGGCCCGGTGCACCCGGATCCGGTCCAACGTCTGCGCGCACTGGTCGGCGAAGGCGCCGAGCAGCTGCACCTCCCGCTCGGAGAACGGCGCGCCGACCCGCCACCCCACGGTGAGCGAGCCGATCAGCCGCTCCCCCACCCGCAGCGGCAGCGCCGCCCAGCGTTCCAGCCCGGTGTCGCCGAACACCTCGGCCATCCCGTCCGGCCAGCCGAGCCCGGCGGCCCGGTCCGGCAGCAGCACCGTCTCGTCGCGCCGGGCGGCGACGCACGCCGGCAGTGGGCCGTCCAGCGGGAGGGTGGCGTGCCGCTCCCGGGTCCGCCCGCCGAGGCTGTCGGTGAGGGTGAGCTGCAACAGGTCGCCCTCGCGGACCGCGACCGCGCCGCCGTCCGCGCCGAGCGCGGCCAGGCCCCGGTCGATGACCACCTCGGTGACCTGGGTGAGCGTCTCGCAGCCGGCGAGCTGACGGGCCAGGTCGACCAGGGTCACCAACCGACGGGTGGCGAGCGCCTCGGCGTCCAGGGCCGCCCGTAGTTCCCGCGCGTGGGCGTACAGCTCGGCCTCGGTCTCGTCCATCCGCCGCCGTCGGTCCGTGCCACCGCGTCCGGCGCCGCTCCGACCGCGCTGCGCCATGAAGTCGGTGACGTCCCGGGTACGGTGCAGCAGCAGTACGGTGCGGCCCTGCTCGTCCAGCAGCGGCACGGTGACCGGACTCCACCACCGTTCGGTGTAGCGTCCCTCCGCGTCGAGCAGGTCGTACCGCTGCACCGGCATGGTGTCGGGGCGACCCGTGTCACGCGCCCGCTCCAACGAGCGGCGCAGGTTGGCCGCCCCGGCCGCCGCGGTTTCGTCCGGATTGATCGGGAACGCCGCGAAGACGTCCTTGCCGAGCAGCTCGGTCCGGCTGCGGCCGGTGACGCGCAGGGCGGCATCGTTGATCTCGACGACCGACAGGTCCGGGTCGAGCACCAGATAGGGGGTCGGGGCGGCCCGGAACAGGCGCAGGTAGTCCGGACGCCCGGAGGGTTCGCTTCCCGTCCCGCTCATCACCCTCCCGCCGGTCATCGGTCGATCATGCCCGTTCACCGTGTCGGCGAATCCTGCGCCGCCTGCGGCTACCCCCCGGACCGGCGCGGAAACCGGGTGCATGGCCGGTCGCAGGGCGGGTAAGCGGCACCGCCCGAACACGGCTGAGGAGGATCCAGATGTCCGAACGGCACACCGCTCTGCGCTCGATGCACGACCTGGGCCTGGCGGCCTGGTTCGGCGGTTCACTGATGGGGGCGCTGGGCGTCAACGGCGCGGCGGCGCAGATCGACGACTCGACGCAACGACTGCCGGTGGCCTCGGCCGGGTGGGCCCGGTGGACCCCGGTGAACGCCGCCGCGATCGGCGCGCACCTGGCCGGCGCGGTGGGCGAGCTGGTCACCGAGAGCCCACGGGTCGCCGCCCAGTCCGGCGTGGCGAAGATGAGCGCGGTGAAGACCGCGCTGACGGTGAGCGCGCTGGCGGTGACCGGCTACAGCCGGCTGCTCGGCATGAAGCTGGAGCGGGCGGGCGGCCCGCCGGTCGAGGGGACCACCGAGCCGAACTACCAGACCCCGGCGAACGTCGCCTCCTGCCAGCGGCAGATGAAGATGCTCCAGTGGGCGATCCCCGCCCTGACCGGCGCGCTGGTCGTGGTGACCGCGTACATGAGCGAGCAGCAGAAGCCGGGCCAGGTGCTGCGCGGGATGCTGGGGCGCGCGGGCGGCCTGGTGGCCGCGCCGGCGATGCTCGGCAAGGTGATGACCATGGCCGCGCCGTCCCCGAAGACCGTCGGCACGGTCGCCGCGATGGGCGCGGCCAAGCGGCGGCTGATGGCGGGCGCCCGGTGACCCGCCGCGCGACCGGTGGCCCACATCGGGGTGGGTCGCCGGTTGCGCGGCGTCCGCCACGAGCACGCCGAGCAGCCAGGTGAGGTGGCCATGACCAGCAAGGACCGACCGGGTACGGGCGACGGACGCGGACCGGAGGCGGCCGCGCCGTGGGGCACCACCGACGGCTTCGACGCCGACCCGCCGTGGGGCGTGGGTGAGGACTCCCCGATGGACGAGGGCAGCGAGGAGAACGCGGTGCCGGAGGGGCACCGGGGCGAGGCACGCGCCACGGGCGCCGGGCCGGCGGGTTCCCGGGCCGGCCGACACGGCTTCGGCCCGGTGGAGCCCACCCGGTACGCGGAGGCCGGGCCGGGCGCGCCGCCGGATCCCGCGCCGTCGGGACGTACCTTTCCCGACGACAGCGCCGAGGGCGACCTCGCCGACAACGCGCTGGAGGAGGCGACCGGGATGCACCCGGAGGGCTTCCGGCGGCGCGGCTGACCAGTTGCCCGCCGCGCCGCCGGCCGGGTCAGGACCCGGTGCCGTCCTCACCCGGCGTGCCCAGCACCGACGGCTCGACGTCCGACGCCGGGGCGCCGCTCACCGGGTGACCGGTGTCGTCCACCAGGCCGGGCGCCATGCTGCCGCCGTGCGCCTCCTCGGCCTCCCGGGTCGCCCGGGGGTCCCGCTCGTCCACCCGCTCGTCGTCCCGTCGCTGCGCCACGCGTCCCCCTCGACTCGGTCCTCGGGTCCGCCGGTACCCGGCCACCGCCGGAGAAAACCCGCCGTCGGTCAGGAACCGGCGCGGGCCGCCTGCGGGAGGGGCGCGACGTCGAGCAGCTCGGCGAGGCGGGCCGCGTCGCGCGGCGCCTGGTCGTCGCAGCAGTTGTTCATCAGCACGTGCAGCTCGGCGCACTCCTCGGCCAGCTCCCGCAGCAGCACCGACCAGCGGCGCAGCTCCTCCGCGCCGTACGCGTAGCGGAACTTCTCCTGCTTGTCGCCGCTCTCCCAGGCCGTGCTGTGCCCGTGGAACCGGACCACCGCGAGGTCGGTGGTGGCGATCAGGATCGGCGGCACCGAGGAGACGTGCCCCTGCGGCATGTCCACGCAGACGTAGCCGAGCCCGTGCTCGCCCAGGAAGGTCACGGTCTCCGCCGCCGCGTCCCCGGCGAACCAGGAGGAGTGCCGCAGCTCGACGTTGACCGGGTACGGCCGGCACCGCCGGGCCGTCTCCAGGATCCGCCGCCGGGCCGCCTCCGTCCGGGCCAGCCACGGCGGGAACTGCAACAGCACCGCGCCGAGCCGGTCGGCCGCCGCGAGCGGCGCCAGCGCCTCGTGGAACCGGTCCCAGAGCTCGTCGTACGTCCCGGTGGGCAGGTCGCGCCAGCGGACCCGGCTCGCCGCGCCGGCCGGCCGCAGCTCGCGCGGCAGCGCGGCGACCGGCGTGTGGTGGCCGGTGAAGAGGCGGAACGCCTTGACGTCGAAGGTGAATCCGGGCGGGGTCGCCGCCACCCAGCCCTCGGTGGTCTCCGGCAGCGGGACGGCGTAGTACGACGTGTCCACCTCGACCAGTCGGAACCGCTCGGCGTAGAAGCCGAGCCGACCGGCCGGGCTGTTGGCGGCGCGCGGGTACCAGCCCGAGCGCACCAGCATCTGGTCCGCCCAGGAGGACGTGCCCACCTTGATGACACCCATGTAATTCAGTGCACCCCGAGCCGGACGAATCGGCAACCGGAGGGTACGGCGCGGAGCCGGGACAGTGTCGGGGGCGGGTCGTACGGTGTGGTTCCACAGTCGATGGAAAGGCAGGCGGCATGAGCGTCTCCGACCAGGTCCGCACCGGCGAACGGGCCGATCTGCTGGCCACCCTGCGCCGGCACCGCGGTTTCCTCCGGCAGACCGTGCAGGGGCTGACCGACGAGCAGGCCGCCCGGCGCAGCACCGTCAGCGAGCTGTGCCTCGGCGGGCTGATCAAGCACGTGGCGACCACCGAACACCGGTGGCTGCGCTTCGCCGTGGGCGGCGCCGAGGCCATGCAGAGCGAACCGATCGACTGGGCGGGTCAGTTCCGGATGACCGAGGGCGAGACGCTGGCCGGCCTGCTCGCCGAGTTCGACCGGGTGGCCGACGAGACCGACGCCCTGGTCGAGACCCTCGACCTGGACGCCGCGCACCCGCTGCCGGTGGCCCCCTGGTTCGAGCCGGGCGCCAGCTGGTCGGTCCGGCGGGTGCTGCTGCACCTGATCGCCGAGACGGCCCAGCACGCCGGGCACGCCGACATCCTCCGCGAAGCCATCGACGGCGCCAAGACGATGGGCTGACCGGGCGGGCGCGGTGACCGAGGTCACCGCCGGCACGACGGCTCCGGACGGGGTCCCGATGTGACGTCACGGGCGGTGGCGGCGCTGAGGATCACGAGATGAGAGCACACCAGATGGACCAGGAAACCGCCGAGCGGCTGCTCGGCGGGCCCGTCGCCGACGCGCAGGACGGTCCGGAGGTGCTCGTCCGACTCCTCGCCGCCGTCCGTGCCGCCCCCCGACCGCACGAGTTGAACGGCGAGGCCGCCGCCCTCCAGGCGTTCCGGCTGGCGCACGCCGACCCCGTGCCGGTGCCGGCGCACGCGGGCTCCGGGCCGGTGCTGGCGCGTGCCGGGCGACGGTCCCTCGCCGGGCTGCTCGGGGTGAAGATCGCCCTGGCCGGGTTGCTCGCCGCCGCCACCGGCGGCGTGGCTCTGGCCGCCGTCACCGGCACCCTGCCCGGCCCGCTCGGCCACGAGCCGGCCGGCACGCCGAGCGCCGACGCCAGCAGCCGACCCGCCCCCAGCGGCGCCCCCGGTCCCGCCGCCACCCGGGGCGTGCTCCCCGACGACCGGCCGGAGGAGGCCGCCGGGCTGACCGGGCTCTGCACCGCCTACCGGACCGAGCCGGGCGAGAACCGTCACCAGGTGCTCGCGACACCGCGCTTCGCCGACCTGATCGCGGCGGCCGGCGGACGGGAACGGGTCGGCGAGTACTGCGAGCGGCTGCTGCACGGTCAGGGGAAGCAGAACGGCCCCACGGCGGAGCCGACGAAGCGCCCGGGCGCCGAGCCGACCGGCCGCGCCACCGGCAGGCCGACCCGCACGCCGGCCACCCCGGCCCCCACCCGGCCGTCCGGTCCGACGGTGAACCAGCCCGACACGGTCGGCAAGACCCAGCGCTGAGGCCACGACCCGCGTCGGGGCCAGGACGTCCCCGACGCGCCGACCCGTGCCGGCCGGGTGGGCATCCCGGTGCGGGGCCGCCGCTACCGGTCCGCCGTCCATCGGCGGGCCAGGGCCGTCGGCCGTCGGCGGGGGCAGGGCCGGTGACCGGCGGCGTACGGGCTGGTAACTTGCCCGCGTGACTCCCCGGCGTCGACGACTGGCGATCCTGTTCCGCGTGGCCATCGTGCTCAGCGTGCTGGCCGGCATCGTGCTCACCGCCCTCGGTCCGGCCACCGTGACCGGCCTGCTGCCGTACTTCACCATCCAGAGCAACGTGGCGGTCGGCGTCTTCGCCGGATACGCCGCCTGGCGCGCGTGGCGGGACCGGCCCGAGCCGCCGTCCGCGCTCAAGGGGGCGGTGACCCTCTACATCACCATCACCGGCACGGTCTACCACCTGGTGCTGGCCAACCCGGCCAGCCCGTTCGCCATGGTGCAGCCGGAACGCGCGCCGGGCGAGTGGTGGGGCAACCAGTTCCTGCACACCATCGTGCCGCTGCTCGCCGTCGCCGACTGGGTGCTGTTCGACCGGCGGGGCCGGCTCCGCCTCCGGTACGCGGCCTGGTGGCTGGCGTTCCCGCTGGCGTACCTCGCCTTCGCGCTGGTACGTGGCCTGATCGTGCACCGCTACCCGTACCCGTTCATCGACGCGGGGCAGCTCGGCTACGCCGGCGTCGGGCTCAGCTCGCTCTTCTTCGCCCTCGCGTTCTGGCTGCTCGGGCTCCTCTTCGTCGGCGTCGACAAGGGACTGGCCCGCCGCCGGCGCACCGCCCCGGCGCCGGTGGACGAGGCCGATCCGACCCGGACGCCGGTCGCGCCCGGGTGACCCCGGCCCTCGACACCGCCGTCACCCGGCTCTACGCGGCCTTCGCCGACCGGCCCCGCCCGGTCACCATGGCGTACTGCGACCACTGCGTGAGCGCCGAGGAGGTGGCGGCGCTGCTGCGGGTGCCGCCCCGGGCACTCACCGCCGACCAGCTGCGCCGCTACGCGACGAAGTGCGTGAGCACCTGGGGCGACGTCGACGACCTGCGCCGCCTGCTGCCCCGGCTGCTGGAACTGCTCGCCACCGGGGAGCTGGACGATCCGGTGCTGCCGGAGAGCCTGCTGGGCACGGTGGGCCCGCACCTGGCGGCCTGGCCGGCGGGCCAGCGGCAGGCCGTCGAGGCGTACCTGCGTGCCTGGTGGGCGGCGACGCTGTCCGCGTACCCGGGGCGGTGGGAGGCCACCACGGTGCTGGCGGCGGTCGGCGCGGCCGGCCTGGACGTGCGGCCCTTCCTCGTGGCGTGGGCGGCGGACGGCGGTGCGGCGGCGGCCCGGCACCTGGCCGACCACCTCGTCGACCCGCTCCCCCGCGCCGAGCGGCCCTGGGTGGCGGCGGTCCGCGCGTGGCGGGCCGGGCCGGAGCCGGCCCGGATGCTGGAGGACGTGCTGCTGACCACCACCGACCCGGCGGTGGCGGCCCAGGTGTCGGCGGCCTACGAACTGCTCGGCTGAGCCGAGGGCGAGCGCAGCCGGTGCCGGCTCCGGGCGGTCCGCTCCCGGCCGTAGGAGTCGGCCAGCCCCCAGCGGCCCGGCACGTCGAGCAGCTCGACCCGGCCGTAGCCGGCGGGGATCGACGGGTCCACCAGCAGGTTGTCCCCGCAGGGGCGCAGCCCGAGCATGGTGGCCAGCAGCATGAGCAGCCCGCCGGAGGCCCACGACTGCGGCCGGCCGGCGGTCGGCAGCTGCACCGGGTACTTGGTGACCGTGCGGGGATAACCGGCGATCACCTCGGGCACCGAGCCGCCGAGCGTCTCCACCACGGCGAACTGGCCGGCCACGATCCGGGCCGCCTCGGCGTCGTGGCCGTAGCGGCGCAGGCCGGCCGCGACCACCGCGTTGTCCGCCGGCCAGACCCCCCCAGGTGCGCCCCGACCGGGTTGTACGGCCGCTGCCCGGTCGCGTACGTGCGCACCCCCCAGCCGGAGAAGAGTTCCGGTCCGCACAGGTGGGCGGCCACCGCGTCGGCCCGCTCCGGCTCGACGATCCCGGTCCACAGCAGGTGGCCCAGGCCGGAGGTGAGCGCGTCGACCGGCTCGCCCCCGGGAGTCAGCGCGAACGCGTAGTACTCGCGGTGCGGCAGCCAGAAGTCCCGGTTGAACCGCTCCCGCAGCCGTGCCGCCTCGGCCTCCAGCCGCACGGCGTACGCCGGGTCGCCCCAGCACTCCCGGGCCAGCCGGGCCCCCCGCAGCCGGGCGTCGTAGGCGTAGCCCTGGAGTTCGGCGGTGGCGCGCGGGAAGGCGGGTACGGTGCCGTGCCGGTCCACCACCGCGTCGGGCGAGTTGCGCCAGCTCTGGTTGGCCACCCCGTTGAGGGTGTTGCGGGGCCGGTAGCGCAGGTAGCCGTCGCCGCACAGGTCGCCGTACTCGCCGAGCCAGTCCAGCGCCATCCGGGCCGGGTGGCGCAGCTGCCGGACCAGATCGGTGTCGCCGCTCCACCGCTCGTACTCGTCGAGCAGGATGACGAAGAGCGGGGTGGTGTCCGCCGCCCCGTAGTACAGCGCGGTGGGCGTCTCGTCGAAGGCGGCCGCCTCGCCGTAGCGCAGCTCCGCGACGATCTTGCCGGGCTCCTCGTCGTGGTAGTCGTCGAGCTGGCCGCCCTGCAGCAGCGCCAGCAGGCGCAGCGTCGCCGGGGCCAGCTCGGGGGTGAACGGCAGGGTCTGCAGGCAGGTGAGCAGGGCGTCGCGGCCGTACAGCGCCATCGCCCAGGGCAGCCCGCCCACCGGGACCCGCTCGGCGTACGCCAGCGGCGTGTAGCGCAGCGCCGCCAGGTCGGCCAACGCCTGCCCGTACGCCGACACCAGCGACGCCCGGTCGGCGACCAGCTGGGGCGCCCGGTCGAACCAGCCGCACAGGTCGGCGCGCATGTCCTCGCGTACCTTGCGCCGGCGCGTCTCCAGGTTGGCCCGCAGGTCGCGTCCGCCGGCGCCGTGGATGACCATGCCGACCTGGAGATCGGTGTGCCACTCCCCGCGCGGGGCGACCCGGATCCGGAAGGTCATGCCCTGCCGGTCGACCTCCACCGGGGCGGAGCTGGAGACCACGGTCTCCCGGGTGAACCGCCCGCGCCGGTGGCAGATCCGCAGCTCGTGGCGGGCCGCGTCGGTACTGACCTCAGGCCGGCGCGGCGCCGGGCGGCGGATCTCGGCGGTGTCGGCGAAGTCGCCGCCGATCTCCATCCGGACCACGAACTCGGCGGGTTCGGCCGAGTGGTTGAGCACGGTGATCCGTTCCTCGAAGCTGTCGTCGAGGGACCGGTAGCGGATCACCGAGACGTCGGCGTCGACGTAGTGGCTCGCCGTTCCGGGCACCAGCACGAACCGGGTCTCGAAGGCGGTCAGGTCGTCGCGGGACAGCGCGTGCAGCCGTTCCCCGTCGACGGTCAGCACCCACCGGGACACGAACCGGGTGTCGAACGAGAAGAGCCCGATCGGGGCGTGCGGTTCGGCCTCCATGTCCCCCTGCGCGTCGCTGACCGCGAACGCGTTGCCGGCCAGCACATGGACCAGTTCCTGCCTCACCGGGTGCCGTCCCCGGCCGCGTCGCGGGGGTGCCGGGCATCGGGTGCGCCGGGGAAGAGCCGGCGCAACGTCATCAGCAGCCGGATGTCGCCCTGCACGGTGAGGTCGTTGCGCAGCAGCGCCGCGGCCAGGTGCAGCCGCCCCGCCGCGAGCCGGTCGAAGACGTCCCGGTCGGCCCGGACCACCAGCTGGGCCTCCTCGGCCGACCGGCTCACCCCGACGTCCTGGCGGTCGATGGTCAGGTACCAGTGTTCGGTCCGGCCCTCCTCGCGCAGGTCGAGGCGGAGCGTGCCGGCGGTGGTCTCCGGCAGCTCGGGGTGCCGGCCGGCCACGCGCCGGGCCAGGTGTTCCGCCGCCGAGGCGCCCATCGGTCCCTCCCCGTCTCCGGTCGTCCCCGCAGGGTCCCCGCCGCCGGGGTGGGCCCAACTCACCCGTATCGGGTGAGCGAGATCTGGGTACTGCGCAGGGCATGACGACGGACCGGGTGCTCGCCGCCCTGCTCGCCATGCAGCGCCAGTCCTGGGAGCAGGGGGTGACCGGGCACGCCCTGCTGGACCTGGGCCGGGGCGACGCGGCGGTGCTGGTCGCCGACGCGGCGGTCACCCGGCAGCACCCGGACGGGCGGCTCGGCGACGTCTCCGGCGAGATCGGCGCGGTCAACGGCGCGGCCTGCGGCGAGGCGGTCCGGTACGCGGCCCGCACCGACCGGGACCCGCGGTGGTCGGCGGCCCTGGACGCACAGCTCGACTGGCTGGTGCGCCGGGCGCCCCGGGCCGCCGACGGCACCCTGTTCCACCTGCTCGGCAGCCGTCAGGTGTGGGCGGACACGGTGTACATGGTGGTGCCGCTGCTGGCCCTGTGCGGGCACCCCGACCTGGCGGCCGCGCAGGTGGCCGGGCACCGGCGCCGGCTGCACGATCCGGGTACCGGCCTCTACGCGGCCCGCTGGGACGAGGACCGGGACGCGCTGGACCTTCCGCAGCACTGGGGCACCGGCAACGGCTGGGTGGTCGCCGGGATCGCCCGGGCGCTGCGACTGGCCCCGGACTGGCCGGCCGGGCTCCGCGACGAGCTGGCCGGGCACGCCCGGGCGGTGCTGGAGGCGTGCCTGGCGTACCGCACCGACGACGGGCTCTTCCCCGACGTGCTCGACGACCCCGGCACCTTCCGGGAGGCGAACACCGCCCAGATGCTGGCGTACGCGGCCCTGACCGGGGTGGCCGACGGCTGGTTGCCGCCGTCCTGGCGGGCGACCGGGGCGGACCTGCTGGCCGCCGCCGACCGCCGGGTGGACCGGTACGGGCGGGTGACCGGGGTCAGCGGCGCGCCGGACTTCGACCGGCCCGGCACCTCCCCCGAGGCGCAGGCGTTCCACCTGCTCGCCCACGCCGCGCTGGACCGGGCGGGGCTCAGCCCCGCCGGATGAGCCCGCGCACGTACCCGGCCTGGCCGGCGTGCTGGAGGTCGTCGTCGAGCACGCTGACCAGCCGGACGCCGAGGGTCACCGGCGGGTCCCAGTGCTCGTCCACCACCCGGTCGAGGTCGGCCGGACCCAACCCGCGCAGGTACGCCAGGGTCCGGTCCACCACCGCCCGGTGGTAGTCGACGAGCACCCGGCCGTCCTCCGGCCGGACGGCGGCGATCTGCGCGGGGCCGTGCCCGAAGCCGGTGTCATCCGGGTCGGCGGTCAACCCGCACCGCCGCGCCCAGTCGCCGG
The DNA here is from genome assembly GCF_900089595.1 of Micromonospora auratinigra. Classification (GTDB taxonomy): domain Bacteria; phylum Actinomycetota; class Actinomycetes; order Mycobacteriales; family Micromonosporaceae; genus Micromonospora; species Micromonospora auratinigra. Next base: position 209,754 of record NZ_LT594323.1, on the reverse strand, counting down.
TGGCCCAGAGCTGCTCCTCCCCCAACAGGTCGGCGACGTGGTGGTCCTGGATCCGGGTCAGGTGCCAGACCAGCCAGCCCACCGGGTTCGCCCCGGCCGCCGGGGCCCGGCGCAGCTGCTCCGGGTCCAACCCGTCGACCGCCGCCGTGACCAGGTCGGGCAGCCGGCCGTACGCCTCGATGAGCAGGTCGTTCACGTCCACGGTGCCACACTCCTCGTCGTCGGTGCCGAACTGTCGCAGTACCGCGCAGGAGGCCGGGCAAACCCCGGCCTAAGCTGATCATGTGGTCGCGGCGCTGGAGCTGTATCTGGACACCCACGCCACCCGGCGGATCCGGGTGCTCTGGGACGCGCTGGAGTCCGAGGGCGTGCAGAGCATGAAGTCGCTGCTGGAGCAGCGGCACCGACCGCACGTCTCGCTCGCGGTCGCGCCCCGCCTCGATCCGGAGCGGGTCGCCGCCGCGCTCGCCGGGACGGTGGTGGCCGCCCCGCTGCGGCTGGAGTTCCAGCACGCCGGCCAGTTCGTCGGGCGGGTGCTCTGGCTCGGCCCCGCCCCCACCACCGAGCTGCTCGCCCACCACGCGCGGGTGCACGACCTGCTCACCCGGGCCGGCATCGACCTCGACGAGCAGTACCGGCCGGGCCGCTGGGTGCCGCACTGCACGCTCTCGATGCGCGTGCCGAACACGCTGATGGCCGCCGCGGTGCGCCGCTGCCTGGAGGTGCTCCCGCTGACCGCCACCGTGGTCGCCGCCGCCGTGGCCGACCACGCCCACAACATCTCCCACCCCCTCCCCTGACCCCCTCCCCGCCCCGCCCCGCCCCTCCCCGCGATCTTGCAGTTTGTGCCCGGCTGCCGGGTGAAATGTCAGCTTTGCCGGGGCAGAAAGTGCAAGATCGCGCGGGTACGGGGGGCAGGGGCCGGGGGGACGGTCAGGGGGTGGTGGGACGGCCGCAGCGCATGACCAGGAGGGCGATGTCGTCCTCGTGGCCGTTCGGGGCCAACTCCAGCAGCAGGTCGCAGAGGCGCTCGGGGTCGGCGTCGCCGACCTGCTCCAGCCGCAGCGTCAGGTCGGCGATCCCCTGGTCGAGCACGTCGTTGCGGCGTTCCACCAGCCCGTCGGTGCAGAGCACCAGCGTGCTGCCGGCCGGCAGCCGCACGCTCTGCTCTCGACGGGGGGCGGCCGGCTGCACGCCGAGCATCAGATCGTGCTCGGTCAGCAGTCGCACCCCGCCGGCCGGCCCGCGCAGCAGCGCCGGCGGGTGCCCGGCGTTGGACCAGCGCAGTCGCCAGCCCGATCCGTCGGGCTCGACCCGGGCCAGCAGCGCGGTGGCCAGGGCGCGCACCTGGAGGCCGCGCAGCGCGTGGTCGAGCCGGCCGAGCAGCACGGCGGGACCGTCCGCGCTGTCGTACGCCAGCCCGCGCAGCACGTTGCGGATCTGCCCCATGGCGGCCACCGCCTCGCGGTCGTGCCCGGTGACGTCGCCGACCACCAGCACGGTCGAGCCGTCGGCGGTCTGGAACGCGTCGTACCAGTCACCGCCGACGTGGGCGCCGTGCGCGGCGGGCTGGTAACGGACCGCGATCTCCAGCGCCCCGGCGGTCGGTGGCGAGGTGAGCAGGCTGTGCTGCAACGCCTCGGAGAGGCGCTGGGCGGCGAGCGCGCTGGCCCGCTGGGCGGCCAGGTGCTGGATCCGGTCCAGCGCCTGGGCGCACTGCGCGGCGAACGCCTCCAGCATGGTGATCTCGTCGGGCCGGAACCGCCGCTCCTCGCGCCAGGAGACGGCCAGCGACCCGAGCAGCCGGGTGCCGACCCGCAGCGGCAGGAACGCCCAGGCATCCCGGCCGGTGCTCTCGTACACCTCGATCATCTCGGGGGTGAAGGCGACGCCGGCGGCGCGCTCCGACAGCAGCACCGGCTCGCCGGTGCGCGCCACCCAGCAGGCCGGCAGCGGGCTGTCGTAGGGCACGTTGTCGTACGCGGCCTGCGCCTCCGGTCCGAGCCGGTGGCCGACGACCACGCGCAGTCGTTCCATCCCCTCGCGGACGACCATCGCGCCGCCGTCCGCGCCGAGCACCGGCACCGCCCGCTCCACCATGATGGCGACCAGGTCCTCGACGGTCTCGGCGCTGAGCAGGTCCAGCGCCACCGCGACCATCCGGTGCAGCCGCTCGTCGGCGCGCCGCTCGGCCCGCTGCACCACCGCCACCTCGCGGTGCCGGGCGTCCGCCACCCGGCGCAGCGCGTCGGCCTCGACCGCGGCCCGCTCGTCGTGGGTGTGGCGGGCGGCCGTGACGTCGAGCCCGGTCGGCACCAGCCAGGTACGGCCGGTCTCGTCGTCACGCACCGGGATCAGCGCCAGGTCGACCAGGCGTCGGGTGCCGTCGCCGAGATAGAAGTGACTCTCGGTGCGCAACGGCTCACCGGTACGCATCACCTGTCGGCACCAGGTCCGCAGCCGGGCGCTGAGCTCCGGATCGGGCGACCACCAGCCGCACTCCCAGAAGGGCCGCCCGATCGTGGCGTCCCGGTCGAGCCCGCAGCCCTCGATGGAGGCGTGGTTGGCCGCCCGGAGCCGACCCCGGTCGTCGAGGATCCCGGTGAAGAGCAGGGGCGTGTCGTAGAGCGCCTGGAGCCAGCGGGCGGCGAGCACGCCGCCGTACGGGGCAGCGATCGGCAGCCCGGTGCGGTCCGCAGCCACCTTCCCCCTCCCGTCGTCGGGTCCCGACCGACGGACAGCGAAGCACACCCGGCTGGGGCCGCCCCCACCGGTCCGCCGGAGGTGTCCCGGCCTACGCCCGGCAAACGCCGGGAATGGCCGTTCCGCCGGGAGCGCCTACACTGACGGTGTGAGGCGAACCTGGTGACCAGCAGCGACGGCATGCCGTCGACGACATACGGTCACGTCTGCCTGACCTACCGCGACGCGGCCACCTTCGACGCGTTCGCCGTGTCCCACCTCGCCGCCGGCCTGGCCGCGGGCGAGCGGGTCGCCCTGATCGCCCCCGGCACCCCCGACGAGCTGGCCCGCCGGCTGGACCGGCTGACCGGTCGCGACGACGCGCTGCGCCGGGGCGCGCTGCGACTGGTCTCGGTCGACGACATGTACCGGGCGGGCACGGTCGTCGGTCCGGAGGCGCAGGTGCGGGCGTACGCCGCCGCCACCGAGGAGGCCCTCGCCGCCGGCTGGACCGGCCTGCGGGTGGTGGCCGAGGCGACCAGCCTGGTCCGCACGCCCGCGCAGCGGGACGCGTTCGCCCGCTACGAGCACCTGATCGACCGGTACATGCGCCACCGGCCGATGTCGGCGGTCTGCGCCTACCAGCGGGGGGAGCTCAGCGACGCGGAGATCGCCGAGCTGGCCTGCCTGCACCCGGAGACCGACGCCGACGTGCTGTTCCGGCTGCACGCCACCGGCGACGAGGCGGTCGTCGCGCTCGGCGGTGAGCTGGACCCGTCCAACCACCGGCTCTTCGCCGCCGCGCTGGACCGCGCCGACCCGCGACCGGTCGACGGCCGGCTCGTCCTCGACGCGACCGGGTTGCGCTTCATCGACCACCGCAGCCTGCTGCACCTGCGCGACCACGCCCGCCGGTACGGCGCCACCGCCGTGCTGCGCGCCTCCGGGTCCGCCCCCGCCCGGCTGGTGGAGCTGCTGGACCTGACCGACGTCCAGGTCGAGGTGGTCCGGTGAGGACCGGGGCCGCCGCCGGCCACGTCGGCTACTACCACGAGGCGATCTGTTACGACTCCGACGAGCACCTGCTCGCCGTGGTGCTGCCGTTCCTGCGCGGCGGGCTGGCGGCGGGCGAGCCGACGGTGGTGGGCCTCGGCGCCCGCAACGCCGACCTGGTCCGCCGGGCGCTGCCCGCCGGCTCCGGGGTGACGTTCCTGCCCGGCGGGGACGTCTACGCGCGTCCGACGGCCGCGATCCGGTCCTACCGGAAGCTGCTGGCCGGGTACGTCGCCGAGGGCGCGGCGCAGATCCGGATCGTGGGCGAGCTGCCGGTCGCCGCCTTCGGCGCCACCTGGGACTGGTGGGCCCGGTACGAGTCGGCCATCAACCACGCGTACGACGACTTCCCGTTGTGGAGCATGTGCGCGTACGACACCCGCGCCGCCCCGGCCCACGTGCTGGCGGACGTGGCGCGGACCCATCCCCGGGTGGCCGGGCCGGACGGCAGCCACCGGCCCACCGGGGACTACACCGAGCCGACCGCCTACCTGAGCGAGAACCGGCCGATGCTGCTCGATCCGGTGCAGCGCGCCGCGCCGCTGGTGGAGCTGACCGACCCGAGCCCGGCGGTGGCCCGCGCCGCCGTGCAGGCCGCCGACCGGGGCCAGTTGCCCACCGAGGACGTCGAGGACCTGATGGTCGCGGTCAGCGAGGTGGTGACCAACGCGCTGCGGCACGGCCGGCGCCCCGCCCGGCTGCGGCTGTGGAGCGGCCCGGACCGGATCGTGGCGACCGTGCACGACGAGGGCGTCGGCCCGAAGGACCCGTTCGCCGGCCTGCTACCGGCGGGGGACGGCTCCGCCGGCGGTCTGGGGCTGTGGATCAGCCACCAGTCCTGCAACCATGTGGCCACGCACCGGGACACGGACGGTTTCACCGTCCGGCTGACGGCTGGAAACCCGCACTTCCCGGCCTGATCGGGGCCGGTCGGCGGCCGGTCCGGTCCGCACGAGGACCGGGGTGGGGCTGGGAGTCGAGCGCCGACGGCGGTACCGTAGCGCCTCATCATGCCCTTCGGGGCCGGTCATCCGCCGGCCTGGCGCTGGCGAACCGACGGAGGATGGCGAATGTCCAACGGCGACGATCCGTTCGCACCCCACGACGACGGGTCCGGGCGACCGAGGTTCGAGACGGCGTTGCGTGGCTACGACAAACGCCAGGTCGACCGGTACGTCGAGCAGCTGGACGGCGAGCTGTCCGGGGTGACGGCGGACCGGGACCGGGCGTACGCGCAGGCCCGCGAGCTGGCCGCGCAGTTGCAGCGGGTCCAGGCCGAGTCGGCCGAGCTGCGGCAGCGGCCGCCGGCGCAGGTGGACCGGGCGTCCTTCCGGGACCTCGGCCCGATGGTCGACCAGATCCTCGACCTGGCCGAGAAGCAGGCCGGCCAGATCAGCGAGGCGGCCGGCAAGCGGGCCGCCGATCTCCAGGCCCAGGCCGAGCGGGTGCTCGCCTCGGCCCAGGAGGAGGCCGCCCGGGAGCGGCGCGAGTTGGACGAGGAGCTCTCCACCCGGCGTACCGAGGCGGAGCGGATGGACGAGGAGCGGCGCACCGCGGCGCAGGCCGAGCTGACCGCGATCCGCGAGCTGGCGGAGAAGCTGCGCGCGGAGGGGCAGGCCGCCCACGACCGGGCGCAGCAGGAGGCGAAGCGGACCGCCGAGCAGAGCGCGCAGCAGGTCGAGCAGGCCCGGTCGGCGTCCGAGGCGCTGGTGAAGGCCGCCCGCACCCAGATCCAGCAGGAGGTGCAGGCGAACCGGAGCAAGGCCCAGCAGGAGCTGGCCCAGTGGCAGGCCACCATGGCCCGCGAGCTGGACGAGCGGCGGGCCGCCGCCGAGCAGGAGCTGGCCGACCGGGCCAGCGCCGCCGAACGGGACATCGCCGCCCTGGTCGCCGAGGCCCAGGAGTACGCCACCGAGGTACGCGAGCGGGCCGACGAGGAGACCGCGGCGCACCAGGAGCAGCTCGCCACGGTGCAGCAGGAGATCCAGCAGCGCCAGGAGACGCTGACGAAGCTCCAGGCCGAGCTGGCGACCGTGGCCCGGGAGCTGGACCGGACCCGGCAGGAGATCGGGGCGGTCGAGGAGCAGGGCGCGGCGCTGGAGGAGCGCCTGGTCGAGGTGCGCCGCGACCTGGCCACCGAGACGAAGCGGCTGGACGAGGCGCGCCGGGCGGCGGACCTCGCCGAGCAGCACGCCAAGGAGACCCGGGCCCGGGTGCAGCGCGAGGCGAAGCGGGTCGCGGACCTGGCCGCCGCGGCGGTCATGGCGGCCGCGGCCGGCGGCGGGGAGACCGCCGAGTACCCGACGCTGTCGGCCCGGACGCTGGACGAGCCGGCGCTGCCCGCCGCCGCGGACCGGCCCGTCGTGCCCGCCTCCGCCGAGCGTCCGGCCGTGCCGGCCGCCGCGGACCGGCCGGTCCTGGAGGCCGTCCCGGAGCGGGCGTCGCTGCAGGGGTCCAGCTTCAACGCCTTCGCGGTCCGCACCCCGGCGCCGCGTACCGGCCCGGAGTCGGAGTCCACCGGCGAGCCGGCCGACGGCCCGGTCGCCGGGGTCACCAGCCACGCCTGACAAACCCGCACCGGCGCCCCGGCGATCCCGGGGCGCCGGTCAGGAACCGGCCGGCACGCCGGCCTCGAGCTGCCCGGTCAACGGCGCGAGCAGCGCGTCCAGCTCCCGGGTGAGCACCGTGACGGCCCGCCGCGCGTCGACGGGCACCGTGGCGCCCGGCCGTTCCGGGGCGGGCGGCAGGTCGTCCAGCGGCAGTGGCGCGTCCACCTGGAGCGTGGCCCGCAGGTAGGGCGACCGGGTCAGCGGTGCCCCTGCGGGTGGGTGGCGTCAGGCCGCGCCGCCGACCAGTTCCGGCTCGGTACGGCTGCCCGGGCCGGTCCGCTGCGCCCACCGGGTCACCGCCGGCACGGCCAGGCCCACCGCGAGGAAGACCCCGCCGAGCAGCAACCAACCGGGTACGCCCCAGCTGACGCAGCAGAGCGCCAGCACCGACGGTGCCAGGACGTTCGCCAGCCCGCTGCCGAGCCCGAACAGGCCCGAGTACTGGCCCTGGGCGTGCGCCGGGGCGAGGCTGAAGCGCAGTTCCAGCGAGCCGGCCGTGTGCCACAACTCGCCGACGGTGTGCACGCAGATGCCGACCAGGATGAGGCCCACCGCGAGCCGGGCGGGGAGCCCGGCGGCGCCGGCCATGGCCGCCATCCCGGCGAGGAAGGCCACCCCGGAACGGCGCACGGCCCGGCCGGCCGAGGCGGGGTCGTCGACGCCCCGGCTGGCGCGCACCTGGAGCAGCACCACCAGCGCGGTGTTGACCAGGGCGGCCAGGCCGACCAGCCAGCGGGGTGCGTCGGTGCGCCCGACGATCCACAGCGGCAGGGCGAAGAGCAGCACCTGGTGGTGGATCGACATGATGCCGTCGAGCACGGTGACCGTCACGTACCCCCGGTCACGCAGCGCCGCCCAGCGGGGCTCCCGGCCGGGGGCCGGCACGGGCCGCACCGCCGGCAGCCGCGCGATGATCGCGGCGCACGCCAGGAAGCTGGCGGCGTTGCCCAGCACCAGGGCCACGTACGCGGCCCGGGTGTCCGCCTGGAGGGCGAAGCCGGCGGCGACCGCGGCGGCGCTGCCGGCGAGGTTGGCGACCGAGCGCAGGTAGGCGCGGTACCGGCTGAGCCCCGCGCCGCCGACGGCCCGGACCAGCGGTCCCCGGGCGGCGGCCCCCGCCGACCGGGCGAGCTCGCCCACGCAGAGCACCGCCACCAGCGGCCAGAACGAGTCGACGAGCGTCAGCGCCGCCATCGCGACCCCCTGCACGCCCAGCATCAGCAGGTAGATCCCGCGCGGGCCGTACCGGTCGGCGAGGTGCCCGACCGGCACTCCGGCGAGCAGGCCGACCACGGCTGCGGCGCCCAGGGCCAGGCCGACCTGCGCGGCCGGGAGCCCGACGGAGCGGGTGAAGAAGAGCGCCGCGGCGACCATGAAGACGCCGCTGCCGACCATGTTGACGAAGGTGGCCAGCGCGAGCACGCGCTGGGGTCGGTCGGCCGGGATCAGCCCTCTGGCGACCAGCCAGGAGCCCGGGTGTTGCGTGACGACGGACGGCATTCATCCTCCCCCGTGGACGACGACCGCCGATCCTGCCATTCCCGGCACCGGGTACGGATCGGCCCGATGACCGATACCGCCGCGAATCGCCCACGGATACAATTGCCGGGACGCGATGGGAGCTTGCCGCAAACCTCGAAGCATGCAAATATTCGGATCACTCTGAGTGCGGTTCCGATTTCGGGGGGTTGAACGACATGCGGAAGTTTTCCTCGATCGTGACGGCCGTCGTCATGGCCGTCGGCTTCACCGGCGTGGCGGTCGCCGTCGCGGCGGCCCCGGCGAGCGCCAGCTGCGACCACTACCACGTCAACGTGGACGGCCAGTACGGCCAGCTCTTCAACGCGAGCAACGTCAACATCCGCTCCGGCCCGCACACCAGCTGCCCCTCCAAGGGCTACGGGCAGCTCAGCCACTCCGTCGACTTCCACTGCTACACCAGTGGCGACCGGGTCACCGCGAACGGGATCACCACCTACACCTGGACGTACCTCAAGGACACCACCACCGGGGTGTACGGCTGGGTCGCCGACGCGCTGCTGGACGGCCGCGGCAGCGACACCGTCTGCTGACCGGCCCTCCCCCGCCGGGCCGGCCGAGCGGGCAGGATGGTGCGGCATGAGCGCCGCCGAGCCGTTCCTCTACCCACCCGTCGAGCCGTACGCGACGCACCGCGTCGACGTCGGCGACGGCCACCGCCTGTACGTCGAGGAGGTGGGACGGCCGGACGGCATACCTGCGGTCTTCCTGCACGGCGGCCCGGGCGGCGGCCTGGTGCCCGCCGCCCGCCGGTTCTTCGACCCGGCCCGCTACCGGGTGGTGCTGCTCGACCAGCGCGGCGCTGGCCGGAGCACCCCGTCCGGCAGCCTGCGCGGCAACACCACCTGGCACCTGGTCGACGACCTGGAGGTGGTCCGCGACCGGCTCGGCATCGACTCCTGGCTGGTCTTCGGCGGCTCCTGGGGCACCACGCTGGGCCTGGCGTACGCGCAGACCCACCCGGGCCGGGTCACCGGTCTGGTCCTGCGCGGCATCCTGCTGATGCGGCGGCTGGAGCGGGACTGGTTCTACCAGGGCGGCCTGCGGCACCTGCAACCCCAGGAGTGGGCGCGGTTCGTCGCGCCGATCCCGGTGGCCGAGCGGGACGACGTGCTGGCCGCGTACCACCGGCGGCTGCACGGGCCGGACGAGGCCGAGGCGCGGGCCTGCGCCGCGGCGTGGGGCCGCTGGGAGGCGGTGAACGGCTCGCTGCTGCCCGACGCCGGGCTGGTCGGGCACTTCACCGACGACGAGCACGCCCTGCCGATCGCCCGGATCCTCTCCCACTACGTGTGGCACGGCGGCTTCCTGGACGGCGAGACGCAGCTCCTCGACGGGGTGGACCGGATCCGGCACCTGCCGGCGGTGCTGGTGCAGGGCCGCTACGACCTCTGCTGCCCGCCGGTCTCCGCGTACGACCTGGCCACCCGCTGGCCGGAGGCCGAGCTGCGGATGGTGCCGGACGCCGGCCACTCCGCCGCCGAGCCGGGCATCGCCCGGGAGCTGCGCCGCGCCACCGACGAGTTCGCCGACCGGCTCGGCACCTGACGGGCCCGGTTCGAGCGGGGCCCGCAGCGACGGCGGCGCTGCGGGCGCGGATGTGCCTTCCGCCGCCTACGAACTTGATGACGTGGACGATTCATTGCGGGAGGGCTCGGGGACGACGTCCGCCGACCCCTCGACGGACGAATCGTCTGTACCGTCAAGTTCGTCGGCGGAGAGCCGACATCAGGCGCGCCGGCCGTCAGCGCCCTGACCGCTCAGCCGCGCCCAGCAGCGCCCGGATCGGGTCGGCGATGGCCGGGTCGACCGGGAAGCGGGCGGCCAGCCAGTCGAGGGTCGTCCGGGCCGCCGCCACGTTCCGGTCGTAGCCGGGGACCATCGCGGCCAGCGGCAGCACCGGCGGCGGGTACGCCTGCTCGACGCGCCGGCTCGGGTCGAACGGGTCCCGCCGGTGCCCCACCGCCGCCGGATCGGTGAGCCGCACCAGGGCCAGCACCCGGTCCACCGCGTACGACTGGATGAACCGGGTGGCGGTGAGCCGCTCCCCGCGCAGCTCGCGGTGCAGGCCGACGTAGAGGTTGGTGAGCGCCTCGTTGAGGTGGAACTCGACGGTGTCGTACGGGGTGGCGGGCCGGGGCGGGGGCGCGCACGAGGCCAGGTCGACGGGGACGTCGGCGCGCTGCCACACCACCCGGACGCCGGTGACCGGCAGCCGGGTCAGCTCGTCGACGGTGAAGACCGCGTACTCGACGAAGACGCCGTCGGCGTAGCGCGCCTTGCGGCCGTTGCGCTCGTTGCGGAAGCTGTACGCCACCGGGCAGGGGGCGGCCAGCCAGTCGACCGAGTCGACGTACGAGGCGACCGCGCCGTCCGCCACGACGAGGAAGAAATCCAGGTCGGAGTGGTCGTCGAGGCGGTCGTGCTCGGCACCGGCGGAGCCCAGGGCGAGCAGCGCCAGGGTGTCCGGGCGGGTGGCGAGGTGGCCGGCGAGGTCGTCGAGTCGACGTAGCATCGGGTGCATCCGTCGCCCCTTCCGTGAAGAGTCGACGTTTCATCCCGCACGGCCCTGTCCGCCGCCGGGGTCGCGACACCGATGGCCCTCATTCTGGCCCATCGCCCACGAGCTATCCAGCCACCACCGGACGGTGGCAGGATCTTCCGGGTGACGGGTGCGCTGTGGGCGGTCAGTGATCTGCACGTGTCGTACGAGGAGAACCGCCGGGTGGTGGACGGCCTGCGGCCGGAGTCGCCGGACGACTGGCTGATCGTGGCCGGTGACGTGGCGGAGGTCTTCGGCACGGTCGAACAGACCCTGCGGCAGCTGCGCGACCGGTTCGCCCGGGTGCTCTGGGCACCGGGCAACCACGAGCTGTGGACCCACCCGTCGGACCCGGTGACGCTGCGCGGCCGGGCCCGGTACGACGCGCTGGTGGCGATGTGCCGGGAGATCGGCGTGCTGACCCCCGAGGACGACTATCCGGTCTTCCCGGGCGCGGACGGGCCGGTGGCGGTGGCCCCGCTGTTCCAGCTCTACGACTACTCGTTCCGCGCGCCCGGCACCGACACCAAGGCCGAGTCGCTGCGCCGCGCGTACGAGGTGGGGGTGGTCTGCACCGACGAGGCGCTGCTGCACCCGGACCCGTACCCGGACCGGGAGTCCTGGTGCTGGGCCCGGCTGGCGGAGACCGAACGGCGGCTGGCCGCCGTCGACCCGGCGCTGCCCACCGTGCTGGTCAGCCACTGGCCGCTGGTACGCCAGCCCACCGAGATCCTCTGGTACCCGGAGTTCGCCCAGTGGTGCGGCACCGAACGCACCGCCGACTGGCACCTGCGCCACCGGGCCGTGGTGGCGGTCTACGGTCACCTGCACATCCCGCGCACCACCGAGTACGACGGGGTGCGCTTCGAGGAGGTGTCGCTGGGCTACCCGCGCGAATGGCGGCGGCGCGGTGACGAGCCCCGGCCGATGCGCCGCGTCCTGGACGGTGCCCGGTGATCGAGGCGCTGCTCCCGCCGCAGGTGGTGACCGTGCACGCGTACGACGACCGGCCCGACGAGGCGCCGTACCCCGGTGAGGAGGACCTGGTCGCCCGGGCGGTGGAGTCCCGCCGCCGGGAGTTCGTCACGGCCCGCCGTTGCGCCCGGGAGGCCCTGGGCCGGCTCGGTCACCCGGCGGCCCCGATCCGCTCCGGCCCCCGCCGGGAACCGGTGTGGCCGGCGGGCGTGGTCGGCAGCATCACCCACTGCGCCGGCTACCGGGCGGCGGCGGTGGCCCGCCGCACCGAGCTGGCCGGCCTCGGCATCGACGCGGAACCGCACGAGGCGCTGCCCGACGGCGTCGCCGGGACGGTGACGGTGGCCGGCGAGCCGGGGCTGCTGGCCCGCCTCGACCGTGACCACCCGGCCGTGCACTGGGGCCGGGTGCTGTTCAGCGCCAAGGAGTCGGTCTACAAGGCGTGGTACCCGTTGACCGGCCGCTGGCTGGGCTTCGAGGACGCCGAGCTGTCCCTCGAGCCGGGGGGCGGGTTCGGCGCCCGGGTGCTGGTCGACGGCACCCGGGGCGACGGCGGGCCGCCGCTGACCGAGCTGCGGGGTCGCTGGTTGGTCGACCGGGGTCTGATCGTCACGGCGGTGTCGGTGCCGCACTGATCGGGCGAAGTTGACCTGTTAGGTCCGGTTTGCCTGGTGAGGGCGGGGGTAGGGCGCAAGGGTCTGCGCATTCGGCACCAACCGGAGGGACCCGCCCAGATGACCCGCAACAACCCCGCCAGAGCCGTCAAGGCCGCCGTCGAGACGGCCGCCGAGAAGGTGACCGACGTGCTCACCCCCGAGGTGCCCGGCGCCCCCGGCAGCGCCCCGCCGAGCATCGAGGAACCCACCACCCCGCGCGACCCGCTGCCGCCGAAGAAGGAACAGGGCGCCCCGGAGACCCGTACCCCGACCGGCGCGGAGACCGGCGCGCCGGCGACCGCCAACGGTCAGCAGGGTGCCTACCTCACCACCGCGCAGGGGGCCCGGCTGCGCGACACCGACCACTCGCTCAAGGCGGGGCCGCGCGGCCCGATCCTGCTCCAGGACCACCACTTCCGGGAGAAGATCACCCACTTCGACCACGAGCGCATCCCCGAGCGGGTGGTGCACGCGCGCGGCGCCGGGGCACACGGCGTCTTCACCGCGTACGGCACGGCGGAGCGGGTGACCCGGGCCGGCTTCCTGAAGAAGGGGAAGGAAACCCCGGTCTTCGTCCGCTTCTCCACCGTGCTCGGCTCGCGCGGCTCGGCCGACACGGTCCGCGACACCCGCGGCTTCGCGACCAAGTTCTACACCGACGAGGGCACCTTCGACCTGGTCGGCAACAACATGCCGGTCTTCTTCATCCAGGACGCGATCAAGTTCCCGGACATCATCCACGCCGCCAAGCCGCACCCGGACCGGGAGATCCCGCAGGCACAGAGCGCGCACGACACCTTCTGGGACTTCGTCTCCCTGCACACCGAGGCGCAGCACCACACCATCTGGAACATGTCCGACCGGGGCATCCCGCGCTCGTACCGGACGATGGAGGGCTTCGGCGTCCACACCTTCCGGATGCTGAACGAGGCCGGGGAGACGGCGCTGGTCAAGTTCCACTGGAAGCCGAAGCTCGGCGTGCACTCGCTGACCTGGGAGGAGGCGCAGCTGCTCAACGGCATCGACCCGGACTTCCACCGTCGGGACCTCTACGACGCGATCGAGGCCGGCGCGTACCCGGAGTGGGAGCTGGGCATCCAGGTCTTCCCGGACACCCCGGAGGAGACCTTCGCCGGGATCGACCTGCTGGACCCGACGAAGATCGTGCCGGAGGAGCTGGCCCCGGTGCAGGCGATCGGGAAGCTGGTGCTGAACCGGACGCCGACGAACTTCTTCGCCGAGGTCGAGCAGGTCGCCTTCCACCTCGGGCACCTGCCGCCGGGCATCGACGTCACCAACGACCCGCTGTTCCAGGGCCGGCTCTTCTCCTACCTGGACACCCAGCTGACCCGGCTGGCCGGGCCGAACTTCCACCAGATCCCGATCAACCGGCCGCACGCGCCCGTCAACGACATGCTCCGCGACGGTTTCCACCAGGACGCCGTGCACGCCGGGGTCGCGCCGTACCGGCCGAACTCGCTCGACGGGGGCAACCCCTTCCCGGCCGGCGACGCCGAGCACGCGTTCGTCGACGTACCGGTCACCGTCAGTGAGGCGCCGAAGGTACGGGCGAACCCGGCCTCCTTCGACGACCACTACAGCCAGGCGCGGCTGTTCTGGCTGAGCATGTCGCCGGTGGAGAAGGAGCACATCATCCGCGCCTACACCTTCGAGCTGGCCAAGTGCTACCGGCAGGAGATCCGGGAACGTCAGCTGCGCGCCCTGGCCGACATCGACCCGGTGCTCTGCGCCGAGGTGGCGACCGGGCTGGGCCTGCCCGCCCCGCAGCCGTCCGGGCCGCTCGCCGACGTCGCGCCCAGCCCGGCCCTGTCCCAGGTGGGCCGGGAGTGGCCGGCCGACGGCCGGACGGTCGGCATCGTGGTGGACCCGGACGCCGACCTGGCGGACGTCGCCGAGGTGCGGCTGGCGGTCTTCGGGGCCGGCATGGTGCCGCTGCTGATCGCCCCGCACGGCGGCACGGTGCGTGGCACCGAGGTGCAGCGGACCTTCGCCACCGCCCGGTCCGTGGAGTTCGACGCGCTGCTGCTGGCCGGCGCGCCGGCCCCGGCCCCGGACGCGCTGCCGGCCCGCGACGCCAAGGCCGGGGCGACCGGCGACCGGACCGTCGACCCGCGGGTGCTGCTGCTGGTCGAGGAGGCCTGGCGGCACGCGAAGGCGATCGGCGGCTGGGGGCCCGGTGTCGCGGTGCTGGAGCGGACCGGGGTGGCCGGGACGCCCGGCGTGGTGACCGGGGACTCCGGCAGCGAGGTGCTCGACGCGGTGCAGCGGCTGATGGCGGCGCACCGGGTGTGGGACCGCTTCCCCGCCTCGGTGGCCTGACCCGGGCGCCCGCGTCGCCCGACCCGGTACGACCCGGGCCGCCCGCCGGCAGCGACCGGCGGGCGGCCCGGTCCGCGTCGGCCGGCGGTCGGGTCGGGGGGGCACCGCTACCATCGCCGCCATGATCGACGAGCTGGTACGGGCCGCCGCACGCGAGGAGCCCGGCGCGCTGGAGGAGTTGGAGCGGGTCGCGGCGGCCGGACCGGACCGGCTCGCCCCGCATCTGGACCAGCTGATCGAGCTGGAGGTGCTGTGGCCGCCGACGTTGTACCGGGCGGCCGGCGCGGACGTGGTGCGACGGCTCGTCGAGCGGGTGGAGAGCGGCCGGTACGCGGAGCAGCTCGATCGGCTGCTGCTGATCCTGGCGCACACCCGCGACCCGCTGGCCGAGGCGGCCCTGCGGCGCTGGGACGGCACCCCGCCGCCCGGGGCGTCCCGGCTGCACATCGGCGCGCTGGCGTACGCGCTGCAGGGCGGCTGGGCGCTGGGCCGGGACGGTGGAAGTCGGGAGCTGTGCGGCCCGGTCGCCTACCGACTGGAGTTCTCGGCGGCGGTGGCGGATCCGGCCGGCTGCCCCTGGTGCGGGTCGCCCCTATGGCCGGTCGTCGACCTGGACACCGCCGACCCGCGGGTCGCGGCGGCACTGGCGCACACCGGCTGGCGCGGGCGGCTCCGGCTCACCACCTGCCACCTGTGCTCCTGCTACACCACGCTCTTCACGGAGGTCACGCCGGACGGCGGCGCGACCTGGTCGACGCGGAACGTCCCGCCGGGCCACCTCCCCCGCTGGACCGAGGATCCGCCCGCGGTGAGCGCGGTGCCCGGACCGCCCCGCGCGACGCCGTACCAGGCGGACGCCTGGAGCCGGGGCGGATCGACCCTGGGCGGGCATCCCCAGTGGATCCAGGACGCCGAGCACCCCTCCTGCCCGACCTGTGACGAGCCGATGGACCACGTCGGGATGGTCGGTGGCGCGGACCTCGACGATCTCGGTGAGGGTGCCTACTATCTCCACCTGCACGCGTCCTGCGGCGTGGCGGCGGTCAACTACCAGCAGAGTTGAGGCAGGTCGGGCACGGTCGGTCAACCTCGGGCACCGGTGGGTGACGATCACGCCCGGGGGCTTGACTGTGACCTGTTCCACACCATTGAATCTCGGCTGGAGGGGTGCCTCGTCGGGGTGCGGTGAATGCGGTGGACATCGGGGTGAACGAGCGCCGCCGCAGGACGGTGTTCAGCGCCGTCCTGCACGTCGTCTCGCACGGCGTCGCGGTGACCTACTGCCTGCTCACGCTCTCCCAGCCGCACCGGGGCGCGATGCTGGCGGCGTACACCTGTGGTCTGCTCTGCGGCGCACTCGGCGGCTGGGCCGGGACCAGGGTGACCACCAAGGCCTCCGGTTACCGGGTCTCGTTCACCCTGCTGCTGGTCACCCTGGGTGTCGCGGCGCTCGGCGCGCACTGGGACGGCGGGGTGGCCTCCCCGGCCGCCCTGGGGTTCGTGACCACCGCCGTCTTCGTCGCCAGCTACACCCCGGGGCTGCGCCTGATGCTCGGGCTGGAGGCCCTCACCCTCGGCTCCTACCTGCTGGTCGCGGTCACCGGCCGCTCCGCGCCGCCCGGGCACGTCTTCGTGTACGTGGCCGGCATGCTGGTCCTCGTCTCGGTCTGCGCCACGCAGAGCCGGATCCTGGCCCGGCAGCGCGCCCAGCTGCGCGCGCTGGCCTCGTCGGACCCGCTCACCGGGGCGCTGAACCGGCGCGGCCTGGCCGAGTTCACCCGACACCTGGTCCGGGCCGGCTGCCGCCCGGGCCCCTCCCTGCTCTGCCTGGACCTGGACGACTTCAAGCTGGTCAACGACCGGTACGGGCACGCCGCCGGGGACGAGTTGCTGCGCCGGGTGGTGACCTCGGCCCAGCAGGCGCTGCGCCCCGGGGACGCCATCGCCCGCATCGGTGGGGACGAGTTCGTCGTCGTGCTCGGCGGCGCCGACCGGGAGGCCGCCCACGCGGTGGCCGACCGGATCGAGGCGGCGCTCCGCCCGATCGCCGGCGTCAGCATCGGCGCCGCGACCGCCCCGGCCGACGGGGACACCGTGGAGGCGCTGACCCACGCCGCGGACCGGGCGCTCTACCGGGCCAAGCAGCGCCGCAAGGGCGCGGCGCTGACCCGCGGGACGGCGTCCTGACCGGGCGTCAGTCGCCGGCGACGGCCAGCAGGGTACGCAGGGCCGCCGCCGTGTCGGCGTGCGCCTCCTGCGCGCCCGGCTCGGCCAGCCACGCCGTCGCCCGCGCGGCCACCCCCGCCCGGCCCTGCGGGGTCAGCGCGGAGGAGCGTTGCAGGAGCAGGCGCAGGACGTCCCCGGCGCGGTCCTGCCCCCCGCACTCGTCGAGCCAGTCCCGGCACACCGGCTCCAGCCAGGCGTACTCGGCCGGGGTCAGGTCGGTGCGCTGGAGCAGGCCGACCAGCACCAGCGCCGCCTGGGGCTGGTTGCCGTGCCGCTCCAGCCAACGCCGCACCGCCAGCAGGGTGACGGCGCGCAGGGGCGGGGACAGCGCCGGCTGATCCAGCAGGGTACGCAGTTCGAACCGGCTGCTCGCCTGGTCGCCACGGTCGGCGACGCGGTGCACGTGCTCGGCGACTGTGGACTGGGCTGCCGGGTCGTCCGCCCATTCCTCGGCGAACAGCGCCCTGACCACCGAGATGACCTGGCTGTTCCCTCTGCCGGTGAGCCAGGCACGGGTCGCTGCCAGGGCGGCCGGGCGCAACTGCGGTGGCAGGTCACCGGCCTGCAGGACGGCGGGGATGATCTCGCCCGCTCGGCGGGTCCCGGCATTGTCCGTCAGCCACTCCACCGCCGCGGTCAGCACTTCCTGCCTGCATTCCGCAGGGAGACCCTCCTCGTGGAGCAGCCGGTACAGGGTCGGTCGGAGGCGGACGCGGTTCTCCGGCAGGGACGTCCAGCGCAGGACGAGCCGGATCAGCCGATGCCGGAGCCGTGCCGGCAGGTCCGTGCGCCGCTCCAGGTTGAAGTAGGGGAAGCTGGCCGCCGAGGTGCTGAAGTGGCGCTCCAACCAGCCGAGCGCCGCGGTCAGGACCGGGTCGCGCAGCGACTCGGGGAGCGGATGCCGGCGCAGCAGCACCTGGAGCAGGAATTTGGCCTCCGGTACGGTCCCGTTGGCCGCCAACCAGCGCACCGCTGCGTCGTCGGTGAGCTCCGGCAGCGACTCCGGCAGGCCGCCGTGGTGCAGCAGCTTCTGGAGCAGATGGTTCGCCTCCAGTATGCCGCCGTGGCGGGCCAGCCACTGCTGCACCGTGTCGAACGTCGACTGCCGGACCTCGTCCGGCAGGTCGGTGGTCCCGAGCAACGCCTCGAGCAGGAACCGGGCGGTCGGCGACTTCCGGTGCCGGCCCAGCCACCGCCGCACCGCCGCGTACGTCACCTCCCGCACCGCCTCCGGCAGGCCGTCCCGCTGGGCGATGAGCACCTGGAGCAGGTGGTTCGCCTCCACCAGGGCGGTGGCGTGCACCGCCAACCAGTCCCGTACCGCGCGGTGGATCGGCTCCCGGACCGGCTCCGGCAGTGGGCGGACCTGCAGCAGGACCTGGAGCAGGAAGGTGGCCTCCACAGTGGTGCCGTTGGCGATCAACCACCTCTCCGCCGCCTCGTACGCCATCCGCCGGACCGATTCCGGCGCCTCCTCGACCTGGAGCAGGACCTGGATCAGGAAGGTGGCCTCCACAGTGGTGCCGTTGCCGGCCAACCACCCCTCCGCCGCCTCGTACGCCATCCGCCGGACCGGCTCCGGCACCTCGTCCTGCAGCAGGACCTGGAGCAGGTTCCGGGCCTCCGGCATGGTCGCCCGCGCGGCGAGCCACCTGTTGGTGACCTCGTACGTCCGCCGGCGCACGTCCTCGGGGAGGTCGTCGGCCCGCCACAGGCCGTGCAGCACGAAGGCCGCGTCGGCGCTGTCCCCGTGCCGCCGCAGCCACCCGTCGGCGGCCGGCACCACCACCTCGGGCAGGTCGGTGGGCCGCACGAGCAGGACGGGGAGCAGGTAGCTCGCTTCCGGCGTATCGGCGTGCCGGCCGAGCCAGTTGCGGGAGCGGTCGAGCACGGCGCGGCGCACGGGAGACGGCAGGTTCGGACAGGTCAACAGGGCCCGCAGCACGAAGCTGGCGTGCAGCACCTCGCCGTGCTCGGCCAGCCAGGCCTCCGCCCCGGCGAGGGCGGCGGCGAGGACGTCGCCGGGCAGGTCGTGGCGGCCGAGCAGTGGGGGGATGACGAAGCTGGCGACCTCCTGGCCACCGTGTCGCCGCATCCACTCGGCGGCGCACCGGGCGAGCGCCGGCACCACGTCCGGAGGCAGGTTGCCCTGCCGCAGCATGGTGACGAGCAGGAAGGACGCCTGACTCTGCGTACCGTGCTCCCGCAGCCAGCCGAGGCCGAGCCCGGCGAGGTGCCACAGCTCGGCCTGGGGCAGGCCCCTCGTGGCGAGCAGGGAGTTGAGCAGGAAGTCCGAGCTGAGGTGCGCGAAGTGCCGGTCGAGCCAGGCGGTGCCCAGCCGGATGGCCGTCCGGGTCTGCGCACGGGTGAGGTCGCGGCGGAGCAGGAAGCGCAGGAGCTGGTCGATCCCGGCCAGGTTGCGTCCGGTCAGCCAGGACAGCGCCTGGTCCACCAGCGCCGTCGACAGCTCACGGTCGGTCGGCGGGATCTCCCGCACCGCGGCCATCAGCAACGGGTACGCCTCGATCCGCGGTCCCAGGGCGGTCAGCACGGGTGCGAAGAGCCCGGCCCAATAGCGTTCGACGCCGTCGCCCAGGATGTGACTGCGCAGGATGGTCGCCGCCGCGCGGCTGCCGGCGGCGGGGTCGGCGAGCAGCAGCGCGGCGACCGAGGCCAGGTTGCTCTCGAACCAGTCGTTGATCTCCCGCCGCAGGCTGCCGGCGTCCCGCCCGTCCGATTCGAGTTCGTCGAGCAGGCGGCTCAGCGCGACGGCGGCGTGCTCCAGGGTGGTGAGCCGGCGTCCGGCCGCGTCGAGCAGCCGGCCGGCTATCAACGGTCGCAGCTCGCCGGTCGAGCGCCAGAACAGCACGCTGCCGAGCAGGAAGTCGGTGACGATGTCGTGGACCGTCTCGCAGATCCCGTTGTACTCGGCGAGCCAGCCCATGTCGACCAGCAGCCGCACGATGTGAGCGGGCGAGGACGGCCGGTCCAGGAGGCTCGCGGCGACGTCGAGCAGCCCCTCCCGGTCGCACGGCGCGGCGAGGAAGACGGCCGCCGCGGCTTCGATGTGCGGGTCGACGTCGGCGGTCCACGGGCCCGCGACCAGGTTCACCCCCGGGAACAGCCGGTCCTCGTCCAGTCGGATCTCCAGCCACCGCCCCAGGTCCTGCGCGTCCATGGACGCGTACGGCAGCGGCGGGGCCTCCCGGGCGACGCGCGCCTCGATCTCCCGGGCGACGAGCAGGGACAGGATCGGGCGGTTCACCCCGGTGTACGACAGCAGGACGGGTCGGGTCAGCCGCCGCTCCGCCTCGGGCGCCGCGGTGACGGCCAGTGACTCGCAGATCCGGCCCAGGTCGGCCGCCGTGGGAACGATCTGCACCTGGGTGAAGTCGGCCACGTCGCGGGCGTGCGTCCCGGACAGCAGCCACCCCGTACGGGCGCTGGCGAGGACCGCGGCGTGCGGGCGGGCACCCTGCCGGTTCTGCTGCACCAGGGACGTCAACTGCGGCAGGTCGAGGTCCTTCTCCAGGCTCAGGTTGAGGTAGTCGATCACCACCAGCACGGGCGAGAAGGAGTCCTGGATGAAGGTGGCCAGGAACTCGGCGGCCGGGGCGGCGTTGCCGTGCCGGACGTGCAGCACGGTCCAGCCGTCGTCGACCGCGCGCTTAGCCACCTCCATCAGGGTCCGGGTCTTGCCGATGCCGCCGTGCCCGGTCAGCAGCACCGTGCCGGGTCCGTCCGCCGACGCCAGTTCCTTCCAGAGGTTGTCGGGATGCCAGGCCTCGCCCTTCGACGGGGGCACGTAGGGGACGATCTCGTTGAGCAGGTTCGACCGGTAGCCGCGCAGCGAGCCGATGACGGTCTGGTGGTGCGCGAGGCAGAGCGGCAGCTTCGGCCCGGGTCGGACGATGTCGAGGTCGCCCGGGTGACGCAGCCCGAGCGCGGCCCACCAGGCGTCCGGATCGTCGACGCCGCGGCCCCAGCGCGGCTGGCCCGGTACCGCCTCCACGAGGGTGAGCGGGATGGCGGTGAGGGCGGTGGGACCCTCGGGTGTGCCGTGGATCGTCACGACCCCGACCAGTCGACCGTCGACGATGACCGGCGCCCCGGAGAAGCCCTCCCACGGCGAGTCGTGCCCGTCCGGGGCCGGCGGGCTCCCGTTGACGTCGATGCGCAGCAGGCCGTCGCGGAACCGGCTCAGCACGTTCGTCACGCCGGTGGCCGAGAAGACGCTGCGCCCGCCCCGGGCACCCTCGAGTTCCATGAAACGGGGCCAGCCGAAGGCGCGGACCGGGTCCAGCGTCCCGGGGCTGCTCCGGTCGATCTCGCCGAGCGGGAACGGCGGCGCGTCCAGCTCCGGTGCGTCCACCTCGACCAGCGCGAGGTCCGGTCGGTCGGAGTCACCGGGGTGGGCGGGATTTCCGAGCCCGACCACTCGCCCGGTGTACTGGTTGCCCCGGGCGTCGTCGAGCAGCACGACCTGGGCACCCGCCACCACGTGCGCACAGGTGAGCACGGTACGGCCGGACACCAGGAAGCCGGAGCCGTAGCAGTATCTGCCCTGCTCGTGTCCCTGGCCACGGTCGGCCGCCAGGGCGAGGACACGGTCCGCTGCGCGCAAGGTCACCCCTTGGCGTACGGGGCTCAGCGCTTGAGCCGGTCGGCCGCCTCACCGATGCGCACCTGGTTTCCGGCGGCGTCCACCGGTGAGCCGAGCACCAGGGTGAGGGTGCTGGTCGCCTCGTCGCGCCGGCCCACCTCGCCACCCAGCTGCGTCTCGATGAACGGGACCTTGAACCCGGCCTTGCCGCTCTTGTTGCGGGAGGCGACCACCTTCAGCTCGACCGTCACCGAGGTGATCGGGAACTTCATGTCGTCGCCGCTCGCCGCACCGGCCCGGGTCAGATCCGCCCGCAGCGCTTCGAGTGCCTGCTCCAGACCCCAGCCCTCGACCTCGTCGGCCATCCGGCGCACCTCCCCGTTCGCCCCGCACGTCGCCTGCTGGATTTTACCCGGCTGCCAGCGCCCGGTCGGGTTCCGTCGTACACCTGACTGTTGCGGCCGGACCGTCCAGATCGACCGGCCGGCGCGCGCCGGGCCGGGGCGATGGTCGCCGCCGGCCCGGCGGTCCGCTCAGCGGCCCCGGGTGGCCCGGCAGATCTCCACCGGCAGGGCCGGCGCACCGTCGATCGGCGCGGGGTCCTCTGGCGTGGCCGCGATGCCGCCGGCCGCGATCCGGTCCAGGGTGGCCAGTCCGGCCTCGTCGATGCGGCCGAAGACGGTGTAGTTGGGGCGCAGCGCCGAGTCGGACTGGACCAGGAAGAACTGGCTGCCGTTGGTGTCCGGGCCGGCGTTGGCCATGGCCAGGGTGCCCCGGGCGTAGAGCCGGCGGACCCCGGTCGGGTCGGTGGGCGCGGGCGGCAGGTCGGTGGGCAGCTCGTCGGCGTACCGGTAGCCGGGGCCACCCTCACCGGTGCCGGACGGGTCACCGCACTGGAGCACCTTCAGCGTCGGGTACGCGGTGAGCCGGTGGCACGGCGTCCGGTCGTAGAACTTGTGCCGGGCCAGGTGCAGGAAGCTCTGCACGGTGCACGGGGCCTGCTCCCGGTCGAGGGTCAGCCCGATCGGGCCCTGGTTGGTGCGCAGGGTGACCCGCACCGTGCCGTGGTCGGGCGTGTGCCGGGGGTCGGGCGGCAGCGGCACCGGGCGGGCGGCCGGCTCGTCCGGCGTCGGCGTGTACGCGCACGGCCCCTTGGTGGGCTGCGGCGTGGCGGCCGGCGCCGCGCTCGCGGCGGCGCCACCGGCGGCGACCAGCGCGGCGGCGACCACCGCCACGCCGGTGAGGCGGGTCAGCAGCGGCGGTACGTGCGATCGGGTCTCGCTCGACAC
The DNA here is from genome assembly GCF_900089595.1 of Micromonospora auratinigra. GTDB lineage: Bacteria > Actinomycetota > Actinomycetes > Mycobacteriales > Micromonosporaceae > Micromonospora > Micromonospora auratinigra. Next base: position 187,240 of record NZ_LT594323.1, on the reverse strand, counting down.
GTGGGTCCTCCCTGGACTCGTGGTACCCGGAAAGACCGGAGTCTATGGATCATCGGCTCCGCTGTCGACGCCGGAGAAATCGGCGGCACGCCGTCGGGCGGCACCGCTACGGTTCCACCCGTGAACCCGACCTTCGTGGCGAGGCGCTCGTACGCCGGCCGTGACCTGCGGCACCGCACGCTCGACCACTACTCGTTCAAGCTGTGCGACTTCCGGGGCGCCGACCTGCGGGGCGCGTCGCTGCGGGGCGCCTCCTTCGCCGGCTGCGACCTGCGCGACGCGGACCTGCGCGACGCCGACCTGTCGTACGCGAGCTTCGGCTACGTCAACACCCACGATCCGGAGTACGGGCGCACCGACGTGACGGGTGCCCGGTGGGACGGGGCCGACCTGCGGGGCGTGACCGTCGAGCGGGTCGTCGGCTGGCCCGACCACCTCCCCACGGCGTGACGGGCCGGGGCGGCCGGACCGGGCGGGGCACCGGGCTGGACCACAACGGACGGATCGTGCGGAGGGCGCGCTGAGCCGGGTGCCGGCGGCGTTCGCCCCGCCCGTGGCGCCACCCCGCGCCGCCTGCCGGAACCCCTCGACGACAGCCCCTACCACCGTCCATGCGCGCTAATTCACGGAAAGAGTGGCTATGGGGCGCTCGAAAGCCACGCTTTCCGTGAATTAGCGGGGCGCGAGGGCCCGCCGCGCGCCCGCGGGAGGGGGCGCGAGGGCCCGCGGGAGGGGGCGCGAGGGAGGACGGCGGGACCGCCCGACCCGTGGGCCGGGCGGTCACCGGACGTCGGTTCCGTCAGGCATTTTCGGCGGGGGGTCAGCAGCCCTTGTAGCCGTAGTTGCGCACCGTCACCTCACGCCCGCAGAAGACGGGGCGCACGGCGTAGCGGGTGCCGCTGACGATCTTGTGCACGGCGACGTGCAGGTGACACGAGCCGGTGCCGGTGTTGGAGCTGTAGCCGACCACGTTCTGGGTGCCGACGACCGCCCCGACGCCGTACTTCAGGCTCTTCATGTGCAGCAGCTTCAGCTCGTAGGTCTGGCCGTTGATCGACCGGCGCAGGTACATGCCGCCGGTGCCGGAGGAGATGGCGTAGACCGTCATGTTGTCCCAGATCGGGTAGATCGGCTGCCCGCAGGCGCTCAGCCCGCCGGTCGGCGTCATGTCCAGGGCGTAGTTGTCGGAGAGGTGGTCGCCGTTGTAGTAGTCGACGTGGGTGGGCGGGGTGTTGTAGCCGTAGCCGGTGAGCGCCCACGACTGGGTGTAGAGCCAGGGCGAGGCCCCGGAGGGGGCGAGTTCGTTGAGGGTGTGCGCCTGGGCGGGGCTGCCGCCGAAGACCCAGAGCAGGCTCGCGACGAGCATCATCGCGACGGCCGACGCCGCGACACCGATCCGCTTCCGGCTGATGGCTGCCATGCTTCCTCCTGAGGATGCGAACTGTCGGGAAGACCGCGTTCCGAACGGGCGCGGCATTGACAGGGTGCGATCCCAGGCGCGGTCGGGCCCAGCCGCCTTGCGCAAATCGGCAGACTCCTTGACAGGCCCGCCGGGCCGGCCGCGCCGGCACCCCGGGTACGGAGTGCCGGCGCGGTCGGCGGTCAGCGGCAGCCGAGGGCCTCGGCGTAGCCCGCCGGCGGCTTCCCGGCCGCCACCTCGTCGGCGAGCTGCCAGAACGCCTTCGGGTAGTCGCCCTGGGCCTGCATGTCGTGCAGCACCCGCCACTGGCGGCTGCCGCGCAGCGCGTCGGCGGCCCGCTGCCGCGCGGCGGTGTCGCCGGCCTTGTCGGCGCGCAGCCACTCGGCGATCCAGCCGCAACCGACCCGGGAGATCACCTGCGCACCGAACTGGTACGCGTCGTTGGTGCCCAGGTCGTTCAGCGCGGCGGCGTCGAAGCGCGGCGGCAGCGGCACCCCGTCGAGCACCTTCGCCGCCCGGGCCTGCACCCGCTCCGGCGTGACGATCTCGGGCGGCAGCGCGGCCAGCCAGGTCCGCACGTCGACCCGGACGACATGACCGAGCAGCGCGTCGAAGTCCTTCCGGCTCCACCCGCGGCTGCTGCGCAGCTCCACGAAGGAGCCGTCGCGCGGGCGCAGCATGACCGCGAACTCGTCGGCGCCGTACCGGAACAGGTCGGCCGGCCAGCCGTCGACCTTGACCGCCTGCGGCGCGCTGACGTCGAGCCGGTCGGCGTGGTAGCCCCCGTACTGGTTGCCCGGGTACCAGTCCATCGCCAGCTCGCGCCCGCCGTTGCGGAACACGATCTTTCCCTGCTGCTCGGTGAAGCCCCACACGGAGATGACCTGCCAGCCGGGCTGGTCGATCAGCAGGCGCGGGTTCTGCTCGGCGGCCTTCAGCGCGACCGGCGAGTAGACGACGGCCGTACCGTCGCCCGCCACGGCCGCGGTGCCGGGCGGCGCGGCCCGGTGCTCGTCGGGTTGCTGGCGGAGCACGGTCGACACGGCGAAGACGCCGGTGAGGACCGCCGCCGCGGTCAGCACCCCGGCGAGGCGGCGAACCCGGCCGCGGCGCGCCCGGGGGGCGGACGGCGACGGCTCGGCGACGCGTTCGAGCGTCGGCTGGGACATGATCTCCTCCAGGAGACTCTGCTTCGCCCCGTCGAGGCATCCGATGACATCGGGTCGGTACGGGTCGGCGTCTCGGACCAGTCGGTCCAGGTGCTCCTCGGTCATCTGCCCTCCTTCGGGGCCGGTACGGTCAGGACACCCGGTACATGTCCGGGTGGTCCCGGGTCGTCGCCGACGAGTTCGCGCAGTCTCGCCCGGGCGCGCGACAGGCGGGACCGGACGACGGCCGGGCTGACCCCGAGCACCGTGGCCGCCTCGCGGGGAGCCAACCCCTCCCAGACGCTGAGCAGCAACACCTCCCGGTCCAGCTCGCCCAGCCGACCCAGCGCGGCGCGGACGTCGAGCCGAGCGGGCACCTCGCTGCCCGGGTCACCGGCGAACGCCGCGCCGATCCGCTGCCGGAGCCGGTCGCCCAGCCGCTGCCGGCGGGCACCGCCCCGGTGGTGGTTGGCGAGCACCCGCCGGGCCACCCCGTAGAGCCAGAGCCGCGCCTCCCCGTCGCCCGGCAGGTCCCGTCTTCGCCGCCAGGCGACCAGGAAGGTCTCGGCGACGACGTCGGCGGCGTCCTCGGGTTGTACGACGCGCCGCACGGCGTACGCCAGCAGCGGAGCGAATTCGGCGGCGTAGACACGGCGGAAACGGTCCTCATCGTCAGTTCCGGAGCTCACCTACACCCCATGTCCGGTCGGGCCCCGATCGTGTCAGCCCTGGCCCGGCCGGACGGCCTAGGGTGGGCGGCATGGCCGGAACCGAGAACCCGCTCACCGCCCTCACCCTGGGCCAGCTCCGGCAGCGCAGCAGCGTGAAGTGGCGGCTGCACCCGGCCGACGTGCTGCCGCTGTGGGTGGCGGAGATGGACGTGCCGCTCGCCGCCCCGGTCGCCGACACGCTGCGCCGGGCCGTCGACCTCGGTGACACCGGGTACGCGCACGGCACCGCGTACGCCGAGGCGCTCGGCGAGTTCGCGGCCCGGCGCTGGGGCTGGACGGATTTCCGGGTGGACCGGACCACCGTGGTGCCGGACGTGATGCTGGGCATCGTCGAGCTGCTCCGGCTGGTCACCGACCCGGGCGACGCGGTGGTGGTCTGCTCCCCGGTGTACCCGCCCTTCTACGCGTTCGTCACGCACGCCGACCGGCAGGTGGTCGAGGCGCCGCTCGGGTCGGACCTGCGGCTGGACCCGGCCGCGCTGGAGGAGGCCTTCCGCCGGGCCCGGGCGCTCGGCCCCCGGCCGGCACTGCTGCTGTGCAACCCGCACAACCCGACCGGGGTGGTGCACCGCCGCGAGGAGCTGGAGACCGTCGCCGCGCTGGCCGACCGGCACGGCGTACGGGTCGTCTCGGACGAGATCCACGCGCCGCTGGCGCTGCCCGGGGCGCGCTTCACCCCGTACCTGACGGTGGCCGGGGCCGGGAACGGGTTCGCGGTGACCTCCGCCTCGAAGGCGTGGAACCTCGCGGGCCTGAAGGCGGCGCTGGCGATCGCCGGGCCGGACGCCGCCGCCGACCTGGACCGGATGCCGGAGGAGGTCAGCCACGGGCCGAGCCACCTGGGCGTGCTGGCGCACACCGCCGCGTTCCGGGCCGGCGAGCCGTGGCTCGACGCCCTACTCGACGGCCTGGACGCCAACCGCGCCCTGCTCGGCGACCTGCTGGCCCGGCACCTGCCGGCGGTGACCTACCACCGTCCGGAGGGCACCTACCTGGCCTGGCTGGACTGCACCCGGCTGGGTGTCGCCACCGAGCCGCCGGCCGGCGGGCCCGGGGTCGCCAGCGACCTCGCCGGGCCGGCCCGGATGTTCCTCGACGACGCCCGGGTCGCGCTCAGCTCCGGGCACGTCTTCGGCAGCGGCGGCACCGGCTTCGTCCGACTGAACTTCGCCACCTCGCCCGAGATCCTCACCGAGGCCGTCACCCGCATGGGCCGCGCCGCCCAGCAGGTCGGGGGCGGGGCCCCGGCCTAGCCGGACCCCGCCCCACCCGCTCAGAGCTGGCGCAGGACGGCCACCTTGTCGTACGCGACGGCCACCACGTCCGGCTTGCCGTCGCCGGTCACGTCGCCGACCGCGAGGGCGTCCGGCTGCGACCCGACTCCGTCGACCAGGTTGGTCGCGTACGCCCCGAGCGTCCCGTCGGACTGCTGGAGGCGCACGCTCACCGCCCGCCAGCTGCCGTGCGCGACCACCAGGTCCTGGCGGCCGTCGCCGGTCAGGTCGCCGATGGCGAGCCCGGCCGGGCAGTCGTACGTCGGGTAGCTGGCCGGCGTCGCGGCGAGCCCGCCGGTGCCCTGGGCGAACACCTGCACGGCGGCATCCGGGCTGTTGCCGTTGACGCTGGTCACCAGGTCGGCCCGGCCGTCGCCGGTGACGTCGCCGACGGTCGCGGCGAGGCCGACCGGCCGGTAACCGTTGGCGTCCGCCGGCGCCCGGTAGGTGGTGGCCGCGGCGTAGCTGCCGTCGGCGCGGCGCAGCCGCACCCAGGTGCCGTGGCCGTAGAACTGGGCGAGGTCGGGCCGTCCGTCGGCGTTCAGGTCGGCGACGAACACCTGGTCGACCGGCACCCCGGCGGTGTAGGGCCCGGTGACCGTCGTGTACGTCGGGAAGGTGTGGCTGCTGGTCTGCGGGTAGATGCGCACCTCGCCCTGCACCCGGGCGACCACCAGGTCCGGTCGGCCGTCCCCGGTCACGTCGGCGATCGCGACGTCCTCGCCGCGCCCGGCGGCCAGCACCGGCGCGGCGAGCCGCCCGTTGCGCTGGTACAGCACGTCGATCCCGGCGGACGAGGAGAGCGCCACGTCGGTGCGACCGTCGGCGTCGATGTCGGCCACCGCGAGCCGTACGTTGCTGTTGTAGCCGCCGTGCGCGGTGATCTTCGGCAGGGCCGCGTACGTCCCGCCGGCCTGCTGGGCGTAGACCAGCACGGAACTGGTCTGGGTGCCGTCGGCGGCGTCGATGCCGACCACGATGTCCTGCCGGCCGTCGCCGGTGACGTCGGCGACGGCGACCGCGTTGGTGGCGGTCGATCCGGTGGCGAGGTACCGCGCGGGCGCGAAGGTCCCGCCGCTCGCCGCCCCGGCCGGTACGGGCGCCGCCGTCACGCCGGCCGCCACCGCGAACGTCGTCGCCAGCCCGGCCCTGATCCGTCTGTCCATGTGACTCCCCCGTCAAGTCCCGACCACCGATCGATGATCGTTGACCCGCCTCGTGCCCCCGACGTCGATGTCGCAAACCCGGCCGGCCGGCCTTTCTCGCGGCGTACCTTCGGGTCATGGACGTGCTGCTGCGCGGCGGGCCGGGGGACGGCCAGGTGGTGCCCGGCGGCGGCGAGAGCGTGCTGTGGCGGGCCTGCCGTTACGAGATCACCCGCGAGTACGGCCGCCGGCAGGGACGCGACCTGCGCGTGTACCGGCACTGCGCGGACTGCTGCGAGCCGCACGGCCGGGGTGCCGAGGACCGCTGCGAATAGCCCGTTACCGCCCGTCGAGAAGGCACGCGGCAGGGCCGGGAGCTGCCGGTCCGTCCGTTGAGGGCCTGTTGCTCGGCTCAATGACGTGTTCAAATGGCGGGACGTCGACCAGCGCGCTGGTCGCGGCGGAGATCATCGCGTCTCCCCCATTCCCCCTATGCGCGAAAGGTACAAGATGCGCAGAAGACCGACGTACCGACTTGCGGTACTGACCGCCACCGCGGCCCTGCTGGCCACCGGCGGCGGCGCTTCCGGGGCGGTCGCCACCGCCGCGCCCGCGGCCCCCTCCGCGGGTGTCGCGGCCTGCGAGCCGGGTGCCGAGGGGCACAGCGCGGCCCGCGCGGCCGAGGGTGCCACCGCCCAGGAGCCGGAGCTGTACTCCAAGAACGAGGCGAACGCCTACGGCGTGATCAAGGATTCGCCGCGGCTGCCCAACGGCAGCGTCACCATCCCCACCGTCTTCCACATGGTCTCCGACCACCCGCTCAGCGCGGCGGAGACGGCCCGCTGGAACACCCTGATCGCCAACCAGATGACGGTGCTCAACGACTCGTACGCGGGCCGCACGGCCGCGGACGCGTCCGACACCCCGTTCCGGTTCTCGCTGGTCGACACCACGTGGACGGTCAACAGCGCCTGGTACACGGTGGAGCCGGGCAAGAACGAGCGGGACATGAAGCAGGCCCTGTACACCGGGGACGCCCGCACGCTGAACGTGTACGCCGCCAACATCGGTGGCGGCCTGCTCGGCTGGGCGTACTTCCCGAAGGGCTACAACAACGGCCGGGACTACATCGACGGCGTGGTGATGCTCGACGAGTCGATGCCGGGCGGCACCGCCGGCAAGTACGCCCTCGGTGACACCCTGACGCACGAGGTCGGGCACTGGCTGATGCTGGAGCACACCTTCGCGCACGGCTGCTCGGCCTCCGGCGACTACGTCGCGGACACCCCGCGCGAGGCGGCCCCGCAGTTCAACTGCCCGGTGGGCGCGGACAGCTGCTCCGCCCCCGGCCTGGACCCGATCCACAACTTCATGGACTACACGCAGGACTCCTGCATGAACATGTTCACCGCCGGACAGGCGGACCGGATGAGCGACGCCTGGGTCGCGTTCCGGGCCGGCGGCGGTCACTGATCGCAGCACCGGGGAAGGGTCGACGGGCCACGGTCCGTCGACCCTTCCGCGCGTCCGGGCGACGGCTAGGCTGAGGCATGATCGAAGCGGGCAGCCGGGCGCGCAGCCAACCACCGCCACCGGCCGTCGTCTTCGAGGCGCTCACCGAGCCCGACCGCGATCCGATGCGCCCCTGGCTGCGGCTGCTCGACGACGAGCAACGGCCCCGGATCCTGCGCGCCGAGCACCCGCACCTCGTGGTCTGGTCGTCGCTCTGGCCCAAGCGACCGGACGCCGAGATCCGGTTCGAGCTGTCCCCTGACGGCGCGGGCACCCGGCTGCGCTGGACGTTGCTGGTCGACGAGCCGCCGCCCGATCCGTCGCTCCTCGGCCACCTGCGCAAACGGCTCAACCAGTTGGTCAACGCGGACCTGCGGTACACCTTCGGCCAGTGACCGGCCCCGCCGGCACACCCGCCCGGCGTGCGACCATGCGGGGCATGAGCAGCGAGATCCCCGTCGAGGTGAGCGCCCTGGCGATCAACGTGACCGTCCCGGAGCCGCTGCGCTGGACCGACACCCGGCGCGGCGAGGAGTTCACCCTGAGCACGCTCAACATCCGGCTCCTGCCGGACGGGCACCTCGCCGCCAAGGCGTACGGCCGGCCCACCAACGGCGGTCGGGGCACGTACGTCTCGTTCCCGGTGCCCGACCGGCCCGAGCTGGCGGCCCTGATCGCGCGGGCGGCCGGCCGCGCCGGGGCGCTCTGGGCCGGCCACCAGGGGCTCGGCTGAGGGTCGCGCTCAGGAGGCGGCGGCGGACTTCCGGCCGGGCTCGGCCGGGGCGGCCTGCTCGGCGGGACGGCGGGTCAGCACCTGCGGCCCGGCCGCCGTGATCGCCACGGTGTGCTCGGAGTGGGCGGTCCGCGAGCCGTCGGCGGAGCGGATCGTCCAGCCGTCGTCGTCCACCTTGATCTGGTCCGTCGAGCGGCAGAGCCAGGGCTCGATGGCGATGGTCAACCCCGGGTCGAGCCGCATCCCGCGCCCGGCCCGGCCGGTGTTCGAGACGTGCGGGTCCTCGTGCATGGTCCGGCCCAGCCCGTGCCCGCCGAACTGGGTGTTCACCCGGTAGCCGTACGAGTGGGCGACCTCGCCGATCGCGGCGGAGATGTCGCCGATGCGGCCGCCGGGCTGCGCGGCGCCGATGGCGGCCTCCAGCGCGACCTCGGTCGCCTCGATCAGCTTCAGGTCGGCCGGGTCGGGGGTGCCGACGACGAACGAGAGCGCCGAGTCGGCGACCCAGCCGTCGATGCCGACCGCCATGTCGATGCTGAGCAGGTCACCGTCGCGCAGCACGTAGTCGTGCGGCAGACCGTGCAGCACCGCGTCGTTGACCGACAGGCAGAGCACGTTGCGGAACGGGCCGCGCCCGAACGACGGGGCGTAGTCCCAGTAGCAGGACTCCGCGCCGCGCTCGGCGATCCGGCGGCGGGCGTGGTGTTCGAGGTCCATCAGGTTGACGCCGACGGCGGCCACCCCGCTCAGCTCGGCCAGCAGCTCGCCGACGAACTGGCCGGTCACCGCCATCCGGTCGATCTCCTCGGCGGACTTCAGCTCGATCACGACAGCCTCCCTCTCCCCATGCGGTATTTTTATACCACGCCAGGTCGGACCGCTCCGGAGGGATATCCTGCTGCCATGGTTCGCCACCCGCTCACCGCCGAACAGATCGCCGCGGGCCGGCGCCTCGGAGCCGCCCTGCGCACCGCGCGGGCCGGCCGCAGCCTCGTCGAGGTGGCCCTCGCCGCCGGCATCTCCCCCGAGACGCTGCGCAAGATCGAGGCGGGCCGGCTGCCCGCACCGGCGTTCGGCACCGTGGTCTGCCTCAGCCAGGCCCTCGGCGTCCCGCTCGGCGACCTGGCCGACGTCTGGCTCGCCGACATGCGGGTCCGCCAGGCGTCCTGAACTGCGTGTTCACACAAGCCGGCGCAGCCGGACCTTAGGGCGCTCGTCGCGCAGGTGGCCCAGCTTGTGCTGGCGCACCTGCTCGTCCCACACCGCCTGGTCGTAGTCCGGGTCCGGCGCGATCCACCGGTGCGAGCCGTCGCTGTAGTGGAACTTCTCGTCGCCCGCCCGCAGGATGCTCATCGGATCCAGCCGAGGAAGCGCCGGTGCAGGTCGTCGGCCGGCAGCCAGTGCAGGTCCTGCACCGCCCGCGCGAACTGCGCGCCCAGGTAGAGCGCGAGCGACACCGGAGCGGCGGCGAACTCCGCGCGCAGCTCCCGCCGCCGGGTCTCGCAGGGCCAGGGCCGGTCGCAGCCGGCGCAGCTCCAGAGCGGCAGCACCGGCCCGTGGGCGATCATCCGCGACCTCCGAGCGCCGTCGCGGCCCGGTGCCGCGCCGCCCGGTCCGTCGCCCGTTCCACCAGCCATCCGGGTACGCCCCGACTCACTGCTCCTCCACCGCCGGCCAGTGGCCACGGCCGATCGGGACGCGATGTCGACTGCGGCAGGGCAACTCGGCACCGCACCGGCAGACCCCGGCCTCGTTCCGCCCTGACCACACCGGACGGTGCCGTCGCGCCAACGTCATAGCGACGGCGCTCAGGTACTGGTCGTAGGAGACCCGTCGCCACGGCGGCGTTCTCTCCCGCATCGCTGGCTCCCTTCGCCGGCAGCCCGACGCAGCTGCCCCCGTTTCGTCACGCCAGCCCTGGAACGCTGGGTAACCGTGACGCTACGATTCGGGCGGCAACCGTTGTACTCACCAGCGGTACGAGTGCACGGGCCACTCGTTCCCGGCGGCGAGCCTGGTGAAGGGGAACGTCGACCACCGGTCAACGTAGGGGCATTCAATGGCAACTCGCGGACGGCCGGCAGCACCGCGCGGTGAGGTGACCGGTTATCTCCTCAAGCTGATCCGGGAGTCCATCCCGCTCACTCAGGAACAGCTCGCCGCCGAGTTGGCCGTAGACCGGACCACCGTGCAGAGCTGGGAGACCGGCCGCCGCCCGTTCGCGGCGGTGCCGTTCGGCCAGGTGATCGCGATTCGCCAGCGGCTCTGTTACCTCGGCGCGAACAACGCACTGCTCGCCGCCCTCGACGACGCCACCGAGGCGGACTACATCCTGTCGGCGGTCCTCGACGAGCAGGTGGAAAACACCGACATCACCGCTCAGCCGCTCGGCCGGTCGGTGCTCACCCACCGACTGTCCGACCTGATCCTCTGGCCGGTCCTCGGCCAGTGCCCCACCTTCGTCCGCAACAACCCCACGGCCACCCGCAGACGAGGACCGGTGGCAGTCGGGCCATCCCTGCCCGCCGAGCAGCGACGCGCCTTCTTCACCCGCCTGCACGTCCTCGCCGAGCGGTCGGCTGGAGCGCGCCGATCCCACGTGCTGCTGCACCGGCAGGCCTGCTTCCTCGCCGGCATGGATCCCACCGGCGGATCCGCAGCCTGGCTGACGTCAAGCAACGCCCGCTCGACCCGCCGGACGACCTTCCACACCTGGTCCCCGCTCTGGCCCGACGCGCGCTCGGTGGTCACCTCGCTGGCGAACCAGGGTGACCCGGAGCCGTTACGCGACTTCATCGCCCGAGCCCACCCCGACGACGCCTGCGAACGGGCGGCCCTCAACTACTCGGCCTACTGGGTAGGCGAACTTCCCTACCGGCAGCCCGATGACTCGTTCATGCCGAGCGCTTTGGGCGACTGGCGCGGATCGCTTCTCCTCCGCCACCTGGTCCAGCGCCTCCATCCGGAGCACCCGATCGTGGACCTCAACATCCACAACGTCTGGGCCCTGCTGGCCGCGCGACGGGGCCTCCCCCTCGACGACCACGCCACCGGGCAGGCACTCCTGGACCGCTGCACGCGGCTCCTGGACAGCGACGCGATCTCCGTCCAGTCCCGACGGGAACTAACCTCTATCGTCTACACCCTGAAGGCAGACGGAGTCATCGGCACAGGGACGGGCAGATGAGCGACGACCACGACGCCGCCGGAGCCGTGCGCTTCATCTTCGAAGCCGGCGTACTGAAACGCGCCGCCCGCACCGGCTGGTGGTTCGCCGGCGTGAAGCACCCGGAGTCGATCGCCGAGCACTCGTTCCGCACGGCGCTCATCGGGATGATGCTGGCCGCCATGGAGGGCGCCGACGCGGCGCGGGTGTCGATGATGTGCGTCCTGCACGACACGCAGGAGACCCGGATCACCGACATCCCGCACATCGCCAAGCGCTACCTCACCGCCGTGCCGAACACCGCCGTCACCGCCGACCAGGTTGCCGGCTGCCCGCCCGCCGTCATCGACCTGATCACCGCCGCCGTGGCGGAATACGAGGCGGGCGAGACCGTGGAGGCCATCGTCGCTCGCGACGCCGACAAGCTCGAATGCCTCATCCAGGCGGTGGAGTACCGACACCAGGGAATCGACAACGTCCAGCGGTGGATCGACAGCTCGCAGGCAGCCCTGAAGACGGCATCGGCACAGCGGCTCGCCGATGCCGCCCTCGACGGCCAGCCGCTCGCCTGGTTGACCCCGCCTCCAACTACGCCAGCCAAATAGGCGTGCGAAAGCCAAGCAGCAGCCCTAAGGCCACTCGTGTTCGGGCCCACACCAAACCAGGAACAGAACGTATCAGCTTTGGTGAGCACCCCGGTGAGGCTCGCGCTGCTAGCCGCCACTGCGCTCCTGACGGTATCCCTACTTGCCTTCGCTCCGGGGCAGCGCGAACGGGTCCTCGGGCAGGAAACAGCCGTAGTCCCGCAACGCCCTCGGATCGTCCAGCACCACCTGCTGCAACCACCCGGCCGGCGACAGCCCGTCCGCCCGGTCGCTCTCCCGAGTCCCCGGCAGCGGCCCACCCGCACCCGCCAACTCCCCCGAGACAGCGTCGGCGGCGAGCATCCCGTCCCGGTCGAGCAGGGCGTGCACCGCGTCGTACACATCGGTCACCGCCTCGACCGCCTCGGCCGCGCTCAGGGCGGGATCGGCGTCCCGCAGCGCCTGCCGCGCGGCGGCCAGGAACCGCTCCGGATCGACGACGACGACATCGCGGCGGGTCCGCACGCTGATCGTCATGCCCGCCCGGGGTGCCACGCCGTCCGCCATGCCCGGAAGACTAAAGCCGGCGGAAGGCGAGCACGACTGCACTACCCTCGCCGCGTGGACATCGCGGAGATCGAGGCACCCGTCGTCGGCGTCACCGTCTACCCGGACCGGGCCCGGGTCACCCGGCGCGGCAGCGTCCGGCTGGCCGCCGGTGAGCACCGGGTACGCGTCGCGCCGCTGCCGCTGCACCTGCGGCGGGACTCGATCCGGGTCGGTGGTCGGGGCGCGGCCACCGTGCTCGGCGTGGACGTCACCACCTGGCGGCAGGCGCGCAGTGCCGACGCACAGGTCACCGCCTTGGAGCAGCGTCGCCGGGAGCTGGCCGACGCGCTGGCCGAGGTCGGCGACGCGGACGCGATCGAGGAGCAGCGCGCGGAGTTCCTCGGCCGGCTGGCCGAGCGGGCCGGTGGCACGTACGCGCGGGCGCTGGCCGCCGGGGACGCGGCCCCGGCCGACGTGGCTGCCTTCACCGAGTCGGTGGCCGGTCAGCTCGCCGAGTCGCACGGCCGGCGGCGCGGGCTGGCCCGGCGGCGTACCGAGCTGGCCGAGGAGCTGGCGGCGGTGGAGCGCGACCTGGCCGCCGCGCAGGGCAAGCGGGCCCCGGACCGGCTCGCCGCCGAGGTGGCCGTCTCGGTCGAGGTGGACGACGCCGAGGTGGAGCTGGAGCTGACCTACCTGGTGGACGGGGCCGGCTGGCAGCCCTCCTACGACCTGCGGCTGGTCGACGAGACGATGACGGTCACCTGGTTCGGGCTGGTCAGCCAGAGCACCGGCGAGGACTGGCCGGAGTGCGAGCTGCGGCTCTCCACCGCGCGGCCGGCGGCGGCGACCGCCGTACCCGAGTTGTCGCCCTGGTATCTGGACCGGTTCCGGCCGTTGCCGGTGCCGCCGCCGATGGCCGCGGCCGCGTTCGGCGGGCCGGTGCCGCCGGGGGCGGCCGCGCCGGCCGGCGGTCGGCCGCGCGCGGCGGCGCCCGCCCAGCGGGTCCGGGAGAGCGTCGCCGAGGTCGAGCAGGGGGTCAGCGCGGCCACCTACCGGCCGGCGCGGGCGGTGGCGGTGCCGGCCGACGGCAGCGCGCACCGGGCCACCATCGCGGTGCTGGAGCTGCCGGCCCGGCTGGACCACGTGACCGTCCCGGTCCGCGCCGCCGAGGCGCACCTGCGGGCGACGGTACGCAACACCTCGACGCACACCCTGCTGCCCGGCCCGGCGGCGGTGTTCCACGGGGCCGACTTCGTCGCGGCCACCCGGCTGAAGACGTGGGCGCCGGGCGAGGAGACCGAGCTGGCGCTCGGGGTGGACGACCGGTTGCGGGTGGAGCGGAAGCTGCACCGGCGCACCGAGACGAAGGCGACGCTCGGCTCGACCCGGCGGCGGGACGTCGAGTACCGGATCACCGTCGCCAACCACACGCCCCGGCCGGCGACGGTCGAGGTGCGCGACCAGCTGCCGGTCTCCCGGGACGAGGGGGTGGTGGTGCGGGAGACGGTCCTGGAGCCGACGCCGGCCGAGCGGACCGAGCTGGGCGAGCTGACCTGGCGGCTGCCGCTGGCCCCGGGGGAGAGCGGCGAGGTCGCGCTGGGCTTCCGGGTGGAGCTGGCCAAGGGGGTGGAGCTGACCGGCTGGCGGGAGTAGCCGCCACTTCGATCAGGAATCGAGAAGTGCGGTCGGGCGACCGTATCTAGCCTGGTCGTATGGATCTCACCATTCACACCACCGTCCTGCCGCACCTCGACGCGGACGCCTCGCTGGCGTTCTACCGCGACGTCCTCGGCTTCGAGGTCCGCACCGACGTCGGGCAGGGCCGGATGCGCTGGATCACGGTCGGCCCGGCCCACCAGCCGGACACGTCGATCCTGCTCGCGCCGCCGGCCGTCGACCCCGGCATCACCGAGGACGAGCGGCGGACCATCAGCGAGATGATGGCGAAGGGCACCTACGGCTGGATCCTGCTGGCCACCCGCGACCTCGACAGCACCTTCGAGAAGGTGCAGGCCGGCGACACCGAGGTGGTCCAGGAGCCGACCGAGCAGCCGTACGGCATCCGCGACTGTGCCTTTCGCGACCCCGCCGGCAACCTGGTCCGCATCCAGGAACTGCGCTGACCGACGTCTGGAGGACACCCCCTCGCCGAACGGAGTCCCGTCATGTGTCACCCCGCCTGGGGCCGCGCCCGCACCGAGGCGCAGCGGCTGGCGGACCTCGCGCGGCTGCGCCGGGTCCGCGACCGCATCGACCGGGAGTACGCCCAACCGCTGGACGTCGAGGCCCTCGCCCGGGCCGTGCACCTGTCCGCCGGTCACCTGAGCCGGCAGTTCCGGCTGGCCTACGGTGAGTCGCCGTACGCGTACCTGATGACCCGCCGCGTCGAGCGCGCGATGGCACTGCTGCGCCGCGGCGACCTGAGCGTCACCGAGGTGTGCTTCGCCGTCGGCTGCTCCTCGCTCGGCACCTTCAGCACCCGCTTCACCGAACTCGTCGGTGTTCCGCCCAGCGTCTACCGACGCCGCGCGGCCCCGGCGGCGGGCGTACCGTCCTGCCTGGTCAAGCAGGCGAACCGGCCGGTCCGGCGACGGGCGGCAGTGCCCGGCCGGGTGCCGGCCGGATCGCCGCGGGGCTGACCGGCGGACGGTCGGGCGGCGACGGCTCCGGCTGGTACCGGCCGGGCATCGTGGCGGGCATGTCGAACCTGGCCCGTCGTGTCGGCCGTCGCCGCCACCCTCGCCGCGCTAACCCACCGCCTCCACGTGCGCGGCCAGGTTGGCCAGTGAGGAGGCCATCGCCTCCTGGTGGACGGCCTGGTCGATGCCGGGCGGCACGCCGGTGGCGGTGACGGTCACCCCGGTCCCCGCCCCGGCGGCGGCCAGCTGCCAGGTCATCGTCATGGTGCCCGCGTACGCCGGGTCGTCGGCCTCGAACACGGCCCGCTGCACCACCCGCTCCGCCGGCACCAGGTCGGCGAAGCCGACGTCCACCACGTCGGTCGCGTCGGAGGTCTTGCCGGGGTTGCCGGTGGCGTCGAGGTAGGTGAGCACCATCCGGAACCCGCCGCCGGGCCGGGGATCCCACCGCTCGATCCGGCCGCGCATCCCGTCGGGCGGCAGCCAGGCGGCCAGCGCGTCCGGGTCGAGCAGGGCGGCGTACACGGCCGCCGGTGGTGCCGCGATCAGCCGGCTGGCCCGGTCGGTCCGTTCCATCGCCCGATTCTAGGGTCGCCCGCCGCCCGGCCGGCGGTTGAGCGCGGCCGCCCGCCCCGGCAGACTGGCCGGATGACGCGAGGCATCGCCCTGGTCCGGCAACCCGGCGACCGGCTGGCCGAGGGGCTGGTCACCCACATCGAGCGCAGCGACGTGGACGTCGCGGCGGCCCGGCGGCAGCACGAGGCGTACCGGGCGGCGCTCGCCGGGGCGGGCTGGCAGGTCCACGAGGTCGAGCCGGCCGACCACTGCCCCGACGCGGTGTTCGTCGAGGACACCGTCGTGGTCTGCGCCGACCTGGCGGTGCTCACCCGGCCGGGCGCGCCGGAGCGCCGCCCCGAGGTCGCCGGCACCGAGAAGGCGGTACGCGCCGTCGGGCTGGAGGTGGTGCGCATCGAGGCGCCCGGCACCCTGGACGGCGGTGACGTGCTCCAGGTCGGCAGCACCGTCTACGTGGGACTGGGCGGCCGGACCGACGCGGAGGGCGTCCGCCAGTTGGCCGCCCACCTGGCGACCCGGGGGCGCACCGTGGTCCCGGTGCCGCTGCGCGAGGTACTGCACCTCAAGTCGGCGGTGACCGCGCTGCCCGACGGCACCCTGCTCGCCCTGCCGGAGCTGTTCGACGCGACCGCGCTGCGGCAGCCGGTGCGCCCGGTGGACGAGGAGGCCGGCTGTCACGTCGTACCCCTCGGCGACGGCCTCGTCCTGCTGGCGGCGTCGGCGCCGCGCACCGCGGCGCTCGTCGCCGACCTCGGCTTCACGCCGGTCGTCGTCGACATCAGCGAGTACGAGAAGCTCGAAGGCTGCGTGACCTGCCTGAGCGTGCTGATCCCGGCCTCCTGACGGCGCGGGACGGGCAGGGGTTCCGGAACGGAAACCGGACGGCTACCGTCCCCATTGTTGCCTGTCCATGTCGAAGGGGTCTTTCGTGATGGGATTCGGACGTCGATGGCTGCCCGCGACAGCGGCGGTCGTGCTGGTTCTGCTGGGTGCGGCGGGGGTGCCGACGGCGTCCGCCTCGGCGGCCCCGAAGGGCCCGGACCTCACGGTCGACCTGGTCGGCGGGACGATTCCACTCGGCGTCACGAGCAAGACCCTGACCCTCAGGATCACCAACGAGGGCGACGCGAAGCCGACCGACGCCCGGGTGTACGTCCAGGTGTTGGCCCCGGTGGACGACGCCCAGAAGGTCACGCTCTGGCCGACCGGGGCCCTCGGTGACTGCGACGGCGACGTCGTCGGGTGGTACTGCGAGGTGCGGCCGGAACACCTCCCCGGGCCGGGCGAGACCGCCGAGCTGCCGGTGAGCGCCGGCATCCAGGCCAGGCAGCCGATGAACCTGGAGATCAAGGCGTCCGTCGAGGTCAAGCCCAACGACGTCGACCCGGCCGACAACACCCGGTCGTTCACCGTCCGGGTCGTCGACCGGCCGGCGGCCGACCTGTCGGTGGTCGCCCCGGACGTGACGAAGGCGGTCCGGGTCGGTACGGGCGGCGGCCTCGAACCCACCGGGCCGTTGCCGCCGGGCGGCACGGGAGCGGTCCGCTACACCATCGCCAACCAGGGCCTGGCACCGGTCGACGGGGTCCGGGTCGAGCTGCACCTGCCCGCCGGCGTGACGTTCACCGCGCCGCCCGGCGAGTGCGTGCTCGGCGACGCCGGCCGGTCGGCGGTCTGCACCTACGACCGGCTCGCCCTGATCCCGGTCAAGCAGGACACCGACCCGGACGACGCCCTGCACTCCGCCGTGGCGCTGCAGCACCTGGTGACCGTGTCCGCCGACACCCGCGCGCCGGTCACGCTGCGGGGCGGCACCGTGCGGGTCGAGGGTCTGCGGGCGGAGCGACCGGAGTCGGCCGCCCCAGCGCGGGCCGCGCTTCCCACGAACGCCGTCGCCGTGCCGGCGGCCGACGTGGACACCAGCGACAACCAGGACGGGTTCGCCGTCGTGGTCGCCGCGAAGAGCAGCGGCGGCGGCACCGGCAACGGCGGCGACCACCCCGGCGGCGGAACTGGCGGCAGTGGTGGCAGTGGCGGCGGTGGCCTGCCGGTCACCGGGCCGGCGGCCGCGCCGGTCGCCGGCATCGGTCTCGCCCTGCTGGTCGGTGGTGGCGTGCTGCTGCTCGGCACCCGTCGCCGCCGGACCGCCGGCGGCGGACGGTCGGCCGGCTGAGCCGCCCGGCCGACGGTGGTCGGCCGGCTGAACTGCCCGGCTGACGGCGTCACCGTCGGCCGTCCCGGCTCCAGGCCATGACGCCGATCGGGCGGGGCCGGGCGTCGGTCCAGAGCCGGAAGACCCGCACCGCCCGCTCCTCCGAGCACCACCACCGGTCAGCCGGTCCGGATGCCTCGGGCACCGGCGACAACCCGTCCACCAGCCGGGCGAGTTCCGGGCCGCCGATCGCCGTGGCGGCCCAGGGCTCCGGCGCACCGGGCCGGACCGGCACCCAGTCGGCCAGCTCGTCCAGCAGCGCGTGTCCCTCGATCAGGTGCGGGACGGAGGGACAGACCTCCAGGAAGGGGCCCCCGGCGCGCACCCCGAACCGGCCGTCGGTGTGCACGAGATAGCGCACCGGCGACGAGACACGCTCGCCGTACCAGCCGAACGACCATCCCGTCCGCTCCGGGTGGATCCCGTCGAGGAGGTCGAAGTGCCAGCGGCGCAGCACGACGTGGCGTTCGTCGCCGACACGCACGCTGCGGCGCAGGTCGTAGCGCAGGCCGCCGTACCGGTCGGCGAACCCCTCCCGCCGCACGATCAACTCGACCGGGGCGGCGACCAGCCGTCCCGACCGGTCCCGTACGGTCCGGAAGTCGGTCAGCAGTCGGGGCGGCGTCGGCTCCCGGACCGCGACCCGGCGCAGGAAGGCCCGCGCCCTCGGGGACAGACCGTCGGGGTCGTCGAGCACGTGCACATGAACTTCCCACCTGAGCGGCGCTGCGCCGGCGGCCAGCGTAGCGGAGCACGAGCACCGACGAACGGCCGCTCAGGTCAACGGCGGGCGTTGAGCCGGGCCGCCTGCCGGGTCAGGTGGTCGCGCTCGGCGAGGTTCGGGGCCTGCCGCGCCGCCTCGGCGTAGAGCCGGGCCGCCGTGGCCGGGTCACCGGCGCGCTCGTGCAGGTACGCCGCCACCGCGGTGTGCCGCGGCAGGGTGTCGTCCAGGCCGGCGAGGGCCGCCAGCCCGGCACGCGCCCCGTCGGCCTCGCCGACCGCCACCGCGCGGTTGAGCCGGACCACCGGGCTGTCGGTGAGCCGCACCAACTCGTCGTACCACTCGACGATCTGCACCCAGTCGGTCTCCTCGGCGCTGCGCGCGTCGGCGTGCAGCGCCGCGACGGCGGCCTGGGCCTGGAACTCGCCCAGCCGGTCCCGGGACAGCGCCACCTGGAGGATCCCGATGCCCTCGGCGATCGCCGTGGTGTCCCACCGGCTGCGGTCCTGCGCGGCGAGCGGGACCAGGCTGCCGTCGGACGCCGTCCGGCTGGCACGCCGGGCGTGGTGCAGCAGCATCAGCGCCAGCAGCCCGGCCACCTCGGGATGGTCGATCGCGGCCGCGAGCTGCCGGGTGAGCCGGATCGCCTCGGCGGCGAGGTCGACCTGTCCGGAGTAGCCCTCGTTGAAGACCAGGTAGAGCACGCGCAGCACGGTGGCGACGTCGCCGGGCCGGTCGAACCGGACGCCGGAGACGGTGCGCTTGGCCCGGCTGATGCGCTGCGCCATCGTCGCCTCGGGCACCAGGTACGCCTGGGCGATCTGCCGGGTGGTCAGCCCGCCCACGGCGCGCAGCGTGAGCGCGACCGCAGAGGACGGCGTCAGCGAGGGGTGGGCGCAGCGGAAGTAGAGCTGGAGCGTGTCGTCGGTCGCGGGCACCGGCCCGGGAGGCGGCTCCTCCTCGACCCGGTCCTCCCGGCGGCGGCGGGCGGCGTCGGCGCGGGCGGCGTCGAGGAACTTGCGCCAGGCCACCGTGACCAGCCAGCCCTTCGGGTCGCGCGGCGGGTCGGCCGGCCAGGCGCGCAGCGCCTCGACCAGCGCGTCCTGCACGGCGTCCTCGGCCGCCGCGAAGTCGGCTCCGCGGCGGACGAGGACCCCGAGCACCTGCGGGGTGAGGCTCCGGAGCAGGGCCTCGTCCATCTCAGCTCACTCCGTGATGGTGGGCGGCTCGGTGAGGAACGGGCGCAGCTCCAGCCACTCGTGGATCGGCTCGCCGCCCGCGCCGGGGGCGGCCGACAGCTCCCCCGCCAGCTCGACGGCGCGCTCGTAGCTGTCCACGTCGATCACCATCCAGCCGGCGATCAGGTCCTTCGTCTCGGCGAAGGGACCGTCGGTGACCGGCGGCCGGCCCGGCCCGTCGTACCGGACCCACGCCCCCTGCGGGGCGAGCGCCTGGCCGTCGACGAACTCGCCGGTCTCCTCCAGCCGGGCGGCGAAGTCGTTCATGTACTGGATGTGCGCCGAGATCTCCTCCGGCGTCCACTTCTCCATCGGCACGTCGTTGGCCGGAGCCGGAGCGCCACGGTAGTGCTTGAGCAGCAGGTACTTGGCCATCGGTGCTCTCCTCGGTGCTGGTGCGACCCGTACTGGTCGCGTTCACCCCGGGGACGGGGCCGGCCCCGGCTTCTCGACATCCCCGCCGGAATTTTTTCCCCGGGCCTCAGCCCCGGTCGGTAGCGGCGGCGTCGACGACGGTCACGGCCGTGCCGAGTTCGACGGTACGGGAGACGGTGCAGAGCCGGTCGTGCGACTGCTGCAACGAGCGGGGCAGCGCCTCGCGCGCCCGGTCACCGTCCGGTCCCGCCGGGAACGTCACGGTGAACTCGACCCGCAGGTTCCGCATCCGGTTGCCGCCGGCCTCGTCACGGATCTTGTCGCCGCTGACCTCGACGGCGAACCCGTCCGGTTCGGCACGCCGGCTGGTGATCAGGTCGACGTCGATGGCGGTGCACCCGCCGATGGCGGCCAGCAGCAGCTCCACCGGCGTGAAGCTGTCGTCGTCGCCGGAGCCCATCGCGATCGAGCCACCCCGGGCGTTGCGTACCTGGTAGCTGCCCAGGGCGGTGCGCTCGATCCGTACCGAGCGGAAGGTGTCGTCACTCATGACGACGAACCTACCGATCCACTCCCCCACCCACCGGCCGGACCGGATACGGCACGATGTCGGAGTGGATCTCGCCGCACCTCCACCCCCACCCCCGCCCGCCGCCGTCCCGTACGCCGCCCCGCCGCCCGCCGCGCCCGCGCCGACGGGATGGCTCCGCCGGCCCGGGCCCGGCACGCCGTACCACCGTCTCGCCCGCACCGCCGCGCACCGCTGGTGGCGTCCGGTGCTCGGCACCGTCGTGCTGGTGGTGGGCGCCATCGCCGCGATCATCGGCCTGATGGCCGTCTGGTGGACGGTCGGCCACCTCACCGGCCGACCCCTCGACGCCGACGACTTCCCGACCTTCGGTCCGGTGGCCGACACGGCGTTGACGCTGCTGGTGGTGGCGGTGCTGCTCCCGGTCGTCCTCCTGGCCGCGTTCGCGGTGCAGGCGCGACCGGTCGGCACCCTGTCCTCGGTGTGCGGGCGGCTGCGCTGGCGGTGGCTGGCCGAGTGCCTGCTGCCGGCCCTCCTCGCGGTCGGCCTGCTGCTGGCCGGGATGGCGGGCTTCTTCGCCCTCGCCGGTGAGACCGTCCTGCCCGGCGCGGAGTCCCTGGTGGACGCGGGCACCCTCGCGGTGAGCCTGGTGATGCTCGTCGTGCTGGTGCCGGTCCAGGCCGCCGCCGAGGAGTACCTCTGCCGGGGCTGGCTGCTCCAGGCCGTCGGCGTCTTCCTGCGGACGCCGTGGCCGGGGATCGCGGTGCAGGCGGTCGTGTTCGCCACCCTGCACGGGTGGGGTACCCCGTGGGGCTTCATAGACCTGTGCTTCTTCGGGGCCGCCCTCGGGTGGCTGACCGTGCGTACCGGTGGTCTGGAGGCGGCCATCGCCTGGCACGTGGTGAACAACCTGGCGTTCATGGGGCTGGCGGCGGCCTTCGGCCAGCTCGCCGATCAGGAGACGGCGGCCGATGCCGGCTGGCAGCTGCTGCCGGTGGACGTGCTCGCCATCACCGCGTACGTGCTGGTCGTCGACCGGCTTGCCCGGCGTCGGCGGATCGCGCGGACCGTGCCCGCCGCGCCGGTCGGACCTCCGACCACGCCCGCGCCCGCACTGCCCTGATCCGCACTGCCCTGTTCCCGGCACCGGCCTGCCCCGGCAGCCTCGTACCCGGACCGGGCGACCGGACGGCCGGGGACACCCCGGTGACCGCCGTCGCACTACAGTGGACCCTCGTGAAGCGCCCGCCGTTGCCCCCGATCGTCGAGCAGACCCGCGTGTTCCTGCTGACCCAGACCTGGCTGCTGCTGGTCGGGCTGCTGATCTTCCTGCTGCTGCTGGAACCGTTGAGCGCACGCGGTCCGCTCGACGACGAGGCGTCGAACGCCCTCGGCGTACTCCTCGGTTCCCTGATCCTGACCCCGACGGTGCTGGCGCTGGCGGCGAAGGCAGTGCGGCACGGCTGGGCGGCCGGCTGGGTCCTCGCGCTGCTCGCGGAGGCCGCCGTCGGGTTCCTCTGCTACGCGGCCGCGGACTTCGGGCTCTTCTTCGGCGTGCCGACACTGCTGGTCGTCGGCCTCGGGTGCTGGGTCGTGGTGAACCTGCTGCGCGCCGACACCCGCCGCTTCTTCTTCGGCCGCGCCCGCACGGCGGCCCGGGCCTGACGGTGACCGTCGGCGGTCACCGGGCCCCGGGCGCTTCCGCGTAGTAGGAGTGGACCGCAGGCTGGCCGGTGTAGTTCGGCCCGGCCCGGTCGTCGGCACCCAGGTAGGTCCAGGGCAGGGACACCGGGCCCGGTCCCCGGCGGCCGATCCGGTGGCGGCGGGTGTCGACGGTGAAGCCGGCCGCGCGCAGTGCGGTGGCCAGTAGCCGGCCGACGGGCCGGCCGTCGGCGCGGCGGATGCTGTCCAGGTCGAGGTCGGCGGTGAACTGCCCGTCCTCGGCGAGCCAACCGGCGACGCGGGTCAGGGCCCCCAGCTTGTCGCCGACGTAGTGCAGCCCGTGCACGCAGGTGATCAGGTCGAACCGGCGGTCGGGCGACCAGGACGTGATCGAGGCACAGGTCAATCGCAGCGCCTGCCCCCGGGCGGGCGTGGGGTCGAAGAAGTCGACCAGGTCGACGCCGACGATCGTGACCCGGTCGTCGAGGCCGTCCCGGGCGAGGGCGTCCGCGGCCTGCCGCAGGCCCCGGCCGGTCCCGCAGCACAGGTCCAGCCAGCCCATCGTCGCCTGCCGCGACCGCCGCGTCCTGGTCAGGAGCCAGTCGAGCGGATTGAACCCGAGTTCCCTGGTGTAGCTGTTCACACCGGCGAGCTGGCGCTCCCGGTTCATCGCGGAGTTCGCCACCACCGCGGACGCTTCCAGCGTCGTGTCGTCGAGCAGGCGGTCGGGCGCGGCGAACGGCTCACCGGCACGCACCGGCGCCGCCATTCGGGTCCGCGGTGACGGGTTCGGTGCGCACGCCACCAGTCTGCCGGCGGTTGCCCCCGTCCCGCCAGGCACGGGCGGGAGCCCGGCCCGCGCGGTCGCGGGCCGGGCTCCCCGTTGCCGGGTACGTCGTCAGCGTTGCAGGGTGAGCACCCCCGGCCGGTACGGCAGCAGGCCGTAGTCGCCGCCGGAGTTGGTGGCCCGGCCCTGGTACAGCAGTTGCAGGTTGCACGGGTCGACGGTCTTGGTCTGGTCCGGGTTGGTGCGGACCAGGTCACCGTGGCTGATGTCGTTGGTCCAGGTGGCGCCGCTGTTGGCCTTGCCGGCGAACGGGTTGCTCTCGCTGGTGGCCTGCGGCGTCCACGAACCACCCAGGCTGCTGGCCGTGTACGACCGGAAGTACCTACCCTGCGACCCGATCGACTCGACCAGCATCAGGTACTGGTTCTGGCCCTGGATCCTGTAGACCTCGACACCTTCGAAGAGGTTGTTGGTCGTGTCGCTCAGGATCGTGGTGTAGCTGGAGCCGAAGTTGCCGGGGAAGTTCCCGATCGGCATGCTGGCCCGGTAGATCTTGCCGTTGTCCCCGGCGAAGAAGAGGTACATGTTCGTGCCGTCGCCGATCAGCGTCTGGTCGATCGGGCCGGTGCCGGAGCCGGAGATGCTCCCGGTGAACAGCGTCTGCTGCGCCGACCAGCCGTTGACGTTGGTCGGGTCGCTCGACGTCCGGTAGGAGAACGCCGTGCCGCCCCACTGGTAGGCGAGCACCCAGATGTTCTTCGGGGCGAAGTAGAACAGCGTCGGCGCGACGGCCGAGAACGGCATCGTGTTCTGCGCGGCCGAGGCCATGTCCGACCAGTTGGTGAACGGGCTGAAGGCCATCGAGCCCCACGACGTCCCGGTGTCGTGGGTGGTCGCGTAGACGACGTGCCTGCCGTTGTGGACGACGTTGGTGAAGTCCTTCAGCGACGCCCAGCCCGACTTCGGCTGCGCCAGCGCACCGGTCGACGACCACCGGTACGTCGACGGCAGGGTGCAGCCGCCGCTCGGCGGCGGCGTGGTGGGGGTGCCGCCGCCGTCGACGCGGACGAGCTGCCACTGCTGGTTGCTGCCGTTCCAGTCGTCGTACTGGACGATGTTCCCGCCGTCGGCGGTCGAGGCGCCCTGCACCTCCATCGCCTTGTTGCTGTTCCGGTTGATCAGCCGGACGTAGCCGCTGTCGGAGTCGGCCAGCCGGAACTGCTGGTTGGTCCCGTTGAGGTCGGTCCACTGCACGATGCTGGCGCCGTTGGCGGTGGAGAAGTTGTAGTCGTCCAGCACCTTGCCGGAGAGCCGGGAGCGCAGCCGGTAGTAGCCGCCGCCCGAGTCCACGAACTGCCACTGCTGCTGGTTGCCGTTGTTGCGGGTCCACTGCACGATCCGCGCGCCGTCGTTGGTGGCCAGGTTGTAGACGTCCAGGGCCTTGCCGCTGTTGCGGTTGACCAGCACGTACCAGGCGCTGGTGTCGACCGTCGCGGCGGCGGCCGGCGACGACACCACCGCGGCGGCGGCCACGCCGACCGTCACCGCCGTGAGCGCGGCACCGACGGCCCGGGGCAACCACCTGCGACGCCGCGCCGGCGACGCGGTCGATGCGGACCTCCGAAAGGCGAACATCATCCTCCTTCGATGACGGCAGGGCCCGGCGCGACAGGCGAGCCGGACCGTGTGTGAGCGATAACAAGCAGTCCACGGCGCGGCGACGCAGGCCCGGGACCCGCCACGAAGAGCCCCCAACCCATCGCATGAGTCAGGGATGTTGCCGCCGTGTTGCCATCGACTGTGAGCGATAACATCACATCCGTCAAGGGGACCCGATCCAGGCCGGCCGACCCGCACCCTGGGTCAGGCCGGGCGGTCCAGGAGCCGCACCCGCCACGCAGGGTCCGCCAGCAGGGCGGCCCGGGTCCGGGCGTCGACCGCCGGGCGCGCCGCCAGCGCGCCGCGCACCCGGGGCGAGGGGTGCCGGGGCATCGCGTCCCGCACCCGGGGTGGCAGCTCGGCGCGGCGCGAGAGCCCCGCGTACGCCTGGTCCGGCCACAGCGCGAGCAGCCGCAGCAGCACCTCGTCCGGTGCCGCCGGGTTGCGCGCCAACCCGCGCAGCACCGACGTCGTCGGCTCGGCCTCCCCCGTCATCGACCGCACCCTATCCCGACCCGGTCAGCCCCGGGGTACGCGCTTCTCGACCCGGGTCCACCCGTCCCACCCGCGCGCGGCGAGCAGCTCCCGCAGCCGACCGACGACGGGATGGGCGCCCTCGGCGAACGCGTCCATCAGCTTCACGAACGCGGGGTCGGGCGTGACCTCGTCCTGGAGTTCCAGTTCCCCACTCGCCTCCGCCTGCGCGAACAGCTCGCTCATCAGGTCGGCCGCCTCGACCAGCAGCGCGTCGTCGTGCACGTTCTCCGCGATCCGGCCGACGAGCCGGTAGAAGCGCACGACCTGCGGGTTGGCCAACTGGCCCACCTTGTCGGCCATGAACGCCGGGATCTTCTCCGGCCAGCGCGCCGCCATCAGGATCCACGCGTCGCGCTCGGCCTCGACGACGAGCGCCGGCGCACCGA
Organism: Micromonospora auratinigra; assembly: GCF_900089595.1. Lineage (GTDB taxonomy): Bacteria > Actinomycetota > Actinomycetes > Mycobacteriales > Micromonosporaceae > Micromonospora > Micromonospora auratinigra. The sequence goes on along the minus strand of NZ_LT594323.1, from coordinate 161,657 downwards.
CGGCCCGCAGGCGGTCCAGGTAGTCGACCACCTCGGCCGGGACGGCCAGCGAGTCGCCGGAGCCGAGCAGCGCGATCCGCCGCCGGTGCTCCTGCAACGTGCGGATCTGGGTACGCAGCTGCCGGTCGATCTCGGCAGTCGCGGCGGCGAACGTCGCGGGGTCGGCGTCGAGCAGCTCGCGGACCCGGGCCAACGGGACGCCGGCCTCGGCCAGGGTCCGGATCCGGACGAGCCGCACGACCGCCGCCGCGTCGTACGTCCGGTAGCCGGAGGCGTCCCGCTCCGGCTCCGGGAGCAGCCCGATCTGGTGGTAGTGCCGCACCGCGCGGATCGTCACTCCCGCGTACGACGCCAGCCGTCCGATCGTCAACATGGGCTCAGCCTGCCGCACGGAGCCGCATCGTCAACTGACCTTGCGCCGGTAGACCCTCATGGCGAGGCCATAGGCGACGACGAGGAGGGCGACGCACCAGCCGAGGGCGACCCAGATGTCGTCGCCGACCTGCTGCTGCGCGAACAGGTCGCGGATCGTGTTCACGATGGCCGTCACCGGCTGGTGCTCGGCGAAGGCCCGCACCGGGCCGGGCATGCTCCCGGTCGGCACGAAGGCGGAGCTGACGAAGGGCAGGAAGATCAGCGGGTACGAGAAGGCGCTCGCGCCGTCCACCGACTGCGCGGTCAGGCCCGGGATGACGGCGAGCCAGGTCAGGGCCAGTGTGAACAGCAGCATGATGCCGGCGACCGCCAACCAGTCGAGCACGCCGGCCCCCGAGCGGAAGCCCATCAGCAGGGCGGCCAGCACCACCACCACGAGCGAGATCAGGTTGGCGACCAGCGAGGTCAGCACGTGCGCCCAGAGCACCGACGAGCGGGCGGTCGGCATGGACTGGAACCGCTCGAAGATGCCGCCCTTCAGATCCAGGAAGAGCCGGTACGCGGTGTAGGAGATGCCGGAGGCCACGGTGATGGTGAGGATGCCGGGCAGCAGGTAGTTCACGTAGCGGCCGGACCCGGTCTCGATTGCGCCGCCGAAGACGTACACGAAGAGCAGCATGAAGGCGATCGGCATGATCGCGGTGGTGATGATGGTGTCCGGGCTGCGGGCGATGTGGCGCAGGGAGCGGCCCAGCAGGGTGGCGGTGTCGCCGAGGAAGTGCTTGCTCATCAGGGTCCTCAGTTGCTCGTGCCGGCGGGGGTGGTGGCGGGGGCGGCGCGGTCGTCGCCGACGATGGCGAGGAAGATCTCCTCCAGGGTGGGCTGCTTCTCGACGTACTCGACGGTGGCCGGCGGGAGCAGCCGCTTCAGGTCGGCGAGGGTGCCGTCGGCGATGATGCGGCCCCGGTGCAGGATCGCGATCCGGTCGGCGAGCTGTTCGGCCTCGTCGAGGTACTGCGTGGTGAGCAGCACCGTGGTGCCCTGTCGGGCGAGTTCCCGGACGGCCTGCCACACCTCGATGCGGGCCTGCGGGTCGAGCCCGGTGGTGGGTTCGTCGAGGAAGACGACCGGCGGGTCGCCGATCAGGCTCATCGCGATGTCGAGCCGGCGGCGCATGCCACCGGAGTACGTCGCCACCCGCCGGCCTGCCGCGTCGGTCAGCGAGAAGCGGGCCAGCAGCTCGTCCGCGATCCGGCCGGGCTCCCGCAGGTGCCGCAGCCGGGCGATCAGCACCAGGTTCTCCCGCCCGGTGAGGATCTCGTCGACGGCCGCGAACTGACCGGTCAGGCTGATCGACTCGCGTACCCGCGCCGGCTGGCCGGCGACGTCGACGCCGTCGACGGTGGCCGTTCCGGCGTCCGCCCGGAGCAGCGTGGAGAGGATCTTGACGAGGGTGGTCTTGCCGGCCCCGTTGGAGCCGAGCAGGGCGAAGATGCTGCCGCGCGCCACGTCGAGGTCGACGCCGCGCAGCACGTGCAGTTCCTTGTACGACTTCTCCAGGCCCCTGACCTGGATGGCGGGGCCGCGCTCGGGCCCGGTCGCCGCGTGGTGTTCGGTGGACATGGTGACAGCATGCGGGGTTGACGCTGCGTCAAGGTCAAGCCCGCGGGCGCGCGGTCGACCCGCGCGCCCGCCGACCGGAGCCGATCAGATGCAGTTGCCCCAGGTGGTCCTGCCGTTACCCTGCCAGTAGCCGCCGTAGAGGGCGCTGCCGTAGTACTGGACGCACATGTTGTTCGCGTAGCGCTGGACCGCGGCGTAGTACTTGTAGGAGCCCGAGTCCGACTGCCACTCGCGCAGGGTGCCCTCCACGTCCACCTTGATGCTGGCCTTGATCGGGCTGGCCGTGCCGATGTCCCGCGCCTTGATCATGGTGACGCAGTTGTAGTCGGTCGCGTAGTTGTACATCAGGTAGACATCGCCCAGCTTGACGCCGTTGTCGGCGACGATCGACCGGTGGCCGTCCGAGGACGCCGTCCAGGAACCGCCGAACTCGTTGCCACACGCCTGGGCGGGGGTGTACGGGTTCGCGGCCCGGGCCGGTGCCGCGAACGTCACCACCGCGACGGTCGCGGCCAGCAGCGAGGTCGACAGGCGTCGGGCAAATCTGCGCACGCAGTCCTCCAGGGTCGAGTGCATGATCCACATCGGATGATGGACTGTACCTGACCGATTTCGCCCAGGGCCCGAGGTGTCCCGACGCGCTGCGACGGGCACCGCCGGTCCGTACAGTGCGGGGTCAGGACCGTCGCGAAGGAGAGCCATGTCGAAGCCGCCGCTGCCCGAATCCGCCGTCACCATGCTGCGCAAGCCGAACCCCGCCGTCATCGCCACGCTGCGCCCCGACGGCCAGCCGGTCTCCGCCGCCACCTGGTACCTGTGGGAGGACGACGGCCGGATCCTGGTGAACATGGACGAGGGCCGTCGGCGCCTCGGTCACCTGCGCAACGACCCCCGGGTCACCCTGACCGTGCTGGACGAGCAGGGCTGGTACACCCACGTCAGCGTCGTCGGGCGCGTCGTGGAGCTGCGCGACGACGAGGACCTGACCGACATCGACCGGCTCTCCCGGCACTACACCGGCAACCCGTACCCGCGCCGCGAGCGGGCCCGGGTCAGCGCCTTGATCGAGGTCGACCGGTGGCACGGGTGGGGCGCGCTCAAGGACAACAGCCAGGTCGGCTGAGCCCGGCTCACGCCGGCGGGAGCAGCCCGCGGTCGGCCATGAAGGCGCGCAGCGTCCCGTCGTCGGCCGGGGACATCAACCGGCGCGGGATCACCGTGGCCGGCATCCGGCCGACGTACACGATCCAGAATTCCGGGGTCTCGGTGACCCGGGCGACGCCGTCCCAGGCGATGCCGCCCGACTCCGAGCCGCTGCGCATCATGATGTTCTCGTCGGTGATGTCGTAGCCGCCCTCGACGGCGTACCCGGCCGAGCGACGCCGGGCGCGCCGGCGCACCCACGGGGCGTACAGCATCGACAGCAGGCCGGCCACCACCAGGGTCACGCACAGCGGCGCGAACCGGTCGCCCCCCGCCACCAGCTCGGCGACCACCAGACCGACCGCCCCGACGGCCGCCAGCAGCGCGCCGATCCGGCCGAACCGGCGCAGCCGGACGGCGCTGAGCGCGGCGGCCACCCGGCCCGGGTAGTCGGGATCGACCGGGACGTCGAAACGGATGTGCACGCCCGAACGATAGTGCCTCGGGTGTGCTGCCTCACCCGAGGCGCGCGATCACCGCCGCGACCTCGCTCAGGTCGTCGTTGAGCTGGTGGTCGCGCCCGGGCAGCCTGTGCAGCCGGGCCTGCGGCACGGCGCGGGCGTACAGGTCGGCGTGCGCGGGTGGGACGGTCTCGTCCGCCAGGCCGTGGAACACGTGCACCGGTACGCCCTGCGGCAGCCGCGCGCCCAGGTCGGGCGGCAGCGCGAACCCGTCACCCGGCCAGCCGCCGGCACCGACGAACGGGGCGGCGATCAGCACGATCGCCGCCGGCCGGCGGTCCGGCGACGGCGCGGCGAGCACGTCGAGAAGGATCGTCGCGCCCACCGAGTGACCGGCGACGACCGCGCCGTCGTCCAACGCCGCCAGCTCCCGCCGGATCGCCGCGCTCCACGAGGCGTGGTCCGGGTCGCCCTCGTCGGGCATCCGCGGGTAGCGGACCTCGTGCCCCTCCCCCAACTCCCGGCGCAGGCTGTCGACCAGGCGGTCGTCCCACTCGTCGTGCACGCCCGCGCCGCCGCCCTGAACGAACAGGACCTGCCGGGTTTCCGCCATGCTGCTCCTTCGGTGAGTCGACCCGGGGCACGCCGTCGGTGCTCAGCGGTCGAGGGCGGGAGCCTCGGCGTACTCGTCGTCGGTGACCGGGCTGAGCCAGTGCACGACGTCGTGCTCGTCGTCGCCCTCGTTGATCGCGAGGTGGACCATGAGTCGGTTCGACGCCGCCCCGTGCCAGTGTTCCTCGTCAGCCTCGAAGAGCACGCGGTCGCCGGGACGGATGACCTCGACCGGGCCGCCCCGGCGCTGGCAGAGGCCGACGCCCTCGGTGACGAATACGGTCTGGCCGAGCGGGTGGCGGTGCCAGTGGGTACGGGCGCCGGGCATGAAGTGCACCAGGTTCGCCGTCACCCGGGACGGCGGCGGCGCGGCGGCGACGGCGTCGATGTAGACGTCGCCGGTGAACCAGTCGGCGGGGCCCTTGCCGGTGTCGAGCGAGCTACGGGTGATCTGCATCGTTGTCCTTCATCGAGTAGTTCGGTGATCGCCGACCGAGAGGTCCGCCGGTGCCGCCCACGAGGCGAGCAGACGGAGTCGCTCGGCGGAGGGTGAACCGGGCTCGGCGGTGTAGATCATGAGCACCAGTCCGGGCTCGGCGGTGATGGCGAGTTCCTCGTAGGCGAGGGTGAGTTCGCCGGCCACCGGGTGCCGGAACCGCTTGGTGCCGGTGCCGTGGGTACGGACGTTGTGGTCGGCCCAGAGCCGCCGGAACGTCTCGCTGCGGGTGGACAACTCGCCGACGAGGTCCTGGAGGCCACGGTCGTGCGGATCCCGTCCGGCCTCGGCCCGCATGATCCCCACGCACATCTCGGCGAACAGGTCCCAGTCGGGGTAGAAGTCGCGGGAGATGGGGTCGAGGAACTGGAACCGCGCCAGGTTGGGCATCCGCCCGCCGTCGCCCAGGCAGGGCGAGTAGAAGGCCCGGCCCAGGGCATTGGTGGCGAGCAGGTTCTGCCGCGGGTCGCGGACGAAGGCGACCCCGTCCGTGATCGCCTCGAGCGCCCACCGCAGGCTCGGTCGGGAGACGGCGCGGGTGGGACCGCGTCGTCGCGGACGCCCGGAGGTGGGGATCCCGTCGGCCGCCCGGGCCAGGTCGTAGAGGTGGGCGCGCTCGGTCTCGTCGAGTTGCAGCGCCCGGGCGAGCGCCTCCAGCACCCCGGCGGAGGCGCCGGCCACCTGCCCGCGTTCGAGACGGGCGTAGTACTCGACGCTGAGCCCGGCGATCGCCGCGACCTCGCTGCGCCGCAGGCCGGGTACGCGCCGACTCCCGGAGGTCGGCAGCCCCACCTGGTCCGGGGTGATCCGGGCCCGGCGGGTGGTCAGGAATTCGCGCACCTCCTGGCGCACGTCGTCGCGGTTGTCCACGCCGTCGAGCCTATGCCGCCCGACGGCCCGCCGGAGGGCACGAAGGGTGCCCTGTCGGTACACCCATCAGCAGTGCCTTTTCGCACGTCGCGCGGGCGGCTTCACTCGATGCCGTGGGGCCGCTCACGGCGCTGCGCGACGGCAGCGCGGGAGGAATCCGCGGCCCGAGATCCAGAAGAGGAGCCTTCCGCCATGCGTGGAGTCGTCATGTACGGACCCGGGGACGTCCGGGTCGAGGAGCGCGAGGACCCGAGGATCGTCGAACCGACCGACGCGATCATCCGCCTCACGGCGACCTGCATCTGCGGCAGCGACCTGTGGCCGTACCGGGGCGCCGAGCCGGTCGACCACCAGGTGATGGGGCACGAGTACGTCGGTGTCGTCGAGGAGGTCGGTGCCGACGTCCGCACGATCAGGGTCGGCGACTTCGTCGTCGGCTCCTTCTGGGCCTCCGACAACACCTGCGAGATCTGCCGGGCCGGTTACCAGGCGTACTGCCCGCACCGGGTGCTGATGGGCACCCTCGGTACGCAGTCCGAGCGGGCCCGGGTCCCGCTGGCCGACGGCACCCTGGTGGCCACCCCGGGGATGCCCGAGCCGGACCTGATCCCGTCCCTGATGGCGGCGTCCGACGTGCTGGGTACCGGCTGGTTCGCCGCGGTCGCCGCCCAGGCCGGCCCCGGCCGTACGGTGGCGGTGGTCGGCGACGGCGCGGTCGGCCTGCTCGGCGTCCTCGCCGCCCGGCAGCTCGGCGCCGAGCGCGTCATCGCCTTCAGCCGCCACCCGGACCGGCAGGCGCTCGCCCGCGACTTCGGCGCCACCGACATCGTCGAGGAGCGGGGCGACGCCGGCGTCGCGCGGATCCAGGAGCTGACCGGCGGGCTGGGGGCGCACTCGGTCATCGAGGCCGTCGGCACCCAGGAGGCGATGATGCAGGCGATCAGGTCGGCCCGCCCCGGTGGACACGTGGGCTTCGTCGGCGTCTCCCACGACGTCGCCGTCCCCGGTGACGAACTCTTCATGGCCGGCGTACACCTGCACGGCGGACCGGCCCCGGTGCGGCAGTACCTGCCCGAGCTGATCCGGCTCATCTGGGACCGCACCATCGACCCCGGCAAGGTCTTCGACCTGACCCTGCCGCTGGACCGGGCGGCCGACGGCTACCGCGCCATGGATCGGCGCACCGCCACCAAGGTCCTGCTGACCCTCTGAACCCGGCACGTCCCGTCGACGAAGTGGAGTGACATGCAGGAGATCGACCTACCGGCCTTCCTCGATCACGTCGACCGTGGCGAGGCGATCGCGGGCGGCTCGCCTGAACACCGGTTCATGCACGGCGCGGCCCAGGAGGCCCTGCGGATCGTCGCCGAACTCAACGGCGGATACCGCACCCCCGAGGAGGTACGGGCGCTGCTGGCACGACTCACCGGCCGGGAGGTGCACGACTCGGTCACCGTCTTCCCGCCCTTCTACAGCGAGTTCGGCAGGAACCTGCGGCTCGGCCGGGACGTCTTCGTCAACATCGGCTGCCGCTTCCAGGACACCGGCGGGATCACGATCGGGGACGGCACGCTCATCGGCCACGGCAGCACCCTGACCACGCTCAACCACCACGCCGACCCGCACCGGCGCGGCGACATGATTCCGGCGCCGATCGTGCTCGGCCGTCGGGTGTGGCTCGGCGCGGCGGTGACCGTGGTTCCGGGCGTCACGATCGGCGACGGGGCGATCGTCGGTGCCGGCTCGGTCGTGACCAGGGACGTACCGGCGAACGCCGTCGTGGCCGGCGTCCCCGCCCGGTTCATCCGGGCCACCGGCTTCGACGCCTCCGCCGACTGATCCTGGTACGACGCCATGCTGGCGGGCACCCGGACGTACGTCCGGTCTCCGGTCAGTGCGGAAGGCCGAAGTAGCGGGTGAGGGCGGCGCGCAGCGTGTCGGCGTCCCCGGCGGACCAGGCGACGAAGCAGTCCGGGCGGATCAGCAGCGCAGTGGCGGAGGTGCCGGTCAGCGCGCCGGTGACCACGTCGACCCGGTCCCGCCAGGGCGCGGCGACGTCGGCGTGACCGCCGGTGGAGCCCAGCAGCAGCGGTCGGGCGGTCCGGGTCAGCTCGGCGAGGCGGGTCGGGCCGTGGTCGCCGTGCACGACCACGTCGGGGGCGCAGCGCCCGGCCAGCGGGTCGGCGGGGTCGGCCGGGTAGCGGACGTCCGCGCCGGACATCAGCGCCGCGACGTGCCCGGTCACCTCCGGCTTGCGCAGCAGTTCGGCGAAGAGTTCGCGCAGGCCGGTGACGTCGTCGCCGGGCCCGATCAGCGCCGACTGGGCCCGGGTGGACATCACCACCCGCTCGGCGACCGGGCGACGCTCGGACTCGTACGTGTCGAGCAGGCCCGGGGGCGCCCAGCCGCGTACCGTCGCGGCGAGCTTCCAGCCCAGGTTGGCGGCGTCGGAGAGGCCGAGGTTGAGCCCCGGGCCGCCGATCGCCGGGTGCACGTGCGCGGCGTCGCCGACCAGCAGCACCCGGCCGGCGCGGTACCGCTCGGCGATGCGGGTGTTGCCGCCGGTCAGCCGGCGCAGCAGGCCGGGGCCGTCGGGCGCGCCGAGCGGGATGTCGACGCCGAGCACCCGGGCGACGCTGGCGCGCAGCTCCGCCAGGCTCATCGGGGTCTCGTCGCGCGTGGGCGCGTCGGGCCACTCGGTGGTGCTGAGGATCGCCGGGCGGCCGGGGAACGGGGCCCAGACGATCATGCCGTGCGGCGTGCGGGTGTGCTGGAACGGCGGGACGACGCCGTCGCCGGGGCCGCGCAGGCCGCCGGTCACCGGGTCGAGGAAGGGGGCGGGGACGGTCACGGTGGCGGTACGGGAGATCGACCGGTCGACGGTGGTGCCGGGGAAGTCGATGGCGGCGAGGCGGCGTACCGCGCTGCGGCCACCGTCCGCGCCGACGAGGAACCGGCAGCTGAGCTGCGTACCGTCGGCGAGGTGGACCTCGACGGCGTCGGCTCGCTGGCGGAGGTCGACGACCTCGTGGCCGCGGCGCAGGTCCACCCCGAGTTCGGCGGCCCGGGCGGCGAGGGTGGCCTCCAATCGGGCCTGCGGCACGCCGAGCGCGTAGTGCGGGTTGTCCGCGAGCATCGTCAGGTCCAGCGGGAACGCGCCGAAGGTGAAGGCGGGGAGCGGGACCGGCGGGGCGCTGTCCCCGGTGAGCCGTTCGTGCAGGCCGCGCCGGTCCAGCAGGCGGACGACCTGACCGACGATGCCGTTGGCGCGCGGCTCGCGTTCGGACGTCACCTCCCGTTCGAGGACGACCGGGTGGACGCCGGCGAGGGCCAGTTCGCAGGCGAGCAGCAGACCGTTCGGGCCGGCTCCGGCGATGACGACATCGATCATGGCAAGGGTCCCTTCCGGGCGTGCGACATCGCCACGACGGGCGCGGCGCGCGGCCGGGCCCGTCGCGGGGGCGACGCGGCTGGAGTGGTGGGTGGGACGGGGTACGGCGCGACGACGCGTCAGCGCGGCGGCGCCGGGAGGCCGGCGGCCACCTGGGCGAAGGCGTCGGTGATCAGGCGCTCCATCGGGGTGGGCGGGCCGACGCTGTCGAGATAGTGCTGCATGGCGACCGTGACGGCGGCGGTGGCCGCGGCCGCGACGAGCTTCGGATACATGTCGGTGGCGAGATCGGTGCCGGTGCGTTCGGCGACCGCGGCGGCCAGCTCGCCCTGGGCGATCGCGTTCGCCCGCAGCCCTTCGGCCTGCAAGGCGGGCTCGGCCATCATGGCGCGGACGCCGGTCGCCCACTGGTCGTGCGCCGGGGTCGGCATCGCCTCGACCTCGGGGCCGGGCCGGAACTGCTCCAGCGCGGCGGCGGTGAGCGCCGTCCAGAGCGGCTCGTCGGCGGGACGTTCGCGCAGCGCGGCGGCGGTGCGCCGGCTGCGGTCGAGGTGGCGGGAGGCGATCGCCTCGGCCTTGCTGGAGAAGTAGTTGTTGAAGGTACGCGGGGACACGCCGGCCGCCTCGGCGATGTCCTCGACGCGGACGTTGTCGTAGCCGCGCTCGGCGGTGAGGTGGATCGCGGCCCAGCCGAGCGCCGCCCGCGTCTCGGCCTTCTTGCGCTCCCGCAGCCCTGTCATGACACCACGGTAGCATTCCTTGCGCGCCCCGCAAATATGCGTGCCACGCAGATTTTTGCCGGTCCCGGCGGATGATCGGATCGGACCGCTACGGTCGGGCGCCGGCCGGGGCCGTCCGGCGAGGCTCGACGTCGAAGGGAGGCCCCGTGATCGCGGCACTCAACCGGCTCGTCGACCTGACCGAGCAGCACCTCACCGAGGAGTTCGACGTCGACGCGCTGGCCCGGACGGCCGGCACGACCGGGTACCACCTGCGGCGGATGTTCTCGTCGCTGGCCGGCATGCCGCTGTCCGAGTACGTCCGCCGACGCCGGATGACCGTCGCCGCCACCGACGTCGTCCGGGGTCGGGACGATCTGCTCAGCATCGCCGTGCGGTACGGCTACGGCTCCACCGAGGCGTTCGGACGTGCCTTCCGGGCGGTCCACGGCGTCGGCCCCGCTGACGTCCGCCGCAACGGTGGCCCCCTTCGCGCACAACCACAGCTCAGGTTCCGCCTGACCGTCGAAGGGAGCACCCCCATGGACACCCGCCTCACCGACCGCGCCGCGTTCCGGCTGGTCGGCCACGCCGCCCGCGTCCCGCTCATCCACCAGGGCGTCAACCCGCACATCCAGCGGCACGTCACCGCACTGCCGCCCCAGGAACACCAGCGACTGAAGGCCCTCGGCGACACCGACCCCGCCGGGCTGCTCCAGGTCTGCGACGACCTCGACCCCGACGGCACCGAACTGACCTACCTGCACGGGGTCGCGGTGTCCACGGCGACGCCGATCCCCGGCGACCTCGACGCCATCGAGGTGCCGGCCGGCACCTGGGCGGTCTTCCGCAGCAGCGGACCGCACCCGCAGGCCCTCCAGGACACCTGGGCGGCGACCGCGACCGAGTGGTTCCCCGCCAACCCGTGGCGGTTGCGACCGGGACCCTCGCTGGTCGCGACCCTGGAGCACGCGGACGACTTCAGCACCGCGACCTGCGAGCTGTGGCTCCCCGTCGAACCGAGCTGACCGAGCGGCGGGTGGCCCGTCAACGGTGTCGCCGCTGACGGGCCACTCGCCGCCTCCATCCGGTGGGACCGACGTGACAACCAGCGGACCGGGCCAACCTGTCCTGATCCGTACGGGGGTTCGGATCTCGCCCTCCGTCGTACACCCCGGAGGAGCCGCAGATGAGTGACCCGAGTACCGCGTCGATGGTCAGCACCCGGGAGCTCGACCGACCGGACGCGGCCGGGCAGGCGGACCCCGGGCCACCCGCCGGTGCGCAGCCACCGGAGAAGCCCCGCAGCCTGCTCGGCGACGCGTGGCACGACCTGCGGCGCAACCCGTTGTTCTGGGTCTCGGCCACGCTCATCGTGCTCTTCGTGGTGATGGCCGCGTTCCCGTCCCTGTTCACCTCCGGCGACCCGATCAACGGTGCGCTCTCCCGCAGCCGGGTGGGACCGTCGGCCGACGGCTGGTTCGGGTACGACCTCCAGGGCCGCGACGTGTTCGCCCGGACCATCTACGGTGCCCGCGCCTCGATCGTGGTGGCGCTGCTCGCCACCATCGGCACCCTGCTGTTCGGCGGCGCGCTGGGCATCGTCACGGGCTACCGGGGCGGCTGGCTCGACAGCGTGCTGTCCCGGATCTCGGACGTCTTCTTCGGCATGCCGTTCATGCTCGGCGCGCTCGTCATCCTGACCACGTTCAACGGCGCCGACCGGGACAACAGCGAATACAAGATCATCACCATGGTGACCGTGACCCTGGTCGCGCTGAGCTGGCCGGTCGTGATGCGGCTGATGCGCTCCTCGGTGCTGGCCGCCAAGGAGGCCGACTACGTCCTCGCCGCCCGGGCACTGGGTGCCAGCACGAGCCGGATCGTCCTCAAGCACCTGCTGCCCAACTGCCTGGCACCGCTGCTGATCTACTCGACGATCATGGTCGGCTCGTTCATCGGGGCCGAGGCGACCCTGTCCTTCCTGGGCATCGGGTTGAAGCAGCCGGTGGTGTCCTGGGGCATCTCCATCGGGGAGAGCGAGCGGTACGTCCAGGTCTCGCCGCACATGGTGCTCTTCCCCTGCGCCTTCCTCGTCACCGCCGTGATCAGCTTCGTGATGCTGGGCGAGGCGATCCGCGAGGCACTCGACCCGAAGCTGCGCTGATCCCGCCGCCCCGGCGACCCCGCTCAGCGCCGCAACGCCTTGTGGGCCAGTCCCCGCGCCACCAGCTTGATCATGTCCAGCCGGCGGGGCTGGTTGTAGATCAGGAAGTCGTCGAAGCGGTGCACGCCGCGCCGCGCCGCCACCGCGTGCGCCGCGTCGCGCACCTGCGTCAACTGCGCGACGGTCAGCTGCGGCGCGCGTTCGCCCGGCTGGTGGCCGGCGCCGATCGGGAAGTCGCGGCCGGGCTCGGACCGCATCTCGACGTGACAGCCGAGCACGTGGCTGACCTCGTGCTCTTCGGCGAAGGCGACCAGCCGGTCCAGGGTGGCCAGGAAGGCGGGGTAGTCGAAGGCGTACAGGCGTCCGGGCAGGACCGTGTCACCGGTGAGCAGGATTCCGGTACGCGGGTCGTGGATCGTGATGGCCGCCCGGTGGTGGCCCGGCGATCCGAGCACCGTCAGCTCCCGCCCGCCCAGCTCGAAGAACACCGACCCGACCGGCCAGGACGCACCGAAGCCGAAGAACTCCCGTACCGCGTCGACGTCGTGGCCGACGATCGTGGTCGCCGGCCGGTCGGCGAACTGCGGGTCGGCGGCCACGTGGTCGTTGTGCCCGTGCGAGTGCGCCACCACCAAGGGGTACGCCGCGTCGCCGGTCCGCTGGGCGAGGAGTTCGTCGACGGTCGCCCGGAGCGGGAAGAGTTGCGGATCGGCGGTCGCGCCGGTGTCCAGCAACAGCGCGCGTTCGTCGCCGATGAGCAGGTAGAGGAAGGGCGCCTCGTAGTTGACCGTCTTGCTCTGCCGCAGGATGGCGGTGCGCTCGTCGTACCAGTGGATCTGGATCTTCGGTTCCGCGGTCCGCGCCCGGCGGGGCGTGCCGTGGTTCCACTCGACGTCGAGGGCGCTGGTCGTGTCGTTCATCGGGTCTCTCCCAGGGGGGTGGCGGCGAAGAAGTAACGGACGTGGCGCCGGTCGGACCGGGGGTCGTCGTCGCGGCGCAGGTAGGGCTCCAGCAGGGACAGCCATTTCGCGCGCAGGTCGGCGGCCTCCTCGGGAGTCAGCGCGGCCACCGCGGTGGCCATTCCGAGCGCCTGCCGCCAGGGCGGGCTCTCGTCCTGCTCGCGGGCGGTGTAGGCGCGGATCGCGGCGGTCTCCCGGTCGATGACCACGTCCTCGAGCTGCCGGCGCAGCAACTGGTCCCCGCCGGAGTCGATGCGGATCGTTGGCCGCGGGTCCACGATCCGCCACTGCCGCTCGCGGCGGTCGTCGCCCGGCCCGGCGTCCTCGACGAACCCGTACTTGGCCAGTTGCCGCAGGTGGAAGGAGCAGTTCGCCTGCGGCACGCCGAGGATCCGGGCGCACTGTGCCGCCGTGGCCGGGCTGCTGGTGGCGAGCAGTTCCAGCAGGTCGAGCCGCATCGGGTGGGTCAGGGCCTTGATCGCTTGAGGATCCGTGACGCGCATATGCCAAAGGTTACTTTGGCAGTTGGCTGATGTCAAAGACCTCTTTGGCTTATCGGGTCTGGCCGGGGCACCGCTGGTTTCGTACGCTCGACCGCCATGGGGAACCTCGGTGCGGCGGGCCTCGGCGCCCTCGCCAGCCTCGTCGTCGTCGCCCTCGGCGCGTGGCTCCAGGCCCGGCGCGAGCGTCGGCACTGGCTGCGCGACCAGCGGTTCCGCGGCGCGGTCGACTACATCACCAGCACCCGCTACCTGCTCAGCCAGCACCGCCGGGTGGGTGAGGCGGGCATGGACGAGGACGACCGGCGGGAGTGGCGCAGCCGGATGCAGACCGCGCGCTCCACCCTCAGCCTGCTGGGCAGCCCACGGACGGTGACCCTGGCGAACGACGTGGCGCGGGCTCTCGACCGTCTCGACCCGGACGCCGATGCCGACGACCAGGCAGCGGCGGAAGCGGCCTTCCAGGACCTGGTGTGGCAGCTGCGCGAGGAACTCGGCTCACCACAGCTGGACGGTTGACCTGCCCACCTCACCACCTGAGGACGTTCACCACGTCCCTGGCCACCTGCCGGATGAGGCCCCGGACCTTGCGGATGTCGAGCGTGCCGCGGGCCGCACCCGAGTAGCGCGAGGTGCTCCGAGACAGGAGGAGCGCCGCGGCCCACGCCGTCAGCACGCCCAACCCCATGGCGAGGGCGAACAGCCACACCAGCGGCACCAGCACCTTCGGCGCGACGCCGAGCCCGGCGAGCACCATCAGCACGGCCGTCACCGGAAGGAGCAGGGCGAGGCAGAGCGTACGACGGGGACGGCGCCGCATCGCCGGGTCAACCACGGGGTCGCCGGAGCGGACTACGCGGACTTCGTCCGAGCCAGGCACTCCTGACCTGGAAGACTGAGTCGCATGCGGGACGCTGATCCAACGGCCGAGGAGAGCACCTTCTTCGCGGAACTCGCCGCCCGGCTACCGGAGATCCAGGACTGGTACCACCAGGACGATGACGGCACCCTGTGGATGACCGTGTCGTACGACTTCACCCAGGACAACCGGATCTACCAGACCCTGCGGCTGGACTACGACGGCAAGGGCCTGCGCGGCGGCTGGAGCCCCTCCTGCCTCAACGGGGACGACGGGGTGCGCGCCGACGCGGCCATGATCGCCACCGCTGGCCCCGCCGGGCTACGGCTCGACTGCGTCGATCCGACCACCGATGCCGCCGCGGCGGCGGCGTGGTTCCGGCGGCACATCGACCGCTGGCCGGCGCATCCGCGCTGAGCCGCCAGAGGACAGGGCTGCTGTCGCGGTCACCCTGGTCAGTACGGCCGCCGGATCCCCCGCTCCGAGAGCGTCGCCTCGTAGAAGCCGAGGAAGCCCTCCACCTCGCGGATGGCGTGGTCCAGGTCGTCGAGGGCCTCGCCGTCACCGGGCTCCTCGCGCAGCGTACGAGCTGCTTCCGCGAGCTGCCTCCACAGCGCAGCGACGGTGTCGCCCTGGACATGAATGCCGGGAAATGCCCGGCCCGTCAGCTGGACGACCGCGCAGTTGGCACCACGGGTCAGCACCTGTGCCTGCTCCTGGCTCATCCCACCAGGATCCCAGCCGCCCCGGAAGGTGGCCCAGCCAGAGGCGACACCCACCCTCGGACACCCGCACACTGCCTGATACCTGCCGGGCGAGTCATGACGAGCCCGCCCCACGGGCGCATGGTCCGGCGTGGTACCCGAAGCCGCCCGGCGGCGCCTACGCCGTCCCGGCTCGGCCCGACCGTTCGATCAACTCCGCGCGAGTCGACCGGTCAGCTCGGTCACGATCTCGTCCGGTGGGCGGGTGGCGTCGACGCTGAGCAAGGAACCCGCGAGGCGGTAGCGGGCCAGGACGGGGGCGCTCTGCCTGCGGTAGGCGCTCAACTGGTGGGCGACGGCCGCCGGGAAGTCGTCCGCACGATGGACCAACCCGCTCCCGCACCGGTCACAGACGCCGTCGACGCGCGTCGGCGACGACTCGACGTGCCAGCGCGTCCCGCATCCCCGGCACAGACGACGCCCCGTCAACCGGCGTGCCGCCTCGGCGTCGGCCAGGACCAGCTCGACCAACTGGAACCCCACCGGCTCCAGCGACCGCAGCACCGGCAGCACCGGAAACCCCGACCAGAAGACGAAGCCGCCGACCGCGTCGGGCTCGCCGAGCCGGCGCTGCACGGTGGCGGCCACCAGGTCGAGCGGTGGCGCCTGCCCGGCGTTCATGAACCGACGCAGCTCGTCGCCCAACTGCGAACCCGCACGTACCGCGGACTGCACCGCGTCCAGCATGGAGGTCGAGATGACGCCGAGTCCACCGGCGAGGCGGTCCGCCACCTCGGCCGTCTCCGCGCCGGGCGGCCCGATCAGGACCAGCCTGCGCACCGCCATCGCCACGACCAGACCCTAATCCTCCGGAGTCGATGACGCCGGGCCCGAACTCACACCTCGTTGCCGTCGACAGCAGTGACCTGTCTCATCAGATGAGCGCGGTCAGGCGCCGTCTCGGCGGTTGGTGCGCCGATAGCGGTTTCAAGTCCTCGTGGCCGAGTCGGTGCGCGATGGCCTGGGCCTGAGCGGCTGGATCAGTCTCGTCGACCGGGAAGGTCACGACATATCTGCCCGGCAAAGCGAATCGCTGCCCGCTCCGGTCGCGGGCGTAGTAGCTGACCTCGACCAGGTCCGGGCGTTCCTCCGGCGCACGGATCGCGACATAGCTGCGTATCCACGGTCCGCCGTCCTGCCCGAATCCCTCCCGCCACAACACGGCTCGGAGGTCTTCGGCAACCCATCGTGCCGGCCACCCTCGGTTGGCCCGCCCCGTCGCCCGGGCCAACTCACGCGCGTAGGCCTGCGGGTCGAACCGGAAGATGCCCAGCCCGATCTCGGGCCTCGCTCTGAGCACCCTGCCGATGGCGGTCAGGTGCCAGCAGTCCCAGATCACTTCGGAGCCGGCCTGATGAACGCGGACTGTCAGTGCGTCCTCGGTCGTGTCGGATCCACCTACCGCGATCTCCCGGGCTTCCGCTGACACAGCGAGCCCGTCCGGTCCCAGCAGCCACGAGGGCGCGAATCCGGCTACCGGCATCCCGTGAAAGCCGTCGGGTGGATATGCCGTTGCCACCACGTCAAGGCCGTTGACGAGGATCCGCATACGGTGTGACGAGAACTCGGCGGGAAACAAGAGCGGTTCCAGCTTCAGCACGTCGAGCACCGCGAAATTCTAGCCCCGTCAGCGGCATCGTCCCCGTTGCTGTCGACAGCAACGGGACACCGGCGCCCCGGGACCGGCTCCGACGGACTACCGTCGACCCGTGCTCGATCCCGCAACTGTCTTCGACGAATCCGGCCCGTTCGAGGATCGGCTCACCGACGAGACCCTACGGGCGGTGGAAGCGCAGCTCGGCCACCGGTTGCCTGCCGCGTACGTGGACCTGGCCCGTCGACACAACGGCGGCGCGTTCGCCCGTGCGGCCCACCCCGCACCCCGCCGAACCTCATGGGCCAAGGACCACGTCGGCGTGTACGCGCTCGCGGCGATCGGCCGGACTGCCGAATTCAGCCTCTGCGGCCCGCTCGGCAGCGCGTTCTGGGTCGCCGAATGGCGCTACCCCGACATCGGCGTCTACCTCGTCGACTGCCCGTCGGCGGGCCACGACATGATCGCCCTCGACTACCGCTCGCCCGGTGAGCCGCCCGTCGTACACGTCGACCAGGAGCGCGACTACCAGATCACGGTCCTCGCCCCCGACTTCGAAACCTTCGTGGCAGGTCTCGTCGAGCAGTCCGACTACGATCTCGACGACTGATCGCCAGCCGCCGAGCGGCCGAGCCATCGACGCGCATTCTCCAGGCCAACGTCGTTGTCGGCCGCGCTCGTGATCCCGGTCAGGTCGTCGGCGACAAGGCGGCGGGCGAAGTAGTCAGCCTGCACCGCCCAGCGGAACCGGAGCAAGGCCGGCAAGCCGTGTTCCACCTCGGCGCTCGTCATCGTCCTGCCCTCCAGGTACGCCTCCACCAGGTGGTCCGCGTTGTCGAGGCCTCCGACATACATCACCGCCGACGCGAGGTCGTACAGCAGCGGACCGCTCATCGCGACACTCCAGTCGATCAGTCCGCACGCTCCGGTCTCGCGGTCGAGCCGGAATGCCTCCGGCGCCGGATCGGTGTGCAGCAGGCCCCACGACATGGACCCGACCCCAAGCGCCTCGTACCCCGCGAGGGCGGCCGCCACCGCGGGTCGGACCCAGGAACGAACTGCCAGATGTGCTGCCTGCGCGTCGACCCAGTGGAACCGGTCGGCCTCCGCGACCGTCACGCTTCTGAGGGCCGAGTGCACCCGCGCCAGGGTTACCCCGATCAGCCGTTGCTCATCCGGTCTCGCGCCGAGCAGCTCACTGCCTGCGACCCAGGTCAACAACCCGAGCGGCACTCCCTCGACATCGGCGACGAGGCTTCCGTGCCTAGTCACCACCGGGGTACCCGCCGGTACGCCTGCCGCCTGGACGTGAGCCGCGACCTCGAGGCCGCCGATGAAGGAGCGGCGCGATCCCGGCGCAACTGCCTTGGCCACCCACCGCTCACCGCCCTCGGAGACGAACCACGTCGCGGAGTTCATGCCGCCGTTGTGCACCTGAACCGTCGCGTCCGCCAGTCCCCACTGGGTCGCGAGACACGCGCGTAGCTGCCCGTCATCGATCACCAGCAGGAGTCAAACACCACCCGCGGCAACTGGCTACGCACTTCTGACCTCCCCATCGAGCCGCCCTCCGGGGAGCAGGCCGGGTCGATGGCGGACGGAATCAGTCGTCGAAGAACTGCTCGAGATCTTCGACGGAGCCGGGTCCGGTCAGGAACGCCTCGGCCTTGGCAATCGCATCCTCCGCAGGAGGGCCGTCTCCTTTCAGGAACTGCTGCATCCAACGCTCGCCCTGCTCGCCGACGGCGTAGATTCCGGACAGCAGCTCGGCCATGCCCGCAGGCCGGGGCGGGCGCTGCCCGACAACGGGTTGGAGCTCCCAGGCACCCGCTCGGGCAGCCAACCGGATCACCCCCGCCCAGTTGGCGATCCGCCCGATACGCACCTGCCACGGATCATCGATGAACGGGGCCAGCCGCCCACCGTGCAACGCGTTGGTGGCGGCCCCGACGTCCTTGATCACCTGCCGCTCCACGGCATCGCGGACCCAGCACCCGTCCTGCGCCTCGTCAACGGCGGCGGAAACCCAATCCCAAGCGCTGTCGAGTCGATCCGCGAATGCCGCCACGCCTACAGGTTGCCATCCGGACGTTGTGGGCCCTCGACGTCGGCCCCACATGAGCCGCCGCCTGATCTGCGACGCGTCGGCGCGCTGATCGTGGCAGAAGTGGATGTGTAGAGTGACGCTGTCAGCGATGAGGGGAGGTGAGCCCGGTGAACACCCAATGTCACGTCTGGGCGCTCCACCCGGCCATCCCTGTCTGCTGATCTCGCGTCGGGGAGCGCCCTCCAACTCGGAGGAACAATGACCTTCTCCCCCTTCCGTATCGACGTATCGGACGAGGTACTCGACGACCTGCGGGCCCGACTGCTCCGTACCCGCTTCACCGGCCGCAGCGACGACCAGCCATGGCGGGCCGGCACCGACCCGGACTACCTGCGGCAGCTGGTGTCCTACTGGATCGACGGTTTCGACTGGCGTGCTCGGGAAGCCGAACTCAACACGCTGTCGCACTACCAGGCCCGGATCGGCGGTCGGCGGATCCACTTCCTTCACGTCCCGGGGATACGTCCGGCCGACGCACCCGCACCGCTGCCGCTCATCTTGAGCCATGGCTGGCCCAGCAGCTTCGTGGAAATGCTGCCGCTGGTCGATCGCCTGACCAACCCCGCCCAGTACGGAGGCGACCCCGCCGACGCATTCGACGTGGTGGTGCCTTCCCTGCCCGGATTCGTCTACTCGGAGTTGCCGGACGGCCCGCTCACTCGCGCCGCGATTGCGCAGACCCTGCACCTGCTGATGACCGACGTCCTCGGCTACCGACGCTACGGCGCCTTCGGTGGCGACATCGGCGGCGTGGTCACCAGTTGGCTGGGCACCCTGTACACCGAGCAGGTGGCCGGCATTCACATGATCCACCCGCCGTTCCCGGCCAGCTTCGACTCCCGTCCACTGTCCCCCGCCGAGCAGGCGTACCTCGATGCGGACGCGGCCTACGACCAGACCGACGGCGGCTACAGCGCCATCATGGGCACCCGGCCGGACACCATCGCCGCCTCGTTGGTCGACTCCCCGGCCGGGCTGGCCGCCTGGATGATCGACAAGTACCGGGACTGGAGCGACAACCACGGCGACCTGGAAAGCCGCTTCGACCGGGACACCCTGCTGACAACGATCACCCTCTACTGGGCGAGCGGCGCCATCGGCTCCTCGTTCCGCCAGTACTACGACTTCGACCACAACAGCCCACGGCCCGACATCACCGTGCCCGCGGGGTTCACGGTGAGCACAGAACCCTCGTACGCCAACTACCCTCGCGAGATCGCCGAACGCGCCTGCACCGACATCCGGCACTGGAGCGAACCAGGTAGGGGCGGACACTTCATGCCCTTGGAGGAACCGGACCTGCTCGCCGGCGAACTGAGGCAGTTCTTCACGTCGCTCCGCCCGTCCTGATCAGGAGCGGGGCCGGGCCACATCGGCCCGGCTCCGCTCGATTTCCCCGAACACCGACCGAGAGGCCCCTGGGGCTGCGGTGCGGGCCGCGTTGAACACAGCATCCAACGACGTCATCCCCGTTACACATCTCCTCAGTTCAGGATCAAGCGGGCCTTGACGCACGTACGGACTCCGGCGGAACAGCCCGAGTCGGCCAACGTTGCCGCTCAGGGATCCAGGCCAGGGCGTCGGCCGTGGTCGGCTCAGTCAGAGCGACTACGGACTCGTCAAAGAGGTGCCACTCGTGCCGGGAATACGCTTCGGCGGCGATGAGCAACGTCGACGCGTGGTCGCCGTGCAGCAGGACCTCGCTCACGAGCCCCCCACCCTGACAGCCCTCGACAACGGTGTCGTAGACGACTTCCACCTGGTTGATCGGGCCGCGTACGAGTGGAATCCCTCGGCGGGACCGCAGCGAGCCGGAGTCGAGCTCCGGCAGTCGGAGTTCGACCGTCGGAATGAAGCAGAGGCCGGAGAGCGTGCCATCCTGGTAGATGCTCACCTCTGCCGATGCGTCGGCACCGATGGCGCGTAGCCAGGCGTAGGGCGTTCGCGCGGCGTCGGGTTCGGCCCACGCGATCGCGACATCGTCAGGACCAGACTCAAGGGCCCATTCCACTCCCTCCCACGACTCGACACTCATGGAGGCCAGCAGAAGTGCGGCCGAGATGTTCTCCGTGATCCAGCCGTGTCGGTCAGCCAGTCCAGCGGCAGCCAAGAGGTCCGCCACAGCCTCCCGCGTCATGGCGGCCAAGTCGTCCGCCGAAGGCATGATGTGCCCGCGCGCCGCGGAGAAGACCGGGAACGGGCCGCCGTCCTCCCGGAAGACGGCCCAGGCCGGTGCACCGGTCCGGTTGGTGAACTCCCAGCCAAGGCCGTCTCGGGTGCTCACATCGCTCGCGACCACCGCATCCCACAACGAGCGCCAGTCGGTCATCAGTCAGCTCCTCTCGGGTGTCATGGCCTGCCGCCAGCCCTTCATTCGCACGGTGGCGACTGTGCGCGGCGAACCGGCGGTGTGCGGTGGTTCCATCATCGGCCGTTGCATGATCCGCGAGAGCGGACGAGGATCCGCTCTACGCCGCGTGCGCCCTGGTCCTCGTCACCGGCCTCCGCAAGGGTGAGGCCCTCAGCCTGACCTGCGAGGACGTCGACCTCGACGCCGGAGCGCCGACCATCGGCCGCCAACTCCAACGGGTACGCGGCCAACTCCTGCGCCGCGACACCACGAAACCGGACTCGTCTTCACCACCCGCTAGGGCACACCTATCGAGCCGCGCAACTTCCCACGCTCTTGGCAGACGAGGTGCGAGAAAGCAGGCGTCAAGCCGATCACCGTCCACGACGCCAGGCGAACCTGCGCCACACTCCTGGCCGACCTGGACGTCCACCCCAGACTCGCCATGCAGGTGCTCAGCCACGCACGATGACCGGGCTGGTGTACGACAGCACAAAGGCCACCTCCCGTTGCCGGGAAGTGGCCTTTGACCTGCGTGGGCGATACTGGGATCGAACCAGTGACCTCTTCGGTGTGAACGAAGCGCTCTCCCGCTGAGCTAATCGCCCTCAGCGACGATGACTCTACCTGATCGAGCACCCGGACCAAAAATCGGGTCTCAGTGCGTCGCGAGGTAGTGCAGCGCCCGGGCGAAGAGGTCGATGCCGAGGCTGTACTTGAGCGAGGCCCAGACCACCACGGCGACGAACGCCAGGCCGACGGCGCCGAGCAGGAGGCGTACGGGCAGTGAGCGGCTGGTGACCCAGCGGGTCCAGGCGTGCACGTGCCGGCGGGTGAAGGCGAGCAGCCGGCGGGCCCAGTGGAACTCGACGGCCCAGACGCCGAGGCCGGCGATCACCAGCAGCCAGCCGGGGCCGGGCAGCGGGATGAGGGCGATACCGACGGTGACGATCAGCGCGCCGAGGATGCCGATGAAGATCTTGAGGGCCACCCGGCCGGTGGGGTTGGCCCGGATCAGGTCGAGGGTGGTGTGCAGCCGGCCCCGCCAGCCGCCGCGCCGGCGCTCCGCGACAGCGGTTCGCGGACCCTGTTGGGCTGGCACTTCGTACCCCCGCCTTTCGGCTGTTCGGGCCGCTCCTTTCGGCGGGTCGGCCGTGGTCCGCTGCTCCACTGAGGAACTCTTCGAGACCATTTCCACCCCCAGTGTCGCCCCGGACCGTCACCCCTGCTGAGGACTGGACGTTACCGGAGTAAGTCGACGACTGATCCACCCGTGCCGGGCGGCATCGAGGACTGGGCAGAACGGAAGATCCTACAAGAATTTTCACATTCTCGGCGGCGTTTCCGACCCCCTTCCCACCACTGGGTGAAGTCAGCGTATGGCGGAGCGTAGCCAGGAGTAGCACCTGAGTATGGGAAAAGCGGGACACGCGCGTTCCGCACGCGGTGCCGGGGGGAGAACGTCCATGAGTGTCATCCGACCGACGACCGTAGAGGTCGAGACGTCGCTAAGGCTCGTCGCGCCTGACGCCACCGCATTGCCGGTGCGTGCCAGTCTGCGCTACGACCCTGCTGACCCGTATGCGGTCCATGTCCTGTTCCATGCCGAATCCGCCGGCGGCGAGGCGGTGAGCTGGTCGTTCGCCCGCGAACTGCTGGTCACCGGGCTCGACGAGCCGGCCGGCATCGGCGACGTCCGGGTGTGGCCGTGGGCCACCCCGCGCGGCGACTTCGTCGCGCTCGCGCTGTCGTCCCCGGACGGCAACGCCCTCTTCGAGGTCCCTCGCAGCGTGCTGGTGCGCTTCCTGCGCCGGACCTACGTCGTCGTCCCGCGCGGCCGTGAGGCCGAGCACCTGGACGTCGACACGGCGGTCACCCGGCTGCTCGCCGGCCGCTGAACGACGCGAACCGGGGCCGCGCGGATCTGCCGAGTCCGCGCGGCCCCGGTCGTCGGCGCACGTCAGCCGTGCGTCGTGATGCCCCCGTCGACCGGGATCACCGCCCCGGTCAGGTACGCCCCGGCCCGCGACGACAGGAAGATCGCGGTGCCCGCCATGTCCTCCGGTCGGCCGATCCGGCCCAGTGGCACCTGCTGCTCGATGGCCGCCCGCGCCGCTGGGTCGTCCAGCGCGAACGCCATCATCTTGCTCTCGAACGGCCCGGGCGCGATCGCGTTGACCGTGATCCGCTCGCCGGCGAGCTGATGGGCGAGGCTGCGGGTGAGCATGTGCACGGCCGCCTTGGTCGCCGAGTAGGCGTACACCTCCATGAACGGGACGCGGAGGCCGTCGATCGACCCGATGTTGATCACGCGGGCCGGGTCGTCCGCGCCGGCTGCCGCGCGCAGCGCCGGCAGCAGCGCGGTGGTGAGCCGGAAGACGGCCTTGACGTTGACCGCCCAGAGCTTGTCGAAGGCCGCCTCCGGGTACGTCTCCAGCGGCGCGCCCCAGGTGGCGCCGGCGTTGTTGACCAGCACGTCGAGCCGGTCACCGGTGCGCTCCCGCACGGCCGCGGCCAGGCCCGACGCACCCTCGTCGTGGCTCAGGTCGGCGGGGATCGCCTCGCAGGTGCCCTCGGCGGAGAGCTCCTTCGCCACGCTCTCGCAGACGTCGGCCTTGCGCGAGGAGATGATCACCTTCGCACCGGCCCGTACGAAGCCCTGGGCGATCATCAGCCCGATGCCTCGGGAGCCGCCGGTGACCAGGACCGTCTTGCCTTCGACCGAGAACAGATCCGTCATGCCCATTCCATCGCGAGTCGCGGGAGCCGCGGGCCGCTGCGGCGACCCAGGCGCTACCGCTCGGTAACCTAACCGTCCCGCGTACGGGGCGACAAGGGTGACCGCGAGCGGCGGAAATGCCAACGTGCAGGATGCAGCGGGTCCGGTTAACGTCGGGACGATGGTCACTACCGGACAGCTCCCCCCGTCCAGCCGTACCGACCTGCGCTCCGCCCCGCCCGCGACGGACGAGATCGTGATCGGCGTCCTCGGCGACCTCGCGCCCGCGTCCGGCTGGTCCCGCCCGGTGCTGCTCGACGCGGAACTGCTGATCCTGGTCACCGGCGGTCACGGCAGCGCCGAACTGGACTTCCGGGCACTGCCCTGCCGCCCCGGCACGCTGCTGCGGGCCCGCCCCGGCCAGGTGCTGCGCTGCCTCGGCCCGCAGCTCGACGCGACCGTGGTCCGCTGGGGCGCGGACACGCTGCGCGGGCTGGACGTCGACCCGGACGCGGTGCCCGCGTACCGGCAGCTCGCCGGGGAGGACGAGGACGCGGTGATCAGCGAGGTGACCCAGCTGGCGGTGGACGCCGACCGGCACGCCGGGGTGCCGGCCGCCCGGTCGCTGCTGCGCCACCAGCTCGCCGTGCTGCTGCTGCGGCTGTGCCTGCTGCCGGGCCCGACCGAGCAGCCGGCGGTCCGCGCCGAGACCGACACCTTCCGCCGGCTCTGCCGGGAGGTGGAACGGGGCTACCAGCACACCCGCCGGGTGGAGGACTACGCGGCCCGGCTCGGCTGCTCGGTGCGTACCCTCACCCGGGCCTGCCTGGCGGTGACCGGACGCAGCGCCAAGCAGGTCATCGACGAGCGGGTGGCGTTGCAGGCGTGTCGGCTGCTGGCCGCCACCGACGAGCCGATCGCCCGGATCGGCCGGCGGCTCGGCTTTCCCGAGCCGACCAACTTCGGGCGCTTCTTCACCCGCGAGGTGGGGGCGAGCCCGGGGGCGTTCCGGGCCGCCCGGGACCGCCCGGCCCCGGTCCGGATGGTGCGTCCCCGTCAGCCCGCCGACTCCCCCGACCGGCCGGGACCGGCATGATGGCGGGGTGCAGATCTCCGCGCGCGGCGACTACGCGGTCCGGGCCGCACTGAGCCTGGCCGTCGCGTACCCCACCCTGCTGTCCACCCAGGCCATCGCCGCGGAGCAGGACATGCCCCGCAAGTTCCTCGAGGCGGTCCTGGCGGACCTGCGCCGGGCCGGGATCGTCCGGGCGCAGCGCGGCGCCGAGGGCGGCTACACGCTGGCCCGGCCGCCCCGGGAGGTCACCGTCGGGCAGGTCCTGCGCGCCGTCGACGGCCCCCTCGCCGGGGTACGCGGGCTGCGCCCCGAGGAGACCTCGTACGAGGGGGCGGCGCAGCACCTGCCCCGGCTCTGGGTGGCGGTGCGCGCCGCAGTGCGGCGGGTGGTCGACGAGGTGAGCCTCGCCGAGCTGGCCGGCGGCCGGCTCCCCGCGCACGTGCGCAAGCTCACCGCACTCCCCGACGCCTGGGAACCACGCTGACCGCACCGCCGAGCCGCGTCAGAGGGTGCGGACCACCTCCTCGTACGGCAGCCGGGGCAGCCGGTCCTGCCAGGCGTCCGGGCCGGGCCGGCCGATGTTGAGCACCAGCAGCACCCGGTGCCGGCCGTCGGGGAAGAACTCGCGTTCCACGCCGGCCGGGTCGAACCCGGCCATCGGCCCGGCGGCCAGCCCGGCGGCCCGGACGCCGACGATCAGGTAGCCGATCTGGAGCGCGGCGTTGAGCCGGGCCTGTTCCTCCCGGCCGGCCGGGTCGTCGGCGAACCAGCTCCGCGCCTCGGGCCGGTGCGGGAACACCTCGGGCAGTCGCTCGTGCCAGTCGGTGTCGGCGGCGAGCAGCGCGACCAGCGGGGCGGCGGCCGTCTTGTCCCGGTTGCCGGCGCTCAGGTGCGGCAGCAGCCGGGCCCGGGCCTGCGGCGAGCGCAGCAGCAGCACCCGCAGCGGCTGCGAGTTGGTGCCGGTCGGGCCGTACCGGACGAGATCGTGCACGGCCCGGACCTGCGCGTCGGTGACCGGTTCGGCGGTGAAGGTGTTGGCCGTGCGGGCGGCCCGGAACAGCAGGTCCTGGGCCGCCCGGTCGAGCGCGAGCAGGTCCACGGCGGCGGTCACGCCGGCACCGCCGTGCCGGCGGTGGTGTAGCCGCCCCGGTGGTGCACCAACGGGTCGCCGTCCTCGCCCGCGCCGAGCGCCAGGGGTTCGGCGAGCACCAGCGTGTGGTCGCCGGCCGGCACCCGGCGGACCACCCGGCAGAGCAGCCGGCCGAGCACCCCGTCGAGCAGCGGCAACCCGAACGGGCCGGCGGTCCAGTGCGGGTACGCGGCGAACCGGTCGATGCCGCTGGTGGCGAAGACCCGCGCGGCCTCGCGCTGGCCGGCGGCGAGCAGGTGCACGGCGACGTGTTCGGCGCGGGCCAGCACCGGCCAGCTCGACGACTCGACGCCGAGGCAGAAGGAGACCAACGGCGGGTGCAGCGAGACGGAGGTGAACGAGGTGGCGGTGAAGCCGGCCCGGACCGGCTCGGCGAGACCGCCGAGGCAGGACGGGTCGGCGGTGCCCCGGGCCACCGCGGTGACCACGGTGACGGTGCTGGCCTGCCGGCGCAGCAGCGCGCGGAAGGTGTCCCGGTCGACGGGGAGCAGTTCGCCGCTCACGCGGTCACCAGCTCGCGAGTGGCGTAGCCGCTGGCCGGGCGGGGCAGGCCGTAGTGCTCGCGCAGGGTGCGGCCGGTGTACTCGTGCCGGAACAGGCCCCGGGCGCGCAGCAGCGGCACCACGTGGTCGACGAACGCGTCCAGGCCGGAGGGGAGCAGTGGCGGCATCACGTTGAAGCCGTCTGCGGCGCCCTCGGTGAACCAGAGTTCGATCTGGTCGGCGATCTGTTCCGGGGTGCCGGCGACCACCCGGTGCCCGCGTCCGCCGCCGAGCCGGGTGATGAGCTGACGGATGGTCAACCGCTCGCGTCGGGCCAGGTCGACCACGAGCTGGTAGCGGCTCTGGTGCGACTGGACGGCGCTGACGTCGGGCAGGTCGGGCAGCGGCCCGTCCAGCGGCAGCCCGGTCAGGTCGAGACCGGTCATGCCGGAGAGCTGGGCGAGGGCGTGCTCGGGGACGATCAGCGCCGACAGCTCGTCGGCCAGCGCCCGCGCCTCGGCCTCCGTACCGCCGATGACCGGGGCGATGCCGGGCAGCACCTTGACGCCGTCGGGGTCGCGGCCGGCGGCGGCGGTGGCCCGCTTCAGCGCGGCGTAGAAGCCCTGCGCGTCGGCGAGGGTCTGCTGGGCGGTGAAGACGGCCTCGGCGTACCGGCCGGCGAAGGCGACCCCGTCGGCGGACGAGCCGGCCTGCACCAGTAGCGGCCGGCCCTGCGGCGGGCGCGGGGTGTTGAGCGGGCCACGGACCCGGAAGTGGTCGCCGGTGTGGTCGATCGGGTGCACCCGGTCGGTGTCGGCGAAGACCCCGGCGGCGGCGTCCAGGACCAGCGCCTCGTCCTCCCAGCTGTCCCAGAGCTTGACCGCCACGTCGACGAACTCGGCGGCCCGCCGGTAGCGGTCGGCGTGCGCCGGGTGGTCGTCGAGGTTGAAGTTCCACGCCTCCCGGGCCTGGGCCGAGGTGACGATGTTCCAGCCGGCCCGGCCGCCGCTGAGGTGGTCCAGCGAGGCGAACGCGCGGGCCAGGTTGAACGGCTCGTTGTAGGTGGTGGAGGCCGTCGCGATCAGGCCGACGTGCTCGGTGACCGTGGCCAGCGCGGCGAGCAGGGTGAGCGGTTCGAAGACGGCCTGGATGTTGTGCCGTACGGCCGGTCCGACGGCGAGGCCGTCGGCGAGGAAGACCGAGTCGAGGGTGCCGCGCTCGGCGGTCCGGGCGAGTTCCTGGAAGTGCCGGACGTCGGCGACCCGGGTCGGGTCGGTACGCGGGTGCCGCCAGGCCGCCTCGTGGTGGCCGACGCCCATCAGGAACGCGTTGAGGTGCAGGGTTCGGGACATCAGGGGTTTCCTCTCAGGCGGTGACGTCGACGCGCCAGGTGGAGAAGCGGCGTTCCCCGGCGACGAGGAGCTGGTTGACCAGCAGGCCGATGGCGGAGATCGTGATGATGCCGGCGTACATGTCGGGGATGGCGAAGTTGTACTGGGCGTAGTTGACGAGGTAGCCGAGCCCGGCCTTCGCGCCGACCATCTCGGCGGCGACCAGCACCAGGATCGAGTAGGCCCCGGCGAGCCGGACGCCGGTGAAGACGGTCGGCACGGCCGCCGGCAGGATCACCTTCTGGAACAGCCGCAGGTGGTTCAGGCCCATCGAGCGGGCCGAGCGGATCAGCAGCGGGTCGACCCCCTTCACGCCGGCGATGGTGTTGAGCAGGATCGGCCACGAGCAGGCGTAGACCACCAGCGCGATCTTGGAGGTCTCACCGAGGCCGAGGATCAGCACGAAGACCGGCAGCAGGGCCAGCGCGGCGGTGTTGCGGAACACCTCCAGCAGCGGGCCGAGCAGGTCGGCCAGCGGCCGGTACCAGCCGATCAGCAGCCCGAGCGGGATGGCCCCGGCGACCGCGAGGGCGAGGCCGGTCAGCGACCGGGTCAGGCTCGCCCCCACGTGCTCGGCGAGTTGGCCGCTGGTGAGCAGCGCCCACCAGGCGGCGAGCACCTCGGACAGCGGCGGCAGGAACACCCGGTCGACCAGCCCGGCGCGGGGCGCGGCCTCCCAGATCGCGGCCAGCGCGAGCAGCGCGGCGCTGCGGTGCAGCACCCGGCCGCCGAGGCCGAGCAACCGGCCGGTGCGGGCGGGCGGCGCGACCTCGACCGCCGCCGGTCGGGTCACCGTGCGCGCGGGTCGTTCGGCGATGTCAACCAACGCGGGCCTCCTCGGTGCGGGCCGCCGCCGGCGCCGCGCGCCGCGCGCCGGTTCCGGTCCGGCCGGGGGTACGACCACCGTCGCCTCCGGCCCGGGTGGTGCGGCTGCCCGTCGGGGCGGGTCGGCCGGTGGCCTGGGCGGCCAGCACCTCGTCGCGCAGCAGGGTCCAGATCTGGTGCCGGTGGTGCCGGAAGGCGTCCGAGGAGCGGACGTCCTCGACGGCGTCCCGGTCGCCCAGCTCGATGTCGATGACCTGCTTGATCCGCCCCGGCCGCGACGTCATCACCGCGACCCGGCCGCCGAGGTGCACGGCCTCGTCGATGCCGTGCGTGATGAACACGATGGTCTTGCCGGTGGCCTGCCAGATCCGGACCAGCTCGTCCTGGAGCGAGTCGCGGGTCTGCGCGTCGAGCGCCGCGAACGGCTCGTCCATCAGCAGCACGTCCGGGTCGTACGCGAGGCTGCGGGCGATGGCGACCCGCTGCTTCATGCCGCCGGAGAGTTCGTGCGGGTAGCGCTCGGCGAACCCGGTCAGCCCGACCAGGTCGAGGTGGTACGCGATCAGGTCGGCCCGCTCGGCGCGGGGCACGCCCTTGGCCTCCAGTCCGAACGCGACGTTGCCGGCGGCGGTGCGCCAGGGCAGCAGCGCGTACTGCTGGAAGACGATGCCCCGGTCGAGGCCGGGACCGGTGACCGGGCGGCCGTCGACGAGCACCTGTCCGGAGGTCGGGGTGGCGAGGCCGCCGAGCAGGTCGAGCAGGGTGGACTTGCCGCAGCCGCTGGGGCCGACGACGACCAGGAACTCGCCGGGGCGTACCCCGAGGGTGAGGTCGTCGAGGGCGGTGACCGCGCCGCCGCTGCCACGCCGGCCCGGGAAGACCTTCGTCACCCGGTCGAAGAGGATCTTGTCGGTGCTCATGCGCCACCGCCGG
Organism: Micromonospora auratinigra; assembly: GCF_900089595.1. Classification (GTDB taxonomy): domain Bacteria; phylum Actinomycetota; class Actinomycetes; order Mycobacteriales; family Micromonosporaceae; genus Micromonospora; species Micromonospora auratinigra. The sequence continues at coordinate 132,092 of NZ_LT594323.1, read as the reverse complement.
CGGCAGCGAACTCGTTGAACTTGTTGGTGTAGAGGTCGGCCGGTTTCGGCTTCGCGCCCTTCAGCTCACCGGCGTCGGCCAGCCAGTCGATCCAGGTGGCGAACTCCCGGTCGGTGATCACGCCGCCGCGCTCGGCCACGCCGGTGGACTTCCAGTAGCCGACCAGGGTGGTGTCCTCGTTGCGGCCGCGCTTGGCGATGATCGACTTCAGCCGGGTGACAACGGTCTCCCGGGGCTGGGTACGGGCCCACTCGATGGCCTTGCCGACCCCGGTGACGAAGGCCTTGACGGTGTCCGGGTTGCGCTTGATGAAGTCGTCACGGAAGACGTAGCTGCCGGCACTGAACGCGCCGAGCAGCTCGTAGTCGGTGAAGACGGTCCGGATGCCGCCGTTGGCGACGGCCTTGTCGCGGATGACGCCACCCAGCACGGCCACGTCGATCTGCTTGGCCCGCAGCGATTGTTCGGTGTTGACCGGCGGCAGCGCGACCAGTTGCACCGTGGCGATCTCGGCCGGGGTGAGGCCGCTGCGGACCAGCCAGGTCTTGAGCACCGCCTCGGCGTGCGCGCCGAGGGTGTTCATGCCGACCTTGCGGCCGATCAGGTCGCGCGGGCCACGGATCGGGCTGTCCCGCAGCACGTAGTAGCCCTGGAAGGTCTGCGCGTCGGAGCCGTAGTAGCTGACCACGGCGGTGATCGGCGCGTGGGCGACCTTGAGCTTGACGATCGCGCCGTTGAACGCGCCGCCGAAGTCGCTCTGCCCGGTGGCGGTGGCCTGGATGTCGGCGGGACCGCCGGTGACGTTGCCGATCCAGTTGAGTTTGACGTCGCCGAGGTAGCCCAGGTCGGCGGCGAGTTCGGGCAGCGTCACCTGGCCGACCGAGCCCTGGTAGCGCAGTTCGGTGGTCTGCTTGCCGCCGGCGGCGGCGTCGGTGCCGCAGCCGGCGGCGGCGGTGAGGGCGAGCACGGCGACGGCGGCGGCGAGGGTACGCCGAAGGGGATGACGGGATGAGGCCATGGATCGGCTCCTGATCTGTCCACGGTGCGGTGGAGGGGCCCTCGGTCGGCGCAGTGGCCGAGCCGGGGTGCGACGGCACGGCGCGATGGCCGGGCGGGGATGTGACGGCACGCCGCGTCCGGGCCGGGGCGGCGGTGCGCCGGCGACGGGAGCGGGCGGTGCGGGAGGAGGGTGCGACGGTGCGGAGGCGGATCAGCTCAACAGAGCGCGCTCGCGTGCCGGACCAGGTCGACGTGCACGCGAGCGGTGAGGAGAAGCTCGTCCCGCTGCGACATGTCCTCATGTTGCCGGCCGCCGTCGCGCCCGGTCAACGCTCTTCCATGGAGTGAGATGTACGCCGCCGCAGTTGTTACACCCCTTCCCCAGCTGCGTTTACGGCCCCTTAACACCGACTGGTTGAGTAGGGATTGCCGACCACCGTCCTGTGCGGATCCGAGGGGGTTTCGCGCGCGGCGGTTTCGGGCATGTTCGATCTCGCAGAGGCAGGGAGATTCGAGAGAGGAGCCCGGCGATGGGCATCGTTTTCCGCAAGCGGCAGAAGTTCGGCCCGCTCTACCTGAACTACACCGAGAACGGCTTCTCCTCCTGGAGCATCAAGCTCGGCCGCTGGTCCTGGAACTCCCGGACCCGCGCCCACCGCGTCGACCTGCCGGGCCCGCTCTCCTGGAAGCAGGACAAGTCCCGGGCGTGACGTCCCGACGTCGAACGGGGTGCCGGTGGTTCACCGGCACCCCGTTCGGCGTCTCCGTGCCCTCGACGCCGACGACCGGGATCGCCGTTCCGCCGCCGGGGTGACACCGACACGCGGACAATCGCGGCATGGTCGACGAGAGCTTCCGACGCGAGCGGCGACGCGCCGCCGCCGGCGTCGCGCTGCTGCTGCTCGCCTACTTCGTGGTCCCGGTCGAGCCGGATCCGAACGGCGTCCGGCTGGCCCTGCGCTCACTCGGCACCCTGCTGTTGGTGGTCGTGGTGGCGTTCCTCGTCACCGGCCAGGTACGCCGGCAGCTCAGGGTCGAGCAGCCGACCGGCGACGCGGAGGTGCGCGCGCTGATCCGGCTCGCCGTCGCCCTGATCGCCGGCCTGCTGGTCTTCGCCCTCGCCGACTTCGTGGTGGCCCGCACCCGCCCGGCCGAGTTCGCCAACCTGGCGACCCGGATCGACGCGCTCTACTTCGCGCTGACCACGCTCACCACCGTCGGGTACGGCGACGTGCACGCCCAGGGGCAGATCGCCCGGGTGCTGGTCTGCGTACAGATGATCTTCAGCATCGGGGTGGTCGCCACCGGGGCGTCCATCGTGGTCAAGCAGATGACCCAGCGTCCCCGCCCGGGACGGGGCTGATCAGCACGTCTCCGCCGAGCCGGCCGTGCTCGGGCTCCCGCGCCACCGCCCCGGCCGCGAGCAGCGAGGCAAGCGCCCGGTTGGCGTCCTCGGCCCGGTAGACCGTCGACGTCGCGGCGAAGCGGCGCAGCTCGGTGACCGTTCGGGGACCGGAGCGGGTGAGTTCGGCGAGCAGTTCGCGGCGCAGCGGGCCCGGCTCCGGGTCCAGCCCGATGTCGAGCAGCCGCCCCGCCGGGTCGGCCGGGTCGCGGTAGCGCACCCCGGCGTACTCGTCGACGGCCCAGAGCGCGTCCTTGAGCGCCTCCAGCCCCCGGTCCGAGCCGGTGCCGTAGCCGAGCAGCCGGGCCGGCCCCCCGTCGGCGGGCACCAGCTCCACCTCGGTGACCAGCGGGAAGCCCGCCCCGACCAGGGCCGGGCGCAGCGGCCGGCCGGGCGTGGTGACGAGCAGCACCTCGGCCGGTCGGCCGGCGGCCGCGGCGGCCAGCAGCGCCGGTCCGGGTTCCCCGCCGTCGACCACGGTCAGCAGCGGCGCGCCGGCCGCGCCGGCCGCCTTGAGCGCCACCGGCAACCGGTCCGGGTGGCCGGGCACCACGTGCACGGCGACCTCGGCGGGAAGGCCGGCCTCGGCCGCGCCCAGCCGGGCCGGCAGCCCCGTCCCGCCGTCGGCGAGGACCAGCACGGTCAGCCGGCGGCCACGCAGCCGGTCGGCGAACTCGGCCACCACCCGCAGCGCGGCCTCCGCGCCACCGGCGTCGTCCCCGGCGTACGCGAGGGCCACGGTGGCCCGCCGCGAGCGGTGCAGCGCCCGGGGCAGCCAGTGGTCGAGCTGGCGGACGAGCAGCTCACGGAGGACGGCGTCGGTCGGCATCCTGTCGTTCTACCGCACGCCACCGGCGGCCTGGACGGCGGTCGGCGCAACCGGTCCGCGCCCGCCGCGACGTCGGCCGGCCCGTCCGTGCCATCGGGCCGGCCGGCGTGCCGCGGCGGCGGTGGGGTCAGGCCGGGACGGAGATTCCGACGCCGCCGCGGGTCTGGCCGCCGTAGCGCTGCCGCTCCCGGTCGAGGTCGAGCCGGCCGATCCGCTTGCGGGCGGCCAGGGCGGCGTCGTCGAGCAGGTCGGCCGGGACGATCCAGACGATCTCGAACTCCAGGCCGTCCGGGTCCCGGCCGTAGAGGCTCTTGGTGGTGCCGTGGTCGGAGGTGCCGACCAGCGCCCCGGCGGCGGCCAGCCGCTCGGCGGTGGCGGCCAGCTCGTCCAGGGTGTCCAGCTCCCAGGCCAGGTGGTAGAGGCCGACGGTGGCCCGGCCGGCCGGGGACGGGCCGGCGGCGGCACCGATCTCGAACAGGCCCAGGTCGTGGTCGTTGGTCGAGTCGGCCGCCTGGAGGAAGGCCGCCCCCCGGAACCCGTCCGGGGTCATCGGCACCGGGCGGAAGCCGAGCACGTCGCGGTAGAAGGCGACGCTGCGCTCCAGGTCACGGACGTAGAGCACGGCGTGGTTGAGGCGGTGGATTCCCATACCTCGGACGGTACCCCGATTTAGTTGAGCGTTCAACAACAGGATCTATGATGGTGGTCATGACCCGGTGGCTGGACCCCGACGAGCAACGCACCTGGCGCTCCTTCCTGGCCGCCTCCCGGGCGCTGATGGAGACCCTCGACCGCGAGCTCCAACGCGACGCGGGCATGCCGCACGCCTACTACGAGATCCTGGTCCGGCTCTCCGAGGCCCCCGAGCGACGGATGCGGATGAGCGAGCTGGCGGACGCCACCGGCTCCTCGCGCAGCCGGCTCTCGCACGCGGTCGCCCGGCTGGAGGACGCCGGCTGGGTCCGCCGCGAGGACTGCCCCACCGACCGGCGTGGGCAGCTCGCCGTGCTCACCGAGGCCGGCTTCACCACCCTCGCCGCCGCCGCGCCCGGCCACGTCGAGGGGGTACGCCGGCACCTCTTCGACGCGCTCAGCCCGGCTCAGGTGGACCAACTCCGGCGGATCAGCGAGACCCTCGCCGACCACCTGACCGGATGCTGACCAAACTGATCCACTCCGGGGGTTGTACTTACCGTCGTCGGGTGAGCACGATGGGGCGTGTCCTCCGGCTTCGCTGAACTGACTGTCCAGGCGCACCACCTGGTGTCCGAAGGCGACCTCGCCGGTGCCCAACGGCTGCTCGCCGACGCGTTGACCGACGCCGACCCGCGCCCCGGCAACGCCTCCCCCGAGCTGGCCGACGCCGCCGGCCTGCAGGCGCGGGTCCTGGTCGCCCTCGGCGAGCCGCACTCGGCGCGCGGCTGGGCCGCCTTCGCGTACGCGGCGAACACCCGGCTGCACGGGCGCTCGGACGAGCGGACCGTCACCGCCGCCGCCACTCTGGCGGCCGTGCTGCACCGGGTCGGCAGCGACGCCCGCGCCGCCCGGCTCTACTCCGACGTCATCATCGAACTGACCGCACGGGACGGGCCGGAGTCGCAGCGGGTGCTGGCCGCCCACGCCGACCTGGCCACGGTGGAATACTCCCGCGGCCAGTGCCAGCTCGCCCGCGACCGGCTCCAGGACGCCTGGGAGCTGCACCGCGAGGTGTACGGCGACGGCCACCCCAGCGGCATCAAGATGCTGGCGAAGCTCGGCGCGATGGAACGCGACTGCGGCCGGTACGCCGAGTCGCACGAGCACCTGGCGCTCGCCGAGGACCTCTGCGCGCTGCACCTGGCCCCCGACGACCCGCTCGCCACGCAGGTGTCCGCACTGGCCCGGGCCGCCGCCGACCCGGACCACGCCTGCGCCGCGCCGGAGCCGGCCGCCGAGCCGCCGGTGGTGCCGGCCGCCCGGGTCCCCCCGGCCGCCGAGGGGCCGCCGGAGCCGCTGCTCTACCACCCGCCGCGCCGGACCGGCCCGCCCGCCGAGCCGGTCCGACCCGCCGTGCCGACCCCCCGGTTGCCGCTCGACCCCGACGACGACCACCCGGCCGACGCCCACGACCCGTCGCTCGACGACGACCACCCGCCGTTCGAGGCCTACCACCCCTCGCCGTACGGCTCGACCGGGCCGGCCGACGACATCTCCCGGTGGCCCGGCGCCACCGCCAGCCCGGACCCCTACGCCGAGCCCGCCGACGGCCACCCCGGTCCGGCCCATCCCCACGCCGCACCGGTGGACGACCGCGACGCCACGGCCGACCCCTACGCACCGGCGGGCAGCGGCCCCGGCAGCGCCGGCCCCTACGACCTGCCGACCGACCGTCGCGCCGATCCCTACGGCGGGTCGGCGGACCGCCACGCCGGGCCGGGCCACTTCCCCGGCGACTCCCCGGCCCACGGCGGGCCGGTGGACGACCGCGACGAACCCACCGACGACCGTGCGGGCCGCTACGACGGGCCGGCGGACGACGACTGGTGGCCGCCGGAGGAACAGTTCGACGCCGACGACCCGTCGGCCGGGGAGACCGCGCTGCCGCCGGCCGTGGTCGGGCTGACCGGCGAGGAGTCGGCGGGCGTACGCCGGGTGTCCCGGGCCGCCGAGCCGGAGTCGCCGTCGCGCTACCTGCCGGTGCACGTGCCCCGCCCTCCGGTGCCCGAGCGCCGCGCCACGCCGTGGCTGCCGCTGGTCGTGATCGGGGTGGTGGTGGCCCTGCTGCTCGGCGTGGTCGCGGTGATCGCCGGGGTGTCCCGGGTGGACCGGTCCCAGCGGACGGCCGCGCCCGCCGGCAGCGCGGTCCCGTCGGCGAGCCGCCCCGCCTCCCCCACCGGTACGCCGAAGCCCCCGCCCGCCGCCACGGGCACCCCGCCCGGCCGGGTCCGCCTCACCGACCGGCGGGACAGCATCCTGCTGAGCTGGACGTACCCGTCCGGGGCGGAGGGGCCGGTGGTGATCGCCGGGGGCCGGTCGCGGGACACCCAGCACACCTTCCAGGAGCTGCCCGCCGGCACCGACAGCTACGTCGCGTACGGGCTGAGCCGCACCCAGGACTACTGCTTCACGGTGGCGGTGGTCTGGTCCACCGACGTGGTGGCCCGGGCCGCGCCGGTCTGCACCCGACGGGGCTGACGGCTCAGCCGGCGTCCGGCTCGACCAGCGCGGGCAGCCGTACGCTCACCCGCAGGCCGGTGCCGTCGGCGTCGGCGAGTTCGACCGTGCCGCCGGCCCGACGGACCAGCTCACGCACGATGGCCAGCCCCAGCCCGGCCCCGCCGTCGTCGCGGGCCCGCGCGTCGTCGAGCCGGGTGAACCGCTGGAACACCCGCTCCCGTTCGGCCGCCGGGATGCCCGGCCCGTCGTCGGTCACCGTCACCAGGTGGTACGCCCGCTCCCCCGGCCCGGCGCGGCGCGGACCGGGCACCGGACCGCCGGCCTCCGCCCCGGTCACCTCCAGCCGCACCTCGCCCCGGGCGTGCCGCAGCGCGTTCTCCACCAGGTTGGCCAGCACCCGGCGCAGCTCGGTCGGATCTCCCTCGGTCCACACCGGTCCGGCCGGCGGCACCAGCCGCACCGGGGGCGACGGGTAACGCCCGACCACCGCCCGCAGCAGCTCACCCAGCTCCACCGGCCCGACCGGGCGGGACACCGCCGCCGCGCCGGGCTCCTCGTCGAGGCGGGCCAGCAGCAGCAGGTCGTCGACCAGCCGGCCGAGCCGTTCGGTGTCGGCGAGCAGGTCGTCGGCGACCGCCGGCCAGTCGGTCTCGGGGCCGAGCCGTCGGGCCACCTCCAGCTCGGTGCGCATGTTGGCCAGCGGGCTGCGCAGCTCGTGCGCGGCGTCGGCGACGAAGGCGCGCTGCCGGGCCCGGGCCGCGGCCAGCCGGTCGAGCATGTCGTTGAGGGTGACCGCGAGCCGCTGGATCTCGTCACGCGCGGCCGGGACGGGCAGCCGCCCCGGGCCGGCCCGGTCGGTGATCTCGGCGGCGCCCCGGCGCAGCGCCTCCACCGGCCGCAGCGTCGCGCCGACCACCCGCCAGGCGACCGCGGCCAGCCCGGCGACCAGCAACGGGAAACCCACCAGCAGCAGGGTGCGGACCACGTGCAGGCTGTGCCGGACGTCGGTCACCGACTTGGCGACCACGACGGTGAGCGGGTCCAGCGAGCTGCCCGCCGGTACGGTGACCACCCGCACCGGCCCGGTCAGCCCGACCCGCCGCCCGTCGACGTCGAGGCGCTGCCGTTGCCCACCGCGCAGCTGGTCCGGGCGGAGCATCGGCACCAGCCGGTCGGCGTCGATGGAGGCGGCCCGGATCCGCCCCTGGGCGTCCACCACCTGCACCCGGAGCTGGCCGCCTGCCACCGGGAGCGGGTCGGGCAGGGCGTCGGAGGCGGCGAGCAGCGCCACCGCGTCGGCGGTGCGGAACGCCTCGGCGTCGACCGAGCGTTGCAGGGTCCAGCCCAGCGCGCCGAGCAGCAGCACGCCGCCGAGGGCCAGCCCCACGCTCAGCCCCGCGACGCCGATCAGCATCAGCCGGGCGCGCAGGCCGAGGCCGGGTGGCATGCCGCGCCGGCCTCTCACGTGCTGAGCCGGTAGCCGGCGCCCCGGACGGTCTCCAGCCGGTCCCGGCCGATCTTGCGGCGCAGGTAGCCGACGTAGACCTCGACGGCGTTCGGGGCGGTCTCCAGGCTGGCGTCCCAGACGTGGTCCAGCAGCTCGGTCTTGGAGACCACCTGGCCGGCGCGGCGCATCAGGTAGTCGAGCAGGGCGTACTCGCGGGCGGTCAGCGAGACCTCGGCGTCGGCCCGGGTGACCCGCCGCCGCGCCGGGTCCAGCCGCAGGTCGCCCACGGCGAGCACGCTGGGCCGCTCGGGCGCGCCCCGGCGCAGCAGCGCCCGCAGCCGGGCCAGCAGCACCACGTACGAGAAGGGCTTGGTCAGGTAGTCGTCGGCCCCGCAGTCCAGCCCGTCGGCCTGGTCGTACTCGCCGTCCTTGGCCGACAGCATCAGCACCGGCAGCCAGTGCTCCTCGGCGCGCAGCCGGCGTACCACCTCGTAGCCGGAGAGACCGGGCAGCATCACGTCCAGGATCATCGCGTCGTACTCGCCGTGCCGGGCCGCGTCCAGACCGGCCGGCCCGGTGCCCGCGACGTCCACCGCGAACCCCTCCGCCACCAGGCCCCGGCGCAGCGCCGCCGCGAGCCGCGACTCGTCCTCCACCACCAGCAACCGCACCCGTCCAGGGTGCCACCCCCACGACACCCCGTAGGGGATCTCCTCAGCGGCTTCACAGCGCCCGGGTTGCAGCATGGTGGGCAGGAGGTATCCACCATGTCTGTTCTGAAGAACCGTGCCGTGCTGCGCTGGCTGGTCCCGGTGACCGCGGGGGTCGCCGTGATCGGCGGCGGCGCGGCCGTCGGCACCTTCGCCGCCACCGCCGACCCGGCCCTGCCCCCGCGCACCGCCGCGCAGCTCCTGGATGACCTGCGCACGTCCCGCCTCGACGGGCTCTCCGGCACCGTGGTGCAGCGCGCCGACCTGGGGCTGCCGCCGCTGGCGAACCTGGCCGGCATGGCCGGCGGCGAGGGCGGCCTGGCCGGCCTGGTCAGCGGCACCCACACGGTGCGGGTCTGGTACGCCGGCCCGGAGCGGCAGCGGCTGGCGCTGCTCGACACCCTCGGCGAGTCGGACGTGCTGCGCAACGGCCGGGACGTCTGGACCTGGAGCAGCCGGTCGAACACCGGTTCGCACCGGACGCTGCCGGCGGGCGAGGCGGGGATGCCGACCGCGCCGGCCACCCCGGCCGACGCGGCGGACCGGGCCCTCGCGGCGATCGACCCGAGCACCGCGGTGACCGTGGGCCGGGCCGCCACCGTCGCCGGCCGGGACGTGTACGAACTGGTGCTCACCCCGCGCGACAAGGACTCCCTGGTGCACCAGGTGCGCATCGCGCTGGACGCGAAGGAGCACGTGCCGCTGCGCTTCGAGGTGCTCGCCGACGGCGTCGACGAGCCCGCCTTCGAGGTGGCCTTCACCCAGGTGGACTTCCGCACGCCCGACGCGGACCAGTTCCGGTTCAACCCGCCGCCCGGGGTGACGATGACCGAGGCGTCCACCGAGGCGCACGGGCCGGCCGGCAAGCACCGGCCGGACGCCGACAAGCGGCCGGACGGGGTGCGTACCGTCGGGACCGGCTGGACCACCGTGCTGGTGGCGCGGCTCGACGAGACCGGCCTGACCGGGGCGGACGGCACCGCGCGGGAGCCGGGCCGGGGCGGGCCGACGGCCGGTACGGGGCGCGGCGGGCCGGCGGGCGCCGACCTGGCGGGCATGCTGACCGTGCTGCCCAAGGTCAGCGGCGACTGGGGCAGCGGCCGGCTGCTCAGCTCGAAGCTGTTCAGCGTGCTGCTCACCGATGACGGGCGGGTGCTGGCCGGCCTGGTCAGTCCGGAGCGGCTCTACCAGGTGGCCAAGGGCTGAACCTGGTCAGCGGGACCCGACAGGGGTCCGGTCGGCACCCGCCGGCCGGACCCCTGTCCGGCTTTCCGGGCCCGGTCGCGGCGCGCCGGTGTGACGTGGCCGGGGGCGGCCGGGCAGGCTTGGTCCGGAGGCGGACCGCGCGGTATCTTTCTCAGTTCAAACACAAAAAGGAATGGCAAAAGAATGCCATTCCTGCGCTGATTTTAGCCAATGAGGAGCCGGTTTGTCAAGTCACTCCGACGTGCCGGGTGAACTGCACCAGGACGACGAGATCGGGCGCGAGCAGGAGTACGTCTCGGTGCTCTACGACCGGCTGGACGGGCTACGCGAGCAGGCCGCCCGCCGGCTCGCCGAGGAGCTGCGGGCCACCGGCGGCACCCGGCAGGCGCAGTCCCAGCGCGACTCCACCGTCGGGATGTACGCCGAGCAGGTCGAGCGGTACGGCGCGGTGGAGAACGGGCTCTGCTTCGGCCGGCTCGACGGCGACGACGGCTCCCGCCGCTACATCGGCCGGATCGGCATCTTCGACACCTCCGGCGACTACGACCCGCTGCTGATGGACTGGCGTGCTCCGGCCGCCCGGGCGTTCTACCTGGCCACCGCCGCCAACCCGCAGGGCGTACGCCGCCGCCGGCACCTGCGTACCCGGGAGCGGAAGGTCACCGGCCTCAACGACGAGGTGCTGGACATCGCCGCCGCCTCCCCCACCGCGCACGAGGAGCTGACCGGCGAGGCGTCCCTGCTGGCCGCGCTGAACGCCGGCCGGACCGGCCGGATGCGCGACATCGTCGAGACCATCCAGGCCGAGCAGGACCGGATCATCCGCGCCGAGCTGCCGGGCGTCATGGTGGTGCAGGGCGGCCCCGGCACCGGCAAGACCGCGGTGGCGCTGCACCGGGCGGCGTACCTGCTCTACACGCACCGGGAGCAGCTGTCCACCCGGGGCGTGCTGCTGGTCGGCCCGAACGCCACCTTCCTGCGCTACATCTCCCAGGTGCTCCCGGCGCTGGCCGAGACCGGTGTGCTGCTGCGTACCCAGGCGGACCTGTTCCCCGGGGTGAGCGCGCGGCGCACCGAGCCGGCGGTCGCGGCGGCGCTGAAGGGGCGCGCGGTGATGACCGAGGTGCTGGCGAACGCGGTCCGGGACCGGCAGTGGGTGCCCGACGAGCCGCTGGAGATCGAGCTGCCGCAGCACGAGATCCTCACCCTGGAACCCGAGGTGGTCCGGCAGGCCCGGGACCGGGCCCGCCGTTCGCAGCGCCCGCACAACCTGGCCCGTGCGATCTTCGACATCGAGGTCGTGCACGCGCTCGCCGCCCAGGTCGCCGAGCGGATCGGCGCCGACCCGCTCGGCGGGGAGAACCTGCTCTCCGAGGCCGACGTCGCGGAGATCCGCCGGGAGCTGCGTGAGGATCCCGAGGTCCGGGCCACCCTGGACGAGCTGTGGCCGGTGCTCACCCCGCAGCGCCTGCTCGCCGACCTGTACGCCGACCGCGAGCGGATCGCCACCGCCGCGCCGATGCTCGACGACGCGCAGCGGGCGCTGCTGCACCGCGAGCCGGGCGGCTGGACGCCGGCCGACGTACCGCTGCTGGACGAGGCCGCGGAGCTGCTCGGCGAGGACGAGCGGGCCGCGGTGGCCCGCCAGGAACGGCTGCGCGCCATGGAGCGGGAGTACGCCGAGGGCGTGCTGGAGATCTGGCGCGGCTCCCGGTCCATCGACGTCGAGGACGAGGCCGAGGGTGGCGAGATCCTCGGGGTCACCGACCTGATCGACGCCGACCGGCTCTCGGAGCGGCAGGAGGACGCCGAGCGGCTCACCACCGCGCAGCGTGCCGCCGCCGACCGGCGCTGGGCGTTCGGCCACGTGATCGTCGACGAGGCGCAGGAGCTGTCGCCGATGGCGTGGCGGCTGCTGATGCGGCGCTGCCCGAGCCGGTCGATGACGATCGTCGGCGACGTGGCGCAGACCGGCGCGCTCTCCGGCACGCCGTCCTGGGCCGAGGCACTGGCGCCGTACGTGGCGGACCGGTGGCGGCTGGAGGAGCTGACCGTCAGCTACCGCACGCCCGCCGAGATCATGGCGGTCGCCGCCGAGGTGCTGACCGAGATCGACCCGACGCTGCGTCCACCCCGCTCGGTGCGCGCCTCCGGCGTACCGCCGTGGGACCGGACCGTCGCCGCGGACCGGCTCACCGACGAGCTGGTGGCGGCGGCCACCCGGGAGGCGGCCGGGCTCGCCGACGGGCGGCTCGGCGTGATCGTGCCGGCCGACCGGGTCGACGAGCTGGGCAAGGTGGTCGTCGGCGCGCTGCCGGAGGCGGCCGTCGGCGAGCAGCCGGAGCTGGCGAACCGGGTGGTGCTGCTCACCACCGAACAGGCCAAGGGCCTGGAGTTCGACTCGGTACTGGTGGTCGAGCCGGAGCGGATCGTGGCCGAGTCGCCGCGCGGGCACAGCGACCTCTACGTCGCCCTCACCCGCGCCACCCAACGCCTCGGCATCCTCCGCACCCTCTGACCACGCGCCCCACCCACCCCGCGGTGCAGCGCGGGGTGGGTGGGGGACGGCTCAGCCGGGGTTGGCGCCCTCGTCGGTGAAGTTGCCGACCTGGCTGCCGCTCGACGAGGCGTCGCTGGTGGAGCCGCCGGCCGGGGTGCTCAGGCCGCCGGTGGTGGCGTCGCCGGTGGTGGTCGGGGCGACCTTGCCCCGGTGCCGCTCGGGCTGGCGGGCGACCCGCCGGGCGCTGGCCGGGCCGGCGGTGCCGCCGGTCGTGGTGACCGCGCCCTGGCCCCGGGTCGGGCCGCCGTCGCGCAACACCTGCGGGTCCACCCGGGCGTGCGCCGGGTCGTCCGGGTCGGCGTCCTGGATCATCCGCTGCACGTCGGTCTGCGGCACGGTGACCTCGTCGAGCGCACCCTCGCCGTAGACGCCGCCGGCGACCCGCTCCTCGGCCCGCCGGGCCGCGTCCTGCCGGATGTCGTCCTCACGCACGTCAACCACCTCGCAGTCTTCTCGGGACGGCTGATGCGTGCCCGAGGCCCGCCCGGCCAAACCGGGCCCGCCCGGTACCGGACCCACTGTCCGGTTCACCGGAGCCGCTGCTATTCGGCCGGGAGGCGGTGTTACCTGCTCCGGGGCCAGGGGTAGTCGGGGGGTGCCCCCGCCATCAACGCCAACCGTGCCGTGGCCGACACGCGGTAGCGGGGCGAGGGTTGCAGAGAACGACTCATCAAATCCTGAGGAGGACCAGATGAGCACGCAGGCTGCATCCACCAGGCCCATGAACCGGCCGATGACCGACACCGCCAACCGCGCGGCGATGCAGGAGAGCCCGACCCGTCCGATGCCGATGATGCACGACGGGCACCGGGAGCCGGTGATGACCGCGCCGGGCACCGAGACCAAGGGCTCGTTCAAGACGACCGAGTTCTGGATCTACCTGGCGTCCGTGGCGGGTGTGCTGGTGGCGTCCTACCTGGTCGGCAAGAACTCGGTCGGGGTGGACATCTTCCGCGCCCCGCAGGCCTGGTTCCTCATCACCCTGCTGACCATCGGTTACCTCGGTAGCCGTGGACTGGCCAAGGCCGGCAGCAACTTCCGCAGCGGCGCCGAGCGGCAGGCCCGACGCTGAGCGGGCGAGACCTGAGCACGACGGTGGCCCCGGGAACGTTCCCGGGGCCACCGTCGCGTCACGCCTACTCGAAGTCGCCGCCGAAGTCGCCGAAGTCGCCCTCGAAGGCGTCCTCGATCAACTCACCGGCCACCATGCCACCGGCGACGCCCAGCGCCGCGCCCGCCACCATGCCGCCCATGCCGGAGCCGGGCCGGCCGTGGTGCCCGTGCGGGGCGGCGAAGCCGTGCCCGCGCATGCTGCCGAAGCGGGAGGTGGTCTCCCGCAACCAGCCGTCGACCACCTGGACCCAGTCGGTGCGCCCGGCGTCGGCGTGCGGCACCGCGTACCGGCCGAAGGTGTCGTGCCCCGAGCTGAGGAAGCCGCCGCGCTTGTCGCACTCCAGCACCACCTCGACGCCCTGCTGGCTGGTCACGAAGGTCAGCTCGACCTCGTTGACCGTGCGGGCGTACTGCGGCGCGGCGAAGAACTCGATCTCCTGGTAGAACGGCAGCGTCTGCTGCACGCCCCGGATGTGCCCGCGCTCCAGGTCGGCGTGCTTGAACCGGAAGCCGAGCGCCTGGAAGGCGTCGAGGATCCGCTCGTGCACCGGCAGCGGGTGCACGTTGACCTGGTCCAGGTCACTCTTGTCCACCGCGCGGGCCACCGCCAGCTCGGTGCGCAGCCCCATGGTCATGCCGTGCAGCCGCTGGCCGTACACGTCGGTGACCGGGGTCTCCCAGGGCACCGGGAGCTGGAACGGGATCGACAGCTGCTGCTTGGGGGCCAGCTCGAACGCGCCGCTGACCGGCATCCGGTGGAACTCCATGACGCCCGCGTACTCGGTGTCGCCGCTCTCGATCTCGACCCGGGTGACCAGGCCGACGGCGATGTGCTCGATGCTCGCCGGCGCCTCGCCGCCGACCAGGTTGACGTGCCCGTCGAGGGTCAGGCCCGGCCGGGTGTTCGGGTTGGTCAGCACCGTGTCCACGCTCGGACCGCCGACCCCGAACGCGCTCAGCATCTTCTTGAAGACCATCACCACTCCCGCTTCCACCGCCGGCACGCTCCACGGTGGAGCGCGCGGTGCCACCAAGGGCACCCTAACCTGGGCGGCTGTGAAGTGCCTGAAAGGCGCTCAGCCGGCCTCGACCACGATCAGCTCGCCGACCTGCTCACCGACCAGCCGACGGGCCTCCGGCGGCAGGCCGCCGTCGGTGATCAGCAGGTCGGCCTCGGCCAGCGGGGCGATGGTGGCGATGCCGATCGTCTCCCACTTGGTGTGGTCGGCCAGCACGACCAGCCGCCGGGCCGCGGCGATCAGCCGCCGGTTGACCGCCGCCTCCAGCAGGTTGGGGGTGGTGAAGCCGGTCCGTGGGCTCATCCCGTGCACGCCGAGGAAGAGCAGGTCCACGTTGAGGGTGGCGATGGCCGCCTCGGCGACCGGCCCGGTCAACGCGTCCGACGGGGTGCGGATCCCGCCGGTGAGCACGACGGTCTGGTCCGGCCGGGGGCTCTGGTAGAGCACGTCGGCGACCGGGATCGAGTTGGTGACCACGGTCAGGCCGCGTACCTCGGCGAGCCGGGCGGCGAGCGCGGCCGTGGTGGTGCCGGCGGAGAGCGCGACGGCCATGCCGGGCTCGACCAGCTCGACCGCCCGCTCGGCGATGGCCCGCTTCTCGTCCTGCTGCCGGATCGACTTGGCCGCGAAGCCCGGCTCGTCGGCCGAGCCGGGGCCGGCCAGGGTCGCTCCCCCGTGGACCTTGTCGACCAGCCCGCGCTCGGCAAGGGCCTCCAGGTCCCGCCGGATCGTCATGTCCGACACCCCGAAGCGGCTGACCAGGTGGCTGACCCGGACGCCGCCGCGCTGGCGGATCAGCTCCAGGATGGCGCTCTGCCGTTGCTGGGCGAGCATCAGACCTCCTCCTCGCGGACCACCGCCACCTCGCCGGCCGGCACCACCAGCTCCCCGGCGCAGGGCCCGCCGCCGAGCAGTTCGGTGCCGGTGGCGGCGAGGCGGGCCTCGGCGTCGGTGTGATTGACGACGAACAGCCAGCTGCGGTCGTCGGCGCCGCGCCGACGGACCACCTCCACCCCGGGCGGGGCGGCCACCGGCGGGCGGACCCCGGCCGCGTCGAGCAGCCGGGCGACCAACCGGTCGGTGGCCGCCTCGTCGAGCCGGGTGCCGGCGTACCAGGCGACCCCGTCGCCGACCCGGTGCCGGGTCAGCGCCGGCACCCCGGGCAGTGGCCCGTCGGCGTACGAGGCGAGCACCTCGGCGCCCTCGGCGTGCAGCCACTCGGTCCACACGTCGGCGGTGCCGCCGTCGTCGAGCTGGACCCGCTCCCCCGCCCGCAGCGGGAAGAACTCCTCCACCCGGACGCCGAGCAGCTCGCGGAACGCACCCGGGTAGCCGCCGAGCCGGATGTGGTCGTGCTCGTCGACGATGCCGCTGAAGTAGGTGACCAGCGCGGTGCCGCCGGCCTCGACGAAGCGCCGCAGGGCCGCGGCGTCGGCGTCGCGCACCAGGTAGAGGGTGGGCACCAGGACCAGCCGGTAGGCGGACAGGTCGGTCGACGGGTGCACCACGTCGGCGGTGACCCCGGCCCGCCAGAGCGCGCCGTGCAGGGCGGCGAGCCGGTCGGCGTACGTGACGTCGACGCTGGGGTGCGAGTCGAGTTCCGCGCCCCACCAGGCCTCGTAGTCGAAGAGGATCGCCACCTCGGCGTCGACCCGGCTGCCGCGTACCTCGGCCAGCGCGGCGAGGTCCGCGCCCAGCCGGCAGACCTCGCGGAACACCTTGGTCTCCGGGCCGGCGTGCGGGACCAGCGCGGAGTGGAACTTCTCCGCGCCGGCCCGGGAGGCCCGCCACTGGAAGAAGAGCACCCCGTCGGCGCCGCGCGCCACGTGGGCGAGGCTGTTGCGGCGCAACTGGCCGGGGGTCTTGGCCACGTTGCGCGGCTGCCAGTTGACCGCGCTGGTGGAGTGCTCCATCAGCAGCCACGGCGCGCCACCCGCGACGCCCCGGGTGTGGTCGGCGGCGAGCGCCAGGTTGACCTGCGGCTGCGGGTCGGCGGCGGTGAGGTAGTGGTCGTTGGCGACCACGTCCACGTCGCCGGCCCAGGAGTGGTAGTCCAGGTACTTGATGCCGGTGCCGATCATGAAGTTCGTGGTGACCGGCTGGCCGGTCAGCCGGTGCAGCAGCTCCCGTTCGGCGCGCAACTGGGCGCGCTGCTCGTCGGAGGAGAAGCGCAGGAAGTCCAGCTGCTGGGTGGGGTTGGCGAAGGTCGGCGCGGTGCGCGGCGGGTTGACCTCGGCCCAGTCGTGGTAGCGCTGGCTCCAGAACGCGGTGCCCCAGGCGGTGTTGAGCGCGTCCAGGTCGCCGTAGCGCTCGCGCAGCCAGCGGCGGAACGCCTCGGCGCTGACGTCGCAGTAGCAGTGCACGTTGTGGCAGCCCAGCTCGTTGGAGACGTGCCACAGCACCACGGCCGGGTGCGCGGCGTACCGGTCGGCGACAGCCTCCACCAGCGCCAGCGAACGCTCCCGGAAGACCGGCGAGCTGGGGCAGTACGCCTGCCGACCGCCCGGCCAGAGCACGGTCCCGTCGGCGCGGCGCGGCAGCGTCTCCGGGTGGCGGTGGGCCAGCCAGGGCGGCGGGCTGGCGGTGGCGGTGGCCAGGTCGACCCGGATCCCGTTGGCGTGCAGCAGGTCCAGCACCCGGTCGAGCCAGCCGAACTCGAAGCGGCCGGGGGCGGGCTCCAGCAGGGCCCAGGAGAAGATCCCGACCGACACCAGGTTGACCCCGGCGCGGCGCATCAGCGCGACGTCCTCGGCCCAGGTCTCCTCGGGCCACTGCTCAGGGTTGTAGTCGGCGCCGTACCAGATGTTCTCGCCGTGCCAGGTCCGCATGAGAGCAGAGCGTGCCCCCGACGGACAGCCAAGTCAACACTTTCCAACATCGGCAAGGATTACAACGTTTACCGGCTCCTGGCCTTGTAACGACTGGGTTATCGCTGTCCGTCAGACCTCTTGACAGCGCCGAACCAAGGGGTAGCTTCAACCGCCACCGGCTGTTTGTGTTCGGACATGTGGATTCTCGGTGGATCTACCGCTGCCGGCACGAACACCGATCCCCGCCATCCGTCACGGCCCTTGGGCGCAGCGCACCTCTTCCACGCAGGAGGCACAATGTCCCGTCCCCGCTCGCAAGCCGAGTACCTCGCTCGACTCGTACCCCCGTCCGTCGCCGGCCTGAACCGCCGCACGCTGCTCGCCGGCACGGCCGGCGCGGGCGCGCTGCTCGGCACGGGACTGCTCGCCGGCTGCGGCTCCGACTCCGGCTCGGGCGCGGACGCCAAGGCCGTGTCGCTGGGCTCGAACCAGTCCGATCCGAAGCCGAAGGACGTCATCGCCAAGGTGATGGACGGCTTCAAGACGTCGTCCGGGGTCACGGTGAACATCAACACCGTCGACCACAACACCTTCCAGGAGAACATCAACAACTACCTGCAGGGCAAGCCGGACGACGTGTTCACCTGGTTCGCCGGCTACCGGATGCGGTTCTTCGCCGCCAAGGGCCTGGCCGGTGACGTCAGCGACGTCTGGGGCAAGCTCTCCGGCTACTCCGACGCGTTCAAGAAGGCGTCCACCGGGGACGACGGCAAGCAGTACTTCGTGCCGGCCTCGTACTACCCGTGGGCGGTCTTCTACCGCAAGTCGGTCTGGCAGCAGCGCGGCTACCAGGTGCCGAAGACGCTCGACGACCTGAACGCCCTCAGCGCG
This sequence comes from Micromonospora auratinigra, assembly GCF_900089595.1. GTDB lineage: Bacteria > Actinomycetota > Actinomycetes > Mycobacteriales > Micromonosporaceae > Micromonospora > Micromonospora auratinigra. Next base: position 113,950 of record NZ_LT594323.1, on the reverse strand, counting down.
CAGATGAAGAAGGACGGGCTGACCCCGATCGCCTTCGCCGACAAGGACGGCTGGCCGGCGATGGGCACCTTCGACATCCTCAACCTGCGGATCAACGGCTACCAGTTCCACGTCGACCTGATGGCCGGCAAGGAGGCGTGGACCTCCGACAAGGTCCAGAAGGTCTTCGACACCTGGGCCGGGCTGCTCCCCGTCCACCAGCCGGACGCGCTCGGCCGGACCTGGCAGGAGGCCGCCCAGTCGTTGCAGCAGAAGAAGAGCGGCATGTACCTGCTCGGCCTCTTCGTCGCCCAGCAGTTCAGCGGCGACGACCTGGCCGACCTGGACTTCTTCACCTTCCCGGAGATCGACTCCACGATCGGCGCCAAGGCCCTGGACGCCCCGATCGACGGCTACATGATGGCCCGCAAGCCGAAGTCGAAGGACGCGGCCACCAAGCTGCTGACCTACCTGGGCTCGAAGGACGCCGCGAACATCACGGTCAAGAACGACCCGAGCACGCTGGTCGCCAACTCCGAGGCCGACACCAGCGCGTACACCGCGCTGCAGAAGAAGGCCGCCGAGCTGGTCGGCTCGGCCACCGAGATCGCCCAGTTCCTGGACCGGGACACCCGGCCGGACTTCGCCTCCACGGTGATCATCCCGGCGTTGCAGCAGTTCATCAAGAACCCGAAGGACATCAGCGGGCTGCTGACCAGCATCGAGAACCAGAAGAAGTCGATCTTCACCAGCTGACGGCGGAAGGGGGAGGACATCATGTCCGACCTGCCCCTGATCCAAGCGGATCGCGCCGTGACGCCGCCGGCCCCGACCACCGTCACGCGTGGTCGCGGCCGTCGGCTGCGGCTGTTGTCCCGCACCGACCGCGTGGTGATCACGCTGATGGTGCTCGTACCCCTGCTCCTGGTCCTCGGCCTGGTCTGGCTGCCGGCGCTGGCGACCGTGGCGCTCTCCGGCACCGACTGGGACGGCATCGGCCCGCTCGGTGAGATCGACTGGGTCGGCGCGCGCAACTACCACGACGTGGTCAGCATCTACCCGCCGTTCGTGCCGGCGGTGCAGAACAACCTGCTCTGGCTGGCCGCGCTCTTCGTGGTGGCCACCCCGTTCGGGATGTTCCTCGCCGTGCTGCTCGACAAGGAGCTGCGCGGCAGCCGGTTCTACCAGACCGCGCTCTACCTGCCGGTGGTGCTGTCGCTGGCCCTGATCGGCTTCGTCTGGCAGCTCATCTACAGCCGCGACCAGGGCCTGCTCAACGCCGTCCTGGGCAGCCAGACCGACTGGTACGGCGACCCGCACGTCAACATCTGGGCGGTGCTGGTCGCCGCCGGCTGGCGGCACGTCGGCTACATCATGCTGCTCTACCTGGCCGGCCTCAAGGGCGTCGACCCGTCGCTGCGGGAGGCCGCCGCGGTGGACGGCTCCTCGGAGACCAGCACCTTCTTCCGGGTGGTCTTCCCGGTGATGCGACCCATCAACATCATCGTGCTGGTGGTGACGGTGATCGAGTCGCTGCGCGCGTTCGACCTGGTCTGGGTGGTCAACAAGGGCCGCAACGGGCTGGAGCTGCTCTCCGCGCTGGTCACCCAGAACGTGGTCGGCGAGGCCAGCCGGATCGGCTTCGGCTCCGCCCTGGCGACCATCATGCTGGCCGTCTCCCTGCTCTTCATCACCCTCTACCTGTTCACCGTGATGCGGGAGGACAAGCAATGACCGCCGCCGTCCCCGCCGGGCGTCGCCGGCCGTTGCGGCCCGCCCGGGTCGTGCTGCACCTCTTCCTGGGTACGGTGGCCGTGGGCTGGCTCTTCCCGATCCTCTGGGCGGTGCTGACCTCGCTGCGCTCGTACGAGTACACGGCCCGCAACGGCTACGTCTCGCTCGGCGGCTGGACCTTCGACAACTACGTGACCGCCTGGAGGACGGCCGAGTTCGGCAAGCACTTCCTCAACTCGGTCTACATCACCGTGCCCGCGGTGCTGCTGACCCTCTTCCTCGCCTCCTGCGTGGCGTTCGTGATCGCCCGGTTCAGCTGGAAGCTCAACATCGCCCTGCTCGGCCTCTTCACCGCGGCGAACCTGCTGCCGCAGCAGGCCCTGCTGATCCCGCTGTTCCGGATGTTCACCGAGATCCCGCTGCCGGCCTGGATGAGCGACTCGGAGCTGCTCTACGACAGCTACTGGGGGCTGATCCTGGTCAACGTCGCCTTCCAGTGCGGCTTCTGCGTCTTCGTGCTCAGCAACTACATGAAGGCCCTGCCGCACGAGCTGTACGAGGCGGCGATGGTCGACGGGGCCAGCGTCTGGCGGCAGTACTGGCAGGTCACCATGCCGCTGTGCCGGCCCGCGCTGGCCGCGCTGGCCACCCTGGAGGTGACCTGGATCTACAACGAGTTCTTCTGGGCCACGGTGCTGATGCGCAGCGGTGACAAGTTCCCGGTGACCAGCTCGCTGAACAACCTGCGCGGCGAGTTCTTCACCGACAACAACCTGGTCTCGGCCGGCTCGGTGCTGGTCGCGATCCCCACCCTGGTCATCTTCTTCCTGCTCCAGAAGCAGTTCGTCCGGGGTCTCACCCTGGGCGCCAGCAAGGGCTGACCGGGCCCGCACAGAAAGTCGAGCGGCATGACGGCTCCGGCCATCCTCCACCTGCGCCGCGCGCGGACCAGCCTGGTGCTGGACGCGCGTGGCCCGGGTCTCCCCCGGGTCGTGCACTGGGGTACCGACCTCGGACCACTGCCCATCGAGGACCTGCCCGCCCTGGTCGACGCCACGGTCCCGCCGGTCGTGCCGAGCAGCTTCGACGCGCCCACGGTGCTGTCGTTGCTGCCCGAGGCGAGCGCCGGCTGGAGCGGTCGGCCGGGACTGGCCGGCCACCGCGCCGGCCGGGACTGGTCCACCGCCTTCCGGCTCACCGGCCTCGACGTCGACGACCCGTCACAAGGGGCCCCTCTACCGGCACCCGGCGTCGACAAGGGGCCCTTCCCTGCTTCCGTGACCGTGCGGGCGGCGGACCCGGGCGCGGGGCTGTCGCTGACGGTCGAGATCGCGCTGGACCCGGCGGGGTTGCTGACGCTGCGGCACCGGCTGCGCAACGACGGCGACGCCCCCTACGAGGTGCGCGAGTTGACGCCGGTGCTGCCGGTGCCGGCCGTCGCCACCGAGCTGCTCGACCTGACCGGGCGCTGGTGCCGGGAGCGCAGCCCGCAGCGGCACCCGTGGCCGATGGGCGCCTGGGTGCGCGAGGGCCGACACGGCCGGACCGGGCACGACGCCACGCTGCTGCTGGTCGCCGGCACCGCCGGCTTCGGCTTCGGGCACGGCGAGGTGTGGGCGGTGCACACCGCGTGGAGCGGCGACCACGTCACCGCCGCCGAACGCCGGCCCACCGGCGAGGCCACCCTCGGCGGCGGCGAGCTGCTCGCCCCGGGCGAGATCGTGCTCGCCCCCGGCGAGGAGTACGCCACTCCCCTGCTCCACGCGGTGCACTCCACCGAAGGGCTGGACGGGCTCAGCGACGTGCTGCACACCCACCTGCGGGCCCGGCCGGGGCACCCGCGTACGCCCCGGCCGGTGACCCTGAACGTCTGGGAGGCGGTCTACTTCGACCACGACCTCGACCGGCTCACCGCGCTCGCCGACCGGGCCGCCGAGGTGGGCGTGGAACGCTTCGTGCTCGACGACGGCTGGTTCGCCGGGCGCCGGCACGACCGGGCCGGCCTGGGCGACTGGTGGGTCGACGAGGAGGTGTGGCCGGGCGGGCTGCAACCGCTCATCGACCACGTCCGCGGGCACGGCATGCAGTTCGGCCTCTGGGTCGAACCGGAGATGGTCAACCCCGACTCGGAGCTGTTCCGGGCCCACCCGGACTGGGTGCTGCGGGCCCCCGGCCGGCTGCCGCTCCCGTGGCGGCACCAGCAGGTGCTCGACCTCGCCCACCCGGACGCGTACGCCCACCTGCTGTCCCGGTTGGACGCGGTGCTGTCGGAGCACCACGGGATCGGGTACCTGAAGTGGGACCACAACCGGGACCTCACCGAGGCCGGACACGCGGGCCGGCCCGGGGTGCACGCGCAGACCGTGGCGGTCTACCGGCTCCTCGACGAGCTGCGCGCCCGGCACCCGGGGGTGGAGATCGAGAGCTGCTCGTCCGGGGGCGCGCGGGTGGACCTGGAGATCCTGCGGCGCACCGACCGGGTCTGGGCCAGCGACTGCAACGACGCCCTGGAACGGCTCGCCATCCAGCGCTGGACCGGTCTGCTGCTGCCGCCGGAGCTGGTCGGCACGCACATCGGACCGGAGCGCTCGCACACCACGCACCGGGTGCACGACCTGGGCTTCCGCGCGGTCACCGCGCTCTTCGGGCACCACGGCATCGAGTGGGACATCAGCCGGATCAGCGCCGCCGAACGGGCCGAACTCACCGCCTGGGTGGCGCTGCACCAGCGGCTGCGCCCGCTGCTGCACGCCGGGCGGGTGGTCCGGGTCGACCACCCCGATCCGGCCGTCCAGGCGCACGGCGTGGTCGCCCACGACAAGTCCCACGCGGTGTACGCGGTCAGCCGGCTGGCCACCTCGGTGACGCAGGTGCCCGGCCCCGTCCGGCTGCCCGGGCTGGACCCGGCCCGGCGCTACCTGGTCCGGCCGCCCGCCGGCGTGCCGGAGCCGGCGGTGCTCCAGTTCGCCGAGCCGGGCTGGCTGGCCTCGGGAGCCGGGGTGACGCTGAGCGGGTCGGCGCTGGCCTCGGTCGGGCTGCACCTGCCGGCCCTGCACCCGGAGCAGGCGCTGCTGCTGGAGGTGACCGCCGCCGACTGACCGGCCCTCCGGAAGCCGGCCGAAAATTTTCGGCCGGATGACCATCCGGATCCGACCACAGTGGCATTCATCAGGGTTGATACCGGGCACCCTTCCGGAAATCGTTGACACGGCGGAAACGACGGTTCAATACTGTCGCCATCACACACCTCGACTTTCGTCGATGCGTGTCCGTCCCCGCCCGTCCGCACGAGGAGGAGTCCCCGGATGCGAACCACCCCACGCCGCCCAGCGCGGTCCCTGGTCGCGGGCCTCGCGGCCGCCGTACTGGTCGTCGCCGGTGGCGTCGTCGGCACCCTGACCGCCACCGGCGCGCCCGCCCGGGCCGCCGCGTGCAGCGGTTACGTCGGGCTGACCTTCGACGACGGCCCGTCCAACGACAAGACCCCCGCCCTGCTCACCGCGCTGCGGCAGAACGGCCTGCGCGCCACCATGTTCAACGAGGGCCAGTACGCCGCCGCCTACCCGGCCCAGGTACGGGCCCAGGTCGACGCCGGCATGTGGGTCGGCAACCACAGCTACACCCACCCGCACCTGGTGCAGCAGAGCCAGGCGCAGATCGACTCGGAGATCTCCCGCACCCAGCAGGCCATCGCCAACGCGGGCGGCGGCACCCCCAGGCTGTTCCGCCCCCCGTACGGCGAGACCAACTCGACGCTGCGGTCGGTGGAGACGAAGTACGGCCTGACCGAGATCATCTGGGACGTCGACTCGCAGGACTGGAACGGCGCGAGTGTCGACGCGATCGTGCAGGCCGCCGGCCGGCTGACCAACGGACAGATCATCCTCATGCACGAGTGGCCGGCCAACACCCTCGCGGCCATCCCGCGCATCGCCCAGGGGTTGGCCGCGCGCGGCCTCTGCGCCGGCATGATCTCACCGGCCACCGGCCGCGCCGTGGCCCCGGACGGCGGCGGCAGCGACGGTGGAGGCGGCGGCACCGGAAGCTGCACCGCCACGCTCTCCGCCGGTCAGCAGTGGTCCGACCGGTACAACCTGAACGTCTCCGTCTCCGGCACCAACACCTGGGTCGTCACCATGAACGTGCCCTGGCCCGCGAAGATCATCGCCACCTGGAACGTCAACGCCACCTGGACCAACTCGCAGACCATGGTCGGCCGGCCCAACGGCGCCGGGAACACCTTCGGCGTCACCATCCAGCACAACGGGAACCGGACCTGGCCGACGGTCTCCTGCGCGGTGGGCTGACCGCCGGCTGCCGTCGTCCCGGCGTCGTGGAGTGGATCAGCGGTCGGACCCGTCGATCCACTCCACGACGGCGTACCGGCTCAGCGCGCGGCGGAGGCTCCGGCCCGGACCGTGTCGCGCAGGGCCAGGGCGACGGTGGCGAACAGCGCCACCCCGCAGCCCACCCCGGAGACCAGGCCGACCGCCGCCGCACCGCCACCGAGGGCGTACGTGAGGAAGCCGGCCACCCCGAGGGCGGTCATCACCGCGCCGAGCCAGTGGTAGCGCGGCATCCGCCAGACGTGGGCGAGACCGAAGAAGTGCACGCCCACCACCACCGCCACCCAGGCGACGGCCACCTCGGGCCGGTGCAGGACGCCGTTGATCACGGCGAGGCCACCGAAGAGGGCGATCGCCTCCAGCGCGACCACCAGCCAGTAGCGACGGTCCATGAAGCCCGCCGCCTCCGGCGCCGGCCGCTCGGGCGAGGCCTGCCGGGCCACCCGGAACAGCGCGACGAGCAGCAGCGCGGCCGCCAGCAGGCCGACCACGCGCAGCACCAGCGGCCACGGCGCGGCCAGACCACCGCTGTTGACCAGGATGAACACGGTCCCGAAGGAGATCGCCACGAGTGAGCCGACCACCAGCCCCGACGGTCGTCCCCTGGTCCCTGGCGCGGTCATCGCGTACCCCCTCGGTCGGTACGCCGCGGGCGGCGCACGGCGAGCGGCGATCGTACGACACCGGTGGCCGGACCCCTGCGGGCCCGGCCACCGGCGGTCGGACGGGTCAGCTCGCGGTACAGGTCACCGCGGGGATCGCGTTGGTGCCGTTCCAGCTGGCGATGAAGCCGAAGGTGGTGCTGGCCCCGGCGCCCACCCGGGCGTTGTAGTCGACGTTGCGGCCGGTGTACGTCGCGCCGCTGTTGGTCAGCGTGGTGCTCCAGCTCTGGCTGACGGTCTGGCCGTTGGCGAACGTCCACCTCGTCGACCAGCCGTTGAGCGCGGCCGAGCCGGCGGTCACCTTGATCTCAGCCTGGAAGCCGCCCTGCCACGAGTTGATGATCGTGTAGCTGGCGGTGCAGCCGCCGCTGGGCGGCGGGGTGGTGGTCGGCGGGGTGCTCGGGCTCGGGCTCGTCGTGGGGCTCGGCGAGGTGCTCGGGCTCGGGCTGGTGGTCGGGCTCGGCGGGGTGGTGCCGGCGTAGACCGACGCCTCCTTGGCGGTGGCCTTGATGCCGTTGGCGCCGTTGAAGATGCGCTGTCCCCAGCTGGTCAGCTGGTTCGGGTTGAAGCCGGTGGCCATGTCCAGGTACTCGACGCCGCCGCCGTTGCCGCTCCACGACCAGCCGAGGTAGCCGATCCCGTTGGCCTGGCTGTAGGACATGATGGTGTCCTCGTCAGGGTTGCCGTCGGAGTGGTTGAAGCCGAACTCGCCGACCACGATGGGCAGTCCGGCGCTGCGGAACCGGCCCAGGTAGTCGGTGATCTCGGCGGCGGTGTCGAAGACGCCGTACATGTGGATCGAGAAGACGGTGTTCTTCTGGGGGTCGGCGTTGAAGACCGTGCCGGCGTTGTCCCGCATGGTGAAGGACCAGTCCTGGCCCCAGTTCGGGCCGTCCACCATGATCGTGTGGGTCAGGCCGCCGGCGCGCAGCTTCTTGATCGCGTTGGCGGTGTCGTTCGTCCAGGCGCCGTAGCCCTGGTTGCCGAACGGCTCGTTGCCGATGTTGATGATGACGTACTTCTCCTGGCCCTGCAGCGCGCTGGCGACGCTCAGCCAGTAGGAGGCCGCCCGGTCGAGGGTGGTGGCGGCGCCGTCCTCGCCGTAGCCGGTGGTGTCGTGCGCCTCCAGGACGCAGACCAGCTTGTTGGCCTTGCACAGCGAGATGACGTTGGCGACGTCGGCGGTGTCGTTCTTGGCCCAGCGGTCGCCGGTGGCCAGCACGACCCGCACGGTGTTCGCGCCGAGCGCCTTGATGTTGGCGAACGAGCTGGTCTGCTGCGGGTACCAGGTGTGCGCGTGGTTGACCCCGCGCATCACGAACTCGGTGCCGTTGGCGTCGTAGAGGCGCCCGTTCGAGACGGAGAAGCCGGCGGCGGCGTGCGCCGGCTGCCCGAAGGCGAAGACGGCGGCGAGGACCGTCAGCAGGGCGGCGCCCGCTGCGGAGAGCAACTTCTTCATGGTTGTCCTCAGGGAGGTCTCCCCCGTGCCCAGGTGGGGGTGCGGTGGTGGTGACGAAACGACGGCGGCTGAGCCCACAGCCACCGCCCGACTCCCGGCGGACGCCGGCCTCAGCGTAGGGCGGCGAAACGCGGAAAGCAACCGGTTAAGTTGCCGAACGATTCCGGCGGTGTCCTGTGGTGGCCCGTGTCGCCACGGACCACCACAGGGGCGGTCATCCCCACCACAGGATGTTGCGCCACCCCGGTCTGAACCGGTTAAGGCCGGACTGTAGGCAGCATCCTCCGCGCCGTCAAGAGAGCGCCGCGCCGCCGGCAACCGGACGCCAGGGTTGGCCGCCGCGAGCCGGGGTATCCGGTGACGATCCACCCGGAAGGAGACACGCCATGGTCAACGTCGGCTACACCCTCATGTGCGAGCAGGCCGGTCCCAAGCAGCTCGTCGACTACGCCGTCCGCGCCGAGGCCGCCGGCTTCGACCACCTGGTGATGTCCGACCACTACAACCCGTGGCTGGAGAGCCAGGGCCACTCCCCGTACGCCTGGTCGGTGCTCGGGGCGGTCGCCCACGCCACCAGCCGGGCCGAGCTGCTCTCCTTCGTGACCTGCCCGATCCGCCGCTACCACCCGGCCGTGGTGGCGCAGAAGGCGAGCACCGTCGGGGTGCTCTCGGACGGCCGGTTCACCCTCGGCCTGGGCGCCGGGGAGAACCTCAACGAGCACGTGGTCGGCGGCTGGCCGCACGTGCAGCAGCGGCACGAGATGTTCGAGGAGGCGCTCCAGATCATCCGGCCGCTGCTCAACGGCGAGACGCTCACCTTCTCCGGCAACCACTTCGACGTGCCCGACGCGTACGTCTGGGACCGGCCGGAGCGCCCGGTGCCGATGGCGATCGCCGCCTCCGGCCGGCAGTCGGCCACCCTCGCCGCCGAGTACGCCGACGCCCTGATCGCCACCGACCCGCTGCCGCACCTGGTGGAGATGTACGAGGAGGCCGGCGGCGCGGGCCGGCCCCGCTACGGCCAGGTGGCGATCTGCTACGGCCCGGACGAGGCCGAGTGCCGCAAGATCGCGCACGACCAGTTCCGCTGGTTCGGGTCGGGCTGGAAGGTCAACGCGGACCTGCCCGACCCGGACTCCTTCGCCGCGGCCACCCAGTTCGTCCGCGAGGACGACGTGGCCGAGGGCATCTCCTGCGGGCCGGACGTGGACCGGCACGTCGAGGCGTTCAAGAAGTTCGTCGACGCGGGCTTCACCCACGTGGCGCTGGTCCAGGTCGGCGGCGACCGCCAGCCGATGTTCCTCGACTGGGCCCAGGAGGAACTCCTGCCCCGGCTGCGGGAGCTGTGAGCCGCCGGCTCTCGCCGCCCGGCCGGTTCCGGGCGGCGGAGCTGCGCCTCGCCCTCGCCGCCCCCCGACCGGCGGCCGGGCTGACCAGCGAGTTCCGCCTCGTCGACGGGCTGCGGACGCACACCCGCCGGTCGGCCGGTCCCGGCGTCGGCGAACCCGCCGTGGTGCTGGTGCACGGGCTCGCCGTGTCGCACCGCTACCTCACCCCGCTCGCCGTCGCGCTCGCCGACACCCATCCGGTGTACGTGCCGGACCTGCCCGGCTTCGGGCTGAGCGAGCGCCCCGGCACCGCGTACGACGTGTCGCGGCACGCCGCGCACCTGGCCGCGTGGCTGGCGGCGTACCGGCCGGGACCGGTCTGCCTGCTGGGGCACTCGTTCGGCGCGGAGGTGGCCGCCGCCCTCGCCGCCACCCGCCCCGACCTGGTCCGCGCCCTGGTGCTGGCCGCGCCGACCAGCGACCCGGTCGCCCGTACCCGCCGGGGACAGTTCGGCCGGTGGCTGGTCGACACCGCGCGGGAGGCGCCGTGGCAGGTACCGGTTCTGCTCCGCGACGTCTGGGACGCCCGGCCGTGGCGGGTGTTCGCGACGCTGTCGCACTCGGTGCGCCACGCGATCGAGGCGGACCTGGTCCGGGTGGGCGTGCCGACGCTGGTGCTGGCCGGGACCCGTGACCCGGTGGTGCCGGCGCAGTGGCGGGAGCAGGTGGCCCGGCTGGTCCCGGGCGCCCGCTCGGTCGCGGTGCCGGCCGCCGCGCACAACGTCGCCACCACCGCGCCCGGACCGGTCGCGGACGCGATCCGCGCCCTGTTGGCGCCCGTGCTGCGAAGGTGAGTCCATGCGTATCGGGAACACGGAGATCCGCCCCGCCGGGGGCGGCCTCGGCTGCCTGCTGATGATCCTCTTTTCGATCGTCGCCTCGGTGGTGCTGACGGTGCTGCTGAACCTGATCCTCTGAATCGACGCCTCACCCGAGCCGGCCAGCCACACAATGAGGGCGTGAACCTGCTGACCGTGCTGCCGATGGCGATCGTGATGGTCGCCGGCCCGCAGCTGATCAGCGCCGTCTTCCTGGCCGCCAGCCGGGACCCGCGCCGCAGCTCGCTGGCGTACCTGGCCGGGGCGGCGCTCGGCACGCTGGTCGCGCTGACCGTCTGGTACGGGGTGTTCCGAGCGGTCCGGCACACCGCCGGCAACGGCACGAAGGATAGCGGCAGCCGGCACCTGATCGACTGGATCGTGCTGGCGCTGCTGGTCGTGCTGATGGTGATCGTGTTCCTCCGGCGCAAACGCAACCAGCCGCCGTCCTGGATGGTCAAGCTGGAGGATCCCCGGCCGGCGTTCGCCTTCGGGCTCGGCGCGCTGCTCTTCGTCGCCATGCCCAGCGACGAGGTCACCATGGCCTCGGTGGCGGGCAGCCTGGCCGGTCACGACAAGCCGTGGTGGCACCTGCTGCCGTTCCTGGTGCTGACCGTGCTGCTGCTGGCCCTGCCGCTGCTGGCGGTGGTGCTGCTCGGGCAACGCGCCGCCCGGACGCTGCCCCGCCTGCGCGACTGGGCGAACGCGCACTCCTGGATCATCAGCGAGATCGTGATCCTGATCTTCGTGGCCATCGTCGGCTCGGACCTCGCGTCGTAGCGACGGTCGGGCCGGCCCGCTGACGCGGCGACGCTCACGCCGGGTCGAGCGCGAGGTCGGCGAGGACCGGGTAGTGGTCCGAGGCGGTGTCCGCGTCGCCGCCCCGGAGCACCCGGACGCCGCGGGTCAGGGCGGCCAGCGCCGGGGTGGCGAGCAGGTAGTCCAACCGCATCCCGGCGAACTCGGCGCCGCCGTACCGGGTCGGCACGGTGAGCCCGTCCGGCTCCGTACCGCCGGTGTGCGGCCAGAGGTCGACCAGGCCGGCGTCGAGCAGCCGGGCCACCGCGCGGGTGTCCACGGTGCGGCCGTCACGGCGCAGGTGCCGGCGGCGGTAGGGCGGGGCCAGCCCGGCCAGCCGGGCGGCGTGGTCGGCGACCGGGTCGAGCGTGTTCAGGTCCCCGACCAGCAGCGCCAGCCGACCGGCCCGGCTCACCGCGTGCGCCAGCCAGTCGGCCTCCAGCCGCCGCCGGCCGCCGGACCACGGGTACAGGTGGGTGCCGACCACGGTCAGCGGGCCCTCGGTGGTGGCCACCGCCACCCGGACGGCGGCGTGGTGGAACGGACGGCGCAGCGGGCCGGCGCGCAGCACCCGCAGCGGCGGGCGGACCAGCACCGCGACCGGCTGCCCGAGACAGGAGCGGGCCAGGTGGGACACCATCCCCACCCGGCCCGCCAGCTCCGCCGTCCGGCCGTCCCGGTCGAACCCGCGCAGCTCCTGCAACGCGAGCACGTCGGGGCGGTGCGCGGTGACGACCGCGACGATCCGGTCGGTCCGGTCGGTCCCGTCCCGGTCCCGGCCGCCGGTTCGCACGTTCCAGGTCATCACCCGCAGCATCGGCGCCGGTCAGTCCTCCCGGCCGGCCTTGGCCAGCTCGTCGTCCAGCTCGTGCACCTGCTCCGACTCGATGGCCGGCCGGTTGCCCTCGGTCACGTCGGCGTTGGGCCGGACCACCCAGTACAGCAGCGAGATCCACAGCGCGCTCAGCAGGATCGCGCCCATGAAGTCGGTGGGGTGGTGCATGCCCCGGTACATCCGCGAGGTGGCCACCCCGATCGGCATGATCACGGCCATCGCCACGAAGAGCCACCGCCACCAGCGGTCGGTCCGCGCGAACACGATGATCGCCATCGCGCTCCACAGGCAGATGGTGGCCGCGATGTGCCCGGACGGGAAGGACGAGGTGGGCATCTGCCCGTCCAGGTTCTCCACCGGCGGGCGCGGCCGCTCGACCACCCGGGCGCTGGCGAGGAAGAGGCTCAGCTCGCCGAACATCGCCAGCACCACGAAGAGCACCGGCCGCCAGCGCCGCCAGATCGCCAGCACGATCGGGCAGAACACCAGCGAGACCAGCAGGATCGCGTGGGTGTCGCCGAACTTGCTCCACCACCAGCTCAGCTCGGTCAGCGTGTCGGTGCGCCGGGCGGCGAACCACTGCGGGACCTCGGTGTCGAGGGTGGCGAAGAAGGTGCCCTTGGCGTGGTAGCTGACGAACATCCCGAAGCCGTACAGGGCACCGAAGACGATCACCCAGCCGACCACCAGTTCGGCCACCGACGAGCGGGGGTGCTCCAGCAGGTGCTCCTCGGCGGGAGCGGGCTTGATCTCCTCCCCCGCCTCCGGCTCCAGGCCCTCGCTGATCGGCGGCACCGGCCGGCCGCGCTCGCGCCGCCAGAGCCGGAAGGCGTACGCGGTGATGCCCAGCCAGACCGCGCCGAGCAGCCAGCCGGCGAGCACGTCGGAGACGAAGTGCACGCCGAGCGCGATCCGGGTCAGCCCGATCAGGAAGACCAGCACGGCGACCACGGCGATGGCCGGCTTGCGCCACCGCGCCCGCATGGCCGGCAGGAACACCAGCAGCAGCGCCCCGTACGCGACGAACGAGCCGAGCGCGTGCCCGCTCGGGAAGCTGTGCCCGGGGGCGTGGGTGATCGGCACGTCCACCACCGGACGCAGCCGGCCGACCAGCGCCTTGAGCGACGGGTCGAGGATCAGGCCGCCCACCCCGGTGATGATCAGGTAGACCGCCAGCCGGGACTGGCGGCGGATCAGCAGGCCGATCACCGCGATGGTGACCAGCCAGATCAGCACCGGCCGGCCGCCCAGGTCACTGATCGCCTTGAGGACGGTGACCACGGGACCCTTGCCGGCCACCAGGCTGTTGAACCACTCGGCCGCCTCGTGGTCGGCGTGGTAGAGCGGGGCCCACTTGAACCGGACGAGCATGAGCAGCACGCCGAACACGACCCCCGCGCCGGCGACGGCGAACAGACCCGCGACGCTGCGCCCGGCGAACTGGCCGAGCGGCCGACGCGTCGTCTCCTTGACCGCGGTCACCTGACACCTCCCTTGTCTTCTGCGAGGCGCGCTGTACCCGATTCCGGGCTCGCGTACACGCCGGTCCGGCGGGTCGTCAGAGCGCGGTCATGTCGCCGGTGTCCAGTTCCTCGATCCGCTGGGCCTCCGGCTCCCACAGATCGGGCTGGGCGGGTTCCTCCACGCCGATGCGCATCGCCTCCAGCTGGGCGGCGAAGGCCAGCCCGCCGAAGAGCGCCATGCCGGTCAGGTTGGCCCAGAGCAGCAGCGCCATCATCCCGGTCAACGCGCCGTACGTCTGGCCGAAGCCGCCGCTGTACTTGACGTACGCGGCCAGCAGCAGACTGGCCAGCCACCAGAGCACGGTGGCGATGCCGGCGCCGAAGAAGAGCCAGGAGAGGCCGGGCTGGTTGCGCCGGGGCGCGTGCCGGAACAGCACCGCGACGGCCAGCACGGTCAGCCCGAGGCTGAGCGGCCAGCGGACGATGTCCCAGGCGGCGTTGGCGAAGCTGCCCCACTCGTAGTGCCGCTGCACCGACTCGCCCATCGCCTTGCCGCCCACCAGGATCAGGAACCCGGTCAGCGCGGGCACGCCGGCGGTCACCGCGAGCACCGCGGCGCGCAGGTACTTGGGCAGGGCGGGGCGGTCCCGCTCCACGCCGTAGATCCGGTTCGCGCCCCGCTCGATCTGCGCCATCACGGTGGTCAACGCGATCAGGCCGGTGATCAGACCGAGGGTCAGCGCCAGCTCGCCGGCGTGCTCGGTGCGCTCGCCGTCGCCGAGCAGCTCCTGCACCACCGACTCGCTCTGGCCCGGGGTGAGGGCCAGCACGGTGTCGGCGACCACCTCGCCGCCCTCGCCCGCGCCCAGGTCGGTGATCAGGCCGGTGAGCGCGATCAGGAAGGGCACCACCGCGAGGCAGAGCTGGAGCGCGAACGCCCGGGAGTGGCTGAAGCCGTCGCCGTAGCGGAACCGGATGAAGGCGTCGCGCAGCAGGCACCAGCCGCCGTGCCGGCGCAGCGTGTGCCAGGCGTCGTCGGCGGAGAGTTCCTCCTGGGCCATCAGCCGGGTCTCGGGGACCAGCCTGGTGCTACTCACGGCGGGCTTCCTCGACCAGGCGCTCACCGCGCTCGGCGGCCCGGCGCGCGTCGACCGACAGGTCGGGGTGCTGCTCGGGACGCGGTACGCAGAGCCAGAGCGACTGCGGCTTGATCTCGGCCTTCAGTCGGCGGCCCGGGTCGATCAGGTCGCCGTCGAGCTGTCGGGGCTGGGCCCGGTTGCTGGTGATCTCGACGGTGCGGCCCCGGAACACCTCCATCCGGGGCACGCTGCCCCGGCGGCGTACCAGCGCCCAACCCATCGCCATCCAGTGCCCGAGCGTGCGCGGGGTGAGCACCGCCACGTCGAGCCAGCCGTCGTCCGGCTCGGCGTCGGTGAGCAGGCGTACCCCGCCCTGGAGGCGGCCGACGTTGGCGACCAGCACGGAGCGGGCCCGACGGCGCAGCGGCGGCCGGTCGTCGATCCGGATGGACACCCGCATCGGCCGGTCCCGCAGGTGCCGGGCGGCCCCGACCAGGTACGCGGGCCAGCCGATGCGCTTCTTGGTGGTCTCCGAGGTGGAGTCGAGCATCTGCGCGTCGAAGCCCATCCCGGCCATCACGGCGAAGCACTGGTCGTCGACCACCCCGACGTCGAGGCGGCGCATGCCCCGCTCGACCGCCACCTGCAGCCCGGCGGCCAGGTCGTTCGAGAGGCCGAGGTTGGCGGCGAGCAGGTTGCCGGTGCCCTGGGGCAGCACCGCGAGCGCCACGTCGGTGCCCGCGAGGGCGGTGACGCAGGCCATCACGGTGCCGTCCCCACCGCAGGCGAAGACCACCTCGGCGCCCTCCCGGACGGCCTGCTCGGCCTGCCCGCGCCCCGGGTCCTCGACGGTCGTCTCGTGCCAGGTCGGCGCGGGCCAGCCGGCGGCGTCGAGGGCGCCGTCCACGGTCCGCCGGAACTCGTCGAGATCGGTCACCTTGGCCGGGTTGACCACCACCGCGGAGCGTGGCGCGGGGTTGTCTGCGGTCACCGGACGCTTGTCCTCTCCACCATCCACGGCGCAAGTGTGCAGCAACCGCGGCCGGTCAGCGACTCGACGCGGGCGGAGGTTGCACAGACCGCAATCAGGTTTGAAACCGGTCAGCGGCCGGCGGGGGCCTCAGGCCGCGGTGCGCAGCGCCTGCTCCACCCGGCGGCGCAGGTCGTCCAGGTCGGCGCCGGCCTCGGTCAGCACCTGCGCGGCGAGGCCGTTGCCCTCGCGCAGCAGGCCGAGCAGGATGTGCTCGCTGCCGATGTGGTGGTGGCGCAGCTGGAGCGCCTCGCGCAGGGACAGTTCCAGCACCTTCTTCGCCCGGGGCGAGAACCGGCCGTCGTCGGTGCGGCGGCCCCACCAGCGCCGCCGGGCGGGCCGGGCCTCCCGCAGCGCGTCGGGGCCGAAGGACTCCTCGATCCGGGCGACGATCGCCGCCAGGTCGATGCCGATCTCGCGCAGCGCGGCGGCGTCCGCCGCGCCGAGGCCGTCGACCGTCCCGGCGGTGTGCCGGGCCACGGCGGCCCGCAGCTCATCGGGCCGGATGCCGCCGGCCGAGAGCACCCGGACGGCCAGGTTGTCGCCGTCGGCGAGCACGCCGAGCAGCAGGTGCTCAGTGCCGACGGGGCGCCGGCCCTCGGTGCGGGCCTCCTCGACCGCGTGCCGGACCACGCTTCTGGCCCGGTCGGTGAACCGCTCGAACATCACGCCTCCCAGGTTCCTCGGACCGCCGGTCGCCCGGCGTGCTTCTTGTGGACCGCCTGCCGGCTGACCTCGAGCGCGTCGGCGATGTCCTGCCAGGACCAGCCCTGCCGTCGGGCGTTGTCCACCTGGACCACCTCCAGCCGCTCCAGCAGCCGGCGCAGCGCGAGGACCGCGCGCAGCCCGACCTTCGGGTCGGTGCTGCCGGCGGCCGCCGCGAGTTCCGTTGCCTGACTCATGCTGTCAACATAGGTTGACGACGCCAGGTCTGTCAACCCCGGTTGACGGCGGACACGACACCCGAGACCCCCCGCGACCGCGTGTCGCGGTGCTACGGTCCGCTGGTGTTCCGCCGCCGCCCGCCGGACCGCCCCGTCGAGGCCGCCCGCCGGTCGACCGTCGGGCGACTCGTGCTGGAGGTCGCCGGCGGCAGCGTCGTCGGGCACCGCTACCCGGAGAACTACGACGTGCTGCACCTCGATCCGGAGCTGCCGCTCGTCGCGCTCGCCGACGGGATGGGCGACGGCGAGGGCAGCCGCACGGCCGGCGCCACCGCGATCGGCGCCTTCGTCGCGCAGGTCCGCGCCGGCTGGCCCGCCGTCGACGCGCGCCGGCTGCGGGCCGCGACGGCCGAGACCCAGCTCCGGGTACGCCGCGCCGGGGCGGCCCTGGACGGGCTGACCGGCTGCACCCTCACCGCACTGGTCGCCGAGCCCGACGGCGGGCACGGCTGGCTGGTGCAGCTCGGCGACTCGCGGGCGTACCGGCTGCGCGACGGGCTGCTGGAACTGATCACCGTCGACCACACCATGGCCTGGCTGGGGGTGGTGCACGGCTGGTGGCCGGCGGACTCCCCGGAGGCGGCCCGGGCCCGCTACCAGCTGCTGCGCTACGTCGGCCACCCGGACAAGCCGGAGCCGGACCTGCTCGCCGTGCCACTGCGCCCCGGCGACACCTGGCTGCTCTGCACCGACGGAATCAGCGACCAGCTCGGCTATCACCGGCTGCGCGACCTGCTGGGCGCCCGGCAGGACCCGGCGCGCACGGTCACCGCGCTGCTCGCCGCCACGCTGACCGAGGGCGGCGACGACAACGCCACCGCCGCCGTCGTCCGGGTCCACCCGAGCATCCCCGCCGCGCGCTGACCCCTCCCCCACCACGTCACCGACCGGGGTGACCGGCGACACGTGCGACGCTCTGACGTTCTGTGCAATTATTGTCAGCATGTCGAGCGACCGGTTGGAGACGATCCTCAGCGCGGCGTACGAGTGCTTCACCCGGCACGGGGTACGCCGCACCACGATGGACGACATCGCGGCGGCCGCCGGGATGTCCCGCCCGGCCGTCTACCAGTACGTCCGCAACAAGGACGACGCGTACCGGCGGCTCGCCGAGCGGATCTTCGCCGACTCGCTCGCCGCCGCCCGGCGGGCCGCCACGACCCCCGGCACCGAGCTGGCGCAGCGGCTGCACGACGTGCTCGCCGCCAAGCTGGAACTCACCCTGAAGCTGCACCGGGAGAGCCGGCACGCCGCCGAACTGCTCGACAGCAGCACCAAGCTCACCGGCGACCTCGCCGACGCGTACACCCGGGAGCTGACCGACCTGGTGGCCGGCGCGCTGGTCGACGCCGCGGGGTCGCACGCCCGCGCGGTGGCCGACGTGCTGGTCGCGCTCACCCGCGGCCTGGAGGCCGACCTCACCGACCCCGACCTGCCCCGACGGCGGCTGCGCGACGGCGTCGCGCTGATCGTCGCGGGCCTGCCCGCACACCCGGGAGACCTCTCATGACCACCGTCCTGATCACCGGCACCTCCTCCGGCATCGGCCGGGCCACCGTCCGGCGCCTCGCCCGCCGCCGCGACCTCACCGTCTACGCCACCGCCCGCAAGGTCGAGGCCATCGCCGACCTCGCCGACACCGGCGCCCGGCTGCTCCCGCTGGACGTCACCGACGAGGCCTCCATGCGCGCCGCGGTCGCCGCGGTCGAGGCCGAGCACGGCCAGGTCGACGTGCTGGTCAACAACGCCGGCTACGGCGAGTACGGCCCGATCGAGGAGACCCCGGTCGACCGGGTCCGGGCCCAGTTCGAGACCAACGTCTTCGGGCTCAGCCGGCTCACCCAACTGGTGCTGCCCGGCATGCGGCGGGCCGGCCGGGGCCGGATCGTCAACGTCAGCTCGATGGGCGGACGGCTGGTCTTCCCCGGCGGCGGCTACTACCACGCCAGCAAGTACGCGGTGGAGGCGATCTCCGACGCGCTGCGCCAGGAGGTCCGCCCGTTCGGGGTCGACGTGGCGATCGTCGAGCCGGGCCTGATCCGCACCGGTTTCGGGGCGGTCGCCGCCAGCTCGCTGGGCTCCGGCACCACCCCGGACGGCCCGTACCGGACGATGACCGAGACGGTCGACCGGGTGATGGCGGCGTCGTACGAGAACAAGCTCCTCGCCGCCACGCCGGAGACGGTGGCCCGGGTCATCGAGCGGGCGGTGACCGCCCGCCGGCCGCGCACCCGCTACCTGGTCACCGCCGCCGCCTGGGCGATGGTGCACACCCGCCGGCTGCTCGGCGCCCGCTTCTTCGACGGGGTGAACCGGCTCCAGTTCCGCTGACCCGGTCCCGGCCGCCTCACCCACGACTACCGTGGGTGAGGAGAGCGGTCGGGAGGTGAGGCGGATGGCGGCACCCACCCACGGCGCGGTGGTGGTCGGCGTCGGCCGCTCCGACGAGGACCTCCAGCTGATCCGGACGGCCGCCGGCGAGGCCGCCGCCCACCACCGGCCACTGCACCTGCTGCACGCCTTCAACTGGCAGGCCGCCCTGGAGGCGCCCTCGGTCACCGGCCCCCGCACGATCGCCGAGGACCTGCTGGAACGGGCCGCGAAGGTGGCCGCCGAGACGAGCCCGGAGGTGCCGGTCAGCGGCGAGATCGTCGAGGGCTCACCGGTCGAGGCGCTGATCCGGGCCTCCGACTCGGCGTTCCTGGTGGCGCTCGGTGACGGCGGGATGGCGGCGTGCGGGGCCTGCGTACCGGCCGACGCGCCGGCCGTGCAGCTCGCCGCCCGGGCCGGCTGTCCGGTGCTGGTCGCCCGGGGCGAGCCACCGCCGCCGGGTCCGCTGCTGGTCGGGGTGGACGGGTCGGTGAGTTCCCGGGCCGCCCTCGGGTACGCCTTCGACTGCGCCGAACAGCGGCAGGCCCGGCTGCTCGCCATCCGGGCCGTGGAGCCGAACCACCACGACGGCGACGACAACCTGCTCGAACGGGCGGTGGCCCGGCACAGCACCCGGCACCCCCGGGTGGCCGCCGAGTGCCACACCGTCCGCGGCGACCCGAGCACCGTCCTGGTCGACCAGTCCCGCTCGGCGCAGCTCACCGTGGTCGGCGCACGCGGGGACGCACCGTTGCGCGGGATGCTGGGCGCGGTCAGCCAGTCGCTGCTCTACCACTCGCCCGGCCCGGTGATCGTCGTACGTGGACTCGACCCGGAACCCGAGGACGGGTCGTGACGCCCCGGGTACCGGGACCAACGGCCCTGATCACGTCCGGCCCCGGGCGGAAGGCTGAACCTGCCCGGGCGGAGACCCGCCCCGGATGGCAGAAGACCCCGAGCCGCGAGAGGCTATTGCAGCATGGACACCGCTCTCGACCTGCACAGCCCACTGACCGAAGACGAGCTGCGCCGGCTTGACGCCTACTGGCGGGCGGCCAACTACCTCACCGTCGGGCAGATCTACCTGCTCGACAACCCGCTGCTCCGCGAGCCGCTCAAGCCCGAGCACGTCAAGCCGCGCCTGCTGGGGCACTGGGGCACCAGCCCCGGCCTCAACCTGCTCTACGCGCACCTCAACCGGGTCATCGTCGACCGGGACCTGTCCGCCATCTTCGTCACCGGCCCGGGCCACGGCGGCCCCGCCCTGGTGGCCAACACCTGGCTGGAGGGCACCTACAGCGAGCTCTACCACCACGTCCCGCGCGACGAGGCCGGGATGCAGCGGCTGTTCCGGCAGTTCTCCTTCCCCGGCGGGATCCCCAGCCACGTGGCGCCGGAGGTGCCGGGTTCGATCCACGAGGGCGGCGAGCTGGGGTACGCGCTGAGCCACGCGTACGGGGCCGCGTTCGACAACCCGGACCTGCTGGTCGCCTGCGTGGTCGGCGACGGCGAGGCGGAGACCGGCCCGCTGGCCGGCAGCTGGCTGTCCAACGTCTTCCTCAACCCGGCCCGCGACGGGGCGGTGCTGCCGATCCTGCACCTCAACGGCTACAAGATCGCCAACCCGACGATCCTGGACCGGATCCCCACCGAGGAACTGCTGGAGCTGATGCGCGGCTACGGCCACCAGCCGTACCTGGTCGAGGGGGACGACCCGACGACCGTGCACCAGCTGCTCGCCGCGACCCTGGACAAGGCGGTCGACGAGATCACCGCGATCCAGCGCCGGGCCCGCTCCGGCGGCCCGGTCGAGCGCCCCCGCTGGCCGATGATCATCCTGCGGACCCCGAAGGGCTGGACCGGGCCGCGCGACGTCGACGGCAAGCGGGTCGAGGGCACCTTCCGCGCCCACCAGGTGCCGATCGCCGAGGTCCGCGACAACCCGGCGCACCTGGCCGAGCTGGAGCGCTGGCTGCGCAGCTACCGGCCGGAGGAGCTCTTCGACGCCACCGGCGCGCCGGTCGCCGAGCTGACCGCCCTGCCGCCGAAGGGCGAGCGGCGGATGAGCGCCAACCCGGTGGCCAACGGCGGCCGGCTGCTGCGCGACCTGGACCTGCCCGACTTCCGCGACTACGCGATCGACGTCAAGGAGCCCGGGGTGCCGGTGGCCGGCGCGACCGGCGCGCTCGGCCCGTGGGTCCGCGACGTGATCACCCGTAACCCGCAGACGTTCCGTCTCTTCGGCCCCGACGAGGTCGCCTCCAACCGGCTCGGCGCGGCGTTCGAGGTCACCGACCGGGCGTTCGTCGGCACGCAGGTGCCCGGCGACGACCACCTCTCCCCCGACGGCCGGGTGATGGAGGTGCTCTCCGAACACCTCTGCGAGGGCTGGCTGGAGGGCTACCTGCTGACCGGCCGGCACGGCATCTTCACCAGCTACGAGGCGTTCATCCACATCGTCGACTCGATGGTCAACCAGCACGCCAAGTGGCTGAAGGTGACCCGGCACATCCCCTGGCGCGAGCCGGTGGCGTCGCTGAACTACCTGCTCTCCAGCCACGTGTGGCGGCAGGACCACAACGGCTTCTCGCACCAGGACCCCGGCTTCATCGACCACGTGGTCAACAAGAAGGCCGAGGTGGTCCGGGTCTACCTGCCGCCGGACGGCAACACCCTGCTCTCCACCATGGACCACTGCCTGCGCAGCCGGCACTACATCAACGTGGTGGTGGCCGGGAAGCAGCCGGCCCCCAACTGGCTGACCATGGACGAGGCGATCCAGCACTGCCGGCGCGGCCTGGGCATCTGGGACTGGGCCAGCACCGACGCGGACAGCGAGCCGGACGTGGTGCTCGCCTGCGCCGGCGACGTGCCGACGCTGGAGACCCTGGCCGCGGCGGACCTGCTCCGCCGGCACCTGCCGGACCTGAAGGTGCGGGTGGTCAACGTGGTCGACCTGATGCGCCTCCAGCCGCCGTCGGAGCACCCGCACGGCCTGTCGGACAACGAGTTCGACACCATCTTCACCCGCGACAAGCCGGTCATCTTCGCGTACCACGGTTACCCGTGGCTGATCCACCGGCTCACCTACCGCCGGGCCAACCACGACAACCTGCACGTGCGCGGCTACAAGGAGGAGGGCACCACCACCACGCCGTTCGACATGGTGATGCTCAACGACCTGGACCGCTTCCACCTGGTCATCGACGTCATCGACCGGGTGCCGGGGCTGGCCGCCCGCGCCGCCCACCTGCGGCAGGAGATGATCGACACCCGCCAGGCCTGCCGCGACTACACCCGCGAGTACGGCGAGGACGACCCCAAGGTCGCCGAGTGGCGCTGGATCCGGGAGACCGACCCGGCGCTGCGGAGCGGGCAATGAGTTCCCCGGAGATCCTGGTCGGCTACGACGGCTCCGCCGACGCCACCGTCGCCCTGAACTGGGCGATGGACGAGGCGGGCCGCTCGGGCCGGCCGGTCCGGCTGGCGTACGTCTTCGAGTGGTTGACGGTGGCCGGCTGGATCGGCCCCGGGGTGGCCCCCGGGATCTGGCCGGACGAGACCGCGCGCCGGCAGGTCGAGGACCTGGTCCGCAAGGCGGCGGCGGACGCCGCCGCCGAGCGGCCCGGCCTCACCGTGCACGGGGAGGTCTTCGACGGGCCGCCCGCCCTGGTGTTGCAGGAGCGCTCCACCGAGGCGGGGATGCTGGTGCTGGGCAGCCGGGGCCACGGCGGCTTCGGCGGCCTGCTCGCCGGCTCGACCGCCGTCTCCGTCACCGCCCACGCGCACTGCCCGGTGGTGGTGGTCCGGGACGGCCGGCCGGCCACCTCCGGGCCGGTGGTGGCCGGGGTGGACGGCTCCGAGTCCGCGCTGCGGGCGCTGGGCTTCGCCGTCGAGCGGGCCGCCCAGCGCGACGTCCCGCTGCGGGTGCTGCGCACCTGGGAGCCGCCCGGCGACCGGTGGGTGCCCCCGGACTTCGACCCGCAGCAGGCAGCCGCCGCCGAGCGGGAGGCCGTGGAGGCCGACCTCGCCCAGTGGCGGGAGACCTTCCCCGACGTGCCGGTGGAGGTCCGGGTCGAACCCGGCAACCCGGCCGCGCAACTGGTCGAGGCGAGCCGCGAGGCGCAACTCGTGGTGGTCGGCAGCCGGGGCCGGGGCGGGCTGCGGGGCATGCTGCTCGGCTCGGTCAGCCAGCAGCTCATCCACCACGCGCACTGCCCGGTGGCGGTGGTCCGGGAACGCTGAGCGGTGTGAGGAATTGCCCCCTGTTGACGGATTCCGTCGTACAGGGGGCCGTTCCTGACCCTCGCCCGACGGGGCAGCCGGCTCCCGGCCAGGCCGCTACTCTGCGGCGATGGTCTTCACACCGGGTCGGATCATCACCCGTCGGTACCTGCGCGGCGACCGGTGCACCTGGGTGCAGCCCATGCGGGTGCTCGCCGACGACGACCGGGGCCTGCTGCTCTGGCATCCCGAGGGCAGCGACTTCGCCCGGCTGGTGGACGCCGAGGGGCGGACGCAGCACGAGGTCACCATCGACCGGATGCGGGAGCCGCGCCTCGACGTGACCGCCTGGGCGACGTACGACATCCTGGTGCTGATGCCGCCCGGCGCGGCGTACTCCGTCTGGTGGTTCTTCCGGGCCGGCGCCTTCGCCGGCTGGTACGTCAACCTGGAGACGCCCTGCGTCCGGCGGCCCGACGGGGTCGACACCACCGACCAGCTCCTCGACATCGTGGTGACACCCGAGCGCGAGTGGCGGTGGAAGGACGCCGACGAGCTCGCGGAACGGACCGGACACCCGCTCTACCTGGACCGGGCCGGCGCCGACGCGGTCCGCGCCGAGGCCGACCGGCTGGTCGCGCTGATCGAGGCCGGCGGCTACCCCTTCGACGGTACGCACACCGACTTCCGCCCCGACCCGGGCTGGCCGGCGCGGCTGCGCCTGCCGGCCGGGGCGCTCACCGGGTAGCCGCGGCGGGGCCCTCGTCCGGGTTCAGCGAGAAGTAGTCCTCCTCCTCCTGCGCCAGGTGCAGCCGCAGCACCGCGTCCAGGCCGTACAGGGCGGCGAGCAGGTCCGGCACCTCGTCGGGGCGCAGCCGGCCGTCCTCGTGCTGGGCCAGGTGCCCGCCGATCCGGTCCACCAGCCGGCTGATCTCCACGTGCGCCCGGCTCATCGTGGAGGTCGCCTCGTCGCTGCCGAGCGGGCCGGCCAGCGCCGGGTAGAGCTGCCGTTCCTCGGCCGCCTCGTGCGGCAGCACCTCGTCGACCAGCCGGCGGTGCACCGCGCGCAGCGCCGGCACGCACTCCGCCGCGTCGGGGCGGGTCGCCACCAGGTCGGCGGTGTCGCGCAGCCGGGTCAGCACGTCGCGCACCCCACCGTGCTGGCCCGCGTACCGGTCGAGCAGCTCGCGGGTCTCCGGGGGCACGTCGCGGCGGCTCAACCCGCCACCGAGGGCGCGCAGCGCGTTGAGGATCACCAGCACGTCGATGCCCTCCTGGAGGAACGCGCCGGCCACCGGGGGCAGCCCGCCGAAGGCGGCGACCACCATCGCGACGACCGCGAGGCCCATCCCGACGGTGGCGCTCTGCACGGCGATGCGGCGCGCGTACCGGGCGATCTCCACCGCGTCGGCGAGCCGGTCCAGCCGGTCCACGGTGAGCACCGCGTCGGCCACGTCCGCCGAGGCGGTCGCCCCGGTCGCGCCCATCGCCACCCCGACGTGCGCCTCGGCCAGAGCCGGGGCGTCGTTGACCCCGTCGCCGACCATCACGGTCACCGCCCGGCCCGACTCCTCCCGTACCCGGTCGACCTTCTCCCGGGGTGAGCACTGCGCCCAGACGTCGTCCACGCCGACGGTCTGCGCCACCTGCCGGGCGGTGCGCGGCCGGTCCCCGGTGACCATCACCAGTCGGGCCAGCCCCGCCTCCCGCAGCCGCCGCACGGTGCGGCGGGCGTCCGGGCGGACCGGGTCCTCCAGCAGGATCGCCCCCAGCGGCCCCCGGTCGTCGGCGACCCACACGGTGGACCGGCCGGCCAGCTCGGCCCGTTCCCGGACCCGGTGCGCCCACTCGGGCGGCTCGCCCGGCAGCTGGCCGACCCGGACCCGCCGGCCGTCCACCCGGCCGGTCACCCCGCGCCCCGGCTCCTCCGTGACGTCGGTCGGCTCGGCCAGCGCCAGCCCCTGCTCGCGGGCCTGCCGGACCAGCGCGGTCGCCAGCACGTGCGGGGAGAGCTGCTCGACGGAGGCGGCCAGCCGCAGCACCTCGTCCCGGTCCCCGCCGGGCGCGACCACCGTCTCGGCCGCGCGGGGGCGGCCGGCGGTGAGCGTGCCGGTCTTGTCCATCAACAGGGTGCGGGCCCGGCCCAGCAGCTCCAGCGAGCCGCCGTCGCGGACCAGCACGCCGCGCCGGGCCACCCGGGACAGCCCGGAGACGATCGCGATCGGGGTGGCCAGCAGCAGCGGGCAGGGGGTGGCCACCACCAGCACCGCCACCGCCCGCAGGAACTCGCCGGAGAGCAGCCAGGCGGCCCCCGCCAGCAGCAGGGTGAACGGCACGAACGCCGCCGCGTACCGGTCGGCCAGCCGGACCATCGGGGCCTTGTGCGCGGTGGCCTCCTCGGCGAGCCGGACGATCCCCGCGTACGTGCTCTCCGCCGCGTTCTTACGGGCCCGCAGCCCGAAGGCGGCGCCCGCGTTCACCACACCACTGGCCACCTGCTCGCCCGCGGCCCGGCCGACCAGCTGCGACTCGCCGGTGACCACCGACTCGTCGAGGGTGGCCGGTTCCTCCACGGTCCCGTCCACCGGCACCACGTCACCCGGGCCGACCAGCAGTCGGTCGCCCACCGCGACCCGGTCCAGCGGCACCACCTCGATGCCACCGTCCGGGGTACGCCGGCGGGCCTGCCGGGGCGCGCGTTCCAGCAACGCCCGCAGGTCCCGGGTGGCCCGGCGTTGGGCGTAGTTCTCCAGCGCCTGCCCGGTGGCGACCATCACCGCGATCACCGCACCGGCCAGGTACTCGCGGGTCAGCAGCGCGCCGACCAGGGCGAGCACCGCGATGACGTCGACCCCGAACTGCCGGTGCCAGAGCTGCTTGAGGGTGGTCCAGGCGGCCGGAAGCACGGCGACCAGCGTCACCGCTGCCCAGAGCAGCTGAGCCACACCGCGCAGCCCGGCGGACCAGAGCCCGGCGCCGACCAGCACGGCCAGGGTGAGCAGGGTCAGCGGGGCCCATTCCCGCAGACTGGCCCGGCGCTGCCGCGCCGGCTGCTCGGGCAGGCACTCACGTCCGTCGGTCCCCACTTGCCGATCGTCGCAGCGGCCCGGTGGGGCAGGTAGGGCAAACCGGGGTAATCCGCTGAGGCCGAAGGACCCGGTGGCCGGGCGGGGCGGGGCGTGCGGCCGCTCCGGTCATGGCCGAGGATGGAGCGGGCAACCCGACCCGGTCGTCCCCCGCGTGGGGCACGATGGGGAGAGACAGGAAAGGTCGTGACGATGAGCCAGGAGACGCCGGCTACGGACCGCCCGCTGACCACCGCCCTGGCGGAGGCCGCCGGGATGGCCGGCCACGCCCCCTCGGTGCACAACTCGCAGCCGTGGCACTGGACCGTGCTGCCCGACGCGCTGGAGCTGCGGGTGGTGCGGGAGCGCCACCTCAGCGTCATGGACCCGGAGGGGCGGCTGCTCCTCGTCAGCTGCGGCGCCGCGTTGCACCACGCCCGGCTGGCGCTGGCCGCCGAGGGCTGGACGCCGGTGGTCCAGCGGCTGCCCGACCCGGCCGAGCCGGACCTGCTGGCCCGCCTCACCGGCTTCGCGCACACCGGCGCGGACCCGGACGCCATGCACGCGGTGCAGTGCATGCGGGTACGGCACACCGACCGCCGGCCGGTCAGCGACGAGCCGATCCCCACCGCCACCCTCGGCGAGATCGACCGGGCCGCCACCCGGGAGGGCGTCAACCTCCAGGTGCTCGACGACAGCCAGAAGATCGAGCTGGCCGCCGCGGCGCAGCAGGCGGCCGCGGTCGAGAAGGGCAGCCCCGAACTGCTGGAGGAGCTGGCGTACTGGACCAGCCGCGCCGGCACCGGCACCGGCCTGCCGCCCGAGGTGTTGCCGGCCGAGGCGCCGCAGACCACCGTGCCGGGACGCGACTTCGGCGGGACGGGCACCCTGCCGATCGGTCCCGGCCACGACCGCGCCGCCGTCTACGGCATCCTCTGGGGCACCGAGGACGAACCGGACAGCTGGCTGCGGGCCGGTGAGGCGCTCTCCGCCGCCTGGCTCACCGCGACCCGGCTCGGCGTCTCCCTGGTGCCGCTCAGCGGCGTGGTCGAGGTGGAGGCGACCCGCTACGCGCTCCGGCACATGCTCTCCGACCTCGGCTTCCCGTACATCTCGATGCGGCTCGGCCTGGCCGACCCGACGCACGCCGGCCCCGCGCACACCCCGCGGCTGGACGCGGCGCAGACCGTCGACACCTCGGCGGTTCGTGATCAACTGTCCTGACGGGTCTCGTCCCGCACGGTCACCGGGCGATAGCATCGCCCGGTGGCCAGCGCACCGAATCCCCGGAACGAGCACGTCACCCCGTCCCTGGGCCTGACCCCGCTGTCCCGGGTCCGGCTCGACGAGCTGCTCCAGGAGATGCTCGACCGCGTCGGCGAGGTGGTCACCAGCCGGGAGCGGCTGCGCGCCCTGCTCGACGCCGTGGTGGGCATCGGCTCCGACCTCGACCTGCGCAGCACCCTGCAACGGATCGTCCAGTCGGCCTGCGAGCTGGTCGGCGCGAAGTACGGCGCGCTCGGGGTGATCGGCCCCGACCGGCTGCTGCACGACTTCATCATCCACGGCATCGGCCCCGAGCTGCACGCGAAGATCGGCGAGCTGCCGCACGGGCGGGGCGTCCTCGGCCTGCTCATCGACGACCCGCGCCCGCTGCGCATGCCGGACATCACCCAGCACCCCAGGTCGTACGGCTTCCCGGCGCACCACCCGCCCATGCACAGCTTCCTGGGCGTGCCGGTCCGCATCCGTGACCACGTCTTCGGCAACCTCTACCTGGCCGAGAAGCAGGGCGCGCCGGAGTTCACCGAGGACGACGAGCAGATCGTGGTCGCGCTCGCCGCCGCGGCCGGCGTGGCGATCGAGAACGCCCGCCTCTACGCGCTGGCCCACCGGCGGGAACGCTGGCTGGCCGCCGCCGCCGAGATCACCTCGGTGCTGCTCGGCGAGGTGCGCCGCACCGACGCGCTGAACCTGGTGGCCCGCCGGGCCCGCGAGGTCGCCGAGGCGGAGCTGGCCCTGGTGCTGCTCTACGACGAGGACGAGAACCAGTTCACCGTCGAGGTCGTCGACGGCGCCGACGACGCCGCCCGCGACCTGGTCGGGGCGGTGCTACCGGCCAGCGAGACCACCTTCGCCGCCTCCGTCACCGAGCGCCGCCACGAGCTGGTCGAGAACCTCGCCGAGGCGGCCCCCTGGCCGGGGCCGGTGATCGCCGGGCCGGCGGTGGTCTCCCCGCTGGCCGCGGCCGACACCCTGCACGGCGTGCTGGTGGTCGCCCACCGCGGCGACCACGCCCCGGCCGCCGAGGACGACGTGGCGCTGCTGGGCAGCTTCGCCGGGCAGGCCGCGCTCGCCATGGAACGGGCCCGCGGCCAGGAGGAGCGGGAGCTGCTGGTGGTCCTGGAGGACCGCGAGCGGATCGCCCGTGACCTGCACGACGTGGTGATCCAGCGGCTCTTCGCCACCGGCCTGCAACTGCAGAGCGGCGCGATGAACGCCCGCCCCGAGGCGGCCAAGCGGATCAACCAGGCCGTCGACGACCTGGACGCCACCATCCGCGACATCCGCCGGACCATCTTCGAGCTGCGCACCCCGATGAGCGCCGCGCTGCGCACCGAGATCCGCGAGGCGATCGAGGTGGCCGCCGAGTCGCTCGGCCACCGCCCCGAGCTGGAACTCGTCGGCCCGATCGACAGCGCCGTGCCCGACGCGCTGCGCCCCGAGCTGACCGCCGTGCTGCGCGAGGCGCTCTCCAACGCCGTCCGGCACGCGCACGCCGACCGGGTCGCGGTCACCGTCCGCGTCGACGCCGGCTGGGTGAGCGTCACCGTCACCGACGACGGGGTGGGCTGCGACCCCGAGGCGGCCCGCAGCGGCCTGGTGAACCTGCGCGAACGGGCGGAACGCCTCGGCGGCGACTTCCAGCTCGACCGGGTCGACCCGCACGGCACCGAGCTGCGCTGGAGCGTCCCGCTGCGGGACTGACCGGGCCGGGACCGACCGGTCGGGCGGGCGGGTGCCCCGCCCGGGCGTCAGTGCGACTTGCCGAGCAGTCGGGTGGCGAGCACCGCCGCCTGCGTACGCCGCTCCAGACCGAGCTTCGCCAGCACGCTGGAGACGTAGTTCTTCACGGTCTTCTCGGCCAGGAACATCTTGCCGGCGATCTCCCGGTTGGTGAGGCCCTCGGCCACGTACTCCAGGATCCGCCGTTCCTGCTCGGTGAGGCTCTTCAGCTCGCGCGGCTGCTCCACGCCGCTGCGGATGCGCTCCAGCACCCGGGTGGTGATCGCCGGGTCGAGCAGCGACTGGCCGGCCGCCACCCGGCGCACCGCGTCCACCAGGTCGGTGCCGCGGATCTGCTTGAGCACGTAGCCGGCGGCACCCGCCATGATCGCCGCGAAGAGCGCCTCGTCGTCCTCGTACGAGGTCAGGATCAGCCCCTTGATCGACGAGTCCACGGCGCGGACGTCCCGGCACACGTCGATGCCGTTGCCGTCGGGCAGCCGGGCGTCGAGGATCGCCACGTCGGGGCGCAGCGCCGGGATCCGCCGGGCCGCCTCCTGGGCCAGGCCGGACTCCCCGACCACCTCGATGTCGCCACTGGCGGTGAGCAGGTCGGCAAGGCCACGGCGGACGACCTCGTGGTCGTCGAGCAGGAACACCCGGATCATCCGTCCTTTCTACCCCGCCGGCCACACCCCGCGCACGGGTCGAAGGTCCCTACCGCGACGCGCCGCCGCCGGGCACACGGGCCCGCTCAGGTGGGGACCTCCGGCCCTGCTCACCACGACCCGCCCTACCGCACCGTAGGAGGGAACCCGGGGAGCGGCACGGCTGCCACGGAAGGGAGCACCACGATGACCGGCTACACCGTCGAGCAGCTCAGGGCCACCGCCGTCGACGCCGTACGGGCACCGTCCCTGCACAACACCCAGCCGTGGCGCTTCCGGCTGCGCGACGGCGGGATCGAACTCTCCGTCGACCCGCTGCGCCGGCTGCCGGCCACCGACCCGAGCGGCTGGGGCGCCCGGATCGCCTGCGGGGCCGCCCTGTTCAACCTGCGCCTCGCGCTCGCCGCCGCCGGCACCCCGGCCACCGTCCGGCTCCGCCCGTACCCGGGCGACCCGGACGTGGTCGCCCGGCTCGTCCCGGACGTCCCGCGCCGCCCCACCCCCACCGAGCAGTCCCTGTACGCGGCCGTCGGCCGCCGGTTCAGCAACCGCGCGCCGTTCTGGCCCGACCCGGTCCCCGCCGACGCCCGCTGGCGGCTCGGCGAGGCGGCCCGCGCCGAACAGTGCTGGCTGGAACTGGTCATCGGCACCAGCGCGGTCAACGCGTTCGCCGAGATCGCCCGCAGCGCCCACCGGGTCCTCGAACGCGACCCCGGGTACGTGACCGAACGGGGTGCCTGGATCCGCTCCGAGCCCTCCCCCGACGGGGTGCCCGCCGCCGCCGGCGGCCCGCAGAGCGAACCGCAGGACCTGCTGCCGCAGCGCGGCTTCGGCGGCCGCAACCGGGCCCCCGGCCGCGACTTCGAGCCGGAACCCCTGGTCGCGGTGCTCGGCTCGGCCGGGAACACCGCCACCGACCAGATCATCGCCGGGCAGGCGTTGCAGCGGGTGCTGCTGACCGCCACCGACGCCGGGCTGGCCGCGTCGATGATCTCCCAGCCGATCGAGGTGTCCGGGGCCCGGGAGGCGCTACGGCTGTCGCTGGGGCGGTTCGGGACACCGCAGATGGTGATGCGGATCGGGTACGGACAGCCGGGCAGCGCGACGCCACGGCGGCCGGTGGAGGAAGTGCTCGACCTACCGGTGGCGCACGGGTGAGGCGGTGGCGCGCCACCGAGCGACAGACGAGACCTTGGTCAACCAGTTCCAGCTCACCCTACGAAGGGCCACGTTGTCACAGATCCGCAGCGGGCCACGGACCGATACATCTTCACCTTGTGCTTGTAGCTGACCGGGACACACGCGCCCAAACGCCCGCGCACACGTTCTGGTGGTGCCGCTACGAAGAGGAGTCTCTGCGTAGCGACACCACCAGAAGATCGTTACAGATCTCTCGTGCCTTTTCCTTGCCTGCGCTCCACTATTCAGTGGCGCTGAAATGACCCGCAATCCATGCCGCACCCAGCTCGGTCAAGCTCCAACGAGACCCAGTGCCCTTCGGCTCGGAATCGTCCGCCTGAATCAGGCCTTGATCCGCAAGCCGTCGAAGGTCCGCAGTGATTCCGGTTTCAATTCGGGCACCCCGCCTCCCCAATTCGAGATCAATCATGCGAGTGTCCCACAGCCCACCACCATCACGGACGACTTCCAAAGCTAGGAGAGTTGAAATTTGGTTCATCTCACTTACCTCACGCTGGGATGGTAGAGGTCATTAGGTGCACCCGCCCGCGTCAACCCGTAGTCATTCAAGGACTGCGTATGAAGCTGATCCCAGAGTTCATACGAACCAGATTCGGGTTGACCGGTCCTATATCCAGCCTTCCGATATAGTACTGACTCGCGCAGCTCGTGCGTGTAGAAGCGGAGGTCATGAGGAGTCGCTTCCATCTCGCCAGCGGAAATTGACCGCAGGCGATTCAACATTCCTTGTTCTGCCGATTCCAATGCGCCGCCGTCGGCAAACCGGAGCAGGTGTGTCTCAACAGCGTCGACGCCATTCGTTTGGACCTTTGCCCTGCTCCAGTCCAATCCTCCGCAATTGTGGACGAGGACTGGCGTTTCGCCGGCGGTCACATAATAGGTGTGGATCTCGGCGACGGTGAGGTCGTGCATCACCTTGGCGCCGGTGTACGAGCGGACCAGCTTGACGCTGACCCGACTGCCGTCGAGCGCCCGCAGGTCCTCGTCGACGCGCAGGTCCACCGCGTCGATCCAGTCGTGCCGGTCCTCGCTCCAGAACGGGTGGTGCTGCGTGGTTTTCAGGACGGACTCGGACCCGTCCCCGGCGACCACGGTCACATCCGTCAGGTCCTTGTCCAGGTTGGTGTGCGTCCTGGTGACCGCCCGGGCCTCCGTCGCTCCGGTTTCCGGATCGGTGGCCAGCACCTCGTCGCCCACCTCGAGCTTCTCGATGGGCTCCTCGTCGCCGTCGGCCATCCGGACCTTGGTGCCGGGCGCGAAGCTGTGCTTGATCAGGCAGGCCTCGGCCTGCTCCAGCACCTCGTCGGCCCACTTGACGTCGTCCGACCACTTCAGCAGGGCTCGCCCGGACCGCCGGAGCATGCTGGCGAGCGGCTTGATCTTTCCGAGGAGTCGGACGGCCTTGCCCGCCGGCAGCAGGCCTACCAGGGTCCAGGCGCACGCCTTCACGTCACCGTGGATGCAGTCCAGGATGTCGGTGACGCCGAAGAGGTCGAGAAGAAGCTTCCCGCCGGCCTTGAGGATGACCGCGGTGACGCTCTGTTCCTTGACCTGCTTGGCGTGCCTGATGTCCTCGGCGCTGGGCCCGGAGCTGCCGCCCTTGCCGCCCACACCACTGTTGCCGCTACTGCCGCTACCGCCGCTGCCGCCCCGGTGGCCCCCACCGCCGTTGCTGCGTTCGCGCTTGATTTTCTCGTCGGCGACCCGGGCCTTCGCCCATTCCGCATCGTTGCAGGCGCCACCGCAGCCGTCGTTGTCGCCCTCGACCTCGACGTAGTTGCCGAAGAGGTCCTCGTAGTCGGCACCCGGGCCGCAGCGGTCGTCGGAGCACGAGCTCAGGCCGGTCGGGTCGGAGAAGCTGATCGGGCTGTTGTTGCTG
The DNA here is from genome assembly GCF_900089595.1 of Micromonospora auratinigra. Classification (GTDB taxonomy): domain Bacteria; phylum Actinomycetota; class Actinomycetes; order Mycobacteriales; family Micromonosporaceae; genus Micromonospora; species Micromonospora auratinigra. Next base: position 81,003 of record NZ_LT594323.1, on the reverse strand, counting down.
TAGGCGTACGCGTTCCACGCTTGTGGATCGCTCAGGTCCTGCAGCGGGTCCACGGAGACGAACCGGCCGAGGCCGGGGTCGTAGTCGCGGGCCCCGATGTGGGTCAGGCCGGTCGGGTCCTTGTCGCCGCCGACGAAGCCCTTCGGGTTGCTCCACTGCGGCTGGGTGCCGCGCGGGTCACCGTACGGGGTCTGCCGCCGGACGCTCACCTGCTGGCTGTTCGCGTCGATACCCACCTGCTGGGTGCCCTGGTGGTCCGAGTAGAGCCAGGTCAGCGAGGTGGGGTTGCGGGTGGCGACCCCACTGCCGGCGAAGCTGTAGTAGCGGGTGCCGGTGACGGCGGTGGTCGCCTTGTCCCGCCGCAGCTCCTGACCGGGCAGGTACAGGGTGGTGCCGGTGGCGTCGCGCCGGATCAGGCGGGCACCGTTGGCGTCGTAGATGTTGGTCTCCACGGACTGGCCGCCCGCGGTGACCGTGGCGAGCTTGCCCTCGCTGTTCCAGCCGAGGACCTGCGAGTTGCTGCCGGTGGCGCAGTCGTTGGCCGCGGCCCCGGTCGGCCGGCAGGTCATGTTGCCGGCGGCGTCGTAGGCGTACTTCGTGGTGACCGGCGTCGCCGGGCCCGGCGCCTGGGTGGCGACGGAGTCGACGGCGTGGGGGCGGATCTTGCCCTGGCCGCTGGCCGGCGGCGAGTAGGTCCGGGTGGTGTCACCGAGACTGGTGTGCGCGGTCTCGGTGCGCCGGTTGCCGATCTCGTCGACGGTCCAGTCGTACCAGTAGGGTGCCGGGCCACCGAGGTTGGCGACGGTCGGCGCGGTGGCGCAGTCGACGCCCGACTTGGGAGTCCAGGCGCTGGTGAGCCGCCGCAGCGCGTCGTAGCCGAAGCACTGGGTGTCGGCCGCGCCGACCTCCGGCGCGTCCTTGATCGAGGTGATGTTGCCGATGTCCTGGTACTGGTACGTGGTGTCCTGCACCGTGCCGGTGGCCGTCTCCGGCTTGACCGTGTACCGGTCGACCCGACGGGTGGTCAGGTCGTAGGACGTGGCGTCCTCGACGTAGACCCCGCCGTCGATCTTTCGGGTGGTGAGGGTCGGCTCGCCGTATGCGGTGTACTGCTGGCCGATGACGTACCGACCGACGTTGATCAGCGTGGTGTTCAACGCCGTGGGCAGACCCGTGGTGGCGTCGTAGTCGGTGGTCACGGTCTCGTTGGTGAGACCACCGCCGGCCGGGTAGCTGAGGCTGGTCGGTTCCCCGGTGTAGGGCGAGTAGCCCATGCTGTAGGAGTAGGTCCCGGTCAGCCCGCTGCCCTCGGCGGCCGGGATGAGGTAGTCCGCACCCGTGACCTGGTAGCGCTCGTTGACGCCGGTGATCCGGTACGTGTACGCGTACGTGGTGCCGGCGGTCGCCTCGTAGCGGATGCTCTGGGTGAGCTGTCCGCGTAGCGTCTTGCCGGAGTCGAGCTTGTCGTACTTCCACTCGGCCCGCTTGTTGGCCGCGGCGATGCTGCCCTCGTAGAGAGCGGTGCGCCGGCCCATCGAGTCGTACTCGTTGAGCAGCACCTTGCCGTTGGCGTCGGTGGTCTTCGACGGCTCGTCGTAGACGTTGTACTCGGTGCTGGTGGTGCCCTTGTCCGGGTCCTCGGCGGAGATCTGCCGACCCTTGACGTCGTAGGTGTTGACCCACTCGTTGCCGAGCGAGTCGGTCACCCGCTCCAGTTGGCCCTTCTTGTTGTAGGCGTACCTGGTGGAGAGGTCCGGCTTGACCTGGGTGGGGTCGACCCGCTGGAGCAGCTCGACGGTCCGCCCCTGGGCGTCGGACTTCGCCGTGGTGACGGTGCCACCGGCCGGCGGCGTGACCTTGGTGGAGTCACCGAGGTACTGGGTGGTGGTCCGCCACTTCTCGACCAGGTTGGTCACCCCGTCGGTGCCGTAGAAGACCTGGTCGGTGGCGCGCGACGCGTTGTCGTAGATCGTCTTGGTCAGGGCCGGGACGGACCACTCCGGCTCCCACCACAGGGCGCCGGCCGGCGTGCCGGGCTCGACGTGCGGCTGGTAGCCGGTGTCCGCGCGGCCGGCCTTGTCGTAGAGGGTGTCGGTGACGACCCGGCCGCCGCCGACCGCCAACGACTGGCTCTGCCGGGGACGCAGGAAGGCGTCGAAGATCTGGTACGAGGTGCGGTACCCGCCGCCCGCGTGCAGCTTGCTGCTCTTGACGTACGGGTAGGCGTCCCGGTTCGGGGCGAAGACGTAGGTGTGCTCCACCAGCGGGCTGGTCGGGTGGTCCGCCTTGGTCCACCCGGCGTCCCAGCCGCGCTTCAGCCGACCCGACGGGTCGTACTCCATGTCGGAGACCCGGCCGTTGAAGTCGGTGGTCCGGCTCGGCGAGCCCCAGTACGGCAACTGGTCGATGGTGGTGGTCCACGGCGTGGTGCCACCGTTGGGGTCCGGCGTGCTGGTCGTCACCCGGGTGACCGGACCGCCGGTGGCCGGCGTGTACGTGGTGGTGACCTTGTTGTTGCGGGCGTCGGTGGCGGTGGCCGGGCGGCCGTAGACGTCGAAGGTCGCCTGGCTCTCGGTCTGCCACACGGTGCCGCCGGCGACGGACCAGTCCTTGAGCTTGTCGACCCGGGTCACCGCGCCGTAGCTGGGTGCGGTGTCGACGCTGGTCGCCCCGTCGTAGAACTTCTGCTCGTCGGCGAGCACGTCCGCGGTGCTGGCGGGCGAGACGCCACACTTCAACGCCACCGCCGTGGTGCGCTTGACGAGCTGGGTGAGGTTCTTGGTGGTGTTCCGGTTGTAGAAGTAGGTGAAGCACTTCTCGTCGCCGGCCTTGGCCACGTCACCGTTGTCCTGCGCCGACGTGGTGCTGCCGTACGTGTCGTCGAACGTCGACTCGGTGCTCGTCACCCGCCAGCCGCCGGCGCCGTTCACGCCGAGCGCGGTGCCGGCGTAGCCGACCCGGGTGTTGGTCCACCGGGCGGTGACCGTGTCACCGTTGATGGTCCGGGTGGCGAGCGCCGGGGACATCCAGGGGACGTTCACCGTCTTGGAGACCGGCTTGGTGTCGACACCGTTGTAGACCACCTGCTCGCGGACCATCCCGGCGAACTGGTCCTCGTCGTAGACGGTCTCGCTGCCCAGCGACGCACCGACGGTGATGCTGCGGGTGCCGCCGGAGGTGGACGCCCTGTCGCCGTGCATGCCCCGCAGGAACGTGGTGCGGGTCAGCGTCTGGCTGGGCGCATCACCCTTGCGGACCTCCACCTGGCCGTAGCCGCGGAACTGGTTCCAGGTCTTGCGGCGCGGCTTGATCAGACCGTTGTCGTCGGCGTAGTGCCAGGCCGCCGGACCGACGTAGTTGTAGTAGGTGTTCTGCACCGGCTGGCCGTGGTCGGTGCCGCCGACGACGACCGCCAGGTCGGACTCGGAGACCTGGGTGACCACGTACTTGTGCCACCACTCGGTGATGTCCGGCCCGGTGTAGTTGTACGGGTCAGGGGTGATCACCGGGTAGCAGCGCCGGGTGTTGCCGTACGTGGTGGCGGGCAGGTTGCCCGAGGCACAGTCCGCCGTGCTGTAGCTGACCTGGATCTTGGATCCGGTCTCGGTGATGATGTTGCCCATCCGCATGCGGTTGTTCGTGGTGTTGTTCTTGGTCAACACCCGGTTCGGCTTGGCGACGGGCTCGAAGGTGATCGGCGGCATGGCGTCGGTGCCGCCGACCAGGCCGGTCCGCACCAGCGAGGTCAGCCACATGCCGGCGTGGTCACTGCCGTCACCGACCGCCGGCCAGCTGTGGTTCAGCGTCCACGACTCGACCTGCTGCCACGCCGGGGTGGTCTTGGTGGTGTCGTACACCTGGGTGGTGATCTTCGACAGCCGCTTGGTGGACCAGAACGTCGGCGCGTAGTTCTGCCCGCAGTTCGTCGCGGTGGAGGTGCACTCCTGGTCCCAGGGCACGTCCTTCCAGTGCGCGGCGTCGTGGATCGTGCAGTCCGCGGCGCACCGGTCGGCCACCGTGAAGGTCACCATCGCGGTCGGCGTCACCTTGCGGTCGGTGGAGCTGCGGTCCCAGGTGCCGTAGTCGATCTGCTTGAGCGTGCCACCCCGGTCGTAGCGGGCCTTGGTGGTGGAGGTGGCGTTGCGCGCGTAGTAGTTGGTCTCCGGGGTGTACCAGTACGACATGGTGTTGCCGCGCGGGTCCACCACGTAGTCGAGGTTCCACCGCCAGGCCTGGTCACAGAAGGACGAGGCGAAGCTGGTGTTGTAGCAGGGCTCCACGGACTGATTGCCGGACACCGGCACGGTCCACGTCGACGAGGTCACCGCGGTCTCGCCCGGCAGGTTGTGCCGGCCGAAGAAGTACTGGGTGCCGTCGGTCGTGGTGACCTTCCAGTACTCGCCGTCGTTGTCGCCGTTGGTCGCGCCGGTCAGCTTCTCGATCTTCGAGCCGTCCTCGCTGCGCCCGTGCCAACCCTTGCCGGCCTCGAACACCAGCTCGGTGCCCCGCCCGTTGAGCGACATGGTGGCGTTGTCGGAGCGCCAGCACTGGTCGGCGGTCCGGTTGGTGCTGTTGTTGCCGCCGGTCATGTCGTCGGCGCAGCTCACGTAGCTGCGCTCGATGTAGCCGGGCCAGAAGTCGAAGCCCTCACCGATCCAGGACGGCTGGCTGTTCGACGCGTCCGACTGCCCGTCCACCCGGTCGGAGGAGTAGGCCAGGCCGATGCTGGGCGCCGGGCCGCCGTTGGACGGCGGCACCCGCATCGGGTACGACCACGAGAAACCACCCGTCGAGGTGCCCGCCGACCAGGTCGAGCTCACCGAGAGCGGGGTGGCGGCCAGGTCGCCTTCCGTGCCGGACGCGCCCGCCGCGAGCGCCACCAGCGTGGACGCGGTGGCCGTGGTCCGGGCACCCGCATCGACCGCCGGCAGCGGCACGTCCGCGCTGACCGCCCCGCCGTCGTTGCGGGACGCCAACGGGGTGGCCGAGCAGCCCGCCTTCGCCGGCGTGCTCAACGCGCACTCCGGCACCTGCCACAACTTCAGCCGGGACGCCCAGCTCGCGCCGTACGCGTTCTTGAAGCTCCGGTAGTCCACCGAGACGGCCGCCGCACCCGTCCCGGTGGCCTTCGCCGTCGCCGTTGCCGTGGCCTGCGGAGCCACCCGCAGCAGCAGCCCGTCGCGCCACTGCGCCGGCGTCGCCGTCCGGTCCAGCACCTCGACCGACACCGCCTGCGTCCGGGCCCCGGCCGCGCCGCCGGCCCGACCCACCGACACCGGCAGGTCCCCGGCCTTCACCGCCGGGGCCGTCGCCCGCCGTTGCCCGCCGGCCGCCGCCGGCAGGGTCACCGACGCCTTGCCCGGCTTCGGCCACACCGGCGCCGCCAGGTCCGCGCTGCGCACCGGCTTCGACGGCCACGCCCGACCCTTCGCCGGCGCGCCGTCGGAGTCCAACTTCTCCTGCTGCGCCGACAGATGCGTCTTCGGCTTCGCCACCGCCGACGTCGGCACGGTCAGCGCCGAGACGGTCAGCGTGCCGGTCAACACGGCCGCGATGCCGACCCGCAACCGGCTGTGGGGGTCTCGTAGGGATCTCAGGGGTGGGCGAGGGGGACGTGTCACACGAAACTCCTATGTGGAGGAATGGTGAACCGACCGCACCGGTCGACAGCGACCGGCCGGCTCGGGTCCAGGTGTCGAGGCGGCCGCAGGTCGACCCGCCTCGGGAGATGCGCGACAGCCGGTGCGGAGTCCACCGCATCGGCTACCGGCAAGTGAGTGCTACACGCCCGGGGACGCCGGATCGCCGAGGGTGCCGGAGGGCACGATCGGTCGCGGCGGGAAGTTGACGTGGTGGAAGACCGGCCGCCCGGCGCGGGCATCACCCGTCACCGTCGAACGTCTGCGGAAAAAGGCAGGCACTATCAAGCGGCCAGTCGCCATCTCAACCCCCGTGATGGATGTGCACCAGTCGCGCGAACTTTAAGGGCGATGAGCCACCTGTGTCTACATCGATCACCTGTGGTGACGACGAACCGGATATCTGCCCGGCGATCGGCATCCTCCACCACTCGCGGTCATACCTCTGTGGATTGTTGGGCCAGCCTCGCCGGACGCGACCCGCATCAGTGGCTCACCCCGCCAGCAGGGCCGCCTCCCGCGCCGGGTCCAGGCCGACGGCCGCGCGCGCCGGCCGACCCGCCCGCGCCGGTACCCGACCCACCTCGCCCAGCCACCGCCAGGTGTCCGCGACCGTCTCGGCCACCGGCCGGCAGACCAGCCCCGCCGCGTACGCCTTCTCCACGCCGCGCTCCTGCAACCACCGGTACTCGTGCCCCTCGGGAATCCAGATCGGCAGGTCGTTCCAGGGCTCGACGCCCGCCGCCAGGATCGGCTCCGGGTCCGTCCAGCGCAGCACCGCGTCCGACCCGGTCGCCGCGACCGCCGCGTCGAGCAGCCCACCCATCGTCGTGTGCCCGCTGCGGGAGATCACGTTGTACGCCCCGCCGGCGCCCGCCGCGCCCCGGTCCAGCAGCCAGCCCGCCAGGTCCCGGACGTCGACGTACTGCACCGGCAGGTCACGTGGACCGGGGGCGAGCACCTCGCCGCCCCGGGCGATCCGGTGCAGCCACCACGGCAGCCGGCCGATGTCCTCCCCCGGCCCGAGGATCAGGCCGGCCCGGACCAGCAACGCCCGGTCGCCGAAGACCGCCGTCGCGGCCCGCTCGCCGCCGGCCTTGAGCTGCGCGTAGTCGCCGTCGACCGCGTTCGCGTCACCCTCGACCGTGGGCGCCTCCTCGCCCACCCCGGCCGGCACCGGCACGGCGTACACGGATCCGCTGGAGATGTAGACGTACTGAGGTACCGCGCCGAGCAGGGCCCGCGCCGCGTCCCCCACCGCGCGGGGTGCCCCGTCCCAGGTGTCCACCACCAGATCCCACTCGCCGCCGGTCAGCGCCGCCAGCCCATCCGGCACCGTCCGGTCACCCCGCAACCGGCGTACGCCGGCCGGCAGCTCGCCGTGCAGCCCTCGGTTGAACACCGTCACCGTCCAGCCGCGCCGCAGCGCCTCCCGGACCACGGCCCCGCCCACAAAACCCGTTCCACCCAGCACCAGCAGTCTCATGCGTCCCACCCTTCCCCCGGGCGGTACGGCAGGGAGTCCTGTTCACCCGCAGCGGATCTGCCAAGGGCAGAAGACGTCCGGCCACCGGGACCCGCGTGACACAGCGGCGCGCACAGCCGCGACCGGGGCGGCTCCGTGTCGGGTCCGTGCGTGGGGTGTGGCGGTTGTCGTGATCAGGCCCGGATGTCCGTCCCCGGGTGTGGTCGGGGGCACCGTGGGGGCGGAATGGTGGCGGGGGTGGGGTCGTTGTATCCGGGTGAACGGCCGAGCAGGACCCGCCCCGCCCGACGGGGTGGCCCCGCCGGGGAATGACGGTGGACCGCCGGTCGTTACATCTGGTCCCGGCGTCGCGAAGAGGCCCCCGCCCCGCGAGCTGCCGGATCCCCCCGAGACTTTCTTGAGCGCCTGACGTGGTGCTTGCGCACACCCCCCCGTGTGCGTCGACCCCCGAATGGAGCTTTTCCCATGAACACGATCATTCGTAAGAGCGTGCTCGGTGTTGCTGGTCTGGCGTTTGCCGGTGGTGTGTTCGGTGGTCCGCTCGCGGCCCACGCCGATGCCCCGGTCAAGGACGCGAAGCCCGTCGCGGTGGTGCAGAGCGCCGACAAGCCGGACAGGGGCAAGCTGGTCCCGCACGGTGTGCAGGGCGCGCAGTCGAAGATTGATCTGAACGCCGAGCAGACCGCCAACGTGAAGGCGATCATCGCCGCCACGAAGAAGGCGGGTCTGCCGGAGCGGGCCGCGGTGATCTCGATCGCCACCGCGCTGCAGGAGTCGAAGCTGGAGAACCTGGGTCACCTGGGCGACAAGAACGACCACGACTCGCTGGGCCTGTTCCAGCAGCGCCCCTCCAGTGGTTGGGGTACGCCGGAGCAGATCACCGACCCGGAGTACGCGACCCTGGCGTTCGAGAAGGGTCTGAAGCAGGTCGACGGCTGGCAGGACATGCCGCTGACCGAGGCCGCCCAGACCGTCCAGGTCAGCGCCTACCCGGATGCGTACGCGCAGTGGGAGCAGCAGGCCGCCGACCTCGTCGCCCAGCACTGGAACAGCTGACCAACGCAACAGCGAAGGCCCGGCTCAGATGAGCCGGGCCTTCGCGGTGCTGGTGGGCGATACTGGGTTTGAACCAGTGACCTCTTCCGTGTCAAGGAAGCGCGCTCCCACTGCGCCAATCGCCCGTGGGTCCGTCCGGCAGGTGCCGGAGGTGTAGCCCCCGATCGGGGGCGGTTCGCGAGCGGACGACGGGATTCGAACCCGCGACCCTCACCTTGGCAAGGTGATGCGCTACCAGCTGCGCTACGTCCGCGTGTCGCCGTCGTGCGGTGGCGACGGGGAGAACTGTACCCGATGGCAAGATCGTCGGTCGAACCGACCCACCGGGCGCCGGCCCGGTCCCGCCTGACCTGGGATTGGTTCGGTGACGGGCGGGGTACTGACTCTCCTCGACAGCACACCACATCCCCCTTAAGGAGGCTGTCGTGGGAATCGGTACCAGCATCTTCCTGATCGCGGTCGGCGCGATCCTCACCTTCGCGCTCGACGCCAGCATCGGCGGTGTGAACCTCGACGTCGTCGGCTGGATCCTGATGGCGGCGGGCGTACTCGGTCTGATCATGACCACGCTGGTGTGGGGTCGCCGCCGCGAGGTGGTCACCACCGCCGAGCCGGTCGAGTACCGCCGGGTCGAGGAGCGCCGGGACGTCGCCCCGCCGCTGTGACCCGGGTGTCGGGGCCGACGGAGCTGATCGGTCCCGCTGATCGACGAACGGGGACGCCCGGTGGCGTCCCCGTTCGCGTGCCGGGGAACCGGCACCGGCCTGGGGCGACGGTGTGACCGCCGGCGGGGCCGGAGAGACAGAAAGGCTCGTCACCGGGATCCGGTGACGAGCCTTTTGCTCATCGCACTGGTGGGCGATACTGGGTTTGAACCAGTGACCTCTTCCGTGTCAAGGAAGCGCGCTCCCACTGCGCCAATCGCCCTCGTCGCATTGCGAGGTGGAGACGGGATTTGAACCCGTGTACACGGCTTTGCAGGCCGTTGCCTCGCCTCTCGGCCACTCCACCGAGGTTGCCCCCGACATGCGTGGTGGCATCTCCGAGCGGACGACGGGATTCGAACCCGCGACCCTCACCTTGGCAAGGTGATGCGCTACCAGCTGCGCTACGTCCGCGTGCCCCCGGTGTTTCCCGGTGACGGATGAGAACTTTAGCCGAGCCCGGGAACGGTTGCCAAATCGGGGTCCGATTCCGGGCGCGTCCGGGTGACGGACCACCCCTCCCCTAGAGCTTCCTAGGAGACTGGGTAGTGGGGTTGAGCAGGGCGGCGAGGCGCAGAGGGCGATCTGTCCGGGATCCGACTGTCGCGCGGGCGACGGGCCGACTTCGTGACTCCTCGTGGTCAGTCGGATGGGCTACGGTAACGGACGTGACGAGACGTGCCGCCGAGATCCGCCTGGATGCCCTGCTTCGCACGGCCTGTGACGTGATCGCGGAACGGGGACTCGCCAACACCCGCACGGCCGACGTGGCGGAGGCCGCCGGGGTCAGTCAGGCGCTGGTCTTCTACCACTTCGCCACCAAGGACCGGATGCTCGCGCAGGCCTTCGCGTACGCCGCGGAACAGGACCTGACCAAGCTCGACGCGGTGGTCCGCTCCTCGGCCCCGCCGCTGGCCAAGCTGCGCCGGATGCTCCGCCTCTACGCCCCGACCGGACGCTCGACCTCCTGGTCGCTCTGGATCGACGGCTGGGCCGAGTCGATGCGTACCCCGGAGCTGGAGAAGGTCTCCCGCCGGCTCGACCTGCGCTGGCGGCAGGACCTCGCCGCGGTCATCGCCGACGGGGTGGCCGCCGGCACCTTCGACTGCCCCGACCCGGCGGGCGCGGCGTGGCGGATCAGCGCCGTGATGGACGGCCTCGCGGTGCAGCTCTCGGTGCACGAGCGGGTGATCACCCGGCGGCAGATCGCCGAGTGGGTCCGCCTGGTGGCCGCCCGCGAGCTGGGGCTGGAGCCGGCCGCGCTGGACTGAGGGCGGGACCCGCCGCGTCGAGGGCGGACCGGCCGCCCCGGGACGAGGGCGGGACCCGGTCGTCGACCAGGGGGTGGGGGACGACCGGATCCCGCCGGCCTCAGCCCGCGTACGACTCGGGGCTGGCCGCCGGGCGACGGCGCCCGCGCAGCCGGTCGCGGGCCGGCGGGTGGACGTTGGCCAGCTCCAGGTCGCCGCCGTAGTGCGCGAGCACCCGGTGGTCCATCACCCGCCGCCACAGCGGCGGCACCAGCGCGGTGACCACCATGGTCGCGTAGCCGGCCGGCAGCTGCGGTGAGGCCTCGAAGCTGCGCAGCGTCTGGTAGCGGCGCAACGGGTTGGCGTGGTGGTCGCTGTGCCGCTGCAACTGGAAGAGGAAGACGTTGGTGACGGTCCGGTCGCTGTTCCAGCTGTGCCGGGGGTCGACCTTCTCGTAGCGTCCGGCGGCGGTGCGTTGCCGGGCCAGGCCGTAGTGCTCCAGGTAGTTGACCACCTCGAGCAGGGAGAAGCCGGTCACCGCCTGGAGCGCCAGGAAGACCAGCACGCCGGGGCCGAACACCAGCGCGAGCGCCGCGTAGAGCAGCACGGTCATCGCCCAGGCGTTCAGCACGTCGTTGCGCCAGGTCCAGGGGTTGCGGCCGCGCAGCCGGAACCGGCTGGTCTCCAGCCGCCAGGCCGAACGCAGGCTGCCGAGGACGGTACGCGGCCAGAACGCCCAGAAGCTCTCCCCGAGCCGCGAGCTGGCCGGGTCCTCCGGGGTGGCGACGCGGGTGTGGTGTCCCCGGTTGTGCTCGACGTAGAAGTGCCCGTACGCGGTGGGCGCGAGTGCGATCTTGGAGAGCCAGCGCTCCGCCGTCTCCCGCTTGTGGCCCAGCTCGTGCGCGGTGTTGATGGCGATGCCGTCGACCACCCCGACGGTGGCGACCAGCCCGGCGGCGGCCACCCAGGACAGTCCACCGGCGGCCCAGACCGCACAGCAGAGCACCAGCGCGGCGTACTGGGCGGGCAGCCAGAGGTAGGTGAGCCAGCGGTAGTAGCCGTCGGCCGCCAGGGCCGGCATGGCCTCGTCCGGCGGGTTCTCCCGGTTGTCGCCGAGCAGCAGGTCGGCCACGGGGATCGCGCCGAAGACCACCAGCGGGGTGAGCCACCAGGCCCAGGCCCCCGCGCCGGCGCGCCAGAGGGCCCAGGCGAGGAAGGGCAGCACGGGCACGAGCAGCGCGAGCGGCCAGAGTGGTTTGCGGGTGTCCCGCCAGGTGGTGGTGTCGGCGCCCATGGTCGGCCTCCTCCGTCGACTCCTCCCCAGACTGTGGCAGCCGTCACTTCATTTTACAAGAGGGCAGCTTTTGTAAAGTGGGCCCGGATCAGCCCCGCCACCGCCGCCGGACCGACCCCGCCCGCCCGGCCGCGTCTGCCGGGCCCAGCAGGCGGCGCATCCGCAGCAGCAGCCCGGCGCCGAGGAAGATCAGCAGACCGCCGAGGACGAAGGCCGCCTGGACCACGCCGAATCCCCCCGCCGAGGCGACCGGACGGCCGGCCGCGCCCGGCGGCGGCAGCTCGGCCACCGCGCTCTCGCTCGCGGTCGGCTCCGCCTCCGGCTCGGTCGACGCGGGCTCGGCCTCGGGGGTCGGGCTGGCCGTCGGCCCGTCCGCCGAGGGGCTCGGCCGCGCCGCCTCCTCCCCCACCACCTCACGGGTGGCGCTGCGCCGGGACAGCAGCCGCAGGTTCTGGTCGTACGCCTCGGCGGCGAAGCTCACCCGCCCCCGGGAGACGTCCTCGGCGAAGGCGACCCGGTAGCGAGCGGTGACCGTGCGCCCCGGACAGAGCAGCCCCGGGTCCAGCTCCCGGTCGGTCAGCCGGGCCACGTCCCCCTCGGTCCGGATCTCCAGCGGGAAGGAGCCGTTCTCCTCGACCCGGTCCACCTTCACCTGGTCCAACCGCAGGCCCCGCACCTGGAGCAGCATCGACCAGCGCACCTTCACGCAGCCACCGCCGTCGGAGCGGGACACCACCGCGGAGAGGGTCTCCACCCGGTCACCCGCGGTGAACTCGTCGGGCAGCCCGCTCAGCTCGGTGGCGAACGCGGCCGCCGCCCGGGCCGGACCGGTCACCCCCAGCCCCGCCCCCAGCACGCAGGCGAGCGTCACCCCGATCCGCAGCGCGTACCGCCACCCGCTCACCACCGCCACTGCCCTCCCGTCGGTCGCGTCCCTCCGGAAGAACGCTATGAGCGGCACCGGGCGGCCGGTAGACGGGCGTGTTCGCACCGGTCGCCAACCCCGGGGGCGGATTTCACCCAGCGTGGTGAACCGACCACGGCAGCCCCGCGACACGCCCGGGATCGGCTGCGGGCGGCGGCCGGGCGTAGGACAGAATCGCCGGGTGTCCGACCTCTCCGCGGCCTTCGTCCGGCTGCACGCCCGGCTCGCCCCGGTCCCCTTCGTCCCCGAGGTGCGGCTGCACCAGGCCGACGAGCCGATCGGCCTGTGGGAACTGACCGAGGGCGAGTTCCGCAGCGCCCAGCCGCCGCCGTTCTGGGCGTTCGCCTGGGCCGGCGGGCAGGGCCTGGCCCGCTACGTCACCGACCACTCCGAACTGGTCGCCGGCCGCCGGGTGCTCGACCTCGCCTCCGGCTCCGGACTGGTCGCCATCGCCGCCGCCCGGGCCGGCGCCGCCGCCGTCCGCGCCGTCGAGGTCGACGAGCGGGCCGTCGCGGCCGTCGCGCTCAACGCCGAGGCCAACGGGGTACGCGTCGACGCCGAACTCGGCGACATCCTGGACGGTGACGCCGGGGACGCCGAGGTGGTGCTCGCCGGGGACGTCTTCTACAGCGAGGCGATGGCCCGGCGGATGCTGCGCTTCCTGCTCCGGGCCGCCCGCGCCGGGGCCCGGGTGCTGGTCGGCGACCCCGGCCGGGCGTTCCTGCCCCGCGACCGCTTCCACGAGCTGGCCGGCTACGACGTGCCGGTGACCGAGGCGCTGGAGAGCGTCCGGGTGAAGCACACCACCGTGTGGGAGCTGGACCCGGCCCCGCCGGGAGCCGCCCGCTAGCGTGTCGCCGTGCTGTTCCGGGGCTGGGGCGAGTCCGTCGACGGGCCGTGGCCGGACGTGGCCACGGTGCGCGACCACGTCGGCGTACCCCATCTGGTGGTGACCCGGCACGCGCTGGTCCGCCGGCTGCTCGCGGACGCGCAGACGTTCCGGCCGGACAACGCGCTGGACGCGGTGACCCCGATCCCGGTGGCCGCCCTGCGGGTCCTCGCCGGGCACCGGTTCCGGCTGCCGCCGACGCTGGCGAACAACTCCTCGGCCAGCCACCCGGAGATCCGCGGCATCGTCGCCGCGGCGCTGCACCCGGACCGGGTGGCCGCCCAGCAGCCCTGGCTGACCGACCTGGTCCGGCGGCGGGTCGACCGGCTCGCCGCCGACCTCGACGCGGGCCGGCCGGTCGACCTGTACGCCGACCTCGCCGCCGACCTTCCGCTGCTGGTGCTGGCCCGGCTGGTCGAGCTGCCGGACGCCCCGGTCGGGGCGGTGAAGGACTTCGCCCGGGCCGCCCTGGAGCTGTTCTGGGCGCCGCTGGACGAGCCCCGCCAGCTCGCCCTCGCCGCCGAGGTGGGGCGCTTCCACACCGTGCTGCGCGCCTTCGCCGGCACCGGTGGCGGGCTGGCCGCCCGGCTGCGGGCCGCCGGGCACTCCCCCGACGTGGTCGTCGGCGCGCTCTTCTTCCTGCTGGTCGCCGGCCAGGAGACCACCTCGCAGTTCCTCACCCTGCTGTTGCACCGGCTGGCCGGCGAACCGGCGGTCCGGGACGGGCTGCGCGCCGGCACGGTCGCCGTGGCCGACGTGGTCGAGGAGGGGCTGCGGCTGGAACCGCCGATCGTCACCTGGCGCCGGGTCGCCGCGGTCGACACCGTGCTCGGCGACACCCCGGTGCCCGCCGGCACCAGCATCGTCGCCTGGCTGGCCCGGGCCGGTCGGGACCCGGCGGTGGTCGCCGACCCCGGCGCGTTCCGGCCCGGCCAGCGCGGCTCGCGTCGGCACCTGGCCTTCGGAGCGGGGGCGCACCGGTGCGTCGGCGCGCAGCTGGCCCGGATGGAGGCGGCCGTGGTGGTGGCCGAGGCGGCCCCGCTGCTCGACGGGGTGACCGTGCTCCGCGCGCCGTGGTGCCCGGACAACCTCACCTTCCGGATGCCGGACGCGTTCGTGGTGCGCCGGAGCTGACGAAAGTCAGGTGCGCACCCTGCCGATCGACGGCGGCGCGGACCCCCGCCGGCTCCCTACCGTCGGCGCATGATCACACTTCGTGGCCTGACCAAACGGTTCGGGCCGACCACCGCGGTCGACGACCTGACCCTCGACATCGGACCCGGGCAGGTGACCGGCTTCCTCGGCCCCAACGGCGCGGGCAAGTCCACCACCATGCGGATGGTGCTCGGGCTGGACCGCCCGACCGCCGGACGGGCCCTGGTAGACGGCCGGCCCTACCGGGAGCTGCGCCACCCGCTGTACCAGGTGGGCGCGCTGCTCGACGCGACCGGCATCCACCCGGCCCGGTCCGGGCGGGCGCACCTGACCGCGACGGCCCGCAGCAACGGCGTACCCGCCCGTCGGGTGGACGAGGTGCTCGACCTGGTCGGGCTGGACGGGCGCGCCGTCGCCAAGCCGGGGCGGGCGCTGTCGCTGGGCATGGCCCAGCGGCTCGGCATCGCGGCGGCGCTGCTCGGCGACCCGCCGGTGCTGCTGCTGGACGAGCCGGTCAACGGGCTCGACCCGGACGGGGTGCGCTGGATCCGCCGGTTCACCCGCGACCTGGCCGACGAGGGGCGCACCGTGCTGCTCTCCAGCCACCTGATGAGCGAGATGCAGCAGACCGCCGATCGGGTGGTGGTGCTCGGGCGCGGCCGGCTGATCGCCGACGCGCCGCTGGCCGAGCTGATCGCCGCCGGACCGGCCACCGCGGTCCGGGTCCGCGCCCCGGAGCCGGCCGCCCTCACCGCGCTGCACGACCGGCTGGCCGCCGAGGGGGCGACCGTGACCACGGACGGCGACGCGCTGACCGTCACCGGCTCCTCCGCCGCCCGGATCGGCGACCTCGCGTACGAGGTGGGGGTGCGGGTGCACGAGCTGAGCCCGGTGGCCGCCTCGCTGGAGGAGGCGTTCCTGGAACTGACCGCCGACAGCGTCGAGTACGCGGCCGGCCGCACCGGAGGTGGCAGCCGATGACCACGGTGACGCGACCCGTTCCGACCACCGGCCCGTTCGCCGGCGCGGTGGCCGCCGAGTGGACCAAGCTGAGCAGCGTCCGCGCCACCTGGTGGACGCTGGCGGCGTCCGTGCTGACCATGGCGGCCACCGCCGCCCAGCTCGCCATCTACGCGGTCAACGCGAACACCGACGACGACCACGCGATCGACCCGGGGGTCCTCCCGGTCGGCGACATCGTGACCGGTTCCCTCGAACTCACCCAGTACGTGGTGCTCGCCCTCGGGCTCTTCGCGATCACCAGCGAGTACACCACCGGCACCATCCGGACCACGCTGCGCTGCACCCCGTCGCGGGGCCGGGTGCTGCTGGCCAAGGCGGTCGTGGTCGGGGTGGTGACCTTCCTGGTCGGGCTGCTGCTCGGCGTCGTCGGGGCGGTCGTCGCCCGGCCGGTGCTGGGCGAGTGGGGGCGGGCCCCGCTGGGCGGGACGGTCCGCGACATCGTGGCGTCGGCGGCGTACCTGGCCGTGCTGGGGGTGCTGGCGCTGGGCCTGGCGACGGCGCTGCGCGGCGCGGTGCTCACCCTCACCGTGCTCCTCGCGCTGCTGATGATCGTGCCGCTGTCGTTGCAGGAGCCCGGGATCACCGTGCTCACCCGGATCGCCGACGCGTTCCCCGGGGTGGCCGGCAACCACTTCCTGGCGGGCGACAGCGAGCCGTACCCGGCGGCGGTGGGGCTGCTGGTCCTCGCCGGCTGGGCGGCCGGGGCGCTGGCCCTCGGCCGGTGGGCGCTGGCCCGGCGCGACGCGTGAGGACGGGGCGGGGTTGGTCAGCCGGTCGGCGGCACCAGCCCCGCCTCGTACGCGAGGATCGCCGCCTGCACCCGGTTGCGCACGTCCAGGCGGGTGAAGATGCTGGTCAGGTAGCTCTTCACGGTTCCCTCGACGAGGTGCAGCCGGCGGGCGATCTCGGCGTTGGACAGCCCCGCCCCGACCAACGCCAGCACCTCCCGCTCCCGCTCGGTCAGCCCGGCGAGCCGGTCCCGCGCGTACGGGGTGCGGGCGAGCCGCCCGCCGCTCAGCTCGATCACCCGGCGGGCCACCCGGGGCGACAGGTACGCCCCGCCGTCGGCGACCGCCCGGATCCCGGCCAGCAGTTCCCGGGGATCCCCGGACTTGAGCAGGAAGCCGCTCGCGCCGAGACCGAGCGCCCGGGCGATCAGGTCGTCCTCGCCGAACGTGGTGAGCATGACGGTGGCGGTCTCCGGCACCAGCCGGCCGATCTCGGCGGCCGCGCTCAGCCCGTCGAAGCGCGGCATCCGGATGTCCAGCAGTGCCACCCGGGGCCGGTGGGCGCGGACCAGCTCGACCGCCACCCGGCCGTCGCCGGCCTCGCCGACCACCTCGATCCCCGGATCGGCGGCCAGGATGGCCCGCACCCCGGCCCGGATCATCGCCTCGTCGTCGGCGAGCACCACCCGCAGCGGCTGCCCGTGATCGTCGGTCATCGCGCGATCCACTCCTTGCTGACCAGCCGGCCGTCGGCGAAGCAGAGCCGCCAGGTCGGCCTCGCGAAGGGGAAGTTCCCGTCGGTGTAGTACTCGCAGCCCGGCGGGGCGTCCGCGGTGGGCGGCGGCACCTGCCGGCGGGGCAGCCCGAGGCCGTCGCGGGCAGCGCCGACACGCAGCCGCTCGTAGCCGGCCCGGTCGAGTTCCGCGCCCGTGGCGGCCAGCGGGTAGTAGACGAGGGCGAGCACCAGTCCGAGCAGCGCCGGAGCACCGAACGCCACCAGCAGGCTGTGCCGGACCCGCCGTCGGGCGTCCCCCAGCCGCCGCTCCGCCTCGGCGGCCGGATCCGACCGGCCGTCGTCCGGACCGTCCTCACCCTCGTCCTCGACCGACCAGGCGGGGCGACGCGGCCCGGCCGGACCCGTCCCGGGCGCCGTGCGACCGGTCGCCGCCTCGTCGGCCGACGACACCGACCCGACGACGGCCATGTCGTCACCGGCAGGCACCGGTACCCCGACCGACCTGTCGTCGCCGGCGGGTACCGGCCCGGCCGGCGGGGGGTGCAGCGGCAGGTGGGCGGTGACCGCGAAGCCGCCGCCGCGCGGGCCGGCGTCGAAGCTGCCACCGGCGAGCCGGACCCGCTCGCGCAGGGCGAGCAGGCCGGAGCCGTGCGCCGCCGGCCCCGGCAGCGGCCCGGTCGGGGACGCGCCGTTCACCACGTCGACCGCCACCGCCCCGGCGCGCCGTTGCACGGCGACCGTCACCGGCGCGCCGGGGGCGTACCGGGCGGCGTTGGTGAGCGCCTCGCGGACCACCCGGTGCACGGCGTGCGCGGTGAGCGGCGGCAGATCCACCGGACCGGCACCGGTGCGCAGGGCGACCGCCATCCCGGCGTCCCGGGCCCCCTCCACCAGGTCGGCGACGGTCTCGTCGGGCGGCCGTGCGGAGCCGGCCCGGTCCTCGCGCAGCACACCGATGATCTCGTGCAACCGCTCGGTCGCGGCGGCCACCCGGGCGCGCAGCTCACCGGCCGCGGCCCGGTGGGCGGCCGGCAGGTCGGCGGCCAACTCCAGCGCGGCGGCCCGCAGCGCGATGAGGCTCAGCTCGTGCCCCAGCGAGTCGTGCATCTCCTCGGCGATGCGGGCCCGCTCCCGCAGCCGGACCCGGTCGGTCACGCCGCGCCGCTCCCGCCGTACCGCCTCGGCGTGCCGCCGCTGCGCGTCGGCGAGGGCCGCCTGCTGCCGCCGGTACCGACCCAGCAGCCAGGGAAAGACCCCCGCCACCAGCAGGATCGACGCCAGCAGGAACCAGGTCGACGGGTCGGTGCCGAGCAGGCCCAGGTTGAGCGCCGTGCCGGCGACCGCGATGACGCCGAAGACCACGGCCACCCGGCCGGTGCCGGGGCTGCGCCGCCCGGCCAGATAGCTGAGCACCGGGATGGCGAAGACGAAGTTGCCGTCGACGAAGGAGCCGAGCACCACCGCCACCAGCGCGGCCAGCGGCAACCGGCGGCCGACGGCCACCGCGCCGGCGAGCAGCGCCAGCGATCCGGCAAGCCGCACCAGCGCGCTCCCCGGCCAGGGCGGGGTGAGGCCCGCGTACGTCACCGGCGCGGCGAGCACGACCCAGAGCAGCAGGTCGCCGAGGCGACGGCGGCGCAGCGCCGACGCCGGCCCGTCGGGCGCGTCGGTCGGCGGGACGGGGTCGGTGGGTGGCACGGCGGTCACGCTACCCACCGACCGGCGGGGCGGGTACCGACGAAAGTCAGGTGCTCAGCCGCTCTCCTCGGCCCAGGCCCGCCAGTCGTCCAGCACCCCGTACAGCGCCGGGGTGAGCCACCCGGGGGCGGAGCGGCGGAAGACGCCCGGGTCCATCGCGCCCGCGCCCGCCGGCACCGCGCCCAGCAGGTTCGGCACCAGCTCGGAGAGGTTCAGCCAGTGCACCAGCTCCGGCTGGGTGGGCCAGGCGCCGATCACCACCCCGGCCGGCACGGCCCGGCGCTCCAGCGCCTCCAGGGTGAGCGCGGTGTGGTTGAGCGTGCCGAGCCCGGCGCGGGCCACCACCACCGCCGGGGCGCCCAGCGACACCGCCAGGTCGGCCACCGTCCAGGGCTCGCCGGAGGGCCGCAGCCCCATCGGTACGAGCAGCCCGCCGGCCCCCTCGACGAGCACCAGGTCGTGCTTGTCGACCTCCTCGCGGATCGCGTCGACCGCGGTGTAGAGCTCCAGCGGCTCCAACTCGGCGACCCGGGCCGCGGCGAGCGGGGCGAGCGGGTCCGGATAGGCGGCCAGGGTCCGGCCGGTGAGCGGGGCGGCCAGCCGGGTCACCGAGTCGACGTCGCCCGGGTCACCGGTGGCCGTACCCGTCTGGCCGGGCTTGACCACCGCGACCCGCAGCCCGGCCGCCTGGGCCGCCGCGGCGATGGCGGCGGTCACCACCGTCTTGCCCACCTCGGTGTCGGTGCCGGTCACCAGCACCGCACCGGTCCAACCGTTGGTCATGAGCCCACCTCCGTTCGCGACTGCGGGGCTCGCAGAACCGGCGCACACTCCACGATGACGTCCAGGGCGCGGATGAAGTCCGCCCGGGGCACCCCGGCCGAGACCGTCAGCCGCAGCCGGGAGCGGCTGTCCGGGGTGGACGGCGGCCGGAAGCAGCCCACCGCGACGCCCCGGTCCCGGCAGTCCGCCGCCCAGGCGGTCGCCGCCTCCGGCCCGGGCGCGGTCACCGAGACCACCGCGCCGTCGGGGGCGGAGACCGCCAGCCCGGCCGCGCCGAGCCGGTCGACCGCGAGGGCGACCCGCGCGGCCAGCTCCGCGCGCAGGTCGTCGCCGGCCCGGGCCAGCCGCACCGCCGCCAGCACACCGGCCGCCACGGCCGGCGGCGGCGCGGTGTCGAAGATGAAGGTCCGACCCGTCTCCACCAAATGCCGGACGAACTCGGCCGGCCCGGCGACCACGCCCCCGGCCCCGCCGAGCGCCTTGGAGAGGGTGGCGGTGACCACCACGTCCGGCTCGCCGGCCAGCCCGGCGGCGGCCACCCCGCCGGCCCCGGCCGGGCCGGTGACGCCGAGCCCGTGCGCGTCGTCGACCAGCAGCAGCGCGCCGTGCCGGCGGGCCACCGCGTGCAACCGCGCCAGCGGGGCCAGGTCACCGTCGACGGAGAACACCGACTCGGTGACCACCACGGCGGGACGGCCCGGCGCGGCGGCGAGGGCGGCGGCCACCGCGTCCACGTCGGCGTGCGGGGTCACCACGGTCTGCGCGCCGGAGATCCGGCAGCCGTCGATCAGCGAGGCGTGGTTGTGCGCGTCGGAGACCAGCAGCGTGCGGGGCTGCACCAGGCCCCGGACGGCAGCCAGGTTGGCCAGATAGCCGGAGGAGAAGACCAGCGCCCGGTCGACGCCGAGCCAGCCGGCGAGGGCGTCCTCCAGCGCGTGGTGCAGGTCGGTGGAGCCGCGCACCAGCCGGGAGCCGGTCGCGCCCAGCCCGTACGCCGACAACGCCCGCGCGGCGGCGGCGGTGACCTCCGGGTGGGTGGCCAGGCCGAGGTAGTCGTTGCCGGCCAGGTCGACCACCGAATCGCCGGCGGCCCGGGGCCGCAGGGTACGGGTCAGCCCGGCCTTCGCCCGCAGCTCGGCGCGGCGGTCCAGGGCCGCCAGCCAGTCCGCCACCGTCCAGGTCCCTTCCCGCCGACCGTCGCCCCGTGGGGGCGCTTCCGCCGGGCGAAGTTACCACCCGGCGCTGGTGCCCCGGCGTGGCGCGGCCCGGCTCGCCGGCCCGCCCGGGGCGCTGCTCGCGGCCGGGTCGAGGGGGCGATCCGGCCGTTTCCCGCCGCCTGGGCGGCCTTGTAGGGTACGAGCCATGCCAGAGATCCTCGACCAGGCCCGGACCCAGGTGCTGGAGAACGGCGTCGGCCTCGACGAGGCCGGTGTCCTCGCCGTGCTGAACCTGCCCGACGAGCACGTCCCCGCCGCCCTGCAGCTCGCCCACGAGGTGCGGATGCGCTGGTGCGGCCCGGAGGTCGAGGTCGAGGGCATCGTGTCGCTGAAGACCGGCGGCTGCCCGGAGGACTGCCACTTCTGCTCACAGTCCGGCCTGTTCACCTCGCCGGTCCGCGCCGTCTGGCTGGACATCCCCGCGCTGGTCGAGGCGGCCAAGCAGACCGCGGCCACCGGGGCGACCGAGTTCTGCATCGTGGCCGCCGTCCGGGGCCCGGACGCCCGGCTGATGAAGCAGATGCGCGAGGGTGTGGCCGCCATCAGGGCGGAGGTGGACATCCAGGTCGCCGCCTCGCTGGGCATGCTCTCCCAGGAGCAGGTCGACGAGCTGGTCGAGATGGGTGTGCACCGCTACAACCACAACCTGGAGACCTGCCGCTCGTACTTCCCCAACGTGGTCAGCACGCACTCCTGGGAGGAGCGCTGGGAGACCCTGCGGATGGTCCGCGAGTCCGGCATGGAGGTCTGCTGCGGCGGCATCCTCGGCCTGGGCGAGACGGTGGAGCAGCGGGCCGAGTTCGCCGCGCAGCTCGCCGCGCTGGACCCGCACGAGGTCCCGCTGAACTTCCTCAACCCGCGCCCGGGCACCCCGCTGGCGGACCGGCCGGTGGTCGAGGGCAAGGACGCGCTGCGGGCCATCGCCGCGTTCCGGCTGGCCATGCCGCGCACCATCCTGCGGTACGCGGGCGGCCGCGAGCTGACCCTCGGCGACCTGGGCACCCGCGACGGCCTGCTGGGCGGCATCAACGCGGTCATCGTCGGCAACTACCTGACCACGCTGGGCCGGCCGGCCACCGCCGACCTGGAGCTGCTGGAGGACCTGAAGATGCCGGTCAAGGCGCTCTCGGCGACGCTGTGAGGCGGCGGTGACGGAGCTCGTCGACGCCGCCGGGCAGCCCGGGGCGGCGCGCTGGTGCGACCGGTGCGGCGAGGACGCCGCGGCCGGCGGGCACGTGGCCTGCGCGGCGGCCCGGGAGTGGGAGCCGCCGCGCTACTGCGCGCAGTGCCGGCGGCGGATGAAGGTGCAGGTCGTACCGGCCGGTTGGTCGGCGGTCTGCGTCGAGCACGGCGAGATCCGGGGCTGAGCCGTGCTGCGCGGGCGGCTGGTGACGCTGCGACCGGTGACGGACGCCGACGTGCCCGCGCTCGCCGCGATCCGGGCCACCCCGGAGGTGCGCCGCTGGTGGCGCGGGGACGACGACCTGGCGGGGGCGGTCCGCGCCGACCTGGCCGACGACGAGCTGACCGTGTACGCCATCGAGCGGGACGGTCGGCTGGTCGGCGCGATCCAGTGGTACGCCGAGACCGACCCGGACTACCGCCACGCCGGCCTGGACATCTTCCTCGACCCGGCGGAACGCGGCGCCGGGGTGGCCGGGGACGCGATCCGTACGCTGGCCCGGCACCTGGTCGACGCGTACGGCCACCACCGGTTCACCGTCGACCCGGCGGCGGCGAACACGGCGGCGGTCCGGGCGTACGCGAAGGCGGGTTTCCGTCCGGTGGGCATCATGCGCCGCTACGAGCGGGGCGCGGACGGCCGCTGGCACGACGCCCTGCTGATGGACCTGCTCGCCGAGGACCTGCGCGACTAGCGCCGGTGTGGACCTCGGTCACCGCCACTCGGTGCTGGCGGCGAGGTGGACAGGCCCGTACCGCAGCGATCCGGCCGCTGTCGATCCTCAGAGAGTCAGGTGCGGCTGCCCGGCAATGTCCTGCAGCGCGCGGATGTGGGCAGCGAAGGCCGATCGCCCGGTCGGGCTCAGGGACAGCCAGGTGACGCGACGGGCATCGGTGCGATTGGCGGACGCGGATTTGTTGATCGTCACATGCCCTGCGTCCGCGAGGGTCTTGACGTGCTTGGACAGGGTCGCATCCGAGATGCCCAGGGTGTCGCGCACCACGGCGAAGTCCAGACGGTCGGCGTTGTTCAGCAGCCCACAGATGCGCAGTCGTACCGGGGCATGGATGGTGTCGTCGAACCTCGCCTCAGTCACGGTGCAGTTCGGCGATCGCCGACCGGTAGGCGACTCCCGCAAGCCAGGTCGTCACCAGGAACGCGGCGGCGCTGGTCAAGGTCACTGCCCACCGCAGATCGGAGGAGACCAGTCCGAGCGAGACGCTGAACAGGGCGAGGCAGGTCGCGACGATTCCGGCGACAGCCCAGCCGGCGCGTGCCCCCATGACCCGGAATCGGATGCCGGTCTCGCGCCGGACGAGATGCGCGACGACGAGCCCGCCCACCAGGGCGAGCCAGCCGGAGATCGGCGGCTGGTAGGTGGCGCCCGGATCGGTGGTGGCTGCTGCGGCGACCCACCATGCGCCGAGGGCGCCGAAGGCGAGCAGCAGCAGCCGAGGCACCTCGACGGCGTTCGCGAGTCGCTCCCGGTCGGCGTGGAGCGTCCTCAGGGCCTCGGCGGCGGCCTCTCGATCCGGACGCTCAAAGTCATTTTCCATGACGGCAAGCCTAAGAGTGTCTTTCCGGTTCGGCAAGTGATGCCGGACGCCTTCCAGCGGAGCCGAAACACGGCCCGCGTCAGCCGGTGGCGATCCAGTAGCGCCGGCTGCGGCCCAGCTCCGTGCCCCGGACGTCCGCCAGCGCCGCGCCGAGCGCGAAGGCGGCCAGGCCCCGCCGCCGGGCCGAGGGCCGGACGCAGTAGCCGATGTGGCCGCCGACCTCGCGCAGGAAGTCGTTGAGGCGCAGCCGCAGCGAGACCGCCCCGAGCACCTCGTCGTCCTCGACGATCCACCGGTAGAGCGCCGGCACCATGCCCTCGGGCACCTGGGCCTCGCCGGCGCGCGCCCCCACTCGTCGCGGGCGGCCAGCCAGGACAGGTGCAGCCGGGTGGTCGGGGCGATCAGCTCGGGCATGCCGGGAGACCAGCCGGGCGGCCGATGGCGGTCACCGGATATTCAGCCGTCCCAGACGAGATGGCCGTCGGGGAGGCGGCGGGCGCCCTCGGCCGGCCGGTGCGGGCCGAGCCGCCCGTCGGACATCAGGTGCCGCACCGGTACGCCCCGCACGAGCACCGCCACGTCGGCGATGAGCCGCCGGTGGCAGCGCCACCAGACGCTCTCGCTGCACAGCACCGTGGTGCTCCGCCGCGCCGCGTCGGCGAGGACCGCGTCCAACGCCGCGTCGAAGTCGGCGGTGCGGGTGTACGCCGCGTACGCCCGGAAGGCCGGCACGGTCCACCAGGTGTCCGGTTCCGGTTCCCCGGCGCGGACGTGCCGGCGGCCACCGAGGCGCGGCTCCCAGCGGTAGTCGATGCCCCGCGCCGGCAGCCAGTCGGCCAGTTCCTCGCGCCGCACGTCGGGGTTGGTCCGGCTGGCCGGGTACCGGCGCACGTCCACGACCAGGGCGATCCCCGCCCCGGCGAGCAGCTCCCCCAGCCGCTCCCGGTCGGCCGCCCCGTGTCCCACCGTCAGCAGTTCCCCCATCCGGCCAGCTTGCCCCGGATCGCCGCCGGCCGCCGGTCAGCCGAGGACGTGACCCACCGAGGGGCGTGTCCGGCACCGAGGAGGTGCCGGACACGCCCGGTTGGCCAGCGGCCGGTACGGACCTAGCGCTGCAGGGTCAGCACGCCCGGCCGCCACGGCAGCAGGTTGTAGTCGCCGCCCGCGCTCGGGTTCTTGCCCTGGTAGAGGAACTGCAGGTTGCACGCGTCGACGGTCTTGGTCTGGTCGGGGTTGGTGCGGACCAGGTCACCGTGGCTGATGTCGTTGGTCCAGGTGGCGCCGCTGTTGGCCTTGCCGGCGAACGGGTTGCTCTCGCTGGCGGCCTGCGGGGTCCACGTACCGTTGAGGCTGGTGGCGGTGAAGGAGCGGAAGTAGCGCCCCTGGCTGCCGATCGCCTCGACGATCATCAGGTACTGGTTCTGGCCCTGGACCTTGTAGACCTCGACCGCCTCGAACAGGTTGTTGGTCGAGTCGCTCATGACCGTCGTGTAGGTCGAGCCGAAGCTGCCCGGGAAGTTGCCGAGCGGCATGCTCGACCGGTAGATCTTGCCGTTGTCCCCGGCGAAGAAGAGGTACATGTTCTGGTCGTCGCCGATCAGGGTCTGGTCGATCACGCCGTACGGGGCGTCGGGGAGGCTGGCGGTGGAGAGCGTCTGTGCCGCCGACCAGCCGTTGGCGTTGGTCGGGTCGCTCGACGTCTTGTAGCTGAACGAGGTCGGCCCCCACTGGTACGCGAGCACCCAGATGTTCTTCGGGGCGAAGTACAGCAGGGTGGGCGCCACGGTGCCCTGGCTCATCCCGGTCTGGCCGGCCGAGGCCATGTCGGACCAGTTGCTGAACAGGCTGAAGTTCATCGAGCCGTACGAGCCGCTGCTGTTGACGTTCGAGCCGTAGACCAGGTGCTTGCCGTTGTAGACCACGTTGGTGAAGTCCTTGAGCGAGACCCAGCCGTTCGCCGGGTTCGCCAGCGCACCGGTCGACGACCAGCGGTAGGTCGACGGCAGCGCGCAGCCACCCGGCGGCGGGGTCGTCGGCGGCGGCGTGGTCGGGGGCGGCGTGGTGGTGCCGCCGAAGTCGGTGCGCCACTGCTGGTTGGCCTGCCCGTGGCAGTCGTACAGCTGGATCTGCTGACCGTTGCCGGTGCCCCAGACGTCCAGGCACCGGCCGGACTGCACGCCGCTGATGGTGCCGTTGGAGTTGAGGTTCCACTGCTGGTTCGGCTGGCCGTTGCAGTCCCAGATGATGATCGCGGTGCCGTTGGCGGTGCCCTTCGCGTTCGCGTCGAGGCACTTGCTGCCGTAGACCATCAGCTGCTTGCTCGCGGTGTAGGTCCACTGCTGGTTCGGCTGGCCGTTGCAGTCGTAGAGCTGCACCCGGGTGCCGTTGGTCTGGGTGCTGTTCGGCACGTCGATGCAGCGGCCCGACTGCACCCCGACGATCCGTCCGGTGCCGCCGCCCGGCGTCGAGGTCGGGTTCGGGGTGGGGGTCGACGTGGGGCCGGCGGCGTTGAGGGCGTTGAGGACCGAGGTGTACGCGGCCTTCTTGTTGCCGCCACCGTCGAAGAGCAGCGGGCTCTCGCTGGAGCGCCACGAGTCACTGTCGCGCACCCCCCACACCGTGATGCCGATGCACCGCGGCACGTTCACACACGCCTGCGTCAGCCCCGCGTACTGGCTGGTCGAGGCGTTGGTCACGTCCACCTCGGTCAACGCCACGTCCACGCCCAACGCCGCGAAGCTCGACAGCGTGGTCTGGAAGTTGCCCGGCAGCGAACTGCCGCCGGTGAAGTGCGTCTGCAACCCCACACAGTCGATCGGCACACCCCGGGACTTGAAGTCCTGGATCATCCGGTAGACACCCTGCGTCTTGCCGTACGACCAGTTCTCGATGTTGTAGTCGTTGTAGCAGAGCTTCACCGACGGATCCGCGGTACGAGCCGTCCGGAACGCCACCTCGATCCAGTCGTTCCCCGTCGCCTGCAGGTTCGACTGCCGACGGCTGCCGTCCTCGTTGAACGCCTCGTTCACCACGTCCCACGCGGCCAACTTGCCCTTGTAGTGACCCATCACCCCGTTGATGTGGTTGATCATGGCGCTGCGCAGCGCGCTGCCGGAGAGGTTCTGCATCCAGCCGGGCTGCTGGCCGTGCCAGGCCAGGGTGTGACCCCGGACCTTCATGCCCCGGCCGGTGGCCCAGTTGTAGATCTGGTCGCCGGCGGAGAAGTTGAAGACGTTCTGCTGGGGCTCGGTGGCGTCCGGCTTCATCTCGTTCTCGGCCGTCACCATGGTGAACTCGCGCCCGGCGATCGTGGTGTACGTCGAATCACCGAGCCGACCCGCCGCGATCGCGGTGCCGAAGTACCGGCCCGACTGCGCGGCCGCCGCGCCGAGCGTGCTGGCCGCGGCTTCCGCCGACGGCATCATGACGGCGGCCGCGGCCACCGTGACGACACTGACCGCGCCGGCGAGCAGCGCTCTGACGATGGGCTTGCGGTGCCGTGGGTTCCCGCCGCGCGCGACGGGGGGGCGTATGGCCACCTTGGCCTCCTTGCTGGCCGGCGTCCGAGCTGTCTTGGCGGGACGACTGGACGTCCTTCTCGGAAATTTACCGTCATGAATGCTGCCATCGGGGTTCCGGCCGGGACAATACTTTCCGGAAAAGTTCCGGAAACAATCTTGTGTCCCGAGGGATCACCAGAACGGGCCCGGAGCAGCGAAAACACACGGCGGTACGGCCGGTCACCGGACGCGGTGACCGGCCGTGCCCGCCGAGCGCCGGCCGTCAGGAGACGGTGCAGGCGACCCCGTTGAGGGTGAAGGCGGCCGGCTTCGGGTTGGTGCCGGTGTGGGTGCCGTTGAAGCCGAAGCTGGTCGACGCCCCCGGCGCGAGCGTCCCGTTGTAGGAGACGTTCGTGGCGGTCACCGCCGTGCCGGTCTGGGTGAAGTTGGCCGACCAGCCCTGGCCCACCTTCTGCCCGGTGCTGGGGAAGGTGAAGCCGAGACTCCAGCTGGTGAGGGTCGTCGTGCCGGTGTTGGTGATCGTGATGTTCGCGGTGAAGCCGGTGTCCCAACTGCTGGTGACGTACCCGACGGCGCAGCCGCCGCCGGTCGGCGGGTTCGCGGTGGTGACGGTGACCGGGGCGGAGGCCGCCGAGACGTTCCCCGCCGCGTCCACCGCGACCACGGTGAAGGTGTACGCGGTGGCGGCGGTGAGACCGGTGACCGCCAGCGTGGTGCCGGTGCTCGACCCGACCAGCACCGTTCCGCCCCGGTACACCCGGTAGCCGGTGACGCCGACGTTGTCGGTGGCCGGCCCCCAGGTGAGGGTGAGCCCGGTGGGGCCGACCGCCGAGGCGGTGGGGGTGCCGGGAGCGGTCGGCGGGGTGGTGTCCGCGGCGGGCGCGGCCGGGGTGGTGACGCTGACCGTCGGCGAGGCCGCCGAGCGGTTCCCGGCCCCGTCGCGGGCGACCACGCTGAACTGGTACGTCCGTTCGGGCAGCAGCCCGGTGACGGCGAGCGTGTTCGTCGTCGACCTCAGCAGCACCAGGGCGTCGCTGCCGACCTGCGCCTGGGTGATGTCGTAGCCGGCGAGTCCACTGCCACCGGTGTCGGTGGCGGCGGGCCAGGTGAGGGTCAGCCCGGTGGCGGTGACGGCGGAGGCGACCGGGGTGCCGGGGGCGCTCGGCGCGGTGGTGTCCGGAGTGGCCGGCCCGGGCTCCTCGCCCCAGACCCGCACGCCGCCGGAGTAGAGCGGCACCTTCCGGTTCGGCCCGGCGGTGGCCTGGTACGACGGGTCGTTCGTCGGGTCCCAGGTGCCGCCCTCCGGTACGCCGATCTTGAACTGGACCTCCATCCGGTGCTGCGACTGTCCGGCCGGGGCGATGGTGTACCCGGTGCAGTCGACCTCGACGTACCAGATGTCGGCGCTGTACTGCTTGGCGGTCGACGGCGACGGGCAACCCTGGGTGTAGCCGGGGGTGACGGTGACCGGGCCGGTGCCGTCGGGCCGGAAGTAGTACCGGAACTTCCCGGTGGTCAGCGCCCGCGCCGGGAAGGCCGACTTGTTGTAGATGATCGCCTTGAGGCCGGTGGCCCGGGTCTCCGCCTGCATCACCGTGGTCTCCACGGTCAGCTCGTCCAGGTCCGGCTGCTCGGCGACCGGGAAGTTGGCCAGCGGGGTGCCGCCGTACTCCTGGGAGAGCCGGGCCAGGGCGGAGGTGAAGCCGGCGTTGTAGTCGGTGGCCACCTCGTTCATCACGTAGTCCGACCGGCTGTCGGTGTACGCGTCGTTGGCCGAGGACGGCCCGCCGACCAGCGCGCCGTAGAGCACGTGCCGGGTCTCGGTGGGCACGGTCTGGCTGTCCCACCAGGAGCCGTGCGCGGTCCGGTGGTGCGGGTTCTTCGGCGGGTTCGCGCCGAACCCGATCATGTAGCTGGAGTTGCGCGGGTTGTCGCCGAGCGCGTAGTTGATCTGCCGGACGGCGAAGTCGTGGTAGCGGGCCTTGCGGGTGGCGTCGGTGGTCCTGTCGCTGTAGACGAGCGCCGCGAAGGCGGTGTTGGCGGCGTAGCGCAGCGAGCCCCAGGAGTCCAGCACGGCCTCCCCGCCGGGCGAGTAGGCCACCTTCGACCCGTTCACCCCGACGGTCCACCAGTCGAGCCAGCGGTTGGCGTCGTCGACGTACTTCTGCTTGCCGGTCAGGTTGGCCAGCAGCACGTACGCGCCGAACTGCTTGTTGTCCCAGGCGATGGTCCACTTGTACGACTTGGTGGTGGTCTGGTTCTCGTTGCCGAGCTTGTCGTACTCGCTCTCCGCCTTGGCCAGGTAGGTCGCGTCCCCGGTGGCCCGGTAGAGCCAGATCGCACCCCAGACCAGCTCGTCCTGGTAGCCGCTCCAGGACCGGTAGAAGCTGGTGGCGTCGGTGATGCACTCGTGGTAGCTCTTCCGCACCGTGTCGGCGAAGGTGTAGAGCTGCTTCGCGTGGGTGAGCAGCTTGTCGGCGTAGGCGGCGTCGGTGGGCCGGAACACCAGCGAGGAGGCGGCCATCGCGGCCGCCGTCTCCCCGGCCAGGTCCGCGCCGCCACAGCTCGCATCGATCTTGTACGCGGGCCGCGCCATCGGCAGCACCTCGGCCGGCCCCCACCACTTGTGGTCGTCGTCGCCCTTGCCGACCTGTCCGTAGAGGACGTTCGGCGCGGGGTGCGCCTTGACGAAGTAGTCGTTGACCCAGCGCAGGTTGTTCAGCAGGTACGGCAGCTGGCCGGAGGCCACGTAGCCGTCGCGGTACTCGACCGCGCCCCAGGCCAGCATGGTGGTGCTGAACGCCATCGGGAAGCCGAACTTCACGTGGTCGCCCGCGTCGTACCAGCCGCCGGTGAGGTCGACGCCGACGTCGGCGCCGTCGGTGAGCGCGGAGTCACCGCGCCAGGAGACCCGGTTCCAGGACGGCTTCTTCCCGGACTGCTGTGCCTCGTAGAAGAACAGCGACTTCTGCAACGCCTCCGAATAGTTGAAGGCGGGCGCGGCGGCCGGACTCGCGGTCCGCGCGCCGGTGCCGGCGGCGACCGCGCCGTGGTTGAAGGCAGGCGCGGCGCTGGCGGGCGCGGCGGCCTGGGGGGCGGCGACGGCGGTGACCAGGCCGGCCGCGAGGGCGGTGCCGGCGGCGAGCAGCCGGCGCAGCCGGGACCGGCCGGGTGGCCGCGGGACGGGGTGGGACATGGCGAACTCCTGGCGAGGTGGCGTCGCCCGGCAGCCCCGACCGACGGGGACGGGCCGGGGGTCGGGGCTGCCGGCGACGGGTGGTGGTGGGGTGACCCTCGGAGGCGCGGGAGCGCTCCCATGGATAGTCGACAATGTAATCTCGGGTTCACAGGTTTGGGAAGAGTCGGCGGTTCGCCCGACGGGCCGACCCCCGCGCCGGAGCGCGCATTTCCGTTACGTCGACACGCCGTGAAACCGACTCGGATCGTGCCCCGATCGCGATTCGGTACGGGACGTCGTCGCAGCTCAGGACGATCGTCCGATGTCGCCGGTCGGGTTCGTGCGTGCGATCATGTGCCGTCCCCTCGCCCATTCCCGGAGGATTCCTCATGCCACAGCGTCGGCACGTCGCCCGCGCCGCCCTCACCGCAGCGACGGCCACGGCCCTTCTCGGGCTGGCCGCCCCGGCCTGGGCCACCGGCAACCCGCACAACCCGCCGGGCGACAACGGCACCGTGAAGATCGACGGCGCGCCGTTCGAGGACCGGGTCGACAACCAGCCGCACGTGGGGTGCCAGTTCGAGATCGAGTTCTTCAACTTCGACCAGGGCGACACGGCCGACATCACCCTCGCCGCCCAGCCCCCGTCGGGCAAGTTCCAGGTCGTCAAGTTCTTCGACAACTACGTGATCAGCGACGACCCGGCCAGCGGCGCGCAGAACGACCACGACGCGGTCCTCAAGCTCTCGGCCAACGACCTGGCCCTGGCCGGCGTCATGGCCCACGACAAGCAGGGCTACCACGTCAAGCTCACCGTCGACCTGACCGACGGCAAGGGCAAGGCCAAGCACAAGGTGTTCTGGCTCCAGCCGTGCGCGTCGACCAGCTCTCCGACGCCGAACCCGTCCGGTTCGCCGAGCGGGTCGCCGTCGCCGACCCCGACCCGGTCGGACCCGAACGAGCCGGGCACCCCGTCCGCGACGCCGTCGGGCCCGGCGGGTGGCGGCAACGGTGGCGGCACCGGCACCGAGGGCGGCCTGCCGCTGACCGGCGTGGCCGCGACCAGCACCGCGCTGACCGGCCTCGCCCTGATCGGCGGTGGCGTCCTGCTGACGGTGCTGCGGCGCCGCCGGGACAAGATCCGCTTCACCAGCTGACCTCCAGCCGGGAACCGGCCGTCGGACCTCGCGTCCGGCGGCCGGTTCGTCGTTGCGGCCCCGGTCGCCCGTGGACGTTCGAACCGATGGGGCCCGCCGTCCGTACTGACGGGTAACCCGGTCGACGACGCCCGGAGCTGGATCACATCATTGACCAAACTCGATGCGCTCTTGACGTACGCCCAGTTCGGAGCGGTGGCGACGGGCCGCGCCGGGCGGTGGTCGGGTCCGGAACACGGACCTGGCGTCCCGGCATACAAGCGTACGGTTGCCCGCGCGATCGACGGCGCGCGACAGTACGGCTCACCAGCGGTGCCATCGACGCCGCCGCTCCCCCGGACAACCTGAGGAGATCGCGATGGCTCTCAGACTCGCCGACGGCACCTCCTGGTCGGACACGCTCGCCCGCGCGGTCGCCGCCGCGCCGGAGGCCTTCGGCACCGCACCCGACGGCGCCGCCACCCTGCACAACCTGGTGCAGGGCGAGTGGCGCGCGGTCGGCGCGCCCGCCGGAGTACGCACCCCGGTGGACAACACCGTGCTGGTCAACCTGGCTCGCCTCGACGCCGACACGGCCCGGGCGGCGGTGGCGCACTCCGCCGCCGCGCACCGCGAGTGGGCGACCACCCCGCTCGCCGAGCGCAAGGCCCGGGTCACCGACGCGCTCGACGCGCTCACCGCCCACCGCGACCTGCTCGCCATGCTGCTGGTCTGGGAGATCGGCAAGCCGTGGCGGCTGGCCTGCGCCGACGTCGACCGGGCCCTGGACGGCGTGCGCTGGTACGTGCAGGAGATCGACCGGATGCTCGCCGACGGCCGTGAGCCGCTGCCCGGCCCGGTCAGCAACATCGCCTCCTGGAACTACCCGATGAGCGTGCTGGTGCACGCCGAGCTGGTGCAGCTGCTCGCCGGCAACGCGGTCATCGCCAAGACCCCGTCGCAGGGCGGCGCGGTCTGCCTCACCGTCGCGCACGCGCTGATGCGCCGCGCCGGCCTGCCCGCCACCCTGGTCTCCGGCGGCGGCGAGGAGCTCTCCGAGGTGCTGGTCCGCGCCCCCGAGATCGGCGCGGTGGCGTTCGTCGGCGGCCGGTCCAACGGCGGCAAGGTGGCCGCCGCGCTGCTCGACTCCGACAAGCGGCACTTCATCGAGCAGGAGGGCCTCAACGCCTGGGGCATCTGGGACTTCTCCCAGTGGGACCTGCTCGCCGCGCACCTGAAGAAGGGCTTCGAGTACGGCAAGCAGCGCTGCACCGCGTACCCCCGGTTCGTGGTCCAGCGGGACCTGGTCGACGAGTTCCTCGACATGTACCTGCCGGTCGTCCGGTCGGTCCGCTTCGGACACCCGCTCGCCGTCGACGAGAGCTGGCAGGCCGGCGATCCGCTGCCGGAGCTGGACTTCGGCCCGCTGATCAGTGGCGCCAAGGCCGACGAGCTGCGGCGCAAGGTCGAGGAGGCGGTCCGGGGCGGCGCGGTGCCGCTGCACCGGGGCAAGCTCGACGGCGCGCCCTTCCTCGACGGGCAGGACACCTCCGCGTACGTGGCGCCCGCGGTGCTGCTCGCCCCGCCCGGCCGGTCCCGGCTGATGCACGCCGAGCCGTTCGGCCCGGTCGACACCATCGTGGTGGTGGACACCACCGACGAGCTGCTGGCCGCGATGAACGCCTCCAACGGCGCGCTGGTCGCCTCGCTGGCCTGCGACGACGAGGAGCTGGCCGGCAAGCTGGCGGTGGACCTGCAGGCGTTCAAGGTGGGCATCAACAAGCCACGCTCCCGGGGCGACCGGGACGAGCCCTTCGGCGGCCGGGGCGCCTCCTGGAAGGGCGCGTTCGTCGGCGGTGACCTGCTGGTGCAGGCCGTCACGGTCGGCGGCGACGGCCGGCTCTACGGCAACTTCCCCGACTACAGCAGCTACCCGACGACCTGAGGCCGGCACGGGCAGGGGCCCCCGCATCGGGGGCCCCTGCCGTGTCACCGTCCCCCGCATCGGAGGTCGGCCAGGGTGGCACCGGGTTGCGGCCGGTGCCGGTACGGGTCGCCGGCCGGTCGGCGTCGGCGTGCCGCGCCGTTGAGGCACGTCGACGTGGGGCGGCGGAGCGACCCTCGACGGTCAGTGGGCGGGCACGTCGGCCTGCCGGGGCAGCGGTACGGCGCGGACGGCCAGCGGCACCGTCACGGTGAGCACGCCGCCGTCGCGCTCCACCGAGGTGGGCCGGTCGAGCCGGCGTACGGCGCGCAGCATCGGGGTGTTCTCCGCCTGCACGTGCAGCAGCACGGCGGCGTAGCCGGCCCGCTCGGCGTGCCCGAGCAGCCGCCGCAGCAGGGCCGTGCCCAGGCCCCGCCGCTGCCAGTCGTCGCGGACCAGCAGCGCCGCCTCCGCCTCGTCGCCCTCACCCAGCAGGTTGGCCATCGCCACGACCGGTTCCGCCTCCCCGCCGGGACCGGCCGTGGCCAGCAGGGTGATCCCCCGGGCCGGCTCCAGCAACCGGCGCAGCCGGGCCGGCGCCGGCCGGGCCGCGCCGCTGAGGTACCGCCGCTGCCGACTCCGGGCCGAGCAGGCGTCGTGCAGCTCCACCACGCCGGCCAGGTCGTCGGCGGTGGCCGGACGCAGTCGTACCTCGGCCGAGTCGGACAGCACCAGGGTGACCCGGTCGGCGTCCCGGCGGGCGGCCGTGGCGGCCAGCTCGACCAGCGCCTGCGCCCGGGCGTACTCGGCGGGGGTGAAGCTCGGCTCCCGACGGCGCAGCTCGTACGTGCCGCCGGCCGGGTCGGCCAGCAGCATCGTCCGCTCCCCCACCCCGCCGGGCCGCCCGGCCGACGCCGGCCGCCAGGTGACCTCGTCGGCGCCGAGCAGGGTCCGTAGCGCCTCCCCCGCCCGGTCCGGCTCCCGGACCAGCCGGTTGGCCAGGCCGAGCACCCGGGTGGGCTGGTCGGCCAGCCCGCGCGCCTCGCTGCGCGCCACCCAGCAGTCCCGGCCCCGCCCCCGCTCGACGGCCGCCCGCAGGTCCGCCTCGGTGAGCCGGTCCGGCGCGTCGACGAGGAAGTCGTCGACGGCCCCCACCTCCGTGGTGTGCACCTGCACGGTGAGGATGTTGACCCCGCGCAACGCGAGGCTCGCCGTGAGGACCGACAGGTAGCCCGGCCGGTCGTCCACGGTCGCTCGGATCCGCCACAGCGTCATGGTTCGCTCCCTTCCCCGCCGACCACCCTGCCGGCCCCCTGTTGCGGGGCCGTTGCCCGCGGGTGACACCGCGGGACAGGTCAGGTGATGGTGGTCACCGGTGGGGTGCCGACCAGGTCCAGCCGGTCACCGAGGATCACCGCGCTGGCCCTGACCAGCTGCGCCAGCCGGTCCACCTCGGTGGAGTGGAAGGCGGCGGGGGCGAGCGGCTCGGTGTGGTCCCGCGCCACCACCAGCACCAGACCGGCCCGGCCGAACGGCGCGACCGCGTAGTGGTGCCCGTCCGGCCCGGTCATCGCCCGGGCCCGCAGCGGGGTCACCTCGGGCAACCGGGACGGCTGCGGGGCCCGCCAGCTCGCGTGCCCGATCGTCGCCCCGCCCGCGCCCCGCGACGCCCAGTCCAGCGGTACGACCGCGGCCACCGCCCAGTCCGCGGCGAGCAGCCCCGGCACCGCGTCGACCAGCGTGGCGACCCCGTCGGTCGGGTTCGCCGCGACCTGGGCCAGCAGCTCCGCGTCCTGCCCGGTGGTGGTCGGCGCGCCGATCGCCCGCCACACCCCGTCCACCCGGACACCGGGGATCGCGGCCAGGCCGGCGAGCAGGCGTTCCACCCGCGCCGCGCCCGGCCACACCACGGTGAAGTCGTCCACCGCCCGGCCGCCGAGCCGCTCCAGCACGACCACCTGGACGATGTCGGCGCCGGAGACACCGAGTGTGCGGGCCACCTGGCCGAGGGTGCCGGGACGGTCCGGCAGGGTCACCCGAACTCTCAGCAGCATGTCTGTCCCTCCGCTCGGCGGGCCGGCCGTGACGGCCGGCAGGCTGGTCCCCAGCCTGCCGGTTGACCATTTCGCGGCTGTTGCGGCTGCATGTCCCGGCCGGAACATCTGACCTTGACAAGAAAGCTGAGCTGCCATCAACTAACCGGATGAGCGATCCGGCCGTCGACGCGGCACCGCCCCCGACCGGCCCGGCCCCCCGCGGGCTCGACCTGGACCGCCTCGGCCCCTACCTGGCCGCGCACCGGCCCGAGCTGGCCGCCGGGCCGCTGTCCGCGCGGCTGATCGCCGGCGGCAAGTCCAACCTGACGTACCTGCTGCGCAGCGGTGAGCGGGAGGTGGTGCTGCGCCGCCCGCCGCTCGGGCACGTGCTGGCCACCGCGCACGACATGGCCCGGGAACACCGGGTGATCTCCGCGCTCGCCCCCACCGACGTGCCGGTGCCGGCGGCGTTGCTGCTCTGCGTCGACGAGAGCGTGCTCGGCGCGCCGTTCTACCTGATGGAGAAGGTCGACGGCGAGGTCTACCGGAGCCGGGCACAGACCGACCCGCTCACCGCCGCCCAGCGGCGCGAGCTGGCCCTGGCGATGATGGACACGCTCGCCGCGCTGCACCGGGTCGAGCCGGCCTCGGTGGGGCTGGCCGACTTCGGCCGCCCGGAGGGCTACCTGGCCCGGCAGGTCCGCCGCTGGGCCGGCCAGCTCGACCGGTCCCGCAGCCGCCCGCTGCCCGGCATCGACGAGCTGCGCGACGCCCTGGCCGGCAGCGTGCCGGAGGGCGCGAACGCCGGGCGGATCGTGCACGGCGACTACCGGCTGGACAACCTGCTCGCGGTGGTCGACCCGGTGGCCGTACGCGCGGTGCTGGACTGGGAGATGGCCACCCTCGGCGACCCCCTGGCCGACCTGGGGCTGCTGCTGACGTACTGGAGCGTGCTGGGCGACAGCGAGCTGGCCGAGGGCAACCCGGTGGCCGACGGCATCGGCCCGCGGGCCGGTTTCCCCAGCGGCGCCGAACTGATCGACAGGTACGCCGGCCGCAGCGACGTCGACGTCGGGCCGCTGCACTGGCACGTGGCGCTCGGCTGCTTCAAGCTCGCGGTGATCTGCGAGGGAATCCACTACCGGCACACCCTCGGGCAGACGCTCGGCGGGGGCTTCGACCGGATCGGCGAGATGGTCGCGCCGCTGGTCGAGCACGGTCTGCACGCGGTCAGGGAGAAGTGATGGACTTCGCGTACGACGCCCGGACGGTCGAGCTGCTCGAGCGGCTGGAGGCGTTCCTCACCGAGTGCGTGTACCCGGCCGAGCCGGTGCACCACGAGCAGGTCCTCGCGGCCGGTGACCCGTGGGCCCGGCCGCCGGTGATGGACGAGCTGAAGGCCGAGGCCCGGGCCCGGGGCCTGTGGAACCTGTTCCTGCCCGATCCCCGCTACGGCGCCGGCCTGACCAACCTCCAGTACGCGCCACTGGCCGAGCTGACCGGGCGCTCCCCCTGGCTGGCCCCGGAGGCGGTCAACTGCGCCGCCCCGGACACCGGCAACATGGAACTGCTCGCCGAGTTCGGCTCCGAGGCGCAGCGGGACCGCTGGCTCAAGCCGCTGCTGGAGGGGGAGATCCGCTCCGCCTTCTGCATGACCGAGCCGGCGGTGGCCTCCTCCGACGCCACCAACATCGCCACCCGGATCACCCGCGACGGCGACTCGTACGTGGTCAACGGCCGCAAGTGGTGGTCCTCGGGGGCGATGGACCCGCGCTGCGAGATCTTCATCGTGATGGGCAAGACCGACCCGGACGCCGACCGGCACCGCCAGCAGAGCATGATCCTGGTCCCCCGGGACACCCCGGGCGTCACGGTCCGGCGGGGCATGACGGTCTTCGGCTACAGCGACGCCCCGCACGGCGGCCACGCCGAGATCGACTTCACCGACGTCCGGGTGCCGGCGGAGAACCTGGTCGGCGCCGAGGGCACCGGCTTCGCCATCGCCCAGGCCCGGCTCGGCCCGGGGCGGATCCACCACTGCATGCGGCTGATCGGGATGGCCGAGCGGGCCCTGGAACTGCTCTGCAAGCGGGCCCTGGAGCGGGTCGCGTTCGGCCGGCCGCTGGCCGAACAGGGCGTGGTCCGGGAGTGGATCGCGGAGTCCCGGGTGCGCATCGAGCAGGCCCGGCTGCTGGTGCTCAAGACCGCCTGGCTGATGGACACCGTCGGCAACAAGGGCGCGCACACCGAGATCCAGGCCATCAAGATCGGCACCCCGGCGATGGCCGAGTGGGTGATCGACAAGGCCATCCAGGCGTACGGCGGGGCCGGCGTCAGCCAGGACACCCCGCTGGCCGCCCTCTGGGCCCAGACCCGCACCCTGCGCCTCGCCGACGGCCCCGACGAGGTGCACAAGGCGTCGCTGGCCAAGCGCGAACTCCGCCGCTGGTCCTGACCCCCGCGCCGCCCCACCCCCACCGCCCGCCCGCCGGAGCCCACTAATTCACGGAAATAGTGGTTATCCGAGGTGGGAAGACCACTATTTCCGTGAATTAGCGCGGTCTCGGGGTGGGGTGAGGTGGGGGGTCAGGCGGAGGCGCGGTGGATGAGTTTGGTGTCGAGGAGGACGTGCGGGGAGGGGACCTCCTCGCCGCGGATGCGGGCGACCAGCATCCGGGCCATCTGCCGGCCCATCTCCTCCACCGGCTGGAAGACCGTGGTCAGCGGCGGCTCGGCCTGCCGGGCGATCGGGGCGTCGTCGAAGCCGATCACCGCCACGTCCTCCGGCACCCGCCGACCGGCGTCACGCAGCGTACGCAGCGCGCCGAAGGCCATCAGGTCGGAGGCGGCGAAGACCGCGTCCAGGTCCGGGCAGACCTCCAGCAGCCGGCGCATGCAGGCGGTGCCGCTGCCCTCGCTGAAGTCGCCGTACGCGATCAGGTCCGGGTTGACCTCGCCACCGGCGGCCCGGACGGCCTCCTTGTAGCCGGACAACCGGGCCAGGCCGGCGCCCATGTCCTGCGGGCCGGCGATGGTGGCGATCCGCCGCCGCCCCCGGGCGAACAGGTGCGCCACCGCCTGCCGGGCCCCGCCGACGTTGTCCATGTCGACGAACCAGGCGGGCTGCGCGTCCGGGTGCAGCATCCGGGCCGGCCGGCCACCCAGCACGGCGGGCAGGCCGCGCTCCTCCAGCAGGGTGGGCAGCGGGTCCGCGTCGTGCAGGGAGAGCAGCAGCACCCCGTCGACGTGCTGGTTGGTCAGGTGGTGCTCGACCCGCTCCCGCTCGATCGGCGACTGGACCATGGCGAGCCAGAGCTGCATCGGGGTCTCCAGCAGCCCGGAGCTGACGCCACGGACGATGCCGGCGAAGAACGGCTCGGTGAAGACCCGCTCCCCGGACTCCGAGACGACCAGCGCCACCGAGTCGGTCCGCTGGGTGACCAGGGCCCGGGCCGCGCGGTTGGGGACGTACCCCAGCTCGGCGATCGCCTGCTGGACGGCAGCCCGGGCCTCGGGGCTGACCTGCGGCGAGCCGTTGACCACGCGGGAGACCGTGCCGCGCCCCACGCCGGCGCGGGCGGCGACCGCGTCGAGGGTCGGGCGCCCGAGCGACCGCGTGCGC
This sequence comes from Micromonospora auratinigra, assembly GCF_900089595.1. GTDB lineage: Bacteria > Actinomycetota > Actinomycetes > Mycobacteriales > Micromonosporaceae > Micromonospora > Micromonospora auratinigra. The sequence continues at coordinate 42,264 of NZ_LT594323.1, read as the reverse complement.
TGCGTTGTCATGGTGTGCTCCTCCGACGTCGGGCGGACCCGGCACCTGTTGAGGCGTCGGTGCCGGGCCGCCCGTTACTGGCTGGCCCAGAGCCTATTGTGCGGCCAGGCCGTTACGTCGGATCACCTCGGCGTACCAGCGTGCGCTGGACTTGGGGATTCGGACCTGGGTGTCGTAGTCGACATGGACCATGCCGAACCGCTTCGTATAGCCCCAGGCCCACTCGAAGTTGTCCATCAGCGACCAGGCGAAGTAGCCCTTGAGGGGCACCCCGGCGCTGATCGCGGCGTGCGCGGCCCGCAGGTGCGCGTCGAAGTACGCCAGCCGGTCCGGGTCGTCGACCCGGCCGTCGACCACCTCGTCGACGAAGGCGGAGCCGTTCTCGGTGATGTAGAGCGGCAGGTCGGTGTAGTCGCGGTGCACCCGCTCCAGGGTCTCCACCAGGCCCGGCGCGTCGATCTCCCAGTCCATGTCGGTCACCGGAACGCCCCGGGTGACGAACCGGACGTCCTCGCTGCCCGGCCAGCACGACGGCGCCCGCCAGTACGCCTCCGGCTCGGCCCCCTCGACGGGCGCGGCCACCACGTGCCGGCTGTAGTAGTTGATGCCCACCACGTCCAGCGGGGTCGAGACGACCGCCAGGTCGCCGTCGCGCACGTGCCCGAAGTCGGTGACCTTGCGCAGGTCGGCCTGGAGGTCGGCCGGGTACGACCCGCGCAGCACCGGGTCGAGGAAGAACCGGTTGGCCAGGCCGTCGATGCGCCGGGCGGCGTCGACGTCCGCCGGCGCGTCGCTGGCCGGGGTGACCGGGTAGAGGTTGAGCGTGATGCCGAGCTGGGCCTGCGGCCGGGACGCCCGCAGCGCCTGCACCGCCAGCCCGTGCCCGAGCATCAGGTGGTGCCCGGCCCGGACCGCGTCCGCCCCGTCGGAGCGGCCCGGCGCGTGCACGCCGGAGCCGTAGCCGAGGAACGCCGAGCACCACGGCTCGTTCAGGGTGGTGAAGTACTTCACCCGGTCGCCGAGGGCGTCGGCGACCAACTGGCTGTAGTCGGCGAACCGGGCGGCGGTGTCCCGGGCCGGCCAGCCACCGGCGTCCTCCAGCGGCTGCGGGAGGTCCCAGTGGTAGAGGGTGAGCCACGGCTCGATGCCGTTGGCCAGCAGCTCGTCGACGAGCCGCCGGTAGAAGTCCAGCCCCTCGGGGTTGGCCGCCCCGGTGCCGCCCGGCTGCACCCGCGACCAGGACACCGAGAAGCGGTACGACTTGAGCCCCAGCTCGGCCATCAGCCGCACGTCCGACGGCATCCGGTGGTAGTGGTCGCAGGCCACGTCCCCGGTGTGCCCGGCCACCGTCCTGCCCTCGGTGTGGCTGAAGGTGTCCCAGATCGACGGGGTACGGCCGCCCTCGGTCGCCGCGCCCTCGATCTGGTACGCGGCGGTGGCCGCGCCCCAGAGGAAGCCGGGCGGGAAGGTGATCGCCGGACCCTGGTCGAGGACGCCGACGGCGGGCGGGCTGGCTGGGTTGCTCACGACTTGACGGCGCCTTCCATGATTCCGCCGATGATCTGGCGGCCGAACAGGACGAACACGATGAACAGGGGCAGGGTGGCGATCAACGTACCGGCGAAGATCTGCGAGTTGTCGGCGAAGTACGCCGTGTTCAGGCTACGCAGCGAGATCTGCACGGTGGGGTTGGCCGGGTCGGCCAGCACCACGAACGGCCAGAAGAACTGGTTCCACTGTTCCATGAAGGTGAGCAGGCCGAGCACGGCGGCGGCCGGACGCAGCGCGGGCAGCACCACGTGCCAGTACACCTTCCAGGTCGAGCAGCCGTCGACCCGGGCCGCCTCGATCAGCTCGTTGGGGACCGCCTGTTCGGCGTACTGGCGCATCATGAAGATCCCGAAGCCGCCGATCAGGAACGGCACGGTGACCGACGGCATGGTGTTCAGCCAGTCGAGCTTCGCCATCAGGATGTACAGCGGCAGCACGCCGAGCTGGATCGGCACCATCATCGAGGCGAGGATGATCAGCAGCAGCGCGCTCTTGCCCCGGAAGCGCAGCTTGGCGAAGGCGAAGCCGGCCAGCGAGCCGAAGAAGACCGTGGCGACGGTGATCGTCCCGGAGACCAGGAACGAGTTGAGCAGGCCCTTGACGATGTTGGCGTCGCCGTTGTCGAGCACCCGCTGGATGTTGTCGCCGAGCTTGCCGCCGGGCAGGAACGGCGGCGGCCAGGAGTTGGCCGCGTCGTTGGTCCGCGAGGCGATCACGATCATCCAGTAGAACGGGAAGAGCGACAGGATGACCCCGAGGACCAGGCCGAACCAGGTGAGCGGGCTGGCCTTGAAGAGGCGCTCGGCCCGGTGGGCGGTACGGGCCGGGGTGCCGGGCCGGACGGGTGGGCGGAGTGTGGTGGTCGTCATCTCGTCACCTCACTTGTCGGAGCTGATACGACGGGCCAGCAGGTAGTTGATCGTCGACATCAGCGCGATGAGCAGGAAGAGCACGAGCGCGACCGCGCCGGCGTAACCCCACCGGAAGCGCTGGTTCATCACGTCGAGCAGGTACATCGTGATGGTCTGGAACTGGCCCTCCGAACCACCGGAGAGGCCACCGGAGCCGCTGGTGAACAGCAGCGGCTCGGTGAAGAGCTGGAGCCCGCCGATGGTGGAGATGATCAGCGTGAAGATGATCGTCGGGCGCAGCTGCGGGATGGTGATCGACCAGAACTGGCGGCGGCGGGAGGCGCCGTCCAGCGAGGCCGCCTCGTACATGTCCTTGCTGATGGACTGCATGGCGGCCAGGTAGATCAGGGCGTTGTAGCCGACCCAGCGCCAGTCGACCATGGTGGAGATGGCGAACCAGGAGGCGAACCGGTTGGCCCGCCAGTCGATCGGGTCCACGCCGATGCTGTCGAGCACCCAGTTGACCAGGCCGAAGTCCTTGGCGTAGATCATCGAGAAGATCAGCGCGACGACCGCGGTCGAGGTGATGATCGGCATCGCGATGGCCATCCGGAAGAAGGTCTGCGCGCGCAGCTTCCGGTTCAGCGCGTTGGCCAGCACCAGGGCCAGCATCAGCTGGGGCACGGTGGAGAGCACGAACATGCCGAACGTGTTCACGACCGCGTTCCAGAACTGCGGGTCGTCGGTGATCAGTTCGACGAAGTTGTCCAGGCCGACGAAGGAGATCGTGGAGTTCAGCGGCGACCGGTCGGTCAGCGCGATCCACACGGTGTACGCGATGGGGTACGCGCTGAACACCGCGAAGATCAGGAAGAACGGCAGCACGTACAGGTAGGGCGAGTACTTCAGGTCCAGCCGGGTGAACGAGGCCCGGCGGCGGCGGTGCGCGGCGCGGCCGGCGCCGGAGTGGCCGGGCGGCGCCGGGGCGTGCAGGTCGAGGCTCATGGGAAGAGTCCTTCTCCTCGGCCGACGCCGCCCGCCCACACGGGCGACGCCGGGGGTGGGCACCGCAGGTGGCGCCGACTACCGGAGTCGACGCCACCCGCGGACGGCCTTACCGGGTCACTTACCGGCGGCCTCACCGTTCTTCAGCGCCGCCTGCCACTGCGCGTCGGCGGGCTTGCCCTGCTCCACCGCGCGGAGGCTGTTCTCCACGGCGGTGCGGACCGCGTTGTTCTTCGGGCCGAGGTAGACCGGCTTCAGCTCGCTGGCGCCGGTGGCGAAGATCTTGCCGGCCGGGGCCTTGCTGAAGTAGTCGTTGGTCGAGTCGGCCACGGCCGGGTCGGCGAGCGCCTGCGGCGAGGACGGCAGGTTGCCGACCTTCTTGAAGGCCTCGATCTGACCCTTCGCGCTGGTCAGGAACTTCACCAGCTCGGCGGCCTCCTTGGCGTGCTTGCTCGACTTCGGCACGGCGAGGAAGGAGCCGCCCCAGTTGCCGCCGTTGCCGGGGGCCTTGGCGATGTCCCACTTGCCGGCCGCCGCGTCACCGGCCTGGCCCTTGATGACACCGGTCATCCAGGCAGGGCAGGCGATGGTGGCGAAGGTGCCGTTCTTGAAACCGGCGTTCCACTCGTTGGAGAACGACTGGAGGTTGTTCGACAGGCCGGCGGCGATCATCTTGGTGGTGAGGTCGTAGGACGCCTTGACGTCCGGGTTCTCGCCGATGACCAGCTTGTTGCTCTTGTCGTAGTAGGTGTAGCCGGTGCCGGCGCCCGCGGTCTGCATGAGCACCACGTTGTAGAAGTTGGTCGCCGAGTCGACGAACTTGTGCTTCTTGTCCGCGGCGGCGAACTTCTGCCCGGTGGCGATGAACTGGTCCCAGGTGGGCCAGAGCGCGCCGACCTGCTCGCGGTCGGTGGGCAGCCCGGCGGCCTTGAACAGGTCGCTGCGGTAGCACAGCGCCATCGAGCCGACGTCGGTGCCGAGGCCGAGCACCTTGCCGTCGGGGGTGGTGCCCTGCTCCCACTTCCACGGCAGGAAGTTGCCCTTGAGGTCGTTGGCCCCCTGGTCGGCGAGGTTCACGAACTTGTCGGCCTGCGCGTAGAACTGGACGATGGTGCCCTCCTCCAGGGCCACCACGTCGCCGGCGCCGGAGCCGGCGGTGATCTGCTGGGTCAGCCGGGTGTTGTAGTCACCGAGGCCGAGGCCCTTGCCGCGCTCCTGGATCTTGACGTTCGGGTGCTCCGCTTCGTACTGCTTGTAGAGCTCGTCGTAGCCGAAGCCCTGGTCGCCGAAGACGTCGACGACCAGGGTCACCGGGCCGTCGCTCTTGCCGCTGCTGTCCGACGAGTCGTCGCCGCAGGCGGTGGCGGTGGCGAGCACCGCGACGGACGCCAGCGCGATGGCCGCGAGCTGACGGCGGCGGATTGGGACGCTCATCCGAGACCCCTCTTTCGGTGGTGAGGCGATATCTGTGTGGTGGGGGGTGCTGATCTCGCGCGGCTCGCCGCCGGTCCCTGGGGACGCCGACGACGACCCGTGAGCGGGCAGAACTGAGATCCACACCACTCGCGGGAGCGCTCCCATGAGATTGCCGGCAGGTGTCAGGGGTGTCAATAGGCCTATGGGAGCGTTCCCAGATCGTTACCGCCTCGATCCGGCCCGCCGTCCGGCGGGCCGATCAGCAGAAGCGACGCAGCAGCGTGGTCGCCCGGGCGGCGTCGAAGCGGGCCGGGTCGTAGCCGCCGCCCGCCCACTCCCGCATCGCCCGACGCTCGGGATGCTCCGGATCGGCGAGCGTGGCGAGCAGGACGGCGTAGCCGGTCGGGCCGCCGACACCCTCCGGCGGGCAGGCCCGCGCCCCGTCGAGGCACGCCGGGTAGCGCTCGTCCGGGTCGGCGGTGCAGACGTCCTCCACCACCAGGTCGTGCTCCCACCAGTCGCCGAAGTCGTAGGTGTAGCGCAGCCGGCTCCCCTTGCCCACCACCGCGTCGAGCCGGACGTCCAGCTCGTCGCGGATGTCGAGCCCGCCGTCCGGATCCGGCTCGCCGTACTGCCGGCCCTCGATCTCGAACGCGTGCAGCCGGCAGTCCCGCCAACCCATGGCGTGCTGCACCACCCGGTGCAGCCGGTCCAGGGTGTATCCGCCGGGGACCAGGACCCGCCGCCAGACCGGCGGGCGGACCCCGACGAGGGACACCTTCAGTTGGAAGACCTGACGCGACATGCTGTCCCCGCCTCCCACGGCATAGGCTGCCGACATGATCTGCCGAGCGTGCCGGGAGCGACGGCACGACGACTGTCCGGGCCGGAAGTGGTGCGACTGCCAGCACCGTACCGCCGAACCCACCCCTCCGGTCACCGGTCCGGCCGGCGAATGACCGACGGCATCGCGGTCTCCCGGGTCTGGCCGGCGCCGGCGACGGGTCCGCTGACCGACCCGGAGCTGACCGCGCTCTACGGGCGCGCCGAGCAAGCCCGGCTGCGGGTGAACTTCGTGTCCAGCGCCGACGGCGCGGTCACCCTCGACGGCTACTCCGAGGGGCTCTCCGGCGAGCCGGACAAGCGGGTCTTCGGCCTGCTCCGGATGCTCTGCGACGGCCTGCTGGTGGCCGCCGGCACGCTGCGCCACGAGGGCTACCGGGCGGTCCGGCTCAGCGAGCCGCGCCGCGCCTGGCGGCGGGAGCACGGCCTCGCCGCGTACCCGAGGTTGGTCGTGGTCTCCGGATCGCTGGACCTGGACCCGGGTCAGGCCTGCTTCGCCGACGCGCCGGTGCGCCCGCTGGTGCTCACCCGGGCCGCGGCCACCCCGCCGCCGGGCCTGACCGAGGTGGCCGACCTGGTCCGGTGCGGCGAGGAGCGGGTGGACCTCGCCGCCGGCCTCGCCGAACTGCGCCGCCGCGGGCTGGGCGAGCTGCTCTGTGAGGGCGGGCCGCACCTGTTCGGCGCGCTGACCGCCGCCGACCTCGTCGACGAACTCTGTCTCACCGTCGCGCCGCTGCTCGCCGGCGCCGGCCCCGGCCGGATCACCGCCGGGGACCCCGGCGCCCCGCGCCACCTGCCGCTGCGGCACGTGCTCGCCGCCGCGGACGGGGTGCTGATGCTCCGGTACGCCCGGGGCGACGACCCCGCGCCGTCCGCCGGGGCCGCCCCCGCGGCCTGAGCGCGCCGATGAGTCCGCGGCGGCCCGGCGGTCCACCCCGGGTACGTCCCAGTCAGCGCACCCGGGAGGACCCGATGAGCAGTACGTCCACCACCCCCGTCAGCACCGGCGCCCTGGAGGTGCCGGACGGGCGGCTCTACTACGAGGTACGCGGGCGGGGGCCGGTGGTGGCCCTGGTCGCCGCCCCGATGGACGCCAGCGCCTTCGCGCCGCTGGCCGACCTGCTGGCCGACGGGCACACCGTGCTGACCACCGACCCGCGCGGGATCGGCCGCAGCGTCCTGCACGACCCGCACCAGGACTCGACGCCCGAGCTGCGCGCCGACGACGTGGCCCGGCTGCTGGCGCACCTCGACGCCGGCCCGGCGGCCGTGCTCGGCTCCAGCGGCGGCGCGGTGACCGTGCTCGCCCTCGCCGAGCGCCACCCCGACCGGGTGCACACCGTCGTCGCCCACGAGCCGCCGCTGCTCGGGCTGCTCGACGACCGGGCGCGGCACGCGGCCGACCAGGACGACATGCTCGCCAGCTACCTCGCCGGGGACCGGCTCGCCGCCGGCCGCAAGTTCCTGGCCAGCGCGAACATCCAGCTGCCCGAGCCGGTGGTGCTGGGGATGTTCGGCGGCGAGCCGGAACCGCAGGCGGCCGCCGACGAGCACTTCCAGTACGTGCACATGATCCGTGGGACGACCTGGTTCACCCCCGACGTCACGGTGCTGCGGGACGGGCCGACCCGGGTCGTCGTCGGGCTCGGGGAGCAGTCGACCGGGCAGGTCTGCGACCGCACCTCACGAGCGCTCGCCGCGGCGCTCGGCGGCGAGCCGACGATGTTCCCCGGCGGGCACATCGGCTTCGTCGAGGACCCGGCGGCGTTCGCCACCCGGCTGCGGTCGGTGCTGGCCGAGGGCTGAGCCCGGGCCCCGGGGTACGCGCAACGGGGGCGGCGCCACCGGCGCCGCCCCCGTCACGGGAGGGGTTCGATCAGTTGACCGAGACGGCCGACCAGGCGGCGGCCACGGTGTTGTACTCCGCGCTGCCGGCGCCGTACAGGTCCTTGGCGGCCGACAGGGTGGCGGTGCGGGCAGCGGAGTAGTTGGTCCGCGAGGTCATGTACGTGGTGAGCGCGCGGTACCAGATCGCGCCGGCCTTGGCGTTGCCGATGCCGGTCACCGTGCTGCCGTTGCAGGTCGGGCTGTTGCCGTAGGACGACGAGCCACTGCCCACCGCGAGCAGGTAGAAGAAGTGGTTCGCCACGCCGGACGAGTAGTGCACGTCCAGCCGGCCGACGCCGCTGCTGTAGCAGTCGGCGGACGAGCCGTCCTTGGAGGGCTTGTCCATGTAGCGCAGCGGGGCGCCGCTGGTGCGCAGCTTCTCGCCGATCAGGTAGTCGCCCGGGTCCTTGGCGTTGTTGGCGTAGAACTCGACCAGGGTGCCGAAGATGTCGCTGGTGGCCTCGTTGAGACCGCCCGACTCACCGCTGTAGCGCAGCCCGGCGGTGTTGCTGGTGACGCCGTGGCTCATCTCGTGCCCGGCCACGTCCAGCGAGGTCAGCGGGTACCAGCCGGAGCCGCCGTCACCGTAGGTCATGCAGAAGCAGGAGTCGCTCCAGAACGCGTTGGCGTAGTTGCTGCTGTAGTGCACCCGGCTGTACGCGCCGACGCCGTCGTTGCGGATGCCGCTGCGGCCGTGCACGGCCTTGTAGTAGTCCCAGGTCTCCTGCGCGCCGTAGGCGGCGTCGGCCGCGGCGGTCTGCCGGTTGCTCAGGGTGCCGTCACCGAAGACGTTGCCGGCGTTGGTGACCAGGGTGCCGGTGCCGCTGGTGCCACCGTTGAGGTCGTACGTCCTGTGCCCGCCCCGGCTGCCGTCGGTGAGCTGGTAGGTGCTCCCGGAGAGGGTGCTGCCCACGGTCACCGAGCCGGAGTGGAAGGTGTTGCCGGTACCGTCGCGCTGCACGCCCTCCCACGAGTCGCGGACCCTGCCGGAGGTGGCGTCGACCAGCACGTGCAGCTCGCTCGGGGTGCCGTCGGCGTACGCGCCGCCCACGACCACCTCGTACGCCAGCGCGGTGCCGGCGGCCGCGGCGTCGTAGACCAGCTGGCTGCCGTCGACCCGCCGGGTGGCGGCCGTGGAGGCGGCGAGCGCGGCGCGACCGGCGGCCGCGGCGCTGACCCGGGCCTTGGCGCCGCGGGTCGGGGCGGCGGCGAGGCTCTGGCTCGCGCCCTTCCAGGAGTTGCCCTTGCCCAGGTGCACGACGGTGTCGCCACCGAGCACCGGCAGGCCGTCCTGGTAGCGGTTGAGGCGCACGTGCTCGGTGCCGTCGGCGTCGGTCGACACGTTCTTCAGGGTGAAGTTCGAGCCGTCGGCGACCAGGGAGCTGCCGGAGTGGGCCCGGAGCTGGGCGACCGCGCGGGTGAACGCGTCACCGGAGACCGGGGCGGCGGAGGCGGTGCTCGGCAGCGTGCCGGCGGCGGCCAGCAGCGCGGCCGTCGCCAGCCCGCCGAGGAGAGTGGTACGGCGCATGAAGTTCCTACCTTCACTAGGACTGCCGGTCGGGGGGGTACCGACCGACGGGGGTGATCCGCCGGCGATGGGCGGCGGACCGGCACGTCCCCGCAGGTGACAGGGCGTGACGCAGCACACGGGATCGACGGAGGAAAGATCCTCGATGCGCTGTGTCACATTGTTGTCGCATCGATCCCTTGTCTGTCACGACCCGGCGGCAAGATTTTTTCGCTACTTTTCGTGTTCCGTTCACCACCTGGTGAAACCGGCGCCTGCTCACGGGGTGGCGTCCGCCGCGTCGCGTGGCAACCTGTCGCATCCCTCGGGCAGGATGCACGTCGTGCATCGCGTACCGGACGACCAGCCGAGCGGAGACCCCCGATGACCGACGACCCGTTCGACGGCGCGGGCTCCGGCGACGGGGTCGGCCGGGTGCTGGGCACCGCCGACGCCACCCCGCTCACCTTCTGGACCGCCGTCTCCCCCGGCAGCTACCTGCAGCTCGACGACGTGGTGGTGACCCGGCGCGAGCTGCCCGACCGCGAGCCGGTCACCATCGCCGGGGTGGTCACCCAGGTGCGCGCCCGGCACGAGGGCGCCCAGTTCGACTCGGACGTGTTCGCCATCGCCGACGGCACCCTGCCGGCCCAGGTGCAGGAGGCCGCCGAGGTCACCACCACCCGGGTCGACCCGGAGTTCTACGTGCCGCCCACCCCGGGCGCGGTGGTGCACCGGGCCGAGGGCGACGCCCGGGCCCGGGCGCTGCACTTCGACCGGATGGAGCGGCGCATCCCGATGGGCATGGGTCGCGACGGCGTCCCGGTCTACCTCAACGCCGACTTCCTCGACGGCACCCGGGGCGCGCACGTCTCCATCTCCGGCATCTCCGGGGTGGCCACCAAGACCAGCTTCGCCACCTTCCTGCTCTACTCGGTCTTCCGCTCCGGGGTGCTGGGCGGCGACGCGGTCAACGCCAAGGCGCTGATCTTCAACGTCAAGGGCGAGGACCTGCTCTTCCTCGACCACCCCAACACCCGGCTCGACGAGCCCACCCGGGCCGGCTACGCGAAGCTCGGGCTGGACGCGGGCGCCTTCCCCGACGTGCGGGTCTACGCTCCGCCCCGGGTCGGTGACTCCTCCGGTACGCCCGACGTGAGCAGCCGGCTCACCGGCGTGGACAGCTTCTACTGGACGCTGAGCGAGTTCTGCGCCGACCGGCTCCTGCCGTACGTCTTCGCCGACGCCGACGACGAACGCCAGCAGTACACGATGGTGGTCCACTCGGTCGCCGCCCACCTGGCCCGGTACGCCCAGCCCGCCGACGGCGGGGTGAGCGTCGACGGCGTCCGGCTGGGGTCGTACGCCGACCTGGTCGACCACATCGTGGAGCAGCTCAACGACGACGAGACCCGCGGCGACTGGGCCGGCAGCGCGGTCGGCCTGGGCACGGTCAACGCGTTCGCCCGCCGGCTGATCGGCAGCAAGAAGGACCTGGGCCGGCTGATCCGGGGCGACCTGGCCACCCGCCGCCCGCACTCGATCAACACCGCGGAGAGCGCCCAGGTCACCGTGGTCGACCTGCACAACCTGCCGGACCGGGCGCAGCGCTTCGTGGTCGGCGTGACGCTCAAGAGCGAGTTCGAGCGCAAGGAGAAGGCCGGCACCGCCAAGCCGCTGCTCTTCGTCGTGCTCGACGAGCTGAACAAGTACGCCCCGCGCGAGGGCTCCTCCCCGATCAAGGAGGTGCTGCTCGACATCGCCGAGCGGGGCCGCTCGCTCGGGGTGATCCTGGTCGGCGCGCAGCAGACCGCGAGCGAGGTGGAGCGGCGGATCGTCACCAACTCGGCGATCCGGGTGGTCGGCCGGCTCGACCCGGCCGAGGCGTCCCGCCCGGAGTACGGTTTCCTCCCGCCCGCCCAGCGGCAGCGGGCGCTGCTGGCCAAGCCCGGCACCATGTTCGTCAACCAGCCCGACATCCCGGTCCCGCTCTGCCTGGAGTTCCCCTTCCCGGCCTGGGCCACCCGGGTCTCCGAGGCCGGCCGGGCGCCGTCCGAGACGCTCCGGTCGATCACCCAGGCCGCCGACCCGTTCGCGGTGGTGGGCTCCGGCACCACCGACGACGACATCCCGTTCTAGGAGGGGCGGCCGTGAAGATCCTGCACACCTCCGACTGGCACGTGGGCAAGGTCCTCAAGGGGCAGTCGCGGGCCGAGGAGCACACCCAGGTGCTCGCCCAGGTCATCGAGATCGCCCGTACCGAGCGACCCGACCTGGTCATCGTGGCCGGTGACCTGTACGACACCGCCGCGCCCACCCCGGCGGCGACCCGGCTGGTCACCCGGGCGCTGACCGCGCTGCGGCGCACCGGCGCGGACGTGGTGGCGATCGGCGGCAACCACGACAACGGCCAGGCCCTCGACGCGCTGCGCCCCTGGGCCGAGGCGGCCGGCATCACCCTGCGCGGCTCGGTCCGCGACGACCCGGCCGAGCACGTGATCGACGGGGTCACCGCCGGCGGCGAGCGCTGGCAGTTGGCCGCGCTGCCGTTCCTCTCCCAGCGGTACGCGGTACGCGCCGTGGAGATGTACGAGCTGACCCCGGCCGAGGCCAACCAGACGTACGCCGACCACCTCGGGCGGGTGCTCGCCCGGCTCGCCGAGGGCTTCACCGAGCCCGACCGGGTGCACCTGGTCACCGCCCACCTGACCGTGGTCGGGGCGAGCACCGGCGGCGGCGAGCGGGACGCGCACACCGTCCTCGGCTACGCGGTCCCGGCCACCGTCTTCCCGGGCAACGCGCACTACGTGGCGCTGGGTCACCTGCACCGGTCCCAGCGGGTCATCGGGCCCTGCCCGGTCCGCTACAGCGGCAGCCCGCTCGCGGTCGACTTCGGTGAGGAGGAGAACGTCGGCTCGGTGACGGTCGTCGAGGTGACCGCGACCACCGCCGCCCAGGTCCGGGAGGTGCCGGTGCCCGGCGCGACCGCGCTGCGCACCGTCCGGGGCACCCTGGCCCAGCTCGCCGAGATCGACGCGCCGGAGGGCTGGCTGCGGGTGTACGTCCGCGAGCAGCCCCGCGCCGGGCTCCGCGAGGAGGTGCAGGAGCTGCTGCCCCGCGCGCTGGAGATCCGGATCGACCCGGAGCTGGTGCCCGCACCGGGCAGCGGCACCCGCACCGCGCAGCGCGCCGGCCGCTCCCCCCGGGAGCTGTTCGCCGACTACCTGGGCAGCCGGGGGCACGCCGACGACGGCGTCCAGGAGCTCTTCGACGAGCTGCTCGAGGAGGTCGACCACTGATGCGGCCGATGCGGCTGGACATGGCGGGCTTCACGGTCTTCCGCGAGGAGACCACCGTCGACTTCACCGACGCCGACTTCTTCGCCCTGGTCGGGCCGACCGGCTCGGGCAAGTCGACGGTGCTCGACGCGATCTGCTTCGCGCTCTACGGCACCGTGCCCCGCTGGGGCGGCACCCGGGGGCTGGCCAACGCGCTCGCCCCGTCGGCCACCGAGGCACGGGTCCGCCTGGTCTTCGAGTCCGCCGGCGACCGGTACGTGGCCACCCGGGTGGTCCGCCGGGACGGCCGGGGCACCGTGAAGACCACCAACGCCGGGTTGCAGCTGATGCCGCCCGGCTTCGACGTCACCAAGCTCGACACCGGGCTCAGCCCGGAGGACCTCGGCGAGGTGGTGGCCGGCACCCCCGCCGAGATGGAACAGGCGGTGCTGGACGCGGTCGGGCTGCCGTACGAGCAGTTCACCAGCTGTGTGGTGCTGCCGCAGGGGCAGTTCGCCGACTTCCTGCACGCCAAGCCGGCCACCCGGCAGCAGATCCTGGTCAACCTGCTCGGCCTCGGCGTCTACGAGGAGGTGCAGAAGAAGGCCACCGAGCGCGCCGGCCAGGCCGAGGCGAAGCTGGCCACGGTCGACAAGCTGCTCGGCGGCCTCACCGACGTCGACGACGACACGCTCACCGCCGTACAGCAGCGGGTGGCCGGGATGCGCGAGCTGGCCGCGGCGGTCACCGCCGCCGTACCGGAGTTGGAGCGGGCCCGGGCGACGGCGCGGGAGCGGGCCGCGGCGCTCGACGCCCTCGACGCGGAGCTGACCGTGCTGGCCGGGGTCCGGCCGCCGGACGGGATCGCCGAGCTGGCCCGGGCGGTCGCCACCGCCCGGGTGGCGGCCGACGAGTCGGCGACGGCGGTCGGGCTGGCCGAGGAGCGCGAGGAGAAGCTGCGCGGCGAGCTGGCCGCGGCGGGCGACGAGAGCGCGCTGCGGTTGCTGCTCAAGGCCCACGCGGACCGGGACCGGCTGACCACGGAGGCGGAGACGGTCCGGGCGGCGGTGCAGGCCGCGCAGACCGAGCACGACGCGGCGGCCGCCGCCCTGGCCGCGGCCCGGTCGGCGGCCGAGCGGGCCGAGCGGGAGCTGGACGCGGCGTTCCGGGCGCACGAGGAGGCCAAGGCCACCGACCAGGCCGTCGCGCTGCGGGCCCACCTGGTGGCCGGGGCCGACTGCCCGGTCTGCGAGCAGCCGGTCGCCCGGGTGCCGGCCGTGCCGAAGCGGTCGGCGGTGGCCCGGGCGATCGAGGCCGGCAAGGCGGCCCGGGCGGCGAGCGAGACCGCCAAGCAGGTGGTGCAGGAGCGCGACGCCGCCGCCCGTGAGCTGGACCGGGTGCTGCTGCGCGCCCGGACCCAGCACGACCAGCTGCGGGCCCGGCTGGCCGAGCTGGACGGGCAGCTCGCCGAGGCCGCCGCGCCGGGCGCGCTGCGGGCCACCCTTGCCGAGCATGCCCGGCTGCGCCAGGCCCTGGACGAGGCGGCCGGCACGGTCCGGGCGGGCCGGGACGCGGCCCGCCGCGCCCGCGCCGCCCTCGACGGCGCCCAGGAGCGGCTGCGCCGCGCCTGGCGGGACTTCGACACCGTGCGGGACGGGCTGGCCCGGTTCGGGCCGCCCGCCGCCGACCGGGACGACGTGGCCGCCGCCTGGGCGGCGCTGGCGGCGTGGGCCGGCGAGCAGGCCGGGCAGCGGCGGGCCGACCGGGACGGGCTGGTCGCCGCGACCGGCGCGGCCGAGTCCGCGGTCGGCGCGGCCGGGGCGCGGATCGCCGCGCTCTTCACCGCCGCCGGGCTGGAGCCGGGCGACGATCCGCTGCGCGACGCCGCGGTGGCGGTGGAACGCGCCGAGGCGGAGCTGCGCCGGCTGACCGAGCGCCGGGAACAGGCCGCCGAGCTGCGCGAGCAGCGGGCCGGGCACGAACGGGAGGCCCGGGTCGCCCGAGCCCTGGCCGGACACCTGCGGGCCAACAACTTCGAGCGCTGGCTGCTCGCCGAGGCGCTCGACCTGCTGGTCGACGGCGCCTCGCGGATCCTGCGGGAACTCTCCAACGGCCAGTACGACCTGATCCACGACAAGGGCGAGTTCTTCGTGGTCGACCACCACGACGCGGGGCTGCGCCGGGGCGTGCGCACGCTCTCCGGCGGGGAGACGTTCCAGGCCTCGCTGGCGCTGGCGCTGGCGCTGTCGGAGCAGCTCTCCGGGATGTCCACGACCGCGGCCAGCCTGGAGTCGATCGTGCTGGACGAGGGCTTCGGCACGCTCGACGCGGCCACCCTCGACACGGTCGCCGCCACCCTGGAGAACCTGGCCGCCCGCGGCGACCGGATGGTCGGCGTGGTCACCCACGTGCCGGCCCTGGCCGAGCGGATCCCGGTCCGCTTCGAGGTCCGCAAGGACGCCCGCACCGCCCGCGTCGAGCGGACGGGCCTGTGAGCGTGAGGAGTGCGGCGCGGCGGAGGTCGACCCGGTGACGCGGCCCCGGTTCTATGTGGACAGCTGGGATCCGGCGTACGGTGCCTCGTTCGAGGCGGCCGGCGGGACCGGTCCGGCGGCGCCGAGCAGCGCCCAGGTCGACGCCGACGTCGAGCTGCCGGCCGCCGACTGGCGGGCGCTGGACGTCCGCCGGGACGTGACCGCGCCCGATGTGGTGCTGCTGGTCGACGGGGTACGCCGGATCGACGCCAGCGTCTGGACGGCCGAGGACGACGGGGGCTCGTTCCCCGGCATCGCCGCCTCGTACGCCGCCGGGGTGGTCCGCTGCGACCTGGAGCGCGGCGCGGCGGAGCTGGCCGGGGCTCGGGTCGGCCGGGGGCTCTTCACCGCCAGCCCGTCCGCGCAGGACGTGCTGGCCGGCCGGATCCACTACCCGGTGCACCGGGTGAGCGGCACCGGGGAGCTGAGCAAGCTGCCGGCCGCCGTGCAGGGGCCGCTGACCGCGCTGGAGGTGGCGGTCTCCGACGCGGTGCGCACCGACGGCGACCTGCTGGTGGTGGACGGTCCGCTGCGCAGCCGGCGCAACCTGCCGCGCACCCTCGGCTACATCAAGACCCAGCACAGCCAGTACCTGGACGCCCGGCTGACCGCGGTGGTCACCGGCCTGGCCCCGGGGCAGCGCTGCCCGGTGTTCCGGCTCGGCACCGCGTGGGGCGGCTACTCCTGGTATCTGCGGCTGCCGGTCACCGGCGGCGCGCCATGGGCGGGGATCGTCCGGATCGAGTGCTCGGCCGAGCTGACCGAGACCGAGGCGATCGGGTTGGCGGACCTCTCGCTGGTCACCCTGCCCCGCTTCGCGTCCACCCCGTACAAGGACCCGCGCGCCCCGCAGAACCTGGTCCCGATCGCCGGCCTGGAGCGGCGGCTGCGCGGGCTGCTCGGCGACGCCCGCCTGCTGCACCGGGTGCTGACCGGCGCGGCCCGGGGAATCCGGCGCTGATGGGCCGCCGACGCGGGGCCGACCGGGTGGTCGAGCAGGTGGACACCGGGCAGGCCGAGGTGGTGCCGGACCCGGACCGGCCCGGTTCGTGGACGCTGCTGCTCGACGGCGCGCCGCAGTCGCACGTGGACCTGACCGACCCGACCCACCTGGAGTTCGAGTACGTACGCCGGCTGGCCGCCGCGATCGACCTGGTCGCCCCGGCCGGCGCGCCGCTGCGGGTGCTGCACCTGGGCGGCGGCGCGCTGACCCTGCCCCGGTACGTGGCCGCGACCCGACCCGGCTCCACCCAGCGGGTGTCCGAACTGGACGGTGCCCTGGTGGAGCTGGTCCGCCGGGTGCTGCCCTGGCCGGCGGACCCCCGGCTGCGGGTGCGGGTGGCGGACGCCCGGGCCACCCTCACGTCGAGCCGCGACGCCGGGTACGACGTGGTGGTCGCCGACGTCTTCGCCGGTGCCCGCACCCCGGCGCACCTGACCTCGGTGGAGTACGCGGCCGAGGTGGCCCGGGTGCTCCGCCCCGACGGGTGGTACCTGGCCAACATCGCCGACGGCCCGCCGCTGCGGCACGCCCGCGCCCAGGTGGCGACGGTCCGCACCGTGCTGCCCCGGGCCGCGCTGGTGGGTGACGCGGCGGTGCTGCGCGGCCGGCGCTACGGCAACCTGGTGCTGGTCGCGTCGCGGGTCGAGCCGCCGGTGCCGGAGCTGACCCGGCGGGCCGCCGGGGACTGGTTCCCCGGCCGGGTGCTCGCCGGGGCCGAGCTGGACCGCTTCGCCGGGGGCGTCCCGGTGGTGCGGGACGCGGACGCCACCGACTCCACCCCACCACCGCCCGGAATTTTTTCCGTGCGGCGTTGATCCGCGCGGCGGATCGTTCCGTATCACCGGGCGGCCATGCCCGTGGGGGGCCGGCTGATGTCACTGGACACCCGGAGGTCTGCATGCATGCGGTGGCGGCCGGCTGGCACGGCGACGTGGCGAGGCCCGAGTGGATGTTCGCCCGGGCGCAGCCGCAGTCGCGTGCGACGAGGTCGGGCCGGGGGGTCGACGCCCGCACCTCGGATCGCCAGAATGACCCGGTGACGCCGCAACCGGCGCCCGGGCGCCACCAGGCGACGTCCACCGAGGCCAGTCATTCCGACCAGCTGATCCGGCTGCTCTACGCCGAGCACGCCGGGCCGCTGCTGATGTTCGTGATGCGGCTGACCGGCGGGGACCGGCAGCGCGCCGAGGACATCGTGCAGGAGACGCTGCTGCGGGCCTGGCGCAACGCGCACCGGCTCGGCGTGCAGGGCCAGGGCTCACTGCGCCCGTGGCTGGTCACGGTGGCCCGCCGGATCGCCATCGACGAGCACCGCAGCGAGCAGGCCCGGCCGGCCGAGACGTACGACCGGGACCTGACCGCCTTCGCGGAGGCGGACAGCACCGACCGGGTGCTGCGCACGATGACCGTGGCCGACGCGCTGCGTACGCTGAGCCAGTCGCACCGGGAGATCCTGGTGGCCACGTACTTCCGGGGGCGCACCGTGCCCGAGGCGGCCGAGGAACTGGGCCTGCCGCTCGGCACCGCGAAGTCACGGGTCTACTACGCGCTGCGCGCGCTGCGCACGGCTCTGCAGGAGAGGGGGGTGACGGAATGAGCCGGGCAGACCACATGGACGTCGCCGCGTACGCGCTCGGCGTGCTGGACGCGCAGGAGGCGGAGCGGTTCGAGGAGCACCTCGCCACCTGCTGGGCGTGCGCCGCCGAGCTGGAGACGATGGTCCCGGTGGTGGGCATGCTCTCCGGTATCGACGGCGAGACGATGATGGCGCTGGAGCAGACCCAGACCGATCCGGCGCTGCTGGACCGGACGCTGCACGCGGTGCGGCTGGACCGGCGGCGTACCCGGATGCGGCAGATCCTGGCCGCCGCGGCGGCGGTGGTGGCGTTCGGCGCGCTGACCGGCGCGGGCTTCGCCACCGTGTTCCACGACGACCGCCAGTTCCAGCAGGCCGAGCCGGCCCCGACGGTGCCCACCGCCGCGCCGTCGCCCGGCCCGACCTCGACCGACGATCCCAACATCGGCGACAACATCGAGCAGGAGGGTGAGAAGCACAACGCGACAGATCCCGGCACCGGCGTCAGGACCACGATGTTCGTGGCGTCCAAGGACTACGGCACCCAGATCTACGTCCAGCTCTCCAAGCTGCCGGGGCCGCGCACCTGCCGGCTGGTGGTGATCCGCAAGAACAAGACCAGCGAGGTGGTGTCGAGCTGGTCGGTGCCGGGGACCGGCTACGGCACCAGCGCCCGCACCACGCCGCTGGAGCTGAGCGCCTCCACCTCGGCGGGCAGGAACGACATCGACAAGATCCAGGTGCAGTCGATCGACGCCAGTGGCATCGCCACACCACTGGTCACCGTCGACGACCTCTGATCCCGCCGTACGCGACGGCGCCGGGCAGCGACACCGCCCGGCGCCGTCGCGGCGTGTCCGGGCAGGCTCGGCCCGTCGTGCTCCCCCACGTGTCCCGAGCCGGAACGGTTCAACCGATCCACTGTGAAATGGAGCACCCTTTCCCCTTCAACCTTGACAGCGCGCCACCCGTACTACCCGGTGAACTGCCAAGAATGAGGAGGGCACGTGGCACACCTGAAGCGGACGACCGTCATCGTCGCGAGCGCCATGGTCGCACTGACGGCCTGCGCGCCCGCGGGCTACGACGGAGCGAACTCGAGCGCGGCCGAGCCGGTCGCCGTCGCCGCGGCCGAGCCCACGGCGGCGGCCGAACCGGAGGCCTCCGCCAGCCCGGAGGCGCCCGCCGGCGACCAGGCGCCGCCGGCCGACGTGAAGCTCACCGACCAGCTCATCGGCAAGAAGGTGCCCCGGATGGGCAACGTCGTCACCGACCAGAACGGCTGGGTCCTGTACCGCTTCGACAAGGACTCCGCCGACCCGCCGCAGTCGAACTGCGTGGACAAGTGCGCCCAGGTCTGGCCGCCCGCGCTGACCGACGGCAACCCGCAGTTGCAGGGCGTCTCCGACGACAAGGTCGGCACCGTCACCCGCCAGGACGGGACCCGGCAGATCACCATCGGGGGCTGGCCGGTCTACCGCTACATCGGGGACAAGAAGCCGGGCCAGTGGAAGGGCCAGGGCGTCGGCGGCACCTGGTGGGTGGTCGACCAGAACGGCAAGAAGAACCTGACCTGCGTACCGACCGGCACCCCGAAGCCGGTCGCCCCGCCGGCCGGCGGCGGCGACTCGGGCGACTCGGGCGGCGGCTACTCGTACTGAGCCGACCGGGTACGGACCCGGTGGCCGGTCGCAGCCGGGGAGGGCGCGACCGGCCACCGTCCTGAACCGGACGCCCGGCGTACCGGCAGCGCCCGCGTCCCGGCGCGGCGTCGGCCCGCCCCGCGGGCCGACGCCGCAGCGCCGGATCGCGCCGCTCGGGCCGGCTCCGCAACCTTCGCCGGACCCGAGACCCCGGAGCGGTGCGGGCGGCGGGCGCGCCGATGCCAGCCGGCGCCCCGCCGAGGTCCCCCCAACCCACCCCACGGCCGTTTCCGGCCGGACCGCTCCGGTCGGCGGCACCGCCGGCGCCCCACGCGCCGGCGGTGTCGCCCGTCACGGCCGGGCGTCGTGGCAGAGTGGGCGGGGTGAGCACCCCCACCGCCCGCCGGACGCTGCGCCCACCGGCCGGCTACCGACTGGCCGCCTCGGTGCGCGGGCTCACCTTCAGCCCGTACGATCCGTGCGCCCGGGTCGCCGCCGGCACCTTCTGGTGGGCCACCCGCACCCCGGCCGGCCCCGCCACCCTGGCCCTGCGCCCCGCAGCGGGCGACCTGGTCGCCGAGGGGTACGGGCCGGGCGCCGACTGGGTGGTCGAGCGGGCCGACGCGGTGGCCGGGCTGCGCGACGACCTCACCGGTTTCGCCGACCTCGCGGCGGCGCACCCGCTGGTCGCCCGGCTGGCCCGCGAGCACCACGGGGTGCGGATGCCGGCCACCGGCCAGGTCTTCCCCCGGCTGCTGCGGGCCGTCTTCGAGCAGAAGGTCACCGGCAAGGAGGCCTACCGGGCGTACGCGGCGACCGTGCGGCACTTCCGGGAGGCGGCTCCCGGCCCGCTCCAGCCGCTGCTGCTCCCGCCGACCGCCGCGGCGGTGGCGGCCACGCCGTACTGGGTCTTCCACCCGTTCGGGGTGGAGCAACGCCGGGCGGACACGCTGCGTCGCGCGGCCGCCGTCGCCGACCGGCTGGAGCGCTGCGCCGACGCGGTCGAGGCCACCCGCCGGCTCACCGCGATCCCCGGCATCGGCCCGTGGACCGCCGCCGAGGTGGTCCGGATCGCGTACGGGGACCCGGACGCGGTCAGCGTCGGCGACTACCACGTGCCGAACACGGTCGCCTGGGCGCTGGCCGGTGAGCCGCGCGGTGACGACGCCCGGATGCTGGCGCTGCTGGAGCCGTTCCGCGGCCACCGGGGGCGGGTCTGCCTGCTGCTGGAGGCGGCCGGCATCCAGGCCCCGAAGTACGGCCCCCGGGCCACCATCCGCTCGTTCGCCGGCTACTGACCGGGCGGCCCGGCTACCGGCCGGCGCAGAGCCGGCGCAGGGTACGCCCCAGCCACCAGGCGTACGCCTGCTGGAAGGCCCGGGTGACCGGCCCGGCGGCCCGCACGTACCAGCGGGCCGGCCGGCTGAACGCGGACACCTCGAACCACACCCCGTCCGCCGCCCGGGTGACCACGAACGCCTCCTCGCCGGTCTCCGGGTGCCCGGGCAGCGTGCCGTAGCCGAAGCCGGCCCGGTCCGGCCCGTCGACCGCCCAGACCACCTCGGTCGGGCCCCAGATCCGCAGCGGCCCGACGCCGAGCCCGGGAGTGACCCGCACGCCCGCGTCGGCCCGGGGCGCGTCGGTGCGCATCACCACACCCGCCGCCCGGTGCAGCCGCCAGCCGAGCACCGCGTCCGCCGCCCGGGCGAAGCACCCGTCGGGCAACCGGACCCGGTGGCGCAGGTGGTGGTAGCCGGCCGGCAGGCGCCCGTCGCGGGTCGCCCCCACCTCGGCGTACGTCAGCTCGGGCACGGCCACCTCCTCGCGCGGGACACCGCCAGCGTACGGCCGGGGCGGGTGGGCCGCCCGGCGTCGGCGCGACGGGCTGTGGTGGGCTTGCCCGGTGACCGATCAGGTGACCATCGCCCCGGCCGGCGTCGCGGACGCCGGCGAGATCCTCACCGTGCAGCGCGCCGCCTACCTGGTGGAGGCGCAGCGCTACGCCGACCCGTTCCTGCCGCCGTTGACCGAGACGCTGGACGAGGTTCGGGCCGCGCTGGCCGGGCCGACGATCGTGCTGGCCGCCCGGCGCGGCCCTCGTCTGATCGGCTCGGTACGCGTCCGGATCGACGGGGACACCGCCCACGTCGGCCGGCTCTCGGTCGCCCCGGACCAGCAGGGCCGGGGTGTGGGCGGGCTGCTGCTCGCCGCGGCCGAGGCCGCCTGCGCCGGCCGGGTGGCCCGGCTCGCGCTCTTCACCGGGGCGGCCAGCGCGGAGAACGTGCGGCTCTACCAGCGGCACGGGTACGTGCTGCTCGGGCACCGGCCGCTGAACACCGGCCCGGGCCTGGTCGACCTGGCGAAGACGCTCGACGTTCCGGCCGACGCGGACGTCTGACCGGCGCTCGTCCGGGGCCGGGGCGAGCCGGGCCGCCCGCCATGAACCGGCCGCGACGGTGTCAGCCCTGCTCGCAGCGGCGCTTGAGCGCGGCGGCCTCCTGCCGCAGGTAGTCGCGGACGGTCCGGCCCAGCAGCAGCCCGACCGGCCGGGCGAGCGGGCCGGTCTGGACCATCACCAGCTCGACCCGGACCCGGCCCTCCGGCAGCGCCTCGACCCGGTGCTCGCCCCGACTGTGCACGCCGGGGCTGTCGGACTCCCAGACGAAGAGGCGCGGGGGGTCCAGCTCGGTGACCCGCCAGACCGCCGGACGCAGCCGGGGCTGCGCCAGCCGCGCCGAGGAGCCCACGGTGAACGGGCCGGCGTCCAGCCGGCGCAGGGAGGTGACCGTGGGCAGCCACTCCGGCCAGCGCTCCACGTCGACCTGCACCGCCCAGACCCGGTCGACGTCGGCGGTGATCTCGACGGACTCGACGTACCGCATCGCGTTCCCTCCCCATGGACCCAGGGTCAGGGTACGACCGGGATCGACGCCGGGGGATCCCGCGCAGGAGGGAGCCGCGGGCTACGCGGCCTCGCGCAGGTCGGCCAGGCCCACCGGGGCGTGCCGGCGCAGCAGCTCCGCCAGCTCGGTGACCGAGGCGACCTCGCCGATCACGTTCGCGCCGCCGCCGTGCTCGGGGCGGTAGCGGTGCACCAGCCGGTAGCGGTACCGCCCGCGGATCAGCTGCACGCTCACCCGCCAGCGGCCGCAACACCCGCAGACCCACTCCGGCATGCCGGGAACGGTAGCGCTGAGCTGCGGTTTCACCATCCGGGCGCGGGTGACGAAGGGGCCGGGGCGAGGACACGCCGTCGCCCACCGCCGGTGATCTGCCTCACGACCGTCGGTGGGGTCTGATTGACTGGTCGCCGTGGAGCTGCCGATCAACCCGCCGGTCGAACCGATGCTGGCCAAGAGCGTGCCCCGACTGCCCACCGCGCCCGGGATGACGTACGAGCCGAAGTGGGACGGCTTCCGCTGCATCGTGTTCCGTGACGGCGACGAGGTCGAGCTGGCCAGCCGGGGCGGCAAGTCGATGACCCGCTACTTCCCCGAGGTGGTGGAGCAGGCCCGACGCCAGCTCCCGGCCCGCTGCGCGGTCGACGGCGAGCTGGTGGTGATCCGCCGGGACGGGCCGGGTGGCCAGCCGAGGCTCGACTTCGAGCTGCTCGCCCAGCGGATCCACCCGGCCGCCTCCCGGGTGAAGCTGCTCGCCGAGACCACCCCGGCCGACTTCGTCGCCTTCGACCTGCTCGCCCTCGACGACGAGCTGCTCACCGACCGGCCCTACCCGCAGCGCCGGGCGGCGTTGGAGAAGGCGCTGGCCAAGGTCCGCCCGCCGGTGCACGTCACCCAGGTCACCACCGACCCGGAGACCGCCCGGCGCTGGTTCGACGTGTTCGAGGGGGCCGGGCTGGACGGCCTCATCGTCAAGCCGGCCGACCTGCCGTACGAGCCGGGCAAGCGGCTCATGTTCAAGGTCAAGCACGCGCGTACCGCCGACGCGGTGGTGGCCGGCTTCCGCTGGCACAAGTCCGGTCCGGTGGTCGGCTCGCTGCTGCTCGGCCTGTACGACGACGCGGGCGTGCTGCACCACATCGGGGTCAGCTCCTCGTTCACCGCCGCGCGGCGCAAGGAGCTGCTGGACGAGCTGGCGCCCTACCGCGACGTCGACGGCGACCACCCCTGGGTGCACGGCGACCACGAGCGCGGCCAGCGCATCCCCGGCGGGGTGAGCCGGTGGACCGGCACCAAGAACCTCGAGTGGGAACCGCTGCGTCCGGAGCTGGTGGTCGAGGTCGGGTACGACGCGATGGAGGGCGACCGGCTGCGGCACACCGCCCAGTTCGTCCGCTGGCGTCCCGACCGGGATCCCCGCTCCTGCACCTACGAGCAGCTGGAGCGCCCGATCCGCTACGACGTCGACCAGGTGCTGCGCGGCGACCCGGCGGCGACCGTCGGCGGTGCGGACGGCCGGGCGTAGCCTGGCCGTCGACACGATCATGGAGGCCTCCCACGTGACCCGCTTCTCCGACCGGATCCGCCGGGTCCGACCCGCGCTGGCCGGGATCGCGGCGGCGGTGCTGCTCACCGCCGGCTGCACGCTGCCGGTGATCGCCCCGCGCGTCGAGGGCCAGGGCGAGGCCGCGCCCCCGGGCACCGCCCCGACCTGGCGAGACTGTCCGGAGGTGCCCGACGAGCTGGTCGGCCGGGGCGCGCAGGGGATGCGCTACGAGTGCGCCCGGATCGCCGTACCCCGCAACTGGGGGGCCGGCGCGGCGACCGGCGCGACGGCCGGTCCGGGCACCGGGGAGACCTTCGAGATCGCGCTGATCCGGATCCGCTCGCAGAAGCAGCACGACCGGATCGGGTCGCTGGTGGTCAACCCGGGCGGGCCGGGGGCGTCCGGCGTGGACACCGCCGTCTACCTCTCCTTCGGCGCCGGGTTCGGCGGCCTGCCCGCCTCGGTGACCGACCGGTTCGACATCGTCGGCTTCGACCCGCGCGGGGTGGCCCGGTCCAGCCCGGTCAAGTGCATCTCCGACACCGACCTGGACGCCAGCTTCGGCTACGACCCCGACCCGCGCAGCCAGGCGTCGTTCGACGGCTTCGTCGACCTGAACAAGCGGATCGGGCAGCGCTGCGGCGACAAGTACGGCGACCAGCTCCCGCTCTACGGCACCGAGCAGGCGGCCCGGGACATGGACGCGGTGCGCGCGGCGGTCGGCGACGAGAAGCTGACCTACCTCGGCTACTCGTACGGCACCCTGCTCGGCGCCACCTACGCCCAGCTCTACCCGCAGCGGGTCCGCGCCCTGGTGCTCGACGGCGCGGTGGACCCGCAGCAGAAGCTGATCGCCGGCTCGGAGAGCCAGGCCAAGGGCTTCGAGCGGGCCTTCGACAACTTCGCCCGCTGGTGCGGCGCGAACGCCGGGCGCTGCCCGATCGCGCCGGACGCCCGGGGCGCGGTCACCGACGCCATCGCCAAGGCCAACACCTCCCCGGTCCGCGCCCGCGACGGCCGGGAGGCGACCGCCGGCTGGGTGTTCTACGCGGTCATCTCCTCCCTCTACACCGAGTCCGGCTGGCAGGAGCTGGCCCGGGCGATCGACTCCCTGCAGGGCGGCGACCCGACCGGGGTGTTCAAGCTCGCCGACGCGTACGCGGGGCGCGAGGAGAACGGGCGCTACTCGAACCTGTTCGACGCCAACATGGCGGTGAACTGCGCGGACGAGACCGAGAAGCCGACCGTCGCGCAGATCCGCGCGCTGCAGTCCCAGTGGCGCGACCGGTACCCGCTCTTCGGGCCGGCCCTGGCGGTGGGGATGCTGGGCTGCGTGCAGTGGCCGGGCGGGCGGGACCCGTACCCGACCGGGAAGGCGGTCGGCGCGCCGCCCATCGTGGTGGTGGGCACCACCGGCGACCCGGCGACGCCGTACGAGCAGACCGCCGCGCTCGCCTCGATGCTGGGCGTCGGGCGGGTGCTGACCTGGGAGGGCGAGGGGCACACCGCGTACCCGCAGACGACCTGCGTGACGCGGGCGGTCGACGCGTACCTGATCTCGCTCACCGTCCCGCCGGAAGGGCTGCGCTGCCCGGCCCGCTGACCGTCCGGGCCGGGCGCGGCGGCGCCCGTGCGGGTCAGCGCCGGCGGCGTCGCCGCCGGTAGGCGACCGAGCGTTCCCAGACCGGCACCACGCCCTCGGCGGGGCCGCGTGGCTCCGGCTCGGGCACCGTGACGCCCTGCCGCGCGGCCATCTCCTCCACCAGGGCCCGCAGCCGGCGGACGTCCGCCTTCAGCTCCTCCTGCTCGTCGTGCTCGAAGGCGTCGTCGTCGACGATGAGCCGACTGGCGAAGTGCGCGGTGATCAGCGGGATCACCAGCAGCACCATGGTCGAGATGAGCATCGCGGCGAGGAGCCGGCCGGCGAAGGTGGTCGGCGAGATGTCGCCGTAGCCGACCGTGGAGGCGGTCACCACCGCCCACCAGACCGAGTCGGCGGCGCCCTTGTGCTCGGCGTGGCTGTAGAGGACGCCGGCCACCACGATCATCAGCAGGTACGAGGCGATCAGGGTGCGCGGCGAGTTGGCGAACCAGATCAGCGCCCGGTAGATCCAGCGGAACGGCAGCAGCAGGACGTCCATGGCGACATGTTGCCCGGTGCGGGCAAGCCCGGCCGGTGGACCTCGGGTTCCTTGAATGTGACACGCTGCCGGCATGACCGAATTGATCTTCCGGGAGGCCGCCCGGGCGGACCTGCCCGCCATCATCGCGCTGCTCGCCGACGACGTGCTCGGCAAGGCCCGCGACTTCACCGAGGTGGACGAGGCGTACGAGAAGGCGTTCGCGGAGATCACCGCCGACCCGCGCAACCATCTGGTCGTCGCCGAACTGGCCGGGGAACCGGTCGGCTGCATGCAGCTCACGTACATCCCCGGGCTGGGCCGCCACGGTGCCGAGCGGTCGCTGATCGAGTCGGTCCGGGTCCGCTCCGACCTGCGCGGGCAGGGCGTCGGCCGGGCGATGATGCACTGGGCGATCGACCGGGCCCGGGAGCGGGGCTGCGCGCTGGTGCAGCTCACCACGGACAAGACCCGCGCCGACGCGCACCGCTTCTACCTCGGGCTCGGCTTCGTGGCCAGCCACGAGGGGATGAAGCTGGCCCTCTGACGACCGCTCCCCCACCCGGGGGAGCCGACTCCCCGGCGGTGGCGACGGCGCTGACCCCGCCGGCCGGCAGGCTGGAGCCGCAGCCCACCGAACGGGGAGTCGCCATGTCCGACACCGTCAGCACGCCCACGCCCACGCCCGCGTCCGCCCGGCCCGACCGTCGCGGGCCCGGCTGGGCCGAGCGGGTCGCCCACCTGATCCCGCTGGTCGTGCTCCCGTCCGGCCTGTGGCGGCTCGCCCTGGTCGCGGGGGTGCCGATCGGCGCCTCGGCGCACGGTGCGCCCGTCCACCTCGGGGTCGGCGAGAGCGCCTACATCATCTCGCTGAGCCTGGTCTCGGAGGCGCTGGCGCTGCTCTCCTTCGGCCTGGTCCGCCCCTGGGGTGAGGTGTTCGCCCGGTGGCTGCCGCTGCTCGGCGGGCGTCGGGTGCCGCCGCCGTTCGCGGTCACCGTCGCCGGCGCGGGCGCCGTCGCGCTCATCCTGATCTGGGGGTACGCCGCCTGGGGCGTGCTGGTCCACGGCAACGACCTGGAGTGCTCGCCGCCCGGCTTCGCCCTGCTCCTCGCCTGCTACCTCCCCCTGCTGCTCTGGGGCCCCCTCCTGCTCGCCCTCACCATCGCCTACCACCACCGCCGCCACCGGGAGTGAACGGCGACGCGCGCCCACCCCACCGCCAGCCGGCCGGGC
Source organism: Micromonospora auratinigra (assembly GCF_900089595.1). Taxonomy (GTDB): domain Bacteria; phylum Actinomycetota; class Actinomycetes; order Mycobacteriales; family Micromonosporaceae; genus Micromonospora; species Micromonospora auratinigra. The sequence continues at coordinate 15,371 of NZ_LT594323.1, read as the reverse complement.
CGGAGCCCGAGCCCAGAGCCGGGGCCGGCGCCCGAGCGCGGAGCCGGAGCGCGGAGCCGGAGCCCGAACCCAGAGCCGGCGGGGTGAAGGGCGCGGTGACTACGAACGTGATGACGTGAACGACTCAGCCGGTCCGGGCGGCGACACGGTCCCGCCGCGCCGACGGGACGGTCGCTGTCCCGTCTTCCCGCGACGGCCCAGAGGTCCGTGGCCGGTGCGGCACCGATTCGTTGTCGTCATCAAGTTTGTAGCGGGCGACAAGAGGGTCCGGCACCGACGAGGCGTCAGCACACGACCCAGGCGTCGACGCGCGACGAAGGCGGTCGCCCGACGGCCGTGTTCGTGGCGCCGGCCGGCGGTCAGTCGTCGGTCAGCCGGCCGTCGCGCAGGGTGAGGGTACGATCGGCCAGCTCGATCAGTGCCGGGTCGTGGGTGGCGACCAGGGCGGTCATGCCCTTGGCGTGCACCACCGCCCGGAGCAGGTCCATGATGGACCGGCCGGTCTCCGAGTCGAGCTGGCCGGTCGGCTCGTCGGCGATGAGCAGGTCCGGCTCGTTGGCCAACGCCCGGGCGACCGCCACCCGCTGCTGCTGCCCGCCGGAGAGCTCGTACGGGCGCTGCAACGCGTGCCCGCCCAGCCCGACCAGCTCCAGCAGCACGGCGACCCGCTGCTCCCGCTCTGCCGCCGGCACCTTGGCCAGCCGCAGCGGCACCCCGACGTTCTCCGCCGCCGACAGGATCGGCACCAGGCCGAAGGTCTGGAAGATGAAGCCGACCGTGCCGCGCCGCAACGCCAGCAGCTCCCGCTCACCGGCGGCGGTCACGTCGTGCCCGGCCACCCGGATCCGCCCGTGGTCCGGCCGGTCCAGCCCGCCGACGAGGTTGAGCAGCGTGGTCTTGCCCGCGCCGGAGCGACCCCGGACCGCGACCAGCTCGCCCCGCCCGGCGGAGAAGGAGACCTCCCGGACGGCGTGCACCGCGTGCTCGCCCCGGCCGAAGGTACGGCTGACCTCCTCGACCCGGACCACCTCGTCGGTGGTGGCCTCCCGGACGGGCGCGGCGGTCGGCTGCTCGCTCATGCGTCACTCTCCTCGGCGTGCGCCCGGTCGCCGGGCCGCACCTGGACGTGGTCGGGTTCCAGGTCGAGCCGGACCCGGTCGCGCAGGGACAGGGCGTCCACGAAGGACACCGGGAGCTGCATCCGGCCGGTCCGGTCCAGCACCGCGTACTCCTCGGCCACCAGCTCGGTGCTGCCGTCGGCGGCGAGCCGCGCGGTCCGGCGTACCTCGGAGGCGGTCCGGCCGTCGCGGATCGCGACGGTCCGGCGGACCTGGTCGGCGACGGCGTGGTCGTGGGTGACCACCACGATGGTGACGCCCAGCTCGGCGTTGATGGTGCGCAGCGCGGCGAAGACCTCCGCGCCGGTCGCCTCGTCCAGCTCACCGGTCGGCTCGTCGGCGAAGAGCACCTCGGGGTCGTTGGCCACCGCCACGGCGACCGCGCAGCGCTGCTGCTCACCGCCGCTGAGCTGGCCGGGCCGGCGGTCCGCGCAGTAACCGACGCCGACCATGTCGAGCAGCTCGCGGGCCCGCTCCCGGCGCGCCCGCGCGGACCGCCCGCCGGCCAGCTTCATCGGCAGCTCCACGTTCTCCGCCGCGCTCAGGTACGGCAGCAGGTTCCGGCCGGTCTGCTGCCAGACGAAGCCGACCACCTGCCGGCGGTACGCGAGCCGACGCCGGCTCGACAGGGCGAGCAGGTCGTACTCGGCGACCCGGGCGGTGCCGGCGGTGGGGGTGTCCAGCCCCGAGAGGATGTTGAGCAGGGTCGACTTGCCGGACCCGGAGGCGCCCACGATGGCCACCAGCTCACCCCGGTCGATGACCAGGTCGAGGCCCTGGAGCGCGAACACCTCCACCCCCTCGGTCTTGAAGATGCGCACCAGACCGTCGCAGACGATGTGCCCGCGGAGCCGGTCGCGGCCACCCGCCCGCTCGGCCGCGCGCTGCGCGGCCCGCTGCTGGAGGACGGCCAGATCCGGCACGGCCGAGGCCGGATGGCCGGAAGCGGTCGCTGTCATGTCAGCTCTCCTCTCCGAGCCGGAGCACCTCGCCGAGGCGCAGCCGGCGGTTGTTCAGGGCCTCCACGGCGACCGCGAAGCCGAGGGCCAGCAGGGCCAGGCCCAGCACCCCGGCCACCAGGCCGGGTTCGAAACGCACCGGCACCGCCACCCCGCCGGTGAACGCGGGCAGGCCGAGCACCGGGGTGAGCAGCACCGGCAACAGCGCCCCGACCACCGCGCCGGTCAGCACCGAGACCAGCACCAGCGGGGTCAGCTCGACCAGCAGCAGCCCCCGCCACTGCCCGCGGGACAGGCCCATGGTGCGCAGCCGGGACAGCACCTGCCCCCGGGCACGCGCCCCGGCGAGGACCGCGAACGCCAGGGCCAGCAGCCCGAGCAGGCCGCCGCCGACCGCACCGATGGTGAAGCCGAAGACCAGCAAACCGTTGACCCCGCTGCCGCCCAGCTCGGCGCGGACCGCCGACCGGGTGAGCACCGTCGGCTGCCGGGGCCGGTCCCCGCCGTTCACCGTGCCGGCACGTTGGTAGCGCCGCTGTCCCTCCTCGACCACCCGGGCCACCGCCGCCGGGTCGACCCGGTCGCCGGCCAGCACGAACCCGGTCGGGGCGAGCGGGTTCGGGGCGTCCGCCGGCAGCGCCGGCCAGGGCAGCACCAGGAACCGGTCCACGCCCTGGTCGACCAGGGGGAATCCGGCCACCACGGCGGCGGTGCGGACCGGCAGCCGGTTGCCCTGCACGTCCAGCCAGGCCGGGCGGCGGCCGTCCCGGTCGGCCAGCCCGGCGGCGGTGAACTCGGCGGCGAGCGCCGGGGAGACCAGCGCCGGCAGCGGCGTGCCGCCGGTGCCGTCGCCGGGGGTGCGCAGCAGGTCCGGGACCGGCACGGCGACCCCGGCGCGGCGGGCCACGTCGGCGAAGCGGGCCCCGTCGACCAGCAGCACCCGGGTCTCCCCGACGCCGCCGAAGCGGCCGGCCCGGTCGGCGTACGGGCGCTCGCCGGGGACGGTCAGCAGCGGGGTGACCGCCCGCACCCCGGGCAGCCCCGCCAGCCCCTCGGTGGTGTCCGGCGCGAACCGCTCCCCCACCACCAGGACGTCACCGGGCACCGCCCGGGCGGCGGCGCGGTCCCGACCGGTCTCGATGCCGGCCGCGACCACCCCGCAGAACGCGGCGGTGGCGATCGCCAGCACCACCACGACCAGCGGGCCGGTGGTGGCGGCCCGGCCGGCCCGGGCGGTGCCGAGGAACGCGACGCTGCCCCGGGCCCGGGCGGCCGCCCGGCTGAGCAGGCGCAGCGGCCACGGGTAGGCGCGCAGCGCGAGCAGCGCCGCCGCCACCGCCAGCAGGACGGGCACCGAGACCAGCAGCGGATCGACCGTCCCGTCGAGGGTGAGCCCCCGCCGCCGCAGCAGGAACGCCCCGAGCGCGGCGATCACCAGCACGGTCACCTCGACGGTGCGCCGCAGCGCGGTGGCCCGCGCGCCGACCAGATCGGTCCGGCCGCCGGTGCCCCGGCCGGCGGTGAGCGCGGCGAGCGGCGGCACCAGGGTGGCCAGCAGCCCGGCGAGCAGCACCCAGCGCAGTCCGGTGCCGGCCCCCGGCAGCCGCCCGCCGAGCAGCCAGCCGGCGCCGGCCGCGAGCGGCAGCACCAGGACCGATTCGGTGAGCCCCCGGCGCAGCACGGTCACGGTGGAGCCGCCCCGGGCGCGGATCAGCGCGTACTCGGTGGCCCGGCGGCGGGCGGCCAGCCGGGCGGCGAGCAGGGTCAGGCCGGCCAGCGTGGCGAGCAGCCCGGCGGCGATGACCGCCAGCAGCGTACGGGCGGCGGCCAGGGACTCGGCGAAGCGGCGCAGCGGGATGTCGACGCCCTGGGTGAGGGTCAGTCCGGCCGGGCGGGCCCGGTCCAGCGCGGCGAGCCCGCCGATCAGGTCGGAGAGCTGACCGGCGGCGATCTCCGCCGGGGCGATCCGGTAGCGCCAGCTGAACGAGACCGGGAAGCCGGCGGTGGCGGCGGCGTCGAAGCCGTCCTCGGCGGTGTAGCCGACGGCCACGAACGGGTCCCCGTCGCCCTCCGGCGGGGTGAGCCCCAGCATGCCCGGGAGGCTGTCCCAGATCCCGGCCCGCCGGTCCCGGGGCGTGAACACCCCGACCAGCTCCATCTCCCGTACGGTGATCGGCTTCTTGTTCTGGTCCAGGATGGCGAGCCGGAACCGGTCCCCGGCGGTCACCCCGAGCGGGCCGGCGACGCTGTCGGCCAGCGCCACCTCGATCGCGCCCTGCTCGGTCACCCCCTGTTCCGGCCAGCGTCCGGCGACGAGGGTGGCCGCCTCGGGCATCCCGGTCATGCTGCGCAGGCCGAGGTCGATCAGTCCCTTGTCGGCGGCGAGCCGCGGCCCGGTGAGCCGGGCGGGATAGGTCTGCGCGGCGTACCAGCGCTCCCCGATCACCTGCTGGACGGCGGTCGGCATGCGCCGTTCGAGGGTGGCCAGTTCCAGGGCCCGGGTGGCGGCGAGCCGCTGGGCCAGCGGCGGCACGACCTCCGGCTGGGTGGCGTACGTCAGGTCGCGCCGGGCCACCGGCTGCGCGGCGACGTACTCGCGCAGTCCCTGCCCGGTGAGCCGGTCGGCGACCCGGGGCACCGCGGTGATCAGCAGCGCGGTGACCAGCGTCAGGACGGCGAGCAGCAGGAAGTGCCCCCCGTACGCCCGGACCCGCCGGACCGCCCCGAACACGCTCATCGTTCTCCCCCGATCCGGAGCTGCACGACGGCCAGCCGCTGGCGGAGGCCGGTGGTGATGAAGGCGGCGCAGCCCAGGGCGGCGAGCAGCAGCCCGGCCGCGGTCAGCCCGACCGGCGTCCACGGCACCGTGAAGACCGCCTCGGGCACCGGCCGGCCGGCGGCCGGGGTGAGGATCACCAGCGGCACCATGGTGGCCGCCACGCCGGCCCCGACCAGCAGTCCCACGCCGACCCCGAGCCCGGCCAGGAAGGTCTGCTCGGCGAGGAGCGCGCGGGCCAGCAGCCGGCTGCTGGCGCCCAACGTGTGCAGCACGGCGAGCTCGGTGAGCCGGTGCCGGGCGGTGGCCCACACGTCGACGGCCAGGCCGACGAGGGCGAGCAGCACCGCCCCGACGGCGGCGGCGAGCAGGCCGGTCCGGGCCCCTCGCCAGTACGGGTCCCGGGCGGCCTCCGCCGCCACCTGCCGGCGGTCCAGCAGGGTGGTGCCGGACAGCCCGGCGAGGTCGGCCGCCGCGGCGGTGTGCCCGGCGCGGTCGGTGCCCAGCCACCACTCGGAGATCGGCCGCAGGTTGCCCTGCTGGCGCAGCAGCAGCGTGGCGGCGGCGGGCAGGTCCAGCAGCACGCCGTCGCCGCCGGTGCCGGGCACCGCCGCCACCTGCCCGACCACCTTCACCGGCAGGGTCGCCCCGGAGAGCGGGAACGGCACCTGGTCACCGGTGTGCAGGCTCAGCGCGGCGGCCACCCCGGGCGTGATGAGCACCGGCACCGGCGGGTCGGTGCCGACCGGCACCACCGCGAACCGGGAGGTGGGCTGCCGGGCGTACTCCAGCGCTCCTTCGGGGAGCACCACCTTGTGGGTGGCGTCGACGACGCCCGGGGTGACCCGGGCCGGCACCGTCGGCCCCTGCGCCGCGTCGGTGATCCGCCAGCCGCCGTCCAAGGGCAGCGGCAGCGCCGCGCCACCGGCGTCGGCCAGCCGGAGACCGTCGAGGCGCAGCCGGTAGCTGATGCCGACGGCGTCGCCGCCGTCGGACTCGAACCCGGCCAGCCGCAGCGGGGCGCCGCCGGTCGGGGGCAGCGCCACCGAGAAGCCGACCGGGCGGCCGTCGCCGAGCGCCTCGGCCAGCGGCAGCCGCCAGGCCGCGCCGTCGTCGGTGGTGAGCAGCGCGGAGACGGTGATCCGGGGCGTCGTGTACGGGGACTCGACGGGGGTCCGGACGGTGCCGGCGAGGGTGGCCGCGCCGGCCGGCAGGAGCGGCCCGACGGGGGCGGCCCGCCCCTTGACCAGCCGGTCGAGCAGCGCCGCGGTGGACGCGTCACCGTCGGCGTCGGAGAGCCGGAGCAGCCCGCCGGCGGCGGCCGCGTCGAGGCCGACCACGCTGGCCGGCCGGTCGTCGCGCCCCACCCGGACGTCGTCGCGCCAGGCCGGCAGCACCCGCTCCAGCCCCGGTACGGCGGCCAGCCGGGCGGCCCGGTCGGCGGGGGCGGTGCCGTCCCGCTCGACCAGGCGCAGGTCCGCGCCGACGGTGTGCCGGGCCTGGTCGAGCTGCGAGCGTTCCCAGGAGGCGACCAGCGACCAGGCGAGGGTGCTGCCGCCGACGGCGAGGGCGAGCAGCAGCACCGGGCCGGCGTGCGGCCGGCGGCCGGCCTGCCACATGCCGAACATGGTGGCCACCCAGGGCCGCCGGTCGACGAAGCGCTCGGCGAGCCGGGTCGTCGGCGGCAGCAGCCGCAGCGCGACGACCGCGCCGGCCAGCACCCCGAGGGTGGGCGCGGCGGCGAGCAGCGGGTCGATGCCGAGCCGGCCACCGGCGCCGGCCAGCGGGGAGGAGTACTGCCGCAGCTGGGTCCAGGCCAGTACGGCGAGTGCGACCAGGGCCAGGTCGACGCTGGCCCGCTGCACCGCCGCGCCCCGGGTGGGGCGGGACCGGGCGGCCATGTCGGCGACGTACGTGCCGGCCCGGCGCAGGGCCGGTAGCACCATGGCGAGCAGGCAGCCGACCGCTGCGGCGAGCGCCACCGTCCAGATCCGGGTGGCGCCCCCGCCGGCCAGTCCCAGGTCCGCGCCGAGCCGGCGGACGGCCACTCCGGTCAGCGGTGGGGCGAGCAGTGCCGCCGGCACCACGACCAGGGTCGCCTCCCGGACGGCGAGGCCGGCGAGCTGGCCCCGGGCGGCACCCCGGGCACGCAGCAGCGCGGTCTGGGCCCGCCGGTCCTCGGTGAGCAGCGCGGCGACCAGCACCAGCGCGTACCCGCCCAGGACCATGATCAGCAGCAGCGGGGTGAGCAGCGCGGACCGGCCCACCAGGTCGGCGCGACCGAGCCGGTCGGCGAGCCGGTCCAGGTGACCGACGGTCTGCGCGGACGAGCCGAGCCCGGTGGCCTCGGGTACCTGCGCCGCGATGTCCCCGAGTCTGGCGCTGATTCCGGCGAGCCGGGCCGGGGCCACCCCGGCGAGTTCGGGGGCGACCAGCCAGGCCGCCGAGGTGGAGCCGGCGAAGGTCCGCGCGAAGTCGGCCGGGTCGAGCACGAACGGCCCGTACGAGCCGTCCGGGTCGGCGCTGCCCACGCCCGGGGCGAGCCGCCAGTAGGCCGCGTTCGGGTCGCGGGGTCGCCAGGTGCCGGCGAGCACCACCGCGTCGGCCTTCTCGGCGCTGCGGTCGTAGAGCGGCACCCGGTCGCCGGCGCTGAGCCCGAGCTGGCCGGCGATCTTCTCGGGCAGGGTGACCTGGAGCGGGCGGGCGTTGGTCACCGGCCACGACCCGGCGGTCAGCTCGGCGTACGCGGGCAGGTCGGGCAGGCTGGTCAGGCCCGCGAAGACCGGATCCGGGCCGGTACGGGCGTCGCCCAGGTCGCCGGTCAGCTCGCGGCCGGTGCCGTAGCGGGCGGCGGCGACGGTGACCGGTACGCCGTCGAGGCCGGCGGCGAACTGGGCCCGGACCGCCCGGTCCCGGTCGGCGTACGCCGCGGCGTCCCGGCCGCCGGAGCCGCTGACCAGCAGGCTGCGCTCCTCGGCCGGGGCGGCGTCGAGCACCGCCCGGGCCCCCGCGTCGACCGCCCGGCGGTTGTAGTCGGAGAGCCCGGTGACCAGCGCGACCGCGACCAGGGCCGCGACCGCGGCGGCGAGCAGCAGCCCGCGCGCCTCGACGGCCCGCCTCCACACCAGCTTCATCCGAGTCCTCCCCTGCCCCGGGTCGGGGCGTTGATCAGGGAGACCCGTCGAGGGCCGGAAAAGGTTCGCACGCGTTACGTGATCGTTATCGGGTCGCCGCGCCGGTCGGGGCGGCGCGGGTCAGGGGCGGGGGCGGTCGCGGTCCTTGGAGGGTTGGACGCGTTTCGGCTCGCCGGGCATCTTCGGATATTCCGGGGGGTAGGGCAGGTCGCCCAGGCCGGCGGCGGCGTCCCGGTCGGCCCACTCCAGCAACGGGCCGATGTCCCAGGGAGCGTCGTCGATGCCGGCGTGCGGGTCGCCCCGCTCGGCGAGCCGGGCCGGCACGCTGCCCAGGTGCAGCTCGTCCGGGTCGACGTCGGGCAGCTCGGCCCAGTCGAGCGGGGTGGAGACGGTGGCCCGGCCGTTGGCCCGCAGCGAGTACGCGCAGGCGATGGTCCGGTCCCGGGCCATCTGGTTGAAGTCCACGAAGACCCGGCTGCCCCGCTCCTCCTTCCACCAGGCGGTGGTGACCAGCTCGGGGCGGCGGCGCTCCAGCTCGCGGGCCAGCGCGATGGTCGCCCGGCGCACCTCGACGAACGTCCAGCGGGGCTGGATGCGCAGGTAGACGTGCACGCCCCGGCCGCCGGAGGTCTTCGGCCAGCCGGTCGCGCCCAACTCGTCCAGCAGCGCGCGCAGCTCCCCGGCGGCGGTGGCCGCGTCACCGAAGTCGGTGCCGGGCTGCGGGTCCAGGTCGATGCGCAGCTCGTCGGGACGGTCGGCGTCGGCGGCGCGCACCGGCCACGGGTGGAACACCACCGTGCCCATCTGCGCGGCCCACGCCACGTGCGCCAGGTCGGCCGGGCAGAGCTCGGCCGCCGTCCGCCCGCTCGGGAAGGCGATCTCGGCGGTCCGCACCCACGGCGGTACGCCCCGGGCCGGCACCCGCTTCTGGAAGAACATCTCCCCCTCGATGCCGTCGGGGAAGCGTTGCAGGGTGGTGGGCCGGTCGCGCAGGGCGCGCATGATCCCCTCGCCCACGGCCAGGTAGTAGTGGAAGACGTCCGCCTTGGTGAAGCCGCGCTGCGGGAAGATCACCCGGTCGGGGCTGCTCAGCCGGACGGTGTGCCCGGCGACCTCGATCTCCTCGGCCGCGGCCTTGCTGCCAGCCATTGCGCGACCATATGCGATGCCACCGACGTCCGACGTACCGTTGACCGGTGAGTCTTTCCGAGAACGAACTGCCCCGCACCGAGGACGAGTGGCGGGTCCGGCTGAGCCCCGAGGAGTTCCAGGTGCTCCGGGAGGCCGGCACCGAGCGGCCCTGGACCGGCGAGTACGTGGACACCAAGACCCCCGGCGTCTACCACTGCCGGGCCTGCGGGGCGGAACTGTTCCGCAGCGACGACAAGTTCGACTCGCACTGCGGCTGGCCCAGCTTCGACGACGCGATCCCGGGCGCGGTGAAGGAGATCCCCGACAACACCCTGGGCATGCGGCGCACGGAGATCCGCTGCGCCCGGTGCGACAGCCACCTCGGGCACGTCTTCGAGGGTGAGGGCTTCACCCCGAAGGACACCCGGCACTGCGTGAACTCGCTCTCGATCCGGCTGACGCCGGCCGAGGGCTGAGCCGCGGCGGGGCGGCCCGGGTCCCCGGCCCGACCGGGCCCGGTGCCGCCGCCGCCGCTCAGAGCAGCAGCCGGCAGCCCTGCTCGTCGACCTCGTCGGCGGAGTCGTCGTCCAGCCACACCCCGCCGGTGCCGAGGTAGCGGAAGCGGTACTCGCCGGGCCCGAGCCTGACGGTGACCGTACGGGTGCCGTCCCGCCGGCTGACCAGCTCGTGCCGTCCGGGCTCCCAGTCGTTGAAGCAGCCGACCACGCTCACCGGGCCGGGCGGGGTGTCCCGCGGCAGGCAGAAGGTGACCCGGGTCTGGGTGCCGAACAGCTTGTTGCGCTTGATCACGAGGTCCTCCGGGGGGTTCGCGGCTCTCACCTGGCCTAACGCGCGACACGCCGGGGGCGACTCGCCGTCGAGCCGGACCAGGTTCGCCGGTTTCGGTTGCTCCGCTGTGTCCGTACCCCGACCCTGGGATGACGGGTCCGTTTTCGGGGGGTTTCGACATGGCAACCTGTGAGGTCTGCGGCAACGACTACTGGATGGCGTTCGAGGTGCGCACGGTCAGCGGCGACACGCACACCTTCGACTGCTTCGAGTGCGCCATCCACCGGATGGCACCGATCTGCGAGCACTGCCAGACCAAGATCGTCGGACACGGCGTCGAGGTCTCCGGCCGCTTCTTCTGCTGCGCGCACTGCGCCCGCGCCGTCGAGGGCGACCAGGGCGCCGAGGTACGCGACGCCGTCGGCGCCCGCCCCGCCTGACCCCGCCGCGTGGTCGCACGGGAACGGACGGTGGGCGTAAGCGGTCGGTAAGGGTGCGCGGGGCCGGGGGGTGGTTAGCATCGGCCATGCCCGCGATCAGATCGACGCTGCCGCCGCTCACCCTCGCCGCCGTGCTGGCCCTCACCGGCTGCGGCGGCACCGGACCGACCGACCGGGCGGCCCCGGCCACCGGCGGCACACCGGCCGCGAGCGCGACGCCGGGCACCGCCGGGCCGACCGGAGTGCCCGGCGGCAGCACGGCACCCACCGGGAGCGCGTCGCCCGGCGCGACCGTTCCCGCCACGCTGGACTTCACCGCGCGCACGCTCGACGGCGGGTCGTTCGCCGGGGCGAGCCTCGCCGGCCGGCCGGCCGTGCTCTGGTTCTGGGCCGCCTGGTGCACCCGCTGCCGCGGCGTCGCCGCCGACGTCGCCGCGCTGCGGCGGGCGAACGCCGACCGGATCAGCGTGGTCGGCGTGGCCGGGCTGGGCAGCGGCCCGGACGCGATGCGCCGCTTCGCCACCGACACCGGCATCGCGGCGTTCCCCAACCTCGCCGACGACCAGGGCGCGGTGTGGCGGCGGTTCGGCGTCACCAGCCAGGAGTGGTACGTGCTGCTCGACTCCACCGGGAAGGTGGTGCACTCCGGCGCACTGTCCCAGGCCGAGCTGCGCCGCCGCGTCGGTGAGCTGGCCTGACGTGTCCGACGCCCCCTACGGTCTGGCGCTCGCCGCCGGCCTGCTCGCCGCGGTGAACCCGTGCGGCTTCGCGCTGCTGCCCGCGTACCTGTCGGTGCTGGTGCTGGGCGAGGGGCCGGCGGCCGCCCGCGGGCCGCTGGCGCCGGTGGGCCGCGCGCTGGCCCTGACCGCCGCGATGACTACCGGTTTCGTGGCGGTCTTCGGCGCGTTCGGCCTGCTCGCCGGGCCGGCGGCGGACGCCGTGGCGGGTCGGCTGCCGTGGGTCTCGGTGCTGATCGGGGCGGCGCTGGTGCTGGCCGGCGGCTGGCTGCTCGCCGGTCGGCAGCTGCCGACCGTCACGCCGCGTCCGGCGAGCGGCCCGGCGGTCCGGGCCCGGTTCGGTTCGATGGCACTCTTCGGCGTCGGGTACGCGGTGGCGTCGCTCGGCTGCACGATCGGCCCGTTCCTGGCGGTGGTGGTGGCCGGCTTCCGGGCCGGCAGCCCGCTCGCCGGGGTGGGCCTCTTCGTGGCGTACGCGCTCGGCATGGGGTTGGCGGTCGGCGCGGCGGCGCTGGCGGTGGCGCTGGCCCGCGACTCGCTGGTCCGGCGCGCCCGGCGGGCCGGTCCCCTGCTCGGCCGGCTGGCCGGCCTGCTGCTGGTGCTCACCGGCGGCTACGTGGCCTGGTACGGCTGGTACGAGGTGCGGCTCTTCTCCGGTCGCGGCACCGGCGACCCGGTGATCGCGGCGGCCGGCCGGGTGCAGGGGGCGGTGAGCGGCTGGCTGGCCGGGCTGGGGCCGTGGACCGTGGCGGGGGTGGTCGTCGCGCTGGTCGCCCTGGCCGCCGTCGGCTCGCTGGCCCGCCGCCGCACGGCCGACGCCCGGACCGGCACCGACCCGGCCGACGCCACCCCCACCCGCGCCGACGCCGACCCCGCCCGCACCCGCACCGAGGGCGGAGCGGTCGCCGCCCGTCGGGACGGCGGCGCATAACATCGCGGGATGCCGTACGAGTCGCACGTCGCCACCTTCGCCGAGCTGGACGCCCGCACCTTCCACGACCTGCTGCGGCTGCGCGTCGACGTGTTCGTGGTGGAGCAGGAGTGCGCGTACCCGGAACTGGACGGCCGGGACACCGAGCCGGGCACCCGGCACCTCTGGTTGACCGGCGACGACGGCGCGGTCGTGGCGTACCTGCGGATCCTCGCCGACCCGGGCGGGGTGGCCCGGATCGGCCGGGTGGTGGTCGCCCCGGCGGCCCGGGGCGCGGGCCTGGCCGGCCGGCTGGTGGCCGAGGCGCTGGCGCTGGTCGGGGACCGGCCGTGCGTGCTGGAGGCGCAGACCCACCTGGTCGGCTTCTACGCCGGCCACGGCTTCACGGTCAGCGGCCCCGGGTACGTCGAGGACGGCATCCCGCACACCCCGATGCGGCGGCCGCCGGCCTGAGCAGACATTGACGGATACCGCTTTCCTGTGACAGCGTGCCAGGCGGAGCCGCGACGCGAGCCATCGCGCGGGAGGGGCAACTCCCGCATCGTCCGGGCGTCATCCGACATCCCCACCCCGGAGGCTCAGATGTCCACACCGCACCGTCGCCGCGCCCTGGTCGCGGCGGCCCTGCTCGCCGTCGGCACGCTGGTCGCGGCGCTGCTGAACGTCACCCTGGCCGGCCCGGCCTCGGCGCACGGGTCCGTGGTCGACCCGGCGTCGCGCAACTACGGCTGCTGGCAGCGCTGGGGCAGCGACTTCCAGAACCCGGCCATGGCCACCCAGGACCCGATGTGCTGGCAGGCCTGGCAGGCCGACCCGAACGCCATGTGGAACTGGAACGGGCTGTTCCGGGAGGGCGTCGCCGGCAACCACCAGGCGGCCATCCCGGACGGCCAGCTGTGCAGCGCCGGGCACACGTCCAGCGGGCGCTACAACGCGCTCGACGCGGTCGGCGCCTGGAAGACCGCCCCGGTGACCGGCAACTTCAAGATCAAGCTGTACGACCAGGCCAGCCACGGCGCCGACTACATCCGGGTGTACGTGACGAAGCAGGGCTTCGACGCGCTGACCACGCCGCTGCGCTGGAGCGACCTGGAACTGGCCGGCCAGATCGGCAACACCCCGGCGAGCCAGTGGACGCCCGAGTCGACGGGCGTGTCGATCCAGGTGCCGGCGAGCGCGCCCGGCCGCACCGGCCGGCACATCGTCTACACCATCTGGCAGGCCAGCCACCTGGACCAGTCGTACTACCTGTGCAGCGACGTCGACTTCGGTGGCGGCGGCCCGTCGCCGACCACGTCGCCGACCACCGGCCCGTCGCCGACCACGTCGCCGACCACCGGCCCGACGCCGACCAGCTCGCCGACCGGCGGCCCGACGCCGAGCACCCCGCCCACCACGCCGAACCCGGCCGGCGGCTGCACCGCGACGTACCGGATCACCGGGCAGTGGAACGGCGGCTTCCAGGCCGAGGTGCAGGTGACCAACGGCGGCTCACCGGTGCGTGGCTGGTCGGTGAGCTGGAACTACCAGAACGGCCAGCAGGTCGGCTCGGCGTGGAACGCCACGGTGAGCACCAACGGCACCCTGGTCACCGCGCGCAACGTGGCCTACAACGGCACCCTCGCGCCGGGGGCGAGCACCGGCTTCGGGTTCGTCGGCTCGTCCGGCGCGACCAACCCGGTGCCCGGGATCGTCTCCTGCACGACGGTCGCCTGAGCACCGCCGGTCGGGGTCGCGGACGCGGCCCCGACCGGTGGCAGCGGTCAGACCAGGCAGGTGACGATGTCGGCGATCGAGCGGCGGCGGCCGGTGTAGAACGGGACCTCCTCGCGGACGTGCCGGCGCGCCCCCGAGGCGCGCAGGTCCCGCATCAGGTCGACGATCCGGTGCAGCTCGTCGGCCTCGAAGGCGAGCATCCACTCGTAGTCGCCGAGGGCGAAGGAGGCGACCGTGTTGGCCCGCACGTCGGGGTAGCCCCGGGCCATCTTGCCGTGCTCGGCCAGCAGCTCCCGCCGCTCGGCGTCGGGCAGCAGGTACCACTCGTAGGACCGGACGAACGGGTAGACGCAGAGGTACGCCCGCGGCTCCTCGTCGGCCAGGAACGCCGGGATGTGGCTCTTGTTGAACTCGGCCGGCCGGTGCAGCGCCAGCTGCGACCAGACCGGGGTGAGCGCCCGCCCCAGCGTGGTCCGGCGGAACCGCAGGTACGCGTCCTGGAGCGCGTCGCTGGAGGCGGCGTGCCACCAGATCATCAGGTCGGCGTCGGCGCGCAGCCCGGCCACGTCGTACGTGCCCCGGATGGTGACGTCCTTGCCGGCCAGCTCCGCGAAGAGCGACTCGACCTCGTCGACGACGTTCTCGCGCAGCGACGGGAGGGGGCTGGTCGCCCGGTACACCGACCACATCGTGTAGCGGATGGTGTCGTTGAGCTCCCGCAGCCGTGCCGCGTTGGTCTGCTCGGTCATGCTGCCGATCCTCCCAGTGCTGTGATGATCTCTTCGGCCGCGGTCTCGCCGGAGCGGACGCAGACCGGGATGCCGACGCCGTCGTAGCCGGCCCCGGCCAGGGCCAGTGTGGGGTGGTCGGCGCGCAGCGCCGCCCGGGCCGCCGCCACCCGGTCGAGGTGACCGGGGGCGTACTGCGGCAGCGCGCCGCCCCACCGCTGCACGTGCCCGGCGACCGGGGCCGGCAGCGGGGTGCCCAGCACCTTCGACAGCTCCCGGTGCACGGTGGTGGCCAGGTCGTCGTCGGTGAGCTGCAGCGCCGTCTCGTCGCCGTACCGGCCGACGGAGGCGCGCACCAGGGCGAGCCCGTCGGGGCGGCGCAGGTGCCCCCACTTGGTGGTGAAGAACGTCGACGCCTTGATCAGCAGCCCCTCGCCGGCCGGCACCAGGAACCCGGAGAGTTCCGGCAGCTCCGGCTCCGGCAGCGCCATGGTGACCAGGGCCACGCTGGCGTAGTCGAGCACGCCGACCGTCTCCGCGACCACCGGCGCCGGGCCGGCGAGCAGCCGGGCGGCCGGTCGGGCCGGCACGGCCAGCAGCACCGCGTCGGCCTCGACGTGCGCGGCGTCGCGGGTCGACCCGACGGTGAGCCGCCAGCCGGTGGCGGTGCGGTGCAGCTCGCGGACCGTCGCGTCCCGGCGCACGGTCGCCCCGCCGGCCCGCTCGGCCGCGTCGACCAGGGTGCTCAGGCCGCCGGCCAGGGTGCCGAAGACCGGGGCGCCGGGGGCGCGCGGCGCGGCGGCCTGCGCGGCGCGTACCGCCCCGACCAGGGTGTGTGCGGTGCGGGCCGCGCGGGCCAGCGCCGGCATGGTGGTGACCAGGGACAGCTCGTCGGAACGGCCGGCATAGACC